>NZ_CP071446.1:0-1200000 GCF_017358165.1 Thermosipho ferrireducens | reverse complement strand
CCAAATTTTTGAGGTGATAACGTGAAAAATGGTATCATAAGTCTTGCATTAGCATTGGCACTTTTAAGTATTTCTATAATATTTGCTACTCTTCTTGGTACAATCTTAAGGGAAAGTATAAACATATCTCAAAGTATAAATAACAATATAGACTCATACTTACAGAGAATTGAAATATATTCTGTATCCAATATATGGAAAAAAATATTAACAGATAACGCTGGACTATGGGATGAAATACATTCCGATGATTCAGGAACAACGACTACTATAACAGCCACTTTCAATGCCACCATAACATTAAATGAGACAGTTAATCGCGTTTACAGAATAGATTCTATTTCTTTAGAATATAATAAACAGGAAGGTATAATAACCGTTAAAATAGAAGCAAGTCCAACAAAAATTGGTGCAATAGTTAATTATGGATATTAAAAGATAACCTACACAAAGGAGGGAATGAATTAGTGAACATTGTAGGAGTAGACCTCGGGGGAACTTTTGTAAAGGTAGGCCTGGTGGACTCATTAAATGGAAAGATTAAACGGAAAACTGAAATAGAAACTCAGGTTACTTCTGGTAAAGACAGCGTTCTAAAACGAATAGCAGAAGCTATACAAAAAATTACAGCAGGAGAAAATTATATCGCTGTTGGTATAGGTTCACCAGGATCAATTGACAAAAAGCGTGGAATAGTAAGGTTTTCTCCAAACTTTCCAGATTGGAATAACTATCCTCTTGGCCCGGAGCTTTCCAGGATTCTGAATAAAAGTGTGTTTATAGAAAACGATGCGAATTCATTCGTTTTAGGAGAAAAATGGTTTGGCGCTGGCCAGGGTTACGAACATATAGTAGCCCTTACACTTGGAACGGGAGTAGGTGGCGGTGTAATTTCACACAACATTTTAATAACTGGTTCAAATGGAATAGGCGGAGAACTTGGACACGTAATAATTAATCCTCAAGGTCCACTATGTGGTTGTGGTAATCACGGATGTTTGGAAGCATACGCTTCTGCTACTGGCATAATACGAATGGCAAAAGAAAAAAGAAAAAAATTTCCCGATTCAGAGATATTCAAAGCAAATGAAATTACCGCAAAATCTGTCTTTGACGCAGCAAAAAACGGTGATAGACTTGCAAACAAAATAATAAATGAAGTAGTAGAAGCTTTAGCCATAGGGATTACCGGTTTCATTCACACGTTTAACCCATCTGTAATTATAATAGGAGGCGGTATATCAAGAGCTGGTGATATTTTATTTAAACCACTGAGAGAAAGAGTGGAAGAACTGGTCATGCCATCATTCAAAAACTCATACAAAATTTTGCAAAGTCCTCTTGTAGAAAACGCTGGTATATTGGGGGCAGCTTCAATTGTATTACAGAGAATCGGAAAAAGAGATTGACGTTTTTTGTGTTGGAAAAACTAACTTAGACATATATTATTATGTAGAAAAAATAACTCAAGAAGCCAATCATGTGGCTAAAGAGTTTACAGTATCACCCGGTGGTAAAGCAACAAACGTTGCTATACTTTTATCAAAATTAGGTATTAATGTAGCATTAGTTTCAGCTCTGGGTAACGATACATTTGGAAAAAAAGTATCGCAATTACTTTCAAAAGAAAATTTAAAATATATTCCAAAATTAAAAGATGCACCAACAGCCCTGACAAGCATTATAATAGAAAAAGATGGAAAAAATACCATGTTTCACAATCTTGGAGCAAATGCATGCCTGACTCCAGATGATATACCGCCATTAAATAAATATACTTACGTTCAAACTGGCATACCTGTAAAAACAATAATTTCGGTTATTCAAACCGCTCCAAAAGTGTTCGTTGAACTCTCAGAACCATCTCAATTTGAAAAGCTTAAAAATTACCTCTGGAAAGTTGACTGCGTTTCATTAAATGAAGAAGAAATAAACAGCATTTTTAAACACAATAATATAGATAGAAATATCAATTCATTCCTGAAATACACCCCCAGAGTACTTCTAAAGATGGGAGAAAAAGGGATACTTTTCAAAGAAAAAAATGGAACTTGTGTCAACCAACCTGCAATAAAAACAAATATTGTAAACACAACAGGAGCAGGAGATGCTGTATCTGCTGGATACATATATGGAGTTATAAAAGGGTGGGATATAAATGAAACTTTGAAATTTTGCGTAAAATTGGCTTCAAAAGTACTCAAAAGTAAATCATCCACTTATTAGAACAGGGGGGATAGCATGAATGAAATACTTGAGAAAAAGAAATTAGCATACGGTGTCCATTTGTTCTGGATAAAGAACGAGCTAATTGCGAAAAAAGCAAAACCTGGACAATTTGTAATATTTAGAACACATGATTCAGGAGAAAGGATACCAATAACCATCGCAGGAGTGAATAACAACAAGTTCAGAGTTATAGTAAAAGCAGTTGGGAAAAGCACATATGAACTTTGCAAACTTCAACCTGGAGATAAAATAGCAGATATTTCTGGCCCGTTAGGTATGCCCAGCGAAATAAAATTTTATGGAAAAGTGTTAGTCGTGGGTGGGGGAGTCGGTATCGCAACAATAATACCCATTGTACAGGCGTTGATTTCCAGCGGTAACGACGTAGATGTTATATTAGCATCGAGAAGTCGAGAATTTTTCTTTCTAACAGATGAATTTGAAAATGCAAAAAATGTTTATTATGTTACAGACGACGGAAGTTTTGGCGATAAAGGCTTTGCACATGAAAAAATGGATAAATTACTAAAAGAAAAACAATATGATATAGCCTGGGCAATTGGACCTGCTTTAATGATGAAAGCCTGTTCTGAGGTTGCAAAAAAGAATAACCTCAAAATATGGGTATCTTTAAATGCAATAATGGTAGATGGAACAGGTATGTGTGGCGGATGCAGAGTGTTAATCAATAATGAGATGAAATACACATGCGTTGATGGCCCCGAATTTGACGGTAGATTAGTTAACTGGGACAGTTTTATGATAAGATTATCTCAATACAGGGAAGAAGAAAAGTTAGCCCTGGAAAGATACCTTGAAAAGGTTGGTGAACCAACATGGCTGTAAAAGATAGAATTCCTCCAGTTGAAAGAAAACCAGAAGAAAGGGCAAAAGATTTTGAAGAGGTTTCGTTAGGTTATACAGAAGAACTGGCAATTTTAGAGGCCAAAAGATGCCTTCAATGTAAAGTTCCAACATGCGTTTCTGGATGTCCAGTAGGAATCGATATTCCTGGGTTTATAAAAGAAATTTCAAAAAGAAATTTTGAAAAATCATACAGAATTTTAAAAAGCTATAATTCTTTACCTGCCGTATGTGGACGAGTTTGTCCCCAGGAAGTTCAGTGTGAAGGTGTATGCGTTTTAAACAAAGCAGGAAAACCTATTTCAATAGGCAATTTAGAGCGTTTCGTAGCAGATTGGGCTATGCAAAATAATTTAGAAGATAAAATTACAATCGAAAGAAAAATAAACAAAAAAATTGCCGTCATTGGATCAGGCCCCGCAGGTCTAACAAACGCTGCAGAAATGGCAAAAAGAGGTTATGTCGTTGATTTATACGAAGTATTTCATACTCCTGGTGGAGTGTTAGTTTATGGAATTCCAGAATTTCGTTTACCCAAAGCTATTGTAAACAAAGAAGTTGCCTTTCTTGAAAAGCTTGGAGTAAATATAAAACTTGATATTCCAGTCGGATTCGCTGTTCATCCAATGGAACTTCTTGAAACTTACGATGCTATTTTCATAGGAGTTGGTGCTGGAACTCCAAAATTTATGGGAATAGATGGCACAGAACTAAATGGAGTATACTCTGCAAACGAATTTTTAACGCGAATCAACCTTATGAAAGCCTATAAGTTTCCAGAAGCAGATACTCCGGTAAAATTCGCCAAAAACGTAGTAGTAATAGGTGGTGGCAACACAGCAATGGATGCTGCAAGAAGTGCTTTAAGACTGGGTGCAAACGTCACTGTTGTTTATAGAAGAAGTAAGGTTGAAATGCCTGCAAGAAAAGCCGAAATTGAACATGCTAAAGAAGAAGGAATAAAATTTCAGACATTAACTCAACCTGTAAGATATATTGGCAACAATGGAAGATTAGTAGCAATCGAATGCATAAAAATGAAACTTGGAGAACCAGATAGTAGTGGTAGAAGAAGACCTATCCCAATAGAAGGAAGTAATTTCGTGATAAAGGCAGATATGGCAATCGAGGCTATTGGAACTCAGGCAAATAAACTGCTTCTTTCACAATTTGAAGGTCTGGAATTAAACAAATGGGGCTACATAAAAGCAGATGATTATGGTAAAACAAGTCTTCCAAAAGTATTTGCAGGGGGAGATATAGTAACAGGTTCTGCTACTGTAATTCTTGCAATGGGTGCAGGAAAAAAAGCTGCAAATGCTATGGAAAAATTTCTATACTAATTATTAAACAAAGAACTAACACACTTTTAACTAAACTCAATTGAATTCAAATTTCCAATTTACGTATTGAAAATGTATATTTATATTAATGTGCAAATGAACCTTTGAGCAAAATTATGTAATGCTCCCCGAAAAACCGGACAAAAAATTAAGCAATTTTGTATAGACTCATACTTTCTTTGAATTCCTCCTTTGGACTTTTGTATCCTAAAGCACTATGGGGATATTCTTCGTTATAGAACTTTTCAAACGCCCTGGTTTTCTCATACAACTCTTTGTAACCTGGATTATCTAATACCCATGCTACTTCTTCTTTGTATGTCCTGAAATATCTTTCCGTATTGGCATTTCCTTTTGGATTGTTGTAGCTTGTAAATATCTGTTTTATTCCAAGTACGGGATACAGGCTATTTTTACAGCATTTTCTTGACAGAACCAAGCAAAGGAAGCGGTATTGTCAAGCCAGTAGTAACAATAAGCAAAAAAAAGCAAAAACCAAATATAAAGTATGCTCCTTAAGAAGTTTTAAAATTTGTTTATTAATGAAGCTTCTCATATTCTTCTACCATCCTTAAAACTTCACTTGTGTAAATTGAGTCAATAGGAACCCGTGGATTAAGCTCATAGTTAGCCAGTTCCCATAAAATTGTAAGAACACTGTTAATAAATATATCACAAACCAAACGATCTGCCCTCGCCTCAAAATAGTTTTTTCTTTATGTAAGGCAACTCCAATGTACCAAGCACATCTATAATTTGTGTAATAGAATATCCATTTAAAACCATTGTTATGACAAATTGTGTTTATTCAGATGTATTCCATTTCAAACGCTCAAGAAGAATAGGTAGAACATTGAGATTCGATATACCGGTTGAGTTGAGCGTGCGTGTGTAATAACTGTTCCTTCTCCATTCTTCCATTTACAGACACATCTTTTATTATACCATCTTAGGCACAGCCAAGACAGCTACTATAAGCAAAGCAATACTGGCAATTATGAATAAATCTCGTATTGAAAAAATATTTACCATTGCAGCAGTTAGAAATGACGCTACTGGCACAGCAAGCGTAGCTGTGCTTTGCTGCAGTGCGAATACACGTCCCTGATATTCCAGTGATACTGTCTTCTGCAGGTGAGTAAACGTGGTAGTAAAAACTAGGGGAACACCTAAGCCTGCAAGGAAATAAAAACCAAGCGACAAAAAAGGTATCTGTGAGAGAGCTAACCCCATGACGCCAGTTGCCATTACCCCCAAACCGATTCCGATAGACATGGAAAGAGAAATGCGGGAAGCTAGCATACTGATAAGGATGTTACCCAATAACATACCCAAACCTTCGGCACCATAAAGCATTCCAAGTAGAAAGGAGCCACTTTCAAGCACCTTGGTTGCATAAGCCGGGAGCAACGCGTTTACTGGAGATACCGCCAGATTAAGACCTGTAATGGTTAACAGTAAAGTCAGAATATCACGCCGACTCGTTACGTAGCGTATCCCACCTAACACATCTGTCAAGATACCTGACACTCCTTTGCCCTTTCCTGACTGTGATTGCCTTAAACTTGGAGCAAACTCAACTAAGAATATCATTCCAGCTGCAAAGAGGAAAGTAGCAGCATCTAATGCTAGTGCTACTTGAGGTCCTATTGCTCCCACGATCACACCACCTGCAATAGCACCAAAAATGGACGTGAGTTGTTGAGTACCCAAGAGCAAAGAATTAGCTGATGCCAAAACGTCCGTAGAAACAAGTGTTGGAATTAAAATACGAATGAGCGGACGATAGATTAGTTCAAATACACCAAGTACGAAGGCTAATATGTACAGGTGCCAAATCGCAAGGAGACCACTCTGTTCTGCAATTAGGACAAGGAACAGAATAATTGCCCGTATCAGATCACTACCAATCATGAGGCGACGTTTCGGGAGGCGATCTATCATCACCCCAACGAAGGGACCAAAAAGTACCATAGGCAATGTTTGCAGGGCAATTATAATTGCTGGAGCACCTATTGATCCCCTTGTTACAGCAATCCACATAAAAGCAACAAGGAATAGTGCATCTCCCAAATAAGAGACCATCACTCCTGTCCAAAGGCGCAGCAAATTCTTGTTAAGATACCATTTTTTATCCACAATTAATATACCTCCTTCTTATCGATGCTTAACCAAGAGGTTGCGGGTAGACATTCCAACTTGATGCGCACGGCCAACCTACGGTCTTTGCCATTTGTTTAAACCTCTTGCCTCCCAGATGTCGTGCTCGATAACAAACGTCTAAAGGTTGCATACCAGGGACCAGTACTCGCACCACATGTAACCCAACATAGCGGACATCCTTAGTCGTTATATCGACTACTATGGGTTGCAAGCCCAATGCGCTTAATTCGTTAACCAGCTTATTCAATGTTAAATCATCTCTATCTTTCGGTGGTGGAGGAGGAGTATGTGATTCAAGCAAAAATTCGTATCCAGACTCCATTTCTGGTAATGTGTAAAGCAAAGCAGAATCAACAGCGTGTTCTATGCGCTCAAAGTTACGGTAGGTTTCTGGGGATCTATGCCTTAGTAAGATTTGCAACGAACGGCGCACCATGAGGGCTTCTAGCGTTGCCTTTTTTGCCGCTTGACTCCTAGTAGATGAAGCAGCAACACCAAAGGCTGCGGCTGGAAGTCTCCCTCTAAGATCACGAATACAAGCGCAAACAACTTCTACTTGGACATCTGTAGGTAGTAACCATAACCGCAGTTCCAATTCCAAATCGTTTATCTTTGTTAATATCTGAGTTAGTTCTTCTGGTAAAATATCGCAACTTAAAGGAGGACATTGCATTTTATTTAACCAAGCGATCATAAAAGCATCTCGCTCAATAACTTCCAAGAGTGCGTTCAAAGTCGCTTCTTCGAAAGAACGCCCGGCTGCTAGGCCAGTAGAAAGTAAATTGTCAAGTTCTGGTTCACCAACTGCTCGCGCATATCCTATGTAAACAAACTGGGCCGGTACTAATACTGGTTCCCCTGTAAGTAGAAACTTTCCCTGCACCCAAGTTATTGATCCAACGTCATTTGGATGGCGAAATGGGAAATCTGGCATTTGGTATTGCTCATCTGTGAACAGTGCAATTAGACGAGGGTTAAGTGCTAGAATTCCCAATTTTGTGTAACGTTCAGATTGCAAGTAATCTGGTTTGAAGCAAAGTCCGCAGTATCTTTCTAATGCTTCAGCGACGGCTCTCATTTTTGCATCCTCTTTGGTTATGCTCAATGCGCCGCCAATGACTATTGCATCTTTCGCTGGAGAAAAAGCATGCGCTGCTGGTCCTAAGGCGACAAAGAATGGTAGCGGAGGATCCTTACTTGATCTATCAACTGATTTTAACTCACAGATCAGTCCTAACTTGAGCGCTTGCTGCCATACAAATGATTTTCTTTTTGAAAGTGGCAAATGGCAGTGTTGACAAGAAAACATAGGCAAGATAAGGTACTTATGTTCTTTGTTTGACCAAGTATCCTGTCGATAAATAGTAAGAGGTTGGGGTAGTTTGTTGGACGACTCTCCTTCAATTCCAACTTTCGTGTTTATTACACACTCTGCCTTGCCATTTTGTTGTAATCGGTTTAGAAGCCGTAATACTAAATCCACGAGCACGAAATGAGCTCGTTGATCATGCTGATAAGTAATTACTGGAACACCAGTCCAGCCAGCTTTCTCGAGTGCATAAAACAAAATATTCCAATACTTCTCCTCTTTTACCATCGATTGGCAGCGACTTAGTACACAATTAAGACAACCGCTCCCCGGTAGAAAAGTTGCAGCAAGGGCGGTTCCTCCATACAAGAACCCAGCAATCCAAGGTATTTTCCATTGCCGTGCTAATTTTTCTGCTAACTTGAAAGGAGCAAGACAAGGACCGTCAGCTAATGCGACAATAACACTTGTGTGTTTTCGAAGTGAGTTAATCTGATCTAATGAACTCTCTGGGCCCACCAATTGGGTTATAGGCAACTTGCTAATAAATGTTGTAGCACACAGTCCTGTACCGACCACTACAATGGAGGACAAACAAATATGCTGCGGAATTTCTAGTTGCAGTGGTTGCTGGTATTGTTGTACATCATTACCTTTATATATCACACCAAGTTCATTCAGTTTATTGTATATATCTAAAACAGCACGCTCGGGTATACCAACCAACGATGCGATTTGTTGAATGGAGTGAGTTCCGTCGAAAAGCTTAAGAACACTTACTACTTGGTCTACCCTAGTTGCAGGCACCTTAAGTGATAAAATTCGGTCTATACCCCAGAGCAGACAACCTTCGGGGCTATGCAAGATAGCAAAGGAGTCGAGAGCAGGTAACAGGTTACTCATATCACTTCATCCTCGAGCATACCGAGCATGATGGCATACGATCGAGTTTATCAATCCGGCATGTAAGATCATTCATATTTATCGTTACGATCTTGCCGAGAGTAGCTACTGGGGCAAAACCTCCTAAGAACTTGAGAGCTTCTAAAGCTGTGAATGATCCTGCTAACGCTGGAATACTTACAAATGAAGGTGCTGTCCGTGTTCTAGCGAACACTTGTGATAGTTCTTCATAATACTGATGTGTCTTGCGCATCATCTCTTCGAAACAAGCCCAGCACGCGGTCTGACCTGGTATCACTAATGGTCCGACACGCAATGCTCCAACCATGAGATAAGGAACACCACAACGTGCTGATGCTAAATTCACAGCTCGCCGCAGTTCTAGGGGAGGGATATCTCCTGAACATATGAGTAAGTCGACATCGCGCATATAGCTTTCAATTTCGTTTGGAGAGTATACCATTTTAGGAACCATTTCGAGTTGAACTAAGGGGTTGAATTTCTGCAATCGTATGCACGCTGCCTCTGTTTTTAATTGCCCTATATCATCTTCAGTGTAAAGGATCTGCCGGTTCAAGTTACTACGTTCGACACGGTCTCCATCTATGCAACGTAAGAAACCTACTCCCACGGCAACTAGATTGTAAGCAATAAAGCTACCTACACCACCAAGTCCAATTAAAGTAACCCTGGCTTGTTTCAAAGCTACTTGGTATGAATAACGATTTCTGTCTGGTGTTTCATAGCGAGCCAGAAAGTCAATTTGTCGTGCATATCGCTCAAGATCTTGCGCATCCAAAGCGTCAGGAAGTGGTGCACCAGTGTCAATTACCAGCTTTTTCTCAAAGAGAGCAATGATAGCCTTCTGGATGCTTTCTGACGTAAAGTTTGGGTACAAACGCGAGTATTCAGTGATGATCTCGTCTACTGTGTGTTTGCCATCGAGCAATTGTATCAATGCCATCCGCTTACCTTCTGGATCAGCTAGTGAGATTGGAGCACGACCAAATTCGAAGAATATAACCTTCCCATCAGGTCTTGGAAAACATTGAATCCCGGGACGCAGCGTTGGTCGACAAGATTTATTAAGAACTATCATCGAAAATAATCCTCCTTTCTACCTGTGCAAAATAGAGATATCAATTAACAGAACTAGGACCCAGTGGGTCTCCACTAGGTCCTAATATCCCACACTTCTAATACTCATACGTGCAGAGAAGGACAACGGAAGGCATGTCACGAGTTTCCAGCTCTTCTACTTCAAGTATAAACTCTAGCTCCTCAGACTGTGATTCTTGAGGCACGTTATTCTTGATTTTCTCATCCATGCTGTTCACCTCCTTTCCATCAATTTAGTCAGAACTACGCTAAACCTATCGCAGTAACCAGAAAAAAAGCAGTGTAATAACCAGAAAGGATACAGCTAAACGCGTAAGAATGATCATTACTCCGTTGATGATCAGGAACAGTGAAGTTTTGATATTCGCATTTGGGATTTGTTTTCCAAGGATCCTAAAAATTGCAATTCTCAGAGCACGTAAGCTTTTCTGCTCTAAGTTGGGGATACCTATGATGTCGCTTAACAAATAATAGCCATCTGTACGTAACCAAGGAAATAAGTTCACAACTATCAAGACAATGGAGGTAACAAATATCATTGCTGCACTATCTTTGAGAAAGCTATGTGAGAGGAAGGGCCAGCTCACTATAGCTATGGCCGCTGTGACAGCATTGGCTATTGGTCCCGCAATTGTCACACATATTCTTTGATAGCGATGCGAGAGTAACCATACGCCACTAACATCACAATAAACGGCTGGTAAAAAATAAAGAAGCATGAAGCCAACCTCACGAACCCGTCCCCCAAAATATGTGTATACCAAACCATGTGCCACTTCGTGTAATCCTATTACTCCTGTCAATACCAGCATATATAAAGGTATCAGATACCAAAAAGGCAATAGTGTCCAACGACGGTTCCACCAATAGTGAAATAAATCTGGTCCGTTAATAAAACCAGCTATAGTTCCTATAAGTATTAAGAAAACGCAAAATACCATACTTGGTACTAATAGTGGTTTTATAAACTTGAGAGTTTTCTCGAATAAGCGCCCTGGCTGAAAACGTAGCAATCGTAGTGCGAAAAGAGATTGCTTGGGTGTAGTTACTCGTGATCCTACAAGTAGTCCTGCTCTTTCCAGTTGTCGAATAAACTTACTTATAGTTGCAATAGAAAGATCTTTTCCCATCTCTGCTTTGAATATTTGCTGCAATTCCGCAAAGCCTATTTGGCCGTTCAACTTGGAAAAAACAAACCATTCTTCTGGTCCTAGTTGAAAAGTTCTACCGGACTTTTGATCGTACACAATCCAAAGTCTGGTACCACGCTCATTCTTATTTGTTATGATTAGATCTGAACGGACAATAGGAAGCTGTATGGTTTGTTCAGTCATAGCGTTCACTTCTCTTCTCAACATTTTTTAATATGTAACGTATATCGATGCAGCCCGGCTCTTGGGCTGGACGAAACTATCTTTAAAGGACCCCCATAATTAGAGGGTAATCGTATTCGGTATCGACAGCTGGCTCGGCACCGTCCGATCGCGCGAAAGGAAGAGCCGTTTCCACTTATCCAATCCAGAAGATGTTCTACTCCGTAACCATCCAAGTTCCCTACTTCCCATTTTGTTTGTATATTATCAGCATAGCGAATGGTCACTGTTACAGGAGGCAAAATTGACTCCGCACGTTTTGTAACTGAAGTGGGCCAATAACCGGTGTTTTTTACTGTAAGCTGAAGCTCTATTTGATGATGATCAAGCCAATTCATCTTACAGTCTACAAGTCGTACAAGAGGCAATCCTTCAGCTAGTTTGAGAACAAAACTAATAAAATGTTCAACCTCGTCCTGTAGCAAGCGGGAGTTGGGGGGTGGGTTTTCCAACGCGAACTTGCGGTTTATTCCACCAATTTCCACCATGCCCAAATCTGGATGATGGAATGGCCGCCATGAACGTACAGCATTTGGTATATTATCAGTCAACCAATCGAGAAATTTCTTGTTCTCTTGTTCGGAACGCGGAATCATAGGATCAACATAATTGCTTACTACGCCTGCTTTTCTAAGAGGTTCCCATAACTCGACCGCCATTGCAAGAACTCCGCACTCTTGGTAAAGCCAGTCCACAAAAGTACCAGCACGACTTCCCAATGCTGCTGGAGAGAACTTCCATCCAGGTATACAAGGATAGCCAAGGGTGTCTTTGGCGACTTGAGCTATATAGTCATATAATATTTGGTCACCTGATGTAAGAGAATCTTCGGGATTAGCAAAGGGTGTTAAAATAACCCCTGCCCATGTATGTAAACTAAGAGCAAGACCAATGTTAGGATGGGAACGAATGAATTGCGCAACTGCCGCAGTTTCAGGTTCCGATAGAGGATTAGGACCACTGCTATAACTAGTAACAAATTGGTAGGGAAAATTACGATTTAAATCAACGAATGAATCAAATTCAGTCTTGGCGTGGGTATGATAGCGCCCCTCAGGAAACAAATCATAAAAGGGCCCCGAATCACCAGGTTGCCTAGGTACCATTAAACGGGAATCAAGAGTGGAAATACGCCATGCACCTGCTGGATTTGGTACTCTCATTTCCCTGATAATTCCGTCTCCATCTATGTCTTCCAGAAAAATCAAACCTGCTACTTCATAGGCTACACTGTTATTGCCTCGAGGGTAATACGGTGTGGTTAGATATGTATCTACTGCATCTACACACCATCGAGGCAGAATATAAAAGACTTTATGTATCAAGAGTTCTTGAATACGCCTATCTTTGCTCCAACCTTGCACTAATCTTGCAGCTAGATTGAGACAAGCGGTGGAACCCAAAACTCCACCAGGGTGCATATCACCATCAACCCAAATTCCAGATTTAGCAGTATCTGGTGTTGACGGTTCCGTGATTGTAAGGAGAAGCAGTGGTCGCCCAGAACGGCTGTACCCAATAACTTCAGAACGATACACTCTATCTGATATAGCTACCAAATTTTCTATTACACCCACCATATCATGCCATTTGTAATATTCATTCAGATACATTTTCTCTCTTTACCCCCCAGACCTGAACACTCTCTTTGAAGCGCTTCACATCCAAATTAAAAACCTTTCCACCTTACTACGCAACCATGTCAAGTTTTTACCAGCTCTCCCTTTGAGTACCACGGGCATTACAAAAATGAAACACTTTCAATTAATCATGAAAACATTAACCAATTTCGCTATATTTATCACTTTGCAAATAAAAAGTGTCAAAAATAAATTAAAATAGTGAATAAAGAGATATTAAAATTTATTTCATTGTTATTTTTCTAGTTCGTTAATTTATATTTATTACTTGACAAATGAATTCTATCAATCGTATGTCTGATTCACAACAACAAAAATAAGTCATTATTAGTTAAAAAAAAAAAAAAAAAAAAAAAAAAATTCTCATTATTATAATTTATCTCCTGTTTTTATATATTTAGAAAAACTTACAAATCATCTAATTGAACAAATCTCATTATTGAAAAAATATAATGTATATGCCCAAGAATATTTCAATAAATCAACGTCTAAATCATTAAATTAAAAACCTGGCTCCTATAATTACAGGAGCCAGGTCAAATAACACTTTATTATTTCTTTGCTTTGAGAAAAGCAGTCTAAAAGAGAACTTGTTTTTTTACTCCACTTTTACATCTATAACTTTTCTTGCCTTTTCTACTTTCTTTGGAAGTTCTATAACTAAAACTCCATCACTAAATTTAGCTTTAATTTTTTCAACGTCTACATAGTCAGGTAATGCAAAAGAACGTTCAAACTTTCCTTCAGCTCTTTCAACTATTTTGTAGTTTTTACCTTTTTCTTCTCTGTTAAATTTCCTTTCCCCATGAATTGTTAAGACACCATCTTCAACAACTATCTTAACATCTTCTTTTTTCATTCCAGGAAGTTCGGCCTCGATCACTACTTCTTTATCAGTTTCGTATGCATCAACTCTTGGATAGAACGAATAATCTCTTCTTACTGGTCTCATAAAGTCTTCAAATATTCTGTCAATCTCTTTTTGTAATTCTGCAAATGGTTCAAAAAAGTCTCTTCTTGCTAACATACTCTCAGCCTCCCTTCCTTTGTTTTTATTTTTTATTCTTATTGATTACCTGCACTTTGTGAATCCTGGTTGCCGGCCTGTTGTTTATAAATATATTCACCTATTTTATTCTTCTCTCTTTCAAGTTCATCAAAGAGCATTTTAATTCTTGGTATATCATTTTTATTAATAGCATCTCTCAAATCTCCAGCAAGTGTTTGAAGTTTATTTTTCAAATCCTCTGGAACTTTATCACCATATTCTTTCAATGATTTTTCAATGTAGTATACCAGTTCATCCGCTCTGTTCTTTAGCTCCACTTCTTCTTTTCTTCTTTTATCCTGTTCTTCATACTTTTTAGCATCCTCTATTATCTTCTCTATTTCACTTTCACTTAACTTATGTCTGCCTGTAACAACCATTGTTTGTTCTTTTCCAGTCCCCAGGTCTTTAGCAGAGACATGCACTATTCCATCGCTGTCAATATCGAAAGTAACTTCTATTTGAGGTACTCCACGAGGAGCTGGTGGAATCCCCACTAACCTGAAACTACCCAGGAGTATATTATCCGCAGCTATTGGTCGTTCTCCCTGGAATACCCTTACTTCAACTTCTGTTTGTCCATCTTCTGCTGTAGTAAATACCTTACTTTTCTTTATAGGAATCGTTGAATTTCTCTGAATAATTGGTTCAAATAAACCACCTTTTACTTCTATTCCAAGTGTAAGTGGAGTAACATCAACAAGTACTATGTCCTTACCTCTTGCGCCTTCCTCACCTGCAAGAATCGCTGCTTGAATCGCGGCTCCAAGCGCTACCGCTTCATCTGGATTAATTCCCTTATTGGGTTCCTTTCCAAAAATTTCTTTGATAAACCTCTGCACCATTGGAACACGTGTCATCCCACCAACTAATATAATTTCATCAATATCTTCCGGTTTCAATTTAGCATCTGACAGAGCTCTTTCTATAGGTTGTCTTGTCATTTCTACAAGGTCTTTAGTTAAAGATTCAAACATTGATCTTGTCAATCTTATTTCCAGGTGCAAAGGACCTTCAGAAGTCGCTGTTATGTAAGGAAGACTTATATCAGTTTCCATTTTACTCGACAATTCTATCTTGGCTTTTTCTGCAGCATCTCTCAACCTTTGAAGTGCCTGTTTATCTTCCCTTAAATCAACTCCATGTTGCTTTTTAAATTCTTCTGCAAGCCAATCTATAATTCTCTGATCGAAATCATCTCCACCGAGGTGATTATTACCAGAAGTTGCAATTACCTGAATTACTCCATCACCAATTTCTAAAATTGAAACGTCAAAAGTTCCACCACCAAGGTCATAAACCAATACCTTTTCTTCTTTCCCTTTCTTATCAAGACCATACGCCAGAGCAGCTGCCGTTGGTTCATTTATAATCCTGAGCACTTCAAAACCTGCAATAACACCTGCTTCTTTTGTGGCCTGTCTTTGGGCATCATTAAAGTATGCAGGACATGTAATAACAGCTTTTTTAATCTCCCCACCTAAATATTCTTCCGCATCTCTTTTAAGTTTTTTTAGTACAAATGCGCTTATTTCCTGTGGGGTGTATGATTTATCATCGATACTAACTTTATAATCTGAACCCATCTTTCTTTTTATAGATTTAATAGTTCTGTCCGAATTAAGAATAAGCTGTCTTTTTGCAGGTTCACCAACGAGAATTTCTCCTGATTTTGTAAAAGCTACTATTGAAGGAGTTGTTCTTGAACCTTCTGCGTTTGGTATAACCTCTGTAGAAGAATCTGGTTTCATCCAGGCTATTACGCTATTTGTTGTTCCAAGATCTATTCCTACTACAAATTCTTTTTTCTCTGCCATTTCTTTCACCTCCCATTTCATATTATATGATATTAGCACTCTCTTGTCAAGAGTGATAAATATAAAAAATAAAAAACGGATGAGCTCATAAATACTGCTCATCCGTTGTGTTAACATAAATATTACTTAAATGTATAGCAATCGTTACCCATAAATGTAAATTGCTATCTCTGCTTTCTTGTTAGCTTAACAGCGGTTCCATACGCAAGCATTTCAGCGGCTCCTGACATTACAGAGGAGCTTCCAAACCTTATGCCTATTACTGCATCTGCTTCCAATTTTTCAGCTTCATCTATCATTCTTTCCAGAGCTTTGTTCCTTGCTTCAGTCATCATCTCTGTATATGATCGTATTTCTCCACCTGCAAGTGTTTTAAAAGCAGCTGCTATATCCTTCCCTAAATGTTTTGAGTGCACAATATTTCCTATCACAACTCCCAAGACTTCTGTTATCTCATAACCGGGAACATTTTCTGTTGTTGAAATTATCATCTTTTCACCTCCTAAATTTCTTTCTTCAAAAACACCTGATAGCTGATGATTAAAATAATAACTGTCAATAGCAAAAGCATAAATGAATAGCTAACATTAATTCCTTCACCTTTTAATATATCAGTTCCAAGTATATACGTATATGTATTCAAAAATTGGAGCGGTTTTAAAAAACCTAACGCTGTAGTTCCACCCAGGAATACTACAGAAAATAGTATGGGTTTTACCTGATCGTTAAAAACAACGGAAAACATATAGGTAACACTATACCAGAACATTCCTCCCAGAATCACATGAATCATAAACTGAAACAGATAACTATAATTCAACTCTTTAGAAAAAATTATTGAATATATAGCGGGAAGAATCGAAAAAAACACTATTTCTGCCAGCAAGATTATAGAACTTACAAACAATTTATTCACAAAAACACGCTGCCGTGAATTTCTTGTAAGAAGAAATTCTATGGTGCCACTTTCATATTCTCTTGAAAACAATGGAAAGGCAAAAATTATGGCTATTATAGGGATAAACTGACCAAAATTTTTTCCAAACCACTGTGAGTATATATAGAATTTCCAATCTTTTAGATTCTCAACAAAACCTTTTCCTATAAACTTTTCAACTGCCTCTGCATTTTCACTTAGCATATTAATCGTCACTTTTTGAAGTGGTGCAATAACAAAGAATAATCCAGTTATAGCAATTAACAAGACTATTGATCTTACTTTAAGATCAAGTAGTTCTTTTCTCATTTTTTTGCCTCCTTTATCCAGTAATATATATCTTTTATTACCTTTTCACTAACATGACCTTCTTTAAAATATTCATAGGGATTAGGAACTCCTTTACCCTCTATAAACAGATGATTCAAACCTGGATAAACCTTTATTTTCAGATCAGGAAAATATTTTCTGTAAATCTCCTCTTCTTTTTTTGTTACCTGATAATCTCTTTCCCCAAATAGCAAAAACGCGTTAATACCTCTCAGATAATTAATAGGATTGTAATTCCTTAAATCATAATAGTACTTTACAGTAGCACCGAATATAATTTCAGATTCATCCATCACTTCTTTTCTCAATTTATCTATTTTTTCCAGCAATTCTTTGTTAATATCCTGAAAATTCTTTAAATAAATAAGCTGATCGTACATAAGATCTTCTAAATTTCTTGCAGGAGGTGCAAGCAACACAACACCATCTATGTTTTTATTTTTATTGGCAATATAAGGAGCTATGTACGCTCCCAAACTGTGCCCCAATAAATATATATTCTTTACATAGTTCAAGTTTTTAAGATAATTAATTGCAGCGTTCACATCATCGATTATTTCTTCTTTCACAGTTAATTTTTCTATGTTCATTTTACTTCCCAAAACATAAGTTCTTTTGTGAAATCGTAATGTTACTACACCATTTGTAGATAATCCGTAAGCTATATCTTTAAATATTTTGTTTGGACCTATACTCACATCCATATCATTGGGCCCAGAGCCTGAAATAAGAACAACAGCCGGAAATTTGCCTTCACCTTTTGGAATAGTAAGTTTACCTGGTAGTTTATATTTTCCTATCTGGACATCTTTTTCAACAAACTTATCTTTGTCCACATATTCCGGTAATCTGTATAAAATCTTCTCATCAGCTTTTTTGAAAAATAACCCGGATATTTCTCCCTTTTTATTTACACTTATAGTTATTAATGCATTTTCCTTTTCAAAATTACACGTAAAAATATAAACTTCATATTCTCCTTTTGTCATCGCATTCACTTTTAAAATCTTTTTATAATCTCCAAATAATAAAATGACATTTTCCCAGATATTTTTTAATTTATTTACATCGAGTTGTTTTCTCATTATTTCATCAGACATGTCATAAGCCGCACGAAAATTTTCTTTTGCTAAAAATTCAAGATACGTAAATGCTTCATCCTGAAATTTAAAAGAAAATCCAAAAACTTGTGTTAACAATATAACTATAAGTATTATCTTTTTCATTCTGTTTCACCTTCCTTTCATAAGAAAATGAATGTTATAAATTCGCGGTTCTTTTATCAGTTCTTACAATCGCTTCAAATATATTCTCAAATGTCACAGGTTCTATTTTGCCTATGGCTTTTTCTTTCAATGTAATATAGACATTCTCTTTTTCCGTTTCTTTAAAAAGGTAACCTTCCACATTTTCATTTTTGCCTACCACACACGCCACATATTTTTCTTTAAGATTATCAAGAAAATCCAGCTCGAGAATTTTTCCATGATTCATAATCGCTACTACATCCGCCACCTTTTCCACCTCTGGTAAAATATGACTGGTATAAACTATTGTCTTTCCTTCTAAAGACATTTTCCGAACTAATTCAATAACTTTTGAACGCATTAATGGATCAAGACCCCATGTTGGTTCATCTAAAAAATAAATATCCACATCTTCTGCAAATACAAGCGATATATAAACCTGCGTAAGCATGCCGTGGGAAAGATTCGCTATCTTTTCTTTTAAAGAAATCTTAAAGTCATTAATTAATTCAACAGCCTTTTCCTTCCTGAACATTTTAGAAATGTTCTGAGTAATCTCTATCATTTTTTCAACAGTTAAATATTTATAAAGCTCTTTTTTCTCGGGCAAATAAGCATAAGTCCCACCAAGATAAATTTTTCCAGAATCTTCTTTTCTCAAACCGAGTATGCATTTTAGAGTGGTAGTTTTACCGGCACCGTTTGGACCCAGCAAAGCAAAAATCTGGCCTTCTTCCACCGAAAAACTTATTTTGTTTACAGCTAACTTTTTTCCATAACTTTTTGAAAGTTCTTTAACCTGAAGAATCATCTAAATCCCTCCCATAATATTTGCTAACCAGTGATAATACTTCTTCATAAGTAATACCAGCTTGCTTGCATTTTTTTAAAATTTCTTCCAACTCTTTAATAATAGAAAATTCAAAAGATTCGAAACTTTCAGCATTTACAATGTAGCCTTCTCCTCTTATAGATCTCAGTACTCCTTCACGAACAAGTTCTCTATACGCCCTTGAAACTGTATTAAGATTTACCCCTATATCACCTGCCAGATTTCTAATTGATGGCACAAAATCTCCTTTTTTCAATTCGCCCTGAATTATCATTAACTTTATCTTTTCGGCTATCTGTCTATATATAGGAATGTGTGATGAAAAATCTATAGAAAACCACATTGTTTTTACCTCCCAATCTTATTACTGTAATATTATACTATTACAGTATACATATTGTCAAGTCTTCAAGGCCCTGTTTCAAAAATCGTATAAGAATAAGAAAAATGAACTTGAAATATACAATTTTTTTATGAATTTCATGTGAATTTATGCGTTTTATCTAATTTTACATGGAATTATATAAAATTTGTATATTTTTATATGATTTTCTATGAAATTTGTAATATTAATACATAGCTTTGTAAAAAGAAAAAAATACGCCACATACAGGTTGTACAATAAAAACTTTATTAGTGCCTGTATCCTTGCCATGTCATCTCTGTAGGCATATACATATCCCCCAAGCTTTGTTTTTATGTTTCCAAATAGTCCTTCTATTTCGTTCCTTTCTTTGTATTCTTCATAATCTACATCCACTCTACTCTTTTTCTGATCAATTCTTATGGGAAGCAGTATACAAGTTCGAATATCTTCTTTATATTTTTCTTCTTATAGCAAGGAGATTATATCATCTTCCTTGCTTTTTTCTATGCCTTCTTCTACCTATTTTGAAACAAGCACGGTTTTCAGTGATTTCTATGAAATAGGTTCTAAACTATTTTTCATATCTATCGTTCTACGCGAGATTAACAAATAATTAACCTATTCGTTTTGATAATGTGATTATATAAATGATAAAATACACATGAATCAAATATCTCCTTTTAAAGTATTGTAGCTTTATTAAAATAACATCAAGCAAGGGATATTTATGAAGGCATCTGTAAAAATGATATTTGTTTTATATATGAATTTTCTTGTAATAATAACTTATGGAAACCTCACAGTTTTGAATGAAAGTGTTACTTTTTTTGAAAAATCAGAAACATCTGTTTTACTCTTGACAGAATATAATCAAAGTCCGCCGAATATTTTAAGAGAATGCAATGAATCTATTACTGAACCATTAAAGCAATGTATATGTACTGAAAAGAGATATATACCCGGGCATATGGACACAACATGTATGGCTCATTGTACTACAGGTTGTGAGATTGCAAGGATTAAAGGGAAGATAGCATATTATGCATGCATAGCTTCTTGTCATGTAGCTTGTTGGGTTCCAGGAAATTATCAATGTTTTAAAATAGAATGTAAAACAATTTATCCCTGTAATAGCAATAATTGAAATCTATGATTCTTTTTGGTGTTTAAATTAGCCAATTAATGTATTATACAAACAGAGGAAGGGTTTAAATGAAAAAAATATTAATAATTTTAGGTTGGTTAATTATTTCGATGGTTAGTATAGCTCAAAACACAACGTTTATTGTTGGAAAAAGCATTGGATATATAGAAAGTATTCAGAAAGCGATCAACAAAGCAAGTAATGGTGATATAATTCATATAAAAGAAGGTGTTTATAAAGAAAACTTAAAGATAATAAACAAAAATTTAAAAATAGTAGGCGAGTCCCCAAATGTTTGGATTAAAACCAAGCCATTAAAATCCTATTCTATAAAATATCCAAATATATTTATAGAGAATTCCAGAGTCGAATTTAATGATTTATCAATATTTGCAACAAACACAACAGCCATTATAGCAATAGACTCAACAGTTATTTTAAAAAACATGGAAATAGTTTTAGGAGAAAATTCTATTGGTATTTTCACAGATTCAACTGACAGTGCGACAAAGATTCATAATTCAGTTGTAATTTTTAACGTTCGTATAAATGGAGCAAAGAAAACTAAACCAGTTAATTCATCTCAACAAATTACATTATTTAATAACAGAGGAATAATCACAAAAGGAAAAACTCGACTTGATGTTTATAAATCTCATTTTTCTTATTTACAGGTAGGAATTTCAGCTATGAATAAAAAAACTATAATAAGTAACTCGAAATTTTCCAACAATATTGTTGGATTAGTTTTATCAGATGGAAATTATTTGATTGTATCTAACACGTTTCAAACGATAGACAGGGGTATAATACTGATGGGAAAGTCAAAATCTGAATTTTTATACAACTCTTTTATTGAAAATAATATAGACATTTTTATACTCCAAAGAATATGTAATAGTTGTCCACACTCGAAACAATTTATCGGGAATATAGAAGGAATATTTAATTATTCAAAAGATGAATTCGTCATTTTACCAGAAAACTTTGATTTACCAGATTATTTCATAGGTAAATAAAAAACATTTTAGTTTGGTTTCTATACTTTGAAACCAAGCTATTTTTACATTTTTAATTATTGATTTATATCGTCTCTCATTCCTATTTCATTTAAAATAATAAAGTCTTTATCTCTCCAGTTTCTTTTTACTTTGACATGTAAATCAAGATAAATTTTTTGATTTGTAAGAAATTCCAGTTCTTTTCTTGCGTCCTGGCCTATTTTTTTAATCATTGAGCCTTTATGACCTATGATTATTCCTTTCTGACTATTTCTATCCACATATATGTTTGCCCTTATGTAAATTACATTATTTTCGCGTTCTTTTATCTCTTCAACAATCACAGCAGTGGAATGGGGGACTTCCTCATACGTGTATTGAAATATTTTCTCTCGAACAATTTCTGAAGCCATAAATGCAAATGGTCTATCAATCACCATATCTTCCGGATAAAATTGTGGCCCCTCAGAGAGATGATTTTTTATCACATCTAAAAGTTCTTTTATGCCTTCTCCAGTGACAGCAGATGTCTTTATAACACCTATACAGTTTTCAAGTTCTTTTTCAACTACCCTTGATAACTCCAGCAATCTTGTCTTGCTTACAAGATCAATTTTGTTTATAACTCCTATAGCTTTTGTTCCAGATTTATTTACATATTCAAACACAAACTTTTCCGGTTTCTTTATGCCATCTTTTGCGTCCACCACAACCAGCACTATATCAACACCTTTTAAAGCTGTTACCGCTGCTTTAACCATATATTCTCCCAATCGATAAAGAGGTTTGTGGATACCAGGAGTATCCACAAACACTATCTGCGAATTATCATCTGTATATATAACATTTATTCTATTCCTTGTCGTCTGGGGTTTATCAGAAACTATCAATATTTTCCTTCCCAGAATTGCGTTTACAAGGGAAGATTTTCCAACATTTGGTTTTCCTGAAAGTGCCACAAAACCTGATTCCATCTCATGCCCCCTCAAATCGAACTTTCACTGGATACTTGTTAATAATATTTTGTTTAATATTTTCCCATTCCTTATTAACTTCTTCATCATTTAAGGTTTTATCCTGTGATCTAAAAACAGCATAAAATGTTACACTTGTAAATCCTTCAGGGATTCCTTTGCCTTTATATATATCCGCTATTCCAGCTTCTTCAACAATTTTCGATTTTTCAAATTCTTCAACTAAAATTCCAGCTTTAAAGTTTGATGGAATAAGAAATGCTATATCTCTTCTAATACCTGGGTATATCACACTTGCCTTATATTCTGGAACCTCTATATAATTTTCATAAAGCTCTTTAGTACTAAGTTCAAACACAAATACCTCATCTTTTACATCATAAACTTTGTTTACAAAATCTGGCTCCAACATACCAATGAAACCTATTCTTTTACCATTTAGAATTACAGCTGCAACTTGCGTTGGTACAAAACCTTCTATTTCTGTATCTTCATAAGAAAATTTAACCCCGAAAGATTTTGAAATGTTATCTAAAATACCTTTGAAAATGTAAAAGTTAAATTTTCTATTATCTGTATAATCATATTTATTAATTCTTCCCACGGCTACCCCAGCTATTTTTTCAACATTTTCTGGTTGTTCTTTTGCGCCAATAAACACGTTCCCTATTTCAAAGATTTTAACATCTCTGTTTTGTCTTTTATAATTATACGAAAGTGATTCCATCAATCCATAAAGAAGAGTTGGCCTCATAATGTTCATATCTTCATTTATTGGATTTAAAAGTGGTACACTATTTTTCGATATTCCCCAGCATTTATGAATTTTTTCAGATATAAAAGATAAAGTGATAGCCTCACTGAATCCCTGGGACACCATCAATTCCCTGAGTTTTGATCTTAATCTTTGTTCTCGTGTTCGTCCACCTTTCCCTACTAACACCCGGAACGGTGTGCTTTCAACACTGTCGTAACCATAAATTCTTCCAACTTCTTCAACTATGTCTATAGGTCTTTCTATATCAAAATATCTAAAGGTTGGCACACAAATTTCCCATGTTTTTTCATCTCTATCTAAAACCTTAAAACCAAGATTTTGTAATATCGCTTTTGAAATATCTTCTGGAATTTGAACACCAATTACATTCTCTATTAATTGTTTCTGGAAAATTATTTTTCCTGGCTCCACTCTTTTTGAATAAACATCAAGAACTTCTGAGGAAACACCACCAGCTATTTCATAAATCAACGTCGATAACCTTTCCATTACAAACAACGCATCATCAGGATCAACGCCTCGTTCGAATCTGTATGATGATTCGGTCATCAACCCATGTTGTTTTGCAGCTTTTCTAATCTGAACAGGATCAAACATAGCCACTTCTAAAAGCAAATCAGTTGTAGTTTCTTTAACTCCTGTCAGTTCTCCTCCCATTATGCCACCAAGTGCTAAAATCTTTTCACCATTTGTTATTAAAATTTCTCCACCCTTCATTTCATATTCTTTTTCATCAAGAAGCAAAATCTTTTCACCTTTTTTAGCATTTCTGACAATAATTTTATTTCCAACCATATTTAGATCAAAAGCGTGAACTGGATGACCTGTTTCTAACATAACATAATTCGTTATATCAACTATATTGTTGATTGGTCTAATTCCCGCTGATATTAATCTTCTTTTAAGCCATAATGGGCTCTCCCCGATTTTGACATTCCTCACAACACGAGCAACATATCTCCAGCATCCTTCACTTTCAATAGTTACACTTACATCACACTTTCCCATTTTTTCATAATTATTTTCTGGAACAGAAAGAGGTATATTAAACAGCGCAGAAAGCTCGCGAGCTATCCCAATAATACTCAAACAATCAGGCCTATTGGGAGTTATTTCAATATCCAATGTCTCATCGTCCAGCTTCAAATATTTAACAACATCAGTTCCAACTGGCACCTGATCTTCAAACCTATAAACACTTTCTGATTTTTCTTCAAGACCTAATTCTTCCAGGGAACACATCATACCTTCCGAAATAACCCCTCGCATCTTTCTGCGTTCAATTTTCATCCCATTTGCAAGAATTGCCCCATCCAATGCCACAGGTATAATATCATTCACTTTTACCGTTAAATCCCCTGTAATTATATTTCTTTTTTCATTCCCAATTTCTACCTCACAAACAACTAATTTATCCGCATCTGGATGTTTCTGTATGTTTATTATTTTTCCTGCCAATATCGGTCCTGAAAGGGGAAAAGGTTTAATTATTTGTTCTACATTGTTTCCGCTAAGGCTTAATCTTTCAGCAATTTCACTAACACTTTTGTTAGTCGTTACAAAATCTTTCAACCATTCCACAGGTACTTTCAAATCTGTTCACCCCCGTTCTTTGCCTTTTCTTTTTCCAAAATTTATTACAAATCCAAGGATTATAAAAACAAGCAAAAGTCCCACAAAAATGCTTGAATAAACGGGTTGAGAAAACGTCTTTTCAAAGTCCTCTGACTTGATAATGTATTTAATTATTACAGCTATAATTGTACTACTTATAACAGCAGATCCTACAATTATCGAAAGAATGCTTACTATTTCTGTGCTTTTCCTGGCAGCAAAAAAACCTCCAATTATTCCAAAAAGAATAGCTCCACCAAAAATAAAATACCCGGACTCAGCTGGAAAACTTATACTGAAATATCTTACAACGAAATCTATTACATAATATCCTATGATTCCAAGTATTAAAAATCCAGCTATGAAAACAAATGCTCTATATAAAGCATAAATAATAGCAGCTACCAGAATACCTAATATAACCATAGCAACTTGCTTTGAAACATCGGTTGTAAGCCATTGATCAAGCTGCGGAAATTTTTCCATTAAAAACGGGAAAATAAAATTTATTCCTGCAATGAATCCTATCAATGCGATAGCAAACTTCTCAACATAATTTGCAGCGACCCATAAAAAGAACGCTACTGGAAGTGTATAAAACCAGTAATCTACAAGAGGTTTAAGATAAGTCAGCAAATCGCTTACATTTAAACTTTCTGAAACATTCACAGGTTCCCCCTCCCATCATTCTTTCAAATACTTTTTCACTTCATTTTCAACATTTTTATCGGAAAGTTTTTCTTGAGCTTTCTTTTGCTTTCCCGTTGCAATATAACACAAGGCAAGTTGTACATCCAAATCAAAAGAATGCAATCCAAGCTTCTGAGATTTTTCAAGAGCCATTATAGCCTCATCGTATTTGTCAATTTCCATTAACGCACACCCCATGTTGAAAAACGCCTCGGGAAATTCTGGATTTATATTTATTGCTTTTTTGTACATCTCAACAGCTTTTCCAATAAGACCCTTTTTTCTATAAATATTCCCGAGGTTATTGTAAGCTTCAGGTATATTTTTAGCTGCTAATTGCTGATAAATCTCTATAGCTTTTTCATATTCTCCAAGTTTTGTAAATTCAATCGCCTTCAAAAATTCATTCATTACACTATGATCCATTTATTTCACCCTCTGTAAAAATTATTGTATCAGAGTAGATCTCATCTACAATGTTTACCTGAACAGTAAAACGCATTAAAGGGAAAAGAGTAGGTCTTGCATACTCATACGTAATTTTCCATACAAGTTTTCCTTTCTTTTTTGTAAAAAGTGGTGAACCTCCTGTGTATATCCAGAGTTTTGTGTTACCATTTACAATTCTGCCTAAAAATCTTTCTGTTATAACCTCGATTCCGCTATCTTTTTTCAGATTCACTATCGATGCGTCTAAAGTTTCATACGTAACAGAAGCAAATTCTCTTACATCTTGCTCGAAAGTAGTTATAAAATCTTTAGCAAGATGTATACTATCTCCATAATAGTCTTCTATCCTTATCTGAGCAGTTAAAGTGGATTCTGTGGTCTTAAAATTATCGATATTTATAAAGATAGGCTTCTCATCTTTAAGTAAATACCATGTTATTTTATCTGCCTTCCAATCAATTACAAATAAATGCGGATAAAAGTACTCTATAAACATAGGAGAGCTTTTTAAACTAAATTTAGTATTACCAGCAATCAGAGTGTTACCTTCCAGATAAATTATTTCCCCATCTGGCGAAACCTCAAAGGACCAAACATTTTTGTTTAATGGAATTTCCTTTACATAATCTAATGTATAAATATCAAAAAGAACTATTCTATTGTTAAATCCATCGAGTATGTAAAGATTTTTGTAATTTATATCCGCATCAAGAGGTATAAATGGTTGTTTTAGCTCTTTTCTAATAAGTTTTCCGTGATCATAGATTATTATTCCGTTCATATCAACCATAACAATTCTGTCTGCTCTATCCACTCCTGCAATTATTGGAGATGCTAAATTTTCTAAGATAGGTTTATCAGTATTCAAATTAAAAAGGGAGTTATCAGAAAGGACATACACTCTTCCATAACTATCTATGGTTATATACTTTGGCTTATAATTTGTTTTTATAATTTTCCAGAGCACTCTATCTTTCAAAATAATTATTCTTTTATTTTCATAATCTGTTAAGTATATTTTATCGCCAAAAATAGCTATTGATGTAATAGAATAGAAGTATTCTTTGCCATTAACAACCCCAGAAAAAGAATCAATGAACTTAATTTTAAAGTTTTTCGAAATAGAGTTTTCAGGGATTCTGAACTTTTTTATTTTTTTTAAAAGTTCAGAAATCTCCTTTGAATTTGTTATTGTAAGTATGGTTTTTAAATTCTCTATAGCTTTATCCACCTGACCAACGTAAACATCCAATTTTGACTGAAAGTACCAATACCATGGAATTTCAACAGCGTTGATACTTCCAGTTAGAGCATCCAGCATTTTTTTATCAGCACTCTCGTATTGCCGTTCCTTCCAGAGATTTATAGCTTCGCTTAAAAATTTGCGACTCTGTTCTTCAGTAAGCAACCCAAAAACTGAAGTACCAATCAGAATCAAACCAAGAACTAACACTATTAATTTTTCTTTCATTACTATTTTCTTCCTTTCTTCCCAAGAAAATATTTCACCACATCAGTTTTTCTTTCATTACCACTAATGAGCCTCTGAATATTGTCTTTATGTCGTAAAATAGAAAACAACGCTAATGCTAAAAATACAATCCAATAACTTTTTCCCATTATCAGCGCAAACACGCTTCCAGCCAGAAGTCCTATTATAGAAGAAAGAGAAACGTACTTTGTAAAAATCACCGTTATAATCCAGAAAATAAAGAAAATCAAACCCGATAAATAATAAATCCCAAGAAAAACTCCAAAAGTTGTCGCAACACCTTTTCCACCTTTAAACTTTAGATATACTGGAAAGCAGTGCCCTATAACAGCGAAAATTCCTGCGATAATTTGAAAATTTATCCCATATTTTCTCACGATAAAAACTGCCAAAACGCCTTTTAATATGTCCAGTGCAAACGCAAATGCACCTGCCAGAGCTCCAGCGCTTCTTAAAACATTTGTTCCACCAACATTACCACTTCCAACTTTCCTTATATCTATTCCTTTCAATCTGGCTATTATAAAACTAAAAGGAATTCCACCAATTAGATATCCTATTATTGCTGATATTATAAGAGCTTTCACGTTGCACCTCCATATTAAAATTAATTTATCTCACTGGTTTTATTAATACAAGCACATAAATTTTCCTATGAAGATTTATTCTGAAAAATGCTAAATTATACATTCCATAACCAAACCGAGGAACTTTTTCAATTAATTGGTTAGCATAAATTTTTGCAATTTCTTTTCCAAATTTTTCATTGAAACTCTTAGTTTTGGAGTCGTAATAAACAACTTTTCCATCTTTAACAATTAACCTAAAGACATCAATTGATTCTTTTTCAACGGATTCGCGAATTTTTCTAAACAAAGCAGTATCAGTATCCTGCTTTTCTAATTTTTTAAAGTATATAAACTTTCCATCATTAAAAGTAAATAAATACATGATGAAATCTCTAAAATTTGGTTCAAACACATATCTCAAAAACACATTGTAATCTAAAAGACTTTTCCGAACCCCCTCAGATAATGAGTATTGGATATTCTTTTCTCGTTTTTCCTCACTTTTGATAAAATCCTGGATTGTATTTTCAAAAAACTCCGGATCATAATAAACAAGCACATGATATTCAAAAATATTCCTTCCCTGAGGAATTTTCCATTTCGCAATTATTTTTGAACTGGCAACGTAATTGTTTACAACAACATTTACACCCTGACTGTAAGAACTGTTATTAAAAAACTTTCCTAATTCTTCTGTAAGTTTACTATTACTCTTTATTTCAGCGCCTAAAAAAGTGGCGAGCTCTTCTCTTGCTTTATTACCTGCCTGTTGCCAGGCTTGATTTTCTTGTTTAACATTTGCTATAAAAGTTCCCTCAAAAACAAATAACTGATCTTTTTCATACAATTGTTTTATTCTATCTCCTGCTGTTAAATCCTTCTCTACTACTATCGAATTACCAGGAATTTTTCTTACAACAACACCATTAAAGTCTAACGATTTTTCTTTAGGTATCAACAAAAAAATTCCTAATAAGGTTATTACCACTGCAGCAAAAATTACTATAAATTTTTCATCACCTATGCTCATATTTTCCCCCCTACAAGTTATATTATAGCATTTAATATTTTTCCTGCCGCATTACCATCTCCAAAGGGATTTTTTAGATTGGTCAAATTAACACTAACACCATTTACAAGCGCTTTATAAACACTTTCTGCTGTTGTCCCAGCAAGTGTTCCAAAACCACTCTGGATTAGCTCCGGCCTTTCAGTAGTATTTCTACAAACTACCACGTATTTTGAAAAGCTTGGAGCTTCCTCTTGAACCCCTCCGCTATCAGAAGCTACAATTTTTGCTCCCTTTAAAAGAGACAAAAATGTAATATAATCCACTGGTTCAAGTAATATGGCATTTTTATATTCTTTCAATATTGGATTTACAACCTCGCGAACTTTTGGATTTAAATGTACAGGAAATACTATGGGGATATTATACTCTAAAGAAAATCTTTTGATCCCTTCAAGAATAGCAGCCATTTTTGTTCCCCAGTTTTCCCTTCTATGTAGTGTGACAAGAACGTAGTCTCTAACATCTATTACCTTTTCTCTTGCCTTATCAAGGTCAAACTTTTCTGAAATAAAATTTAATGCATCTACCACCGTGTTGCCTGTAATTTTAATTCTCTCTTTTGAAAACCCTTCACTTTCAAGATTATAGGCAGAAATTTCAGTTGGAGCAAACATTAACTCAGCAACACGATCAATTACCTGTCTATTCATTTCCTCGGGAAACGGGTCGTATAAATCACCGCTTCTCAAGCCAGCCTCAATATGCCCAACTTTGGCACCTCTATGAAATGCAGCAATCGCAGATGCCATTGCAGTGGTAGTATCACCCTGTACAAAAATCCAGTCAAATTTTTCTTTTGTAATATACTCATCCAAATAAGTTATAACCTTGGCTGCTACGGTATTCAGAGACTGATTTTGTGTCATTATGTTCATATCATAGTCAGGTGTTATATTAAAAACTTTAAGCATCATATCCATCATCTGTCTATGCTGAGCTGTTGCTATTGCCCTTACTTCTAACCCCATTTCTAAAGCTTTCATATACACCGGAGCTACTTTGATAACCTCTGGACGCGTACCAAATATTATTCCTATTTTCAAATCAATTCCCTCCTTGCTTTGATTGTTTTAATTCAAAAAGTTGCATTATAAAAACCAAAAATAAACCCAAAGCCGGTATTAAATACATTAAGGAAATATCGAAATTCGAAATGGCTCCCATTATTCCCGAAATTAACATTGCTCCTATACCTGTAAACGCATACGTTAACCCATTCAAAAGTCCTACTTCACGCCCTCCAAGTCTCATATTAGCATATTTCTGAATTGTTGGAAAAATAGGTCCCATTATGGCTCCAAGCACCCAAAAAATGTGATAATCTTTAAATACAATAATTAGAAAAACAGTTATTGAAGAAGTTATGGTTACAACATAAATGAGAAATTTTTCTCCCAACACTTCCCCTAAAAAATCACTAAACATTCGCGATATTGTATAAGTTATCCAGAAAATACTTATAGCTGATGCGGCCACAACTTTACTAATACCAAAATGTAGAAAAAGATTACCAGCCCACGTTATTACACCTATCTCACTTCCAGAATACAATAATAGCGAGATTATAGTAATATAAACTATTGGCTTTTTTAGAATCGTACGGATCTCAAAAAAATTTAGTTTTTCATATCTTGTTTCTGGAAACTTTGAAAAAATGTTCCAGACTATAAAAATAGCAACTGCAAAAGCATATATTAGATATAAATTATTGTACTCTATATTTTTAGAAATGATTTCTCTTACAAAAAGGGGAGCTAAAATCCCTCCCATACCAAAAAAGGCATGAGTTAACCCATATTTAGGATTTTTTGTGTGAGCAAGTAAAGTAGTAAGTGAAGTGAATAATAAAGCAGTTCCCGAACCAATAAGAAAAACAGAAATTAAAACCAGAGAAATTGTTTTCGATACAAAAAAAAGAACTGAACCACTTAAAATAAATGCAAATCCCAGATTATTTGCAGTTTTTACTCCTATTCGAGACATTAGAACAGAAATTATCAAAGAAAAAACAGTTGTTCCAAAGAGACTGACAACTGGTATCCATGAAGAAGTAGCAATAGATATATTAAGTGACTCCTGCAAAGTTGACATAAGCGGAGCAAGTGTATTAATAACAATAGAAATAATAAGTATGCTTGTATATGTAAAAATTTTTTCCAAAATTAAATCACCTCAAAATAATTTTATCATAACCAAACTGTATCATATCTGATGATATGAAATTTATACAAAAATATTTGAACCATTAAAACATGACCATGGTTCTATTGAAATATTCTATTGGTATCTTAAATTCACAAAAGGTGTTTATACTTAAAGACATATAAAAAATAGCTTATCATGAAGAAATTAACACTTTTATTCCGCCTTCTATTAATCCAGCGCCAATTAATACTAATATAAACTCCCAGAATCCTATATTGATAAATTCAAAAGCTGTAAGAATTACTATTATTCCAACTATAGTAGCCCCTATACCTGATGGAAATTTCTTTATCATCATTCCAAGGCCAGCAGCTGTGATGAGAAATCCTATGAATATCCAGAACGGAGAAGTTAAAGAAAAAAATACCGCAAGAATTAACAAAATACCAGCCGCAATAAGTAATCCCCCAAACATTGCAATAAACACCTCCTCTACTGAAAAAAATCCGTTAATTCCGCTTCTATCTCTATTTCATAATTTTCTATTGAGAATTCCTCAACTAAAAACTCGTTCTTCAATAAATAATTTAATATTTCAACTGCAATTTCTCTGTTATTCATATTCCTGGTGTTTTCCTTATCTACAATAACGTATGCTGTATCATTTTTTAAAATAAGTCTTCTTACAGTTAAAATTTCATTCTCTGGAATTTCTGCCAATTCTACATTAGTTATCAGCGATTTTGAAAGGCTTAATTTTTCTGAAAAAGTTCTATATTCTGATGTATCAAAAATCCATTCCATTGGTTCTTCCGGCAGAGCCAATCCTGAAAAATAAACCAGATCGTTGTCATGTTCGTCCTCATAAATTTCTAATCTTAACCGTCCATAATTTTCATTAGGTTGAATAACACATTTCACACCATTTTCTAAAAACTCCGAAAGTTTAGTAACAACTTTTTTTAAATATTCTTTTTTATCTCTTTTTACATACTTCATTATAAAACTCTCTATAAATTTCATGAAATCCTCCTTCCAAACCTTTTATCTCTCAATATTAAGTTCTGGAATAATTTTTTTGGCAATTTTCAAAGCCTCATTTATCTCCCATTTTTGTAAATGTTCTAAAATTTTTTTCGCCATAAATTCTATTTCATCTCGTGAAAAAATTGGAGATTCCTTAACCCTCCAGATTTTACTATGATATGTTTCTACTGGTATTTCGTATTCGTAAAACAATTCTTCATAAAGCTTTTCACCTGGTCTTTTACCCGTATATATTATTTCTACTTCACTTTTACCCATTAATTTTGCAAGTGTACGTGCCACCTGCTCAACTGAAATTTGCTCGCCCATATTTAACACATACAAACTCCGTTCATAAGTATACGCTCCTGCTTCCAGAACAAGTGAAACAGCTTCCGGGATACTCATAAAATATCTTTTCATTCTTGGATCTGTTATTGTAATCGGCTTATTTTGCTCTATCTGCTTTTTGAATTTCCAGAGTACACTTCCCCGGCTTCCTATAACATTCCCAAACCTTACCACAGCAAATTTAGTAACACATTCCTTAGTATTAGAAAGAACATAAAGCTCCGCTATCCTTTTACTAAGTCCCATAAATGATGTGGGATTAACAGCCTTGTCAGTTGAAATAAATATAAACCTTTCTACATTAAACTCGCAGGCATTTTTCACAAGATTAATTGTTCCAAACACGTTTACACGTATGGCTTCATATGGATTTTCTTCCATTAAAGGAACATGCTTGTGAGCAGCAGCGTGAAAAACTATTTCTGGGCTATATCTTTTAAAAACGGTTTTCATCCATTCTTCATTCTCAACATCTCCTATAACTCTATCTATATGTAAATCTGGAAATGATTCTGCCAGTTCCTCATTAATTTCATATATGCTATTTTCTCCACGCCCTAATAAAATTAATCGTTTTGGCATTTGTTTAGCTATTTGCCTACAAAGTTCACTTCCAATACTTCCACCGGCACCAGTTACCAAAACTACCTTATCTCTTATGTATCTTGAAATTGTTTCAAGATCAACTTTAACAGACTCTCTTCCAATAATATCTTCCAGAGAAAGATCCCTTATATCTTTTAACTCCACTCTATCTTTTAATAATTCTTCAACTCTTGGCAAAATCTTCACCTTAACTTTGTCAAGATTTAAATATTTTAATATTTTTCTTATCTGATCACCAGTTGCAGAGGGAATAGCAATAAGCACTTCATCTGCGTCATAGAGATGCACAACATCCATTACTTTATTTATTGGTCCATCTACTTTTATTCCAAGTATTCGTCTTCCTATTTTTGATCTGGAATCATCGACAAAAGCAACTACTCTTCCCGTCCCCGTTCTGTGCAACTCATTGGTTATCATAACTCCAGCGTCACCGGCACCAATTACCACTATTTTCTTTTCACTTCTTTTCGAAATATGGACAAAAAACTGATAAAACAATCGAGCAGTTATAAGTAAGACGTAAGACCCCAAAAAAGTTATCATTCCAACAGAACGCGGCAAAACAATATCCCTATATATATAAAAAAAGGCAAGTGCCGATAGATACGCTATAAATGACCCCCGGAAAACCAACAAAAAATCCTTGGGACTGGCATAACGCCATATTATTGAATAGTTACCATTAATTATATACACCGCAGAAGCAATAGCAACATAAATATAAACTGACTCATTATACTTACCCATCTCCAAAAAATCAAAACCAAATCTTACAAACAAAGCAAATATTCCTGCAATTAATGTTACGACAACGTCTATAAAAAAGAGAAAAAGTTTTCTCTCCAAATTGTTTGCCCTCCTCAGTTATCTTTCTACATGCTCAATTATTCCATTTAATTTTCTAAATTTATCCACAACTCTTTCATAACCACGTAAAATATGAAAATCATTATGTATCTCAGTATAGCCATTTGCCATAAATCCTGCTATCAAAAGCGCAGCGCTTGCTCTCAAATCCGTTCCTTCCACTTTGGCTCCACTTAAACTTTTTACTCCATTTATAATCGCTGTTCCATCTGATAAATATATATCAGCTCCCATCCTTCTTAGTTCATCTACATGCAAAAATCTATTTTTAAATACATTTTCTGTTATTGTACTCACGCCAGAGGCTGTGGACAGGTAAACCATTATTTGAGGTTGAAGGTCTGTGGGAAAACCGGGATATGGTAAAACATTAATTTTTGCTGAATATTTTTTTTCAGGTGCTTTTATAAATATCTTATCTTTAAATTTTTTTACTGTCGTACCGGTTTGCTTCAAAATCTCCCACAGTGTTTCAAGATGTTCTGGAACAATGTTCTCAACAAAGCCTGAGCCTCCAGTCGCAGCTAATGCTATTGCATATGTTCCTGCCTCTATTCTGTCTGGAATTATGGTATATTCTACCCCTTTTAACGAAGAAACACCCTCTATCTCTATCCTGTTAGACCCTGCACCTTTAACTTTTCCTCCCATTTTATTTAGAAAATCCTGAAGATCTACTATTTCCGGTTCCATAGCAGCATTTTCTATAATTGTAATCCCATTAAGTAAAACAGCGGTTGTCATAATATGCTCTGTGGCCCCAACACTTGGAAATGGCAGAAAATAAGTCACTTCTCTTTCTTTTTTTTCAAATTTCGCACATATTTCACCGTGTTCTATTTCTATAACAAACCCTAATCTTTCCAGACCTTTTATATGAAAATCTACTGGTCTAACACCTATAGCACATCCCCCTGGCAATGCAACTTTTGCGCTTCCCAAAACAGATGCAAGTGGCCCCAATACATTAAAAGAAGCTCTCATTCTCCTAACAAGTTCGTAAGAAATTTCTCCATTTTTCACCTGGCCACTTATGGTTACTGTGTTATTTTCAAAAACAACTTTTTTCCCCGCTTCTCTGAGAATACAAAACATGGTTTGCACATCGGCAAGGTCGGGAATATTTTTTAATACAACCTGTTCATCCGTTAACAAAGATGCTGCCAGAATGGGAAGTGCAGAATTTTTAGCACCGGAGATCTTAACTGTTCCCTCTAAGGTAGATTTTTTAACTAAAAAGTATCCCATGTTATCTCAGTCCTTAACCATATCAATTAGCTCTTCTAAATTAGTAGAATCAGAAGGATATGAAGCTAATTTTATTTCAAATTTAAGCTCAGGAATTTTAAGCTCTAAAAGTTTTGCTATTCGTTCTTTAACTTTTATAGCATCTTCACGTGTGATTTCAGTAAGAAGAACTATAAAAGTATTTTCATTATATCGTCCTATACTGTCGAGTGGTACCCTTACAGCTTCTCTTAAAACTTTCCCTATTAAAATAAGGGTATGCTCTTTTTCTAATTCTTTACTTTCGCCAAAACTTAACGCCTTTACAGTTATTAACGAATATTCAAAATTTTCCTCAAAAGCCTTTTGATGATAGTAATTTATTAACTTATAAATATGTTCGCGAGAGTATACCCTGGTAAGCGGATCAATCATTCGTTTTGTACCAATGTCTTTTATAAAACTATCGAAAGATTCAAACTGCCTTTTAACTATCTCCGAATATTCGTACAAAAGCGACTCGAGCTCGTTTTGCCTATTCTTTAAAGCTGTATTCTCATCCTCAAGTTCCCTTAGCTTCTTAATAAGTTCTTCTTTGCTCATTTTCTCATAAGCCGCCATTGGAATTTCCCCCCTTCAAATAATCCTCAACAACAACCAATTTAGTTTTTATACCAATCTCAGGAATATCTGGATAAAATTTTCCACTGACTACCCTTCCGATTCTTATCTCATTAGCAGCCAAAAGTCTTCCATAAGGTAAAAATTTAGATAAATAGACATTTGCATTATTTACTTTTATGTTATCTTCTATAATTAAGTTTCCCCTATTGTAAAAAGCTTCTATTTCCAACTTTTCTTCAGCCACTACCGTTACTCTGAAAGAATCATACCACCATTTTTTAAAATACGCATATTTTCCTGTCTCTCTCACAAATCCCACAAAACTTCCATCTATTGTAAACACTAACCCTCTTGTCTCAACTTTATACAAATAGAAACCTTCTGCATCTTCGCTTATAATATCGTGAGTGGTTAAAGAATCCCCAAAAAGTGTTATATTATACACGTAGTTTTTACTATCAAAAAATTCATTTACTGTTTTTCTAAAATAAAACAAAGGGTACGAAAATTCCCGATAAATATTATAAACGAACTCCGCAGGATAGTTCTCAAAAATTAGATTGAAAAAAAACAGAAATAGAAGCATCAATATAGAAAAGACCAATATTTCTGATTTCATTCGTTCCTCCTTAATCGCGAAAGTATATCAAGCTTATCTAATACCATACCAGCTCCACGCGCAACGCATGTCATAGGTTCATCAGCCCTTATAGCATCTATACCAGTTTCTTTAGAAATTAACTTAGTTATTCCTCTCAAGAGAGAACCACCACCTGCTACAACTATTCCTTTTTCAGTAATATCCGCAACAAGTTCTGGAGGAGTTTTTTCTATGGTAGACTTTGTTGCATCTATAATTTGCATAACAATGGGCTTCAAAGCTTCCCTGATTTCTCCGCCTTTTAATATTAATTTTTTAGGAAGCCCCGTTGAAAGGTCAATCCCTGTTATATATGTCTCAAGTTCATCATATTCTTTGTCAGGGTAAACGTTCCCTATTTCCATTTTCACACGTTCTGCAGTTCTTTCTCCTATAATAACCCTGTATATTTCGCGAACATACTGAACTATTGACTCATCCAATTCATCTCCAGCTAACCTGATGGAAGTCCACGTCACAAGGCTTCCAAGAGATATAACAGCTATTTCCGTGGTTCCTCCACCAATATCAATTACCATATTTCCAGAAGGTTCTTCAACATTAAGATTTGCCCCAATTGCCGTAGCCATAGGTTCTTCTATTAAAAATACACGCTTTGCTCCTGCTTCGTTCCCTGCTTCTAAAATAGCTCTGCTTTCTACCTCTGTTATACCAACAGGAACGCCTACAACCACCATTGGTCTGAACAACGAAAAACCATTTTGAGCCCTATTTATAAAATAATTGAGCATTGCCAGGGCAATATTGTAATCTGCTATAACACCATCTTTTAACGGACGAATGGCTTTAATATATGCCGGGGTTTTCCCGAGCATTCTCTTTGCTTCTTCCCCCACTTTTATAACTTCCTCAGTTTCGACATTTATCGCCACTACAGATGGTTCATTTACAACTATTCCTTTACCTTTCACATAAACTAACGTATTCGCCGTACCTAAATCTATTCCCAGATCCTGTCTTTTAAAAATCATACACTCAACACTCCTTTATTAAACTTTCAAGCCTTTCAATCGCTTCAGGCAATTTATTTTTCAACTTACCACCCGCCTGAGCGAAATCTGGACGTCCACCTCCGCCTCCACCTAATATCCTGGCAAGCTCTTTTGCTATATTTCCAGAATGCAAATTTTCTACACCTTTCTTCCTCTTAACAACTATTAAAATCTTATCTTCACTAACCACGTTAAATAACGCAACAAGATCCAATCCTTTGTCTATCAATTTATCAGCAACTTCTCTTAGTACATTACTATCCATTCCTTCAAAAACTGCTGTAACGAATTTTATTTTATTGATATTTTTTGAGTTTTTAAAGATTTCATCAAAGTTAATATTTTTAGAACGCAACTGTTTAATCTCATTCTTTAATTTTTTAATTTCTTCCTTATATTTTTGAATTTTATCTATCATATCATTTTCTGAAACTTCCAACTCATCTTTAACAGAATCAACTATTTTTGTCAGTTCTCTATACTTTTCCAAAAAGTTCATACCTGTTATGGCTTCTATTCTCCTGACTCCAGCACTTACCGAACTCTCGGATACAATCTTGAAAAGACCTATTTCTCCGGTATTATGAACGTGCGTACCTCCACATAGTTCTTCACTAAATTCTCCTACTTTCACTACTCTTACAACATCTCCATACTTCTCTTCAAACAACGCTACAGCTCCTTCTCTAACTGCTTCACTATACGCTTTTTCCTCAACAACAACAGGAATAGCCCGCATAATAACATCATTCACCAGATTCTCTATTTTTACAATCTCCTCTTTTGAAAGCGCTTTATAATGTGTAAAATCAAATCTAAGTCTCCTGGGTTCAACTAAAGATCCAGCCTGTTTTACATGTTCTCCAAGCAATTTTCTTAAAGCCGCATGCAAGATGTGAGTTGCTGTGTGATTCTTCATTGTGTATTTACGTTTTTCCGTATCTACTTTGGCTTCAACCATGTCGTTTACTAAAATTCTTCCGCTCACATAGCCTTTATGAACTATTACTCCTTCAACAGGGGAATACACATGGACTACTTCCATTTCACCAGCTGGTCCTTTTATTACACCTGTATCTGCAACCTGTCCACCCTTTTCAGGATAAAAAGGGGTTACAGATAACACTATTTCCCCTTCTGAATTCTCTATATGTTCGACAAAATTGTTGCCTTTTTTTATTGATAGCACTTTTGAAGTGCTATACATTTTCTCGTACCCGACAAATTCTGTCTTTACATTTAAATTTTCATAATCGGTCTTCTTAGAAAATTCCACATTCCCGAGAGCGGCACGCGCACGTTCTCTCTGTTCAGACATATATTTTTCAAAACCTTCTTCATCAAGCTCGTACCCATTCTCTTCAGCTATGTCTTTAAGAATATCAATTGGAAATCCATATGTATCATAAAGTTTAAATGCATTTTCGCCGCTTATGTAAAGATTATTTTCGTGAGCTATTTTCTCAACGAGTTCTAAACCCCTGCTTAAATTCTTTAAAAATCTTTCTTCTTCTCCCAGAGTTATTTCCTTTATGAAACTCGCCCTTTTCTTTATCTGTGGATAAATGCTACCCATTTTCTCAACCACAGCGTCAACAACTTTATATAAAAATGGTTCTTTTGAATTCAGCAGTGCTCCATGCCTTAACGCTCTTCTCAATATTCTTCTCAGCACATAACCTCTTCCTTCATTTGAAGGCAACACTCCATCGGCTATCAGGAAGGTCACAGCCCGCACATGATCTGCTATTACTCTTATAGAAACATCTGTCTTTTTTAAATCTTTATATTTTACCCCTAAAACTTCTTCTATCCTTTTGATAATCGGTTCAAATAAATCTGTATCAAAATTATAATAAACTCCCTGCATCATGGCAGCTATTCTTTCTAATCCTGCACCGGTATCTATGTTCTTTTTTTCCAATGGATGCAGTTTCCCACTTTCATCCTGATAAAATTCTGTAAATACCAGATTCCATATCTCAACAAAACGACCTTCTGTATTGGCAGGCGTCGGGGATTTTCCGTCAATGGTTGGAACTTCTATACCAGTATCATAAAATATCTCCGTATCAGGGCCACAGGGGCCTGTTGGCCCCACAGGTCCCCAGAAATTATCCTCTTTTCCCATTTTTACAATTTTATATTCAGGTATTCCCAGCCCACTCCAGATTTTATAAGCTTCTTCATCTTCTTCATAGACAGAAATCCAGAGTTTATCCTCAGGAACTTCCAAAATTTGAGTTACAAATTCCCAGGCCCATTCAATAGCCTTTTCCTTAAAATAATCTCCAAATGAAAAATTTCCAAGCATTTCAAAGAATGTATGATGCCTTGGAGTTTTTCCAACATTTTCTATGTCTGTGGTCCTTATACATTTTTGACATGTCGCTACCCTACGATAAACAGGTTTTACCTTTCCCCAAAATATAGGTTTAAATGGAACCATTCCAGCCACAGTAAAAAGAAGTTGAGGATCATTAGGTACCAACGATGCGCTTGGTAATATTTTATGCCCTTTTTTCTCAAAAAACTCAAGAAATGTTCTCCTTATTTCCGAAGATTCCATATATTTCAAACTTCAGCACCTCCTGAGACAATTAGAAGTATTCTAAGAAAATATAAATTATTGGAACAACAAATAATAAACCATCTATTCTGTCTAACATTCCTCCATGACCTGGCATTATACTACCCATATGTTTTACGCTATACACTCTCTTTATGGAAGATTCAAACAAATCTCCAAACGTATCAAAAAAGCCCGTGATAATTCCAAACGGTAAAGAATACCAGAGTGGTATGTTTTCAGAAACAAAAATATTGGCAATCCAGAGATAAATAAATGAGTATAAAACAGTTCCAAAAATTCCTCCAATAACACCTTCAATACTTTTGTTAGGACTATAAACTTTTGATATCTTGTGTTTTCCAAAGTTCACACCAGTAAAGTATGCAAAAGAATCAAACGCCCAGCTTAACGTAAGTGTTAAAAGTGCCAACGCAGCTCCATGTTTTGCATACATTGGTATAAAAAAAGACAAATTAAATGATATATAAATTAATGCCAGAGCAAACATCAAATAATGTTCGAGAACCCTATCAAGTCTTCTAACAGAATATAAAGTACCAGTTATTCCTGTTATAAATAAAACACTGAGTAACTCAAGAGGTCTGTCTTTAAAAACTATCCCATACAACACAGGATATGATGTAACTATAGCAATATAAAAAAATAGTGTTCCCATTTTTCTGTATTTTTTTAACGTAGAAAAAAATAGTTCAGAGCTTGACAAAAACACTATAGAAGCTACCAGTCCAACCAGGCTATTATAAGCTACAAAACACGCAACTACAAATGGCGCAATTATTAAGGCACTTATGACTCTTACTTTTGTCTCACTCACTTTATCCCCCCAAAACGTCTTTGACGAGCATTGAAATCTTTTATAGCCTCATCTAAATCTGCCTCGGAAAAATCCGGCCAATAAACGTCTGTAAAATAAAGTTCACTGTATGCAGCTTGCCATATTAAAAAGTTACTTAATCTCATTTCGCCAGATGTTCTAATAATCAAATCTGGATCTGGGATTTCAGGAGCATACAAAAAATTCCTAAAACTTTTTTCATCTACTTCCTTAATTCCCTTTTCAATAATTTTTTTCACAGCATCCACTATTTCCGCTTTTCCACCATAATTCAGTGCCATATTCACTATTATTCTGCTATTATTTCTGGTTTTTTCCTCGTATTCTTTACAGATTTTATAAACTCTGGTACTTATCTCTTTAACTCGTCCTGTAAAAATCAACCTGACTCCCTGTTTGTTCATTCGCTCGTAAAATTCGGAGATTTTATTTATCAAAAGGTTAAAAATAAAATCTACTTCACTTTTAGGCCTTTTCCAATTTTCAGTTGAAAATGCAAAAAATGTGGTATACTTTACATTCCTTTCAGCGCACCACTGAACGACCTCTTCTATTTTATAAGCTCCTCTGAGGTGTCCTTCAACACGCGGTTTATGACGCTTTCGCGCCCAGCGTCCATTACCGTCCATTATGAAAGCTATGTGTGTCAAACTCAAAATTCCATGATCTCCTTTTCCTTTTTTTCAAACAAACTATCCAGCTCTTTTATGTACTTATCAGTCAGAGATTGTACTTCCTTTTCATACCTTTTTTCATCGTCTTCTGACATTTCACCATTTTTTTTCATTTCTTTTAATTCTTTTAAAACATCTCTCCTTATATTTCTAATAGCTATTTTCCCCTGCTCAACTATTTCTTTACTTTTCTTCACCCATTTTTCCCTTTGTTCTGTAGTGGGTGTCGGAAATATCAACCTTATTACATTCCCATCATTTATGGGATTCAAACCGAGATCACTGGCCTGAATAGCTTTTTCTATATTATTCAATATATTTCTTTCCCACGGTTTTATTACAAGCGCCCTATCTTCTGTAACACTTATAGTTGCCACCTGATTAACAGGCGTAGGTACTCCATAATAATCAATCTTTATTTCCTCTAAAACTGCAGGTGAAGGCCTGCCTGTTCTTAATCTTTTCAACTCTTCCTCAATTGCATTTACGCTTTTTTTCATTTTTTCTTCTGTCTGTTTGATGAAAACAGGCTTCATTCAAACACACCTCCTAACAATTTTAATTTCATTTTTTATACAGTGAATATTATATCATGGAATTTCTACCTCATATGAAAAAGTTTTACGTTCCTGACCCACAAGTTGAATTACAAAAGTATATTTTCCACCCTTTGGAAAAAACACGGGAACCGTTAAAGCTATTTCACTTCCAGAAGGCGGTATGTAAACTTTAGAATTAGAAATTTCATAATTATAATTTATCTCGGGAATAAGAAGCGATAGGGAAGAAAATTTTAAAAAACGTTCCTTTGATGACTTATTAGTAAGTGACACATGGAGCGTAACTTTTTTCTTCGCTAAAAGAAGTTCATCGGAATACACATTGGCCTGAATATTCTTATAAGTTCTTTCTGGAAAATCTATTACTCTTATTCCAATAGCACTACTTTTTACTATATCATTGACTGTCAAAACAGTTTTTACATTATATATTCCTTTGCTTTTTACAACAAAAGTTTTTTCAGGTTCAAAAATCAAAACTTCACCAGAATTTATAGAATAGGTATTTTCCTTTTCCTGCTTATTAACAAAAATAACTTTTCCTACATCTGATTTTTCTATTTTCCATACTATACTTTTGACTCGTAAATCTGTTGGACTTGAAGTTCTATTACGCACCACCAATTTTGGAAGAAATTCTTCATTAACAACATAAAATGGATCCACCTGCAACGTATATGTTACTTCCTCTTTAACAACAAAATAGTTTGTCGTTGAGAGCTTTTTCCCATTTATTAACGCTTCCGCTTTAATTAAATATTCACCCGACTTGAGTCTTGAAAGGTACGCTTCTCTCTCAAGTTCAAAAACTAACCGACTTTTTAAAGCTTCTATTTCTGAAGATATCTGAGAATTATAATCAAAATTGTAAATACTTTGTCCGTCTTTTCGTTCAATCGAAAATTTAAAATAATTTAAAACAAATTTTCTATTTCTATTCCTTGTATTGATAATATAAACTCTTGCCTTAATTTGCTCATCAGAATAATACTCCTGAGAAGTTTTTATAATAAACTGGTACCCATCAACTATTTGTGAAGTAGTAGAAATTGGTGCTCTAAATTTCATAACTACAAACACCAGAATCACAACTATAAAAATATTTATAAATAGATAGTACACACTTCTTCGCCTATATGCATTTATTTCTTCCTTTAATTTTTTTTCTTTCTCTTCCCTTAATTTATTATAATTGTTCTGCATTATATCCCCCTGCTATCCTTAACACTTCTTCTAACGTTGTTTCTCCGCTAAGCACTTTTAAAAAACCATCCTCAAATAATGTTCTCATGCCATTTTTACGGGCAACTCGCGTTAACTCAGATGTAGATGCCTTTTGATTTATAGCTTTTCTAATTTCATCATCTACCATTAAAACCTCTGCTATTGCTGTTCTTCCTTTATAACCTGTATTATTACAAACCTGACAACCATTCCCTATATATTGAACAGTTTCCTTTTCCGGGTAGAGTTTTTTTGCTAAATTTTCATATTCTTCAGGCAACACCTTTTTAACAGCACAGTCTTTACACACTTTTCTTACAAGTCGCTGCCCAATTACCCCTATTAAAGAGGCACTTATAAGCGACGGATCAATTCCCATATTTATAAGTCTGTCAATAGCACCAACAGCGGTGTTTGTGTGCAATGTCGACAACACTAAATGCCCGGTTAATGATGCTTCTACTGCTAATTGAGCAGTTTCTCTGTCTCTTATTTCTCCAACCATTATTATATCAGGATCCTGTCTCAAAAAGGCCCTAAGATAACGCGCAAAGGTCAATCCAATTTCAGGATTAACCTGGCACTGCGTAATTCCTTCAATTGTATATTCAACAGGATCTTCAGCTGTAATTATATTAACTCCTTCGTGATTTAAAGTATTAATTATACCAACAAGCGTAGTACTTTTTCCGCTTCCAGTTGGTCCAGTCACAAGGATTATCCCATGAGGATGTTCTATTAGTTTTTGAATTCTAACAAAATTGTATTTAGTATACCCGGAATCTTCCAACCGCCTTTTAGAATGAGAAACCTTTAATATTCTCATGACAATTTTTTCGCCGTGAACAGACGGCATTGTAGAGACTCTAAAATCGTACTGTTCTCCTTCCTTTTTAATAAAAAACTTCCCATCCTGAGGTAACCTTCTTTCGGTAATATCAAGTTTTGAAAGAATCTTTATTCTTGTGATAACCGAATTATGACTTATTTTTGGATACTCTGTAACTCTTTTCAGTACACCGTCTATTCTATACCTTATAATAACCTTTCTTGAAGTTGGTTCTATATGAACATCACTTGCATCAAGTTCAATAGCATGTTCTATTATATTATTCACAAGACGAACTATAGGAGTATCCTCATGTGATGGCTCCTCTTCAATTGCTTCTTCGCTTTCCTCTTCAGAAATATTGTAAATGATATTATCAACTTCAAGATTCAACCCTGCGCTGGAGGAAAAAATCATTTTCATTTCTTCGAAAAGGTCAGGAGCTATAAGATAAATTTCCACATCTTTGTTGAGAAAAAATTTTAACCTTCTTTTTATCAATGGTATATTATATACATTGTCCGTGACAATCGTAATTTTTTTCTCATCTTCTTTTACAGGTAAAAATCTCAACTCTTCCATTAATTCTTTTTTAAACTTATTTCTCAAAGAAGAATCAATTTCTGGGATTTTTGAATAAAAATTTACATTATACTGCTCTGCAAGTGCCTTAGTCAACTGCTCCCAGGTACAATAACCTAACTCCACCAGCACCTGTCCAATGGGTTTTTTTGTTTCCCGCTGAATCTCCAGAGCCTTTTTCAAATCCAGCTCTGTTATTATTCCTTTTTCTATCAAAATGTCTCCTAGACGTTTATATTTCTTTTCCGTCATCACCCATTACCTCCAGCCCGAATTTGAATAGGGCAGGGATATCATCCTCGGAAAATAAGAAATCTTCCTCCTGATCAAATCCTGTAGCTATTAAAGTAACCCTTATTTCATCTTCAGGAACTTCTTCATCAATTATTACACCAAATTTCATGTCAGCATCTTCACTGCATGATTGTCTTATTATCATAGCTGCTTCCTGCATTTCATGAAGTTTAAACGTCTTAGGAGCAGTAATGTTCAAAATAAGTGACTTTGCATTTTCCACAGGATGTTCTATAAGTCTGCTTTCCATGGCTCCACGGGCAGCTTCAAGAGCTCTTTTACTACCCTTCCCAATACCTATACCAAGCATAGCTGCTCCTGCTCCCCTCATAACAGACTCAATGTCTGCGAAATCAAGGTTAATATATCCACGCTTTGTTATTAACTCCGATATTCCTTTAATTCCTTGATGAAGCGTTTCATCCGCTCTTGCAAATGCATTCACCAGAGGCGTATCAGCTGAAAGCTCCTCCAAAAGTTTATTGTTACTAATTTTTATTAAAGTATCAACTTTGCCATGAATCTTTTTAATCCCTTCCATTGCAGCTTTCCAACGTGGTGTACCTTCAAAAAAGAAAGGAGTTGTAATTATCGCAACGGTAAGAATCCCAAGATTCTTCGCAATTTCAGCAATAACCGGCGCTGCACCTGTTCCAGTTCCACCACCAAAACCAGCTGTTATAAACAGCATATCTGTTCCATGAAGAAGTTCCTCCAGCTTTTTTTTGTCCTCAAGGGCTGCTTCCTCACCAATTTTGGGATTTCCCCCTGCACCTAATCCTTTAGTTAGTTTTTCTCCAATCTGTACAATCTCATCAGCTTTGTTAATTTCTAAAACCTGAGCATCTGTATTCACTGCAACAAAAGTCACATCTTTTATGCCTGTCTCCACCATTCTGTTTACAGCATTACATCCAGCACCGCCAACCCCTATAACTTTTATAACCGGCAACTTTTTCACACTTTCGTTTTCTATTCTTATATTAAAAGCCATAACCATTCCTCCTTAAAATAATTTTCTGAATAAACTTGCAATCTTTTCAGAAAGGCTTAAACTATTGCCAGTCTTTTTATATCCTGTGTATTGTAACTTTCCTTCAGATTTCTCATAACTAATGATATTTCCAAAAGCCGCTGCAAAAATAGGATCTACCAGCACGTTTTCATTTTCTTCTATAAAATAATCTTCTATAAAAGCTAATCCTCCTACTCTAACAGGGCACTTTAATATATCTGCGGCTACATCTGTAACACGCGGGATATTTGCTCCTCCGCCTGATAATACCACACCTCCAGGTATTCCAAGATCTTTAAACTCTTCAAAAGTAATGACAGCCTCTCTATAAACTCTCCTAACTTTCATAAATACTTCTCTTAAACGCGCGTGGATTATTCGTGCTAACCTTATTTTATCCGTTTCCAAGCTCGTACGTCCATCAAGAGCTTTGTATTCTATTAATGCAGGTTCAATTGAATTAAAAACAGCTATTCCATGTATTTTTAAAAGCCTTTCAGCTTCGTAAATAGAAGTCCTTAAAACACGAGCAATATCTAAAATCACCTGCCTTATAGCAACAGGAACCCTCACAAGCATCACAGGAGCCCCGTTCAAAAAGACTGTTACTACAGTACTAAAATGACCAAGATCTATATGCATAACCCCTCTATCTTTTTCCATGTTAGTTAACACAGCTTCAGCTTCTGAAACAGGGGAAATATAATACTCTGCATCCCCGATAGTTTCTCTTGTTGCGTAATCAACAATACTTCTGTGAATACTATCTCCCAAAATTATCGAAAAGACTGCTCCTACTTTACTTGCATACATGTCTACAGGATTAAACACTATTTTTCTTTCATCTATAATGTATCTTTTTGTATAAATATGAAATACTATATTGTTATCACCTACTATATCCGCAAGTAAATTGCTTTTTAAATCCTCTAAATGCCTTTCATTTACAAGTATAGCGTCATCTTCAGACAAAATCATTTCTCTTTTCACGTCTTTTAACTCGTAATTCCCGCAACTCGAAGAAACTACGAAATCGCCTTTTAAAACCTTACCTACTTGTTCTTCTAAATTATCTAAAAGTACATTCATTGAATCATTTAACGCTACAACATCTTTAATATCGCCCAATTCTATTCCCCGGGATTTTACCACAGAATATGCAACAACTTCTTTACCATCCTGTCTATTGTTCACAACTATTCCTTTCAAAGTATCGTTTCCAATATCAATAGATATTATAGGGTTCCACTTGCTCATGGTTATTCACCTCACTTTAATAAGTTTATTATTTTTGATATAATAATGAGAACCACTTTCTGTATAATGGTATAAAAGTTTTAAACTTTCTATATATTCGCGGAGTTTATATGAATTTGAAAAATATACAACTGCACTATTCAACAAAATAAGCCTGCTGTTAACAAAATCAACTTCAAAAATAAATTCCGGCACACTCTCTGGTAACAATTGTAAATACTTTTCATTAATCCTTCCTGTAACCAAATTCAAATCTTCCTGAGGGATTCTAAGAACGAATAACTTATCATATTGAGGAAAAGCCATAACGTCAATAATTTTTCCATTACTGTCAACTATCCACGATTTCCCATTATATGGTAAAATACAAAATGGTCTTGCGGATTCTATTCTAACATTGTATTTTTTAAACTCGAAAACAAAATTTAAAGATAATATAAAAAAAATTATTACAATCAAAAATACATACTTTTTCATATATCACCATTTTAAATTTGAGAATATTTTACCATACAACACATATATTTTAACACAAAATACATCAAAGTTGCAGTTGAGAGTGGAGCGGTAGGGCGCGGCTATCTGAATTAAAAAACAGATAGTCGAGGAAAGTCCGGACTCCGTGGGCAGGATACCGGATAACTTCCGGGAGGAGTGATCCTCGGAAAGGGCCATAGAAACGGAAACCACCTGCTTAAAGAGCAGGTAAGGGTGGAAAGGTGAGGTAAGAGCTCACCAGGCATGGAGCAATCCATGCGCTTGGCAACCCCTATCCGGAGCAAGGCCAAGCAGGGATTGGGTGGCTCCGCCTATATCCCGGGTAGGCTGCTTAAGAGACTCGGTAACGGATCTCTTAGATAGATGCCCTACAAAACAGAATCCGGCTTATCGCTCCACTCTCTTTTTTTGTATCTCATGTTATAATACAGGTGAGAGAAAGTTATTTACATAAAGAAGGAGGGGATGCTTTTATGTACGTTAGCACAAAGGAAATTTTGAACAAAGCAAGTAAAGAGTTTTACGCTGTTCCAGCCTTCAATATTAATAATTTAGAGTTTCTTATGAAAATCATTGAAGGTGCAGTTGAAAAAAATGCTCCCGTAATTATTGAAACCAGTGAAGGAGCTATAAAATATGCTGGCAACGGTGATATCTACAGAGGTGCCAGATTATTCGTCAAAATGGTTAGAGAGTTTGCTGAAACCGTTAATATTCCAATAGCTCTACATCTTGACCACGGCAAGCACATGGAATTCATAGCTGCAGCTATACGAGCAGGATATTCTTCTGTTATGATAGATGCCTCTCATGAACCTTTCAAAGAAAACTTAAAAATAACCAAAGAAGTTGTTAAGTGGGCACACGCATCGGGTATATCCGTAGAAGCTGAGTTAGGTCAACTCGCAGGTATAGAAGATAATGTCTCAGCTGAGAAAAATGTACTAATTGATCCTGAAGAAGCAAAGATATTTGTAGAAGAAACAGGTGTGGACTTTCTTGCTCCTGCTATAGGAACAAGTCATGGAGCCTTCAAATTTAAAGGAGAAGCAAAACTTGACTTTGAAAGGCTCAAAAGAGTTAAAGAATTGACAGGAATTCCACTTGTTTTGCATGGAGCTTCAAGCGTTCCTGAAAAGTATGTAAAACTCGCAGAAGAATTTGAAGCGAATCTTGGGGGAGCAAAAGGTGTACCAGCAGAAGAGATTAAAAAATGCGTCAAACTTGGAATAAATAAAGTTAACACCGATACCGATTTAAGAATTGCATTTGTTGCCGGTTTAAGAAAACATCTAAAAGAAAATCCTAAAGAATTTGATCCAAGAAAATATTTTAAAGAAGGAATGAACTTTGTAAAAGAAGTTGTAATGGACAGATTAGAATTCTTAGGGGCTGCTGGAAAAGCCTAATTTATAAAATAAAAAAGGAGGAAAAAACATGAAAATATTAGTTGTAAACAGTGGTAGCTCCTCAATAAAATATCAGCTTTTAGATATGGATGGTGAAAAGGTTCTCTGTAAGGGTTTAGCAGAACGTATAGGAATTCCTGGGAGTAGAATTGTTCACAAAAAATCTGGTGAAAAATTTATTTTCGAAAAACCTATGCCCAATCATGAGGAAGCTCTAAAATATGTGCTAGAGCTTCTTAAAGATGAAAAAGTCGGAGCCATAAAAGATTACACTGAAATTGATGCTGTTGGACATAGAGTAGTACATGGTGGAGAAAAATTTGTCGGTTCTGTTTTAATCGATGAAGAAGTTATCAATGCAATAGAAGAATTTTCTTACCTTGCTCCCCTACACAATCCACCAAACTTAATGGGCATAAAAGCAATTATGAAATTACTCCCTGAGGTTCCAAATGTAGGAGTATTTGACACAGCATTTCACGCAAAAATGCCGGAGAAAGCCTTTCTTTATGCAATACCATATGAATATTACGAAAAATATAAAGTCAGACGTTATGGATTCCATGGAACAAGTCATAGATATGTTTCAAGAAGAGCAGCCGAAATACTCGGATTAGACTATTCAAAAGCAAAAATTATAACAGTTCACCTGGGCAATGGCGCTTCCATTGCTGCAGTGAAAAATGGAAAAAGCGTGGATACATCCATGGGTTTCACTCCTCTTGAAGGTTTAGTAATGGGAACTCGTTCCGGAGATTTAGATCCTTCCATTGTCACATTTTTAATGGAAAAAGAAGGATTAACATCTGAAGAAGTATACACTCTTCTTAATAAGAAAAGTGGAGTATATGGTCTAACAAAGCAATTTAGTTCTGATATGAGAGACATTGAAGACAAAGCTCTTGAAAATGATCCCGTTTGTAGATTAGTATTAGACATATACGAATACAGAATAGCAAAATACATAGGAGCTTACGCTGCTGCTATGAATGGCGTTGATGCAATAGTATTTACAGCAGGGGTAGGAGAGAATTCTCCTATAACTCGCGAAGAAATTTGTGAAAATTACCTTGGATATCTTGGAATAAAAATCGATAAAGAAAAAAATAACATAAAAGGTGAAGAAAGAATAATATCAACACAAGATTCGAAAGTTTCTGTTCTTGTAGTTCCAACTAACGAAGAGCTGATGATTGCAAGAGATACAAAAGAAATAGTGGAAAAAGGTCTAAAACAATTAGAATATTAAAAATTATTTCAGTTTCGCTGGCTGCTGTAAAAACAGCCAGCGTTTTTTCATCTATAATATTTAGAAGGTGAAAAAATGATAATAAAAAAAAGATTTGTATATTTAGACGTACCCGAAATTATTAATACAAAAAATACATTGAAAACCAAAGAAGAAAAAGAAGAAAAAGAATTCGAAAAAATAATTCAGAAAGCGCAGGAAAAAGCTAACGAAATTATTTTGTCGGCTCAACAGGAAGCTATGAAAATTATAAAAGATGCCGAAAAAAAGTCAAATGAAATTTTAAACAATGCGCGTAACACCGCAGATGAAATTATAGCAAGCAAAGAAAACGAAAAAGAAACTTTTATAAAACAATTAAAAACTCAGATTGACAACATAACCAAAGAATACGAAAACAAATTAAATGAAAATATAGAAACAATAATTAAAAGTTTAAAAGAAATTATTGAGCTTGTTATTTTCAAGTTTCTTGAAACACAAATTGATTCCAGTGTAACTGAACGCAAATTGCGAAAAATATTAGATCACATAATCGCAATGAACAAGGTAAAAATATTTCTTAATCCAGAAGATATAAAAATTCTCCCTGAAGATTTGTTATCCTCAATAAAAGATAAAGGTATAGAAATAATTGAAAGTACACAGGTAGATAATGGAGTTATAGTCGAAACAGAGTCCGGTATTATAAATACATCACTAAGCTTCCAGAAAAAACTATTGCAGGAAATGATAGAAGAGGTGCTTAAGAATGAATAAACTCTTGAAAAGAATGGAACTTCTAAAACAAACATTGGCAGAGTTTAATCCATATTCAACAATTGGAGCTGTTAATAAAATAATAGGTTTGACAATTGAATCAAAAGGGCCAGATGCGTTCTTGGGAGAAATTTGCAAAATAGTAACTGACAACAAAAAATTTTACGCAGAAGTAGTTGGATTTAAGGATAACGGAGTTATTTTGATGCCTTTAGAAGATATTTCCGGATTAAAACGAGGATGTCAAATTCTTAGAACAGGAGAGACATTAAATGTCAAAGTTTCTGAAGAATTACTTGGAAGAGTTATTGACGCTATTGGCAGGCCGCTGGATGGGAAAAGTATATACACAAAAGAGAAAGTTCCAATAGTTCGAGAAGCCCCCAACCCTTTAATAAGAAAAAGAATTTCTAAACCACTTTCTGTAGGGGTACGTGCAATTGATGGATTTATCACACTTGGCCTTGGACAAAGAATCGGAATATTTGCTGGAAGTGGCGTTGGGAAAAGCACACTTCTGGGTATGATAGCCAGAAATACATCTGCTGATATCAACGTTATATCGCTTATAGGAGAACGCGGTAGAGAGGTCCGTGAATTTATTGAAAAAGATCTTAAAGAAGAAGGTTTAAAAAGATCAGTAGTCGTCGTCTCAACTTCAGATCAACCAGCACTTTTAAGAGTTAAAGCTCTTCTAACAGCTACTGCTATAGCAGAATATTTTAGAGACAAAGGTTATAACGTACTACTTATGGTCGACTCACTCACCAGATGGGCTATAGCACAAAGAGAAATCGGCCTGGCTACAGGCGAACCACCAACAACAAGAGGATACACTCCAAGTGTGTTTGCCGGACTTCCAAAAATATTAGAACGTGCTGGCAATTCCGATAAAGGAAGCATTACGGGAATCTACACTGTACTGGTAGAAGCGGACGACTTCAACGAACCTATATCAGACACAGTTCGAGGAATAGTGGACGGACACATAATACTTTCAAGAAAACTTGCTGAAATGGCTCACTATCCAGCAATAGATGTATTAATGAGTGTAAGCAGGCTTATGAAAGATATAGTTAGCACTGAGCATATCAATGCTGCAATGACACTTAAAGATCTTATGGCAACTTACTATGACGCTAAAGATCTAATAGACGTTGGGGCTTACAAAAAAGGAACCAACCCAAAAATCGATAAATCAATAGAAATGATGCCAGAAATTAACCGATTTCTAAAACAAGCAATAGAAGAAAGAATATCATATAATGATACAGTAGAATATCTCATCTCTCTTGCAAAAAAAGCTTTATCTTAAATTCAATAATAATGTTCCACGCTAAATTCCAGATTAATTTTAGCGTAACCCTTTAAATTCACCTGCAAAAGCGCATAGTCTCCAGCTACGGATAATATGTTAGCATTGGTCTTTAAATCTTTAATATTATTACCAGAAATTTTTATTAAAAACTTACCCTTTCCTTTTATAAATAGCGTACCTTTTACCATGGTTCTTTGGCTGTACTTTAACAATTTTTCAAGTTGCCATTTATACCAGCCTTCCCAGGAAGAACCAAGATTTATTTCTGTCTCACTTTCAACATCTGGCAAATAAACTTCATCCAGAGGAAGTGTATATCCATTTACAGGTGACCATACAACAATTCTTCCCCGTGGAAGTTGTTCTGGTGTTTTCAGTCTAATTATACGCTGGGCTGGTATCCAGGAGTTTGTTGAACTTTTAAAGTTTAAATACACGAAATTATAATCTTCGCGTTCTATTTTCAATGTCTTTCTTAAAATATTCATTCCATTTTTCAATCCATCAAGTTCGCCTAAAATATAAATCTTTTTACCAAGACTATTAATTCCTTCACTCATCATCGCATAGCTTCTTTGCTTAATATAGCCACCAGCCGGTGATAAAACAGCAACAACAAACGCTTCGTCCACATCACTTTTCACTCTAAAAAACTGAAACAATTCATCATTTTTTAAAACATAATAAATCTCAAATAATGATGGAACTTTAAAAGTTGCCGTAGCTATTTTAGAGTCGAATAATAAATATCTTTTACTACTCTCCTGACGATAAACCTTCCCAAAAAGATTACCGTCAATGAAAGCATACTTATTCCCATCAGAATCGACATAATAACCATCATCCACCGTTACAATCCCGGATAAATCATCAACTGTCGCCAGCACAAATTTCATATTATATTCTTTTGTTTCAATAAACCACCTTTGAGCATCAACGGTTAACGGCTCCCAGTTTTCAGGTATCTCATAACCGTTACTTACAGTGGAAATATAAATCCCACTATCATGAAATAAAACTAACATATTGCCCCACACTAAAAAGGTATAAAACAACAAAAAAAACACAAAAAATTTTTTCAAAATTCCCCTCCCCTCCTATCTTAACCAGTTTTTTAAATCAGTAATCAATAAAAGTACGAAGGCCAATACTTCAAAACCCACTAATCCCCATTTTGATATTTTCCACAATCGATTAAATTTGATAGAATAACCGTATATTGGCACCAAATATCCCAAAAGCATTCCGCTTAAAAAACCACCTATATGAGCAGCATTATTTATATTCGTTCCTGGCATGAAACCAAGTACAAGATTCACAATTACAATAGGTAACAACGCAGTTCCCGTCAATGGTTTAAGCATATATGGAGTATCTTTTCTAAAACCAGCAGCAAACAACACTCCCACAAGGCCAAATATTGCTCCACTTGCACCAACTGAAAATGAATCATAATAAAATAAGTGAGTTGCAAGGTTACCAACAAGTCCTGTTATAAAATAAAAGTTCAGAAATTTATCTGTTCCATAAACACTCTCAACTATCCTTCCAAGGTAAAATAGCGCGTACATGTTAAACGCTATATGTATAAATCCACCGTGAACAAACATAGCAGTTGCTATCCTGTACCATTCTCCACTCGAAACAACTGGTCCATATTGAGCGCCATAAAGCATATAAATGAGTACTTCGTTGCTTATAAAAAATTTCGTTATTTCCATAAAAAATAGAACAAGAACATTTACAAGAATTAAATAATAGTAAGTATATCTTGTCATCTTTACACCTCTTACTGTTACATACCAAATGGCAAAAGTTCCTGGGTTACTTTTGCAAGTTCTTCCTCTCTTTTTTGTTCTATCTTTTCCATAAGTTCATTAACCGCAGCAATTAAAAGATCTTTCATCATATCTTTGTCCTCGTAAAGATCATCATCTATGTTTAATTCTTTTATTTTTCTATCAGCCGTAGCTATTATCTTAACTGCTCCTCCACCAACTGTAACTTCAAGCTCTATTTGCGAGAAACTTTCCTCGACCTTTTTCATTCTTTCCTGAACTTCCTCCTGAATCTTTTGAAGCTGATTCAACTGCTTTGTTCTTCCTCCCAGATTTTTCCCACCAAAACTCTTTAACTTTTTCACTTACATATACCTCCTTTTAGTAAACTTTTTCATACCTTTCAAATCCATCTGTTTTATAAATAGCTTTATTAGGCGCCACCAGAAACACTTCCGTATTATTCTTAGGAAACACCGTACGGGTAAAAATCCAATCTTTTGTCCCCAATACAAATGCCGCTGTCGAAAAAGCATCTGCTTTAATAGCATCATCAGAGATAACAGTAGCACTTATAGCATACTTTGCAGGTTTTCCGCTTTTTGGATTAATAATGTGATGATATCTCACACCGTCTTTTATAAAAAATCTCTCATAATCACCACTTGTTGCAATAGCACCGCTCTTAACGTATATATAATCTATACTCTCATTTGCGTCACCTCTTGGATTCCTAATACCAATTATCCAATAGTCGTTCCCAAATTTTGGCCCCAGTATTCTTATGTCACCGCCCGCTTCTATAAAACCAGTCGTCTTTGGATCGGCAGATTTAGCTATTTGATATGCTCTTTCAAGTGCGTAACCTTTCGCAATTCCACCAAGATCAATCCACGCTCCATTTGTTTTAACTGCTCTTCTGTTATAATCCAATTCTATTTTCTTATAACCCGACATTCCCAACGCTTTTTCAAGTTCCTCTTCATCTGGAATTAAAAAATCTGTACCCTCCGCTTTTTTCTCTGTAAAGTCTGAAAATCCCCATAAACTTATTAACCTTCCAAGTGCTGGATCAAATGTCCCTTCACTAATTTTTGCGTATCTTAATGCCAGATCAATTAAAGCAAATGTCTCATCATCAACCTCAAACCAATCATTACTGTGGTTAAGATTATACAAAACACTTCCTTCTTTATATGGATTAAATTTATCCGTTATTCTATCCATTTCTGCAAAAATTTCTCTGGCAATTATAGAAGGATTCGCTTTAGTGGAAATCTTTAAATGAACGTACGTTCCTAAAGAAAATGTTTCAAAATCACTGTACATTTTCGGATTCCTGAAAAACATTACCATTATTATCCCTGCAATTACAAGGATTATTGCCACCAACGCAATCAATGAAAAACGAGTTAATCTAACTATACTATCGCTATATTTCTGCCGCATATACTGCATTTCCCCTCCTCTGTTAAATTCTTGATTTGAACATCGTACCCCTCTCGCGATATTATTTCCGAATGACATTCTGGACAATATGTAGTTTCATACTTTTTATTAAAAATATTTCCAATATAAACATAGTTTAAAAACTCCTTGGCGACATCGTAAAGTCTCTCAAGCTTTTCAATAGACGTAGGAGAAATATCATAGTTATACGAAGGAAAGTACCTTGAAAGATGCAGAGGTATATCTTTATTTATGTCAGATAGAGCTTTGAATTCGTTTATAAGCTCCTCTTCATTATCATTCTTACCTGGAATAACCAAAGTAGTTACTTCAACCCAGACACCAGATTTTATTGCATATTCTATTACTTTCAAAACAGATTCGTAATCGCCTCCACACTCTTTTCTGTAAAAATCTTTATTGGAACCTTTCAAGTCAATATTCATAGCATGAATATTCTGAATAAGCAACTTAAGTGGTTCAAGTTCTATATAACCATTGGTAATAAGAACGTTATAAAGCCCATTTTTTACAGCCAACCTGGACGTGTCCAGAACAAACTCATACCACACTATTGGTTCACTATACGTGTAGGCTATCCCGGATGAATTCCTCGAAACCGCTATATCAACTATTTGCTGTGGCGTAACAACTTTAATTGGTGGTTTTTCCTGGGAAATTTCCCAATTTTGACAAAAACCACATTTAAAATTACAACCCCAGGTACCTATAGACAATATTTTTGTTCCAGGTTTGAAATGATACAAAGGCTTTTTTTCTATTGGATCCATGGCTATTGAAGATATATCTCCGTAATTTTTCGTGTAAAGAATGCCATCTTCACTATACCTGACTTTACAAACTCCAACTTCATTGTCTCCCAAAACACAGTGATTCGGACACAAATTACAAACAACTTTATCACCTTTTTCATCAAAAAAAGTAGCCATTTTTTTCATAAAAAAACACCACCCTAAAATCTTTCTCTTAATTATAATTATAACATACTTGAATTCTTTAAACATTTTTGATTCTTGTCGTCTCTATCAAGGAAACGGATATGAATCTGGCAAGTGTTGGCCCTTACTTATGTCATTCCGAACCCGAAGTGTGAGGAATCTTGTTTTTGGCGAGAGTTAGCAAAATTAGCGAGAGCTGGTAAAAAATAGATTTCTCACGTACGTTCGGAATGACAGAAAAAATAGTCATTCTGAGAAGTGGGAAGGTGAGCAATCTCACGATTAGCGAAGTTGGCAAGTGTTGGCGAGATTAGTAAAATAAGATCCTTCGTCGCTGGCACTCATTATGATGACATCTCTTTCGCCACTTCGTTCCCCATTTTGAACATAAATTTGATCCATTACATATCCTCCCAAAAATGAGCGGGAAATTTAGTTTTATTGCTAAAGATGCCTGAAACATTTGAATAACCTTTTAAGACCCCTGTAAATTTTCTCGTATTAGGACAACTATTACAACTTTCTGTTAACAATTCTATATCCTGATTATTCTCATCAAAATGATTATTTACCAATGAAACTTTAGAATCATTCGCTGCTACAATGCCCTGAACATTTAACACAAATTTGTTATTTATTATGTTTTGATTTCCAGAAAGAATTATTAAACATAATTCATTTTCAGAAAAACTGGAGTTAAATATGTAACTCTCCGTGTTTTCTAAAATAAATCCCTTTTTCATTCCCAAAATCTCAACATTATTTGCAACAATAGTTGTGTTATATGAACCTAAAACTCCTACACCATTGAAGATTAATGATACATTTCTTCCTGAAACTTTCTTGTATTTTTTAGCCATAATTTCAACCATTTCAAGTTTCACGTAACTTTCGTTTTTCTCATCGCTAACAGAAACTATTCCTATACCATTACTCAATACGATAGTAACATTTTTTAAATAAACAGAAGAATTTAAAATTCCGATTCCAACCACGTTCGACGCATTTATCTTTACATTTTCCAATGTAACCGTTGCATCTTCCAAATATATTATAGGTTTTTCGTTAAAAATATTTTCTGTATTTCTACTGACAAAAGATAATTCCACAGATTCATTTTTACCAACAATCTTCAATCTTTTACCCACAATTTCAATTTTTCCACTAAAAGAATTATTTAATATTAAAACATCCCCATCTTTTGCTGTATTAATCACTCTTTGAAGATCATTTTCAACTATAAATGTTTCAGAAAATGTAAAACCAGTAATCAAAAATACAATTAAAAGCAACAACCATCTTCTTAAATTTTCCATAAATCTCCCCCCTTTAGTTTCCTCTACATGGATATACTGTAACAGTATCATACTCAACACATAATCTTCGTTCAGGTTTATAACAAACTCCCAGACAGCTGGACTTACAGGCTAATTTTCCTCAGAAATTATTTATCGTGTCGCAGAACGATGTGCAAATTCCAAAACAATTCTGATCTAAATATCCATCTGAATCTTCATATCTTACACAAATAGCATATGTAACAGGTTCTGTTAAACTTTCATCACATTCTCTAAGAATACTTACTTTGCTATTTATCAAATAATTATAAAGAGAAAATTTTTCAGAAAACCCAACTCCACTTAATATAAAAAGCAAAAAAATAAAAAAGCAAAAAGCATATCTTTTCACTTCTAACACCCCCAAATAAAATGTTAACATTTTCTTGTTTTAAAGATAATTATTAACTAAATTCATATTTATGGTAAAATAAAAAAAATATTGTCAAGTTAATTTTGGATTAATAAAAAGAAACTTCAAAATAAATGATTCAGATTTAATGAAGATCAAATAAATCTCATATCTTACATTATAATCGTATATGACACCATTATAGTATCGATCCTTATTTCATAAAAATCAGCTTATCAAAAAAACTATTTATCTAACAAATTTATTGTTAATTAACACTTCTTAAAATACAAACAATAGAATTATATACAATCTTTTGAACTTTATAAATAAATTTATTAATATATTTTAATTATATATTCTGTACTAAATGTATTAAAAGAACTTTTTCACCCCACAAATAAAATGAGCAAACAAAATAGCAAGAAACGTATATGATAAAAAAGAAGAGGGAAGAATAGTTTCTCCCCTCTTTTGTCTTTTATTTTATATTATTATTATATATGCTTAACTTATTTACTTGATTCAACAACAAATGTTTCTCTTGATAAAGAATAACCAGCAAGTTTTGCAATTATTCTTGGAATATCTGTATTATCCATGAAACCTTTAAAGTTTTCTGCTCCTGCACCAAATGCAAACACAGGAATTGGAGCAGCAGTATGATCATAAGTTGTCCATCCTATCCGTGCTTTCTCACTCAATATCCTTCCAAGGGTATTTCCAAGCATATAAGGATTACTTGAATATTTCGCTTCTTTTAATCTTGCCATATCGTTTTCTGTTAAATCAATACCAAAGAATTTCTTCACAGTTGCTTTAAATTCTTCTTTGTTTTCAACATCATAATTTCTAACCATCCAATCTGCTGTCTTTTGATACTTTCTTACCATATCTGCATAAAGTGCATAACCACCTGTAGAAAGACCTAACCCACCTGTTTCATGGTCAGCAGTGATAACTATAAGTGTGTCAGGATGTGTTTCCAGGAACTTAAGAGCTACACCTATAGCCTTATCAAACTCCATAACCTCTTTCCAGACTCCATAAGCATCATTTCCATGACTTTCCCAATCTATTTGAGATCCCTCGACCATTAAGAAGAATGGCTCCCCATCTTTTGAAAGTATTTCAAGAGCCTTTTCAACCATTTCATACAACATGGGCTGTTCTCCCGCCCTCTCACTCGCTGCGGAAAGATGACTTGAAGAGAATAATGCTAACAATCTACCTCCGTTGTATTCCATGAGTTCAGATCTGGTTGTAATGTAATTAAAACCTTTTTTCTTTGCAAGTGCAATAAGATCCTTGCCATCTTTTCGTTTTCCACCTGTAGCTACAAAGTTTCTCCAGCCTCCGCCCATGACTAAATATAAATCACTGTTTACCAGTTGTTCTGCAAGTGTATTCTCATCTCGTCGACTTTTCACATGACCATAAAATGCACCAGGAGTAGCATGTGTGACACGTGAAGTAGAAATTATTCCTGTTCTAACTCCATATTTTGCAACAACTTCAAAAAGTGATGGAATGACTGTGCCATCGGGTAGCATTCCTATCATCCCGTTATTCGTTTTAAATCCAGCCGCCAATGCAGTCCCGGCTGCTGCAGAATCTGTTACCAGAGAATTAGCTGAATATGTTGTAATCAAACCAATGTAAGGTGCTTTCATCATGTTCAAAGTTTTTCCCTCAATATAGCTTGCTAAAAGAACCTGATTAATCCCCATCCCATCTCCAATGAAATATATAACGTTTTTTACTCCAAAATTAGCAAGCACCAAAATAGACACAAATAACACAAGAATCAAACTAAAATATTTTTTCATGTGAACCACCTCCTACTTTCTTAGTATGGGATAGCCTTTTATTGTATCATATTAAACAGAAAAAATAAAAAACTATAAATAATAAATATATCCCCAAAGAACAAAAGATAACCAATTAAACACTCATAATAGCCTATAATCAATGAAAAATAAAAAAACAAAGCCAATTTGGCTTTGTTTTTCGTCAGATCTTTATTCTATAAATACACCTAATGGCGTGCCCGGGGAGATTCGAACTCCCAACCTTCAGATCCGCAGTCTGACGCTCTATCCAGTTGAGCTACGGGCACATACATTTAAAAATGGGGGAACCTGTCCCCCGCAACTGGCGGAGAGGGAGGGATTCGAACCCTCGGTGGGAAAAATCCCACACTTGCTTAGCAGGCAAGCGCCTTCGACCACTCGGCCACCTCTCCTGATAATCATTTACCGTATAGATTTTAACTTAAAATCAATTTAATGTCAAGCAAGACCTCAATAAATATTCCACAATTCTTTTTTTGAAGTTGAGACACCAATGGCTCCAGCTTTTAGAATGAGTTCAACCTGCTCTTTTGTCTGAACTAAACCACCACAAACAATTGGTTGCAAAATTTTATCTTTCACTTTACTTACAAACTCTGGTATTAATCCCGGTAAAACTTCTACAAAATTAGATTTATGTTTTTTCACCTGAGCTATTCCTGTCTCAAATGCTTTTGAGTCTATCAAAAATATTCTCTGAACAGTTAAAAGCCCCAACTCTTTACCAAAATCGATTAAATTCGAACGTGTAGTGAGTATTCCATCTGCTTTGACAAATTCTTTAACAAGCTTTACACCAACATAATCCTTTCCTATACCCTGAACAAGGTCAATATGAATAAACACAAACTTTTTATTTCCCTTTAAAAACTCCACAGCTTCTTTTATTTTAAAAATATCCCCTTCAAGAATGAAAACTGAACTTACAGATGTGTTTTTCAGATGTTTTATCATTTTCAAATCCCTAATCGCCGGAACTATCGGATAAGAGAAAGGATGGAGCATTTTATTCACCATCCACCCAACTCATAGATCGTTTAACAGCTCGTTTCCAATTATTATACATTCTATCCCTGAGATTAGAATCAATTCCTGGTTCAAATCTTTTATCAAGTTCCCAGGCTATTTCTTCTTTATCATTCCAGAAACCAACTCCAAGCCCTGCAAGATATGCCGCGCCAAGTGCTGTAGTTTCAGTAACTTTTGGCCTCTCAACAGGAACACCTAAAATGTCTGCCTGAAATTGCATTAAAAAGTTATTGTTGGATGCCCCACCGTCAACTCTCAAGGTTTTCAATTCTATATTAGTTTCACTTCTCATAACATCAAGAACATCTCTTGTTTGATATGCAATAGATTCAAGTACTGCTCTCACAATATGTTCTTTTGTCGTTCCCCTTGTAATTCCTATCATGAGCCCCCTTGCATACATATCCCAATATGGTGCGCCAAGTCCAACCATAGCAGGAACAAAGTATAATCCACCAGAATCAGGAACTGAAAACGCTATTTGCTCTGTTTCCGAAGCATCGTTTATTAACCCAAGATTATCCCTCAACCACTGGATTGCTGCACCAGCAATAAATATACTACCTTCCAATGCATAAGTAATTTCATTATCCATACCCCACGCAATAGTTGTAATTAGCCCAGATTCGGAAAAGTATGGAATATTTCCTGTATTCATAAGTAAAAAACAACCTGTTCCATACGTGTTTTTCACCATTCCAGGAGTATAACAAATTTGTCCGAAAAGTGATGCCTGTTGATCTCCAGCATCACCTGAAACAGGAATCTCTTTACCAAAAAATTCAGTTGTCCCATACACATAACTTGATGGTACAGGAGTTGGCAATATTGAACGTGGTATTCCAAAAATCTCAAGAAGTTCTTCATCCCATGTAAGTGTTTTTATATTGAAAAGCATTGTTCTCGATGCATTTGTATAATCTATTACATGAACTTTCCCACCAGTTAAATTCCAAATAAGCCAGCTGTCAACTGTGCCAAACAAAATATTACCCTTCTTAGCCTCTTCATAAACACCATGTACATTCTCAAAAATCCATTTTATTTTAGTAGCAGAAAAATATGCGTCAATTACAAGCCCTGTTTTTTCTCTTATAATTTTCTCATAGCCCGCTTCTTTCAACCTATCACACATTTCAGCTGTTCTTCTACACTGCCAGACAATTGCATTGTATACCGGTTTGCCTGTTCGTTTATCCCAGAGTATAGTAGTCTCACGCTGGTTCGTTATGCCAATAGCAGCTATATTTTCTACGCCAACCCTTTCTATAAGCCTTTTTGCCACATATAGCTGGGAATTCAAAATATCCATCGGATCATGTTCCACCCAGCCAGGACGTGGGTATATCTGTTTAAACTCCTGATTCAACAGGTCAACGCATTTCCCATTCCTATCAAACACAATTGCCCGAGAGCTTGTCGTTCCCTGATCCAGTGCAAGTACGTATTTCATCTTCTCCCCCCATCTTTGTTTTTTCAACAGTTCTTGTAGCAATTAAATTAACACCTGTGTTAAAAATATTTTTTACAATAATCTCTCCCCTTTTTACTGGAGCTTTAACTTTAAGTTTCTTTATATATTCTATAATATCATAAATAAGTTTCTTAGGAATTGGTGCATCAGTTCTAACAGATACAAGGTCCATTTCCCCATTTTCAACTTTAACACTCATGGTTAAAACCCTTCTGGGATTTACCATTTCATTAATTCCATATTCTCTACCTCTCAAACATCTATTACCTTCTACCGTTATTTTTTCTCCTTGTTTTGAAACAGTTAATTCACAACCTATAGGACACATTATACATATCATCTTTTTTTTACTCAAGTTCATTCACCTCCACATTCGTTGTCTCCGAGAAAGCATCAAATTTATTCAAATGTAAGTCTAACATTTCACTTGGTCTAATTTTCCAATTAAATATTCTGAACCTCTTTCCGTTGAATTTTACTTCACAACTTTTCAAAATCTTTTTAGACCTTATGTACATTTTAAATGGAATTTCGCCGGTAACCCTGTGAGGCAGCATAACTCCCACATTATTACCGCGTTTAAAGTTATACTTCACCCCGGGTAATTTTTCTCCAAGAGCATAAAGTGCAGCATATTTCCCGGCAATTTTTCCTTCTTCATAAACAAAATCAACTAAATCATGAACTGCAACGTTATTTCCGGCAGCAAAAATCCATTCTACACTTGTTCTCATAAGATCATCAATTACAGGGCCACGATTGATTGGATCCATTTCTACAAAGTTCTCAATAAGTCCATTTTGTGGAATAAGACCTACAGAAGTTACAAGGGTATCAACTTTTAAAAATTTTTCCGTTCCAAGAATTGGTTTAAGTTCCCCATCAACTTTTGCCACAGTAACTCCTTCCAATCTGCCAGTTCCGTGAATTTCTGTTACAGTATGACTCAGCCACAAAGGAATATCAAAATCTTCAAGACACTGAACAACATTTCTTATCAAACCACCAGGCTCTGGCATAATTTCCACGACACCAACAACGTTCATTCCCTCAATTTTTAATCTTCGCGCCATTATTAATCCTATATCTCCTGAACCGACTATCAATACATTATGGCCTGGTAATCTATTGTAAATATTCACCATTTTTTGAACAACACCTGCAGTAAATACCCCTGCCACACGAGCACCTGGTATTCCCAAATTATTTAACGATCTTTCGCGGGCGCCTGTAGAAACTATAAGAGATTTTACCTGATAAATAACCACCCCTTCCCGGGATAGTACTGTAACCTCTTTACTTTCCGGTGCTATTTTTAATACAGTGCTATCACTTTTTACAATAGCAGATGTTTTAGAAAGTTCCTCCCAGAGTAATTCCATAAATTCTGGTCCAGTAAGTTCCTGCTTAAACACATGAAGGCCAAAGCCGTTATGAATACATTGATTTAACACTCCTCCTGTTTTTCTTTCCCTTTCAAGTAAAATTGTTTTAACTCCATGATTTGCAGATTCAATAGCTGCAGCAAGTCCAGCTGCGCCTCCACCTATCACCAAAACATCTACTTTTTCTTTTCTCATATTCTCACCTTGCCATCTATAATCCATGAGTTTCTATAATTTTGCTTTACCTCTTCCACAGATATTCCCAATTCTCTTGCCAGAATTTCTATTATTTTTAATCCACAAAAACCACCCTGACACCTTCCAAAAGAGGCTCTCGTTCTGAATTTAACACCATCAACTGTACGTGCTCCTCTTTTTATAGCTTCAACAATTTCACCTTCTGTAACATTATTACAAAAACATACTAATTTACCGTACTTAGGATCTTTCTTTACCAACTTATCCCACTTTTCTAAATTGAAATAACTCATGTTTGGAATTCTTTTTCTATACGGATTAAATTCTTTCTTTTTCACAAGATTTACTTTCAAATTTTCTGGAAAGATTTTTTCAACTATGTACTTAGCAAAAGCAGGAGCTGCTGTAAGCCCAGGGGATCTTATCCCGGCAACATTTATAAATCCCCAGATTTTTGTGGCTCCTATAATGAAATCTTTTCTATTATTTTCCGGGCGTAAACCTGAAAATGTTTTTATTGTATAAGAAAGATCTATACCAGGCACAAGATGTTTAGCCCTACCATAAATCTCAGTTAAGCCTTCTTTTGTTGTACTAAGATTTGACTTTTCTTCCACTGGAAGATCAACAGCGTTAGGCCCTATCAGAATACCTCCATCTACCGTTGGCAGAACAAGAACACCTTTTGAAGTCTTTGTTGGAGTAGGGAATATTACTGAATTAACCAATCCATTTAACTTTTTGTCAAGTAAAATATATTCTCCCTTTCTTGGATATATTTTGAAGCCTTCTGCACCTGCCATTCTGGCTATTTCATCTGCAAACAAACCTGCTGCATTTATTACTATGTCTGCCTTGTACTCTCCTTTATTAGTTACCAATCTCTTTACTTTCCCCTTTTCTACCACTATATCAACTACCTTTTCAGACAAATGAAGAATCAATCCGTTTTTTCTGGCATTTTCTATCGCAGCAATAGCTACTTCCCATGGTTCTGTTATGCCAGCGTCTGGACACCAAAGAGCCGCAATAGCATTTTCATTAATATTAGGTTCTTTAGTCTTTAACTCTTTTACATCTACAATTTCAAGATTAGTAACACCATTTTTTCTTCCACGCTCTTTTAACTCCTTCAAATATAAAACTTCATTTTCATTAAATGCCACTACGTATGAACCTATTCTTTTAAAATCAAAGTCCAGCTCCTTAGAAAGTTGATCATACATTTTATTCCCAATTGATGAAAACTGCGCTCTCACAGTTCCTGGAGGATCATCGTATCCTCCATGAATGATTGCAGAATTTGCCTTTGTTACACCCCAACCTACATCAGGATTTTTTTCAATAAGATGTACTTCCACTTCATATTTCGATAATTCCCGGGCAATAAGACTCCCGGAAATACCCGCACCTATGATATAAATTTTCATATAAACACCTCCAAAACGATAAAAAAAGCCATATGCCAATACACATTGGCATATGGCTTCTCCATTGTCTCCCAAGCCTGTTCTATTCACATAGCAATAATATTATACCACAATCATTACAAAAAAAGAAACTACAGCTTACTTTTATTCTTTTTCATGTTATACAACTTTTTATCAGCTACTTTGTACGCCTTTGAAAAGTTATTAAATATTGACATTCCATATGAAAAACCAATCCCAAGTTCTTTATAAACATCCCTTCTCAATCTTTCAATAAATTTCTCAGGCTCATGTGCGTTGGTAATTATAACAAATTCATCTCCACCTATCCTTATAATAAGATCCTCCTGTCTTATTCTTCCTTTTATAAAACTAACAAATCCTTTTAGCAACTCATCTCCCTTTTTATGCCCAAACTTATCGTTATATTCTTTAAATTTGTCAAGATCAATTAAAACAAAATAACCGGCGGGGTTCAAACTGTTAAAAATCTCCCTGTTATAGGCTCCAGTCAAAGGATCAGTAAGAGACTTTTCATAAAAATACTGATTTTCAAGGATTATATTTTTATAATCAAGAGTAAGTTTTATAGAGAGACCTAAAAATACTGTAATTAATCCATAACCAAGCAAAAAATCGTACTCTGTAAAAGTGTCAAATAAAAGACCAAAAATCGTTTCAGCGACACAAAGAGCTAAAAATGTGAACGAAAAGTAAAGTCGTTCAACTTTATATGCAAAAATTACTATCAACGTATAAATTATAAGAAATAACACAAAAAGATTACCAATCTGAGAAAACCTAACATAATAAGAAAAGTTTGGAGAAGTTGCTATTAAAAAAGCGATTGGAAAAATTGCAAAATTAAGCCATTTTGATTTAAAAAATCCAAGAACATACTGTTCAATTCCCATAAGATATAAAAACAGAGAAAAATAACTCGACAAAAGGAAAATTTTTTTCAAAGTTAAAAACATCACCACATTCCCGGAAGTTAATCTAAACTGATAGTCAAAAAGATATATTGATATAAGCAAAATAGAAATACCAAAATACAAATAAGCCCTTTTATATTGCTTTTTTGAAATATTCTTTCCAAATAATATAATAACAACTCCAGAGATCAAAGAGCTACCAAGTGCAATAAGATAAAAATCTTCTTTTTTTAGCAAATTGTTCAAAAAAGCATATCGCGAAGCGCTTTTATAATCGGTAAAAAAACAAATCTTGATGAATCCCGGCATCGTATGTCCCATAAATTTCAACTTTTAAATGATTATTTTCTTTAAACATTTTCCTATCAACTTTCACTAACAATACTCTATTCCATATATTTGAAGTTTCTGTTCCAATTTCATATATAAGAAAATCATTCAAATAAATTTTTAAAATATTCCCAGAAACTTTCGGAATAACCAGAGTATCGTAATCTTTTTCTGTAAACACTGCATGATAAGTTACAATCGATGGTTTATCAAACAAAAAATAACTTGGAACATCTTTATCAAACTCCAACACTAAACCTTCTGGTCTGGCAACAAAGTAATGATACAGACCGAATATTCCCATAAACACTCCTAAAGCAATTAATGGCAGATAAAAAGCTTTCAAACTACCACCCCACACCCCTGACAAAAATTAAGCTTCCTTTTCAGGCTTTTATTAAAAAACACTTCTTATTACTATTTGGATAAAGAATATCACAAAAAATATACATTTCAATGACATCGCAATTTCTTATAAGTAAAATTTTCTGCGTTTTTAAGCAAAAAGAAAATATGACAAAAGTCAGAAAAGATATCAGATGGTTAATGAAAGATAATGAAGTTTTTAGCAAAAAACATAAATAATAAAGGACTTTATAAGGAAAAAAATAAAGACGCTACAAACTTGTTAACGATGTATTTTAAACAACATTACTTAAAAATAGAACTTATTCTCAAGTCAAAAAGTCTAACTTAGTAGAAGTTTCCAGACATTCCTCCAGAATAAAGACTCGAAAAAGTCAAACAAAAAAGGAGCCTTTAAAGGCTCCTTTTTCATATGGTGCCGAGGGCGGGACTCGAACCCGCATGGGGCGTCAACCCCAGTTGATTTTGAGTCAACCGCGTCTCCCAATTCCGCCACCTCGGCTTTCACGCTTTATATTTTAACATAAAGCATTTCCATGGTCAACATTCACAAGGGTCTGTTTCAAAAATAGGAAGGAAAGGTATAGAAAAAAAGCAAGGGAGATGTTATAATCTCCCTTGCTATGAGAAGAAGAAACATAAAGAAGATATTCAAACTTATCCAAAAATTCTACAAAAATATTTTACCACAACTTCCCCAAAAATCTACCAATAGGGGGAGGCCTAGGAAATATTCAGATGTATTAATACTTTCATTAGCAGTTCTTAAAGAACTGTTGGGACTTTCATTCAGAGAGACATTAGAAATAGGTACAATGTACTTTAACAAAGTTCCATCACTCAGGGACTTTCATTACAGGGTTCTTCAATTAGAAGAGATTATAAAACATCTTATAAACTTCATACACAACACACTTCAGTGTGAGATAGAGAGTATTATAGTAGACGGTACAGGAATAGGGTTTAAGAAACATACTACCTTGAACTGGATGAGAGGTACATATGTACGACAGATAAAGAACCACGTTAGATGTGAAGTAGTGTTAACAAAAGGAAAATACAAACTTTTTCAGTATGTGGAAGTGGGAAAAGCTTATTCAAGTGAAATAAAACTTCTAAAAAAACTATTGAAAAAGATAGAACTCAAGGGAAAGAAATTCATAGCAGACAAGCTGTACGATGTTAAATGGTTGAGGGAGTATCTGAAAAAAAGAGGAATAAAAGAGGTAATAAAAATAAGAAAAAGAGCAATAGGCAGGAAAGAAGTAGATTATGAAGAATACAAAGAAAGGAACGAAATAGAAGGACTATTTGGAAACATAAAAACAAAGCTTGGGGGATATGTATACGCCTACAGAGAGGACATGGCAAGGATACAGGCACTAATAAAGTTTTTATTGTACAACCTGTATGTGGCATATATTTTTCTTTTTACACAGTTGTGGAATGATATTACAAATTTCATAGAAAATCATATAAAAATATACAAATTTTATATAATTCCATGTAAAATTAGATAAAATTAGATAAAATTACATAAATTCACATGAAATTCATAAAAAAATTGTATATTTCAAGTTCATTTTTCTTATTCTTATACGATTTTTGAAACAGGGCCACATTCACAACACATCTCTTACAACCTCTTTTAATTTTCCAGTGGAAAAACATTTTCAGAAGCGGGTAAAATCCTCACCTTTCGTCCTTTTACGAAAACCTCTATTTCTTTTCCATATGTAATAATAATTTTTTCCTTTTTAACTGTTATTACCATCTGCAATCCTTTCCAGAATATTTTATAACTTAAGCTCTGCCAATGCTCTGGTAACCACGGATCAAAATGCAACATTCCATTTTTATCCACACTCAATCCTCCAAAACCAAACACCGCCGCCTGCCACGCTCCACCTGCTGAAGCTGCATGTAATCCAAGCTCTGTGTTTCCCTGGTTATTTTCAAGATCAACAAGTACCGTTTTCATAAAATATTTGTATGCATTGTGTGTATCTCCTACTTTGATCCCCATAATCGAATAAATGGATGGACTCAGGGATGATTTATGCATAGTTCGTTTCTCGTAATATTCATAATTCACCCTTTTTTCTTCAAGAGTAAATTCCTCCTGCAAAAGAAGCATTAACATAATCACATCGGGTTGTTTTATTAATTTTGTTTCATTCAACTTTGAAAGATTTACACCTTTTGGCCATTTTGGCATTCCATTTTCATCATACTCTGTGATTACATAATCTTTCAATTTAAAGTACCCTTCAAATTGTTCTATAAGACTACTATCTTCTCTTTTCGGAATGTATATTTTCTTAGAAATTTCCAGCCATTCATTAATGTCGGATTTTGAAATACCTAATCCAGTAATAAGTTTTACAAATTTTTCAGGGGAACGTTTCTCAAGCCATTTGAGAAACTCATAAGCTTTACTAAGATGCCATTTTGCAAGGTAATTTGTATAAACATTGTTATTAACATGTTCGTGGAATTCGTCTGGACCTATTACCCTGTTTATTTCATACCTGTCAAACTTTTGATTGTATTCTACACGAGAAGCCCAGAATTTAGCCGTATCCGCTAAAAGCTCTATACCGTAATTTATCATAAAATCTTCATCACCGGTAGCTCTATAATAATCGAATATCGCCACCGCTATATCTGAATTTATATGGTACTCTTCATCTCCTGTCCATATTCTCACATGATTACCATAATAATCCAATCCCCATTTTGGAGTAACTTCTCTACCATCCTCTGCTGATTCCCACGGAAATTGTGCCCCACTGTATCCATTTTCAAAAGCATTTTCCCTTGCTCCTTCTAAGGTATTGTATCTATACATCAACAAATTTTTAGCTATACACGGTTGAGTATAAAGGAAAAATGGAAACATAAAAGTTTCAGTATCCCAGAACACATGACCTTTATAACCTTCACCGTGTAATCCTTTAGCACCTATACTTACCTTTGCATCATACTCACTACCACATGATGCAAGGTGAAATAAATTAAATCTCAATGCTTTATCAGCTAATTCGTCACCTTCTATTTTCACATTTATCTTTTCCCATATTTTTTTCTGAATTTCTTTATGGCGTTCCAATTCTATATCAAAGCCCTCTAAAATAAATTCCTCCAAATCAACTAAAGCTTCTTTTACAGGATCCTCTATTTCCCTGCTTGTATAAGTTACTCCGTACTTAATACATATATAATTTTTACCAGGCATCATAAAAACTTCATAAATCTCCCTTATATAGTCTCCAAATTCCTCATATCTTCTGTTCTTTGCAACATTGTCATTATTAGAAAAAATCAATAAATTATTCGCTTCTACCACAGTTATTCCTGAGTCCTTTGTTTTTGAAACCATCAGTAAACCTGGTGACATATTTCTTTTTTCAATTATATTGTAATGTCTTACTCTATTTATAGGATCAAAAGTTCCGTTAGTCGTACGACCATCAATAACATTCTCTACCAGCAATTTCCCCTCAAAGTTTCCAGAAATTATATACCTCACACCATAACGGTGTATGTTATTTCTACTAACAAACCTTTCAGCTTTTATTCTAATATGCTTTTTTTCAGAGATTTTAAATTCAACCTCAGTAATAAGAACTGAATTTTTCATATCAAGTGTTCTCGTAAAATACTTAAATTCCAGGTCATCAACACTTAATTTTGTATTATCTAAGTAAAAATTAACTTCCAGAGGATCAGGAAAATTAACCAGTTCAGGAACCTGAGCTGTACTTTTATCAAATATACCTGCTATATAATTTCCTTTGTCTCTAAACATCGAAAACTCATTGTAACCGCGAAAACCTCTGTAACCATTTGCTAATGTAAATATTGTCTCATAATTTCTGTTCTTTACCCTATCATAACTATCCTGAACTATTTTCCACATCTTTAAACTCCTCCCTCAAAATCCAGAACTTTCAAATCCACTCCAAGAAAATCCGGTATCACCTTATCCGCCATCCAGAGCTTTTCTGAATCACCAACACCAATACATTTCATACCTGCGGCTTTCGCGGCTTTTATTCCAGCAATTGAATCTTCAAACACTACACAATTTTCAGGCTTTACTCCTAATAGTTGACTTGCTTTTAAAAATATCTCAGGGTCTGGTTTTGCATTTTGAATTTGAGTCCCATCAACTAAAATATCTAAATATTTTCCCAATCCCGTTTTTTCTATAATAATTTTTGCATTTTTACTGGCTGAAGCCACTGCAATTTTTATATCACTTTTTCTTAAAAGATTTAAAAAGTCATTTACCCCTGGCAAAATCTCTGACTCATTCATTTTTGAAATATATTCAACATACCATGAATTTTTTCTTTCTGCAAGCTCTAATTTCTGTTTTTCAGAGACGTTTATTTTCCCTATATCCAGTAAGATTTCCAGAGAACGCATTCTACTGACTCCCTTCAGTCTTTCGTTATCCTCCTCCGTAAAATCGAATCCCATCTCTTTTGCCAGTCTTTTCCATGCTAAATAGTGGTATCTGGCAGTGTCAACTAAAACTCCATCAAGATCAAATATACAGGCTTTAACCACCAAACTCCTCCTTTCTAAAATTTAACCTTTTACGGCTATTGCTTTTCCCGTTTCAATAAATTGCTTCTGGAAAGATAAAAATATTATTAACATTGGAACTGTCATGAAAAGAGAAGCCGCCATCATGTATTGCCAGTAAGTATAATAAGTTGCTCTGAAAAAGTTCAATCCCATGGTGAGAGTAAACATTTCTTTTCTCGAAGTTACTATAAGTGGCCACATAAACTCATTCCATGCCCCCATAAAAGTATAAATTGACAATGCAGCAATTGCTGGTTTTGCGTTTGGAATAACTATTTTAAAAAATATCCCTGGTATGGAACTTCCATCTATTCTTGCTGCTTCCTCCAGTTCTTTTGGGAAATTTAAAAAGAATTGTCTCATAAGGAAAAGACCAAATACGTTGGTTAGTTTTGGCAAAAACAATCCACGATAGGTATTGATCAGTCCATATTTCACAAGCATATTATACAAAGGTATCATTGTAACCTGAAATGGAACCATCATAGTTGCAAGGAACAAAGTAAATATTATATTTTTTAACGGAAACCTCAAACGAGCAAAAGCGTAACCTCCTAACGTATCAAGTATTAAATTTCCTAAAGTAAGTAAAGAAGCATATATCACGGTATTCAGAACCCATCTTCCATATAAAGGTACTACTCTGAATATTTCTACATAATTTTTAAAGCTCAAAGGAGCACCAAATGCTTTTGGTGGAAACAATCTTATTTGAGGAGGCCATTTCATAATATCTACACCACGAGTTTCACCATTCTCATCCACGTAAGTCATTGGCGTAAGCGAAACAAGAAATGCCCATAAAAAGGGGAAAAGAGATATTACAACATAAGCTATTAAAACTATATAAGATATTATTCGAGCAATTGTCCACTTTTTCATAGTTTCACACTCCAGATTTAATATTCTTCTTTAACCACTTTTCTTTGAACCATTGTTATTAACAATATTATTCCAAATAACACAAATGCCAGTGCAGAAGCATAACCCATTCTTCCATACTCGAATGCATTTTTATAAATATAAAATGAAATAGTGATATTTCTTAAGTTTTTTATAAGAAAATAAATTTGATCAAAAACCTGCATACAGCCTATGGTTCCCATTATTGAAACAAATAAAATTTGAGGCCTCAAGAGCGGAAAAGTAATTTTCCAGAAAGTGTTCCAGGCATTTGCACCATCTATCCTCGCTGCTTCGTATATTGAGCTGGGAATATCCTGAAGACCTGCAAGAAAAGTTACCATAAAATACCCTGCTGTTGTCCATATATTCATCATCATAATAGCAAAAAGAGCTACTTTTGGCTCATTCAACCAATCTATTGGAACAAATCTGCCACCGGACAAAGTAACAAGTAACCTATTCAATATACCAGGTTTTGAGTAAATTAGAAGAAAAATCATAGATATTGCTGCCGAAGATGTTATCGAAGGAATGAAAAATACCAATTTGTAAAAATTAACTCCACGAATTTTTAGATTGGCTGCCACGGCCAAAATTACAGCCAGCAATGTTTGCACAGGTACAACTATTATGGTATATAAAATAGTATTCCAGAGTGAAGTCCAAAACAAATCATCTTTTAAAAGTCTTTTAAAGTTATTCACCCCAACAAAATCAGGTATATATTTTGAAAAAAGTGATGATTCTTTACTCATATAACGTTTCATAAAATCAGAAATCTTTATTTCAATATCGAGTTTATTCTCGATAAAATCTTTCAAAAGAAGATCAACGTTAAAGTATTTTCTTATTGCTTCTTTTTGATTTTCGTCAAGATTTACCCCTACATCAACCTCAACAAATGACACAGGATCAAATACACTTTTTAACTCTTCCAAAGATGGTGCATCTTCTATAAAATAGCCAGTATGAAATTCTATCGCTTCTTTCGGGTCAAATGTATAATTAAATTTCTGAGCTTCTAAAGGTTGATAATTTGTAAAACTATAATATACAGACATTATTATAGGGTATATCAGAAAAATCAAAAAAACAAGAATCATAGGTAACGAAAATATGTATCCATATAATGCTTCTTTAGTTCGCCATTTCAATTTTTGATACCCCCTCATTCATTAAAAGAAAGTGGGGAGGGCCCCACTTTCTAAGCAATATTACTCTCCAAGCACCCAATTATTATAGTTTTTAACTATGGTATTTATCGCTTTATCAACTGTTATTTTTCCGGCAAAGACGTCTTTTAACAAACTGTTGATTTGATCATTGGCAATTGAGAATATACCTGTAACTGTTGGGACTCTCCACGGGTGTCCATATTCAGCACCTTTGTAGAATGGTTGTTTCATAGGATCTGTATCTTTTTCTGCTATTTTCTTGTTTGACGCTAAAACACCTGCTTTTTCGACAAATATTTCCTGACCTTTAGTCACGAGGAATTTTAAGACTTCCCAGGCTTCTTCCTTATGCTTTGTCTGCCTATTTATCGACCATGAAACTGTGTAAATCATCGTTGCTTTTTTCTCGCCACGTGGCATTTCAACTATTCCCATTTTTTTCAATGTGTCTGGATATGCACCTTTCATATAACCATAAGTCCATGGTCCCGACATACCAAGTGCAACTTTTTCTGTTGCAAGCGCTTCCCCTATCCAACCAACTCCAAGAGTAGAAGGTTCAGCAGCTACTTTGTATTTTGTAACAAGGTCAGTGTAGAATTTTAATCCTTTGCGTGATTTAGGTTCCCCAAGAGCTGTTGACAAATCATCTTTAACTAATCTTCCACCAAAGCTCAATATAAATGGAATGACTCTATTGAAATCTGCAGCGAGCACAAGCGGTGTTTCAAAACCTTTTTTCTTTAACATCAAAGCTTTATTCAAAAAGTCATCCCAGGTATCGTTGCTTGTTGGATATGGTACCCCATACTTATCGAATATTTCTTTGTTATAGTACACTGCCAGAGTGGAGAAATCTTTGGCAATTCCATAAACTCGGCCATTGTAAGTAAATGCATTTATAAGTGAGGAATAGAATTGGTTAAGGTCAAATTTATCTTTTCTTATAAAAGCATCAAGAGGTAATAACACATTTTTCCTTGCAAGTTCCTCAAAAACATAAACATCTACATAAAACAGATCAGGACCGGTTCCTCCAGAAAGTCTTGTCATAAGAGTTTGCTTATAATCTCCAGGAATGGGCTCCCAATTTATTTTTATATCACTGTGTGTAGAATTGAAAAGATCCACCGCCTCTTTAATGGCTGCCTCTTCCACTGGGTTACCAGGCCAACCAGAAATGGTAATAGTAACTACACCAAACAGACTTACAAATAATAACGCTGAAAAAATCACAACTAACACCTTTTTCATAAAAATCCCTCCCTTTTATAAGTTGAGAAAAACAGCGGTATTATTTCTGATAACAAGTTTTACAGGTACAATTTCCGATTTAACCTCCTTTCCTAAAGAAAGTTTGTGGAGTTTTTCAGCAACTTTATACCCAACAAGCATTATATTCTGATCTATAGTCGTTATAGAAGCAATTTCCGAAAGCCTTATATTATCAAATCCTACAACTGGAACATCGATCCCATAATTTTTTAAGGAAATATATGCGGTATACGCCATTATGTCAGAATCACAAAAAATTCCCTGGAATAGAAATCTATTATCTGAAATATATCTCTCGATTATGTCATGCACCATTTGTTCCTTAAAATTTGCATATTCTATTTCACATTTCATACCAAATTTTTTACACGCATCTTTAAAACCAGCAAGCCTTAATCTTTCAAAAGGTAATTCCGCATACCCACCTATATACAATACCTTTTTACATCCTATTTCATATAAATGTTTTCCAGCCAAAAAACCTCCTGTAACATTATCTGTATCCACATATATGAAATTGTTTTTGTTGTTCTGACCCACACATACAAATGGGAAATTTGTACTTTTCAAATAATCTATACGCGGATCATTATCTACAATATCGAGAAGAATAACTCCTTCAAAAAGTTTACTGTTAACAATGGATTTATAATATTCAAGAATATTCTCCCCAGAATATACATCTATAACTATCTTTTTTCCATGCTTTGAAAAATACTCAACAGCACCTTTTAAAAATTTTGTGGAATATGTATCTTCAAACACATCTTCCACAGTACCCATAACAGTTAATGCGTATAGCCCGGTCTCTTTAGTTCTTAAAAATTTTGCAACTGCATGAGGACTATAACCAACTGATTCCACCACTTTCAAAACTTTCTTTCTGGTTTCCGGCTTTACCTTTTCTGGATCATTAAAGACCCTTGACACTGTAGCCACAGAAACACCTGCTAATTTCGCTATATCCTTAATTTTCATTGTTATCATCTCCTGATAAATGTAATCGATTACTGTAATCGATTACATAATATTATTTTTGCTATGAGCAAATCAAGTACTATAAATCATGATTTTTTAATAAAATACACGTTCATTCATTATTATCAAAAAAAATCATCGAATATTTCAAAATTAAAAAAATTCACAGGTTGTTAATTACTTTAAAATTGTAAAAAAGTTTTTTGTGGTAGAATTTTATTAATATACCAAGGAGGTGAAATCATTGCGATTTGATGTTGAATTTAAAGGATCGTATAGTATTTTGTTTGTAACTCTTTCACCTGGAGAGAGTATTTTAGCAGAAACTGGTGCGTTGGTCTCCATGACAGGTAATGTCAATGTGGAGACAAGTACAGGTGGAATATTCAAAGCTTTAAAAAGAGCACTGCTCGGTGGCGAACACTTATTTTTAAACAAATTCAGTGCTTTATCAAAATCCAGAATAGCCTTTGCTCCACGCCTTCCCGGGGATATAGAAGTAGTTTCTTTAAACGGAGGATTGATAGTACAATCCACATCTTTTTTGGCATCTGATGTATCCATAGATCTTGATACTAAATTTGGGGGCTTTAAAAGCTTTTTTGCCGGCGAAGGTTTTTTCCTTCTCAAACTTTCTGGAATTGGCAAAGCTGCTATTTCCTCTTTTGGTGCAATATATACTATAACATTAGACGCAGGTGAGAAATTAACTGTAGATACCGGTCACATAGTTGCTTTTGATGAAACCATGAGCTATTCTGTAAGAACTTTCGGCGGAATTAAGTCAACTTTATTTGGCGGAGAAGGTTTAGTATGTGATTTTGTAGGACCTGGTAGAATATTTATTCAAACAAGAAATTATCCAGATTTTGTTTCCTGGATAAAAAGCCTTGTACCAAAAGATACCGGGAGTAGGTGATATTGTGAAAAAACAAAAGCATTTACATAAGCATGAAAAAGCTGTACGAGATCTAAAAACTGCCAAGGGACAAATAGATGCTATTATAAGAATGATAGAGGATGATAGATATTGCATCGACATCTCCACGCAAATTCTTGCTGTTATATCTTTACTCAAAAAAGCCAACACCAAGGTATTAAAAACTCATATAGAAACCTGCATCAAAGAGGCAATTAATGCGAGTGAGGAAAAAACTGTAGAATCAAAACTAGAAGAACTTGAAAAAACCATTGAATATATGGAAAAACACATGTGAGAAATTTTATAAAACCTACATTCTTTTTTTGAACTAAACAATATTTCACATAGTCTAATGAAATAGAAAGGGATAAGAGATTTTTGCTATTCTTACAAAAAGGACCTTTTCACTTTATGTTAACAAATTCGGTTCGTGTTAGAAACTTTCATTGGTCTAACATTGTAACATAACTTATAGTATTCTATAAGTAGAGAAACCCCCCTATCCCCCTTGAGATACACCCCCCACAGCTTTGTGCGGGCCAGAAAAGGCCCGTGTTTTTTTATTTCCCAACACAAAAGTTAGAAAAAATTGTATTAAGTAAATCGTCTGAAAAAGTTCTTCCTATTAACTTATCAAACTCTTCAAGGCACTTTCTGATATCTATTGAAATTACATCAAATTCCAGACCAATTTTTAACCCTTTCAACGCATTATCAAGATATTTATAAGCTCTTTGTAAAGCTTCATATTGCCGGTAAGTAATCACATGAGAGGTTTCCCCGCTTTCTATAATCTCTTTCACGCGTTCTACTATCTTTTTCTCAAGTTCTCTGATTCCTTTGCCAGTCAATGCACTAATTTCTATATGAGGAATTTCTAGCTCTTTTATGTTATTGTTCGTATCTATTTTGTTCCAGACGGGTAAATAATTATAACTTTTTATCCTCTCGTATATGTACTCATCTTCATTGGTAAAACCTGTCGTTGCATCCAACACGAATAGTATAATATCCGCTTTCTGGATTTCTTTTATAGAACGCTCAATACCTATTTTTTCAATAGGATCTTCAGTTTTTCTAATCCCGGCAGTATCTGCTATAATAAAATGAACGCCACGAATATCTATTTCTCCTTTTATTACATCTCTTGTTGTACCAGGTATATCCGTCACAATAGCTCTATCCTCATATAATAATCTATTCAACAGTGTAGATTTCCCTGTGTTTGGTTTTCCTACTATTGCCATAACTACTCCTGTACTCAAGTGTAGACCTTTTCGCCCTTCCAGTATTTTTTTCTTTACTTTAATCGCAACTGCTTCTAACTTCATATAAATTTTATTCTCGTCAATTTCTATATCATCCGGGTAATCTATCGAAACCTCTATTTCTGCCAAAATATTTAGTAATTCTTCTCTCAATTCTTCAATTTCTTTACCTAAGGCTCCCTTTAAATTTTGCATTGCTATTTTCAATGCCTTTTCGCTTTTCGCCTCAATTATTCGATAAATAGATTCCGCTTCAATTAAATTTATTTTCCCATTTAAAAAAGCCCTTCTTGTAAACTCTCCACGTTCCGCCAGTCTCGCCCCATTTCTTATAAGAGCGTCAAGTACTTTTCTTGTCACAATTACTCCACCATGGCAATATATTTCTACCATGTCATCCCCTGTAAAAGAATTCGGTGCTTTATAAAATACTAAATTGACCTCGTCAATTATCTGATTTTCACTAATAAGTTCTACATGGTAAACCATCCTGTATTTAATGTCATCTATACGTTTACTCATTAACTTTTTAACTATTTTGTGACTCTCTGGACCATTTATTCTCACAACACCAATTGCTCCTGTACCAACAGGTGATGAAATCGCCGCAAAGGTTTCTCTTTCCAAAGAGACATCCTCCTTCATAAAGGTTTTTTGATAATTTGAGAATATTTTCTCGGATATTTTTCAGGCGCTGGGAATTTTTTTCCGAAAACCAACAAAAATCTTTTTTTATTTAAAATCTCATATTCCCTTACCTCGTCGAGTGATATCCCAAGTTGTATCATAGCATTTTCAGAAACCTTGTATTCTTCCTTCCATCGAGGACCTTTGTATAATAATAATTTTCCTCCCACTTTTGCAAAAGGTGCTGTAAGCTCTAAAAGTATTCTTAATTCCGCAACAGCTTTTGCAGTTACTGCATCAAATTTTTCTCTATAAGACCTTAAATTTTCCACACGTTCTCCTATAAATTCCAATCTATCAATTTTAAGTTCTCTACATATTCTTTCCACATAACTTATCTTTTTTTTAGATGAATCTACCAGTACACCCTGTACATCAAAAATCATTCGCAAAAAAACCCCTGGAACTCCTCCGCCAGTTCCCACATCCAAAAAAACTTCTCCTATGTCACTTGCTTTTATAGGTTTTATACTATCGACTGCTAAAAGCTGGTATGCAATTTCAAGATCTTTATGAGAGGTGAGATTCAATGGGGCGTTTATTATTTTACTTACATATTCTTTCATAAGATTTTGCACTTTTTGATTCATCTTACTTTACCTCTTAAAACAAGAAAACTATACTTCAATATTTCAAATGGGATATGACGCTTTTTGATAGGAGATTGAAGCCATCTATAAAACCATTCTAATCTCATTTTCTGTATTACTATAGGTGCCCTTTTTTTCTTACCAGAAATAACATCGAAACTTCCACCCACACCCATGGCAAGTTTAAACGGCAGGTGATAATTTTTAAAAATCCATTCTTCTTGTTTGGGAACTCCCATCCCGACAAAAAGCAAATCAGGTTTCAACCTTTCTATTTCTTCAACTGGACCATTTGCTTCAAAATATCCATGATGATATCCTACAACATTCACACCACTTCTTATTAATCTGTTAGCCGCTTCTTCAACCACATCAGGCCTGGCTCCTAACAAATATACCGACCAATTATACTTTTTTGAAATTCTACAAAGATACAACATTGTATCAATTCCTGTAACCCTATCCGAACTTATATTTCTGTTTCTTCTCAAAGCCCATATAATGCCAGAACCATCAGGTATTACAAAACCAGCATGATTTATAACATTGCGATAATAGGCATCATGAAGACTTCTAAGAAGGATAGATGCATTCAACGTTACCACAAACGTTTTGCTGTTTTCACAAATACTTTTTACAATAGCAGTTCTTATATCTTCCGTAGTTCCTACCATCAACTTAAGATTCGAAAAATTTACAATGTCCACAACTGCCACCTTTCTCCTGCTATATAGAAAAAACCCCGGAAAAATCCGGGAATCCTGGTGCCGAGGGCGGGATTTGAACCCGCACGGGCAAAGCCCACATGATCCTGAGTCATGCGCGTCTGCCAATTCCGCCACCTCGGCTAACACAGTTTTATATTATAACATAACCAGTGAACTTTTTTCAAGATTAACCTTCATGAATGTTTTCTTCTGCCATTTTTATATCCGCCATCAGCAATCCTTTTTCAAACATTACTCTCGGAGGGGCCATCCCGTTAAAAGTCGTACCATACTCTGTGGTGTAAGCCCCTGTGTTATATATAACGAGTATATCATCAAGCGCTACACTCTCCGGGAGCATCGCATCATAATACATAACATCAACACTATCACATGTTGGACCTGCTAAAACGAATTCTTTAAGTGGATCATCTTCTTTGCCAATAACCGATATTTCGTATCGTATATTTTGAATCGTTTCTGTTAAACCATGAAAAACTCCTGCATCAGTATAAACCCATTCTTCTTCTCCTTTTCTACTACGTAAAATCACCGATGAAACCATAATACCGGCGTTACCTACCATTGATCTACCAGGTTCTAATATAACGGTAATATTATCCTCTAAATAGTCTTCAACTGCCTGATTTATAACCTCCGATATTTCCTCAATTGAAGGAATATTTTTAGAATATTTCACAGGCATTCCTCCACCCGTATTTACCATAGAAAGATTTATACCCATTCTTTTTGTCTCTTCAAAGATTACTGAAACTTCCCTTATTGCAACTCTCCAGTTGTTAGGATTATAACTTTGAGAACCAACATGAAAGCTTACTCCTACCGGATTCAATCCTAAACTTTTTGCATACTTAACAAGCATTATCGCATGATCCACACTTGTTCCAAATTTTCTGGTTAACGGCCAATCAGCATCACTTTCCATACCGTTAGTACTTATCCTGACATACACTTGAGCTCCTGGAGCGTTTTGGGCTATTTTTTCTATCTCCATTTCAGAATCTGCTGCAAACAATTTTATTCCTACATCATGAGCAAATTTTATGTCTGAAGATTTTTTTATTGTATTTCCAAAACTCATTCTTTCAGGAAGAACCCCTATTGAAAGAAGTTTTTCTATTTCACCCCGTGAAGCAACATCAAAATTACTTCCTAAATTATTTAAGAGCGTTAATATTTTTTTATGAGAATTAGCTTTCACTGCGTAATAGACTTTGCTGTTTTTCACACTTTTCACCAACAGCTCATAATTCCTCTTTACAATTTCCAGGTCCATTACAAGTAACGGTGTTCCATAAATACCTGCTAATTTTTTCAGACGTTGGTGAACTTTATATTTTTCCATACTTTCTCACTCCCTTCACTCAAGTCGTAAAACAATGATAAACCATAATATGCTACAATAAAACATCCAGAAGTTTAAAATAATGAATCATTGTGTTACAATATTTAAAACATTAAAATGAGATGCTAATCAAAACGGGAATGTAATAAAAGCAGGTTAGATTAGGAAAAGGTTATCAATGCTCTTCTTACCAGGAGGATTCTAAATGTAAGGTACAAGGTAAAAAACGTGTATTAAAATTAAAAAGAAACAATTAATACATTGAATTGGTGAAAATATAGCGTTAAAACAACAAAATGTAAAGAAAATGCGCAAAAATACCAGCAGAAATCCCGCCTATTGTATGCGACAAAATAGCTTTTCCTGTTAAATATCTATAACCTAACTCATCCATCATGGCAACATGAGTGCTTAAATATCCACTCCATGTCATTCCCATTGCAGTAAACACTGCTATATCATTTGGAAATACTATTTTCATCTCTATAAATTTCGGAATAAGTGCCATAGCCGCTCCCGTAGAGCCAAGAGAAGTCAAAGGAAAAGCAATAAGTTCCGGGTGTTCAAACCCAAACAGCACCTTTAAAATGATATAAAACTTTTCTCCAAGAAATGGAAGTAAACCTATCCCTTCATAAGGTAACCCTTGATAACCGATCTGTGGATTCTTTGGCCCAAAAGTTATCATCATTACGAAAGTACTTATAACCAGAACTCCAGGAATTATTCCTATTCCTATTTCAACACCACTCTTACCTCCATCTAACAATGCTTCCAGAAATCTTTCCATAAAAGTCCCTGGTCTAACTTCCCGAAAAACCTTTTCAGGCATAAGTTTCTTTGTTTTTTTAGAACTTCCTAACCTTCTTTTTGTGTAAATTGAAAATATTTTAACGCTTACTATACTTCCTATAACAGCTCCTAAATTACCAATAATAACCGCTGGAACAAGATTTATATTCATCTTGTTACCCTGGGCTATCATAAACGTCGAAACTATTAATCCCATTCCAAACGATGTACCAAGATTGCATAGAAGCGGTTCCTGCCATTTTTCAAAATTATTCATAAACCTCTTATCTTTTGCAAGGCTTATAATCGCAGGATTATCTGAAAAATATGTAGATAATATTCCCATAATGGCTACTCCTGGAAGGTTGTATAGAGGTTTAATAAGGGGTTTTAATAAAAAGTCCAATAAATTAGAAACTCCAAATTCAAAAAGCAGTCCTGAAAAAGCACCTGTCAACACAGCTACCGCCATTATAAAAAATACTGTGTTTAACAAAAGATCATGTGCTGTAGTCATCAAAGTTTTGAAAAAATTGGCCGCTCCCATTACATCTATAATTGAAAAAAATATAAAAACCAAAACTCCAAGAAAAATAAAAGTCTCAAGGCTTATCGTTTTTTTTGGCTGCAGAATCTGTTCACTCCTTATACCTGTTATATTCAATCTATTCCAAGCACTATTAATAAACTCCCAACAATTAGTGATATAACACCTATTTCTTCAGGATGCAATGACTGTGAAATAGAAAAAGCAGCAAATACAATCACTGAATACTTAAAAAATGTAGCAAACATTCTTTTCCTCACCCTTCTAAGTGAAAAAAGAGCATATTCAAATCTGTCGTGACCAAGCGCCAGAACAAGTGTTCGAAATCTGTTATCAACTGAGTAAACCTCTCGTACTATTCTATATAAATGGTTTAAAACAGATAGTACAAGGAAAAAAACAAATATAAACCCTTTTGGCTTTATATACACCCACCCAAGAATACTAAAACCAAGAACCATCATTTCATTAAAAAACCTGAAAGTGCCATATTTAAAAGTATTACTTGAAAGAATTATCAAAAAAGCAAAAAAAATGGAAATCAGGAGCCCTAAGGCCCCTGTAATTAAAGATACAAAAAGTCCAAAAGTCATTGCTTACTTTCACCGCCTGCTTCTTTCTTAAAAAGTTCCGCTATAGCACCGACGCTTCCAAGAATACCTGAAAGTTCTACTGGTAAGAAAATCTTTGTAGCTTTGCCATTTGCTATATCTTTTAAAGCTTCAAGATATCTGACTGCAAGAAGATCGTTTGTAGGTTGTCCCTCATGAATAGCCTTAAAGACCAATGTTATAGCCTCACCCTGCCCCTGAGCTTCTGTAATAAGTTTATATTTATTCGCCTCAGCAACCCGTTTTATAGCTTCGGCTTCACCCTCAGCCTTTAAAATAGCAGCTTGTTTTTGCCCTTCTGCTTTTAATATTTCAGATTGTCTTACTCCTTCCGCCTCTAAAATAGCAGCTCTTTTTGTTCTTTCCGCTTTCATCTGCTTGCTCATAGCTTCCATTATGTCCTTAGGAGGATCTATTTTCTTTATTTCAACACGGGTAATTCTTATTCCCCATTTGTCTGTTGCTTCATCAAGTACCGTTCGAAGTTTTGCATTTATTCTTTCCCTTGAAGTCAACGTTTGATCAAGTTCTAATTCACCTATAACATTTCTTAAATTCGTCTGGGCAAGCTTTACCGTTGCAAATTCAAAATTGCTTACATTATAAGCTGATCTATAAGCATCTGTGATCTCGTAATATATCACTGCGTCCACTGTAACAATAACATTATCTTTTGTTATAACTTCCTGGGGAGGCACATCAATTACATGCTCACGCAAATCAACCTTTAACATTCTATCAAAAAAGGGAATAATAAAATGGATACCCGCTTTTACTTCGCGCCTAAACTTTCCAAGACGTTCAATAAGACCCCTTTCATATGGTCTAACAATTCTTATACCTGAAGCACCAATAATTAGCAGAAAGAAAGCTACAATAATAAGTAATAAATACATAAATATCCCTCCCTATTTTTTTTCTTCTTCACTTATCACTATTGGTTCAACAACCAGATGAGCACCTTCAACTTTTATTGCTGTAGCATGCGTGCCCTTCTCTATAACAACCTCTTCTTTAAATGAGTATGCCCGCCACGTATCACCATTAATCTTCACAACACCAGTACCTTTCTTATTGTCAATTGTTTCAATAACCAATACCTGTTTCCCTATAATCTCGTCCAAATTTATCTTCCTTGGCTGCTCTCCTGTCATTTTATTTACCAGAGGCCTTGTAAAAAACACAAGTAGTCCCGAGACAATCACAAAGGTAATTAGTTCCCATATGGTGTTTGCTAAAAAATATGCAACTATAGACGCTGCTATTGCACCGACTCCAAACCAGAATATAAAAAATGTCGGAGTGATTATTTCAAGAACCATCAAAATAACACCCAAAATGATCCAGAAGACTGTTGGATTAATTATACCACCCCCCTTTCTCTCATCATAAGCACAAACTTATCCACTAACTTTGGATCAAAATATGTCCCTGAAAGATTTTGAATCATCTCAACAGCTTCTGACGGCGTTTTTATCCTTGATTCCCATTCTGAGGAGATAAAATTGGTTATTTCGTCGTAGTAATCCAGCACAGATATTATTCTGGCAAAATATGGTATTTCCTCTCCTTTAAGACCATCGGGATAACCTTTCCCATCCCATCTTTCATGGTGATGACGTACCGTAGGAATATATTCCCACAATATATCAATCATGGAAAGAAAAACACTTCCCATAACTGTATGGTCTTGATAGTTGCTTTCAAAAAGGGTGATTCTGGTTGGTGAATACAGCATGAGCTGTTCAAGACTTATTTTACCAACATCATGAAGATAAGCATGTATTTCCAGACGCCTTATTTCCTCTTCGCTAAACCCTATATATTTTCCAAATTCTCTGGCAAGCTTTGCCATTCTTTGAGAATGACTAAATCCTTCCTCATCCTCTATTTCGCTCAAAACTATTATATTTACCAAAAGATCAATTATTAAGTTCTCAACTTTTTTTCGAGGCAAAAGACTAATATGTCCATCAACAATCTTTGAAACCAATAACCCTATTTCATCATAAATGTTTTGATCATCCTTAAAAATTGCAATTTTTTGGCCTTTTTGTTCAATTATTATTTTGCCTTCCTCAAAGTAAACGTTTATTTCCTTTTCTCCATGGGAAAATCCTACCTTTTCAATGTTTTTCACATATGAATTTAATTTTGAAAGTAATTCATTTGAAATCAAATTATCACCTTCTATCCTCAATTTCTGCAAGGAGTTCGTTTGTGAATTCTTCTAATTCTACATCGTTAGTTTCTTTACCCTCCCTGGTTCGAACGCTAATTTTGTTTTCCTTTGACTCTCTTTCACCAACTATAATCATATAAGGTATTTTGTTCAACTGTGCATCTCTAATTCTATAACCAAGCGTTTCCTTTCTGTTGTCAAGCTTTACCCTGATATTGTTCTTATCAAAAAATTCTTCTAATTGCTGCGCATAATTTATAAACTTATCAGAAACAGGTATAATGACAACCTGAACAGGTGCCAGCCATACAGGGAAAGCACCTGCATAATGCTCTATTAAAATCCCAAAAAATCTTTCAAGCGATCCATATTTGGCTGTATGTATCATAACTGGCCTCTTTTCACTACCTTTAGAGTCTACATATTTCAAATCAAACCTTTCTGGCATCAAAAAGTCAAGCTGGATGGTAGCGCATTGCCACTCTCTTCCAAGAGAATCCTTTATATGAAAATCCACTTTGGGACCATAAAAAGCCCCCTCTCCTTCTTCTATTTCAAATGGAAGTTCTATATCTTCTAAAACTTTTTTCAAAGCATTCGTTGCCTTTTCCCAGGTAGCCTCGTCTCCCATATGATCTTCTGGCATGGTACTCAACGTAGCCCTGTATTTAAAACCAAATGGTGCGTAAAGTTCATCTATAAGATTTACAACATTTCTAATTTCTTTTTCTATTTGTTCTTCTGTACAGAATATATGAGAATCATCCTGAGTAAAAGCTCTCACACGTAATAAACCGTGGAGAACTCCACTTCTCTCGTAACGATGAACCTTTCCAAATTCAAAAAGCCTTATAGGAAGATCCCGGTATGACACAACGTTATTTTTATAAGCAAGGATATGTCCTGGACAATTCATGGGCTTTATTGCATATGTAACATCCTCTTTCTCAGTAAAATACATATTATCTTTGTAATGTTCCCAATGCCCGCTTTGATGCCATAATTTCACATTCATAACAAGCGGAGTGATAATCTCTTTATAATTATATTTTTTATGAACTTTTCGAGAAAAATTTATAAGCTCATTTAAAATAATCGCTCCATTGGGTAAAAATATGGGCATACCTGCCGCGACATCAGTATTAATGAAAAATAGTCCGAGTCTTGGACCTAACTTTCTATGATCACGCTTTTTTGCCTCTTCCAGCATTTTTAAATATTCTTCCAACTCTTCTTTCTTAAAAAATGCTGTGCCGTAAATTCTTTGAAGCATTGGATTCTTTTCATTTCCTCTCCAATACGCTCCAGAAACGGATAAAAGTTTAAAATGTTTTGCAAAACCGGTATTTGGCATGTGAGGTCCTCTACACAGATCGACAAACTCTCCTTGCCTATAAAAACTGAGCTTTTCATCTGGAATTTCGTTTATCAATTCTATTTTGTATATCTGTCCTTTCTTTTCCATAAGCTCTATAGCTTCCTCTTTATTTAACTCAAATCTCTCAATTTTATGATTTTCCTTTATTATATCCTTCATTACTTTCTCTATTTTCTGAAGATCGTCCTCTGCAATAGAACCATTTAAAATTTCAAAATCGTAATAAAAACCATTTTCAATAGTTGGACCTATTCCAAGGCGGACATTATTTTCTCCATAAATTCTCATCACAGCCTGAGCCATTATGTGAGCCATCGTATGGCGTAAAAATTCCAGAGCTTCTTTATCCTTTTTCGTAACTATTTTTAACTTACAATCAAATTCTATAGGCCTTTCCAGATCCCACTTTTCCTCATTAACAATAGCACCAACGGCTACTCTATATAAGCCTTCGCTTATTTCTCTTGCTATTTCTGAAGGGGTTATCGGACTATCGTATGTTCTCTCAGAACCGTCTGGAAAAATTACTTTCACACTAAACACCTCCGTATTTTATCAATCGTTTTTTCCACAAATAAAAATATATTAATACGGCAATTGCTAATGATAATATAGGCTGAATATAACTTCCCTGTATAATCATAGGAAGGACTAATAATACAGCTTCTAAAAACGCCGGAACCCATAATTTGAAAAATGCATCTCTGTTTGCATCGATCATTATTATTAAAAAAGAAACAATAACCCAAAAAATACTTATTTGTTTATATATTACTGCCCCATAAAGTGTTAAAAGTATTATGTATCTTATCGCCTTTTTCCAGGTAAACTCATTTACAGAATCCAGGAACAAAAACAAAGGAAAAATAACAAACACATCGTAGAATGCCACGTCAAAGCTAATTAAAAATATAGCTATAAACCACAAAAATATTTCTTTCATAGACCTAACTCCCCGGAAATATCTTTCATAGCTTCCAGCGAAATTTCATAAAATTTTTCAAGACTTAACCCAAATTCTTCACATGTTTTCATCTGTTCTCGACTTGCTCCCCTTGCAAAAGATTTTTCTTTAAAACGATTGAGAAGAAATTTCACATCTATAGCATTAAGTTTCTTCTCAGGTTTTATAAGCGCTCCCGCAACAATAAACCCTGTAGTTGGATCGACAGCGTATAATACCTTCTCTATCAAAGTTTCACGCGGTTTTTTCTCGCAATGCGCCAATATAGCGTTTTTCATTTCTTCACTGATTTTGCCTGAAAGTATTTCAACTGTCTTTATTCCATGTATATCTGGAGAGTCTTTTGTATATTCATAATCAAGGTCATGGAGTAAACCCGATAATCCCCAGATTTCCTCATCTTTATTAAAATACTGAGCAAACTTTCGCATAACAGCCTCAACAGCCAGACAATGTTTTATCAAATTTCTGGTTTTTATGTGAAAGTTTAACAGCTCTATGGCCTCTTTTCGTGTTATCAAGGTTCACACCTCCATAAATCCCTTTTATTTTATATATAAGTATATCACAATTAAGTAAAGTTTTAATACAAAAAAAGGCCAAATTAGAATTAATCTTTCCTTCTCTATTTCATCTCATCTTAACAATTGCTTTTTTATTTTAAGTCAATATTCCACAATTAACCATAAAAATCAATGTTTGTTTTAATTTTTCATCAATTTTCACCACTTTTTACTAAAAACAAAGCAAATGTATAATTTTGTTCAAAGACAAAATAGGGAGGTAGTAATTTTGTACAAACTTAAATGTATAAGCTGTGAAACATACTATGATCCAGACGAAATTTTGTATACATGTCCAAAATGTGGAGATAGACTTGGAACTCTTGAAATAGTATACGATTATGACAACATAGTTATCAAAAAATCAGAGTTAGATCCTTACGATTCAATATTTCAATTTAAAAAAATTTTGCCTATTTCAAATAGTGCCTATCAAACTTATCTTCACGTGGGTGGAACACCACTTTATTCATTTAAAGGGTTGCTCGGAATAAAAGAAGTGTTCGTAAAGTACGATGGTACCAACCCCACCGGTTCTTATAAAGACAGGGCAACTGCTATAGCAATTTCAAAAGCTTACGAGTTTGGATTTAAAAATATATATTGTGCCTCAACAGGAAATGCCGCCAGTTCCCTTGCAGGATTAACTGCTCCCACAGATCTTGAAACATTTATATTCGTACCGGCTTCCGCACCAATTGCTAAAATAACTCAACTTTACGTTTATGGAGCAAATGTTATCCAGATTGACGGAAGTTATGATGAAGCTTTCGATATTTCCATGAAAATTGGACAAAAAAAGCGGTGGTATTCAAGAAACTCCGCAATAAATCCTTATCTCTTAGAAGGCAAAAAAACAGGCGCACTGGAAGTAGCTGTACAAACAGATTTTGAAGTTCCAGATACTATTTTTGTTGGAGTAGGTGATGGAACCGTGATAAGTTCCTTGTATAAAGGATTTTACGATTTCATGCAAATTGGGTTGATAGATAAGATTCCAAAGATAATAGGTGTACAGGCTCAAGGAGCTGATGCTATTGCACGAGTTTTTGAAAAAGGAGAACCATTTACCCCGGAAGATATAGAAGCTAAAACTATAGCTGACAGTATTTCTGTTGGAAAACCGCGAGATGTTATCAAAGCGTGCAAATATGTTCAAAAAAGTGGAGGAACTTTTCTAAGAGTCTCCGATGAAGAAATATTAAATGCAATTGTAGAGCTTGCAGAAGAAACAGGTGTTTTTGGAGAGCCTGCAGGAGCTTCAGCATACGCTGGCTTAAAAAAAGCATTGTCTTTAGGATTAATTTCCCGGGATGAAAGAGTTTGCGTGTTTGTCACAGGAAATGGATTAAAAGATGTGAGATCAATTGAAAGCCTGGTGAGATTAGAAAAGATTCCACCAAAAATTGAAACAGTGCTTCAATATATTGACACATTGAAACAATGATGGTGAGGTGAGATATGTGATTATAAAATTCAAACTAAACGGGAAAGAAATAGTTAGAAACGTTTTACCACACAAAAGGGCCATTGACTTTTTACGTGATGATTTAGGAATTTTGTCAATAAAAGAAGGTTGTGGGGAAGGAGAGTGCGGTGCCTGTACCATCCTTGTAAATGGAAAAAATGTTCATTCTTGTTTAATGCTGGCTGTTGAACTTGACGGAAAAGAGGTTATATCCATAGAAGGTATGAAAGACAACATAATTAAGGACGCTTACGTGGAAGCAGGTGCAGTTCAATGCGGTTTTTGTACGCCAGGATTTATAATATCCACTCATGCTCTTCTCAGTAAAAATCCAGAACCAACTGATGAAGAAATAGACGAAGCACTTGAAGGAAATCTTTGCAGATGTACCGGTTATTTAAAAATAAGAGATGCTGTTAAATTAGCCGCAAAAAAGTTAAAAGAAAAAGGAAGTGATAAAATTGATAGTTAATTACTTTCGACCAAAAACTATAGAAGAAATTGCCAAAATAAAGCAGGATACAGGTGGAGTTCTTTTCTCCGGTGGAACAGACTTGTTTGTAAAATTAAGAGCAAACACAATTAAAACTGACACAGTTATAGATACAAAATATATTGAAAAGATCCCTGTTGAACTAAAAAGTGAGCTCATTATTCCACTTAACACAACTTACTCTGAAATCAGAGAAATTCTCGAGCAGAAAAAACAATTTTCCCCACTTGTAGAAATTATAAAAACCATTGGCTCGCCTATGATAAGAAATCGTGGAACACCCATAGGAAACTTAGGAAATGCCTCACCCGCTGGAGACTTCCTTTTAGCATGTTACTTATACGATGCAGAAGTAACTATAGAACCAACAAAAAGAAAGTGTCACATATCTGATTTCATAAAAGGTCCTGGAAAAGTGGACCTTTCTCGGGAAGAATTTATATATGCTGTAAAAATTCCAAACCTTGATGGATATGAATACTATTTTGAAAAAGTTGGCCGAAGAAATGCCATGATAATCTCAATTGTGAGCCTTGGAATATTGCTCAAAAGAAATCAGAATAAAATTGAAGATATTCGAATAGCTTACGGTTCTGTAGCACCAACTATAGTCAGATTCAAAGATATTGAAAGAAGTTTAATAGGAAAAGAACTTACTCTTGAGATGTTTGAAGAAATCGCAAAAGAATATCAACATCGTGTAAATCCTATCACAGATGTTCGTGCAAGCAAAGAATATCGAAAAAAACTCGTTTATAACCTTCTTTTAAAAGCATATAATCACTTTAAAATATAACGAGAGGGTGGTGAAAAAAGTGCTTATTATAAAAGAATACGTAAAGCCAAAAAGCATTGAGGAAGCCTATAACATTCTCGTTTCCAGAGAAAAAGCAGAAATTATTGGGGGAGCAGCATTTGTACGGCTTTCCAACAAAACAATTAATGTAGGTATAGATTTGTACGATGCTGGCCTGGACTTTATAAGAGAAGATAACGACTATATTGAAATAGGTTCCATGGTAACAATATCGCAATTTGAGGACAATCAAGCTCTTTCACAGCTCTTTAATGGATTTTTGAAAAAAATATCAGAAACTATATTGAGTTACCAAATGAGAAACATTATAACAGTTGGTGGTACGCTCTATCCTAAATATGGTTTTTCTGATCTTATCACAGGACTCTTAGTATTGAACACAGAAGTTAAACTATATAAATCTGGAATACTTAATCTTGAAACTTTTCTAAAGGATAAACCTCGTATTAAAGACATTCTTGAAAGCATAAAAATAAAAAAAGAACCTATAAAAACTTCCTTTAAATATATTAGAAACTCAGAGTACGATTTCTCAATATTAAATGTCGCTGTTTCTATTAAAAATGTAAATGTAAAAATAGCTGTTGGAAGTCGTCCAGGAGTCGCTACACTTGCTTATGATGCTATGGGATTTTTAAACGAAAATGGAATCTCCAGAGAAAATATAGAGAAAGCTGCTGAAATCGCATCAACAGAAATAAACTTTGCAGATGATATGAAAGCCTCTGCTGACTATAGAAGAGAAGTATGTAAGGTCCTTGTGAAAAGAGCGTTGTTGGAGGTGGCAGAATGAAAATAAATTTGATAGTAAATGGCGAGAAAAAGATTTTTGAAATAGAACCTTCTGATATTTTACTTGATGTTCTTAGAAAAAACGGTTATTACAGTGTAAGACGTGGCTGCGATACTGGAATGTGTGGAATATGCACCGTGCTTCTGGATGGAAAACCTGTACCGTCCTGTTCAGTGTATGCCGCTCGTGTAGATGGGCATGAAATTACCACTTTAGAGGGAATAAAAGAAGCAAAAGAATTAGCCACTCTTCTTGCAGAAGAAGGAGCGGATCAATGTGGCTATTGCAGTCCCGGACTTATTGTTAACACAATTTACCTGAAAAATAAAAATATTAAAAGTATGGAAGAAGCAAAAGTTAAGTTAATTGGTAATCTTTGTAGATGCACAGGTTATGAAAGTCAACATCGAGCAATAGAGAAATTTTTGGGGGTGAAAAAATGAAAGAAGTAGCAAAAAGCATCATCAAAAAAGATGCGTTAGGTCTATTACTGGGAAAACCTGTCTATACCGATGATTTAGCACCTAAAAATGCGTTAATAGTAAAAGTTTTGAGAAGCCCCCACGCTTTTGCAAAAATAAAAGCCATTGATATTTCAGAAGCAGAAAAAATCAACGGCATTGAATGTATATTGACATACAAAGATATTCCAAGGGTACCTGTAACTCGCGCAGGACAGGGATACCCTGAACCATCTCCACATGACTGGTACATTCTTGACGAATATGTGAGATACGTTGGAGACGAAATTGCAATAGTTGCCGGAAACAATGAAAATGTCGTTAATGAAGCACTCAAAAAAATTAAAGTAGATTATGAAGTTCTCGAACCTGTCCTTGACTTTGAAAAAGCAGAAGAACATCCTTCAATAATACACCCCGAAAAAGAAACACATCCCATGTTTGAAATAGGATTTAATGCTTCAAAGAACATCGCAGCATCTTATGAAATGGAAATAGGTAACGTAGAAGAGGAGTTACAAAAATGTGATGTTGTAATAAAAGAAAGATTTTATACACAGGCTCAATCACACGTGGCGTTTGAACCTCACTCTGCAACGTCTTACATAGATATGCATGGAAGACTCATAATAATAAGCTCTACTCAGGTTCCATTTCACGTGAGAAGAATAATAGCAGAAGCCTTCAAAATACCCATTAAAAATATAAGAGTAATAAAACCAAGGCTTGGCGGAGGTTTTGGGGGAAAGCAAGCTATACACGGTGAACCATTTGTAGCAGCAGTAACATTAAAAACCGGGAAACCGGCTAAAATCGTGTACACACGCCAGGAAGTGTTCGAAGCCACTTACACAAGACATCCCATGAGATTTGATGTTACATTGGGTGCCACAAAAGATGGCAAATTGAAAGTTATTGATATCCAGGGACTCTCCGATACAGGTGCATATGGTGAACACGCCCTTACAACTTTCATGGTCGCCGGTTCAAAAACATTACCTTTATATAACAAAGTAGATGCTGTGCGTTTCAAAGGTAAAGTCGTATACACAAATAGGGTCCCCGGTGGAGCGTTTAGAGGATACGGTGCTATTCAGGCAAATTTTGCTTTAGAATCTGCCATGGACATACTTGCAAAAAAACTTAACATGGACCCTGTGATTTTACGGAAGAAAAATATGATAAACGAAGGAGAGACTTCACCAATATTCAAAATTATGGGTGAGGGCCGTGAAGGTGTTGATATGATAGTAAGAAGCTGTAAACTTAAAGAATGTATTGAAGAAGGAATGAATCTAATAGATTGGAAAAACAAATTTCCCCGGATAAAAATATCAGATACAAAAGTTCGCGGTGTCGGAATGGCCATAGCCATGCAGGGTTCAGGAATTGCAAATATAGACATGGCATCTGCTATTTTAAAACTCAACGATGATGGCTCGTTTAACCTTCTTATTGGTGCGACAGACCTTGGAACAGGAAGTGATACTATCCTGGCGCAAATTGCTGCCGAAGTTTTAAATACTCCCACCGAAAATATTATTGTATATTCTTCTGATACAGACTTAACTCCTTTTGACACAGGAGCATACGCATCAAGTACCACATATGTTTCCGGACATGCAGTAAGACTTGCAGCAGAAAAAATGAAAAAAATGATAATAAAAGAAGGCGCAAAAAAACTTGGGGTGGATGAAAAATCAGTTGATTTTGATGGTGAATTTATCTACGAAATAAATAATGCAAAAAAAGTCACTTTAAAAGAACTGGCAACTGTTCTTTATTACACTGAAAATCAGAAACAACTTGTAGCAGATGCATCATTTGTTGGCGAGGAATCACCACCACCTTATATGGCGGGCTTTGCAGAAGTTGAAATAGACACAGAAACAGGAAAAGTAAAACTTATAAATTATGTCGGTGTGGTTGATTGTGGTACTACTATAAATCCAAATCTTGCAAAAGTACAAATAGAAGGTGGAATAGTCCAGGGAATAGGAATGGCACTGTTTGAAGATGTTAAATATACTTATAATGGAAAACTTTTGACAAATAATTTGATGCATTACAAAATTCCTTCAAGAATGGATATCGGTAATGTCCAGGTGAAATTTGTAGAAAGTTACGAACCAAGCGGACCATTTGGAGCAAAATCTGTTGGAGAAATAGGAATAGATACACCACCTGCCGCAATAGCAAACGCTATTTATAATGCAATTGGAGTAAGAATTACATCCCTTCCAATAACACCAGAAAAAGTTTTAAAAGCTTTAAAGAGCTCAAAATAAAATTAGTAATCAATGTTTACATAAAAATTCCCCCGCGATCGATCTCGCGGGGGAATTTTTTATTGCGCTTTATTTATTATGATTGTCCAAACAAGCTCCACCACAGAGATACGCCTTTAGTTCCACCTTGATCATCCACTATTGTAACTGTGGCATCTTTTCCCAGCACTCCACTAATAGATATATCATATCCATTTATTGTAGCTGTACCGTTTAATGTAACTGTAGCACCTGTTGCATCTCTTTCAACCCGAATGACAACATAATCGGCGATAGACGAAAAATCATACGTAGTATTTGTATCAAATGTTTGAGCAGTTATTGTGAACCTTTTCCCGGACAAAATCTCGGGAATAGCTGAATCAATTGTAACCGTAGCATTTGAAAGCGTTGTTGATGGCTCACCAAATTTTACAACAAATGTAGAACTAAATGCAAATGTTTCCGTTGAATCGGCTGTTAAATTTATTATCCTGTTGTATTGTCTTTCTTCTTCCATCCTATACACCATGCTATTTCCAAAGTACCCACCCGCATAAGCTCTATCATTAGAATCTGGTCCACCTACTATTAATTCGTACTTACCAGCATCGATGTTTGAAAAATGCGCTATCCCATTAGAATCTGTTTTTGCAAAATAATCTGAACCATTGCCATCCAACCTCTTCATCGTCACAAAGACAGCTGACAAAGGATACCCTAAACTATCCTCAGCTTTTACATCAAACGTTACACCACCAGTAGTATCTAAAGAATATGATAAAGAATTCGCTGCATTTACTAACCCATACCCAGATGAATGATCGTATCCTAATTCATCTATATCAACTGCTCCTTTTTCTAACAATTTCTTAATTTGCCATGGTTTTGCATTTGGATATTTTTCAAGTAGCAAGGCAACAACACCAGAAACATGTGGACATGCCATTGATGTTCCCTGATAAAAATCGTAAGGTTCAGCATCTTTTCCAAGAGAATATCCCTCATATCCAAGCGCGTTGCTCCTTGGAACTGTGGAAAGAATTTCAACTCCTGGAGCACCTATTATTACACCATCACTTCTACTTGAAAACCATACTGTTCTAAAGTTTCCTCCATAATACTCAACTGCCCCAACCTGGATAATTCCTGGATAACCTGCCGGGTACAAAAGATGTTGATCAGTGTGAGAATTTCCCGCTGAAACAGTCACTACAACATTTTTATCAAGCGCATAATCAAAAGCACTTTTCAAAGTGTAACTGTAACCCCAGCCTCCCCAGGAATTCTGGAGTATATCTGCACCATTATCAACTGCCCAGATGATACCTTCTGCTACTTCATCATCACCTACATAACCTGACGTATCAAAAATTACTATAGGCATGATTTTAGCATCCGGGGCAACACCAACAATACCTATACCATTGCTTGAGGCGGCAATAGTTCCTGCAACGTGTGTACCATGTGCCCCTCCATAAGAAGAATCTGTACCAGCTTCCAGGATTTCATCTGTCAGTGGTCTATATCCTTTAATAACCTGTCCAACAAGATCAGGATGCATTCCATCCACACCCGTATCAATAACTGCTACCACAACTCCAGAACCTGTGGCAGTCTCCCAGGCTGTTCTTGCATTAATTGCATCAAGACCCCATAGATATTTAGAAAACTCTTCATCAGAACCTCCAGTTGTTGCAAACGTTTTGATTCCATCTAAATCTCGATATATTACAGAATCTGAAACAGGTTTAGGATCTATAATCTGCCTGACGTAACTTGGCTCAACATACTTTATACCAGAAAGATCTATTTTTGAAAGTTTCTTAAAAGCTTCTTCCACTGTACCGTCAAATTTAATAGATACCATTTTTATCTGGGGAAGATCAACGGAAATTTCTCCATTTAATACCTCAATAATCTTTTGGACACTCTCCCGATTTTCATAACCAACCAATACCTTACCTTCCTGGTACTTCATATCGACATTTTCAACAGAAGGATACTTTATAATACCTTCATTATTTTTCATTGAAAGAGAATCATTTAGCGAATTGTTCAATCCACACGCAGAAAGCACTAACAACAATAAAATCGTTAAAGGTACAACATATCTAAATATTATCTTCATCCCATGTCCCCCTTTCATCAATTTTCACCAGTTGTGAATGTATTATAAATCTCAGGCTCAATACTAAATGGATCGAATCTTTTTCCCAGATCAGTGTGTATCGAATATGCAACTGTATTATCCGTTGCATCCTCAACTACTGCAACCATAAGCTCGTTTCCCCACTCATATGTTTTATTCGCTTGAAGCTCATTATAAGAATACCAGCTTCCAGCCCCAAAATCTACCCACCATGCTCCTGATGGAGGTGCACTAAATTTAAAAGATACACCAGTTACTTCAGTAATAAACATAGAATAATATGGATATCCATAGCCACTTAATGAATAGTACCCATAATCATTTAAAGTTTCATCATAAAGCCATATATCCCAATAATATACAGGATTCCCCTCTGAACTTTTAACAGGATTTATTATTTCCCATGAAAATACCGGATCTCTGGATACATTTGTTGCTCCATCTGTTGGACTTATATACTTCACTTCAAACACATCAAGAGGAACAACAGAGCCAAGTTTCACCATAGTCGCTTCATATCCTGGATAAACCGCAGCCACTCCATACCATGTTTCTTTCCCGACTTCAAGTTGAGGCGATGCATCACGATAGTAATCATAACCTGATGGAACAGTAGCTATTGCTTCATAATTTGTCCCATCAAAACTTCTGTAAACCCTATAAGCTTCTGGTTCATCAGTTGTTGAACTTGCACTGGAATTTTCCCAGGCTACCCAGTAGACTTCTATCCAGAGATTTGTATCTTTTTCTGGCGCTGCGTTTATACGTCTTGTTTTTTTGAAAAATTCCGGAACGACTCTATCTTTTTTGTTAAATATAGAATCTCTTCCTCCATAAAACTTTATACCACCACGTCTTGTATAAGCAGCTAAATTATAATCTCCTGTTGCTTCGCTGACCTTTTCAATTTCATACCCTTTAACTTCTTTCGATACCTTATTTATATTGGCATAGAAAATCTTTTCTAACATATTATCATTTTTATCAAAAACAACTACATAAATCGGTGTTTCTCCTTCAAATCCCGCAACTGTAATTGTACCTTCAACTGTGGTTGAATTTGAAACATAGAGCCTTGGAGATGTTAAAAATCCAGAACCAGGTACATTTCCAGCTTTTGCATAAATTATACTGACATCATATTCCATACCAGTTGCTATAATTGATACATAAACATCACCTGTAACATTTGATAAATCAACAGGAGTTGCCTTAGTAGCATCTTCGAAAAATTTCACATCCACTTCTATTGGATTCAAACTTTTAGTAACTCCAACAGAAGCCACTCTTAACTTTGCTTCATTCAGCGTCGTGCTATCTTTGGTAAGCTTTAAACCTTCTATTCGCGTTACCGCATAACCAGATTTGGTGATAACAACATCCAGAAGCTCTTCGTCACCTTTAAGTACAGAAGAAATAGTAACTTTACCTTCTGTATCAGTTACACCTTCACCTCTTATACCTCCTGATTCATCGAGTATTTTTACACTTGCTCCTTCTACCGCCGCTCCAGAGTTATAATCTGTAACATAAAATTCTATCCCCCCTGTAAGCAAGGGAAATAGCTGCAAACAAGAAGTTGTCAAAAATAAAAAGCCAACTACAAAAATAAAAAGATAAAACTTTTTCATCCCAAAAACACCTCCCCTTCTTTAAAATAATTTAATGTAAATTTTTAAATTATAAAGCTGTCTTAAAATGTTTAGATATTGAAATTACTAATTCTATAAATATATGTAAACATAAGAAACCAAACTTAAGTATCTAACAACACAATAACATTATGTATCTTAAACAATTATTATTCAATTTTGCATTTAACTATTACACAAACAATTTTATCAATTGTAATATTCTAACATAATATTACAAAAAAAGTCAAGTTATTTGAATATTTTTTGTATATGCAATAATTCTTTTATTTTATTATAAATTATCACAATTTTCGAGACTATTCACAAGAAGAAAACTATAGTATACTGTTAAATGTGAACCTAATCTTTGAAATGGAGGGAAAGAATGGTTGAAAGATACGCCTTAGAACCTATTAAAAGTTTATGGTCGCTGGAAGCTCAATATAAAAGGTGGTTAAAGGTAGAACTGGCAGTTGTATGGGCATATGAAAGACTGGGAATCGCTCCAAAAGGCACATATCAACAGGCTATAAAAAACGCTTATATTGATGTTGAAAAAATTCTGGATATAGAAAAAGAAGTGGATCATGATGTTATAGCTTTTATAAAGGTTGCAACTTCAAAAATGGGAAAGGAAGCAAGCTTTTTTCATTACGGATTAACATCATCTGATGTTGTGGACACAGCTAACAGCCTTGCTCTAATAGAGGCGACAAATATTATAATCTCAGAAATGAAAAATCTTTTAAAACTTTTATTTGAAAAAGCTCTTCAATATAAAAAACTTCCCTCAATTGGACGTACGCACGGAGTTCACGCAGAACCAACATCATTTGGTTTAAAATTTCTTTCCTGGTATTCAGAACTAAAAAGAGATTTAAAACGCCTTATAAATGCCAGAGAAGAAATTTCTGTTGGGAAATTATCCGGAGCAGTTGGAAATTATGCACACATAAGCCCTCTGGTTGAAGAGTTAGCCCTTTCAAAATTATCTTTAAAACCAACACCCGTTGCCACTCAGGTAATTCCACGAGATCTTCACTCGAACCTTATAAACATTTTTGGATTGATTGCGTCAGCAATTGAGAGAATGGCCATAGAAATAAGGCACCTGCAGAAAACTGAAGTGTTAGAAGTTCAGGAACCCTTTAAAAAAACACAAAGAGGTTCTTCTGCTATGCCTCATAAAAAAAATCCCATTCTGTGCGAAAGACTAACAGGACTTTCAAGGATTATCAGAAGCTATGTTCACACTGCTTTTGAAAATATTCCGTTATGGCATGAACGAGATATTTCCCATTCCTCTGTGGAAAGGTTCATGTTTCCAGATGTAACCACAACATTACATTATATGATTGTAAAAGCCCAACATTTAATAAAAAATCTGGTGGTCTTTGAAGATAGAGTAAAAAGAAATATAGATACAACAAAAGGGCTTGTATACTCACAACGTGTGATGCTAAAGCTCATAGAAAAAGGATTAACAAGGGAAGAAGCTTACAAAAATGTACAAAAATTAGCTTTAAAATGCTGGGAAACTCACTCTTCTTTCAAAAATGAAATTGCAAAAAGCTTCTCACATTTGCTATCTAAAAATGAAATAGAAGAATTATTCAGTCCAGACTACTACCTAAAAAACATAGATGCTATATACAAAAGATTTGAAGATGAGTAAATTATTTCAAGACTATTAAAAATTCCCGCTTTCGCGGGAATTTTTAATTTGTATATATTAAATTTTTGAATATTCTTCGATAGCCTTTGAAATTATTCTCAACGCATCTTTCATTTTTTCCACATCAAGTACATAAGCTATTCTTATCTCACTCAGGCCTGCTCCAGATGTAGCATAAAAACCTGAAAGTGGAGCCACCATAGTGGTTTTACCATCAACATCGAATTTACTCAACATCCACTTTATAAATTCTTCGGAATTTTCTACTGGCAACTTTGCTGCTAGATAAAATGCTCCTTCTGGCTTTTGTACTATTACGCCAGGTATCTTTCTTATCTCCTCAAATGCTATATCACGCCTTTTCTGGTATTCTTTTCTAACCTGTTCTATATATTCGTCTTCCGCCTTAAGAAGACCAATTGTACCGTATTGCGTTATTTCTGCCGGGGAAAGTCTTGCCTGGGCAAATTTAAGAGCCGCTGCATAAAATTCCTTATTTTTTGTAACAAATGTACCTATTCTTGCACCACAGGCGCTGTATCTTTTAGAGACACTATCCACAATTATCAACCTATCATAAATGCCAAAATAATATGGAGAAAAGTGCTCTTTTCCATCAAAGGTAAATTCTCTGTATACCTCATCAGAAATTATAACCAGGTTATATTTAACAGCTATATCAGCTAAAATTTTTAACTCTTCTTCACTATATACAACCCCTGTAGGATTTGAAGGATTTGAAAATAATACGGCTTTTGTTCTGGGTGTAATAACTTCTTCAAATTTTTCTTTTTCCGGCATACGATACCCATTTTCCGGTGATGTAGTAACAGGAACAAGTTTTATATTCAAATACGACGCAAATCCTGCATAGTTTGCATAAAATGGCTCTATTACTATCACTTCATCTCCAGGATCACAAACCACCCCAAGGGCAAACATTATTGCCTCACTTCCACCATTTGTAATCATCACTTCTTCTGATGACACATCTATGTTCCATTTTTTATAATATCTGGAGAACTCTTCTCTTAATTCCAGAATTCCCTGAGAATGGGTATATGACACCACATCTTTTTTGAATCTTTCAATATATTCATACCATTGGTTAGGAGTTTTTATATCCGGTTGCCCTATATTAAGGTGATAAACATGAATACCTTTTCTTTTTGCTTCATCTGCGTAAGGAACCAGACGCCTGATAGGACTTGATGGAGTGTCAAGTGCCCTCTTTGAAATCATTAAAATCGCCTCCTCTTATATATATTACATCACTTTTAACTATATCAAATCCGTTTACATCCCCTGTACCCATGATTTCAATATATCCTGTGTTTGTATCAAAATCTGTATTTTTTATAATAAATCCTCTTCTATGAATTTCCTGCATTATTTTACCGTAAGATGCATAATTAACTTTTATTCTGTATATTGGCATTAAGACCATCTCTTCTATATTAGCACTGTTGATCAATTTTTCAACAATACCACTATAAGCTTCAATTAAACCACGAATCCCCAACTTGACACCACCAAAATACCTGGTAACGACAATTGCTACATTTAAAAGTTCGTACTTTTTTAACACTCCTAAAATGGGTTTTCCCGCAGTTCCAGAAGGTTCACCGGCATCTGATGAAAACTCAAGAATTCCATTATTTTCTATAATTCTATATGCTGGACAATTGTGAGTTGCGTCTCTATATTTGTGAGAAATAGTTCTGAAAAAATCCTTTGCTTCATTCACACTTTCAACATGAGTGGTTGTTGCAATAAACAGGGACCGTTGTACATTCATTTTTACACTATAGATTTTCAAAATCGTTTTGTATCTCTTGATCATAAAACTTTCGAAAACACCTCATTTCCTTCTATTGTAAAAATAGTTATCTTCAAAAAATCTGCTACATCCAGCACCATATAGCTTTGAGATGATTTACTTTTAGGCAGCGAAAGGCTTCCGGGATTTGCTATTATAACTCCTCTTTTTTCCATTATACTCGGAATATGTGTATGTCCATGCAACATCACATCAACTTTATGAAATCTTGCAAATTCAACAAGATCTACCCCATCATTCTCCACTATTTCTCCATGAAGCATCATAAAACGATATTTTCCAAAAAATTCTATTATCTGTCTTGGCATTTCAGGTAATCCTAAAACCTTCAAATCTACATCTGCATCACAATTACCACGAATGTATTTTATGTTGTACTTTTTCAACTCTTCTGCAAGTTCGCCTGGAGAATAACCTTCTGGCAAAGGATTTCGTGGTCCATGATAAAGTACATCCCCCAGATGAAAAATTTCGTCTACCTCTTTTGCGAGATTTTCTATTTTTCTCCAGCTTGTAACAGACCCATGTGTATCGGAAATCACCAATACTTTCAATTTCACACCTCCTGATTGCTAACCATGTTTCTATACTTACATACTGTTCTACGAGCAACATCGATACCCATTTTCCTCAATTCTTCCACAATTACATTATCTGTTGCATGGGGATTTTCCTTTAAGATTTCAGAAATGGCTATTTTCAAAATCGCAGGATGTACTTTCCGTCCAAAAAATATACTTAATGGAAAGATCCCTCGTGGAGTAGAAATATACTTATTTTTTATTGCCCTTGTCACAGTTGAACGGCTTAAGTCTAAAATATTCGAAATATTTTTCATGCTAATCCTTCTGGGAAATTTGCGTTTCCCAATCAAAAAACTTCTATTAACCTCAACTAATATGAAAAGTATCCTTAAAATTGTTTCGTTTCTCTTTTTTAATGCATCATTAACTATTTCATTCGAAGTCAATGGAGCCTGCGTAATCCTGACATTTAAGTCATCGTCAATTACAGCATCAGGAACAAACGAATCAGCTACATCACCATACGTAAAATTACGTATTTGCTCGGCAAAAAATTCATAAATCATGTTTATTATATTCTCGACATCTTTGCTATCACAGGAATATTTTTCAGCTACTTCTTCCGGTGTAACATTCAACTTTCCTGTGTGATCTATGTTGTATATTATGTACTCTGCTATTGTTTCTTCCTCATCACTTAAACCAAGAAATGGAATATCCTTAATAAGAATCGTGTGCAAATCTTCATGATATTTTATCTGAACATCTTGAAAGTTGATCAGATTTTCACCATGAATTTTCAGAATATCTCTAATTGGCTTTTCGAGATATTCTAAATAAATTTTTTCCTTTTTCGTTAAAATCAATCCATATTTAAGCTTTGTTTCTGAACGTAATTTCATAGCTTCACCAGGCTTTTGGCAATATCACATGCCAGTTTTGCGTTATTTTCCAGAAGAGTTATATTAGCCTCAAGAGTTTTTCCTTTTGAAAGTTCAACCAAACGCTTCAATGTATAAGGTGTGACATCCTTTCCTGATATATTTTTCGCGTCCATTTCTTTTTCCACTATAGACAAATATTTTTTCATTTCATCTTCGGATATTACATATTCTTCCGGTATAGGATTTGCCACTAAAATTGAGCCATTAATACTTATTTCATTTTTTATATTATAAATATTTCTTATATGCTCTACAGAATCTACTCGATCGATTTTATACGAAGAAATTCCATTATAAAAAATAGGGAAATACTCCGTTTTATAACCCACTACAATCACCTGAAACGTCTCCAAAAACTCCAAAGTTTTTTTCACATCCAGTATAGACTTGCAACCTGTAGAAACAACTATTATGTTAGTTTTAGATAATTCCAATAAATCCTGTGATACATCCCATTCTCCTTTATGAACACCACCTATACCACCTGTTGCAAAAACCTTTATCCCTGAAAGAGACGCTATTTTTGCAGTAGCACTAACCGTTGTTGCAGCGCTTTTTTTCAAAGCACACACATATGGTATCTCACGCGTTCCAACTTTAACAGGGGAATCTTCTATAAATTCTACTATCTCTTTCTCAGTCAAACCTACCACAATTTCTCCACGGAAAATTCCTATCGTTGCAGGAATACATCCCATTTCTCTTGCAATATTTTCCAGATTCCTAAATATTTCCAGATTTTTCGGATATGGTAACCCATGGGCTATAACTGTACTTTCAAACGCAACTACTGGAAGATTATTTTTTAAAGCATTTATTATTTCTTCCCTTATTCTCAATTTTACACCTCCGTCACTTGACACTTATTTGTTTTGTAAACTTTCCAAGACCTTTTATGTCGACTATTATTTTATAAATCCCAGGAGACAGTTTCCCCAACTTCAAGGTAACACCAGGATAGCTAAAAGCCTGAGTAACCATGGCATTTTTATCTGGGATTACAAAATTCCCTTTGACAGTTATAATATAATTACTTATTTTCATTTCAACGATTTCTATTGAATATCCACCAGTTTTCCTTTCTCCTGCAGAAATATGTAAGAACACATCTTCCTGCACGCTAAAGCTATCTTTTACCAAAAATTGCCCCTTATAAAGAACAAAAGTATAAATTCCCTTTTCTTTCACACGAAGCTTAGGAATTTTCATCTCATCAAAATTTTCTCGCTGTTTGTTGAACTTCAACTCAAAATTTTCTATGAATATACGGGAATTTGAAGGAGCTATCAATAAATGTTCAGGGATATAGTAGCGTTCTCCTTTTCTTTCAAGCAAAACCGTATAAGTATAAACTGTTTCTTTTTCTTTTACAAAAATATTTATACTGTTTTTCTTCATCCCCATAGATGTCGCTGAAAAAGCTCCTTTTAAAATATACGCTTTTTCCCTTCCATCATTATAAAGCTCTACATATGCTATGGAAAAAAACTTTGTATTAGTTGTTGTAAATATCTGATCAGGTAACTTTGTTTCTACAGGATGGATATATATAAACCCGCCAAAAAACTTTACCACCACCATAATAAAGAACAAAATCAGCATTTTTTTCATCAGGATCACCTCCTTAATAAATTTTACCACGCATTAAATACTTTCCATAAGAATCTGCAAGACATTTTCTGTTTCTTCTGGAAGTTTATCTCTTCCACCATTTTCTGTCTTTTTCAACACTATAAATTTTAACCTTCGAAGTATAGATTCTTTAAGTAAATGTTTGTATTCAGAACTTTCTGGCGGTTCAAATCCATCTATCACACCATATCTTAAATCTTTTATCCAGCTTTTCCAGGTTAACTTATTCTCCATTATCTTTTCAACTATTGATATTGTAACCTCTTTCGGTATTTTCTTTTCAAGAAAATATCCTGTATTCAATATGTAACACTCCACGCCTTTTTCAAACAGTCTCTTAAACTTCATATAATCGTCAACAAGAGGGTATGTTCTAAAAGGATTCGCATATGGTTCAAATACAAGAGCGTTTGGATCGACACCAGAATCAAGTTTTTCTGCAGTAGTTCTTTTTGTAGTAAGAGCAGCACCCATAGTAGAAGCAAGTATAACATCATCTATCTTAACCACAGGTGGTAAGACCGGATCTCTCATAAGCCAGAATATTGAATTTATAGGTTCGTCAATTTTGTCCATTCTATTTTGTGACCATAACTTTGATTTAATAGCTCTACCATTACCATTACGAATATCTTCCATAACTGGAATTATTCTACCTTTTTCATCCTTAGTAACACCGCAATTTTGCACAGTTAACAGGTATTTATTATCCATCGAATCGCTTGGATAATCAGACGTTTTATCAAAATAAGATGGTTCAAGAGCTATCGAAGAAAGATTATCCAGGGAAATTATAAAAGCATCGTCATGTAGCACACTTATTCTGTATTTACCACCATGCTTTGCATGGGTTAGCGTAGACTTCCCTGAGCCTGAAAGACCAAAAAATGCGGTAACATATATTTTATCTTTGCATTCAAATCTTTTAAGACCACCATGGCAAGAGACAAAATTATTCCTATTCGCTGTTGCCCATCCAAGTGTTAAAGTACCCTTTTTAAACTCTCCAAAATAACGCATTCCAAGAATAGCAGCGCAATTATGATCAGGATCAAATATAGCCAGACCAAATGGATAATCTGGATGTGTCCAATCAGGATCCGTAAATATATATATATCTCCATCCTCAAATTTTTCAGAGTCAAGATACATCTTTTCATATTCCGGTGATGGAAACTGGAAATTTAATAACCAATTGTATAACAAATTTTCATGACCCTCGGGTATTAAAATATGGTTTTTTACCATAAACTCTCTTGATAACCCTGTAAATGATATACCGTGGTACATTTTTTTATAACGAGACCTGTAAACCGCCTCACGAACTATTTCAGCATATTTTTCATCATCAATTCCCGGCGTGCCTATAATTCTTCTACCTGCTGCATATCTTCCTGTAATCGCACCATCGTTGAAAAGAAGCACTTTAGTCCCCCTATCAAGCCCTAAAAATTCTGGCTTGTAAACCTCCCAATCAGTCACTATTGTCCCAGGAGACTTTAATGCCAGTTTATAAGCTTCCTTTGGTGTGGATACTGTTTCTACGTTGTTTCTGTAAAATGCCGTTTCAACAGTAACTCTCATCCTTGAAAAAAGAGGATTTTTTCTGGAAATTTCGTTTTTATAAAAACTTTCTTTTGTTGACATAAATTCACCCCCTTATTATTCTATCAATAACAAACTAATTTTCATAGCCAAGCATAACAAAGTGTGCTCATGAATTAAAGGAAGAAATTTACTATAAGCTAATTTTACGAATATATTCAACCAAAACCTTAAAAATTGAATATCAATTTTAATTCATATTTTACTAACCCTCATTAATCCTTGGTAACCTTCGCCAATCTTGCTGTCTTTTGTCATTCCGAACGCATGTGAGGAATCTTGTTTTTTTGTAATCCCGAGGAATGTAATGACGAAGGATTTTATTTTACTAACTCTCGCTAACCTCGCTAATTCTCGCTAAATCAAGATTCCTCACCCTTCGGGTTCGGAATGACATGAAAGGGAGACCAACCTCGCCAACTCTGTATCAAATCATCTGACAGAGAACTAAAATTTTGCACACTTGCAAAATATGTCAAAAATGTTGTATAATAAGGTTGAAACCCGTCTGTTTATTTTCCATCCATGTTTTTTGGTTCCTGTTTATCCTTAATTTTCCACGATTCCACCGATTTTAAGAAACACAGATACATATTGTAAGACATTTAATTTAACTGTACCAAAAAAAGCTAAAACCAGGGAGGTGGAATTGAATGAAAAACATGCCTGTTTATTGGTTGGTTTTATTCGGTGAAAAAGACTTTCATGTAATACCAATTCTCTATATTCCATCACAAAAGCATGTAGATAAAATTCTGGAAATTGTTTATAAGAACAATCTCATAAATTTCGAAGTCAAAAAAGTAATGTTTTCTGACAATATTGATGCTGTAAAAGCCGCTACCAGAAAATATCTAAATTAATCTTTAAAAAGGAGCGAATATTTTAAAATGACCAGGTTACATTACGGCACAGCTTATAATGCTAATGTAAGATTCTCCGTTATAAATAGCACCGAGCTGGTTAAAGAAACCATAAGAAAACATAATCTTTCTTTGTTACCTGCTATTGCTCTTGGAAGAGCAATAACAGGAGTTTCACTTGTTCTTCCATGGCTCTCAATTAACGAAACATGGACGCTTCTCATAGAAGGAAAAGGGGTTTTAAAAAAAATCGCCTCTCAGGTAAGAGCTTCCGGACGAGTAAGAGGTTACGTTATACCGAAAAATTTGGAATTACCTCCAGAGCACAAATTTAATAGTCTTAAAGAAGTTATAGGTAAAGGGACTTTAAAAGTTATAAGAGATTTAGGTCTTAAAAATCCTTACATATCTTCAGTTCCACTTAAAACAGGAGAAATTGCAGAAGATTTAGCCTATTATTTTACAATTTCTGAACAAATCCCAACAGCTATCTCATTAGGACTATCATTTGACGAAAGTGGAAATATCACAAACTCAGGAGGGTTGATAATTCAAATTTTAAACGGTTCCATTGATGATAAAATTGTAACAGAAATAGAAAAAAGATTTACAAAAATAAATCCTATTACAAAAGCCCTTTATGAAAATTCACCAATAGAAGTGTTAAAATATGTATTTGAAAATAATTTAGAAGAAGTACTTACCACAGAAGTTTCTTTTTCATGTGACTGCACACAAAGCAAAGCTATCAATTCATTGAAAGTGTTACCAGAAAAAGAATTAAATTTTCTAATTCAAAAAGGAGAAGCAGAGGTAATCTGTAAATGGTGTAATACAAAATACACTTTTAAAAAAGATGAGTTAAGAAAAATATTAAATGAAAAGCAGGAGGAAAAGTTGTGAGTCTGTCAACAAAAATTACTCTGGTGACCACTTTAGTGGTAACAATAGTCATGTCAATAGTTTTAACTGGTATATACCTTTTAGTAAAGCAGACAGCAATAAATACTCAAATAAAAGATATTTCATCAATTCCCCATATTTTTAACAACATAATGAACAAAGGAAACATGTCTGGAATGATGCAGGGAATGATGTGGATGGGGCCTCGTCGAGATTTTTATGTGTCTAAAAATGGAAAAGTAGTTCTTGATCCTTATGGGATAGGACCAATAACAGAAAAAGGGCTCAAAAAGATCGACAATAGATACTACATATTTCTTTCCTTTCCCTCAAAAGTAATAATCGGCCGGGATATAACCCCTACAATTAATTTTGTAGAGCGCATAAAAATTTTGTTTGTATTTATGGTAATACTCTCCTCCGGGATTGTAACCGTCCTTACTTTTTTTATAACACGTTCCTCTACCAAGCATCTCCGAAGTTTTGTAAAACAAATAGAATCTTTAGACGGAAGAGATCTTGGATTTAGATTATTGAAACCGAATACCCACGATGAAGTAGACGAATTAATAGAAAAATTTAACAAACTTATGGAAAGATTAGAAAAGTATTACAAACTTCAGGAGGAATTTGTTTCAAACGTGTCACATGAATTAAAAACACCAATAGCTAATTTAATAGGATACACTGAAATGTTGAAAAGATGGGGAAGTAAAAATAAAGAAGTACTTGAAGAATCAATAAATTCTATTTGTGAAACAGCTTACACTATGAAACATTTAGTTGAAAATATGCTGTTTATCTCAAGTAACGTTACTCTTGAACTGACACCAATAGAACTTAAAAAATTAGTCTCACAAATAGTAGCAGAAAAGGAAAAACAATATGGCAAAAAAATATTACTTTCAGGCGAAGGAACAATTGTAGCCAATGAAAAAGGATTAGAAAGAATCATCTCAATTTTACTTGATAATGCTATACAACATGGTTCTCCTCCATTTGAAGTACAATTATATAAAAACAGTATCGTTGTTATTGACCATGGAAAAGGAATAAGTAAAGAGGAACAATCAAAAATTTTTGAAAGATTTTACAAATCACGCTCATCAAAAGGTCATGGTTTGGGGTTATTCATTGTTAAAACATTATGCGAACAAATGAATTTAAAAATTCATTTAGAGAGCTACAATGGATTTACAAAATTTGAAATAACAGGAGGGGAGTCTGGTGAAAAGTGATATAGAAATAGCTCACGAAGCCAAATTGAAAAAAATTTCTGAAATCGCTGATTCTTTAAACATTCCAGAAAAATACGTAGAACCATATGGTAAATACATCGCAAAAATTGACCACAAAATACTTGATACGTTAAAAAATAAAAATGATGGAAAATTAATATTGGTGACAGCTATTACACCAACACCCGCTGGAGAAGGAAAAACCACTACAAGCATAGGTCTTTCCATGGCACTTAATAAATTAGGAAAAAACTCCATAGTTACTTTAAGAGAACCTTCGCTTGGCCCTGTATTTGGTATAAAAGGAGGGGCAGCTGGTGGAGGTTATTCTCAAGTTCTTCCAATGGAAAACATCAACCTCCATTTCACAGGAGACATCCATGCTGTAACCGCCGCTCATAATCTTCTCTCAGCAGTAATTGACGCTCATATAAAATTTGGCAATGAACTAAAAATAGATCCCACAAAAGTTTATTGGAAACGAGCTATTGATATGAATGATCGCGCGCTTAGAAATATTGTTATAGCGTTAGGTGGAAGTGCAAACGGACATCCTCGAGAAGAGGGTTTTATAATAACAGCTGCCTCTGAAATAATGGCAATACTATGTCTTGCAAAAGATTTAAAAGATCTGAAGAAGAAGATTTCAAATATTGTAGTTGCACAAACATACGATAAAAAGTTAGTAAAAGTCAAAGATTTAAACGTTCAAGGTGCAATGGCAGCTCTTTTAAAAGATGCCATAAATCCAAATCTTGTTCAAACAATAGAAAATACTCCTGCATTTATTCACGGCGGTCCTTTTGCCAACATAGCTCATGGAACAAATAGCATTATTGCAACAAAGATAGCGTTGAAATTATCCGATTATGTAGTTACTGAAGCCGGTTTTGCTGCCGATCTTGGAGCTGAAAAATTCCTCGATTTTGTCTCACCGATTGCAGGATTTAACGTGAATGCCGTGGTTTTGGTGGCCACAATTAAAGCTCTCAAATATCACGGTGGAGTAAAAAAAGACGAACTCTCAAAAGAAAATGTAGAAGCTATGTTAAAAGGGATGGGAAACCTTTTTGTACATTATGAGAACTTAAAAAAATACAATGTACCTGTAATAGTTGCTTTAAATGTTTTTGATACAGACACTGAAAAAGAATTAAATCAATTTTCAAAATATTGCAAAGTTCCACACGCATTCGTTCGAGCATTTGAAAAAGGAAGTAAAGGCGCAGAAGAACTCGCAAAACTCATAATAGAAAATGCGAAAGAAAACTGTGCCACACCTCTCATAAATTCGAACATGTCCATAAAAGAAAAAATTGAAATATTAGCTAAAGAAATTTATAGGGCAGGTAACGTTATTTATACTGATAAAGCCAAAGCCAAATTAAAGTTTTTAGAAAAACACGGATATTCAAATCTGCCTGTAATTGTTGCAAAAACCCAGGCAAGCATTTCTGATGATCCAAAAAAACTTAATGCACCATCTGATTATGCTTTCACAATACGTGATTTTGAACTTTCAGCAGGAGCGGGATTCGTAGTAGCTCTTGCTGGAGATATTATGAGAATGCCCGGTCTTTCCAGAATACCAAACGCCGTGAATATAGATATTGATGATGACGGAAATATTGTTGGGCTTTCATAAACAGTTTATTTGTTAATCTTTTGTTGACACTTACTGAAATATATAAAGAAGCTAAAATTAGCATACTTTTGCAATGAAAAGAAAAGAACAATATTTGTCTATGAAAACAAATTATGTTAGGATTTTCACAAAATATCGAGTTTGCCAAAGTTACACAAATAAGCAATAATTAAGTTGCACCACTAAATTCAGGGAGGTATAAAAATGGAGATTAGCAAACTCGGAAATTTACAAACCCCCGGTCCTCTTTATGAAATGGCACAGAAACAGTTCCTAAAGGCAGCAGAACTCATGGACTTAGATCCAAGAATTGGAAATTTTTTGCTCTGGCCTCAAAGATCTCTGGTTGTCCATTTTCCAGTTGTCATGGACGATGGTAGAGTAGAAATATTTGAAGGATATAGAGTGCAGCATAACACTGCTCGCGGGCCTGCTAAGGGCGGCATAAGATACCATCCGGAAACAAACCTCGACGAAGTTTCTTCACTTGCTTTCTGGATGACGTGGAAGTGTGCTGTTGTTAACCTTCCATATGGCGGCGGTAAAGGTGGAGTGAGAGTCGATCCATCAAAACTTTCCGAAAGAGAACTTGAAAAATTAAGCAGAAGGTTTTTCTCTGAAATCCACATGATGGTAGGTCCAGCTAAAGATATACCAGCCCCTGATGTGAATACAAACGCAAAAATCATGGCATGGTACATGGATACATACAGCATGAATGTGGGATACACAACACTCGGTGTAGTTACCGGTAAGCCTCTTGACATAGGAGGTTCTGAAGGTAGACCGGAAGCTACTGGTAGGGGCGTTGCAATAACATCAGCAGAAGCCTGTAAAGTAAAAGGTATCGACATTTCAAAAGCTACTGTTGCAATACAGGGATTTGGAAACGTTGGATCATTCAGTGCAAAGATTTTAAACGAAGAATATGGTGCAAAAATAGTTGCAGTCAGTGATGTAAGTGGCGGTATTTACAACGAAAACGGCTTAGATATTGATGAGCTTATTAAGTATAGAGATGAAAATGGGGGAGTTATAAAAGGTTATCCAAAAGGAACTCCTATAACAAACGAAGAACTTCTTACACTCGACGTAGATATCTTAATTCCAGCAGCTCTTGAAAATGCAATAGATGATAAAATTGCAAAAGAAGTCAAAGCAAAAATAATAATTGAAGGTGCAAATGGACCTACAACAAGGGAAGCAGAAGAAATTCTCAATTCAAAAGACATTTTAATCGTTCCTGATATCCTTGCAAACGCTGGTGGTGTTACAGTATCTTACTTTGAATGGGTCCAGGATTTACAAAGCCATTTCTGGGAAATTGAAGATATCAGAAAGAAATTAACAAAGATTATGATTAAATCATTTGGAGAAGTTTACGCAACTAAACAAAAATACAATACAGACATGAGAACAGCTGCTTACATAGTTGCGATACAGAGAGTAGCAGAAGCTGTTAAGAAAAGAGGATATTACCCAATGTAATCTAAAAAATCGAAAAAAAGGTTCCCCATACGGGGAACCTTTTTCAAATCATTATTTTTCATTTAAAGCCATTTCCAATGTTTTCCACGCAAGAAGAAAACACTTAATTCTCATTGGATAATTTTTTATATCTGCCAGTTGTGCCACTGTTTCCAACACTTCTTCAGAAAATTCCTCTCCTCTTGCCATTGCCACGGCATTTTTAATTATTTCCTTCACTTCAGATAAATTCTTCCCACTCACAGTTTCTATCATAAGATTTGCAGATGCCTGACTAATTGCACAACCGATACCTTCAAACTTTATTTCTTTAACTTTATCACTTTCTATCTTCACATACAACGTTATTTCATCACCACACGATAAGTTCTTCCCTTCTTGTATAAAAGTTGCATTATTTAACTTTCCCTTATATTTCGTTAATTTTGCATAATCCATAACAAGTTCTGAATACATCAACTAAACCACCTCTTCACGAACTTTATTCCATCAACAAGAATATCTATATCATCTTTTGTGTTATAAATATAAAAACTCGCCCGACAGGTTGCATTAGGAAATAAGGACAACTTGCTTTCATCTTTTAAAATACTCATAAGTGGCTGAGCACAATGATGCCCACTTCTTACTGCTATACCGAATTCCTGATCAAGCATGTGCGCAACATCGTGTGGGTGCACACCATCAATGTTGAAACTTAATATAGCATGATGTTCCTCATTAAGTGGTCCATATATTTCAACAAAATCTAACTTAGAAATTTTATCTATAGCGTATTGTGTTAATTCAGACACATGTTCGGAAATGTTTTCAAAACCTATCGAATTCAAATAATCCACTGCTACACCAAATCCTACAATTCCAGCTATGTGAGGAGTACCTGCTTCAAATTTGTAAGGCAACACATTAAAGGTAACATCCTCTAATGTGACTTTGTCTATCATCTCACCGCCGTACAAAAACGGTTCCATCTTTTCCAGAAGTTTTTTCTTCCCGTAAAGTACTCCTATACCACTTGGTCCAAGCATTTTATGAGCAGAAAACACTAAAAAATCTATGTTCAAATCCTTAACATCTACTTTGTTATGAGGCAAAAGTTGAGCTCCATCTACAATTAAAATAGTATCTGGAAAAAGCTCTCTTATCTTCTTTATGTTTATAACCTGCCCTGTAACATTTGAATGCCCTGTAATTGCCAGAATCTTTGGATTTTCTCCGGTAAACTGAGCAAAATCGTCTATTAAAAGCTCCCCAAATCTTCCAGACGGTTTTACCGCCTTAAATGAAAAACCGTGCAATTTTGACATTCTTAACCACGGTACAAAATTCGCATGATGCTCAACTGCGGTTACTAAAACTGCATCGTTTTTCTTCAATATACCTGTTCTTACAAATGATTCCACAATAAAATTGATAGACATAGTAGTTCCGCTGGTAAATACTATTTCTTCACTTTCCGCATTCAAAAGTTTAGCAATATTGCTTCTTGAATTTTCCATCATCTCAGTAGATTCACTCGCTAATGTATGGACAGCCCTATGGACATTTGCATAGTGATAAGAATAAAATTCTGCAACTTTATCAACAACTTTTGAAGGTTTTAAAGAACTTGCAGCACTATCGAGGTAAATTAAATTTTTTCCGTTTATTGTTCGCTGTAATACTGGGAAGTCATCCAACAACCCCTTTAAGAGCATTTTCAACCATCCCCTCTAATCCATACTTTTTTAGCTCTTGAATAAGTTCCTCATAAATTCCTTCAATTATATACCTTTTTGCCTCATCTTTTGAAAAACCTCGGCTCATAAGATAAAAAATGGCATTATCATCTAACGGAGCAGAACTCGCAGCGTGTGATGCAGTTACTTCATTTTCATCAACCCATAAACTTGGGATTGCCTCCATTTTTGCATCTTTTGACAATAATATTGCCTTCTCCGACTCTTCAGCAACGGAGTTTTTGGCACCTTTTTTCAAATCGAGAATTCCTCTAAACACCAATTTGCTATTGTTTGCAAGTGTCCCCTCGGCTTTAATTACACCAGTATTCTCCATACCAACAAACCTCAACATATAAAGCAAATCAAATCTTCCATTTCCCGTTCCTATAAAATACGGCTTCAAATCCACATTAGCTTCTTTTCCACTCATCTTAACTCCAAAATATCCTACACTGACACCACTTCCCGCATAAAAATCCCTGACTTTCACATTTGCTTTCTCTTCAACTTCGATAAAAACATTATCAAAATGGTATGAATTTCCATGAACTTCATGAATATTATAAACGGTAAGACTTGCACCCTCGGAAACCAAAATTCTCGTGGTATGGTTTGAAAACATTTCCGGTCTTAATATTCTTATTAAAGTTAAACTACCTTTTTTAACATGGATAAGATCATTCGATATAGTTTGACCATATTCTTTCTTAATTAGTTTATCGTCCTCAATAACTATATAATCACCTTCAAATGAAAACACATCTGAAAGCAAAACGAATTTTCTATGAGAACCATCAAAATCAAGTTTTTTTAACAGCTCAACCCCGGACTTATCCAGAGTATCAAAATATTGTTTATATTCATAGCTTAATAAATTGAAATTTTCTATGTTTGTTCTTTTCCACACAGGAAAACCTATTTTTTCATACTCTTCATATTTTTCTTTCACATATTCTTTTAAATAAGCATTAGAAATACTTTTAAGAACTTTTGTAAAAGTGTCCCTTCCATAATCATCTCTTTTTAACTCTTTTGAAATAGCTATTACAGCTTTATTGTCTCCATGTTTTAGCTCAATAGTTTTTTCCATTTTTTGCACCTCACCCTATCGATGATTCTATTTCCATCTCAATAAGCCTGTTTAGCTCAACAGCATATTCAAAAGGCAAACTACTGACTATCGGTTCTATAAAACCTTTTACAATCAAACTCTTAGCTTCCGATTCACTCAAGCCTCTTGACATAAGATAAAAGATTTGTTCCTCTTTTATTCTACCTATCCGCGCTTCATGACCTATATCAGAATCACTGTTGTAAACTTCGATTATTGGAACAGTGTCACTTTTAGAATCATTGTCAAGCATTAATGCAGTACATTGAACATGAGCTTTACTCTTTTCTGCATTTTCTCCTATTCTCAGTAATCCGCGGTAAAATGCCCAGCCACCACCAACACTTATACTTCGAGCATCTATGGTAGAGCTCGTATATGGTGCCAGATGTACCACTTTAGAACCTGTATCCATATGCTGACCTGGACCTGCATAAGTTATTCCCAGGCTTTCTGCTTTAGCCCCTTTACCTTTTAATATAGTCATCGGATAAAGCATAGTTTTCATACTCCCCAAAGAACCAGAGATCCAGGACATCACACCGTCTTCTTCCACTATAGCACGTTTCGTATTTAAATTATAAGTATTTTTACTCCAGTTTTGAATAGTCATATATTTTACTTTTGCATGCTTTTTTACATATATTTCAACCATTCCTGTATGTAAATTTATAACATTATATCTCGGTGCCGAACATCCCTCAATAAAAGTAAGCTCAGCACCTTCATCAGCAACAATAATTGTATGTTCTAACTGACTCATTCCTGGATTACTCATTAAAAAATAAGCTTGCAGAGGAAGTGGTACTTTAACTCCTTTTGGTACATACAAAAATGTTCCACCACTCCATATAGCCCCGTGCAAAGCTGCAAATTTATGATCATATGCAGGAACAAGCTTCATGAAATATTCTTTCACAAGGTCAGGATACTCTTTTACAGCACTTTCCATATCCATAAATATAATTCCCAGGCTCTCTAATTCTTGCTTTATATGTTGATAAACAATTTCAGAATCAAATTGTGCCCCCACTCCCGCAAAAAATTTCCTCTCCGCCTCCGGAATACCAAGCCTGTCAAAAGCTTCTTTTATCTCTTCAGGAACTTCTTCCCAGGTAGTCGTTTTTTTCGCTTTAGGTTTTATGTATGGGATAATTTTGTTTAAATCTAAATCACTTATATCTACTCCAAATCTTGGATCATGCCAGCTTTGAAAAACTTTCAATGACTCCAACCTTATTTCTCTCATCCACTTTGGTTCTTGCTTTACCTCTGAAATTTCCTCAATAATCTCGCGGGTCAATCCTGGAAGAGATTTATATTCAATTTCAACATTTGCTATGTAATTGAACTTTTCGTCATTTATCTCTATATTATACCCCACATTTATCACTCCCTTACAATTGCATAACCTTTCTCTTCAACTTCATTTGCAAGCGTAAGATCTCCTGTCATAGCTATTTTACCATCGACATATACATGCACTTTATCTACATCCAGATAGTCTAAAATCCTTTTGTAATGAGTTATAATCAGAACACTTGTTCCATTTCTTTTGATTTCCTTTATTTGTTCAGCCACTATCCTTAAAGCATCAACATCAAGCCCTGAATCTATCTCATCAAGAATAAGTAATTTTGGCTTCAAAAAATACGCTTGAAGTATTTCTCCTTTCTTTTTTTCGCCACCTGAAAACCCCACATTCAAGAATCTTTCCAGAAAATCCTTTGAAACTTTTAATTTTTCAAGCCTTGCCTTTAAAATTTTATTCAATTCAGAAAAAGTCTCCTTTTCGCCATGAAGTTTTCTATACGCGTTGATAAGGAAACTTTGAAACTTTATCCCTTCTATTTCAAATGGATGTTGAAATGTGAGAAGTATACCCTTTTTTGCACGTTCATCTGTGGACAAATCAAGTAAAGATTCGCCCTCAAAAATTATGTCTCCCTTAGTAACTTTATATTTAGGATTACCCATTATAACATTAGCCAGAGTGGATTTTCCCGAACCATTTGGTCCCATTATCGCATGTAATTCTCCTCTGTTAATTGTTAAATTTACACCCTTTAATATCTCAACATTTTCCTCAGCCAAAACAGCATGTAAGTCTTTTATTTCAAATATGTTTTCCACGTTCATCCCTCCTAAATTAGCATAACCTAATTATAGTATATCATATTAATTTCCTTTTTGATAATAACTTTGGTAACATTTTTGTTGCTTATTTTTTGATTTACAATAAAAAAGGGGCCGAAAACACCGGCCCCATGATTTCTTTTACTATCTCATGATTTCTTTTACTATCTATTAATATTCTGGCATTTCTGGTACATTTGTGTTTGCTTTTTCCTCAGGTTTTTCCACAACAAGAACTTCTGTTGTAAGGAGCATACCTGCTATTGATGCAGCGTTTTGAAGAGCGCTTCTTGTAACTTTTGCTGGATCAATTATACCACGTTCAAACATATTACAATATTCTCCTCTAAGTGCATCAAATCCATAGTCTGCATCGTCTCTCTCAAGAACTTTGTGGATAATTATTGCACCTTCATAACCGGCGTTTTTGGCAATTTGCATAATGGGCGCACTTAATGCTTCGTAAACAATCTTAGCACCAATTTTTTCATCTTCTTCCAGTTCATTTACAACGCTCTCAACTGCTTTTCTTGCTCTTAAAAGTGTAATTCCACCGCCAGGAACAATTCCTTCTTCTACCGCTGCTCTTGTTGCACTAAGAGCATCCTCTATTCTATGCTTTTTCTCTTTCAATTCTGTTTCAGTAGCTGCACCAACTTTAATTACTGCCACACCACCAGCGAGTTTTGCCATTCTTTCCTGTAAAGTTTCTTTTTCATATTCGGAAGTTGTTTGTTCAATTTGAGCTTTAATCTGGGAAATTCTCTTTTTGATTTCTTCTGGATCGCCTTTTCCACCAACAATTATTGTATCATCTTTCTTTACTCTTACAACATCTGCTCTACCAAGATCATTCAATGTTAAATCTTCAAGGTTAATTCCTACTTCTTCACTTGCAACAATTCCACCAGTAAGAATCGCTATATCCTGAAGCATCGCTTTTCTTCTATCTCCAAATCCAGGAGCTTTAACCGCAACTGTATTGAGTGTACCTTTAAGTTTGTTAAGTACGAGTGTTGTAAGAGCTTCTCCCTCAACATCTTCAGCTATTACTACTAATGGTTTTCCTGTTTGTGCAACTTTTTCAAGAATTGGAATTAATGGTTTAATATTGGAAAGTTTTCTATCGGTGATGAGAATAAATGGTTCATTATATACTGTTTCCATTTTTTCTGGATCAGTTACAAAGTAAGGAGAAATGTAACCTCTGTCAAATTGCATACCTTCTGTAAATTCAACAAATGTCTCTATGGATTTGCTATCTTCCACTGTAATAACACCATCTTCTCCTACTTTTTCCATTGCTTCTGCAATAAGTTTTCCTATTTCTTCACTGTTAGCACTTATAGAAGCAACATGAGCTATATCATCAGAATTTTCGAGTTTCTTGGAAATCTTTTTTATTTCTTCTACAGCTTTTGCCACTGCTTTTTCAATACCTCTTTTTACAAGAATTGGATTTGCTCCCGCGGTAACATTTTTAATACCTTCCTTGATCATTGCCTGAGCGAGCACTGTAGCTGTTGTTGTACCATCGCCAGCAACATCATTTGTTTTACTTGCCACTTCTTTAACAAGTTGTGCCCCCAGATTTTCAAATTTATCTTCCAATTCAATTTCCTTTGCAATAGAAACTCCATCATTGGTAATTGTAGGGCTTCCCCATGATTTTTCTATAACAACATTTCTTCCTTTTGGACCCAAAGTAATTTTCACAGCATCTGCTACTGCATCAACGCCTCTTTCGAGCGCTCTTCTTGCTTCTTCACTGAATCTGAGTATCTTTGCCATAAGCTTTCACCTCCCCTTAGTCTTCAAATTTAGCAAGTATATCTTCCAGGTCAATTATTATGTAATCCTCATCATCGATTTTGATTTCAGTTCCCGAATATTTTGAAAAAATAACCTTATCTCCTACACGAATGTCAATATCATCATCCTCAATGTTCCCAACAGCGATGACTTCAGCCTTCATAGGCTTTTCTTTGGCTGTGTCTGGAAGAACGATTCCTCCTTCTGTTCTTTTTTCCTCTGTAATTGGCTTTATTAAAAGTCTCGAACCCAGTGGTGTAACCTTCATCGTCAAACCCCCTTTCAAAATTTTTGTGTTATCACTCTACATATATGACTGCTAATTTTAGTGTACACAAAAAACGCGATTTTGTGAAGTCTAAATATTTGCCATGAGCAGTGATTAAAGCAGAATATTTATAATTAATGTTATTTTTCTTTGAAAATCATACCCAGCTCTTAAAAACGGAAGGGAGGCTTATCGCCTCCCTTGTTTAAATGGTGGAGCCGATGGGACTTGAACCCACGGCCTCTACCGTGCCATGGTAGCGCTCTCCCAGCTGAGCTACGGCCCCATATTAAAATACATTTATTAATTTACCACATGTTTCACTTCTAGTCAAGTTTTTCAAACCAAAGGTCGAAATCGGCTTTTTGAGAAATCAAGAAGTGAAAAATTTACTTTTTTATCGTTTCAAACAAATGTAAAAGATTTTATTTTTTACTAACCTCGCCAATCTCGCCAACTCTCGCTAAGTTAAGATTCCTCGTCACTACGTTCCTCGGAATGACATAAGCGGGGGATTCCTCACCTTTTTGTTTCTTGGAATGACATAAACGGAGAGCTTTTTGCCTTCTTGTTTCTCAGAATGACATGAATAGGAATACTCTTCTTGCTCCTTAGAATGATTTTCTTCCTTTGTCATCCTGAGCGCAGCGGAAGGGATGTCATCCCGAGAAATGAAATGAGGAAGGGGATGTCATCCTGAGGAGCGTCAGCGACGAAGGATCTTGTTTTTTTCTGACACTCGCCAATCTCGCTAATCTCGCCAACTCTCGCCAAAATAAGATTCCTCACCCTTCGGGTTCGGAATGACATGGGTGGGGAGCCAGTTCTCGCTAACTCTCGCAAGACCTTTCGTACTCCGTGCTCAGGACAAGCCTTGCCAATCTTTTACATTCTAAATTACCGCTTTTTATAAATTTTATGGTACAATATTTAAGAAAAAGTAAAAACAGAAAATAGAAAAAAATAGAAAGGAGCAGGATAGTGAGATGGAAACTACGACAATTTAATAAGGAGTTGGTTAATGAGCTTTCTAAAAAGCTTAAGATTCCTTATCTTACTTCACAACTCCTTGTAACGCGAGGATTCAACGATCCAGAAAAGGCCTGGAAATTTATCAATCCAATAAAAGAGGATTTAAGGTCCCCGTTTTTACTCAAAGATATGTCAAAGGCTGTTGAAATTTTGATTATGGCACGTCAAAAAGGGTTACCCGTGCTTGTTTATGGAGACTATGACGTTGACGGAATTACTGGAACAGCTACTCTTGTGAGTTTTCTTTCAAAACATGGGTGGGAAGTAGATTATTATATACCAAACCGTTTAGATGAAGGTTATGGCATCCAGCCTTCAATCGTACAGAGCTTTTACGAAAAAGGATTTAAAGTTTTATTAAGCGTTGACTGTGGCATCACAAGCTTTGAAGCGGTTGAATTAACTAAGAAACTCGGTATGTATGCAATAATAACTGACCATCACAGTACCAAGGATGTACTGCCAGTTGCTGATGCTGTAATTGATCCAAAAAGAGCTGATGATAATTATCCTTTTAAAGATTTTGCTGGTGTTGGTGTTGCTTATAAACTAATTACCGCATTGGCAAAATCTCTGGATATTCCCGAGGAAGATGTAGATACTTTGCTGGATCTTGTGGCCCTGGGGACCATAGCAGACATGGTAGAACTTGTAGATGAAAACCGTTACATTGTAAAAGAAGGTCTGAAAAAATTAAACAATACAAATAGAATAGGTCTAATTCAGTTAATAAAAAAATTAAACTTGAATTACATCACAAGCCAGGATATAGGTTACCGTATAGCTCCCAAGCTTAATGCAGCGGGTCGTTTATACTCGGCTGAAGATGCGTTTAAGTTAATTATGACTGAAAATATGTCTTCTGCCGAGCAGCTCGCTGAGATACTCCTGGGATACAATTTTACCCGACAGGAAATAGAAACAAAAATATACGAAGAAGCAGTTGCTCAAATTGAAAGCACTGATATGAAAGATGCTCCTGTCTTAGTAGTTTACAAAGAAGGATGGCATGCCGGTGTAATAGGTATTGTAGCCACAAAACTCGTTCAAAGATATAATAAACCTGCTCTGGTTATCTCTCTTGAAAATGGTATAGGAAGAGGATCTGGACGAAGTATCGAGGGAATTAACATTTTAGAAATCTTAAAAAATTTTTCTCACCATTTCGAAGAATTCGGTGGTCATCCTATGGCAATAGGTTTCAGTATTTTAGAAAATAATATAAAGCCTTTCATCAAAGAACTTAAAGATAAATTAGAAGAACAACTGCTCAAAGTAACTTCATCACTTACTGTTGATGCTATACTCACAGTTGATGAAATAAACGAAGAAGTTTTAGAAGCTTTGAGATATCTGGAACCTTACGGGCATGGAAATCCTGAACCTATATTTTTAATAAGGAATTCTACAGTCGATCGTATCAGATTTTTTGGCAACAATGGAACAAACGTTAGATTAACACTTAGAGGAAAACACAAATTAATAGAAGGAATAGGCTTTGGTTTAAAAAAACAATATCATGAGATTCCAGCAATTCAAGCTCTTTTGACATCCCTGGACGTTGCTGCTAATATTCGTGAAAACGGTGTTGGGCCAGTTTTAAACGTAATAGACTTTAAAGTTTCAGCTGCTTCGGAGGAAGAGTACAAAGATAAGTACTTTATATATTCTTTCACTAACAACTGGAGAAATCAAAATTCTGAAGATTTTGATTACTACCATTCAAATGAAATTTTACAGAGATTCGAGAAAGTAAAAAAATATACAAGTTTCTCAAAGCCTTTTGTCCTTCAAACTGATCCACTTACTCGAAACGCTTTTTTAATATATCTTATGGAAAAAAGTAGAACATTAATAATAAACCCTACCAATGTTGATGCTTTACACATTTACGAAAGCCTTTCAAGACATTGTCCAAAAGACTTGTCTTTCGTAAATTCCATAAATACAAATTATAAAAAACATGTTATAACGAACGCTATTATGATTTTAGAAAACGTCGTAAATATTTCTGACTTTGACACAGTGGTACTTAATGAAATTCAAATACTTCCTGCTATTTCCAGCGAAATATTCTCCAGACTAATATCCAGAACTGGAAAAAATGTTATAATAACTTCTATTTATAATTTTGAAACAAATATACCATTGTATTCCGAGGATAGAAAAATCAACTTTGGTCTTGAGGATCGAAGGAATACAAAAAAAAGCATCGAATACGATTCAAATGCTGTAGCATATGTTTTTTCAAACTATCATTATGTCGATAAATTTTACGAAAAACTTATGAAAGCTTCTCATAATCCTAAGGATATGGTCTTTTATAGTCCTATCTTAGAACCTTTCCAGAAAAAAGCTATCAGCACTCTGGTGCGAAAAAAAAGGATAAAAAAATTAGTCTGTTCTACAAACACAGATGGTCTTCCTTCGATGTTACAAGATGGTGTTGAAATAAAACTATATGACTTCCCACTAACTGTAAAAGAATTGATAGACGCAGTAGCCGGTTCTTCTTATTCTATTCTTCAACTTTTTTACAATAAAGAAGACGTTAATCAAAGGCTCAATCATTTACAAAAGATTTTCCCAAGCAATGAAAAACTCAAAACTTTGTTTGAAAATATAACAACCATTCCTTCAAACGAAGAAATTCAACAACTTTCTGTAAAATATAACATTCCAGAAAAAGTTTTAAGGTCCGTGTTAAAAAATCTAATAACCGAAAAGACAAACACAATAGAATATGCCCCTGAAAAGATTCTCAGATTAAAAGAGCGGGAGATAGAATTACCATATTTTGAAAAATACACTATGATGCTCCTAAATGCCAATATAAAAGACATTTATAAAATGATCGAAGAAAGATATCTATACGATGTATATTTGCAAATTTAGGGGGATGCTTGTTGATAATAACAATAGATTACGGCACCAGAAAATGTGGCTATGCAATTGGATCACAATTTATTAGAAAAAGCGGGGTTGTAAAAACCGAAAAAATCAATGATATTATTAAATCCGGTAAGACTATAGTTTTAGGATTGCCGCTTTCAATGAGTGGTAATTATTCATCTCAAACTTTCAAAGTTCTCAAATTTGGAGAAAAACTCGTTAAAAAAGGCTTTGAAGTTTATCTATACGACGAAAGATTAACCTCCAGAATGGCCAAATCTTATGGAATTAAAGATGATGATGCGTTTAGCGCCCGGCAGATTTTTTTAGATTATATTCAAAATCCAGAAGTTGCACAAAAGCTCTTAATTGTCAAACCATTAAATATCAAACTTTTTGAAAGCAATATTCTTTATGTAGAAACGCCTCCAGCAATAAACGTTAAAAAATGCATAGCATTAACAAAAAATCACTCAATAGCCCTTGCCCATTATAAGAAACAAAATCTGGTAATAAAAAGCCTGAAATCAATAGACAAAAAATTTGATATTATTGTTTTACGCAAGGATTTTCTTATAAAAGATTTTTACAATCATATTTCCGAAAATGGTATAATTATAAAGGTATAAAAAACTCTGGGGTGTGTGCCTGTAGCTCAATTGGATAGAGCACTGGACTCCGGATCCAGAGGTTGCGGGTTCAATTCCCGCCAGGCACACCAGAACAAAGAATTCTATACAATCAGGAAAGGAGAGAATTTATGAAAAATTTGCACATGATTCTTGACGAACACTCTCTGGACAATATATTGATTATAAACATAGAAAATTCAAATTCACCTTCTACGCGATTTTTCTCTGGATTCAGTGGCAGCTTCTCGGGAATCATATTTGGCAAAGGTGTGCAAATGATAATCACTGATTCCCGGTATTGGGAACAGGTCAAGCTTGAAACTAATTTTGACCTTGTAAAGCTAACCAAAGAAAAAAAGTTTTTAGATCTTGTTTCAGAGATGCTCGAAAAAATAGGGGCAAAAAAAGTTGGTATTGAAAAAAATAGAATTTCAGCTTCAATTTTTGAACAGCTTCAGAAAAAATTTAACGGAACTTTCGTTGACATCTCAAAAGATGTAATAAAAGCACGTTCAATAAAAAGTTCTCAAGAAATTGAAAATATAAAAAAAGCTGTTTATATTGCTGAAGAGGCATTTAAAAAGACGTTAGAAATTGTTAAACCTGGAATTACTGAAAAAGAGTTCTCTGCTTATTTAGAGTATCAGATGAAACTTTTAGGTGCTGAAAAAGCTGCGTTTGATACTATAGTTGCCTCTGGCTGGCGAGGGGCTTTACCACATGGAATAGCAAGCGATAAAGAAATAAACAAAGGTGAACCTGTAGTAGTTGACTGGGGAGCTTTTTACAAAGGGTATGTTAGTGATTTGACAAGGGTATTTTGTATAGGTGAACCATCTGAAAAAGTTAAAGAAGTCCATCAAATAGTTGTTAATGCCCAGGAAAAAGCTATTTCAAAAATAAAAGCCGGAATGACTGGTAAAGAAATAGACTCAATAGCAAGAAACTATATCATAGAAAAGGGTTTTGGAAACAATTTCGGACATTCCCTTGGACATGGAATAGGACTTGAAGTACACGAAGAACCTGGTTTAAGTATAAATAATGAACATCCATTACCACATAATTCTATAGTAACAGTAGAACCTGGTATCTATATTTCAAATGAATTTGGAATAAGAATAGAAGATAATGTTCTGGTAAAAAATGATGGGTGTGACGTTTTAAGTAGTTTATCAAAAGATATATTCATAGTATGAATAAAAAATCAAAAAATCTGGGGAAAGAATTACTAAAATTAAATTTAATAACTATATTTGGCGCATCTGTTGCGGGAAATATAATTGTAGGATTCTTTATAGGAAAACTTTTAGATCACTTATTCAAAACCGAAAAGATCTTTGTTATCATATTTCTATTTTTAGGAGCCATTTCAGGAATATATAACGGAATCCGACAACTTTTAAAGGAAGTTGAAAAATATGATAAATGATGTTTTGAAAAAGATGTATTTCACCACATTTATGATAGCATTGTTTGTTGTGGGAAGTAGTATTGTTATTTCTAATAAAAGTTTTAGTTTCGGTTACATCATCGGAACAATTGGTGCGTTTTTATACATATATTCTTTATATAGGGATATAATTAATCTGAATTACAGAGAAATTTCGAAAAAGCGAAAAATTCTTAAGGGATTTTCTTTGAGATATTTCTTTTCGGCAAGTTTATTTCTGTTAGCAGGATATATTATGGAAGACAAAGTTTCCGCATTGTTTGGTGTATTCTTAGGATTAATTAATGTAAAAATTTCTGCGTACATAGTTGGACTTTTTTATGGAGGTGACCAGCGTGAAAAGAAGGGCTAAAATAGGCATAGCTCTCTTTTTAGTTATATACGTTACTCTCGGTCTTATAAATGCTATTTTCTTCATTCCAAAGGACGCAAAGGAAGTAACCCAGGGACTTGCTAACAGATGGATTGTACAATTGTCTGAAAAAAGCGTCTGGTACTCGCGGATAAACCCGCTTACTATTATAATGACATGGGTCATAATAGGTGGAGTAATAATTTTTGCCGTACGTGTTGGGAAAAACTTCAAACTTATTCCGGATCGAAAACAGTCTTTAGCAGAAGCGGTTATGGATTTTATGTATGAAATAGTCGAAGGTGTTATTGATGACCCACGTTTTGCTCGACCAACTTTTATGATAGCAACAACGTTGTTTATATTTATTGCTCTTTCCAATGTAATAGGTGGAGCAATTCCTGGAATCAATGTTAATGTTATAAATACCCCTGCTGGAAATCAGGTTACTTTTACACTTTTTAGTGATACATGGTTTGCACCAACTGCTGATTTAAATACAAATTTAACCTACGCTATTATGGTGTTTTTTATAAGTCACGCTTTTGCAATTAGAGCAAAGGGGTTAAAGGGATGGTTAAAATCGTGGTTAGAACCTAATCCTATAATGCTTCCAATGAATATAATAGGTGAGTTAGCAAAACCCGTATCCCACTCACTCAGGCTATTTGGAAATGTTGGTGGAGGTGCCATACTCACGTTTATACTTTCCTATCTTGTGAAATACATGTTTCTTCCCATTGTATTCTGGGGATTTTTTGGTATTTTCGTGGGACTAATTCAAGCTTTGGTGTTTTCAATGCTTGCAGTTGCATATATTTCTGCACAATTATCGTGAAATTATCGTGAGAAGAAAATCATCAATACTAATTAAAAGGAGGTAGAGTTTTATGGAAGAACTCAGTATAGCACAAGCATTGGTGGTTATGGGAAAAGCTATTGGTGCAGGGCTTTGTATGGGAATAGGGGCTATAGGTCCTGGTATCGGTGAAGGTAACATAGGAGCTCACGCAATGGACTCCATGGCAAGGCAGCCTGAAATGGTTGGTACTATTACCACCCGTATGTTGCTGGCAGACGCAGTTGCAGAATCAACAGGAATATATTCTTTGCTTGTTGCTTTCTTAATACTCCTTACTTTATAATGAGAGGCGATTAATATGGATATGTTTGAAATTAACCTGACGTCAGTAATACAACTGATGTCTTTTCTTTTGCTACTATACATTTTGAAAGTTTTCCTATACGACAAGTATTTCGAAACCTTAGATGCCCGAAAGAAAAAAATAGAAGATGAAATTAATGCAGCTGAAAAGCTTCGAAAAGACGCTGAAAAAATCAAAGAAGAAGCCACTAAAGAATTGCATGAAATCCGTGAAAAGGCAGAAGAAATTATTAAAAAAGCTAAGGAAGAAGCTAAAAAAATAATAGAGGATGCAAAAACAAAGGCTGATGATGAAGCGGACAAGATATTGATTTCTGCCAGAGAACAAATCGAACGAGAACGTATAGAAATGATAAAAGAAGTCGAAGAAAAAGCTGGAGAATTAGCCATTGCTTTGGCATTTAAAATATTAAAAGGTACCCTTGATGAAAAAGCCAAACGCGAATATCTTTTGAAAATATTAAAGGGGTATAAAAAATGAGATATTCAATAGTAGCCAGTAAATATGTGAAAGCTTTATTATTGGTAGCTAAAAAATATAAAAAAGAAGAAGAATATGCCTTTTACATTCAATTACTCAAAGAACTTTACACTATGTATGCTTTTTATCTAAATAATCCCACTGTGCGTGTTGAAAAACACTTAACTTTTATCGAAAACCTATTTGAAGAACTCTCAAAAAAAGTAGATAAAAGTATAAAAGTTGATTCTGTATTTTTCAAGTTTGTAAAAATTATATTTAATAATAAAAGGCAAAAATATATCCCACAAATGGCTTCGCTTTACAAATACGCCGCTATAGAATCTCAAAACAAAATACCGGTTAAAGTAACATCCGCTTATACGCTAACACCCGATGAAGAAGAAGCAATTTCAGCTTTCGTAAAAAAATACACTGGCAAAGAAGCAGTTATTGAGACATTTTTAGATGAAAGAATACTTGCAGGAGTCATTCTGGAATTTGCAGGAAAAAAATTGGATGTATCCATATTAGGAAGGCTTGAAAAGGTTGGTAGAGGAGTCTTTTCTTTGAGAAAGGGGTGAAACCTTGAGAATCAATCCCGGGGAATTAGTAAAAGTACTCGAAACAAAAATTGAAGAATTTAAAGAAGAAATAAATTTAGAAGATGTAGGAAAGGTCATCCAAGTTGGAGATGGTATTGCTCGAGCTTACGGATTAAATAATGTGATGGCTAATGAAATGGTGGAATTTGTTGAAACTGGCACAATTGGTATCGCATTTAATCTCGAAGAAGACAATGTAGGTATTATTATTCTTGGAGATTATAAAAATATAAAGGAAGGTCACACAGTAAAAAGATTAAATAGAATAATGCAGGTTCCTGTTGGTGAAGCACTTCTTGGAAGAGTGGTAAACCCATTAGGAGAACCTGTGGATGGACTTGGCTCAATTGAAACATCCGAATATAGAGATATTGAGGTTAAAGCTCCTGGTGTTATTTATAGGAAACCAGTTGATACACCTCTTCAAACTGGTATTAAGTTAATAGACGCTCTCATACCAATTGGTCGAGGTCAAAGGGAACTTATAATAGGTGACAGACAAACTGGAAAGACTGCTATAGCAATTGATACCATCATAAACCAAAAAGGAAAAGGTGTTTACTGTATATATGTTGCTATTGGGCAAAAAGCCTCTGCTATTGCACGATTAGTTGATAGATTAAAGCAACACGGAGCTATGGAATACACAACTGTGGTAGTTGCCAGCGCTGCTGATAATGCTGCATTACAATACATTGCTCCTTATGCTGGTTGTGCTATGGGAGAATACTTTATGTATAAAGGAAAAGATGCATTAGTAATTTATGATGATCTCTCAAAACACGCTGTTGCTTATAGGCAACTTTCCCTTTTATTGAGAAGACCACCGGGAAGAGAAGCTTACCCTGGAGATGTCTTTTACCTCCACTCAAGACTTCTTGAGAGAGCCGCGAGACTTGACGAAAAATACGGTGGGGGTTCACTAACTGCGCTTCCAATAATAGAAACACAAGCTAATGATATATCAGCTTATATACCCACTAATGTCATTTCCATAACAGATGGTCAAATATATCTTGAACCATCTTTGTTCTACGCCGGTCAAAGACCTGCAGTAAATATTGGTTTATCCGTATCTCGTGTTGGAGGAGCAGCACAGGTAAAAGCTATGAAACAAGTAGCTGGTTCTCTAAAACTTGATTTAGCTCAGTATCAGGAACTCGAAACGTTCGCTCAGTTTGCCACAGAGCTTGACGCCGCAACCCAAGCCCAGATAACAAGAGGGCAAAGACTTATGGAATTAATGAAGCAGGAGCAATATTCACCTTTAGAAGTAGAAGAACAGGTAGTGGTTCTTTATGCTGGTATAAATGGATATTTAGACGATCTTCCTCTTGATACTGTACAGCTGTTTGAAAAAAGATTACTTCAGTTCATGCATGAGGAAAAGGGCGATATTCTTGATGAAATACGTAAAGAAAAAAGAATCACAGAAGAATTAGAAACGAAAATTAAAAATGCAATCGAAGAGTTTAAATCTGATTTTGTCAAGTTCTTAGGGAAGTGATAACAAATGAGTCGTGGTAAGCTGCTTCAAATAAAAAGAAGAGTACAATCCACAGAATCTTTAATGAAAATCACAAAAGCTATGGAAATGGTCGCCACAGCAAGAGTTAAAAAAATTGAAAAAAAACTTCAAGATGTAAGAATGTTTCTTAAAGAAACTAAAAGACTACTTGAAAACATCGAAATAGAAAGTTCACATCCTTTTTTAACGGGTTCTGGCAAAAAGGCTGTGATAGTTTTGTCCACGGACATGGGATTATGTGGCGCATTCCCTTCAGAAATAGCTCGTGAAGCTTTGAAAGTTATAGATAAAGAAAATATTGAACGAATATATGCAGTTGGAACAAAAAATATACCTTTTTTCAAAAAACACCCAAAAATTCATCGAATATATGAAAGGGTATATGAAATCCCAACATTTGATTTCGCAAAAACCTTGATGAAAGATATTGTTGCAGAAAATATTGGAACAATTTACATCGTATATGGAAGTTTTAAAAATAGACTTATCCAAAAGCCAGAAACAGTAAAAATTACCCCCATTGATAAATCTCCTTTGAAAACTTCAAGATACGAGTATGAACCAGATATTGAAGAGTTAACATCTTCCATTATCGAATTTTACGTTGCCGCAACTATTTATTCTCTTGCTTTCGAAACAAAAGTTAGTGAACTGTACGCAAGGCAAAATGCTATGAGAAACGCTACTGAAAATGCAAGTGAAGTAATAAGTGAACTTACGCTTGAATACAATAAGGAAAGGCAGGCATCAATTACTCAAGAACTTATAGAAATTGTCTCTGGAGCCCAGGCTTTAAGTGAGGAATAATTCCCAAAGGAGCGTGATACAAAGTGTCAAAAACATCGAAAGGAAAAATATTACGTGTTATTGGCCCTGTAGTAGACGTCCAGTTTGAGGAAGGAGAACTTCCAGACATTTATGATGCTTTAATAGTTAAAAATCCCCAAACAGGAAAAGAGCTGGTTTTGGAAGTAGAACAGCTTATAGGGGATAACGCTGTAAGGACCGTGGCTATGGACACTACAGATGGTTTAATACGAGGTATTGAAGTTATAAATACAGGCGAGCCAATTAAAGTCCCTGTGGGACGTGGTATTCTTGGAAGAATGATCAACGTTATTGGTGAAACAATAGATGAGCGTGGAGAATTGAAGAACAATGAAATAGAAATGTGGCCTATCCATAAATCTCCCCCATCACTCACCGAACAGTCAACAACTGTTGAGATACTCGAAACTGGAATAAAAGTTATTGATTTGCTTGCACCATTTCCAAAGGGTGGTAAAATAGGATTTTTTGGTGGGGCTGGCGTCGGAAAAACTGTTCTTGTTATGGAGTTGATAAGAAATATTGCCATCGAACATCATGGCTTCTCTATGTTTGCAGGTGTCGGGGAACGAACAAGAGAAGGAAATGAACTTTACCTTGAAATGCAAGAAGCAAATGTACTTGACAATACTGTGTTAGTTTTTGGTCAAATGAATGAACCACCAGGAGCAAGATTCAGAGTAGCACTTTCTGCTCTTACAATAGCGGAATATTTTAGAGACGTTGAAGGTAAAGATGTTCTACTTTTTATCGACAATATTTTCAGGTTTGTGCAGGCTGGAAGTGAAGTTTCCGCACTTCTTGGAAGAATGCCATCGGCAGTTGGATATCAACCTACACTTGCAACGGATATGGGAGAACTCCAGGAACGTATTACCTCTACAAAAAAAGGATCAATCACATCTGTACAGGCAATTTATGTTCCTGCTGACGATATTACTGACCCTGCCCCGGCTACAACGTTTACACATCTTGATGCTACTGTGGTATTATCGCGAAGAATTGCTGCACTCGGATTGTATCCTGCTGTTGATCCTCTTGATTCAACTTCAAAGATGCTTGATCCAACAATCATTGGCGAAGAACACTATAAAGTTGCACGTGGAGTACAGGAAGTTCTCCAAAGATACAAAGATTTGCAGGATATTATAGCTATACTGGGTATGGAAGAACTTTCCGAGGAAGATAAAATAATAGTTCAAAGAGCTCGAAAAATTCAAAGATTCCTGAGTCAGCCATTCCATGTTGCAGAAAAATTTAGCAACATTCCTGGTAAATATGTTCCTATTAGCGAAACCGTTCGAGGCTTTAAAGAAATATTGGAAGGTAAGCATGACAACTTACCAGAAGCGGCGTTTTATATGGTCGGCACAATTGATGAAGCAGTTGAAAAAGCCAAAAAGTTACAAGTTTCCGCGTGAGTCTTATAAGACTCGCGCGACATTCTTTTCTCAGGAGGTGTAATTTTTTGAGGTTAAAAATATACTCTCCAGAAGGGTTAGTTTTTGACAAAAGTGTATCAATTGTTACTTTTAAAACTATTGAAGGAGAAATGGGAGTCTTAAGAAATAGGGCACCTATTATAGGGAAACTAAAAATCGACAAAATAATAACTAAAACTGATGACAACGAAACCTTTGAATATATGATAAACGATGGATTTGTTCATTGTGATGGAGAAAATGTTATAATTGTAACGGAAGATGCACGTTTGCCTGAAGAAATTGATCCCCATCATTTTATGGGGAAATAGGGGGGATTATTATGGTAGCTTTTGTCGTGGATTCATCGTGTGACATTCCAACAACTAACCTAAAATATCCTGTTTACAGTATTCCGCTAAGAGTATTTCTTGATGGAGCTGAGTACAAAGACAAAGTGGACATTAATGTTAACACTTTCTACAAAAAAATAGAAACCGCAAAAGATTTCGCCACATCTTTACCAAACCCAAAAGAAGCAGAAGAACTTATCAAAAAACTTTACAAAGAATATGACCATATTTATGTATTATCAATATCGAGCAGGTTAAGCGGAACGTATAACATGCTTAAAAGCATATGTGAGCCTATGTCTGATAAGGTTACTGTTTTAGACTCGAAAACTGCAAGTGTGGAAATTTATTGTATTTTAAAAAGATTGTTTGATGAGGTAGACTCAGGAAATGTTATTACCCAGGAAATCGTGGATAAACATAAAAATAATTCCATGTTAATTTTTGCTGTTGGGACATTAGAGTATCTGGAAAAAGGAGGACGAATCGGTAAAGCAAAAGCATTATTAGGAAAGTTACTTAGAATTAAACCAATACTAACAGTAGACGAGGAAGGTGAAGTGGCATCAATAGGAATGGCGAGAAAAATGACAAGTGTTGTTGATAAAATAATAGAAATAGCTGAAAAATTTATAAAAGAACATAAAATAGAAAAACCGTATTTTGTTTCAGGGTACGGAGGCGAAGTTGTTAAAGAGTACATACAGAAAATTCAGAAGTATTTTGGAATAAAAGACATTGCACGAATAGGGCCATCCATAGGTGTTCATACTGGTCCTAAAGTTTTCGGTATAGTTGTAAGTAAATAAAAAGGAGGGAGGAGGCACTGACCTCCGTATACATGGAAAAATATCTCACAGAACTTTTCTCAAAGAAAATCCCTTCCAATGATTTCGTAACATTCAATGCTTTACTCTTTTCAATTGGTTTTACAACCAACGTCTTTTCGAATGTATTTTTTAAGTCTGAATTTTTAAAGATATCCAACACTATTTATCTTCTGGGAGTTTTAGGATGTTTAATATTCTCCTGGAAGTGGTATTCTGTGATCTTAAAAAACAACAGTAAATTTGAAATAATTATATATTTATACGTGATACTCTCAATTGTATTTATTCTTATTGGATATTTTATACCTTACGTTTTTATTATCCCGGGAATTCTCGTGCTATCGTTGATATTAACCGTAGAAAAATTTTTTAAAAAAGAAAACAACGAAACAGAAACGTTAATCCCTAATCCCTGGATGTCAGTAATATTTGTTATTCTTACTTTAACTTTTTACACAGTGGAACTTGCTCCAAACTTAAACGAAGCCGTTAGATCAAAAAACCGGGAAGGTTTTACCGATTCTTAGGAGGTGACATCATGGATTACAGACTATCAGTAAAAGGATTTGATTTCACAAATGCTATGACCACTTACCTTGAAAAAAGGCTGGAAAAAATCGACAGAGTTTTAAATGACAGTGTACATTTGGAAATCAAATTTGAAAAAGACGCCACAAATTTTGTTGGAAAATTCTCCGTTCATTACCTTGGAAAAGATTTAATAGTTACAGAGCAAGATCCAGATATTTACACTGTAATAGACAAATTATCAGATGCTTTTGAAAAAAAGATAAAAAGGGAAAAAGATTATGTCCGACCAAGACACAAATCCAATAACAAAGGTTTAGGAAAAACATTCACCGAGGAAATGCCAATAAAAAAAGAACAAGACAAAATTTCTTCTATAAAAAGATTGGGTCTTATGATTACAAGCGTAGAAGAGGCTTTGGAACAAATGGAAGTAATGAATCACGAGTTTTTCCTCTTTAGAAACATGGACACCGATGAAATAAATTTAATACTTAAAAGGCACGATGGAACACTTATACTTTACGAATTCGTAGAATGATAAAACCAAAAGCCCCGTAAAGGGGCTTTTTTTGTGGTAGAATTATATCAGGCAACTTGAAAGGAGTCTAATTATGAAAGAGTTTCCGTACGATTTAATTTATGCAGCTACTAAAGAATTGGTAAATAATGGTTATCCAAATGAAAAATTAGAACAACTAATGAAAAAAATGGCGTATATTTTACGCACAGATTACGTTATATTCGCAATTTATGAGAAAAATAAAGACATTTTTAGAATAATAACAGGAAATAAAGCTTTATTATCAACAAAATATAAACATGTAGCATTCAAGAACAGAATCATAAAAATAAATGGAGAAAATTATTACATAAGAATACTATCAGTAAACTCTCATATCATTGGAGCATTTCTTACACATGCTCCTATAAAAGATGAGTTTGAAAGTATAGTTAATAGTTTTTCACTCGTATTTTTTCTGTCATATGAATATTTATACACAAAAAAGAGACTGTTCAGAATGCAGAAACTTCTGGAAATTACAGATATGTTTGAACATGCACCTGATAATAACGTTCTACTCGAAAACTTTATGAAAACCATATTCGAAACAATTAAAAGTGAATTGGTTATAATGGCAAAAAAGTCAAAAGAAGATTATAAAGTCATTTCTTCAATTCCTTCAAATTTGAAAAACATGTTAATTCCAGGGTTATCTGATTTTGCTTTTCAAGTATTTACAAAAGAACCTTCAATAACTATTAAACCATCTTTTGAATACAATCCGTTGAATTTCGAAATAAAATCGTATCTATCCATTCCTATAAAAATTGAAACAGAAATATTCTGGATAGTTTTTTTCAACAAATTTCATGAAACAGGCTATACGGCAGAAAAGAGTTTTGAAGTGATGGATTTAGAAATAGCAAACGATGCGGCTAAAAGATTTTCTTTAGCTTCTACAAGATTAAGTTATTATGAAAGACTAAAACACGAAATAGAAAATCTAAAAATGCTGAAGGAAGAGCATGAAAAATTAATATTTTCCCAGAAAGATCAACTACGAAAGATGAATGTTGTTCATTATATAAGCCAGGCAATGCGAAGTAGTTACGATGTGAACAACGTACTAAAAATTTTATTAATTGGACTAACTTCTGGGCGCACCCTGGGGTTTAATCGCGCGCTTTTATTATTAAAAGATCAAAAAAAAGATGTTTTGATTGGAAAAGCCTGGGTGGGACCTGCGAACGAGAAGGAAGTAGAAACTATATGGAAGAAAGCAAATCAACGCGCCATGAGGTATGCAGACATTGTGCAATATCTTCGCGAAGAAGCCCTTTCATTAATCACTGATAATGTCCTATCCCAAAAAATCAATGGAATGATTTTTCCATATCGCTCTCATAGATTTCTGGAACGTGCAGTTATAAGACGAAAAGTTGTTCATATAAATAATAGAATTATACAGGAATCTGAAAGTTCTCTGGATTTCTTAATTCCATTGCTTGATGTTGAAGAATTTGTAATAGCACCACTTGTGGGTAAAAGCGAGACAATAGGAGTTGTTATTTTAGATAATAAATACTCCAAACATCCTATAACTCCAGCAGATGTAGAAATATTAAGGATAATTTCCGATAGTGCAGGATTGGCAATAGAGAACGCAACCGGATATGAAGAGTTAAAAGCAAAAACTATCAGCCTTGAAAGACAAAAAAATCTCATAGAATATCTAAGAGATTTTTCAGAATCTGTTTTGCAAAATCTCTCAGCAGCAGTTGTTGTTTTAGACAAAAAAGGTCTTATTACTGAATGGAACAAAAAGGCGGAGACTTATTTTGGTAGAGCAAAAGAACATATGATAGGTCAAAAACTGGGGAAGTTAGGTACAGAATTTGAAGATATTGAAGGTATGGCTGAAGAGGTTTTAAAGTTAAAAGAAGAAATTCAACTATCAAGTTACCTTATACCTATTGCAGGACACGAAAAATTCTATGATATTCACATTTCTCCACTATGGGATGTTGAGCATTTGATGCTGAGAGGAACTATAGTCACATTTGAAGATGTAACTGAACGAGTAATGCTTGAAAGAGAAAGAAAACGCCAGGAAAAGTTAGCAGCGTTAGGTGAAATGGCCGCAAGAGTAGCACATGAGCTTAGAAACCCCATTTCAGTCCTGGGTGGATTTGTGAAACGTCTGGAAAAATATGCTGATGATGAAAAAGCTCGAAAAAGATATTTAAAGATTATATCTGACGAAATTATACGCCTGGAAGAAATAGTTTCCGAAATTTTAGAATTTAGCAGAGATGCAAAGAAAATTGAATTTACTACATTCAATATCAATGAAGTTATTTCTGAAGTATATCTTTTACATGAAGAAAAAATCAAATCAAAAAATATTCTTTTTGAATTTAAAGCCGAATCAGAAATTATAGAAGTCACAGCTGATCGTTCGAGAATAAAGCAAGTGCTCATAAATTTATTACAAAATGCTCTCGATGAAACACCTTCTGGAGGAAAAATAGAACTCTCCATAGAAAGAAGCCTTAAAGGGGTAAAAGTCCGCATATGGAATCAAGGCGAACCATTAACACATGATATTCTGGAAAAACTCTTTACCCCATTTTTTACAACTAAAGTTCAGGGTACCGGGTTAGGTCTTCCAATATGCAAAAAAATAATAGAAGATGAACATGGTGGAAAAATATGGGTTGAACCTGATGAAAATGGAAATGCTTTTTTATTTGAAATACCAATTAAAAGTGAATAATGGATATTTTCTTAGACTTAGATTTATGTTATAGTATTTTAGGTAAACAATAGTGAAGGAGGAGATTAAATGCAGGAAATTTTACTAAAAGCGAAAATACATATGGCAACAGTTACAGACAAAAGCATAAACTATATGGGAAGTATAGGAATTGATGAAGAATTATTGGAGCTATCTAATATAAAACCATATGAATTGGTCATGGTAGCAGATGTGAATAACGGTCAACGTTTTCTCACCTACGTTATTCCAGAAAGTAAAAAAAGCAGAAAAATAGTCATTAACGGCGCCGCTGCAAGATTGGTAGAAAAAGGAGATAGGGTAATAATAATGGCATTTGGAATTTTTTCTCCTGATGAATACACAGGACCAAAAGTCCTTATAATGAATGATGATAATACTGTTGCAAGTATTAAATAAAATTTAGAAATAAAAGGAGGCATTTAAATGCTTTGTGAAAATTACGAGAAAAACCTGTCAAACTGTAACTGCAGTTATCCTGGTTGTCCAAGAAAAGGTAAGTGTTGCGAATGTCTCGCGTATCATAGATCTCGTGGCGAATTACCCGCCTGTTATTTTACAGATCAAGAAGAAAAAACGTGGAATAGAAGTATAGAATATTTCGTGGAGTGCAGAAAGAACGTATGATTTACATTGGACCAGATAAATTAAAAAGGATAAAAGAGATCCCAGAACTTTTAAGTAACAAAAAAGAACTACTAATAAAATTCCTTTTCAAACACAAAGAAAAATTGGATGCTTTTCACAAGCATGTGATCCTTATCTCTGTAAAATCGCCTCCAAACTTTTCAATGATATGTGGTTATAATCACGAAGAAAAACCTTTTTTTGGTATTACTTTCTCAGATCCATTTGAACGCACACCTTCTTTATACAAAATGGAAAATTTTTACAATGAGGATCTGGGAAACTTTTATAATTCTATATTCAATCTTTCAAAACTTCCTCACTTTCAATGTGGAATTTTAAAATTCCCCGTCCAGACACATTTCATTGCCATTGGTGGAGATGAGACTTTGATCAAAAAAGAACTCTTTTCCGAAGAGCTAACGGGAAAAAAGTGGATGAGCTTTGCCAAAAATGTAACCGATGATTTTTATGAAGATCTGGTAAAGTACTCCAATGGAAAAGTAGGATTTTTGAAAACCCTTCTAACAGATGATGGTTTATATTTTGTAGGAATAAATAAAGAAATGGAATTTGCCTCGCTATACGCTGAATTTTTTTCTCTTTTAAGAAACAAATATAAATTTTTACCAGGAAAGTTTGCACAAATTTCCAGTTTAAAAGAACAAATTATAGGGGTTTTTAAAATAGAGTTAGACGAAATTCTTAACAAAAAATACGATTTATCTGTTCGAAATTTTATAACAGATTTCGAAAAATTTAGAAAATTTGTAAAGAATATGCTATAATATAAATCGAATTATTTCTGCGAGGTGTTTAATTATGACCAACACAGAGAATATTGAACTTTTACTTTCAAAAATCCCTGGAATAAAAGCGGCAAAAATTATAGAAGAAAATAATACTATGAAAGAGATTCATATAGTTGCAGATAGCAACAAAAGTCCAAAGCAGCTTGTAAGAGATATTGAAACGGTTTTGCTCGCTAGCACTGGTATAAGAATAGATCGTAAAATAGTAAGCATTGCTCAACTATCAAGTGATGTCAAACTCACAAAAATTGTTCCCTATAGCCTGAATTCACTAAAAGTTGAAGATATAGATTCGAGAACTTTAAAAGTATCAGTAACCATTGAACACGGAGAAGAAGATCTTCTTGGTGAAGCTATTGGACCAAAAACAAAAAGAAACGTTCCTAAAGTTGTCGGGAATGCTATTTTAAGTGCTTTGAATGATATTCATGATTATGCGCTTTCTTTAGATGATGTTGCAGAAATTTACCTTGCAGGAAAAAGATTTATAATAACTCATCTAACAAAAGAATTTAATGGAGAAGAAGAAAGCGTAATTGGAGCAGCTGAGCTTAATGGAGATTATTTGAAAGCTGTTGCAGAAAGTGTTTTAGACGCGTTCAGAAGAATTTAGTCCAGGAGGAAAATTAAGTGTTTTATTTTGAAACGTGGAATTTTGATGGAGCACTCAACATGGCTATAGATGTTTCTATGGGTTTATATTCACTTGAAGTTGGTGAACCTTTTTTAAGATTTTATTCCTGGAAAACCCCTACTTTATCTCTTGGAAAAAATCAGGATGTTCAAATCGTAAATTTCAAGTATATAAATGAAAGAGGATTTGATTGTGTAAGAAGACCTACTGGTGGTAGAGCTGTTTTTCATTCTCATGAAATAACCTATAGCATTACTATTCCAAGAACACATCCTTTATACAAAAAATCTGTTCTTAATTTGTATAAGGAAATTTCACAAATCATTGTCGAAGGATTAAGAAACTGTGGTTATCCGGTAGCGCTTACAACACGTGGCTCTCGCGGAAACAGCGCCTCATGTTTTGATTCACCTTCATGGTATGAAGTAACATTGATGGGCAAGAAAGTTATAGGAAGCGCTCAATTAAGAAAAAAAGAGTATATTCTTCAACACGGTTCTATAATTTTAAAAACCTCAACAGAAATAAAAAATTGTGTACTTAATGTACCGGACAATATCATTCAAACTGGTTTGTTCGATTTCAAGAAGGTAAATATAAACACTATCAAAGAAAATATTATAAATGCTTTTACCAAAAAATTCGACATAAAAAAGATAAAAATTCCTGAAAAACTTTTAATTTCAGCTGTTGAAGAGAGGATGAGATATAATTGTCTGCTGGGAAATTGTACGTAGTAGGAACCCCCATAGGAAATTTAGAAGACATTACACTGCGCGCACTTAAAATCCTTCGGAATGTAGACCTAATACTTGCAGAAGATACACGAAGAGCTTTAAAACTCTTAAATCATTATAGAATTTCAAAACCTTTAGATTCTTTTCATGAACATTCCTCTGAAAAAAAAGTAAATAAAATTCTAAGTAAATTACTTGAAGGAAAACATATTGCTCTCATCAGTGATGCAGGAATGCCTGTAATATCTGATCCTGGAAGTTCACTCGTAAAAAAATGTCGTGAAAACAATATTGAAGTTGACATCATTCCAGGGCCAAGCGCCGTTTTAACAGCTATTGCAGCAAGTGGATTTAATGGAAGTAAATTCACGTTTATAGGTTTTATACCAAGAGATAAAAAAAGAAGACGATTACTAAGGCAATTTAAAGATTATCACGGACTTTTAATATTTTTTGAAAACCCAGAACGACTTCAAAAAACTTTTAAAGATATTTTATCAATCCTCGGAAATGTTGAAATATTTATTGCAAGAGAAATGACAAAAAAGCACCAGGAATTTTTCTATGGAAACATAGAAAATGCGATAAATCATTTTAAAAACAATATAAAAGGAGAAATAACTGTCATATTAAACCTATCAAATAACTCAAACACGCAAAGCCAATAATCTTCACCAATATTTCTTACAACTGGCGCTCAAAAATGTTTGTTCAGTAAGATTATAAGCGGTCAATTTTCCTCCGTAAACACAACCTGTATCTATACCTATTTTATCTTCTCCAACAAATGGTTCTTCAAAAGGAGTGTGTCCAAAAACAACAATGTAGGGGAGATTGTGAGAGGAGTTGATAAATTCATACCTTATCCACAAAAGATCCTCTTTTTTTTGGCGTTCAAGTGGAACGCCTGGAACAACTCCTCCGTGAACGAATGCGTAATTTTCATATACAAAATAATATTTTGTATTTTCAAAAAAATTCAAATGGTGATCTGGAATATTGTCAATTCCTCCGTAACTGCTAACAGTTGCTTTTGAACCGTTTCTTTCCCATATCTGGTAATAAAATGGATCTCGGGTTCTCAAAAAATTCAGCATCATATCTTCATGGTTTCCTCGAAGAAATATGCAATTTGTTAGTTTAGAAAGAGTTATTAAGAAATCCACAACTTCACTTGAATACGGGCCTCTATCTATGTAATCTCCAAGAAAAATTAGAATATCATCAGAAGCAGGCTGGATTTTATCCAGGAGATTTACTAAACTTTCATAGCACCCATGAATATCGCCTATAGCATACACACCCATTTGTTATTCCCCTTTTGGTTCATTCCAGGACATGAAATCACATTCTGAATTAATACAAGCCCAATAATTTTTCCCTCTTTTACTTCTTCTTTGTGTAACAAGTGATCCGCATTTTGGACAGGGAACTCTGGCAATTTTATATCCAGATACGGTAAATCCACACGATTCGCACATAAAATAATAGCCATATTTTCCTTTTTTTCTAACTAAATGTCCTCCACATTTTGGACATGCATTTTCAACTTTTTCGTCTTTTTTAGTTTCCTGAATAACCGATTTTATATAAATTATGTTGTTTAGCAACACTGCCGGCATCGTTTGGTCAAGACTTTTATTTGTACCACAATATTCACAATTTAAATATAATCCATATTTTCCTATTTTCAAATTATAGTTTTCTTTTGTACAATTTTCACAGCTTAAGTCTGTTTTATAATTAAGTGTATAAAAACTGTTCTTTGCTTCTGTAAAATATTTTGAAAAATCTTTGTAAAATTCATCAAGAACTTCCTTCCAGGCTTTTTTACCTGCTTCCACTTCGTCAAGTTCTTTTTCCATAAGTGCTGTAAATTTTTTATCCACTATGTCTGGGAATTTCTTGGTTAAAAAATCTTCTACCACAAATCCAAGAAGAGTTGGAACTAATTCCTTCTTTTTCTTTAACACATATTTCCTTGAGAGTAACGTAGAAATTATTGTAGCGTATGTACTCGGGCGTCCTATTCCTTCCGCTTCTAAAGTTTTCACCAGCGAAGCTTCTGTAAACCTGAGGGGAGGTTTGGTGGTATCTTTTTCTACAAGAATATCCTTTATCTCATATTCATGATTTATTTTTAACTGTGGATCTTTTTCCTCTTTAGATCTGGAAGATAATATTTTTTCAAACCCATCAAATAGTCTATGAGAAATAGTTGTTCTAAACTCATATTCATCTTTTCTGAAGACATAAGTACGCTCCAGATATTTAGCTTCAGACATCTGTGATGCAACAAACCTATTCCATATTAATTTGTAAAGTCTATAATGATCTTTATCAAGAAGTTTTTCTGCAATTTTCGGTGTTATGTTAACATCAACTGGTCTTATACATTCGTGTGCATCCTGAACTTTTGTTCCACTTCTTTTTTTTCTTTTCGCCTTTCCTCCAATATATTCACTTCCAAACTCCTTTTCTATATATGAATAAGTCATTTGTTGCGCTTCCTCTGATACCCTCGAAGAATCTGTTCTCATATACGTAATAAAAGCGATATGGCCTTCCGGGGTATCAATTCCTTCGTATAGAGATTGTGCTATTTTCATAGTTTTTGAAACAGAAAAACCCAGCTTATTGGAAGCTTCTTGTTGAAGTGTACTTGTTATAAAAGGAAGAGGAGCTCTTTTTTTCGTTTCTTTTTCCACTATGTCTGCTAAAACTACACTTTTAACAACCTTTTTAATTTCCTCAGCAAGGGCTTTATCAACATTTTCTTGCTTTATTTTTTTACCATTTATTCCCCAAAATGCTGCTTTAAAAGCTTTATTCTCAAGCTGTATTGATATTTTATAGAACTCCTTTGCAACAAATTTGAAACGCTCTCGTTCCCTTTCACATATAATTTTAAGAGCCGCAGATTGAACTCTTCCAGCACTCATAGCTCCTTTAATTATTTTCCAGAGTAAGGGACTAATCTTATATCCTACTATCCTATCAAGAATTCTCCTGGCAAGCTGAGCATTAACTTTACTGAGATCAATAGCACGAGGATTCTGAACAGACTTTTTTATAGTTTCAGGGGTAATTTCTGTAAACACTACCCGATTCTTGCCATTCATATTGAGTCCCAATATCTGTGCTATATGCCACGCAATTGCTTCACCTTCTCTATCCATATCTGAAGCAAGTAAAACTTCTTTACCATCTGCCTGCTTTTTTATAAAGTCAACAACAGTTTCCTTGCCTGGAATTATTTCAAATTCTGGTTCAAAACTATCCAGCTTTACACCAAATCTTTTTTGAGGCAAATCTCTAATATGCCCTTTTGAAGAAATAACTTTATATTTATTTCCCAGTATTTTCTCTATAGTTTTCGCTTTTGCAGGTGATTCTACAATAATAACTTTCTCCGCCACAATTTTTCTCCTTTCATAATTATTGCTCTTTTTGTATTTCGTGTTTTAAGAAAAACCTTCTTCCAAGATTTGTATCATAATCGCTCCAGTTTTTCTTCGGATCTATTTCTAATTCCCTTTCTTTTATAAAAGATATTCTATTAAGTTTCGAATCCATATTCTCAATCATATGTAAAACATAAGCTTCAGGAGTTTTTGGAACCACCGGTGAACCCCATTCAAGTTCTCCATGATGAGAAAGGATTATATGCAACAAGCGAAGTGATAATCCCTCATCAGCGTTAATTTTATTAAGTTTTTTCCTTACCATTTCATACCCGGAAACTATGTGACCAATTAACTCACCCTGAGTAGTAACTTCTATCCCTCTGGGAGTTATTTCATAGTCTTTTACTTTTCCAATATCGTGTAAAAGTGCTCCAGCTATTAATAGATCTCTGTCTAACCACATATAAACTTTACAAACGTTATCACAGAGCTGTGCCACAGTATAAGAATGCTCTGCAAGTCCCCCTACGTAATTATGATGAACCCTTGCTCCAGCAGGACAATTTTTAAATTGCACAATAAATTTCTCATCTTTTTCAAAGAATTCTTTTAAAAGTTGATTAAGTTTCTCATTGTGTATAGTATTTATCAAAGACAGTATTTCTTTTAGGATTTCCTCTGGATCCTTTTTCCCTCGAAGTACGAAGCGCTCAAGATCATATTCACCTTCTTTAAGCACAATTAAAGGAATATTCTCTGAAAGATTAAACTGCAAACGCCCATCATAAATAACAACCTTGCCTGAAACTCTTATTACACTACCAACATCCACCTTTGTATCATTTTTTTCTGCGTTATACCAATCAATTGCCCTCACCATACCAGAACGATCTTCAAAAGTCATTAAAAGATATTTTTGACCATTCCGGGTTTCCATTAGCCTTTTACTCTTTACTTTTACAATCAACTCTACCCCGGTATTGATATAATTATTCAACTCAGAAATGTAAGGCTCTCTATACTTTTCAATCAATTCCTTGGGCAATTTCACAATTCCACTCCTCTGTATATTCTTGGTACACGCTCAGAGATTCTACACGTGACCTCATAATTTATCGTTCCAACAAGTTCGGCTATTTCTTCTGCAGAAATATTTTCATTCAACTGCTCTCCAATGAGTACAACTTCATCGCCTGAATTTACATTCTCCAAATGAGAAACATCTACCACAAACTGATCCATGCACACCCTGCCAAGTATCCTGCATCTTTTTCCTCTTATCAAAACTTCACCTTTGTTTGAAAGATGCCTCCAGTATCCATCAGCGTAACCAACTGGAATAGTGGCAACTTTCATTCTTTTATCTGCTACAAACGTCCTCCCATAGCTTATAGATTCTCCCTTTTCTATGTATTTCACATGAGAAACCGCTGTTTTCCAGCTTAAAACAGGTTTCAAATTTCTATAAATTCTCTTCCCGGGCATTAACCCATAACCTGCTATTCCAACTCTAACATAATTATGGCAGGGAATCCTTCCAGCTATAGCAGCAGCGCTATTACACACATGTTTTATAGACACATCAACATCAATGGCTTCGAATAATTTGTATTGCTGCTCTGTAAATTTAATATCTTCTATATCATCTGAATCTGCCACAGCAAAATGAGTATATAAACCTTCCACGTTAAAACCATCCTGTTTCAATTTAAAAATATAATCTTTAACATGCTGTGGTTTTATTCCCACTCTGTTCATCCCTGTGTCAACATTAACATGCACTTTTGGCTTTTTTGAAACAACACTATATTTTTCTAACTGTTCCCATGAATACATGGTAATCGTTATATTGTTCTCCACAGCAATCGTCAAAAAATCTGGTTCCACGTAATTAAATACCAATATGTCAGAACTTATACCATTTTTCCTTAATTCAATCGCCTCTTCTAAAAAAGCCACAGCAAAATAATCTATCCCCCATTTTTCAGCTGATTTTGCAAGCATCACAGCTCCGTGACCATAAGCATTCGCTTTTATTACTGGCATTACTTTTGCAGGAGCACACTTTTCCTGAAAATATTCTAAATTGTGTATATAATTTCTAACGTCTATAACTGCAAATGTGTTTCTACTTTCCGTAAAATCCCCTCCTAACAATCTCCCTCAGATTTTCAATGTTTTTTAGCGGAGGAAAATTCATTGTATCGCTAACAAGTTTAATTTTAACATGAAAAGCTGAAAATAATATATCTGATATATCATCCAATTGTATAATTTTTTTGCTAAAAACGGAGGAAATTACAATTTTATGGAAGTCAATCGTTATTTTTAACATATAAGCCTCTAAAAGCAGATAACTTATTATGAAAGTATTTCCGACTAAAAACAGTACTATAATTGGCGAAATCGGAAGGAAAAAGAGGTAAATATCAACTAAAATAACTATTACAAAAATAAGCGAAACTATTAAACGATACATCCACGTTACCTTATACACCTGCATAGAAAAAAAGCGGGATAACCCGCTTCTTATGCCTCCATGACTTCCGATTTTGGTGTACTAACGTATCTCTTAACTTTCCCAGAACTCAAACAATCTGTGCACACCCACATTCTTTTTATAGTTCCGTCTTCCAACAAAACTCTTACTTTCTGAACATTTGGTTTGAACCATCTGTTCGTTTTTCTGTTAGAATGACTAACATTTTTACCAGCAACAGGTCTTTTACCACAAACTTGACATTTTGCCATATTATACCTCTCCCTTCCTTTCTATATTTTATATATATTATACTTCTCGACACCAATACAAAGTATATTTTACACGCTCAAAACATTAGTGTCAATTTTTTAAATGTAAAAACTCTGTTTCATGTCAATCGTACACCCGTATCGCATCAGAAGGATTAATTTTTTGAGCAAGATTTGCAGGATATAGCGTAAAAATAATAGTTATCGCATACACACCAATTATAATCAAAGATAATTGTCCCCATGGAATTACGATAGAAAAATCTGGTAATTCAGAAGTTATCACAGAAGTGAGGTCTATTGTTATAAACGTTGCTGCTATTAAAGCTGTTAATATTGCCATAGTTACTATTATCAACGCTTCCAATAAGAAAAAGCCGAATATTTCTTTCTTCATAACACCTATAGCTTTCAAAGATCCAACAATTCTTTTTCTCGAATAAACATTTTTAATGCTAACAATCGTAAGACCCGAAAAACCGCTGACAAAACCAAAATAAAAAAGCTGAATGGCTATATTTACAAAATGTCGTATACTACTAAATATCTTATCAAGTTCCTCAGTAACAAAAATTGGACCATCGAAACGTTCATAAACAATATTTTTTGCTTTTTTAGCAGCTTCGAAATTCCTTACAATTCCTGCATAACCCCGAAGAGAGCCAGATATTTTTTTATCATAAAGGATAATTCCATCAAAAGGCACGACCAGTTCCCTTGGATCATACGTATCTATTACGTTAAACGTTTCTTTAACCTTCCCAGATATTCCAGGAAGAACCCCTTTAAGAATCACATCAACCATACCTTTTTTTGAAAACACCCTGGAACTTCCAACTACATCATAGAGTTTTGCCTCAATATTTTTATTTCCCAATTTTAATGACTTCAATATCTCTTCATTTGATAATATAAAAACACCTTCTTTACTTCCAACTTTTCCATTTACAAGCTGTATATTTACAATATCTTCAAACAAAGAAGTGAATTCACTATTTTTTGTATAATAGTCCCCAGAAAAGAATATTTTCAGAGGATTTTCCACTATAAGAAAATTATAGCCAAGAATACCTGTTTGAAGTTTATTGTTTATGTACGTGAAAATGCTTGTTGGTAGAACTGCCGTTAAAAGTATCACCAACGTAATAACAGAGTACACAAGAAACACTACAAAATTTCTCCATTTTTGCTTTTCAATATATGAAAGAGCTAAAATTGTAGAGACTTTAATATATCTTTTTAAATATTTTTTTAAATAAGGCACCAACCCAAATACTATATACACACTTCCTATTAAAAAAAACCCGGCCCTACTAAGATACCCCCAGCGCCCACCTGTTCCTAATATAAAATAAGAAAGTACTAAAACCAAACTCCCAGAAAGCAACTGCAACAGATTATTCTTCAAAAAAATGGGAATTATCATTATTGAAACTATTAATGCATAATATGGATCAACACTCAAAGTTATCAATGGCAATAATAAGAACAAATATTTTAAAAATTTTCGTGGTAATATTTCAGCATCCGATAAAAGTACCACGGGAGAGAGCTTGGAAAAAGATTTACTTCTCATTAAAAGTATCAAAACTGGCAAAATTATTGAAAAAATACCTCCAACAAAGATGGTTTTTAAAGTTATCACATGAGATATTTTTTCTGTAAGGGCAGTTTCAGAAGCCAGAACTGCAGGTATTCTATTAACAAGTGTAAGAAGGTACTTACCAAAATAAATTCCCGCAAAAGCACCTACACCTGCAGAGGCTATAAGATACATTGTTCCTTCTACAAACAATACACTTGCTATTTGAAATTTAGAAAAACCTATTGCTCTTAAGATTCCAAAAGTTCTACGCCTATCTTCCGCAAGCACACCAAAAAAGTTAGAAATAAATAAAAAACTACTTAAAAGCGCAAAGCCACTAAACCCTAAAAACAAATAACCAATAACCTTGTTCAAAGGGGAATATCTCAGCTCATACTTGGTGGCAACAACACGTACTCCCAAATCTTTGGATATTTTTTCGGCAATATCCCTGTGTTTCTCAACAGGCAAAGAAAGACTTATGAAAAATATATTTGGAGCATTAAATGTATAAAGTCTATATTTTTTTATAAGACTCCAGGGCATGAAAACAGATCCATTTGTCATAGCAGTTTCTCCGCGAAAATTAAACTCCTGGAGACCGACATAGTCAATCTTTATAATATGTTTTCCAGACATTGTAATAAGAGTTACCGTGCTATTCTGTGTAAGTGATAGAGTTTTAACAAAATCCCTGGAAATAACTACACCATTGTAATTTTTTTGAGTAAACCTGATAAAATCGTCATCATAACCAATGGCGAATATATCAAAAAATTGTTTGTTAACTTTTACCCGTGCTGAAACTAATGCCGCATATGTATAATCTTTAACTATTTTCTCCTTTTTCATTTTTTCTAAATATTCAGAAACGAATTTAACATCCAGTGGTTTTGGAAAGAAAAAAGAATCGCTCTTGTCTTTAAGTATTAAATCAATTTTTCCAAAATTATTTTCAATCTTTTTCTCAAACCAACTGTTAACTGAATCGTTTAGTGAAAGTGCTCCAACAATAAGCATCGTTGCTATCATAGTACCCAAAATAACAAGAACAGATATCTTCCAGTTCCTCAAAAAATTACGAGCTGCAATTTTAAATATCATATAACCACCTCATATTTTTCTCGATCTTGGAAAACAATTATATGCCTAATTTTAACAGTCATTTTAGGCTCATTTTTCACATTTTTATAAAGTAAAATATCATCTTTTCATAAGAAAAAACCGCACGTAAAGTGCGGTAACTTATTAGTCTTCATCAAGCATTTTAAATAATACTTTAAGATACCTACTTCTGGAGGGATGCCTTAATTTTCTTAACGCTTTAACCTCTATTTGTCTTATTCTTTCACGTGTTACGTTAAAATATTGCCCAACTTCTTCAAGCGTCTTTGCTTTTCCATCAGTAAGACCATACCGCATTTTCAATACAAGTTTCTCTCTATCGTTAAGCGTCTCGAGAACTTTTTCAACTTCTTCCCTTATTAACATTCTCATAGCTTCTTTTTTGGGTGAAGCAATAGATTCATCTCGAACAAAATCTCCCACTGTGGAATCTTCATCTTCTCCTACAGGAGCTTCAAGAGATGTAGTCTCTCTTGCAGCCTGCATGATCTCTTCAACCTTTTCGACAGGTTTATCAAGTGCCTTTGCAAGCTCTTCTATTGGAATTTCTTCTCCATGCTCTTGATAGTACTCTCTCATTATTTTCTGCATCTTATTTATGGTTTCAACCATATGAACAGGGACTCGTATAGTTCTCGCCTGATCAGCTATTGCCCGAGTAATAGCCTGACGTATCCACCAGGTTGCATACGTAGAAAATTTATACCCCTTTTTCCAATCGAATTTTTCTACAGCCTTCAATAATCCAACATTACCTTCCTGAATTAAATCCAGGAAAGACAAGCCTTTGCCCACGTATCTTTTTGCTATACTAACAACCAATCTTAAATTTGACTCAACTAACTTTTGCTTTGCTCGTTCGTCTCCATTCTGGGCCCTTCTTGCAAGCTCTCTCTCCATAGATTGATTAAGTAATGGTATCTTTCCTATATCTCTCAGATACATTTTTATAAGATCTTTTGGGGCCATGTTATCGTAAAATTTTGGGGATTCTTCCAGAAAATCTTTAACATCTATTTCGGTATCTATTGCTGATGAATCAGTTATTGTGATTCCATTTTTTTCCAACTCTTCATAAACTTTTTCTAACAAATTTCCATCAAAATCTTCGGCCTTTTCCGGGGGAAACATCTTGTCTATATCATCGTAAGTTACAAATCCCTTTTCTTTTCCTATTCGCACAAGCTTGGAAATCTTTGTATCCACACTATCTGCTTTTCTTCCCATTTAAGGAGGTCACCTCCCCATGTTTTTTAAATTACGTACCAAATCCATTCGTGCTTTTAAAAGCACCTTTTTTTCTGTAGGAGATGCTGTTTTGAGAAATTCATCAATTTCTTTTATTCTCATTTCTACTTTTCTTATTGTAAGCTTTTTTTCCACTGATTTTAAAAGTGCATCATCGGCCTGTAAATTTCTCGTCCTTTCCAATGCTTCCTTAACATATTCTGCCAAATCTTTAGACAAATTTGATATTGAAAAGTTCTCCTCTTCAAAAGATTTTACACAATTGAAAAATTCCTTTGCTTTTTCATCAAGAATATTTACATCTACGTTCAACTTTTTTACTGCAAACGGCAAATTAAAATACAAAAAAATCAATATATCTTCAAGAGTTGGGAATGTTTTCGCTTTTTGAACAAAACTTCTTTTTTTGACTTTAAAATTTAGATTTTTTATACCTGCAAGCTGACCAACAATTTCTTTAAACTTTTCATACCTTTTGGGAAATTTAGAAAAAATATTACTCCACAATTCCACTTCTTTAAGATATAAATTCACAGCGCTTGTATTTGAAAGATCATACTTTTTTGATAAGACAACGGGAATAAATTGTTCTACAGGAATTGCCTTTTTTACAAGTTCCACAAGGTACTCTTTTCCAAATTTCTGGAGAATCTCATCTGGATCTTTTTGTTTCTCATACTGCATAACAACAATATTAAACCCCATTGACAACATTACTTTTATACTATTAAGTGCTGCCTTAATACCTGCATCGTCCATATCAAAAGATAATACAACATTTGTGGTTAACTTTTTCAGCTTATAAGCATGATATTTTGTAAAAGCAGTCCCCAGTGTTGCAATCGAATTTGTAAGTTCTGCCCTATGAAACGCTATTGCATCAAAGTAACCTTCACATATTATCGCAAAATCTGAACTTTTTATATATTCTTTTGCCCTATCAAACATAAAAAAAGTGGCAGATTTCTTAAAAAATTGAGTTTCAAAAGAATTTAAATATTTTGGTTGACCGTCTCCCAATATTCTTCCACCGAAAGCTATTACATTCCCCTGTTCGTCTTTTATAGGTATTATTACTCTACCTGCAAATGGGTCTTTAAATCCTACAAATCCCAACTGCTTCAGCGCTTTTATTTTTAATTTTTTCGCAACTTTACCTGGAAATTCAGCGTTTATAGGCGAGTAACCAAATTCATATTTTTTTATATCCTCTAAACTCAAACCTCTATTTAACAAATAACTTATAGCAGCATCGTTTAAACTTTTCATATACATTTCGTGAAGTTCTTTATAAAATCTTAAATAAAGTTCTCTGAAAGTGTTTTTTTCTCCAGGTGTTATATCTATACCAGCCTCTTGAGCTAATCTCTTTAAAGCATCAATAAAAGAAATCCCTTCTATCTCTTTCAAAAAATTTATGACATCACCAGACGCACCACAACCAAAACAATGGTATGATTTAAAAGAGGGATTTACATAAAACGAAGGAGTTGTTTCTGTGTGAAATGGACATAAAGCTCTATAATTATTCCCCACTTTTTGGAGGCTAACATATCGCGAAACTACATCCACAATATCGACTCGAGACTTTATCTTTTCAATGAGCTCCCTGGATATCATTTCAACACCTCGATTAAAAAACAAATCTGTGGCAGCAATCGCTGCCACAATATATATTCTAACTTTTCTCCTAAAACATTAACGTTTCGAAAATTGTGGAGCTCTTCTGGCTTTTCTAAGACCGTATTTTTTCCTTTCTACCATTCTTGGGTCTCTTGTGAGCAATCCTTTTTCTTTTAACTTAACTTTAAGTTCTGCATCATACTGAAGAAGAGCTCTTGCTATTCCCAGGCGAATTGCTCCGGATTGTCCGGATTTTCCACCGCCGGAAACTCTGATAACCATATCAAACTTTCCTTCCAGACCAACAACTTTCAAAGGTTCCATTGCATGTAAAGTCCATACAGAATTATTCAGGTATCCATTTAAATCCTCATATTCTTTATCGTTAACTATTACTTTTCCATTACCTTCTTTTAAATAAACCCTTGCCACGGATGTTTTTCTTCTCCCGGTTCCGTAGTAATAATTTGCCATTCTTACCCCTCCTCAATTAAAAATTCAAGACTTCCGGTTTTTGTGCACTATGCGGATGCTCACTTCCTGCGTAAACTTTCAATCTTCTCAAGGCTCTTCTCCCGAGAACAGTTTTTGGAAGCATTCTTTTAACGGCAAGTTCTATAAGTCTTTCTGGATGTTTCTGTAAAATTTGTCTTGCTGTAAATTCTTTGATTCCACCAGGATATCCAGAATGCCTGTAATACTTTTTCTGATCTATCTTTTTTCCTGTCAATTTAACTTTATCTGCATTTACAACTATCACAAAATTCCCACAATCTATGTGTGGTGTCCAATTTGGATCATTCTTTCCCATTAGAACCAATGCTATTCTTGTTGCAATTCTTCCCAGAGATTGATTTGCAACATCTATCACATACCATTTCCTTTGCACGTTTTCCTTTTTTAATAAAGTTGTCTTTTGTATAGGCAATTGCCTTGCCATTTTTATTCCTCCCTCCTTATAATCTCTCCTTATTTGGTTCCAATATTTTTGCAACTCTTCCATGAATAATATAATTTACAACCGAATCTATGGTGAACTTAATAGCATTAAACCCAATAATCCATGGTAAAAGCGCAAAAACTGTACTTAAAGGTACTTTCCAGTACAACGGCACAACTAAAATATTTAAAAGCGCCATCCCGCCTGTTGCTGCTGTGATACCAACTACATAACCCAATATTTCCCTCATTCTTCCTTTTCTGGAATATATAAGCGCTGTTGGGTATACAAAAAGAAAACCAGCCACAAAATTCATTGCAATTCCTACTATATCGCCAGACTTAAAAATATAAAACAGAATATCTTTTATAGCTAAAACCAGAATCCCCATAATCGGAGAATATATAAAAGATATAAGCAAAGCTAATATATCACTTGGATCATACTTTAAAAAATTTACCGCTGGGAAAATGGGAAACTCCACAAACATTATTACAAATGCTAAAGCGGAAAACACACCAACAATTGCAACTCTTTTGGCATTAGACATAATTCCACTCCTGATTATTCTTCATAAACATTCACAAATTTCTTATTGTTTCTAACCTCAAATCTCACAACGCCATTCTTTAAAGCAAAAAGTGTGAAATCCCTTCCCATTCCAACATTTTTTCCAGGCCAAAATTTTGTTCCTCTCTGTCTGACTATTATGTTACCCGCCAATACTTTTTGGCCATCATGTCGTTTTACACCAAGAAATTTGGGATTACTATCTCTTCCATTTCTTGCACTACTGCTTTTAGCAAACAACTGTATATTAATTCTCATTATGCTTCACCTCCACCTTAACATATTTTGGATATTGAGACTGTAAATCCTGCAACGTTTGAAAAAGTTCTTCAACAAATATCTGCGATATTTCATTGTTAACTATATCTTTTACCAATAAATATCCCTCATCAACTTTGACTTTAGCTCCATTTTTTTTCAAAAATCTTGCGGTATGCTGTACAACTGTACTAACCGCTGCACAAACTATATCTTCTCCTTTTTTAGCATACAAAGAATGCCCCGTTATTTCAAACTTTTCAAAAAACCCACGTTTTACAAATACACACTTTATCATTTTATTTCAATCTTCTCCACTTTCACTGCTGTATACCACTGACGATGCCCCAGGTTTCGTCTGTAATTCTTTCTTGGCCTATATTTCATAACAATAACCTTCCTGGCTCTGCCATGTTCTATAACAGATCCAACAATCTCAACATTATCCAGGTAAGGTTTTCCTACCAGGGTTTTTCCGTCATCTGTTTTCACCATCAACACTCTGTCAAAAGTAACCGTTTCACCTTCTGACTTTCCAACAAGTCTTTCTGTAAAAAATACTTTTCCTGGCTCAACTCGATACTGTTTGCCACCGCTTTCCACAATCGCGTACACTAACTCCACCTCCTCGTAGATTTTGAAATAAACAACCGCTGGAACATGTAGCCTTTTTGGCGTTTTTAACACGTCCCAGGCGCACATTAACCCTTAGTATTTTACCATTTTACTTTCATTATAATGAAAAATTTTTGTTAATGTTATTTTTCTAAAATCAAAACATCAGCCCCTGAAATTACATTTTCTATTTTCTACATTCCCAATTATGATAATTTTTTTGAAGCTTTTTATTTGCAAATTCATACTTTGCTTTATCATATTTTACACTTAAATCTATTAATTTCAAAATTTTCCTATTTTTATACATAGACATTTTTGAAGAAAATTGCTATAATTGTTCGTAGTACGAAATTATCGAAAGGGTGATTTTGTATGGAACTTTCCACCGCTTTTTATCACTTTATAGCAGATTTCACCAACGCATTTGCAAAACCATTAGCCCCGTATTTTATTGAAAAATTTGGCCTGGACAATAAAACTTTTGCCAGTTTAATTGCACTCTTAGGTGGAATAACTTCCCTTGTACAGATTTTTTTTGGGGCTTACTTTGATAAAAAATCACGTGATGGATTATATATCGTTTTCATAGTAGTTCTTGAATTAATTTTTATCAGCTTTCTTGGAATATTTAATTCATTTTTTCTAACATTTCTTATAATTACCATAGTCCGTCTATTAAATTCAGCTTTTCACCCTGTCAGTGCTGGCTTTGCTGGTAGACACAACAAAGGAAAAAATGTCGCTTTCTTTTCAATAGCTGGTACATTTGGCGCCGCACTTGGACCGGTATTTATAACATCTTATGTAAAATATGCTAATATAACAGAACTCTATTTTGTAACAATTCCTCTTATTTTTATAACATTGCTTTTTTCAGGGAAACTTTTAAAATACAAAAAAGAGCATAATTTAAAGCATAAAAAGCTTTCAATAAAAGGAGATTTGTTTAAATTGCTGCCAATTTTTGCACTTGTTACTGGAAGAAGCTTTTCTATGGATGTCTTTCACACTTATATACCTATCTACATGAACGAAGTAAGTAAATCTCTAGTAATAGGCGGCTCTGTTCTAACGATGGGAATGATCTTTGGTGTCATAACAAACTATCTTGGAACCATGGTTCTGGAAAAAACTAATGAAAAGCTTACAAACAGTATAGGATTAGTTGGCATGGCAGTCTCGGGTTTATCCTTTGTGTTCATACCCCAAATTTCTGTAAAAGTGTTAATGTTCATACTTTACGACGGTTTTAGCTTTTTCACAATGTCATCGAACATTGTAGCTGCTCAAAAGCTCCTTCCAGGAAAAAAAGCACTCGCTTCCTCAATATCCATGGGGTTTTCATGGGCAATTGGAAGTTTCCTCTCCAGTGGATATTCTGCTATTTTTGGAAACAACGTTATGTTTATGATGCTCTCGGCCAGTTTTTCCGCTATAATTGTATTAATAACCTACCATTTACTTACTGTCAAAATTCAAAAATAGCATGAATTAGACATTTGAAAACATTTACTATAAAAAACTATGGAATTTTTGTTTAATCTTAAAGAGCAAGTAATACAAAAAATGTATAATTTGTTCTTGGAGGCCTCTTTTTATGAAAATATTAGGCATAGATCCAGGCTATGGAATATTAGGTTTCGGAATCCTTGAAGTCATAAAAAATAAAATAAGACATGTTGAACATGGTGTAATAACAACCCCCAAAAATTTCTCCGTTCCCAGGCGAATGGAACTTATTTATAACAGATTATTAGATATAATAAAAAAACATTCTCCAGATGTATGCGCAATGGAAAAGTTGTTTTTTTATAGGAATGTAACAACCGCCATACACGTCGGAGAAGCACGCGGAGTTGTACTTCTTGCACTTGCTCAAAACAAAATACCTTTAAAAGAATTTACTCCTTATCAAGTAAAAAACAATGTTACTGGTTACGGGAGAGCAGACAAAAAGCAAGTCCAGAAAATGATGAAAATACTTTTAAATCTCGATGAAATTCCACAGCCAGATGACGCTGCAGATGCTTTAGCAGTAGCGTGGTGTATCGCGGTTGAAGGAGGAATAACTAAATGAAATACCGCTTTAAAAATTTAAAAGTACCTATTTCTCACGTTGCACAAAAATTTGATTTAAAAAACATATCTGGAACAATCAACGAAGTTCTCTACGATTCACGGAAACGTACCCTTTATTTTTTCGTCGATGTGACTGAATCAGATCATAAGAAAATAGAATTTCTGGAAAACAAGCTGTCAGAATTTTTTAAAGTAAAAACAAATATTGAAAATATAAATCACAATTCTGAAACGCTAAAGAATGAACTTTTAAAACTTTTGAATGGAAACGTTCCATATGTGAAAGATATAGAAATTTACGAATCGAAAATAATAATTAAAACTTTCAGTGAATTTTCCGCCGCAATTATAAAACAAAAACTACCCAGTATAAATAATAAATTAAGAAAAGAAGTGTTAATAGAAATCGAGGAACAAAAAGAAAAAGCTATATTACCTTCTGCAAGTATCGAGGCCCCGAAAATCACAGGTAATGTTTTGCCAAAATTGAACAAAAAAGAAGTTAAATATTATACCCCTTCAAACATTGACTTTTCCGTCAAAAATATACTATTGCAAGGAAAAGTTTTTAACATTGAAGTGTCTGAATATGGAAAAACTGTTCTCACTGTTTATATAACAGATAAAAAAAATTCTATAGTTGCAAAAGCATTTGATAAAAATGCAATAAAGTTGCTTGAGCTATTAGAACAGAACAAATGGTACTTCTTTAAAGGAACTATAAACACAGACAAAAATGGAGAAATGTATTTTCAAATAAAAGAGGCCTTTATAGATGACTCACCTCCAGAAAGAATAGATAAATACCCGGTCAAACGGATAGAATTACATGCCCATTCGAAAATGAGCGATCTTGACGCTATTCTGGATATTTCAGACTATGTTAAAAAAGCAGCCCAATGGGGATGGAAAGCAATTGCCATAACTGATCATGGAAATGTTCAGGCAATCCCATACCTTTTTGAAAAAGCAACAGCAGCTGGAATAAAGCCAATTTTTGGAACAGAGATGTATGTTTTAAATGAAGAAGGAGATATAGTAAAAAATCTTGATTTCGAAGAAGAATTCGAAAATATTACTTTCACAGTATTCGATCTGGAAACTACTGGAACAAACGCTAAATTTGATGAAATAATAGAAATAGGTGCTGTAAAATATAAAAATGGAAAAATTATAGATAAATTTAGCGCTTTAATAAAACCTTCAAAAAAGATAAGTGACTTTACAAAAAAACTAACTGGAATAACAAATGAAATGCTTGAAAATGAACGCTCTATTCAGGAAGTTTTTCCAGAGTTTTTACGGTTCATCGAAGGTACCGTACTTGTTGCGCACAACGCAGAATTCGATTATGGATTTGTACGTGAATGGTATAGAAAGCTTTTTCACAAAGAATTCTACTACGTTTATATTGATACTTTGAAACTTGCTCGGGCATTGTTGAAAAACAAAATTAAATCATTTGGCCTCGATAAACTGGTTGAATATTTCAATGTAGGGTCATTTAAGCATCACAGAGCTCTGGAAGATGCTACTGTCACAGCAGAAATATTCAATAAGTTACTTGATTTAGCCATTAAACGAGGTATAAAAACTATTAGACAACTAAATAATCTAAAAAATAAGCAAAGGATATCAAACATCAGAACAAAACACGTTTTTAATCATATAACCATTCTTGTTCAAAATAAAAAAGGGCTCAAAAATCTTTACCATTTAGTTTCCGATGCACATATTAAATACTTTAAATACGTTCCTTTCGTTCCAAAAAATGTTTTGAAAAAATATAAAGACGGTCTATTATTTGGAACAGGTTGTGAAAATGGCGAAGTATTTAAAAGTTTAACAGGTTCTGCTACTGATGAAGAAATAATAGAAATACTCAAAGATTACAACTATGTTGAAATATTTCCTTTAGATACAATTTCAACTATTGATAGAGAGCAAGCAAAAGAAGTCTATAAAAGACTGTATAATTTGGCAAAGCGGTTAAATTTACCCGTTGTAATGGCTGGAAATGTTCACTACATAGATCCCGAAGATATAAAAGGACGGCATGTTCTTTTATCTCCCAAAGAAAGCGACAAGCCGAATGATGAAGATCTTAAAGACAAAAATTCAAATTATTTCCTCAGAACCACCGAAGAAATGATAGACGCAGCGTTTGAAATATTTGAAAGTGAAGAAATAGCTGAAGAAGTAGTCATAAAAAATCCTGAGATAATAAATGAAATGATTGAAAATATTACTCCTGTAAAGAAACAGTTAAATCCCCCCATCATCGAAGGAGCTGATGAAAAAGTAAAAAGGTTATCATACCAAAAAGCCATAGAGATTTACGGTAAGCCTTTGCCTGAAAAAATCAAGGAGAGACTGGAAAAAGAACTTAAAAGCATAATAGATCACGGCTATGCTGTTCTTTACGAAATTGCCCATCTAATAGTTAAAAAAGCAAACGAAGATGGATACGTCGTTGGTTCAAGAGGTTCTGTTGGTTCGTCTTTTGTTGCCTACTTAATGGGAATAACTGAAGTAAATCCGCTTCCACCACATTATCTCTGCAAAAATTGCAAATATATAGAGTTTTTTGAAGATGTTGGTTCTGGCTATGACTTGCCAGATAAAAAATGCCCAAATTGTGGCACTAACCTTTCAAAACTTGGTCAAGATATACCTTTTGAGGTCTTCATGGGATTCCACGGAGATAAAATTCCTGACATAGACCTAAATTTTTCCGGTGAATATCAGGATAAGGCTCATAAATACATTGTTGAATTATTTGGAAAAGACAATGTTTACAGAGCAGGTACAATAAGCACCATTGCGGAAAGAAGTGCTATCGGCTATGTAAAATCTTATGCGGAATTAACCGGAGAAAAAATAAACAAAGCAGAAATGCGTAGACTTGCCAATATGGTCACAGGAGTAAAAAGAACAACAGGGCAGCATCCAGGTGGATTAATGATAGTTCCAAAAGATAAATCTGTATACGATTTTACTCCTATACAATATCCTGCTAATAAAAAAGATTCTGAAATGTGTACAACACATTTTGCTTACGAATCTATCCATGATGATTTAGTAAAGTTAGATGCGCTTGGTCACGATGATCCAACTATGCTTAAATTACTAAAGGAATACACAGGAATAGATCCGACTACTATCCCAATGGATGATAGAAAAACACTGAAAATTTTCTCCTCTCTTCAACCATTAAAGATCAAACCATCAGATTTAGGAACGGACGTTGGTACAATTGGAATACCAGAATTTGGAACAAGTTTTGTTCAAGAGATGTTAAAAGAAACTCGGCCCAAAACATTTTCAGAATTAGTGAGAATTTCCGGGCTTTCTCACGGTACTGACGTCTGGCTCAACAACGCCCAGGAAATTATACGTTCAAAGAAAGCAACATTAAAAGAGGTTATATCCTGCCGTGATGACATTATGAACTATCTTATCCACCACGGAATTGATGAATCAACTTCTTTCAAGATCATGGAAAAAGTAAGAAAAGGGAAAGGAATAACAGAAGACGAAGAAAAATTAATGAAAAAACACAAAGTTCCTGAATGGTTCATAAATTCCTGTAAAAAAATTAAATATTTATTCCCTAAAGCCCATGCAGTTGCATATGTAAGCATGGCTTTTAGAATAGCTTATTTCAAAGTTCATTATCCTTTAGCTTACTATGCTGCCTTTTTTTCAATAAAAGGTGACGAGTTTAACACTGAACTAATTTTAAGAGGTCCAACCCACATAAAAAAACGATTAGTCGAACTAAAATCTCAACTGAAAAAAGACGTTAAAGAAAAGAGCGAAGAAAAAGTTTTAGAAGCTGCTCTGGAGATGTATTTGAGAGGATTCTCGTTTTTACCACCAGATATTATAAAAAGTGATTATAAAAAATTTATTATAGAAAACAAAAAATTACGAATACCATTAAATAGAATACCTGGAATAGGAGATAATGTTGCACTTTCAATAATTAATGCTCGAAAAGAAAAAATTTTCACATCGATAGATGATTTAAAAAGAAGAACAAAACTAAGTAAAGCACATTTACAGACAATGAAAAAATTAAAACTGTTAGAGGATCTACCAGAAACAGATCAACAAACATTGTTCTAAATTAATTAATAGAGCTTTCGTGTCCACTGTTTTTTACCTTTTCATTTAAATATTTTAAGAAGTCAACTTTGTAAATTAGTTAACAAGAATCTTATTTCATTACACATTCTTTTTAAAATTTTGACATTTTGTAATTTTATGTTAAAATATACCCATAGGAAATTAACAGTCTTTCTAATTCATCATATCAAGGAGGAGTGGTAGATTTATGGAAACTCTTAAAGTTAGTTCAAAATCCAATCCTAACAAAGTTGCGGGGGCTATTGTGGGGTCACTTTCAAAAAACGAAAAACTTGAACTTCAGGCGATAGGAGCAGGTGCCGTAAACCAGGCATCTAAAGCCTTGGCAGTAGCAAGAAGATTCCTTTCAGAAGATGGTAAGGATCTTTATGCAATTCCAGGGTTTATTGAGGTTGAAATTGATGGAGAAACGAGAACGGGTATTTCATTTAAAGTATATTTAACTAAAAAGAAGGCTGGATAAAAAAATTAATGGATGAACTCAGAGCTATTTCTGATGCATGTAAAAAAGATGAAAGATTGTTAAAAATAGTAAAAGATGTTGCGAAAATGACTCCAGAAGAAAAAGAAGAGTTTGCGATAAAAGTTCGCAAGTATTTTTTATTAAAAAACAGTGAAGAAGATCAAGAGGCCTACAAATTTTTTAAAGTTATTTTAAAAGATAAGAACGCGTTAAAAATTTTAGAATTTATTGGGTGCAAATAGCACCCTTTTCTATTGGAAATGGAGGGAAAAGATGAAAATAGGTGGTCAGGCAATCATTGAAGGTGTATTAATGATGGGAAAACGAGTAGCAATCGCTGTTAGAAATAAAGATGGTGAAATTGTCACTGAAGAGATAGGAAAAATCAAAAAAACAAAATTTCTTAAAATTCCGTTCATTAGAGGACTTTTCAGCCTTTTTTATTCTTTATATTTTGGCATAAAGGCCCTGGATCGCTCTGCAGAAATAGCAACGGGAGAAGAAATGAAAAAATCAGAAACAGTTTTTTCATTTCTAATAGCTTTAGTTTTAGGTATAGGACTCTTTGTTATATTACCTGTGTGGATAACACAACTTTTGGGTTTTAAAAATAACGAATTTACCTTTTCGCTCGTTGATGGTTTTCTACGAATATCTTTTTTCCTCATATACGTCTGGGTTATTTCCTTTTTTAAAGATGTAAAGAGAGTATTTCAATACCATGGAGCGGAACACAAAACTATACATGCTTTTGAAAAAAACGAACAGCTTTTACCCGAAAACGTTAAGAAATATACCACCATACATCCAAGATGTGGAACAAATTTTATAATGATATTTTTAATTGTAGCTGTTATAATTTTTAGTTTATTTGGATTTTACAAACCACTCAATGGATTGGAAAGAATATTAATCAGAATAGTGTTTATACCAATTGTTGCCTCTATATCGTATGAGTTTTTAAAATTTTTTGACAAATTCAAATTCCTGAGTTTTTTATCATTTCCAGGACTAATCCTTCAAAAGCTTACAACTGCTGAGCCCGATAATTCACAAATTGAAGTGGCTATTGCCGCTCTCAAATTTTCTCTGGAAGGAATAGATAAAAAAGCAAACACCAATGTAGATAATGATACTATAGAATTTATGGGGTAAAACACCAAAAAACAACGCTAATGAATACGCCATGACCAGGAATAAACGTTCACCAATTTTCTTTGTAAACACATGATGCAGATGTCCGCGATCTGCTAAAAATGGATTTTTCTTTGAAAATATTCTTCTCAAAAAACTGGAAGCAACTTCGTATGAAGGATAACCAAAAAATATTGTTAGATACAAAAGATCATTGCTTATTTCTGTGGAAAATTTTATGATCATATAGGAAAGAAAAAACGTTCCTGAATCACCAAGGAAAATCTTCCCATAAATATTAAATAAAAATACCGGGAATATAGTCCATATCCACGTCACATTTCCCGTCAATAAAAAATAAATGATAAAAATTCCGGTAGAAAGTCCATTTAACCCATCAACCATATTAAATCCATTAGTTACAGCAAGAAACCAGAAAAACGTAATTATATATACCAGGTTTCCATGGAAACTAAATAGAGTCATGTCATTTTGTAAAACAAATATAAATGCCACAACACTTCCTAAAAAAAATTTTAACTTATACGTTAAATGTAACATATCATCTAAAAATCCCGCAGCGAAAGCCGCTATAAGTCCTAAATCCAGGTTTCTATTGTTAACTACTGCGGTGACAAGATAAACCAAAAATAAAACAATACCTCCTATTTGCGGAGTAGGCTTTTGGTGATTTTTCCTATCGGTAGGGTAATCTATAAAAACATTCAGTTTTCTGGACACCCAATAAAATATCACAGTAAACGTTAACGATAAAGTGAATAAAATATATCCCACCAAAATCACCACATCTTGTAAACAATGAAAGTTAAAGCAATCAATAAGTTAATTCCTGCGAATATCCCAACAATTTTCTCCTCTTTCCATCCCAGAAGCTCAAAGTGATGATGAATAGGAGACATTTTAAATAGTCTTTTATTAAAAAGTTTGAAAGAAGAAACCTGTATAATAACACTAAGAGTCTCTACAATAAATATAGTGGATGTAAATACTAACGCGTCTTCTGCGTTGTAATGCATTGCAAATGTTGCCAGAAACGCTCCCAGAGCAAGTGAGCCAGTATCTCCCATAAAAATAGAAGCTGGTCTTGTATTATAAAGCAAAAAAGACAATACTGCCGCAGCCACTATTATTGCGAAAATGTCCTGTTTCAAAAATCCAAATGGTAAAATAGCTGTTATAAACACCCAGCCCGCCAAACCATCTAAACCATCAGTAAGATTTACAGCATTCGAAGCTCCCACTATTACAAAAATCCAGAAAATATTATACAAAGTTCTTGAAACTTCTACTCCAAAAATCGGTTTTGTACTTTCTAAACTTACAAGTCCAAAAGCAAAAATAATTTGCAATAAAAATTTTTGCCAGGCTTTGAGACCTAACGCATCTTTTTTATAAATACTTGCTACATCATCCATAAATCCAATAAGGCCGAAAAGCGATAGGGAAAGCAAAAACACCAGGGGAACTTTTAATATAACTCCGAATAATACTGAAATTAAAATAAACAAAATTCCCCCAGCTGTGGGAGTTCCTGTTTTGTAATTGTGTAGATCTGGACCTTCTTCTCTTATATATTGACCTATGTTTTTTATCTTTAACATCCTTATAAATAAAGGATAAAGAATCGCCGCAAGAACAAACGATAAACCTATAAAATATGCTTCCATTTCATCCCTTCCTTTTAATAAAATTTCAGGAGGTAAAATTCTACCCCCTCCACTCTTATAATAATTCCGCTGTGAGAAAAACAGATACCAAAAAATGAAGGATTTCATCATTAGAAAGCATTTTTCTGAAAATAAATATTCCTTTTTCGTTTCTCATTTTTACAATATATCTAAAAAAATTATCAGAACTTTTAAAATCTGCAATACTATAATCCCCGGAATTTATACCTATAAAGCCTGCTATTTCTAAGTTTGCAATGTCCCTAATTATTACAACATCGGAATCGATTATTTTGCCCGATTTTAAATGAATAAGATCTTTTTTTGCAATTAAATAATCTATTTTTTCACCATTACTTTTTCTTGCATCGTTAATTTCCTTAAATTCCACAAATCCAAAAGGAACGTTCTCATATAAAGTTTTCGACTTTTTTAAATCTTCATGTGAAAAAACAGGTATTTTTATTCCAGAGTATTTACATATAAGTTCGGCACTTAACCCCAGAAGTCCTATTATTTTCATCTAAAACTTTTTTCTCCCTTATTTATTTTATGAAGAATTATATCCATGGCAACATCTCTATCTTTAAAATGGATTTTTCGGTGATCATCAAAAACCTGATAAGGTTCATGACCACGCCCGGCTATAAGAACAACGTCTCCTTTATTCGCAAGCGTTATAGCAGTATCTATGGCCTCTTTCCTATCGATAATAGATAAATGTAAACTGTTTGGAATCAATCCTTTCTCAATATCACTGATTATTTCTCTTGGATCTTCCCCCCTTGGATCATCGGTTGTTACAATGGTTATATCAGCATATTTTGAAACTATCTCCCCCATCATTGGTCTTTTTCCTTTATCTGATTGGCCCCCTGCACCAAAAACTACTATTATCCTTCCTTTTGAAAGCTTTCTCAAAGATATTATAACCTTTTCCAGGGCATCTGGTGTATGGGCAAAATCAATTACCACTTCTATTCCCAGTTTTTTCGCTTCTGGAATCACTTCAAACCGTCCATCCACGCCTCTAAAGGTTTTCACAGCTTCTATTACTTCATCTATATCATAACCGATTTCAACAAGACCAGCAATAACCAGGGTTACATTGTAGGCATTGTATCCTCCTATTAGTTGTGTATAAACTCTTTTAGCCCCATAAGGTGTTTCAAGAATAAAATTTGTACCTGACCAATTAGTGTTAACATCCTTTATCACGTAATGTGCTTTACTATTTGTTCCAAAAGTTATTATGCGCAAATTACCGTTTCTTACATCACTAAAATAATCATAGTTTATTACCGCTATTCCGTTAGGTTTAAGCAAATCAATAATATGGAGCTTCGCTCTCTTATAATTTTCAAAAGTAATATGAAAATCCAAGTGATCCCTGGTAATATTAGTTAATCCAACAATATCGTATCTTATACTTTCAACCCTATACTGATCAAGTGCATGGGAAGAAACTTCCATTCCATAATATTCTCCTCCATCATTCAACGTTTTTGCCATGTTTCTAAGAATTTCAATGGCACTTGGTGTGGTATTTTGATGATAAAACTTATCTCCCATGATGTCATTCATCACTGTTCCGCTAATACTTCCTCTGTTTCCAAACATATGCATTACATGATGAAATAAATGCACACATGTAGTTTTACCATTTGTTCCAGTAACACCAAAAGTAATAAGTTTTTCATAAGGTTTTCCATAAAACTCACCTGCTAAAACTGCCTCTGCAATTCTTGAATCAACAACCTGAATATGTGGAAATTCTTTTGAAACATCCTTTTCAACTATGAAGGCTGTAGCTCCTTGCTGGTACACTTTATCTATTATCGCATGGGAGTCAAAAGAATATCCTTCACGACATATAAAAAGCGTCCCCTCTCTCACCTCTCGAGAATCCGAAGAAATGTGAGAAATCTCTAAGTTATTATCACAATTAACTTTTAAAATAAGAGGCTGTAACAAATCTAAAAGGGTGGAAATATTCAAAAATTATCACTCCTTAAAGGGAAGGTAGTGTCTTGTTAATATTATATAATGATTTTTTAAATTATTCAAGAGTAAATATTTAGAAACAGTTTAAACTAAAAGATTTTTGATAAATCATAAAATGTATTTAACATTAAAAGGCGAGAAAACTCGCCTTTATGGATAAACTCTATAAAGTGTTCTTGCAAAAGGTATGGCTTCTCTAATATGCTCAAGTCCCGCTATCCATGCAATAGTCCTTTCTACTCCCAATCCAAATCCACTGTGAGGAACTGTTCCAAATTTTCTGAGATCAAGATACCAGTCGTAAGCTTCTACAGGTAAATTAAATTCTTTTAACCTTTCTAAAAGCAAATCATAATCATGTATTCTTTGAGAAGCTCCTATTATCTCTCCATAACCCTCAGGGGCAAGTAAGTCATCACATAAGACCACTTCTGGATTATCCGGATCAGGTTGCATATAAAATGCTTTGGCTTTTCTGGGATAATGTGTAACAAAAACAGGTTTCTCAAATTGTTTAGCTATTTCAGTTTCCTCATCGCCACCGAAATCTTTTCCCCATTCAATATCGTATCCTTTCTTTTGAAGAAATTTCACCGCTTCAGTGTAAGTAATCCTCGGGAAAGGTGCTTCTACTTTCTCAAGTTTTGTAATGTCTCTTCCAAGGGCCTTCAAATGTTCTCCAGCGTTTTCTATCACATATTTAACTATATAACTTACTAAATCTTCCTGAAGTTTCAAATTGTCATCATGTTCATAATAAGCCACTTCCGCCTCGTTCATCCAGAATTCTATTAAATGGCGCCTTGTTTTTGACTTTTCCGCTCTAAATGTTGGACCTAAATTGTACACCTTTCCTAAAGCCATGCAGGCAGCCTCAAGATATAACTGACCAGTTTGTGCAAGATATACTTTACCGTAATCAAAATAATCTAATTCAAATAAATTACCAGCCGCTTCACCAATTGCCCCGGTAAAAATGGGAGTATCCACCTGAACAAAACCTCTCTCCCAGTAAAATTTTCTTATTGCCTTTAACACAGCATCTCTGATATTTAATATGTGCACCTGTCGCCTTGAACGAATCCAGAGATGTCTGTGTTCCATTAAATAATCTATACTGTGATCCGGCTTCTGTATGGGAAAATCATCCTTAGGAATCTGAATGGGTTCAACTTCACTTGCAAATATTTCAATACCACCTGGAGCCCGAGGCTCTTCTTTTACCTTACCCCTTACTATAAGTGAAGATTCCAATCTTAACATTTTAGTATTTTTAAAAACTTCTGGCGATACACTGGATGCCTCTACAACAACCTGAACTATCCCTGTACCATCCCGCAGGTTTACAAACGCAATTTTTCCACTACTTCTACTTCTCCATACCCATCCTCTCAATTCCACTTCTTTGCCTATATGTTTTTTCAAATCCTTAACATAAACCCACACGAAAGCCACCTCCAAACTATCGACATTTATAACTATTAATCATCATTTCCATGGAATCCTTCCTGGTGCTGTTTCATAACCTTTTAATACATCATAAGCTCTTGAAATAATTTCTGGCTCATCTGAAAAAACCAATATCCCATCTTTAACAAAAGGCTCCTTTACGTGAACATCCCCGCCTCTGGAAATCATAACTATTGAATTCAGCAATATCTCTAATCTTGTTTTTTCTATGTCCTGTCTATTATATATAGGTGTCCAGAAAAATTTTAACCTCTCAACAGAGCTTTCCAAACTATCGTAAATTAAGATTCTACCTTTGTATCCAAGATTTTCCAGATACAATTTTTTTGATTGATTCTCAACAAGAACAGGAAACATAGCCTTTCTGGTTACAAGAGACACCACAATAGATTTTTCTATTTTTCCACGTCCATCAATTATTGGTACAACCCCCGCAGCTGACAAACCCTTTCCCATGAGCTCATACACATAAGCAGTTATAAACGGTGATGCATTAACTCTATTTAAAGGAGTTGCGTCGTCCTGACTTAAAGTATCAAGACTTCCTATAACATAATAGTCATATCCTTTACTTTTTAAAATAACGCCTGTATAATAACCCGCTTCAAATGCCAGAGTTAAATCGCCCAGGCTCCCCAAGGTCATTAAAGACACGTTTTTTAGTATATCTTGCAGTGGAGCGAAAGAAATATCAATCGATAAGCTCAGGGAAGAAATTAACAAAAAAGCTATATATACCATCTTCATCATTGGACGGTACAACATAATCAGCCACCTCTTTTAACTCTTTAACCGCATTTTTTACAGCAACTCCAACATTTGCTACTTCAAATAAAGGAACATCGTTATGGTTATCTCCAAAAGCTATTATTTTTTCATTCTCTTTTCCAGATTCTTCCAACATCACTTTCAAAGCAACTGCTTTATTAATTCCACGTGGAACTATATCCAGAAAATTTTTCATACTCTTAAAAATATCCACACTTAATTTGAAATCAGTCAAATCCTTTTTTATTTTATCCAGCATATCAGGCTCACCAATTGCAAGAATCTTAGTAGCCTTTCTCTTTTCGTCTTTAATTAATTCCAATAAATCTTCGCACAAATAATAATCAACATTCGCGTGTCTGGCATACATCTTTATTTCATCATTGTCTTCTTCTGAATACAACTTATCATTTATATAAATTTGCCTGTGAATTTTTTTCTCTCTCAAAAACTGTATGATTTTAACACTTGTATCAAAATCTAACCCCGTTTCAAAAATAATACCTTTTTCAGGATGCCAGACAATAGAACCGTTATATGCGATTACTGGAAATTCTTTTTTGAAATGGCTTAAAATTATTTTTTTTACAGAAATCAACATTCTCCCACTTGCAAAAATAACAACATGTCCATCTCTATCTAACTTATTTATTATTCCTGTCATATTTTCAGATATTCTGTAGTTTTTTAAAAGCAATGTTCCATCAAGATCGAAAACAAAAACCATTTTTTACCTCCCGCTAAATTTTTTCTAATTTCTTTTTTATCTCAAGCACAAGCCCTTCTGCAGTTGCAAGATTTGTTGCGAGTGGAATGTTATGAACATCACAAACCCTTAACAATGCGGATACATCTGGTTCATGAGGTTGGGCAGTCAACGGATCTCTCAAAAATATAACAAAGTTAATTTTACCTTCAACAATTAATGAACCTATTTGTAAATCTCCACCATATGGACCTGATTCCATTTTATTAACTAAAAGTCCTATTTTTTCTTCTAAAATTCTTCCTGTAGATCTTGTAGCATATAAATCGCATTTCTCAAATACTTCCTTCCATTCTTTTACAAACATCGCAAGATCTAATTTTTTCTTATCGTGAGCTATTAAAGCTATTTCTAACATTGCACCCCCTCCTTCTCCTCTTCAAAAACATTATACCATCAATCTTTCTCAAATGGCTAAAAAAAACATTTCTGGCCAAAAACATCGCAAATATTACGGTATGCTCCTTTGCTCTATATTTCACTTTTATTACATCAAAAATATATAATTAAGTTGTACAATCTTTAAAAATACCAGGGGGGGATTGGTGTTGAAAAGACGTGTACTTGACCATCCAATACTCGGACATAAAACCGACCACAGGGAAGAAATTGAATTTTTCTTTGAAGGAGAAAAGTTAAAAGCTTATCCTGATGACACCATTGCAAGCGCATTAATAGCAAACGGAATAGACATATTTGGATTCTCCTCTTCAGGAAAACCTCGTGGACTTTTCTGTGCAATTGGCAAATGTTCATCCTGCCTTGTAGAAGTCAACGGTATCCCGAACATAAGAGCGTGTATAACTCCTGTAAAAAACGGGATAAAAGTTAAACGACAAAAAGGAAAGGGGAAACCAACATGGTAAAACATCAGGCATTAGTTATCGGAGCTGGCCCTGCAGGCTTATGTGGAGCAATCGCAATGGCTGAAAATGGTGTGGATGTTCTCGTTGTAGATGAAGGTTTAGAACCTGGGGGTCAATTACCAAAACAAACCCATAAATTTTTTGGACATGAAGGATTTTTTGCCTCATTAAGAGGATTTGAAATAGGGAAAATTTTAATAGAACGCGCCAGAAAAAATGGGGTAAAGCTACTTTTAAAAACAACAGTCGCAGGTATATACGAAGATGCTATAGTTCTTTATAATAGAGAACTTGAAAAGACTCAGGAACTAAAAGTTGATTACATACTTATCGCTACAGGTGCTTCAGAAAAATTTATTTCCTTTAAAAAGAATTATTTACCTGGTATTTATGGTGCTGGAGCGGTTCAAACTTTGATGAATCAATATAGAACTCTTCCAGGGAAAAATTTCATAATAATCGGTGCCGGAAATATTGGACTCATCCTTGGATATCAACTTTTGCAGGCAGGTGCTAACGTTAAAGCTATTATAGAGGCTTCTTCTAAAGTTGGTGGTTATGCAGTTCATGCTAACAAAATTAAACGTATGGGAGTTCCTATAATATTGAACCACACTATTGTAGAGGCAATTGGTGAGGAAAAAGTCAATGGGGCAATAATTGCAAAAGTGGATGCAAGTTTTAAGCCAATTCCTGGAACTGAACGTGAATTTGTCGTTGATACCATTTGCCTTGCAGTGGGCTTACAACCTAATGTTGAACTTGCTGCACAAATCGGAGCCAGAATAGAATATGTTCCAAAACTTGGAGGATATGTTCCATACAGGGACGAAAATATGAAAACCAGCCTTGAGAATGTTTATATCGCTGGCGATCTTGCAAGTATAGAAGAAGCTACAACAGCTATGATAGAAGGTTATATTGCAGGTTACAACATTGCTCAAAAAATAACAGGAAAAGATTTTTCTGAACAAATTACCAAAATGAAACGAGAACTTGTCGAATTTAGAAAAGGTCCTTTCTCGCAAAAAGTCCGCGAAGGCCTTAAACATTTTAATATAAGTTTTTCCGAAGGAGGTTATAGAACAAAAATTCAGAACAACGAAGAACCTGTTGGAAAATTACGTGTAAAAATAGAATGCCCGCAAAATATCCCATGTAATCCCTGTGAAACTTCCTGCCCGACTGGAGCAATAACTGTAGGTGAAAATATAAATGGCATACCTCATGTGGACTATGATAAATGTATTGGCTGCGGTATATGTGTCACAAAATGCCCGGGCCTTGCTATATTCCTTATCCAGGAATTTGAAAAAAGTTCTATTGTTGGTATCCCATATGAATTTGAATTACCAGATGAAAACGAAAAAGTTATCTTGCTCGATAAAAACGGTAATGAAATAGGTTATGGAAAAGTTGAAAAAATAGTGAAAAACAATAGATTCCACACTCATATAGTCTTTCTTAACATTCCTAAAGGATTTGAAAATGATGTCAGACATTTCAAAAAAATAGTGAAAAACTATGAAGAAATTATTTGTAGATGTGAAAGCATAACACGTAAAGAAATTGAAGACGCCATAGAAGAGGGCTTTACAGATTTTGAAGAGTTACGGCGCTATCTCCGAATTTCCATGGGGCCCTGTGGAGGACGTGTTTGTAGATTACAAACGCTATCGATAATCTCAGAAAAAACAGGAATCCCTATAAGTGAACTGGATTCCGGCCGATACAGGCCTCCCAGTATCCCTCTTTCATTTAAAGCTATACTAAATGGAGAGGATGATAAAAATGAGTAAAAAATATAAAGTTTGTATAATTGGTGGTGGAATAATAGGAACTGCTATTGCCTACAATCTTTGCAGATTGGGAGAAACATCCGTAGCAATTTTTGAGAAAAGATATTTATCATCTGGAGCTACTGGAAGATGCGGGGGAGGAATTCGTCAGCAATGGAGCACAAAAGCAAATGTAAAATTGGCTATGCGAAGTGTAAAGCTGTTTGAAAGATACAAAGAGGATATAGGAATGGACATTGAATATACTCAGGGAGGTTATCTCCTTTTATCCTATTCTGAAGAGGAAGCTGAACAGTTCGAAAAAAATGTTAAATTACAGCGGGAAGAAGGCCTTAATGTTGAAATCATATCCCCAAAAACTGTTAAGAAAAAATATCCATTTATAAACACTGAAAAACTTGTTCTGGCAACTTTTTGCCAGACTGACGGTCACGCAAACCCACATAAAGCAACGTTTGGATACGCAAAAGCCGCTAAAACAATGGGAGCAGATATTTTCACGCACACAGAGGTATTTGGAATAGATATTGTAAACAAAACCGTTAAGGGAGTTCACACTTCGAAGGGATTTTTCGAATGTGAAATAGTTGTAAACGCCGCAGGCGCATGGTCAAAAGATGTAGGCAAAATGGCAAATCTTAATATTCCAACAGAAAGCTACAGGCACCAGATCTTTGTAACAGAGCCTTTAGAATATTTCTTCCCATTCATGGCTATCAGTTTTTCAGGTAACTTTTATATGAGACAGGCTTTACATGGACAATTCATAATGGGACAGGGTGACAAAGACGAGAAGCCCGGCATAAATGAAAATGTAACTTTTAAATTTGAAAAAGAAATGGCCAGAAAAATGACACGTATTTTTCCGTTTTTAAAAAATTTAAGGATCTTAAGACACTGGTCAGGTGAATACAATATGTCACCAGATGCCCAGCCCATAATAGGAGAAAGCAAAGACATAAAAGGGTATTATTACGCAGTAGGATTCTCGGGTCACGGATTTATGCTTGCCCCTGCTGTCGGTGAAGCTGTAGCAGAGCTAATAACCTTTGGAAAATCCATTCACAACGATATATCACACCTGAACACAGATCGTTTATCAAAAGCCACAGAAATTGAGAAAAATGTAGTATAAAAAAGGGTGGTCAAAAATGACCACCCTTTTTCGACATTATTTAACCTAAACATTTCTCATATTAAAATAATTTGTATTTTCATCATTCTCTATTTTTAAATATCGATGAAATGCTGTATGATAAAATCTATCTATAATAGCTTTTAAATCGCTATTTTCAAAGTATTTTTCCATTACCTCCTTTAACCTTCCATGGAATCCATATCCATCTTTTGAAAAAGTGATATACTCTCTAAAGGAGCTATCAATATTTTCTCCTATCTTTTCCAATAACGTTAATACAAAATCTGCAAACACTTCTCTTACTTCCGATTTTCTTTTCGCCTCTGTTAGTCTCTCTCTATACTCAGATTCAAGCTCATGCTCATATTTTACGTAAGACATCATTTTTTCACTATTTCTCATAATTCCACCCCTTTCTCCTTTCATCAAATTTTCGAAAGTTTATATGCCAACATCCCAAGGCCGAGAAGGGCTGCCGTTTCGTATCTTAACACTTTATCTCCAAGTGAGACTGGAATATACCTGGATTGCAAAATTTCCTTTTCCTGAGAAGAAAATCCACCTTCAGGTCCAACTATTAAACCAACATCACCTGTGAATTGTTCTGGAAATCGCTTTCCATTAAAATCCAGATAAAAAGTAGATTTCGGAGCAAACTTTGTTACTTCAGAAAAACTTATCGCACGAACTTCAGGAAAAACATACCTTACACACTGTTTACAACTGTCCCTTACAACCAGATTGATTTTTTCCATTTTTTCAAAATATTTTCTATTAGAATATTCCGTATGCATTATATAAATTTTATCCACTCCCAATTCTACAGATTTTTCCAGCAACCATCTTAACCTTTCCCAACGACCAGCTGGAGCAAAAAAAGTTAATTTAATGTTAACTTTATTACCTACATATTTAGACTCAACTATTTCTCCAAAAGATTCCTTTTTACCTATTTTTTTTATTTTCACCTTATACAAATTCCCTTTTCCATCTGTACATTCCACTATATCATCTAATTTAATTCGAAGCACTTTTAAATGTTCTGTTTCATGTTTGTCGAAATATATTATATCATATTTAGTATTTCCAAAAAAAATGTTTGGCATCTAATCACTCCTTCAAAACTTTTCCTAAAATAAATTATACTAAACTTATACCACGAAATAAACTGTTCAAAATAAATATTTTTGTTAAAAAAATTAACGTTTAGCATTTGATAATATAATATTTTCTTATTCGTTTCACAAAACGTAACAACGAGAAATTTTTACCTAACAAACTTAATAAAACAATTCACATTCTACTGGCAGAGACTTTGAATATTCAAAATTTGTGTAAATCAGTTGTTTGTAGTATAATTTCCATGATATAATGACTAAAAAAATGCTTATCAGGAGGGATTGTATGAAAGAATACACACCCGCAAAAATAGAACAAAAATGGCAAAAAATTTGGGAAGAAGAGAAAATGTTTGAAACTCCTCAGTTTTCTGATAAAGATAAATACTATGTTCTTGTAATGTTTCCTTATCCTTCTGGCACATTACACGTTGGACACGTTAAAAATTATGTAATAGGAGATATAGTAGCCAGATACAAAAAAATGAAAGGATTTAACGTGCTTCATCCTTTCGGCTATGACGCTTTTGGACTTCCAGCAGAAAATGCCGCTATAAAAAATAGAATCCATCCTGAAGACTGGACATTAAAAAACATCGAAACAATAAGAAATCAGATCAAAAAGATAGGTATAAGTTATGACTGGAATAGAGAAATTAAAACTTGCTCTGAAGATTATTATAAATGGACACAATGGCTATTTTTAAAACTTTATGAGAAAGGGCTCGCATATAAGAAAAAAGGTGCAGTAAATTGGTGCCCCAGCTGTCAAACAGTTTTAGCAAATGAACAGGTTAAAGACGGAAAATGTGAAAGATGCGGCACAGAAGTTACAATAAAACATTTAGAGCAGTGGTATTTTAAAATAACAGAGTATGCGGAAAGACTATTAAAAGATATAGAAAAGCTCAAAGGATGGCCTGAACACGTTAAAACAATGCAAAAAAATTGGATAGGAAAAAGTGTCGGAGCAGAAATTGATTTTCCGGTAAAGGATCTTGATATGAAAATCAGAGTTTTTACAACACGACCGGATACACTCTGGGGAGTTACTTTTATGGCTCTGGCTCCTGAATCACCCCTCGTTGAACTTTTAGTAACCGACGACAGAAAAGAAGGGCTTGAAAAATTTCTAAAAAAGGTATCCCTTGAAGATAGATTTAAACGCACAAGTACAGAGGCTGAAAAAGAAGGATATTTTCTGGGAAGATATGCTATTAACCCCGTTAACGGAGAACACATACCTATTTATGTTGCGAACTACATACTTTATGAATACGGCACAGGCGCTATAATGGCAGTGCCTGCACATGATCAAAGAGATTTTGAATTTGCAAGAAAATATAATTTACCAATTAGAGTGGTTATAGATAATCCAGAAAAACACCTTGAACCAGATACCATGAATGGTGCATATGAAAGTGATGGCATAATGATTAACTCTGGGCCTTTTGATGGAATTAATAATAAAGAAGCTATAGATAAAATTACAAAATATCTTGAAGAAAAGGGAATTGGAAAAAAAAGTGTTCAATACAAATTAAGAGACTGGCTCATATCAAGGCAAAGATATTGGGGCGCACCTATACCTATAATTTACTGTGATGAGTGTGGAACAGTACCCGTGCCTGAAAAAGACTTACCCGTAAAACTTCCGAAAAATGTGGAGTTTTTGCCTACAGGTAAATCTCCGCTGCTTTCAAATCAACAATTTATAAACACAGTTTGCCCTAAATGTGGAAAACCCGCAAAACGTGATGTAGATACAATGGATACTTTTGTAGATAGTTCCTGGTATTACCTGAGATATATAAATCCTCGCCTCGATGATATGGCTTTCAAAACTGAAGATGTGAACTACTGGCTCCCGGTAGATCAGTATATAGGAGGCGTTGAACATGCAGTGCTCCATTTGCTCTATTCTCGATTTATTACAAAAGTACTTTATGATTTAGGTTATGTGAATTTTGAAGAACCTTTCACCAACCTTTTCACCCAAGGTATGATTTACAAAGATGGGTGGAAAATGAGTAAATCAAAGGGGAATGTAGTTTCTCCAGATGATATGATATTAAAGTATGGAGCCGATACGTTAAGAACTTACATCTTATTCATGGCGCCTCCTGAAAAAGATGCCGAATGGAGTGAAGCTGGAATAGAAGGGGTTCACAGATTTTTAAAAAGGCTCTGGAATAACTTCTATACCATTCTTCCTGCAATAAAAGAAGAAACTTCAGAAAATGTCTTGGTCAAAAATAAAGCAGAAAAAGAGCTCAGAAGAAAGCTTCACCAATCGATAAAGAAAATAACAGAAGACATAGAAGGAGGCTTTAAATTCAACACAGCAATCGCCGGTCTCATGGAATTTAATAATCATTTAAGTGAATATTTAAACAGCACGCCACAAAACGAATGGAATGTTCCTTTATTAAAAGAAATAGGGGAAAATCTCTGTTTAATACTTTCACCATTTGCTCCTCATATGGCAGAAGAAATGTGGCATGATTTAGGAAAATCAACCTTTATAGTTAAAGAAAATTGGCCGTCTTATGATAAAAATGCACTGGAAATTGATGAAATTACTATAGTAGTACAGATAAACGGAAAAGTTCGTGGCAAAGTAGTTGTGCCTGCTAATGAAACAGAAGAAAATATCAAAAAGGCTGCTCTTCAAAATCCTAAAATAGCTTCATATACTAAAAATAAGCAGATTATAAAAATAATATTTGTACCAAATAAACTCATGAATATCGTTGTTAAATAAAATTATTAGGAGGCGATCTTAATGAAGAAATTTTTTATGGTAGTTTTTCTGATCGGAATTTTATCAACAACAATTTTCGCAGTGGATACTTCTTCAAAAACAGCTACCACTACAACCAGTAACGCCACAACAGTTGTAGCACTTGTTAATGGTGAACCTATAACATTAGATATCCTTAACTCCGAAGCAAATATTCAAAATCTCCTCATCAGCATAAATCAGGTCAATGAAACTTTTTTCAATGTTTTGACAAACACTCAAGAAGGCATTAATTTAATAATGCGATATAAAAGAGCCGTCCTTGATAATATGGTTCAAAAGCTGTTAATAGTTCAATTTGCTCAGAAATACAACTTAAGACCATCTGATATAGAAGTTACAAACCTTGTTAATAAGCAAGTTAAAGAATATTTAACTTCTCAGGGAATAGACGAACAAACATTTGATTCCTATTTAAAATATGCAAACATGGGCTCATTGGAAGACTTTAAAAAAAGACTCTATTTCAATACTTTAGTAAATCTCTCACTCAAAAATTTATACGATTTTGTGGCTAAAAACGCTACTGTTACAAACGAAGAAATAAAAATCTATTATGAAAACAATATAACGCGTTTTTCTACCCCTGCTCAATATGATTTATACTTACTAAACTTTAACAGCAACATTGAAGCAAATGCTGCAAAGCAAAAGCTCCTTTCCGGCGAATCTTTCGAAAATATTGCAGGGAATTATGGGATTAATAACCCACTTTTAGAAAAAATTGAAGACGGAAATAAACTCATCCCGGAAAAGATCTGGAATTACATCAGAAACTCACTTCCCGGTTCCATACTTGGACCCATCGAAGCTGATGGAAAATATTATTTAATTAGACTGTTAAATGTTATTCCAGCTCAAACAAAAAAATTAGAAGACGTGAAAAACGACATAATCAGTATTATATTGAATGAGAAGCAAAGTAAAATCTGGGCAAAATTTATAGACAATGAATTTTCGAAATTCAAACAGCAAAGTGATATTAAGATTTTTTATAACATCGAAACCAAGAAATAAACAGAGGAGGGATTAGTTTTGAAACTTAAAACTATGACTTTAGAATGGACTGGGGAATCTCTTATACTCATAGATCAACGAAAAATACCACTTGAAGAAACATATATAGAATGCACAAATTACAAGGAAGTAGCTACTGCTATTAAAGAAATGGTTGTTCGCGGAGCACCTGCAATAGGTGCAACTGCAGCTTTTGGATTCGTACTTGGAGCCAGAGAATACATTAATACCAGCAGTTCTTTCGAGATTTTTTTAGAAAAAATGAATGAAGTCAAAGAAACTTTAGCAAATACCAGACCAACTGCCGTTAATCTTTTCTGGGCATTAAATAGAATGGAAAAAACATTAAAAAATTATGGTTATTTTGAAAAAATATTAGAAGTATTAGAAAATGAAGCTATAAATATTGCTAATGAAGACATAACCGCAAACAAACAGATGGGTGCTTACGGAGCCAGCCTGTTAAAGGATGGTGATACTGTACTTACACATTGCAACGCTGGAGCATTAGCCACAGTAGATTACGGGACAGCACTTGGCGTAATAAGAGCCGCCGTTGAACAGGGGAAAAAAATAAAAGTTTTTGCTGATGAAACTCGACCTTACCTCCAGGGCGCCAGATTAACTGCGTGGGAACTTATGAAAGATGGTATAGAAGTAACTCTAATAAGTGATAATATGGCTGGATGGGCGATGAAGCTGGGGAAAATAAATGCAGTGATAGTAGGTGCTGACAGGATTGCCGCAAATGGTGATGTTGCAAATAAAATAGGTACGTACATGGTTGCGGTACTTGCAAAAAGACATGGAATTCCCTTCTATGTCGCAGCACCAACGAGTACTATAGATTTAAATACACCAACTGGAAAAGATATTCCTATAGAAGAAAGAAATCATAAAGAAGTCACTCACTGTGGTGGTAAAAGAATCGCCCCGGAAAATGTAAATGTTTTCAATCCAGCATTTGATGTAACAGATGCTGAATTAGTAACGGCAATTATAACGGAAAAAGGAATTGTTTATCCTCCATATAATGAAAATTTAAAAAAGCTTTTTGAGGAGTGATCTTATGATAGATATTAAACTTTTAAGAAAAAATCCAGAAATATTTAAAGAAGCTTTAAGTAAGCGGAACACGAGTAGTGATGTAATCAGCAAAATATTAAAATTAGACAAAGAGTGGCGCGAACTTACCACAAAAGTCAATGAACTAAAAGCAAAACGAAACACCCTCTCAAAATTGGTTGCCAAAGCAAAAGCCGAAAAAAATGAATCAGAAGCAAAAAGAATTATTGATGAAAGTAAAGAAATAGGAGAAAAAATAAAACAGGTAGAAGAAAAGCAACGACTAATCGAAGATGAAATAGAAACACTTGCTTTAAATATTCCTAACATTCCGCACGAAAGTGTGCCTTATGGAAAAGACGAAAATGAAAACATTGTTGTTAGAACATGGGGGACTCCCAGAAAATTTGATTTTACTCCAAAAGCCCACTGGGACTTAGGTCCTGAGCTTGGTCTTATGGATTTTGAACGCGCTGCTAAATTAAGTGGAGCAAGATTCGCTGTCATGTATGGTTGGCTTGCTCGCCTTGAAAGAGCTTTAGTTCAATTTATGTTAGATGTTCACATAAAAGAACATGGATACACAGAAGTCTGGCTCCCACATCTTGTAAAAAGAGACGTAATGCTCTGGACCGGTAAATTACCAAAATTTGAAGAAGAAGCGTATCTTATAGAAAAAGATGATTTATTCTTAATCCCAACAGCTGAAGTGCCTTTAGTTGCCCTTCACGCAGAAGAAATATTGGCGGAAAAAGAACTGCCAAAAAAATACGTAGCTTACACCCCATCCTATCGTAGAGAGGCAGGCAGTTATGGAAAAGACGTAAGAGGAATAATTAGACAACATCAATTTGATAAAGTTGAGCTTGTATGGATTACCACACCAGAAACTTCTTTTGAAGACCTGGAAACATTAACTGAAAATGCAGAAAAAATATTGCAATTACTGAAACTCCCTTATAGAGTCGTCTCTTTGTGTACAGGGGATCTTGGATTTGCAGCTGCTAAAACGTACGATCTGGAAGTCTGGTTACCATCTTATAATGATTATAAAGAAGTTTCTTCATGTAGCAATGACACTGATTTTCAGTCACGGCGAGCAAATATAAGATACCGAGGCTCAGACAACAAACTCCACTTCACACACACATTAAATGGTTCCGGACTCGCCATTGGAAGGACACTTGTCGCTGTAATTGAAAACTATCAAAATCCTGACGGCTCAATTACAGTTCCAGAAGTACTCGTACCTTATATGGGAACAGAAAGAATACCTTAATAAAATGAACCCGCTTGGCCTGAAAGCGGGTTTAATAATGACTTTATGGTAAAATATAAATGCAAAAAAATTGCGAGGAGGATAAAACCAATTACAATGGATTATATTAAAAAAATCCGTGAAATGAATTATAAAGATTTGAATAAATTTGCTCAGCAGATTCGAGAATATATCATAGATGTGATTTCCAGGAATGGCGGTCATCTTGCATCAAATTTAGGTGTTGTAGAGCTTACAATAGCTCTTTATAGAGTTTTTAACCCATTTGAAGATTACATAATATGGGATACCGGTCACCAGACATATACCCATAAATTGTTAACCGGTCGATGGGAGCTGTTCCCTTCCATTAGAAAGTTTGGAGGAATCAGTGGATACACAAATATAGCAGAGTCCCAGGCTGATAGGTTTGGGGCTGGCCATGTAGGAACATCAATAGCGGCAGCCTTAGGAATTGAACAAGCTTTGAGAAAAGAAAATAAAAAAGTAAATGTTGTTGTAGTGATAGGAGACGGAGCCTTCACTTCCGGCGAAGCTCTTGAAGCTTTAAATCAAATAAAATCTTTAAATTCAAAGATAAAAATAATTGTAAATAGTAACTCAATGTCTATATCAAAAAACGTTGGGGGACTTTCTCATTTTCTCGATAACCTGAGAACAAGTAAAGTTTACCTTGATATAAAAAATATTATGAAACGGAATATCAGTGAACCGTTAGAGGATGAATTAAAAAGGATAAGAGACGCAATAAAAGTTACGTTTTCCGGTGACGACTTTTTTGAAGCTCTTGGTTTAAAACACCTTGGGCCTTTAAATGGACATAACATTCAGGAAATGGAAAAAGTGTTCACACGAGTCAAAGATTATGATTATCCCACAGTTATAACAGTTAACACTATAAAAGGGAAGGGATACAATTCATCGGAAGATGATCCCGAATCCTTTCACAGTGCCAGCAAATTTGATATTTCTTCTGGAACATTTTTAAGTAAAAGTGGTTTCATATCATATAGTGAAGCTTTTGGAAATATTCTTGTTAAACTTGCTGAAAAAGACGAACATATAATTGCTATAACAGCTGCAATGAAAACAGGTACTGGATTATCTTTGTTTGCTCAAAAATTTCCTGACAGATTTTTTGATCTGGGAATAACTGAACAATCGTGTGTAACTTTCGCTGGAGGTCTGGCTATTTCCGGATTTAAACCTGTCTTTGCGGTATATTCAACATTTTTGCAAAGAGGTTTTGATCAACTAATACACGATATTGCTTTGCAAAACCTTCCTGTAATATTTGCAATAGATAGAGCAGGCGTAGTCGGTGAAGATGGACCAACTCACCACGGACTATTTGATATTGCTTACTTAAAAATGATACCAAATATTCGAATACTGGCCCCCATGAATATTCAGGATTTAGTTAACACAATTTATACCGTGTTCAAATTTCCAATAGACGCTCCTATAGCTATAAGATATCCCCGAGATTCAGAATTTGGAGACTTTAAAAAGATTTATGATAAAATACAACTTGTAGAACTTTATAAATGGGAGATCCTAAGAACAGGAAAAAATGTAGCTATAATCTCAACCGGGACAATTACCCAAGAAGCAGTTAAAGCTGCTCAAAAAAATAATTGGACTGTAGTTTTTGCTCGTTCCATTAAGCCTGTAGATATTAACACAATAAAATGGGTTTTAAATAACCATAATTATGTTTTTACCCTTGAAGAAGGTACAACCTATGGAGGATTTGGTGAAAGCGTGGCGCGATACGGAAAAGTTACAATCCTGGGTATAGAGGATATTTTTCCGACTCATGGAAGCAGGAGAGAACTTTTGAAATTTTTAAAACTCGATAAAGATGGCATAGAAACTAAAATATTTGAATCTATTGAAAGGGGGCAATATTATGAAAATGCAAACAGAATTTGGTGAACTTGATATTACTCTAAATGCTATAAGAAAATTGGTATATTTTGCCATTTTAGAAACTTATGGACCTGTGAATATTTCTTCAGATAGCTGGTTCTCAAAATTGGTTAGTAGTGAAGAGGGAAGGGTAAAAATTCAAGAAGATGAGTTTGGACATATAAAAGTTGACGCTTTTGTCGAACTTGAGTATGGAACAAAAATTTCAGAAGTTGGAAGGAATATTATTGAAAATGTAAAACACAAACTTAAGACACTCGCAGGTTGCGATAATGTTGAAGTTAATGTCCATGTAATAGATGTAAAATAAGGAGGGTCTCATTTTGAAAAAGCTTACACCCGAAAAGCTGATGTTTTGTTTTATGAAAGGGACAGAAAATCTTTTAATGCACAAAGATGAAATAAATGCATTAAATGTTTTCCCCGTACCCGATGGGGATACAGGTTCTAACATGTCAGCTACAATGCTGGAAGGATGTAAATATTTAGAATCACTTGAGACAAAAGATATGAGTTCCATATTAGATGCGATAAAAAATGGAACCCTTATGGGTGCCAGAGGAAACTCAGGAGTCATACTTTCGCAAATTTTCAGGGGCTTTTGCGACTCGTTAAAAGGAAAAAAACAGATTTCTATTTCAGAATTTTCGCATGCTATAAAATCTGCTAAAGAAGTTGCTTATGGAGCAGTTATGAAACCCGTAGAAGGGACAATTTTAACGGCAGTTAGGTACCTGGCTGAAAATGTTGAATTGTTAAACAGTCAACCTGATTATGAAAGTCTTTTTGAAAAAATGGTAGAAATTTTGAAAAAAGCTGTCCATGACACCCCAACTATGTTAAAAAAATTGCGAGATGCTGGAGTAGTAGATGCCGGAGCGAAAGGATTTTATTATATAATAGAAGGTTTTTATAAATACATAAAAGGGGATACAACTATCGACCTCGACATAAAAACTACAGCAAAACCTGTTGAAGAAATTCAGATGATACCTGAGGATCTTACCTATCAATATTGTACAGAACTTGTTGTAAAATCTTATGGAGAAGTCGAAAATAACACTGTAGAAGAAATCAGAGACTTTTTACACAGGATAGGAAATTCTGTTGTATTTTTTGTCCAGGATAATATCTTCAAACTTCATGTACATACGAATAACCCGGGAAATGTTATAGAAAAACTTATTACTTTTGGTGAACTTGTAAAAGTAAAAATAGACAATATGAAACTTCAACATGAGCATTTCGTTTCCACGGATTTAAAAGAGGAACTCCAGAAAAAGAAAAATGGATTAGTTGCAGTGTCTCCCAGTGAAGGAATATCAAAAATTTTCACAGACTTTGGAGTTGATTCCATAGTAATTGGTGGTCAAACAATGAATCCAAGTACAGCAGATATAAAAATAGCTGTTGAAGCAGTCAATGCTGAAAACATTTATGTATTTCCAAATAATTCAAATATCATACTTGCAGCTCAGCAGGTAGCAAAAAGTATAGAAGACAAAAATGTTCACGTAATACCAACAAAAAACGTTCAACAATGTGTCGCTGCACTGATAAGATATATTCCTGAGGAAGATAGTGATATACTTATAAAAACTTTTGAAGAAGCAATTAAAGAAATAATAACAATATCTATAACCCGCGCTGTTAGGGATGCAAAACTCAACGGAGAAAAAATCAAAAAGAACGAGTACCTGGTATTTCTCGACAACAAACTTTCAAGTCACAATCTTGATTTCAAAGCTGCTTTGCTAAAAACATTCGAAAAGATTGGAGACATATCAGAGCGTGAAATTATAACAGTATTTGTCGGAAAAGACGCTACTCCAATAGAAAACAATATATTAAGAAAGATTATTGATGAACAATACAATCACTTAGAACTTGAAACATACGAAGGCGGACAACCTCATTATCCTTTTCTTATAATGATAGAATGAGGAGGTATAAAATTGAAGGAGATTTTAAAAGTTTCAAGAGTTGACGAACAATATATATACCTTGAGAAAGATTTATCAGCTTGTGGAAGCTGTCAACTTTCTGGAAGTTGTAGTGTAAAAAGTAAAAGTGAAATAAAAGTTAAAAAAAGTTCAGATGTTCAAGTTACCCCAGGGGATGAAGTGGTTGTTGATATAAAACTGCGCGGTGCAGCAGTTGCGTTTTTTCTCTACGGATTACCAATTATTGCTTTAATCACTGGAATGGGTATTGGTTATCTCTTTTCTTTAAACGACATTGAAAGTTTCGGGATAGGTTTTATTTTCATGTCTCTGGCTTTTGTCCAAAATTATTTTTTAGAAAAGAAGTATTCTCCTGAGATCATAGAAGTAAAAAAAGATTAGAAAGGGGAAGAGGGGGGAAGCTGTGCTTCATTCTTTCAAAAAAGGAACTCCAGAAAAAGGTTGGGTCGTTTTAATTCATGGACTGGGTGAACATATTGGAAGATACGAAAAATTAGTTTCCAATTTAGTAAATAGAAACTTTGGTGTAATAGGTTTTGACCTTCCCGGACATGGTAAAAGTCCCGGGAAGAGGGGTCATACATCAATTGAAAAAGTTTTAAAGATAATAGATGAACTTACAGACACAATCGATAAGTTTTTTATATTTGGCCATAGTCTTGGGGGATTAATTGCTATTAGATATGCGCAGGAAAACAATAATAAAATACGTGGGCTCATTGCTTCTTCGCCTGCGCTACATATAAAAACCACTTCATTAAAAAAATTCCTTTCAAACGTTCTGGACTTGTTTGTACCATCTATTACTATGTCAAACGGAATTGACCCTGAATTATTATCAAGAAACAAAGAAGCTGTTGAAAACTATTTGTCTGATGAATTGGTACACGACAGGATTAGCGTTAGGTTAGGGAAAAGTTTGCTCAAAAATATAAAGCTTGCTCATGAAAAAGTAGGATTAATTTTTACTCCAACTCTTTTACTTGTTGGAACTAAAGACAGAATAACCCCTATAACAGGAAGTATACTATTTTATAATGATCTTCAAGTAATGGATAAGAAAATTATTCGGTTTGATGGAGGATTTCACGAACTTTTCGAAGATCCCGAACATGGTGAAGAGTTTTACAATATTATATACAATTGGTTAGAAGAACATGCAGAAAAGAGGTGACACTTTTGATATTCAAAACAAAGTTTGGAGAAATAGATCTTCAAGAAAATGAAATCATAACATTTCCAAATGGATTACCAGGATTTGATAACCTAAGAAAGTTTGCAATAATTTCTTTTGAAAATACTTCTCCTATACTGTGGCTCGTATCTTTAGAAGACTCAAACATTACATTACCTATTGTGGATCCATGGATTTTTTTAAAAGATTATGAATTTGAAATTTCTGAAGAAGATATAAAAGAATTACAAATAAATTCTGAAGAAGACATAGCTATCTGGGCTGTTCTTACTATTCCAAAAGGAAAACCAAAAGAAACCACAATAAATCTTTTAGCACCTATTGTAATAAATATAAAAAAAGGAATCGGCAAACAGATCATACTCAATACGGAAAAATATACTATAAAGCATCATTTGAGAGAACTTGTTAGAAGTCAGCAGAAGAGGTGACGCATGTGCTTGTACTGTCAAGAAAAATAGGGGAAAGTATAATTGTTGGAAATAACATAGAAATTGTAGTAATAAGGATTGATGGAAACACAGTCAAACTGGGTATCAATGCTCCCAGAACTATAAAAGTTTATAGAAAAGAAATATATGATCAACTTCTTGAAGAAAACAGAAAAGCTATTGAATTCGATTTAAAAGACATATCGGAGGTGACCAAATTTGATAATAAACGATAAAATTGTTCACGATACGGCAATGCTCGCAAGAATTAAAATAGATGATGTAGAATTATTTAAAAGAGAAATGCAAAAAATTGTGGATTACTTTGAAATTCTATCGGAACTGGATGTTTCTGACGAAACTCCTATGTACAATCCTATAGAAACTCCCACTACTTTGAGAGGGAATGATGTGATATGTTTTGAAAACACAGAAAAAATTATTCAAAACTTTCCTGAAAAAGAAGAAAGATTTATTAAAATCCCAGGAATCCACAAATAACTCAACAAGGTTCTCTTGGAAATCAGCCGAAAATGCTGCAATATCTTTTTTGAAAAGAAAAGGATATAAAATATTATCCAGAAATTTCAGGACTAAATTTGGCGAAATAGATATTATCGCGTTAGACGATGATACTTTAGTTTTTATAGAAGTAAAATCGGGAAATAGCGACAAAGTAGATCCTTTTGAAAGAATAACCAATCAAAAAATATCAAAAATAGAAAGAGTGGCAGAGTTTTATATGAACTATAACAGAAATTTTGTTTATTCCAGAACCAGAATAGATGCTATAAAAGTTCATAAGAATAAAATCTTTCACCAAAAAGGAATTACAGATCTTTGATTTTCAAGGAGGATTTTCAATGAAAATAATAGCTAAAAATAAAAAAGCATACACAGATTATCACTTGCTTGAAACTTATGAAGCAGGTATTGAATTAAAAGGTACAGAAGTTAAATCTTTACGAGAAGCAGGGGCAAATTTCAAAGACAGTTTTTGTAGAATCAAAAATGGAGAAATTTTTTTGCTAAATTTAAACATACCACCGTATAAAAGTGGAAATATATTTAATCACGATCCAGAAAGACCCCGAAAACTTTTATTACACAAAAAAGAAATTCATAGATTAATGGGCAAAGTAAAAGAACAGGGATTAACGATAATACCGACAAAAATCTATTTCAATAATCGAAATCTTGCAAAAGTAGAAATTGCCGTAGCTAAAGGTAAAAAATTGTACGACAAACGCGAAGAAATCAAGAAAAAAGAAATAAACAAAAGAATGAAAGAATATTTAAAAAAGAAAAGATAGGAGGGAAATTTCATGACAATTCTCGACAAAATTGAAGCGAAAATCAATGAATACAGGAAAAACTATGCTCCAAAGGAATTTTCAACAGAAAATGTGGATGTTGCAAAATATATTGAACACACTAATCTCAAACCAACCGCTACCGAAGAAGATATCAAAAAATTATGCGAGGAAGCTATAAAATATTCTTTCAGAGGTGTATGTGTAAATCCATCTTTTGTAAGCTTAGTAAAAAATATATTAAATGGAACGGATGTAAAAATAGTTACAGTAGTGGGATTTCCATTGGGAAGCACACTTTCAGAGGTAAAAGTTCAGGAAACTTCATCGGTGGTACTGGCAGGCGCCGATGAAGTAGACATGGTGTTACACATTGGACATCTCAAAGCTAAAAATTACGATTACGTCTATGAAGAAATCAAAAAAGTTGTTAATGCAGCAAATGTACCTGTCAAAGTTATAATTGAAACATGTTATTTAACAACCGAAGAAAAAATAGCAGCCTGTGTTATATCAAAAGAAGCTGGTGCCGCTTTTGTTAAGACATCTACAGGTTTCGGTACTGCTGGTGCAAAAGTTGAAGACATTCAATTAATGAGGTGGTGCGTGGGAGACAACATGGGAGTAAAGGCTTCAGGAGGTGTTAAAAGTTATCAGGACGCACTTAATATGATCAAGGCAGGGGCTAACAGTATAGGAACGAGTTCTGGTGTTCAAATAATCAAGGGGTGATAGATTGAAAGTCCTCGGACTGATTTTAGCCGGTGGTAAAAGTGAAAGATTGGGAAAACTCGTTTATAAAAGAGCAAGTGCTGCTGTTCCTATTGCCGGGAAATACCGTGCAATTGATTTTACTCTTAGCAATATGGTTAACTCTGACATAATAAAAGTAGGAGTTCTAACTCAGTATAATCCAAGAAGTCTTATGGATCATCTTGGTTCGGGGAAAGAGTGGAACCTGGACAGAAAAAAAGGTGGGTTATATATTCTTCAACCGTATCTGGGGTTGACTGGAGAATATTGGTATAAAGGCACTGCTGATGCCATTTTTCAAAATATGTCAGTTTTAAAAAGAAGTGAAGAAGATTACGTTCTTATAGGATCAGGAGATCATATTTATAAAATGATCTACAACAATTTGTATATGTTCCACTTTCAAAAATCTGCCGACGTAACGCTTCTGACAAAAAATCTGGATGAAAGCTATAATATGTCAGATTATGGAAGTGTAATAGTTGACAAGGACATGCGAATAATTGACATTCGTGAAAAAGTTAAAAACCCTCCTTCAAACAGAGCTTTTCTGGGGGTATACTTTATAAACAAACATCTTTTAATGGAACTCTTGTATTCTTCTGTTCCAGCAGGTGGGAATGATCTGCTTCTTGATATCATAATACCAAGACTTAAAGAACTTAGAGTTTTTGCATATGATTTTAACGGCTATTGGAGAAATATAAAAAAAGGAATAAACGAATATTTTAAAACAAACATGGAAATACTCCTGAATAAAGAAATTAGAAGGGAGCTTTTTTATAGACATGGAAAAGTATACACAAAATTAAAAGATTATCCACCGGCTAAATTCACTTCTACCTCCAAAATAAAAAATTCAATAATAGCAGACGGTTGTATTGTATCTGGAACTGTTGAAAACTCAATTCTTTTTCGAGGGGTTGTTGTAAAAGCAGGTGCTTGCATAGAAAACTCAATAATAATGCAGGATTCAATTGTTGAAGAAGGAGCAGTAGTTAGAAATGCAATTTTAGATAAAAACTGCATTATCAGATCAGAACAAAAACTCATAGGCGATTTTGAACCTGTAGTTATGGAAAAAAGAATGGTACTTTAGGAGTGATTTAAATGAGAAATATAGTTGCACTTATACTTGCCGGTGGTCAGGGAACACGCCTGGGCGTTTTAACAGATAAAATAGCAAAACCCGCCGTGCAGTTTGGTGGTAAATATAGATTAATTGATTTCACACTAAGCAACTGTGTCAACTCAGGTATCTACAAAGTTGGGGTTCTAACACAATATAAACCCCATCTTCTCAATAAACACATTGGTATTGGAAAACCATGGGATCTCGACCGTAAAGACGGTGGAGTTACGATCCTTCAGCCTTTTTTCACTGAAAAACAAAAAGTGTGGTTCAACGGTACAGCAGATGCTGTTTATCAAAATATAGAATTTGTAGATGAATACGATCCAGAATATATTCTGGTGCTTTCTGGTGATCATGTTTATTCCATGGATTATAACGAACTTATAGATTTTAATATATCTAAAGGTGGTGTAGCAACAGTCGCTTGCATAGAAGTACCTTTAAATGAAGCCAGCAGATTTGGAATAATGGTTACGGATCTGGAAGACAGAATAATAGAATTTCAAGAAAAACCTGAAAAACCAAAATCAACACTTGCTTCACTTGGAATTTATGTATTCCAGTGGGATTTTATCAAACAGGTTTTAATTGAGGATGCCAGAAATCCGGAAAGTTCACATGATTTTGGAAAAAATATAATTCCAAAAATTATAGAAACCAACAAAGTTTTTGCCTTTCCTTTTGAAGGATACTGGAAAGACGTAGGAACTATAAAATCCTATTGGGAAGCCAATTTAGAATTAACAAGACCAATACCACCCTTTAATATTTACGATAAAAATTGGAGAATATATACACACTCAGAAGAAATGCCCCCTGCATATATATCTAACGATACTTACATTAGAAATTCAATAATAAGTGAGGGTTGTGAAATTTACGGACAAGTTGAAAACTCTGTTCTTTCTCAGGGAGTGGAAGTAGGAAAAAATACCATAATAAAAAATTCTGTAATAATGACAAAGGTAAAAATCGGAAACAATTGTTACATTGAAAATACCATAGTCGCAGAAAACTGTGTGATAGAAGACAATGTCAAAATAGGTGTCGGAGATTTCTCAAAAAGCAAACTTGACAACAAAATTTATAATTCAGAAATTACTGTGATAGGAATGGATAGTGTTATAAAACAAAACGTAACCATAGGGAAAAATTGTGTGGTTGGTGTAGAAAAAACAATAACCAATAATACTAAGATACCATCAGGTGGATACTTTTAACCATTCTAAGGAGGTTATTCAAGAGTGGATTTATACTTTGTGAAAGTGAAGGGAAGAAGCAAAGCAACTGCTGAAGAGTTCATAGGATATTTCTTCGGAAAAGCAAACAATGCTCCGGAATATGATTTTATAATAGTTCCCATGAGGTTCTCTGAACATCTGGATTCTTTTACTATGGAAGAAAATATCATCGAATTTCGAGAAAAACTCGAAAAACTAAAAAAAGACCTTTTAGAAGAGGAAACTGTAGTATCTGATCTTACATTATCCTTCAACACATTTTTAAATACCATGATGAACAAACGTGGCAAACTTGCACTTGGCATAGAATTTACAACGGCAGTAAAAGAAAATGATGAAGGTGTTCTTGAACTCATTATCTCCAACCTCATAGAAGATTGGTCTCCAAAAGCTGAGTTGAAAATAGCTTTTGATGGTATAAGTCTGGAGGAATATTCCGCACTAACCGTTTTAGAAATGAAAGGAGACTTTGAGGATGAAGAGATAGCAAAAATTTACAAACGACCAGACTTAGAAAACATTCCGGAATTTTTCCCGGTAATTGATCCAATCAACGGAGTTTCCATAACCAAGTTTGATATAGAAGATATATTATATGTCGTACCTGTAGATATAAGTTCAACGGAAGAAAAATTAAAGGAAGTATATCCTAACAATTTTTCAGGTTCGAAAATCAAACCTTTCCCTGGAAAGATCATAGGAAAAGAAATCATAAAAACGAAAAAAGGAAATCTCTTTTTAATAAAAATCGACCTTGGAGAAAATATAATCGGAAAGTTTGTCGTAAGCCCAAGCCTAAAATTACTACATGATGAAACTTTACTAAAAAGCTCAAAAAGAGTTGAAGAAATTAAAACCCATGGAAAAATTAAAGTTATACGCCCTTCTCATTCCCCTGTATTTACCGGTTCAGAACTCCTTATAGCATTCCTGACTACTATGTTTTTTGCTGGTTTCCTGATTATAATATTATACATACTTAAAATTCTTTAGTTACAAACGAGGTGTAAAAATGAGAATAACAAAAATAAACAAAAACAACATAAAAATGTGTGCAGAACTAATTTATAAAGAAAAGAAAAATTATTATGATTATCTTTTCAAAAATGCAAGTTTTGTTTTAGAAAAAGCTCTTTCTTTAAACATTCCGCCATTTTTATCAGAAAACTCTATAGTGCTGGAAAACGAGGATGGAGAAGTTCTGGGGATACTCCTTTACGCCACTAAAGAAGCGTTTAGACATCGATACGAAAGGTGGTTCAGAATTCTTGGTCTAAAAGTTTTAGGTACTGGTATAAAATTAGCATCAGTTATTGGTCAAATTCTTATAGATTTTAGCACAGATGATGTATATATAATATCACTTGTAGGAAAAACCCCTGACATTACAGCTGAATTATTATACATACTTATAAGACAGTTTGAGTTCTCAAGAATCATAACAGACATACTTGAAGAAGAAGTAGAAAAATACAAAAATTTAGGATTCATTTTAAGTGGAAAACCAAATAAAATTATGACAAGAATGTTTAGAACAACACGCTATAGAACAATTAGTGGAATAGGCTGGGATACACATCCCACAACAAAAAACAAAAAACTCTTTTTAGGTGGTGTTCAGATACCTGCGGATTTTGGTCTCGAAGGTCACTCAGACGCAGATGTAATAATTCATAGCATAATAGATTCGATAGTTGGCGTTTCTTTACAGAAAGACATAGGTGAATTATTCCCAAAATCTGTTACACCAAAAGGCTTCAGCAGTAAAAAGATGTTACTCGATGTGTTACGCTTAGTAAAAGAAAAAGGCTTTTTTCCAATAAATGTAGATTGTGTTATTATTTCAGGTTTTATGCTCGGTAAATTTAGAACACAGATATCAGAAAGCTTAACTTCCATTTTAAAATGTCCGGTAAGTCTTAAATTCAAAACTGGAAATAATATATACCCGGAATCAGAAGGAAAGTGCATCACAGCTTTTTGCGTAACTGACATGATATCAATATAGTCAGACTAAACCAAGCATTCATGTGCAGGGAGGACCTGAATTACTTTAGTTATATGATAACTCAGAGTTGGATTGATTTGCAAATTTTTCTACTACATTATACACGAGGAGGGATTTTGTGAAAAAAATTCTGGTATTACTTATAGTAAGCATTCTTTTTCTAACATTAGTAAACGCAGAAACTTACACTATCAGAATAGGGGACACTATTCTTGGTACATCTATTGTCAATAAGATTTCTCCAGAAAGTTACCATGTAACTACAACTATAGATTACGGTATAGTTTACACAGTAGAATCCACAACTACATACAACGGAGAATTCTTCAAAAATTATCTGGTAACTTTTACAGTAGATGGTACTGTAACCGCTAAAATATCTGGACAATACGATGGTACAGAAGCATTATTTGTTTTCGAAACGCCTCAAAGTTCAAAAACATTTAAGTTGACTAAAAAAAATCTAATTATACTTGATAATAATTTTATGATTCCACATTATGAAAAACTTCTTGAAACTCCGTCGCCTATTTTTGAAATAGTAATTCCTCAAGCCCTTTTTAACCCAGGAAAAACAAAAGACGCAGTAGGAATCGCAACCCTGAAAAAACTTGATGATTCTTTTCAACTTTTATACAAAAACGAAAAAGTTAATATTGAAAAAGATGAATCTGGAATTGTAAAAATGGAATTTCCGGGTTTTGTGACTGTGGAGAGGAGTTTAAGATGAAAACTTCCGAACTACTTAAACTTTATGGAATAAAATTAAATAAAAATCTGGGGCAAAATTTTTTGAGTAACATTTCAGTTGCCGAAAAAATAGTAAATATTGCAAACGTAAAAGACGATGATGTTATTTTAGAAATAGGAGCAGGAGCTGGAACGCTCACAGAAGCGCTCTTGAAAACGGGAGCATTTGTATATGCTGTGGAAATTGACTTACAATTAAAAGATGTCCTTTACAGGCTTAAACACTATAAAAATTTACACCTCATATTTGATGATATTTTAAAACTGGACCTTTCATTTTTACCAGAAAATTTCAGGTGTATTTCCAATATTCCATACTCTATAACTGGACATGTTATAAAAAAAATATTATTTTCAAATTTTTTTGATGCATATTTAATGGTTCAAAAAGAAGTAGGGGAAAGATTGCTTTCTAAACCTGGAGATTCAAATAGAGGCTTTTTAACTGTAGTTGTTCAAAGTATCTGTGAAATCAAAAAAGTTCTTAATGTCTCAAAAAGTAACTTCGTTCCAAATCCGGAAATCGACAGTAGTGTTATTTTCTTTAAAAAAAAGAAAGAAAGCCTTAAAAACGAAAACCTTGAACTTTATTGGCAATTTGTTTCTAATTGTTTTAGACAAAAAAGAAAAACTTTAAGAAATAACCTGAAAACGTTTTTGAACAAAGAACAAATTGAACTCCTTGAAAAAGAAATAGATTTAACGAAAAGACCGGAAGATATCAGCGAAAGAGATTTTCTAAAAATGTGGAAAATCGTGTACAAAAAGCCCCTATAAAGGGGCTTAGATTTTAAAAAATAGGAGGGAGTTTTGTGAAAATTCTTTTTCTTGGTACCCCTGAATTTGCAGCAGAACACTTAAAATACTTATTAGAAAAAAAATACAATGTGGTAGGTGTAATATCACAACCGGATAAACCAAGAGGCCGTGGGAAAAAACTGGAGCCAACGCCGGTAAAAACAATTGCTCAAAGATTTAAAATCCCTGTATTTCAACCAAAATCCCTTTCAAAAGAAGGGATAAAAATAATCGATGAAACAAAACCAGACATAGGCATTGTTGTTGCTTACGGTAAACTTTTAAAACAACCATTTTTAGACCAGATACCTTTTTATAATATTCATGCATCACTCTTACCAAAATATCGTGGAGCCGCTCCTATTCAAAGAGCTTTAGAAAATGGCGAAAACAAAACAGGTATAACTATTTTCAAAATAGGAGAAGGAATGGACAATGGACCAATTGCATTAAAAAAAGAAACAAAAATTGGAATGTACGAAACATACGGAGAACTTTATGAAAAACTTATCATTATTGGAAAAGAACTGCTTATAGAGTTTTTAGAAAAATACCCTTTAAAATTAACTCCTCAAGATGAACATCTTGCCACTTATGCTCCTAAAATATCAAAAAGCGACTTAAAAATAGATTTTCACAATAGTTTTGAAAAAGTGAAAAACAAAATCAGGGCTTATGATCCATTCCCGGGAGCTCAAACATTTATTCATGGAAAAAATGTAAAAGTTTTTCATGTTTTTTACCACGCACCTGAAAAATTACAATTTGCTCCAGGAAAGATTATAAATATATCAAAAGAAGGAGCTACTATCTGTTGTAATGATGGAATTATAAAAGTTAAATATATCCAATTTCCAGGGAAAAAGAAAATAACATTCTTTGAAGCTAAAAACGGAAAATTAATAAAGGAAGGTGACATATTTGAATCTTGAAGTAAATATCATTGGAGCTGGTTTAGCTGGGGTGGAAGTAGCCTGGCAACTATCTAAATACAACAATATTGAAATTAAACTTTTTGAGCAAAAACCTGTAAAATTTTCACCGGTTCACAGTTCTGAAAATTTCGCAGAACTTGTATGCAGCAATTCGTTAAAATCTGAAAAGTTAGAAAATGCAGAAGGCGTTTTAAAAGCTGAAATGGAAATGCTGGATTCTTTAGTAATAAAATGCGCTAAAAAAACAAGAATCCCAGCTGGTAAAGCCTTAGCTGTTGATAGAAAATTATTTTCAGAATGCATAACAAATAAAATAAAACTCTTACCAAACGTTGAAATCATTAGAAAAGAGATTACAGAAATCGACTTATCCAATCCCAGCAAAATATGGGTTATCGCTACAGGTCCTACTACCGATGGAAAATTAGCAGAATGGCTCTCTAAAATAACCAATGGTTTTCTAAATTTTTTCGACGCTGTATCCCCTATAATTTCTGCAGAAAGCATAAACTATGACATTTGCTTCTTTGGCGATAGGTATGGAGTCGGAACAGGTGATTATATAAATTGCCCCTTAACAAAAAAGGAATACGAGAGATTTTATAATGCTCTTATATCTTCTCAAATTGTAAAAATAGAGGGGTTTGATAGAAAGCTTTTGTTCGAAAGATGTCAACCAATAGAGGAAATTGCAAAGACTGGGATAGATTCACTTAGATACGGACCAATGAAACCAGTGGGAATAACAGACCCTAAAAGTGGTAAGAAACCGTACGCAGTTGTTCAACTAAGAAAAGAAAATGAAGAAGGAACAATGTACAATATAGTTGGATTCCAAACAAGGCTCAAATGGAAAGAACAATCCAGAATCATTAAAATGATCCCGGGACTTGAGAATGCTGAGATTTTACGCTATGGTGTAATGCATAGAAACACCTATATCGATTCACCACACGTTTTAGACAAATTTTTGAGACACAAAAAATACAAAAACCTTTTCTTTGCAGGACAAATTACAGGGGTAGAAGGATACGCAGAATCAGCAGCAACAGGCATTTATGTTGGAATAAACATACGAAGAATTTTAACAGGTGAAAAAATGTTACCTTTTCCAAAAAAGACCATGATTGGCGCATTGTTAGATTACATAACATCTGCAAAAGAATTAAAACCCATGTATGCTAATTTTGGCCTTCTTCCTCTGGAAAAAATTATAAAAAACAAAAATGATAGAAGAAAATATTTGTCTAATCGTTGCCTGGAGATAATGAGAAACTTTGTGAAAAATGAACTTTGTATATAAACATTCAAATTTTCTGAATTATCATTCCTATAACTATTTCTGTACCTTTACAGAAACTTTTTCTTTGTTAACTTATGTTTGTATGTTAAAATTGTGAGAGAAACAAAAGTCAGGAGTGGAAAAACATGAAATATTCCCTGCTTGGTTTTGGGCTTAGTAATAAAGAAATTCTTAAGTATCTTTTGGGAAAAAAAGTAGAAATTTTCGTCAGCGAAGCGAAAAAATTAAAAGATTCAGATAGAAAATTTTTAATAAAACATGGAATCGACTTTGAAGAGCTGGGACACACCAATAAAGTGTTAAATGCAGATATTATTTTGGTAAGTCCAGGGATTATATACAACCATCCAATAATTGAAAATGCATTAAAAGAAAACATTAAAATCTCTACAGAATTGTCTTTCTGTATCAATGAACTAAAAAATACAGGTTGGTCACCGAAAATCATAGCAGTAACTGGCTCTGTAGGTAAGAGCACAACTGTTTCTATAATTAATCATGTTCTATTAAAGCAAACATCTTCTACTATAGGAGGTAATATTGGAATACCTGTTTCAACACTTTTGAATAACAACATAAGAACAGAATACCTTGTATTAGAAGTAAGTAGTTTTCAACTTTACTGGTCAGATTATTTCAAGCCAGATGTCGCTGCCATTTTAAATATATACCCGAATCATCTAAATTGGCATCCCGATATGGAACATTATGTAATGTCAAAGTTCAAAATTACTGCTTTTCAGAATAGAAATGACATATTTGTTTACAACGCATATGATCCTGAAATTTTCAAAAAATTATCAATTGTTAAAGCAAAAAAAATTCCATTCTATCCTGAACTTGAATTCTCCAACTTACCTCCTCATTTACGTTACAAACAAAACATAGAAAATATCACTGCTGCAAAGGTAATAATAGAAAGTATTGGGTTCAAATTTAACATAGACTATTTAAAAGACTTTAAGAATCTTCCGCACCGTATGGAGTATGTTTCGGAAATTAACGGTATAAAATTTTTTAATGATTCTAAAGCAACAAACGCCGCTGCAGTTATAAAAGCTATAGAAAATTTTGATGAAAATCTTCTTTTAATACTTGCTGGCGTAGGTAAAAATGAAGACTACACCGAACTCGTTAATACAATTAAAAACCATGCAAAATTCGTAACTATTGTTGGTCCCATTGCAAAAAATTTGAAACCCTATCTGGAGAACATTGGAATATTTTATAAAGAATTCCCCGATATAGAAAAAGCTGTAAATTTTTGTTTTCAAAACGCTCAAAAAGGTGACGTAATACTTTTAAGCCCTGCTGGCGCAAGTTTTGATGCTTACAAAAATTTTGAGGAACGAGGAGCCCATTTTAAAAAAATTGTTGAAAGTCTTAAGGAGGCGGAATTTTGAAAAACATTAAAAATATATGCATTATCGCACATATAGATCACGGGAAAACTACTCTCAGTGACAGAATTCTGGAAATCACAGGTGCAATAGAACCTCGTAAAATGCGTGAGCAATACTTAGATAGTATGGATATAGAAAGGGAAAGAGGTATAACCATAAAATCACATCCACTTCGTGTTTTTTATAAATCAAAGAAGGGAGAGTTGTACGAAATAAATATAGTGGATACACCTGGACACGTGGACTTCACTTACGAAGTCGACCGAAGTATGGCTGCAGTCGAAGGTGCTATCCTCCTTGTTGATGCCACACAAGGTGTGCAGGCACAGACAGTTGCAAATACATATAAAGCTCTGGAACATGACCTTGAAATTATTCCAGTGATTAATAAAATAGATCTTCCAAATGCAAACATAGAAGAGACAGAATCAGAGATAGAAGATCTTATAGGAATTCCAAGAGATGAAATCCATAAAATTAGCGCAAAAGAAGGAACTGGCGTAGAAGAACTTCTCGAACTAATTTTAGAAAAAATACCTGCACCAACAGGTAACGAATCAAATAAACTTAAAGCACTAATATTTGATGCAAAATATGATAAATATAGGGGAGTTATTATATATGTCCGCGTTTTTGATGGAATTGTAAAACCTGGAGACAAAATAATGATTTTTTCAAATCGCCAGACATACGAAGTAAGTGAAGTTGGCGCCTTTACTCCTGAAATGACTCCTACCAAATCTCTCAAAGCTGGAGATATAGGATACATAATAGCAGGAATAAAAGAAGTTTCTCTCGCACGTGTTGGTGATACTATAACAAGTGCGATTGAACCAATTGAAACACCACTACCAGGTTATCAGGAGATAAAACCAATGGTTTATGCAGGAATGTACCCAGGTGTACCTGAATATTACGAAGAACTCAGAAAGGCTCTGGAAAAACTCAAACTCAACGACTCAGCATTAGTTTATAAGCCTGATCATTCTCCAGCGCTGGGATTTGGATTTCGCTGCGGTTTTTTAGGGTTATTACATATGGATGTTGTAAAAGAAAGACTAACAAGAGAATTTGATATGACAGTAATACTAACTGCTCCTAATGTTGAATATAAAATTATCTTGAAAGATGGAACTGAAATTTTAATAAATGATCCCGCCAAGTTTCCAGAAGAAGGTGAAATTCAGGAAATCTATGAACCATATATAAAACTTTCAATTATAACCCCGCCAGAATACATAGGAAAACTTATGAATCTTGTCCAGACTGAAAGACGCGGTGTTATGATTTCCACGGAAAACGCCGGGCATGAAAGAGTCGTATTAATTTTTGAAGTTCCTCTTGCAGAAATCGTTTTCGATTTCTTTGATAGGATGAAAGCCGTAAGTCGAGGATACGCTTCAATGGATTATGAATTCATAGGATACAGAAAAAGCGATCTCGTAAAGGTCGCCGTACTGGTCAACAAAGAACCTGTAGATGCTCTTTCTATCATTGCCCACAAAAGCAAAGCTTATACAGTTGCCCGTAAACTTGTTGATAAACTTGCCGAACTAATCCCACAACATCAGTTTGAAATTCCTATTCAGGCAAAAGCCGGAGGAAGAATTATTGCGCGTTCCACCATAAAGGCCCTAAGAAAAGATGTACTTGCTAAATGTTACGGTGGTGATGTTACAAGAAAAATGAAACTTCTTGAAAAACAAAAAGAAGGTAAAAAACGCATGAGAGAAATTGGACGAGTGAGTATTCCTCAAGAAGCTTTTCTCGCTATGTTAAGAATAGGAGATGAAGACAATTGATACGTTTTTATACACTTTCTATATGCATAATGTTAACATATCTTCTAACAGCTCAGGTTTATTTCACAGAATATGGTCCTTTAACTAATTTAATAGTTTCCTTTATTGAAAGCTCGAAAAAATTTCTCTATATATCCTCATATAGTATTTCTGAACCAGATGTTATTAACGCCATAAAAAGCGCCATTAAAAAAGATGTAGATGTAAAAATAATCTCTGAAAAGCCTGTACCAGAACTTGGAAAGTTTGTAAAAATAGATATGGAAAAAAGTTTGCACCATGCAAAATTTATGGTCAACGAAAATGGCATTCTGTTTGGCTCAGCTAATTTCACAGAAAGTGGTTTGATAACAGGGTTTAATGATATCCTGGTTATGAGTAAATACCAGCAAAATCTTAAAAACTTTTTCGAAAGTCTATGGTTTGAAAAAGAAACAGTACTACCTTTTCCATTTATTGTAACAAGTGCGAATAATATGGAAAATTACATTTTAACTGAAATATCAAAAGCAAAAAAAAGAATACTTCTTGCAGTTTATGCATTTACAAATCCCAAAATCTACACATTACTTAAGTACAAAGAATCTTCAGGGTTAGATGTGAAAATAGTTACCGACAAATGGTTTAAAAACTCACCACTGGAAAAGTTCCCTAATGGAAACGTTAAAATAATTTCAAATCCAATGCTTCACCATAAATTTATAATTATAGATGATAAAATCATTGTTGGCTCAGCTAATTACACTATAAGTGGTTTAACAAGGAACCTTGAAATAATTTACAAAACAAATAACTACTTAAACGAATATCTAAAGATTTTCCAATTTTTGTGGAGGTACAATAATGGAAACGATAGTATTGAAAATTAATCCAGCACATGACTTTGACATAACTATTCCATGTGAAATCCTAAAAACCGGGGGATTAGTTGCTTTTCCAACTGAAACTGTCTATGGATTGGGAGCCACCATTTATGAACAAAAAGCAATCTCAAAAATTTTTACAGTAAAAGGTCGACCACAAGATAATCCATTAATAATACATGTGGGAAATATTAACCAATTAGAAAAAGTCGGGTTTCTTGAAAAAAAATATCGAAAAATCGTGGAAAAATTAACCCCGGGTCCTATCACTTTTGTGGTAAAAAGAAAAGAAATTGTACCTGACATCGCAACTGCCGGATTGCCAACTGTTGGCATTAGAATTCCAGCTCATCCTGTCGCTCAGAAACTCTGCTTATGTGCAGGGCCAATTGCTGCACCAAGTGCAAATATTTCTGGAAAACCAAGCCCAACTGATGGTAAAGCTGTAATAGAAGATTTGATGAACAAAATAGAATGTATCATAGACTCCGGTGAAACTCCTTTTGGAATAGAATCATCTATTATAGACATTTCAAAAGATAAACCAATATTACTTCGACCAGGTCCAATAACTATAGAAACATTGAAAGAATTGTTCGACGATCTTGAAGTACCCGAATTTGTAAAAAAAGCTAAAAGCGTAACAACCCCAGAAGCACCTGGTATGAAATACAGACACTATGCCCCAGAAAAACCGCTATATTTAATAGAAAACGAGAAAGATATTATTGACAAAATAAATGACTTAAACGCTGTTGTCATCTGTCCAGAAGAACATGCACACTTATATCCAAAAAATAAAGTAGTAATTCTGGGGTCATTAAAAAAACCATATACAATTGCCCAAAATCTTTTTAAAACACTGCGAAAAATAGATAAGCTGGATTGTGATTTAGCATTTGTCGAAGCATTTGAAGAACGTGGTATACTATTTTCTGTAATGAATCGATTAAAAAAAGCAGCTAAAAAATGGGGGTGAACGAATGATTGATTCGTTTAAACAGGACTGGCATTCTACAACTGTAGTATGTGTCAGAAGAAATGGAAAAGTAGCTATGATTTCTGATGGACAGGTAACATACGGTAACACCATTTTAAAAGGAAATGCAAAAAAGGTTAGAAAAATGGGAGACGGAAAAGTTTTAGCTGGATTTGCAGGTTCAGTTGCTGATGCTATGGCTCTTTTTGATAGATTTGAAGCAAAATACAGAGAGTGGGGCGGAAATCTCCTGAAAGCTGCCGTGGAACTTGCCAAAGATTGGAGAATGGATAAAATATTGAGAAGATTAGAAGCGCTACTGTTAGTAGCTGACAGAGAATACACTTTTATAATTTCAGGAACTGGTGAGGTTATTCAACCAGAAGATGATATAGCCGCAATAGGCTCCGGTTCTCCATATGCTCTGGCTGCTGGAAGAGCATTACTTAGATACACCGATTTAGACGCAAAAACATTAGCTCTTGAATCAATAAAAATTGCAAGTGAAATCTGCATATATACCAATAACAATTTTACGATCGAGGAGTTATAAATGGTTGTGGGATTTATAAAGATAAAGATTCGTATATTTGGCATAAATTCTTTGAAAGAAAAACGTTCGCTCGTAAAAAGAATTTTAAATAGTGTTAGATCACATTTCAACGTTTCGGCTATCGAAGGTGATATGCAGGATTCAAAACAGTACATTTGCCTGGGAATTTCTATGGTCAATCTAAATTATGATTTAATTTATAATACCATGGAAAAAATCGAGAATTTTCTGGAAACCCAATACACAGTAGAAGACGTTATAAGGGAGGTATATGGGTGATTGAAATACCAATAGCAAAAATAGAAAAAATAAAAAATTATGCCCAAATTATGGTTTCCAAAAAACGAATGCCACATGTTATTGGTACCGTTAAGTTTGCCACTACACTTGCAAGAATTCACGGATTTAACGAAAATGTAGCGGAGTTTATGGGTTATGCGCACGATCTGTTTAGAGAGGTTGATTGGTCTAAACTTTTAAAAATAGCAAAAATTTATGGAATAAAAACAAACATTCAGGATAAAGTTCGACCAGTTTTATTACATGGAAAGATAGCAGCGCTCTTTATTAAAAAAAGATTCAAAATAGAAGAGGAAGATATCCTGTCTGGAATATCTTATCATACCTCAGGGTATAAAGATTTTGGAACTTACGGAAAAATTCTTTTTTTAGCAGATTCGCTGGAAGAAACTCGAATATATCCTAAAATAGACGAACTAAGACTGCTCGCTTACAAAGACCTGGACATGGCCTTCTATGAAGTTTTGAGAAACAAAATTTCTTACGCTGTTTCAAGGGATCTCTTAGTATTACCGGAAACCGTTGAAGCCTGGAATGAGTCAGTAATAAAAAGAAATATGTAAAGGAGGTTTTTTATGAGAAGAAGAAAAAGAAAAGATACTAAAGGACTGTGGATAGTATTAGCTATTGTGATAGCAGGTATACTCATTGGGGCGGGAGTTTTTAAAGTGTATTCTGTAAAAAATTCTCCCGAATTCAACGCTTCTTTTATTTCCCATTATTTGCTCGTAAACAAAGACATCGGATATTTTATAAGAATCGATGGTGACAAACGTGTAGTTTACATTGTAAAAATCAAAGAATACACTTACGATCCAACAACCAACCATTCTATAGACATAAACAGCCCTTTATCTGCTTTAAATCTTTTACAGTCATTATTAGATATACAAAGCTCGTATAATTACTACGTCATTCTAAACGATACTGGTTTTAATACATTAACAGATTCTTTGAATATTTCCACAAACAATCTTAACGATTTTTTCAGGATACTTTCCAAAAGAGGGTTAAAATACACAGACTATTTCAAGTTTAACGGAATAATAAAAGCGTTAAGACCCGATACCACTTTAACAGCTCCAGCTCTTGCAAAGTTACTCTATGCTTTCAGAAATTACAACATTAGAAACTATGATTTACCAACATTAACAGAGAAACCTGTAAAAATCACTGTAGGGCAAAAGACTTACGAAAGAATCTACATAGATGTAGAAGCAATAGATAGTCTAAAGAATGCATTTAGGAGGTAAGAATATGCAAAACAATAACTATAAAATATCTTTTTTCATAGTTATAATAAACCTGGTTCTGTTATCTTCTTTAACAGCTTTTGGATTTGACCTTTCAGTGAACTGGAACTGGAACATTTCACAGGATACATCTTATAAAAGCTTTTTTGGTGCAGCCTTTTTTATTTCTCTAAACGATTCTAAAAATACAGACTTTGGAATATCTCTGGAATATCTTAATATTGAAACAGCTACTGAAACAGGTTTTATTGGTTTTTCCTCATATGGCAAATATTACACGGAAACATCATTTGGAACATTCTCAATATACGGTAAGGGAGGGGGAATATTTCCGTTAAATTTTGACTTTTCCTCTACAGGATATCTTGTTTCCGCAGGTGCAAGATATTATGTAACAAACTTTTTTATCGGCTTTAACTACTCAGTTTTGTATCTTTACAACGATATTAAATTAGATATCATTCCTATAGAAATAGGAATTCATTTTTAGCAAGGAGGATCAAAGTTGATTAAAGAAGGGGATAAAGTTTTACTTTATGGAGAAGATGGCAGTAAATTTATTATAACAGTAGAAGCCAACAAAAAAAAGGGAACACACTTAGGACATATTGATATGGAGGAGCTTATTGGAAAAAAATTTGGAGAAATCATTCATATTGGGAAAAAAAGAAAGAAATTTTTTCTTTTAAAGCCGACATTCATAGACCTTATATTTTCTATGAAAAGGAAAACTCAGATAATTTATCCAAAAGATGCCTCTTATATCCTTTTTAAGCTCGATGTAAAGCCAGGCGATAGAATAATTGATACAGGAGTAGGCAGTGGCGCAATGTGTGGGGCTTTTGCAAGAGTAGTAGGACCACACGGAAAGGTGTATGGCTACGAAAAAAGGAAAGATTTTTACGCACTTGCGCAAAAAAATTTAAAAGAATGGGGATTGCTTGAAAACGTTGAAATCAAATTGAGAGACATAATATATGGTTTCGATGAAAAAGAAGTCAACGCATTACTTCTTGACGTACCTGATCCTTATAATTATCTTGAAAAGTGCTGGGAAGCTCTTACCGGTGGAGGAAAAATTGGGATAATTTGCCCTACAACAAATCAAGTTCAGGAAACGCTGGAAAAACTTTATGAACTTCCTTTCGTGGAAATTGAAGTGTGGGAAAATTTAATGCGAAAATACAAGCCTGTTCCACAAAGACTTCGACCAGTTGACCGAATGGTTGCCCACACTACATATATGATTTTCGCTACAAAAGTTTTAGAGAAAACTGGAGGTGTTTTATAATGACTTCTAAAAAAAGATTTATAGGCATAATGAGCATTATTTTAACTGTAATTCTTGGAAGCCTCATACTTACCGGAGCAAGTGAAAAAGCGTTTCAAAATAATTTGGCTCCTATTGCGGAAACTCTATACTACATAATGAACTATTATTACGGAAGCGATAATTTGGATGTAAATAAAGTTGTTGACTATGGAATAGATGGGTTAATAAAAGGATTAGGAGATGATTTCAGTTATTATTACAACCAGCAGGCCTATGAAGAACAATCAATTGATACAAAGGGAGAATATGGAGGACTCGGTATTGAGGTAACGTATGATTCTGAATACAAAGCAATTAAAGTAATAAGTCCCATGTACGGAACACCAGCCTGGAAAGCCGGTCTTAAAAGCGGAGACTTAATAATAGAAGTTGATGGAACACCTGTAAAAAATATTTCCTATATGGAAGCAATTAATATGATGAGAGGGGAACCTGGAACCAAAGTAAAGCTCACTATACTTCGTGGAGAAGAAACACTTACGTTTGAAATAACTCGCGAAAAAATTCATTTAATTCCCGTAAAATATGGTTTTATAGAAAGCGATATTGGTAGAATTGGATATGTAAGATTAACAAAATTCAACGAACCTGCTACAAAAGAACTGGAAAAAGTGCTAAAAACCGTTTATGAAAAGGGAATCGTTGCACTGATATTTGACCTTCGAAATAATCCCGGAGGTCTTTTAGATACAGCAGTTGATGTGGCAAGCATGTTTCTTGATGCAAATAAACTGATAGTCACTGTAAAGCCAAAAGTAGGTGCTGAAGAAAGATATGTGAGCAAAGGAAATAACTTCCCGGAGGTACCTTTGGTTTTACTCGTCAACGAAGGTTCAGCTTCAGCTTCTGAAATTGTTACCGCAGCGCTCAAAGAAAACAACAGAGCAATAGTTATAGGTAAAAAAACATTTGGTAAAGGTTCAGTTCAAAGAGGCTTCCCGTTAAGTAACGGCGGTGTGGCATTTTTAACAATTGCACATTATCAAACACCAAGCGGGAAGGATATTCACAAAGTCGGAATAGAACCAAACATATGGATAACTTCAGATGCTACTGAAAACAACCACAAGCAAGAAGTTGTTGAGTACACAAAAACTCATATAAGTGTTAATGTCGACGATCCTTACATTAAGGAAGCCTTAAAATATTTAATTGAAAATCGTTAAAATGAAAGGCACATTTGGAGTATTTATACTCTTACTTATTACCTTTGCATTTTTAATATTGACCAAAACAATAATTATGCAGGAAGGAGAAAGTATGGAAATACTTTCTCCTCCTCAAGTTCTATTGAATAACCCTTTCAGAGATTACTTTCTCAATATAAAAAAGCAAATGATATCTCAAAAACTTATATCTGAATTTAATCTGGTTGGGAAACAAGCCTATTTAGTTGAAAATGTAAAAAAGCTATCTGAACTTGAACAGGCTATAAAAAGATTCGGGATTCATTACAAAAAAAGTGAAAAAACAAAAACATTGTGGTGGGGAAAAACATATAAAATAATTTATATAAATGTTAATGGCAAAATCTTTTATTACATTCCAAATTTAACCTTTGATGAAAACGGGACCAAAAACGTTGGAAAAGCAGTGGTTTCTGCTCTCAAAGGTATACCGCAGAAACTGAATTTAGACATCGAGGAGAATAAAACTTTAAAAACAATTTTAAAAAGATACGGAGTTGAAATAAAATGAAGCAGAAAAAGTGGCAGTATACGATTTTAATATTGCTATTTTCTTTTTTAAGTTATGTGGTATCCTCATACGCCCTGAAAGTGAATTTATTCACTGTTCAAAAGATGATATTAATATTCTATTCCATATATTTCATTTTATTCAGTTTTATTGTAAGTGTCAAAGGTAAAGAATTTTTATTTGCAGAAATAGAAAGATTCTGGGTATATATTTTCGTCCCGGTGTTCGCATATTTATTAAATCTGATAAATGCAAATGTATATTTCTCGTTTATTATATGTTTTGTAATTTCGAATACGTATAAAGCGAATTTTGAAAAACGACTCTGGGTTATCATAGTAAGGGCAGGCGCTTTATTAATTTTTTTGACGGGGGTGACAACTAATTGGTCAATATTATCTCAAATTTTATTATAAAAAACTCAAAAATAGTAATACTTATAATTTTTATACTGGGAAGTTTTTTAGGACTCTACAGCCTTTTAAACTTAAAAGTAGATGCGGAGTTAACTCAACTTGCCCCAGCTGATGAGGCAGATTTCAACGATCAGCTAAAATTTACAGCAGAGAAAGTGATATCCAATACATTGCTTGTGGTAGCAAAAGTTTCAAACGTCAACGACATAGATAAGTTTGTTTTTGAACTAAAAGAAATGTTTGAGAATACTCCCTATGTATCTATGGCGGAACCTTTTGATAATCCTGAAACATTGATAAAATACGGACTCTTTGCAGTTGACAAAAAAAACTTGAATAATGTCATAAATTACTATAAATCATTATTTTTTATAGAACCAAGATCAATCATAGATTTTCGCTTCTGGAGAAATGTTGGAACAGCACTTTATAATGTTACAAGCTTTGCTAACGCTTTTCTTTCAAGAAGCGGCATAAAAAAATACTATTTAATATCTTCAGATAAAGACATCTTATTGATGAATTTTTCTATGGCAAAGCCTGTAACAGATGTTAATTTTGTCAACAAAGCAATTCCTTATTTAAAAAATTTATCAAAAAAAATATCAGAAAAATGGAATAGTCAAATTTTATTTAGCGGTTCAGCAATGAGCAACTATGAGGGAAATATTCAGGTTACTAAAGATTTTCAAATAACTACTCTTATTTCTCTTTTTGGAATCTCTTTACTTTTATTGTTATCTTATGGAAGTACTTCTACAATGCTTTTCCTTTTCGTTTCAATGCTTCTTAGCATGGGAATAAGTATGGGTATTATTGTTTTATTGTTTAAAAAGATTAATATTATCACTTCTTTTGTTAATGCTATGCTTTTGGGGCTTGGAATAGATTATGGTATTCATATAACAGCTAAAATACACGAAAACATTAGATTGCACGGAAAAACAAAGCAAAGTATTACAGAAGCCATAAAAGAAAATTTAGTCCCCTCAAGCGTTTCAGCAATTACAACATCAGTGGCACTTGGTGTTATAGCTCTAAGTCCATCTCAACCTTTAAAGCAAATGGGAATATCTTCTGCCGTTGGAGTTATTATTTTTTATCTTATCATGAATTTATTAATCCCCTCGTTTTATATAACCTTTTTGCATAGAATTAGAGTTCCAAAAAAAGAATATTTTTCAAGATTTATAGAGCTTGTTAGAAAGTTCAAACCTATTACAATTGCTATATGGGTAATACTGATTGGTTTCTCTTATTTTGGTTACGAAGCTATGAAAAATTTTTCTTACACACCTCCTGGGCTTATTCCAGGGAAATCTGAATCAATAATTGCTGGAGAAATAGCACTGAAAAAATTTGGAGAATTTGGTATTGGAAATGTGATTATTGGTGCAAAAACTTTCGAAGAACTGAAAAAAATAAAAGAAGATTTAGACAAGAGTCCTTTATTCTCAGGTACCTTTTCTATATTAAACTTTGTTGAAAATCCACAAATGCTTGCAGAAGTAAAAGAAACCTTCTACAAACAACTCTTTGATATCATAAATGAACCAATGCTTGATATAGTTTTTAGAAAATATAAACTGTACGACAGTCTTATAGAAACACTAACTTTATTGCGAAATGCAAAAACTTTTGAAGATATTTTTGTTAGTTTAGAAAAAGATATCCCCACATTATTTTTCTATGATACAAAAGGGAATAGATATTTTTTGATTTATGCAAAAGAAACAGTACCTTTATGGGAAAACAATGGCCTTCAATTAATATATGGAGATGTATTAAAAAACTATAAAGTCTTTGGTTATCCCGCTTTATTTTATAAAGTGATGAAATATTTAATCAATTCCACGATAAAAGCCGCTTATTTTGTAATTGTTGCAATATTAATTGTTCTTATGATAGACCAACTCAATCTTATTAAAGGAATCAAGATTACTTTCTATGTCTTTTTAACCATTGCTTCTGCTATAGGTCTTGGATATTTTGTATTCAACATCGAACTTACATTCTTAAATCTACTAATAATCCCTATTTTCATGGGTATTGGTGTTGATAGTATGATTCACCTATCTCACAGTATAAAATATGGAAGGGAAAGCATTGTAAAAACTGAAAAGGCAGTTACTGTTTCAAATTTAACTACCATAATAGCATTTGGAAGCTTTTTGTTTGCAAAAGGTGAACTTTTGAGAGAATTTGGAATTTTAGTAGTTATAGGATTGATAATATCATGGTTTGTGAGCATATTCCTATATTTAAACAGTGAAGATAAAATCAAGATTTCGAAGTAGCACTCTTTTTTGCAAAAACAATAAGAATAATTATCCCAACAGCTAAAACTAAATAATATACAAGAAATCTATAAAACAAAACACCTTTAATTATGGCTTCAGTATTTTGAGCAAAGGGTGCAAGTGCCTGTGAATAAATAAACTCAAAACTTCCACTAGCACCCGGGGTTGGTACAAGAAAAACAACTGTGTTTACAATATTTACAATTGAAAGAAACTGTAAAAAGTTAATATGTACTGGTACAAATATCTTAATGGCGTAATAAAAAACCCAACTTTGGATAATTAATAGAACAAACATCATAATAAAATCCAAAAACACTAACCATTTATGCTCCAGAAAAGTTGTTTTTACCACATAATCTAATTTATAAAACCACTCCTCTATTGAGTTTCTATCTATATATTTTTCCAGAAAAGGAATTCTAATAAGTGACAAAATTCTTGCTATTTTTTTTGGAAAAAGCATACCAAGAATCACCACAATAGAAGTTGCCAGAGTAAGAACTAAACCCAGATTTATTAAACTGCCTGAAATACCGCTAATACTTCCTGAAAAAAGGAAAATATAAGTCGCGTCTATCAAAAACATAAGAAAAATCATCTCAAAAAAACGCAACATTACAACATTCATTGAGTATGTTGATTCAACACCTTTTTTGTTTAAATATACCATTTGAAATGGTTGACCACCTGCAGAAAAAGGAGTCACCGCAGAAAAAAAAGCGAGAATAAAACAAGAATTTATAGCATCTAACAAAGTGATTTCCTGACCTAACGTTTTCAAAACTATATAATGCTTCACTCCATCAAACCCGAAAGCAAACAATGTTAATAATATGGCAATAAATATCTGGGAAAGTTTAACCGAACTAAAAATATTGAGTATTATATTCTTGTTTAAAGAAAAGCTATAAATATATATAACAATAGCGCTTATAATTACCGCAATTATACTTCCAACAATTACTCTTGTTTCTTTTCTCATTTCCCGTTCTTCCTTTCTTTTTCCCTGTAATAATCTTTTGTATAATAGTCCTCATAAGTCAATTTATTCTTATTGAAGGCAACATCCGCCCAGAACTTAAGGGATTGGAAAAAGCCTTTGATCATCCCTGCTTTTTCATATCTTCTATAAGACGTTCTCACAATAAGTAACGGTAAAAATTTTACCTTTCCTAATTTTGATAACCTTTTTGCAAGCCTAAAGTCTTGAGAAGCAAGATTCTCTTGAGCCGTATATCCACCCACCTCAAAATATGCCGATTTTTTTATAGCAAAATTTGCCGCACCTACTATGTAAGTTTTTGTAAATATTCTTGATAAAAAGTCAAGAATAACATAAGAAACCCAGATAAAAAAATTAAAAATTGGACCTTTCTCAACAAAAACAAAAGGTCCATACAATGCTACTATGTTTTTAGTTTTTTGAAAAGTACTTACAATCTTTTCTAAATAATTTTCATCGTAAACACTATCCGCATCACAAGCCAGTATTATTTCCCCATCTGCATTTTCAAAGCCTTTCTTCATAGCGTTTATAGACCCCTTCTTACTCTCAAATAATACCTTATCTGCATATTTTTTAGCTATCTCAACACTTTCGTCTGTACTACCATTGTCTACCACTATTAATTCAAAGTCTCTAAATTTTTGAAGTTTTAATTTTTTCAAAGTCTGTTCAAGGATTTCTCCTTCGTTTAATACAGGAACAATTATACTTATTAGTGCCATTTAAGCCCTCCTTATATTCTATCACGCTCAACTCTATGCCACTTCTTAACTTTGTTAAATGGACCAAGAATTAAACTTACAAGTAATACCAAAAATTCAAATCCCATCATTACTGGAGTGTAAAGTATCGCATAAAAAAGAGAAAACAATCCCATTTTTCTGCTGTCAAATGAACTTACAGAGATCAAAGCATAAATTCCAAATAGAAGCGCACTGACAAATGTGAAGGTATGCAGACCAAACAAAATGTCAAAAATTAATGAAAGAACAGGCAAAAGTACTATAAAACCAACAAACAAATAGAGAAACAAATAACCTTTATTTCCTTCCTTATACTTTTTAAACATCTCTCTAAAACCGCCAACATACCACCTCTTGTGTTGCTTCCAGAGATCTTTAAAATTTAATGCATATTGAATTTCTATATAAGGATATGTAGAATAGTATTCTTTAACTTTCATTTTTGATAACTTCGTTGCCATACTAAAATCATCTACTAATGTTTGAGGATCAATAGGTAATAATTTCTCTATAAGCTTTCTTCGGAAAAACAGGCCATTCCCCATAAAGATCATTCTAACAAACAAATTAGAATAAAATATCGCTTTTACAAAATTAAAATATATTTCCTGCACAATAAACACTGGTCTAAATCTAAAATTATATGACTCAAAATTTGTGAAAATCATATCTACATTTGGATTGGAAAAACAGAATATATGTGATGAAATATAATTTTCTGGAATCCTCGCATCTGCATCAAGAAACAATATTATTTCACCTTTTGCTATTTTCATTGCTTCATTAATAGATTGTGGTTTCCCACGAACTCCTTGCTTTTTTACAACAACAAGATTATCATAATCCTTTTCTAATTTTTTAGCAATTTCATATGTCATATCAGTAGAATTATCATCGATCACTATAACTTCAATTTTTCCATAACTACTTTTCATAACAGTTTTAATAGTATTTTCTATAACCTCTTCTTCATTCCATGTTGGAATCACAACACTAACCAAAGGATTATAATCAGGATTCCTGTTCTCATGCAAGTAGTTTGTTCTCTTTTCATTTTTATACTTACCAAGTAAAACAATTATAAGCGACACCAACACATTATAAAGAACGTACAAAATCCAATTTTCCATTTATCTCACCTCATCATTCTTAAAACCCAAATGAAATCCCTATCAAATACCTTTCATTGACAACTTTTGTATATAAAACCACACTGTGATATTTTACACTAAAAGTCACTATATTGTAAAGTATATCCTTTCCTTTATAAGGAATTTCAGGTTCAGGAATATCTTCTTTTTTATCTACATTTCCTGGCCACGAGTCCCAGAACCATTTCCACCTTTCAACATCTCCATCAACTACTGTTCCCTTTAACAAAAAATTATATTCAAACGATATTTTAGTATCAAAAATGTCTGTTTGAAACCCCAAAGAAACCATTGTCGCATCTGGTCCATATTTAAATCCAAGCGGATAATCCACAAGTGCACGCTGCGGAGAAGTTTTGTTGTCCATATAAAAATGCCTTACATTTATTCTCAAATAAGGTAAATAATTTGTAATATACATCCACTCACTTGAAAAAGTGTATTCCCCCCAGAAACTGAAATTTTTCAATGAATATTTGAATCCAAAATTATATGCATAAGCAGTAGGTTTGTAATCAGAACCACCTTCGGTAAAAGGTACCTGGTAATCATCTAAAGAAAATTCACCATATAAAAATACGGAATCAGAAACTTCATAATCAAAATCTAAAGAAGCAACAACATTGGAAAAACCTTCTCCATATGTATTATGAAAAATTGTTATTGGGTTAAAATCTATTAAATCAGGATATTTCCCTCCAACGACGTTTAGTTCGCCAATTCCCCATCTAAAATTCCCAAGCTTAAAATCAAATCGGTGGGCTATTATAGATTTACACGGTTCAAAAAAATAGCGTTCTGGTGTATGCCCGTCATAATAATTTTTTTGAATATATAATTCTTCGTTTGAAAGAAGGGGATAAGAAGATATAAAATGGAAAGTATACCTCATATCTTCAAATTTAATGGAAAATGTGATATTATCCTGATATGTTGTATCAGAAATTGTAACAGGATAATGTGCCACGCCCCATTTTATTGGAAACCTGCCAACTGATACAAAAAAATTGTCATTTGCATAATAAATGTACGCAAGCTCTGGAAAGTTCATATCAAACGAATATTTAGACAAATCAAATAATTCCGCCGATAAAAGATTTGTACTATACTCTTTTACACGAGTAAAATATTCTCTTTGAACAGAAATATCTAAAAAAAGAGAGAACCCATTACTATTATAATTAAATATAATGTCTATAAGCGGTGGTATTTCCGTAGAGATGTAAAAAACCTTTTCCCCGGGGTTTGTAGGAGTTCCCCATCCCCAGACATATTTAGTTACAAAATTTGTTTCCCAGTTTCCTATAGAAATCCATGGGGTCACTTTAAAAACTACTCCATTGAAATTAATATTACTTTCCTCTGACCATTGCTCAGGAATTGGAGACACGAACGAATTATACAGCAAACCTGAAAATAAAACTCCTGGAATCAAAAATATCAGGAAAAAAACTGTCCTCATTTGTTTCCTTCCCCATATAAACTTTTACAATGTTTTTCTGAAAAAAGCAGTCTTATCATTTCTGAATCGTAATAATGAACGAATAGATCCTTATTCTCAAACTTTTCAAGGGCAGAAAAGATCCCCATTTTTACTATTGTGCTTCCCGTAAAGAATTGAAAAAACTGCCTGATTCCAACCTTTTTATCTTTTAATTCTTTCACGTGTATCTCAAAAAATTCCACGCTATTTTCAAAATCCTCAAAGAACTTTTTAGCCTTATCTTTTTCATTTTTATTATAATAATAAAATCCAAAAAACAGTTTATATTCTGGGGTTTTAGCAAATAAATTTAGAAAATCCAGATCAATTTCTTTCCCTGATAAATAACTTTTTGCAGCTACCGCCATATTTCCCTTTACACAATATTTTGGAATCTTCGAAAAATAGTCTCCTTTCAGATATGATTTATGGAAAGCCAAACATGTATGTTTGCTTTGAAATTTGTCTGGCGACTCACCTGAAATATACGCATTAAAAAGAAAAATTAAAGGAATAAACAGTTTTTCTCTAATCATAAATTTCAAAGATTCTTCATTTTTTTTCTTCATGTAGACATCTTTCACAAAAGCAAAAACTTTGCTCATTTTTTCCAAAATATTCAGTATCCTTGAAAATTGATTAGAATTACCCTGAGATAGTTCATACTCTAAAAGCAATAAGTACGGGTAAATACTTTTCGGATATTGTTTAATAAAATTCAAAATTTCTTGGGCTACATTTTTACCATCATATAATTCTGATAAAATCGCATTATATTCTCCAATAAAATGATCAGATTCTTTAAACTTTTCAAAAGCCACTTTAAAGTTACCGTCAAGCAGCTCTATTAAACCATTGTAAATATTAACTTTCCATAAATCACGAGATTCAGCTGAAAATTTTTTCAGAGTTCTTTTAACACTTTCAATATCAGCATCATAATCCTGAGAATTTATATCAAAAATGCTATAACTCTTTTCAGGTAATATATTAGCAAACCCCATAATCTTTTCTCTTAACTCTTTTGAAATACTGTCTTTGCCTTTCCCTGAACCTGAACGTTTTTCTATTTTTTTTATTAAACCTTTCTTTTTTAAATCTTTTTCTAATTCTTCCTTAAGTTTCAAAATATTTTTTAGTTTGTCATCCATTTTTCCACCTCATAATAATCCCTTTTGTTTAAAACTGTAATAGCCGTTCCCTACTATTATATGATCAACTAATTCTATATCAATTATTTTTCCAGCTTCTTTTATTTTTTGAGTAGCTTTTATATCCTCAGAACTCGGAGAGACTTCTCCTGAAGGGTGATTGTGTACCATTATTATAGATACTGCACCACTTCTAATAGCTTCTCTGAAAATCTCTCGCGGATGAACTAAACTACTTGTTACTGTTCCCAGTGTAACATCCCTATAACTGAAAGCTTTTAACTTACTATCTAAAAGTATAACACGAACTGTTTCCTGTTTTAAAAAAGTCATATCAAGGCAATATTCGTAGACTTTCTCAGGCTTATTTAAAACCCTTCCTTCATAATTTTCCCTAACAACTCTTTTGGCGATCTCCATCACAGCTTTAATTGTAATTGCTTTAACAACGCCAAGACCTCTAATCTCTGTCAACTCTTCCAGGCTTGCATCAGCCAACTTCTTTAAACTTCCTTCATATTTCTCCAAAAGTAACGTAGCTGTTCTTACCACGTTTTGTCCAGAACTACCTGTCCGAAGTACAATCGCTATTAACTCTTCATTGGTTAATCTTTCAGCTCCGTGATTCAAAAGTTTTTCGCGTGGCCCCCCCATCATATCTTATATACCCCCTCGAATATAACTCAAACCATAAACGAGATATTGGTAACCCAACAACATTGTAATAATCTCCAACTATTTTTTCAACAAATAGCCCCCCAACCTCCTGGATCCCATATCCTCCTGCCTTGTCAAAAGGATTACCACTGGCAATGTAATATCGTATAAATTCATCAGGTATGTCTCTAAACTTTACATAAGTTTTTTCAAAAAAGCCAAAACTTTCAAAATTTGTTATCACAAAAACTCCTGTGTAAACCTGATGCCAATTTCCAGAAAGCAATTTCAAAATATCATATGCTTCTTCAAAATTATCGGGCTTTCCTAAAACTTTATTTTCTATAGAAACCACTGTATCAGCAGCCACTATTATTTCTTCTTCTCCATAATTAACCGCCATTGCTTTTTTCCGGGCAAGAGAGATCACAATACTTTCTGGAGTACCAGTGATTTTTTCATCTATTTTTGGTATTTCTATTCGATACGGAAGACCAAGAAGTTTTATTAGTTTTCTCCTTCTTGGGGATCCAGAAGCTAACACTATTCTCATTCATTACATCCTCCATCTTCTTTGCTAAGTATGCATTGGCAATAGCTGAAATGGTTCCAAGAAACATCATCACAGGCAAAAATGCGTATATTGCCGAGCTTTTTATAAGAAAAGACCCTATCAAGAGCTGAACCAGGTTATTTACTATCATTCCTCCTATACTCAAACCTACATATCCAAAAATAAACAACCTGGCCAGAATACCTTGCAAAATTGCTGCAAATAATACTCCTGTAAATCCCATCATAAACGCTGGAGAAAATAGTGTACCTGTAAATAAAGAGCCAAGTAAAGATTTTAAAGTTGCTACAACAATCGCAGGAATCACTCCCAGATTTACAGCGCTAAAAAGCACAACAAAATTTGAAAATCCCCATTTTCCTCCTGGAACAGGATAGGGAATGATGGTTTCAACAACATACATAACTGAAGATATAGAAATCAGGAAAGAATAAATTACCACGTTTGTATATCTTGCTTTTCTCTGGTATTGCCTACTTCTATTACTATTTTGTTGGGAACGCAGATTATTTTTCCTCCTCCGCCTACTTTTCCAGTCTTTTCACATATTTTTAAAGGACAATCTGAGTTGGTCACCCAGGCAACTTTTCCATCAAAATGCACTATACTATGCACCTTTCCATCTTTGCCACGTATCTCATAAGTTCCAGGCGTTCTTATAGTTTTATAAAGCTCTCCGGCAACTCTTACCTGAACTATGTCTACCTGATCAGAACCTCCACGAAAGCTATACAACAATCCTCCAAAAGTCAATGTAATGAGCACCAGAAGAAACAATATATCTGCTTTACGGAACATTTTCATATAATTTCACCTTTCCATTTATAACAACCCCTGACAAAAAGTTATACTGAAACATATATGGAATATCTAAAAACTCTGTAGTATTCCACAATGCAATATCGCATTTTCTACCAGGAAGTATTGCACCATTTTCAATTCCAAGCACATACGCTGCATTTAAGGTATAAGCAGTGAGTATCTCTTCTGGTTCCATTTTCAAGAATTTTAATGCAAGGTGCATAACAAACGCTGGCTCATAAACTGGACAGGAACCTGGATTAAAATCAGATGCCAGAGCAACTGCTGCTCCATATTCTATTAACTTTCTTGCAGGAGCATATTCTTCTCCCAGATAAAAGCTTGTCCCAGGCATAAGCACAGCAACAGTGTCCGAATTACTTACTTCTCTTATATCATCATCTGTGATTTTCAAAAGATGATCTGCTGAAACTGCCCCAAGTTTTACCGCGAGTCTTGTGGCTCCAACATTTTTAATTTCATCTGCGTGAAATCTTAACTTAAAACCATTTTTCTTAAGCTCTACAAAAAACCCTTCTATATCCTCTGGAAGAAAAACTCCGTAATCGCAAAACACATCTACAGTATCTGAAAAAGCTTTTACATCATCAAGCCACGTCTTTACTGTACCTACATAATCTTCTTTTTCTCTATCCAGCGGAATAGCGTGAAATCCCAGGAAAGTTGGCGCAATATGAACTTCCTGTACCTCGTTGAGAATTTTTAACGCTTTGAGTTGCTTTAGTTCTGTGAATTTGTCGAGACCGTACCCGCTTTTTCCTTCAATTGCAACCACACCTCTTCTTAAAAATTCTTTCAAAAAAGGTAAATTAAAATTTACTATTTCTCCAATTGTCGCATTTCTCACAAATCTTACAGTACTGTGTATACCTCCACCTTCTGAAAATATCTCTGAATAGCTTTTCCCTCTACTTCGCATATAAAACTCTTTTGCTCTTCTCCCATAAAATGGTATATGAGTATGTGGATCTATAAGTCCAGGAGTCGCAAGTTTAACATGTAATGTGAAATCCTTGACAGACTTGTGCTTTAATATATCAACAACTTTTCCTTTCTCAAGCACTATATCAACGTCAAACTCTTCCATTATTTTTGACATTTCTTTCCCTTTCTTAGGAGCTTCTCCTATCGGTGTAAGCAACCGTTCCGCATGTACATAAATCATTTCTTATCACCCCAACTAAATAACTAAAGTTACTATTCCTATGACAAAACAATAATATGCAAAATATTTTAACTTTTTATTTAATGTAAACTTTTTAAGCAAATAAAGTCCTAACAATCCAACTAAAAAGGCCGCTACACCAGCCCATAATATTTGTGTTGAAACAGTCACTTTTTTCATCTCAAGCATTCCAGCTCCAAATATAATAGGTAAACTCATTAAAAATGAATATTTTAACGCCTTTTCTCTTCCCATACCAATGAGCAACGCTCCAAAAAGTGTAAATCCACTTCTCGAAATACCCGGAAAAATGGCAAAAGCTTGAAATAACCCGATGATTAATGCATCAAAAAAAGTTAATGAGTAAAAGTCTTTATTTTTCCCAAGTTTATCGGATATGTAAAGTGCCGCAGATGTCATAAAAAAGAATATAGCTATTATCTTTGTCATACTAAAAGCCTCATTTACCTTAGATTCTGCCAGTACCCCAAAAACTGCAGCGGGTAATGTTGAAATAACAAGTTTCATAATCAAAGAATACACTTTTCTATTAAAACTAAAGATTCCTTTTATTATTTCAACCAATTCTTGCCAGACAAACACCAATACAGCAAAAAATGTGGCTAAATGCAAGACTGCAAACATAGCTACATTCGTATCAATATCTAATATGTGAGAAATTATCGCTAAATGACCGGAACTCGATATAGGGAGAAATTCAGTTGCTCCTTGAATTATCCCCAATATTAATTCCTTCAACACTGTCAACTCCTTCCACGCTCAGGGTGTAACTCTTCCTACATAAGCTCCATAAACATAGATAGATTTTCTAATTTCCTCAAGATCAAACACATTATCATAATAATACTGGGCAGCATCTTTATCAGGAAATGCCCCTAAACACAAAGCGTAATATGTTACATCACCTTTTTTAAATTTCATAGCATACGATGTGTACCCTTTGCTTCTTAAATTGATAATATCCTCAAATATCTGCCTTGCGTTTGTTCCTGACTTTAAAAAAATCGTATAAACAGATTTCCCAGCAAGTAATCCAGGATACTTCCTATTCCCCTCAACAACAACAAAATATGATTCTTCAGAAAGTTTATTTATAAGATAATTACCTTGATACGAACGTATTATTTTTAGTGCATCCTCAGAATTCACAACAAAAGTGGAAACCACAGTACCAGCTTCTATGACATCCAGTGTATATGCCACAATGGTGGGATAATCAAATTTTTCAAATGATATTCCAACATCACTCGCTTCTAAATCAGCAACTATTGCTTCATTTTCCTCTGTTGCTGGAACTTCTATCTCTGGTAACTTTGATTCCTCTGGTATATAAACAACCTTTACATCAACTGAGGACTTTTTAAAATACAAATATATTGTTGAAATAGTGAGCCCTAATGATAAAAGTGACAGAACTATTATTATCAACGCAAGGACCCGTATTTCAAATGGCTGAAATTTACGTTTGGCCAGATTATATTCCCTCCTCAACATATTTTGAGAGCAAATCCACAGTAGCCTCAACATCTTTCTTATGGACCAATTCATTTGGAGTATGCAAATACCTTGTAGCTATAGAAACTGTAGCGCTTGGTACACCTGCTTTTGTTTTTTGGTAACCTGCCGCATCAGTCCCACCGAAAATTAAAACTTCCATTTGATAAGGAATATTATATTTAGTCGCTATTTCTTTAAGTTTTTCCACTATTCTCCTATCGCTTATCGAATACCCATCCTTTATTTTTATACATACCCCTTTACCAAGTTCCATAGAAACTCTTTTAAAACCTTTGGGAGTATCTCCCGCTCCAGTTACATCTATAGCAATAGCAACATCTGGATCTATGTCATATCCTGCAACAAAAGCTCCTACCAAGCCTATTTCCTCCTGAACAGCAAAAACTCCATAGACTGTGTTAGTTGGTTCTTTCAGTCTTTTAAAAACCTCTATTATCACCGCACAACCTATTCTATCATCCATAGATTTAGATATATAAAAATCGCCTTGTCTGGTAAAATAACTATCAAATGTGCCAAACGTTCCTATTGGACACAATTTTTCTGCTTCTTCCTTGCTTTTAGCACCAATATCAACATATAGGACATCAAAACTTAAATTTTTAACGTTATTTGTATAATCAGACAGTGTTTCACTTTCTATCCCAACAACACCTATTACGTCACCAAATTTTATTCTACGATTGAACAAAGTATATGGAGAAACACCTCCAACTTTATCTATTCTTAAAAAACCTTTTTCATCAATGTTTGTTACAACCACACCTATCTCATCCATATGAGCATCTAAAAGAACTTTTTTATCTGTCTTTCCATTTTTCCAGACAATCAAGTTCCCCAGTTTATCCACACGATAACCGTCTATAAATCCTTCTAATTCATTAATAATAACCTTTCTTATGGTATCCTCCCTACCGCTTGGGCTGGTTGTTTCTGTTAACTTTTTAATCAACTCATCCATTTTAATACCTCCTCATATTTTCATTCAGTTTAAATTATACACTAACAAAAACCGTTTTGACAAATAAAAACAATTAACCAGAATAAATATATAATCTTGATATTAGTATTTCTTGCTTTTACAACAGCTAAGCAGAGGGTTTTCAACACTTTGATTATAAATTTTTTTGAACAACATATGAAACCTTTAAAAAGAACACCCATTTATTTATTCTTTTGCCAGCGAAATTAATTAAGATTATTCTAATTTAATTTTAAAGTTTAAATGATATAATTGTTTTAGTAAAACTCGGATAGTTAATAAAGAAAAGTCGGGATGATAAAATGTTAAACCTGATCACGTTTAAAGAAAAAATCACCAGATGGAATATAATACAAGAAAATGATCAAATTCTGATAGCAGTTTCAGGTGGTGCTGATTCAATCACATTACTGCACCTGCTTTATGCTTTAAAAAAAGAAAAGAATTTTGAAATTTTTTGCGCCACTTTAAATCATGGAATAAGAGATGACGCTGAAAAAGATGTGGAATTTGTAAAAAAGTTTTGCAAAGAATTGAACGTACAGTGTTTTGAAGGAAAAATAGATACCATAAATTATGCAAAATCAAATAAATTATCTTTAGAAGAGGCAGGAAGGATATTGCGATATGATTTTTTAATAAAGCTTTCGCAAAGATTGAAGTGCAATAAAATTGCTATAGCACATAATTTAAATGACCTTGTCGAGAATGTAATCTTTAGAATTTCTCGTGGTACAGGAACATTTGGAATACCTGGCATGAAACCTGTGAATTTGCCATATATACGCCCTCTGATTTTTTTCTCTCGCTCTGAAATTTTAGATTACATTTACAAGAACAACCTAAAATACGTTGAAGATTATACAAATAAAGATATTAAATATACGAGAAATTTCATAAGGCACAGAATTGTACCACTCCTAAAAAACATAAACCCAAATCTGGAAAAGGCAATACTTCATCTTTCAGAAAATGTGTGGGAATTAGACGAATATATAGATAAAAAAACGAATATTAAAGCAGAAAGATTACGCGGAAGATTATACTTTGACCTTCCAGAAGAAAAAACAATAATAATTGAAACTATAAGACGATTGTGCATTAAATATTTTAAAAAAGTTCCCGATAAAGAAAAACTTGATAGACTAAAAGCAAATTTAGGAAAAACAACTTTTAAAATTAGTTTCTGGGGAAATTTTGGAGTGGAAATATCGTATGGAAAAGTGCTTTTAGGAGAATTCGTTGAAAGAAAAGAATATGAATACAAAATAAATACTAATTTAATGAACCAGAAATATTACATAGATCCTTATCTGGTAGAAATAGGAAAAGGTGGTATAATATTTAATAAAGAAAAAATAAATGGAGATTTAATTTTGAGAAATTGGCGAGATGGCGACAAAACAAAAAGTGGAAAAAAATTAAAAAAAATATTTGTTGCAAAAAAAATTCCTTCTTTTATAAGAAGGATAATACCTGTTCTAACAGACAACGATGGAATAATTTACGTGCCAAAGGTATACATCTGGAAAGACGGATTAACTAAAGATTCAAGAAAAGGAATATCGGTACGTGTGGTTTTGAAAGGAGGGCTTTTATTTTGAATAAAGGAATTGGTTCATTAATCATAGGATTGCTTATTATTTTGGCACTTTTCTGGATTTTTGAAGGGATCTTCACGGGGAACAAAATGCCAGAAGTTAATATGCCTTACAGCGAGTTCATAAAAAGGGTAAACAGCTCGGAATCAGACATCACTAATGTGACGATAAAAGATGATGGTAACATAAGTATCACAACTATTTCTGGAAGGAAATACAACATATATGCCCCCTGGGTTCAATACGACATAACTTTAATTAACAATCTTGTAGATAAAGGGATACGGGTTACCGGTGAAAAAGGAATTGACAGTTCTTTCTGGGTAAATATAGTTGGAAATTTACTATTTTTTGTGCTAATGTTATTTATCTTCGGTTTCCTTATAAGAGGCCTTGGCGGAAGAAATACGCAAGCTTTTAGTTTCACTAAAAGCCGTGCCGAGAAAGTATTGCCAGGTAAGAAAAAAATTACATTTAAAGATGTAGCTGGTGTAGACGAAGCAGTAGAGGAATTAAAAGAAGTCGTAGAATTCCTAAAAAATCCTTTGCGTTTTAACAAAATTGGTGCAAGAATGCCAAAAGGTATCCTCCTCGTTGGACCTCCAGGGACAGGTAAGACTTTGCTCGCACGAGCTGTTGCTGGTGAAGCTAACGTTCCATTTTTCCATATAAGTGGCTCTGACTTTGTTGAACTTTTTGTCGGTGTTGGTGCTGCACGTGTAAGAGACCTTTTTAACCAGGCCAAAGCAAACGCTCCATGTATTGTCTTTATAGACGAAATAGATGCAGTTGGAAGACATAGAGGCGCTGGGCTTGGTGGCGGACATGATGAAAGAGAACAAACACTTAACCAGCTACTTGTAGAAATGGATGGTTTTGATGTAAAAGAAGGTATAATAGTTATGGCGGCTACAAATAGACCTGATATTTTAGATCCTGCATTACTTCGACCAGGAAGATTCGATAAAAAAGTAATTATAGATCCACCTGATGTTAAAGGAAGAGAAGAAATTTTAAAAATACATCTTCGAGGTAAACCTTTAGAAGAAGATGTAGATGTTAAAGTACTTGCTAAAAGAACCACAGGATTTGTAGGTGCTGACCTGGAAAACTTAATCAACGAAGCTGCACTGCTTGCTGCAAAAGAAGGCAGAGACAAAATGAAGATGGTCGATTTTGAAGAAGCAATTGACAGGGTAATAGCAGGCCCTGCAAGAAAGTCCCGTGTCATATCCGATAAGCAAAAAGAAATAGTGGCATATCATGAACTGGGACATGCAATAGTTGGAACAGCTCTTCCTCATTCAGACCCTGTTCACAAAGTTTCAATAATCCCTCGAGGATATCGAGCACTTGGTTTTACACTTCACTTACCTGTTGAAGATAAATATCTTATAAGCAAAAACGAACTTCTTGATAATATTACCGCAATTCTTGGAGGTAGAGCTGCTGAAGAAATTGTATTCAACGATGTAACAAGTGGTGCAGCAAATGATATAGAAAGAGCAACAGAAATGGCCAGAAAAATGGTATGCGAGCTTGGCATGAGTGAAAAATTTGGCCCTCTTGCCTGGGGAAAAACAGAGCAGGAAATATTCCTCGGTAAAGAGTTAACAAGGATAAAAAATTATAGTGAAGAGGTTGCAAGATGGATAGACGAAGAGGTTCAAAAGATAATAAATAAATGTTATGGAAAAGCTAAAGAAATTTTGCAAAAGCATCGAGAAAAACTCGATGAACTCGCAAGAATATTGCTTGAAAAAGAAGAAATAAGTGGAGAAGAATTACGAAAGTTACTCGAAGGGGATGGTATAGTTGTGGAGGAAAATCCTTGGATTGAGCCGAACAGTTGACTTTACTCCAGATGAATTTAATATATGGGATGAAGATGAAGAAATGAAAGCTTTTCACTTTGTATCAACATCAACCATTTTAAAACAGGTTGTTAAAGTTGGCGCCGATATCTTACACGACGTTTTACCAGAAGATTTGATCTCTGTAGTTACAAGCGCTCAGATTAAACATATTTCACCTGTTATATCCGGGAAAACTCTGGTAATAGGCGTAAGAGTCATCGATGTAAAAGAAAATCAAATTTATTTTCGCGGCATTGTGACATATAACAACAAAAAGGTCGCAGACGTAGAGTTTTCACGTTCCATAGTATCGAGAAACTATCTCAGGAGGAAAGCTGTTGAGACGGCCTCGAAGGAGTGAAGATTTTAAAGAATTCTCATATGTCCAGAAATTTTCTTCAAGTGAGATTAGATTCTTAAAGTTCAGTGGCAACCGTGAGGTTGCTTTAATTTTCCCTTCTACCTATCGAGTTGCTGCATCTTCCTTAGCATGGAGCTGGGTTCAACAATTGCTTGTACAAAATGATGTTGCAGTTGAAAGATTTTTCTATGAAAAATGGTTTAAAAAATTTTATTCCATAGAAACTCAAACCCCTCTTGACGAGTTCAGAATTTTAATGTTTTCCTTTCAATTTGAATTAGATTTTTTTAATATAATAGACACGCTCCTAAAATTAGGCATCCCTCCTTTGTGGTATAATCGAAACGAAAATCATCCTACCATAATAATAGGTGGCCCGGTAACACTATTCAACCCTGATATTGTAAAACCTATAGCAGATATAATTTATGTCGGTGATCTTGAAAATAATGTAAGCCAATTCTCCGAAGGTATAAAAATATTACTCCGAAATAAAAAAGAAGGAATAAAACATCTTTCAAAATTTCCTTATATTCTCTCGCATGTTAATGAGAAAAACACATTACAGCCAAAAAAAGAGATTTTAAATTTCGACATTCAGAAAAAAGTTCCCATTTCCCACTTTATAACCCCTTATTCAGAATTTCCGAACAAAGTCCTTATAGAGATTGGAAGAGGTTGTATCAGAAGATGTGCTTTTTGTGTTACAGGTTATACAAAAAAGCCTGTCAAATTTGTAAAACCAGAATTCTTAGAAGAACTTATCAAAAAATATAAATACCCAATCGGGATAATAAGCGCTACAATAACAGATTATCCCTGGATAGATAAACTTCTCAATATTTTAGAAAAATATAAAGTGACATTTTCCGTATCTTCCATGCGAGCTGACAAAGTAAATATAAAACTCTTAGAGCTTTTAAAAAAAGGCGGACAAAATTCATTCACTATTGCCCCAGAAGGCATTTCAGAAAAACTGAGACAGGTCATGTTAAAAGACTTACAAGAAAGCGAGATTTTAAACGCTTTAGAACTTGGAAGACAAATTGGCTTTAAAAATGTTAAAGCTTATTATATCATAGGCCTTCAAGAAGAAACTCCCGAAGATTTTTTAGAACTAAAAAGTTTTATAAAAAAAGTTAAAAAATTGGGCTATAAGAAAATCACTTTAAGCGTTAATCCGCTTATTCCAAAAAAATGTACACCATTTTCTGAACGCAAGCTTATAGATCGAAAAAGTTATACCAGAAAAATAAAATGGCTTAAAGAAAATTTAAAAGCAGTTAAAATTATCTCCGAAAGTTATAAATCTGCAGAGTTACAATACACTCTCAATAATTTTAATGAAAAAGAAGCAGAAAATTTTGTTGAGAATTATATAAGAACAAAATAAAATTTCTTGTCGTTTTTTATCAAAAGATTAAATATTTTTCAAAAAGGTAACTAACACAAAATGTGAACCTATTAGAAAAATTCTGTCGATATGAAGTACGAAAAAAATCCCTGGGGATCGACAGAAAAATAGCAAAATATTTTATTTTGAATTAACATTTAATTAACCTTAAAAAAATTATTATATGTTAGAATTAACAACACAGGAAAGTAAAGTAATAAAAATATAAAAAATGTAACTAAGTTTATATGATTTTTAGTGTTTTTACCGTACCTATGAGGAATTGAAACAAGTATATGATGATATAGAGATACGGCAAGAATCCGTTTTTACCGTACCTATGAGGAATTGAAACGTTTCTACATTGATTGGTTGCAACGCTGGCGTAAAGTTTTTACCGTACCTATGAGGAATTGAAACAAATTTCTTTCAAATTATCATATGCACCCTGCCATCGTTTTTACCGTACCTATGAGGAATTGAAACTCTTCTGTAGGTGTATATGTGTCAGGCCATCCTGCTATGTTTTTACCGTACCTATGAGGAATTGAAACATGATTGCATGGAAAGGTATTGAAACAGCAGTTTTTACACGTTTTTACCGTACCTATGAGGAATTGAAACGTTGACAAGCAAAGGAATGGTATGTTAGGCGAAAATATTGTTTTTACCGTACCTATGAGGAATTGAAACGATCTATTGTATTTGTAGTCCCATCTCCATGTGTTTAAGTTTTTACCGTACCTATGAGGAATTGAAACGTACATTTCTTTTGCTTTCTTTTTTAGCTGCGATAAGTTTTTACCGTACCTATGAGGAATTGAAACGTACATTTCTTTTGCTTTCTTTTTTAGCTGCGATAAGTTTTTACCGTACCTATGAGGAATTGAAACAAGTCGTATACAATGTTGTAGTTGTAGTATTCTTCGGTTTTTACCGTACCTATGAGGAATTGAAACTCTGTCCCAATTCTAAAAACAACAGAATTACCATGTATGTTTTTACCGTACCTATGAGGAATTGAAACAATTGCTTTATTAATCGGAGTCTCCTAAATCTTAAAGTTAACAGTTATAAAGATTCTAAATAGGAAAAATTTTATTAGAAAATTACAGAAATTAATTGTGGGTAATCATATCTATGACTTTCAAATAAGGCCCCCTTAAAACATTGACACAGTCTCAGTTTTGTGATAATATAATTTTCGCGGCGGCGTAGCTCAGAGGCTAGAGCAACTGATTCATAATCAGTGTGTCATGGGTTCGAGTCCCATCGCCGCCACCAAAATAAATGTGGAGCCTCTCTGGCTCCACTATATTTTTGCTACATTGCTTAAATAATCAGAAATACAACAACCCATTTTTTATAAGATTTGTAAAACTTATTCCAAATTTTTGACTTGCATTCCCTTATTAATATACCCTGATTTTATAAACTTTTTATCTTCCATGTTCAGAGTTTTTGAAATAAAGTTTGTAAACCTTATTGGGAGACCCATTGAAAAGAAAAAGTTTGGACGATCCTGTACATGAAAGTGAAGATGAGGCTCGGTAGAATGTCCAGAATTTCCACATAGTCCTATTATCTGTCCTCTTTTAACTTTGTCTCCTACCTTAACCTTTACACTTCCCTGTTTTAAATGAGCAAGAAAACTGTATTCATTTTTGCTGTGCTGTATAATAACAAAATTGCCTCTAAAATCTTTACTTTTCCAATCAATCTTCCCAATTTTTGCACTATCTGGCACATCATCTCTTATCTGAACGATTACCCCATCTGCCGGTGCCATTATTGGTTTTTCATACGCATAATAATCCTCAAGTTTTTTTCCATTATTTCTATATGTTTTACCATGATTATCTTTTATTACAAAATCGTAAGCATATCGCTGATTAATAACTTCCCAGGAGTGTGAAGTATCTTTAGTCACTCCACCATTTTCAACAAACCAGAATCCTTTAAATGGTAAAGAAAATTCTGTGCTTTGCTTATAATTTTCTGGTTTTTGAAATCTAAACATATATCTTAAACTTACCAATAGTTGACCAATTGTATGAAGCGAGATCTGATATAAAAGATGGAAATTGAAAAATACGGGATTTTTAAAAAAATCGAATATTAGTGGTATCCCGAGTAGCAAAAAAAATAAATAGAAAAACTCAAAAATCTTCAATTTCTCATAAAACGTTCCAAATAATCCAAGAACTCCTAACCACCATAATTTTTCAAAAATATTCTTGTTAAACATCTTTATTTTCAATATTTCTCCCTCCTCTTAAAAAAGTACAAGGTCTTATTGCATACGCTATCTGAAAAATTCCTTACTTATTTTGATAATTAACTCAACACATTTTCAGTAAAAGCGGCAAGTTCTATAGACTCATCTATACTTATTTCCGGATCTTTTCCAGCACTTACTGTCTCAGAAAAGTGCTTAATTTCCAGAACATATGGCAAAGCATTTTCTGTTATTACTTTCTCGTTTTCTGAATTTTTTTCTTTACTTATAATAATAAGCTTATGATTTTCTCTGCCAAGAACTCCATAAGGAACTGTTACATACGCTTTTTCAAAAATAAGAGTAATTGACGCGGAAAAGGATACAAATGATAAATAAGCAGTTGCAAAAATGTCATCTAATTTCGTAACTATAATATCTTCTATGTCAACACCATTATCGTGTCTCATATTTTTATAGACAAGTTCAGGCATTTTTCCAGTTATCCAACGAACAAAGTCTACAAAATAACATCCAAGATCATACATTGCTCCTCCACCATACTCAGGATAACATCTGTAATTTGAAAAATTTTGTGCTTTCCATTGATTCCATTTATCTATGGCAAATAGAAAATCAATATGTTTTAATTTTCCATATCTTTTACTCATTACCATACCCTTTAATATTTTATGTATCGGATGAAATCTGTACATAAAAGCTTCCATAAAGAACTTACCTGTTTCTCTTGATACCTCTTTTACTTTGATGCCTTCTTCTTTTTTCATAAAAGCAGGTTTCTCACATAAAACATGTTTTCCCGCTTTCATTGCATTTATTGCATATTTTGCGTGCATGTTGTTGGGAAGGGCAATATAAACAGCGTCAATTTCTGGGTCTTCCAACAACTTTTCATAATCATCATAAAATTTTTCCGGTTCCCCTACAACCCTTCCAGATTTACTTGCAAGAGCAACAAATTTTTCAGATGACAAACGTTTAATACTATCTATAAAAGTTTTTGAAATATTCCCGCCACCTAAAACTCCCCACTTCATAATTTCACCTCCTTCTTAAAATTTTACCACATTTGCACTTAAAAATATTTATGGTAAAATAAGGACAATCAATGACGTTTAAATAAGTTTGAGGAATTTAACTTTGTTAGTAAAGATTAATAATTCAACTTATCAATATTTTAGATTAATTTATTGAACGGAGGTTGAGATTTATGTTTTTAAAAAAAATCCCGAAATTGAAAATAGGAAATTTCGAAGCCAAAATTCCTATAATCCAGGGGGGAATGAGTGTAGGTATTTCCTTATCAGGTCTGGCTTCTGCTGTTGCAAATGAAGGTGGAATAGGTGTTATTGGAGCTGCAGGAATAGGAATGTTTGAACCAGATTTTCAAACCAACCTAAAAGAAGCAAATAAAAGAGCTTTAAAAAAAGAAATTAAGAAGGCACGGAAAAAGACAAACGGCATCATAGGAGTAAATATAATGGTTGCCTTATCTGATTTCTACGAACTCTTAATAACTGCTATAGAAGAAAAAATAGATTTAGTTTTCCTTGGAGCTGGTCTTCCCTTAAAACTTCCCAAAAAACTATTATCAGAAGGCCTTAAAAAAATTTACACAAAATTCGTTCCTATTGTATCCTCAGAAAGAGCAGCTTCCACTATTTTTAGATACTGGGCAAAACATTACAATCACGTACCAGACGCTGTTGTTGTTGAAGGACCCCTCGCAGGAGGACATCTTGGGTTTAAAAAAGAACAAATAAACGATCCAGACTATTCATTAGAAAAAATAATACCAAAAGTTATTTCAACAATAAAACCATATGAAAAAGATTTCAAGAAAGAAATCCCTGTTATTGCTGCGGGAGGAATATACACAGGAAAAGATATATATAAATTTTTGAAATTAGGAGCTAACGGAGTACAAATGGCCACTCGATTTGTAGCTACTTACGAATGTGATGCTGATATAAAATTTAAGCAAGCGTATTTAAACTGTAAAAAAGAGGACCTAACAATTATAGATAGCCCTGTAGGACTTCCAGGCAGAGCTATAAAAAATAAATTCCTGGAAGATGTTGCAGCAGGAATAAAAAAACCAATCACCTGTCTCTGGAGATGTCTAAAAACATGCGATTTTAGAAAAGTTCCATACTGTATAGCACTCGCTTTAACTAACGCTAAAAAAGGGAGATTGTCTGAAGGGTTCGCTTTTGCAGGGGCTAACGCTTACAAAATTAACGAAATTATCCCGGTAAAAAAATTAATAGAAACGCTATTAAATGAATATATAGAGACATCAAACGCGAATGTATAAATAATTTTCTACTTAATTTTTTCTGATAAAAGGCAGTAGCACTACGGTGTTACTGCTTTTTTTATTTTACAAAATCAACTGTAATTTTTTGAAATGCTTGACAAATTTTTTGGGATATTATACAATATTTTTTGAAAGGAGGTGAATTATTTTGCTACCAACATGTCCGGTATGCGGAAAGCCAATGAAAATAACTGAATTAAAATGCACCCACGATAATGTGAAAGTTTCAGGAATGTTCCAGGTCTCACCATTAGCCTTTTTAGACAAAGAAGATATGAAATTTGTAATACTATTTTTAAGAAGCAGAGGAAATCTAAAAGAAATGGAAAGAGTAACAGGTGTAGGATATTTCACCTTAAGAGGTAAACTTGATAAGCTTCTCAATAAGTTAGGCCTAAAACCAATCGGTGATGATGTAGTTGATGAAGAAGATGTTTTCACAAAATTAGAGAAAAGACTTATCTCAATTGATGACGCACTTGCCATCCTTAGAAAAAAGAAAAGGGGGGAAAATGATGGATGATATTAAAAAAATTCTTGAAGCTTTAGAAAGAGGAGAAATTACCAAGGAAGAAGCAGAAGCGTTAATCGCAGCCGTCAAAACTGGAAACACTGAAGCTGAAAAAGTTATTGATTTCGACGAAGAAGAATACAAAAAGTGGACTGGTTCAAAAGATGTAATAGGTGGAAAAATAGTTATTGATGAAGGCGAAGTTCATGAAGGAGATTTAAATGTTGTTAAAGGTGATGTTGTTGTAAAAGGAACTATCCAGGGAGAACTTTCTGTTGTTATGGGAAAGCTGGAATTTTCTGGAAAAGTAACCAAAGATGCAAATGTTGTTGGCTCCACTGTGAACTGGAATGGTGGAATTATAGAAGGGGATCTTAATATTGTAGGGTGTAAAGAATCTGGAAAACCGCCTGTTGTAAATGGAAATCTTGTAAGATACAATAACGCTTTCATCAAAGGTATTCTTAGCTTTTTTGTTAAACCATTTCTCTCAGGTCTTGAAGTTCGTAACGGAAAAATTTTCTCAAAAAATTATGGACTCATAACAAACATTATGTCAGGTAAAAAAAGAAGAAAAAAAGAAATTGAAGAGCTCGTTGTTAAAGAAGGAGAAATATACGAAACAGAAGATGAATTGTTTGCAGAAAGAATTGTAGTTAAAGGAGAATTTATAGGAACAAATGTTGAAGCAGAAGAAATAATAATAAGTGGCAATCTTAAATGCGGAAATGTTTCTACAGAATCACTTTACTTAAACGAAGGTGCAATACTAAAATGCGGAAATATTTCAGCAGAAGAGATTGTTGTTGAAGAAAATGCAAAGATTAGTTGTGGCAACATTTCAAGCGAAACTATTAATGTAAATGGAAAAATTTCTGCAGGTTACGTAAATTGTGAACATATATATGGAAAAGGGAAAGTAAATGCCGGGTTTATTTCAGCCGAAAGCAACGAACTGAAAAACTGATTAATTACTATACTCACGCCCCTTTTATATATACAACTTAGCTTTTTTTGTTAAAAAGAATTTTCCTTTTTAGCATTTTATATTTGCAAAAATCATCTGGTGCGGTTTGTTATTTATCAATGCGGTAGCAAAAAACAAGATAAAAACCGCACCATTTTTAAATATCAAAAAATTCAAACAAATTAGTAAATAATCAAGGGGGAGTCTTTATGGAAACGTTAAAAGTCAAAAATTTAAAGAAAATATACAAAACTAAAAAGAAAGTCATTGAAGCAGTTAAAAATATATCTTTTTCTACTTATAAAGGAGAAATTTTTGCGATTTTAGGACCTAACGGTGCCGGCAAAACGACAACAATAAAATCTATTTTAAGGCTCGTTATTCCAGAAGATGGAGAAATTTCCGTGATGGGAATAAATTTAAAAAAACACCCAAAAAAGGCTCTTGAAAACATGAGCGCAGTTCTTGAAGGTAACAGAAATATTCACTGGCGTTTAACTGTGATGGAAAATTTAAAGTATTTTGGCTATATACGGGGTCTTGGAGGAAAATATCTGAAAAATCGTATCAATGAAGTAATAGAACTTGTTGAACTGTCTCACAAGAAAAAAGAATTAGCAGGCAAACTTTCTCGTGGGATGCAACAAAGACTCGCTATAGCCATAGCATTATTACCCGACACTCCTATTGTTCTTCTTGACGAGCCTACTCTTGGACTTGATGTTGAATCGACAATAAAGGTAAGAGAAATATTAAAAAAACTATCGGAAAATGGTAAAACCGTATTGTTATCATCACATGATATGCATCTTGTTGAAAGTATAGCAGATCGTGTAATGATAATAAACGATGGAAAAATCGTTGCTTACGATAAAAAGGATAATTTATTAAACGCCTTTAGAAAAAAAGCTTATAAAATAACCATAACTGGAATCCCCGATAAAAATAAACTTTCTTATCTCCAGATGTATGGAAATGTATATCACGAAGATGGAGATACCACACTTGAAATCCAGCTTGAAGATATTAAAGAACTTTACGAGATATTTGATAAATTTAAAGAAATGGAGCTCGAACTCAAGCATTTAGAAAGTATAATGGTTAACTTTGAAAAAGTATTTGTTAGTCTGGTTCAAAGGGGGAAAAATCTATGAAATATTTGAACCTTTTCAAAGGAACCCTCTTAAGGGTAATAGCAGAAATCAAAAGGTATTATTTGAATACTCTTTCAACTTTTGCAGTCATGATTTTAATATTCTACTTTATGGTAATAGGAATTAATCGATTTGGAAGTCCCGCTTCTCTGGGAAATAATCTCCAGGGAGTTGCGGTGGGATACTTTGTCTGGATAGCTTTACTTGGTGCGTTGGTTGATCTTTCATGGACAATCATAAATGAAATGAGTATAGGCATAATCGAACAATCGTTTTTATCTCCACTGGGGCCAGGTGTTATTTATCTTTTCTATCAATTATCAAATTTTATATTTATGATGCCACTTACTCTGTTTATGATGGTAGTTATTTTTAAGATGGCGGGTCTTTCAATATTAGTTCCAAAAGAATTTTTCATAATACTGATTTTACTGATATTTCAGGGTTATGGCATAGGATTTATACTAAGTGGAATAACTTTAAGATTCAAAAGAACTCAGGCACTGCTTCAGATAGTTCAGTTTGCAATAATATCATTTTTAATAGCCTCTTTCGATGGAATATACAAATTCCTTGTACCAGCTAATGCCTATGTTGTCGCTATGAGGATGACTATGAATAATAAACCAATAGATTCTTATTATTGGATTGGAATGATAGTCTCAACTTTAGCTTATTTAACAATTGGAATGTTGATATTTTCTTATTATTCAAACAAAGTAAGGAAAAAAGGAGAAATAGCTGTATATTAACGCTCTCACAATTTTCACAAAAGCGAGGCAGATGTCTCGCTTTTTATATAGATTTATATAGAAATGATAAATGATAAAATATTATTTAATGAAAGGAGGTAAAAAATGAAATATCTTGTTGTCTCTGATCTTCACGTTCCCACAAGAAACAGAGAAATACCTGATGTGATTTTAGAAGAAGCGGAAAAATGCGATGGAATATTCGCCCTTGGTGATTTTGTAGACATAAATACAGTTCTTTTACTACAACAAACAAACAAAAATTTTTTTGCAGTTTACGGAAATATGGATGAACCTGATGTAAAAGATTATCTGACTTCTCAAAAAATTGTTCAAATAGGTAACTTCACAATAGGACTGATCCATGGAAGTGGTTCTCATTTTAATATACCTGAGAGAATTAAAAATCATTTCGATAATGAAGTGAATGTTATTTTATACGGTCATAGTCATTTAGTCGACGATTCAACAAAATTTGGAAAGCGTTTCATAAATCCTGGTGCAGGGCACAAAACATACGGTATAATAGAAGTTAAAGGAGACAAACTAACATTTACAGTCAAAAAAATCAAAGGAGGGCTTTCATGGTAGGATATGAGATTTATATAAGATCCTTTTACGATTCAAATAGCAATGGAACAGGTGACTTCAACGGTATAGCCAAAGCTGTATGGTATCTAAAAGAACTTGGAGTTGAACTTGTATGGCTAATGCCCCATTTTAAATCACCGAGTTATCATGGCTACGATATCATCGACTTTTTCGACACAAATAGCACATATGGTAACATAGACGATATGAAGGCTATGATAAAAACACTCAAAGAACATGGAATAAAAGTAATAATAGATCTCCCTTTAAATCACGTATCTTCAAGACATCCCTGGTTCAAAGAAGCTTTAAATGGAAGCCAGAAATATAAAGACTTTTTTCTCTGGGGAAACGAGAAGATCAATCTCTATGAAAAAAGACCGTGGGATAATGAACCGCTCTGGCATAATATGAAAGGCAAATGGTATTATGGAGTTTTCGGGGGCTCTTCACCAGATCTTAATTATGAAAATCCAGAAGTAATTGAAAAAGCTTTAGAAATAGTTGAATTCTGGCTAAAAGTGGGAGTTGATGGCTTTAGATTTGATGCTGCTAAACATATTTACGATTATAACTTAGCAGAAGGTCGGTTCCATTATAATCATGAAAAAAATATAAAATTCTGGAATCTTATCATGGAAAAAGCAAAAAATATAAAAAACGACGTCTTTGCTGTTACAGAAGTCTGGGATAATCCAGAAATAGTTTCCGAATATGCAAAAACGATAGGATGTTCTTTTAATTTCTATTTCACAGAAGCTTTAAGAGAATCGATAAGTCATGGTACAACTTATAAAATCGTCGATTGCTTTTCAAAAACACTAACAAACAAAGAACAAGTCTATATTCAGGCAAATTTTAGCGGAAATCACGATATGACACGAGTTGCTTCAGTAATCCAGTCTGAAGAACAGAGAAAAGTCTTCTTTGCCATGTTATTAACCACTCCTGGAATACCTTTTATATATTACGGAGATGAGCTCGGAATGAAAGGAGTTTATGATCCATATTTTACTGAACATGTACTTGAACCAATGCCATGGTATGCCTCCCTTTCCGGGGAAGGGCAAACTTTATGGAAATCCATAGGATTCAATTATGCTTTTACAGGTGTTTCTGTAGAGGAACAATCACAAAGGGCTGATAGTCTTTTAAATACAGTTAAGTACTGGATAAAATTTAGAAAAGAAAATTCATGGCTTACTAATTCATGGATAGAAGACATACACAACTCTCAATTCATAATAGGATATACGATAACTGATGGAAAAAACTCAATGAGAATTTACCACAACATTGCAGGGCATAGTGAGGAAATAGATGGAATAAAATTAGAAGCTTATGAAACGAAGGTGTTGTAATGATCAGACGTCTACCTGAGTCGGTAGTTAGCAGAATTGCAGCTGGAGAAGTTGTCATAGGCCCATTTTCTGTTGTGAAAGAACTTGTAGAAAATTCAATTGACGCCGGAGCAAATTCTATAGAAATAGAACTACGCAACGGCGGAAAAAGTTACATCAAAGTAAAAGATAACGGCCACGGAATGTCAAAAGATGAACTTATTATAGCCGTTAAAGAACATACAACGAGCAAAATAGAAAAATTCGAAGATATTTATAAATTATCAACGTACGGCTTTCGGGGAGAAGCTCTTTCTGCAATTGCAAGAGTAAGTAGATTAATAATTACCTCCAGTAGCGGGGTTGAATCTCATAGACTGGAAATAATAGGAGGTCGAGTAAAAAGTATAGAAGAATACCCTCACAGTCGTGGCACCACAATAGAAGTGTATGACCTGTTTTTCAACGTACCGGCAAGAAGAAAGTTCTTAAAATCAGCAATTTCAGAACAAAGAATGGTTACAGAAATTGTTGAAAAATTTATTTTAAGTACCCCTCAAATAAGTATACTGTACAAAAACGAACAAGAAATAATTTACCACGCAAAAACAGGCACCCTGAAAGAAAGGTTTACACTCGTATTTCCAGAAGTTAAAGAATTTACCGAAATGAAAGGAACATATGTTAGCGGAATAATTTCTTCACCGGATTATTACAGAAAAAATAGAACTGGACAAATCTTTTTTGTCCAGGGAAGATATGTCGTAGATAAAATGCTATATTCAGTATTTGAAACTGGGTATGGCGAAGCCATTACTACAGGGAGGCATCCATACGGCGTAATTTTTATAAATATCCCCCCAGAAAAAGTTGATGTAAACGTACACCCACAAAAACTGGAAGTGAAATTTTCAAATCCAAAAGAAATCTATTCTGACATAATAAGAACTATAAGAGAAGCAATAAAAACTTTCATTTCCAAAAAAATTTATATTATCAACGAGCACTCTTTTAAAGAGAGTCAGAAAGATTACATAACAAAAAATACCTTTAAATCTCAACAAATATTTCAAAGTACAAAAAACGAATCTGAAGAAAACAAATATGTTGAACAATTTCTGCTCAATGCCAATCAGAAAAACATAGAATACAAAAATAATTTGTTGATAATTAAAAAACGATATGTCCTATTTGAAGGGGAAGATGGAATTTATATAATGGACTTTCACGCTGCACATGAAAGAATACTTTATGAAGAACTTCTAAAAAACTTTGAAAAAAAAGTAGATTCTTTAAATTTAATTGTTCCAATAAAGATTCAAGCTGGAAAAAGCTTTAAAGAATTGATAAATGAAAAACTTCCGGACTTTACCTCCCTGGGATTTGAAATAAAAATAGAGAAAAACGAAATTCTGGTTTTATCAGTACCTCGATTCATAAAATTATCACTTGTTCCGGAAATTATCCAGGAAGCCGTTAATGAACTACAGGTTTCTGAAAAGAGCTCAAAAGAACTCAGACACATAATCGCTGACAAAGCATGTAAAGCAGCGGTAAAAACAGGCTATGACATAACTTTTGAAGAGGCTCAAAAACTCATAAAAACTGTTTTTGACAGGAAATTATTAACATGTCCTCATGGGCGTCCACTGTTCCTTAAAATAACATACACCGAAATTGATAAGTTCTTCGAAAGAACTTAAATTATGTTTTTCTCACAATCAACTCTGGTTTTAAAACAATTGCTCTTGGCTTTCTCGAGTACCCTTTAATTCTCTTTAAAAGAATTTCACCTGCCATTCTTCCCATTTCATAAATCGGTTGCTTTATCGTTGTTATATTTAAAATATTCGACAATGTTAAATTATCAAATCCACACAAATAAAAGTCTTTTTTTCCCTCAAGTCCGAGCAATCTTGCAACTTCAACTATAGGAAAAGCAAAATAATCAGTAGCGGCAAAAATCAAGCTCCTTTTTACACGTCTGAATATTCCCTTGGCTATGTTAAAAGCCTGAAGCCAATCAAGAGGTATTTCAAAAATTTCTGATACCTTCTTTCCTTTTCTCTCTATCGACTCAATAAAACCATTAACCCTTTCGTCAAACACTGTACTTTCAAGCTCACTTTCAGGCCTATGGGTAACAATAAAAATTTCACCTTCAAAAGATGCTATATAATCTCCAGCAAGCATACCACCATAAAAATTATCAACCAAAACTGAATCATAATTGGACGACTCATATTCCAGAGAAACTACAGGGGTATTTCTTGGAATGTACTGAGAAAGTAACCTATCAACATTCAATGCATCAATTATCAACCCGTCTGTACCGAGAACAAAATCTGAAGATTCTTTTACAAACCTGTATCTATTATCACTGTAAAGCGGATAAACAAAAGACGTATACCCTTCGTTTTCTAAAACTCTGTCTATCCCCATTAATAGTAACTGATGAAACTCTCCAACCATCTGTGGAAATATTGTGGTAATTATTCCAGAATGTCCACTTGAAAGTCTCCTGGCATGTGGATTTGGAATATATCCAAGCTCTTCGATAACCTTCAAAACATGCATTCGGGTTTTTGGATTCACATGCGGGCTATTGTTTAATACTCTTGAAACTGTACCAACCCCAACCCCTGCCTTTTTTGCTACATCTTTTATTGTGAGTCCTTTTTTCCTCATCTCAACGCCCTCCTTAGCATATCAAAAGCCTGGAGAACACTCCTGCTTCTTATCATATTTCTATCTCCTCTAAAATTATATTTTTGAGAATAATGCACATCATTTCTAACATTATAAATGCAAATCCAGACTGTACCAACAGGCTTTTGAGGAGTACCACCAGAAGGACCCGCTACACCAGAAATCGCCACGCCGAAGTCACTCCGTAATAATTCGGCAACTCCTTTACTCATCTCCTCAACACATTCTCTGCTAACAGCTCCATAATTTTTTATGGTTTTTAAACGAACACCTAATAAATTTATCTTCACTTCATTTGAATATGCTATTATACCTCCTTTAAACACGGAAGAAACACCAGGTATTTTTACAAACTCTGATGATAAAAGACCTCCAGTACATGACTCAGCAAATGAAACTGTCATGTTGCTTTCCAAAAGTTGTTTATAAACCACTTCTTCTATTGTAGAATCGTCATAAGCATATATATTATCTTTTATTGCCAGTGTAAGTTCCTTGACTATATTATCTATAACATCCTTCAATTCAACGGGTCCGGTAAATCGCAATTCTACCCCACTTTTGTGGCTCGCCATAGTTGCAACGTTTACATTCTTATTGGAATAAATTATGTGTTTATATTCATCAACAAGAACAACTTCTGGAATTCCAACGGTTTTAACTCTTCTCATATAAAATCCCGGCAATTCCCTTAAATTTTCTATTGCCTTTTTAAACATAGGAATAAGTTCAGAAGGTGGCCCTGGTAAAAGGATTATATGTTTACCAGAAATATTCAAGAACTGTCCAGGAGCTGTACCTACTGGATTTTCTATTATTTCCGCGCCTTCTATTACATAAGCCTGTCTGTTTATAATTTCAGGAACATTTTCATAAAAGGCTTTTGCTTTTTTTATTATACTCTCAGATAAATTTTTAGAAAAAACCAACTTTTTATTGAGAGCTTCGGCAACTGCTTCCCTTGTTAAATCGTCCTCTGTTGGGCCCAATCCTCCTATAGTTATAACTAAATCGGATCGTGATATAGAATCTTTTAACTCATAAACTAACAAATCAAAATCATCTGGAACACTTTTAATTAGTAAAGTTTCATAACCTACATTAAACAACTCACGAGAAATATATTTAGAATTTGTATCAACGATAAGTCCCTGTACCAGTTCATTTCCAACAGCAAGAATTATTGCTTTTTTCATAAAAAACACTCCCCATTAAAAAATGGAACGTTTCCATACAATTAATAATACCATAAAAATTACACGTTTTTCACCTTTATAAATATGATATAATCAAAAATGCATGATACTATTTGAGAAAGGAGTACCCAGATGACCAGAATTTTTGTTGTGGTTGTTTTACTCTTGATAAGTTCTTTAATATTGGGGACTTATTTTGGTTTTTCAGTAAACGAAGGAATATGGGTAAAAGAAACTTTTAAAAATGTTGAAATGCGAATTGGTTACCCTTACTCCTCAATAAAATTTTTCAAAGAAGGGCTTTTATCTTTTGAAGGAGATTTCGGTTATAGTTTTGCAAACGAGCAATTTATAGGTTCATTTGGCCTTTTTTCAAAAGTTGAATTTTTCAGTTTTAAAAGTTTTATAAAAATAACTTTCCATAATTTAAGAAATGTAGATGGTACAACAGAAATTGGAAGAATGTATTTTGGAATAAATCCAGAATTTCAATTTAAAAATACAAAAACATTTCTTATTCTTGAAACGTCAACCTTTTACCTTTATTACGATCCATCCACTGGAATAGATTTTGGTTCAATTTTTAATTCAGACGATATTTTCAGATATAAAGTAACAGCTGGAATAAAACACCACATAACACCTGATATAGAATTAAGTATATCTCTTGGAACAAATTACAAATGGGTCCCTTACCTATCCTTCCCTATACTGGGAAATGAATTTTTTGACGCAGGAATCGTTGTAAAATTTTAAAGGTGGTAGATGGCGTGATAGACAAGGCTCTAAATGAAATCAAGAAAGAAAGTCCTTTTTATACATACCTTTTACTCGGTATCCAATTTCAGGAAAACTATAGCATTAGAAATCTGGCTATCAAGTTTGCCAGAACCGGTGATATTGTGTTACTTTACAATCCTTCTTCTGTAAAGAAAAAGCCATTGTGGTTTTTAAAAGCACTTATTTTGCATGAAATAATGCACATAATAAACCAGCACTTCCGTATTAAACCAAAAAATGCTAAAGAAAAAAAGATATGGGATCTTGCAATGGATGCTGCCATAAATCAATATATTCCAGAACTTGATGCAAGAAGCGTTCCATTAAATGTGTTAATTGAAGAAGGCCATGGAACTGACAATGATACCATTTTTGTAGGGCCTCCTGCCTTTATGATAAACGCTACTGCCGAGGAATATTTTGAATGGATAATGAATGAATTCGAAAAACGCAAAGACTTTGACGTTGAAGCTCTTCCAGACACATTTGATGATCACTCTTCCTTATATAACAATCCCGAAACAACTCTTGAAATGATACTTGAAATAACACAAAATAAGATAGGAAAAGCCTTTAACATGTTCGGAAAAGAATTAGATTCTGGTTTAAAACAAATGATTTCACTCTCTTTGCAAAACTCAAAAGTTGACTGGAAAACAGCACTAAGAAAATTTTCTGGCGCATCAAAAAAAGGTGAAAGATATATGACGCCTTTACGGCCGAATCGCCGGTATGAAAACCTCCCTGGCTGGAAACAAGAATATAAATCCAAAATAGCCGTAATTATGGATACAAGTGCAAGCATAATAGATGAAGAATTAAATCAATTTATAACCGAAATAGAAAAATTATCAAAATATGATGTTGACATAGTTCTCATTCAGATAGATAAATCTGTTACTCTGGTTACAAAATATATTTCCGGCAAATGGAAAAATCTGGAAGTATACGGTGGAGGGGAGACTAATTTACAACCGGCAATTGATTATGCTGAAAAAGAACTCAACATAGAAGGACTAATTATTTTTACAGACGGGTTCGTAGATATTCCCCATATAAAAAGGAGAGCGCTTTTTGTTTTATCTTCAAAGTACAATCATGAATTTCTGGAAGACGCTATTAAAATTTATGGAAAATCTTCAGTTATAGTACTAAAGAATTAGAAAGGAGTATCTACCATGAGATTCTGGTTAGAATTAAAAAGAATTATCAGAAAACCAGCAAATTTACTGTTGATTTTGATGGTTCCAGCGCTGCTTACAATTGGTGGAATAATATTTTTTAATGGCTTTGGAGTAAGTTCTATAAAACTTGGTGTTTATAACAAAGATAACTCTCCATTTTCGCGATTCACAATAAAACTTGTAATGTCCTTTTTTCAGGGGAGTACTTTAACCTATGTGGATGAAAACTATCAGGCTCTTCTTCAAAATGGTAGTCTTAATGCTATTCTGGTAATACCAGAAAATTTTACAGATGGTCTTTATAATGGAGAACAGGTAAATATCAGTTTTATACCAAGTCCAGTTGACCTGCAATTATCCGTTGGAATTTACAACGTAATAAACTCCATTTTCAAAGATTTAAGTGGAAGCCCCTTTTTCAACCCGCAGGTTCTAAAATATCTGTTTGTTGGTGAAGGAACACCTGCTCCAAAAATCGTTCCAAAAACCGAAAATTTTGAAACAACCTTTGGTAACTTATTTTCTCCAGCTATTTTATTCCTTTCAGTTGTATTCTTAACACTTTCAATAGGAGTTTTAAGTATAATCAACGATAGAGAAAACGGTTTAATTGCTATTTTTAAAGTGAACAACGAAAAATGGTATTGGTACGCCCTTTTAAAGTTTCTACCTCTCATGGTATTGGGATTATTAGTCTCCTTTATAGTTTACACTATAGGATATATTTTCGGAATTAAAATACCATTGAAAATATTTTTACCTTTGAGTCTTTTATGTTCAATTTTCCATGCAAGTTTAGCTCTTATACTATCTTCCCTATCACCCACTCGCACAATAGCCAACATTTCCAGCATAGCTCTGTCAATGTTTTTCTTTTTCACAAGTGGAAGCATAACACCTGTAAGTACTTTACCATCTTATATCTACAAAATATCAACTTTTACCCCAATATATAAAACTATCTATGCTATCAGAAACTATCAGCTTACTAATTCTCCAATTTCAGCCGAACTCAAGTATATTAGTATCGTATCTATCATCACACTTATAGGTATGCTTTTGATAATCAAAAAAGAATTCTCAAAAAAATAACCACTACAAATTAACGAAAAAACTATATATCATCCTGAACGTCCAGGTAATAATCCACTTTTTCTGTATCTTCAAAGAAAATTCTTGATTCTCTTTCAAAATTTTCTTTTGAATCACTTGCATGAATAAGATTTTTTGTAATGGTTAAAGCAAACTCTCCTCTTACAGTCCCGGCCTCTGCTTTTAAGGGGTCAGTATTACCTATTATATGTCTTACCATTTCAATAACTCTTGGAGCTTCAAGAATCATAGCAACAACAGGTCCGCTTGTAACAAATTCGACTAACTCTTCATAAAATGATTTCCCCTTATGCATTTCATAAAGTCTTTCAGCTTGTTCTTCCGTAAGCCACATCATTTTTAACGCTATTATCTTTATTCCACGTTGTTCGAAACGTTTTATTATTTCACCTATCAAGCCTCTTCTCACAGCATTTGGTTTTAAGAAAACAAACGTTCTTTCCATGTCATCACCTCCGTATATTGATAATTCGTGGACAATGCTTTTAAAACTTCCCACATTTCACCATGGGGATATTTGGTTAATACAAAAATAAAATTATCCTCATAAATTTTCGGAATGTCCTTCACAATATTTAAAGAACCCAAATATTCTGGATAAATTTTACTCTTATATTTTTCGAGATTTTTATGTTCCTGAACAATTGGATATCCTATCAACTTTTCCAACGAAATACCTGAAATTTTGCTGTACAACTCTCTAAACGCTGCATCTATTGCAAAAGTTACCTTAGGATGATCTGGAAAATGCAAATTCAATTTGTCTACAATCCAAAATGCATCTTCATAATCAGCTTTTTCGACAATTGGCCTATACTCTTCTATTGCTCCCATTATTGTCTTATAGTTTTCACCTCTTACCTTCTCGGGAAAAATTGCACCAAGCCCGGAATTATTTCCATCAGTTACTTCTACAACAACGTATTCTCCAAATTCGGAACGAGCCAGATTATAAAAAAACTTCAAATCAATCACCCCTTAACCTTTCCCATAATTGAAGAGTTATCTCCTGAGACACCTGATTTACATATGACAAAAATTCGATCATGGACTGTTGATCAAATGTTTTTAAAAGCGATACCATTTCATTTAAAGAAATTTCTCCTTTTTTAATCTTCTCAACCAGATAATTGTAATCAATATATTTTAAAGGATTGTTTTTTAGAACTTCCACCTTAGTATAGTCCTTACTAACAAAAAATGGAGTAGAACCTATACTTATTTCCCTGGCTATTTTCTTCCATAAAGGTGCTACATCCCTTCCACCAAGTAGATCTCTTCCATCCTTAGATACTATCATAAGCGTTGCCCCATCAGCTCCCATAAACCAGGCAAATTGCGCCGCCGTTCCTGTTTTTCCAACAATATATTTTCCAGGAATATTTGCCCTTATTCCTGTACCCTTTACCACAACTTCTCTAAGAAGCTTTATCATCATTGAACTTGCCTCATAAGCGGATCTTTTCTCAGGAGTAATTACATTTATTATCTTAGGAGAAGCCCTATAATATACCATTCCATCATTGCCTATTATTTCATCAATCATTCTGGGGCTAATTACTATTCCACCGTTTAAAATAGCGGAAAATCCTTTAAAGAGCTCCTCATGACTTGTTTCTAAAGTTCCAAGTGCAAGTGTTAAATCCGGGGGATAATAACCGCTTATCTTTAATTCATTTATCAAAAAATTTCGTATATTATTATCTCCCATCATCAAATATAAATTCACAGAAGGAACATTTTTAGAATGCACAAGAGCATCTTCCAGAGTAACCTGGCCTGTAAAATTTTTTTCAAAGTTTTGTGGAGTCCAATCGCCTATTTTTATAGGCATATCAAACAATTTCGTATCAAGATTATACCCATCAAGTAAGGCTTTATAATAATACAAAGGTTTTATAAGAGAACCAGTTTGCCTGCGACCTTTATTAATTCCTTCACCAAAATAAGCAAGTATTTCTCCTGTTAAATAATTGACCACAAGAACACCATTATTTTCCTCGGAAAACTTTTCTACATAGCTGGTATATTTTTTGTTCAACGTGGTTTTTACAACAAACCCTTTTCTTAAATAATCAAGTGAAAAACCTATATTTTTGAGTTCCTCTATACACCGCCAAAAAACTTGCTCATTGTAAGAAAAATCCGTTACTTTTTTTACATTAACAGAACCAAGTTCATTAACATAATCATCAAATTTCTTATCTGAAATTACCCCCTCGTTTAAAAGTCTTTTTAGAACTATCTTTGCTCTATTGTAATTACCCCTCAACGCTTTAGGATTAAAATTTTCAGGAGATTTTACAGTATTAACAAGTATAGCAATTTCCGGAAGTGTCAATTCACCTGGTTCTTTACCAAAATAATATTTCGCAGCAGTTCCAAAACCGTAAATACCATTTCCCATATAGGCGGTATTAAGATAAAGTTCCAATATTTCATCTTTTGTCCTTATCTTTTCTAAATAAAATGCAACAAAAAACTCTCGAACTTTTCTTTCAATTGTTCTATGCTGGGTTAAATATAAACTTCTGGCAAGCTGTTGAGTTATGGTACTGCCCCCCTGAAGTGTTTTTCTAAATAATGTAACATATATTGCTCTTAAAAAGCCAAGGGTATCTATTCCCATATGATTGTAAAAATCCTCATCTTCCGAAAGAATAAGAGTATTTATCAACTCCTGAGGATATTTAGAGAGGTCGTACCATAAAGCACGAGGAAGGTAAAAAGGCGTACCATCAGAATATTGAATAACCAGACTTGATGGTACCACCGACTCAGGTTCAGGAAGTGAATGAGTAAAATAATAATAGGCACCAAAAAGAGTTATGAACCCAACAAAAATTCCCGTAAAAAAAGCCAACCAGTACTTCATTTTACGCTTAAACTCCTTTAAAAAATGGATTAACTTTGAGCAACTCTTTCAAAGTACAAATATTTTCATGTCCTGGTAATATAACATAATCCGGCGACCATTTTCTAAACAAACCATTTAAACTTCTTATAGTCTCTTCCATTAATTTTTTTGATCCGCCAAGATCACTACGCCCAATAGTATTGCAAAAAACAGTATCGCCTGTAAATACGTAGTTATTAACTCTGATAATTCTCGATCCAATTGTATGTCCCGGAACTTTAATTGTTTCAATATAATCATCTATGTTCTCAATTTTTCCTTCATAAACAAATGGTTGATTGAAAAACTGCGAAAAATTTGCTATCGGATCTTGCAAAAGTTCCCTATCTTCAAGCGAAACAAATACACTTTCAATGTTCAATTCAGATAAACCGAGAATGTGATCAAAATGTCCATGAGTTAACAGTACCACTACCTTTTCTTTCACAAAGTCCCCTATTCCTTTACCTGGGTCTACTACATGCAGCCTGTTTTTGTACTCAAAAATATACGTATTTGTCATAAATATTCCAGAAGTTTTTATTAAATTTAGACCAGGTTTTACAGCATTCAGTTTTTTCAATGTCATATATTCACCTATCTCCTAATAATCAAGGATTTATATTCTCTTTTAAAAATTCACCTATCCTTTTAAAACCTTCAGAAAGAATTTCAATTGAATTTGCAAAAGATAATCTGACAAATCCATTTGCATTAAAAGCACTGCCAGGTACAAGAGCCACAAGCTTCTTTTCAAGAAGTTCCTTACAAAAAGCTTCATCATCTTCAACAGGAGATTTAAAGAAAAGATAAAACGCACCTTTTGGGTTCACAAAATCTAAACCTATTTCTTTTGCTTTTTCTACAGCAAAATTTCTTCTTTTTCGAAATTCCTCAACCATTTTTGAATTGTCTGTAACTGTAGCTTCTATAGCAGCATATTGTGATATCGAATTTGTCGAAGATGTTGTATGACTTTGAAGTTTTGCAATTCTTCTATATACAACCTCATTTTTAGTCGCAACAAAGCCTATTCGCCAGCCAGTCATTGAATATGCTTTTGAAAACGCATTCACATATATTAACAAATCCTCATTCACCATACCGTAAAGTGAAGTAAAACTTCCATCGTACACAAGTGAATCATAAACCTCGTCTGCTATAACAAAAATATTATTTTTATTGGCAATTTCTGCTATCTCTTCTAAAATCTCTTTTGAATAAACTGATCCTGTAGGATTATTTGGTGAGTTTATAAGTATAACCTTAGTTTTATCTGTAAGTTTCGATATTATATCTTCTTTTGTAGGAAGAAAATCATTTTCAAATTTTGTCTCAACAATCACAGGTTCTGCACCAACAAGCATAACCATTGGAATATAACTAACCCACAGCGGGGAAAAGAGAATAATTTCGTCACCTTTATCCAGAATAGACATAATAGAATTAAAAATAGCCTGTTTTCCTCCATTTGTAACAACAATCTCATCATTAGAAAAATAAATACCTTTACCTTTAAGCATTGTAGAAATCGCTTCTCTTAATTCATATATTCCTTTACTATCTGTATATTTTGTAAAATTGTTTTTAAGAGCTTCTTTTGCTTTTTCCTTAATTGGTTCTGGTGTAGGGAAATCCGGTTCGCCTGTTGTTAAATTTATTATATCTTTTCCCTGAGACTTTAATTTCTTAGCAATCGCATTTATTTCTAATGTCTTGGATGTTGGGATGGAATCAATAATATCCACTATAGATACCTCCTTAATAACTTTGCTTTCTTATAAGAAAATATCTTACATACTCTTTATTATCTTTTCCTCGAACACTAATCATCAAACTATTATACTCATTATTAATTACAAAAGGACCGGCTACTATATTATCACCAGCTTTCTTTGAACTTACAATTCCTTTTTCTCTTATATATACAACCTGATTTTTTATATATTCTGGATAAACTATTCGGGCTTTTACATAAAATTTTCCATCTTTCCAATAATAAGGCGTCCCTTCAACAATCAGTGCTTCACGAGATAATATATATCTTACATGCTCCTCTGTTGCCCAATCTTCAAGTAAGGCTTCTCTTGGAATTTCATATGGTGAAATTTCTTTCGTATATGGTCCTGATAGCTGCATAAAAGCAAGTACATACCCATGTTTTTTCAAAATGTTAATCATGTCTTTGTTATAATAACCATAAGGATATGCGTAATATTTTAATCTTGTTCCCATATGCTTCTCCCATATTTCTTCACCTTGTTGCAAATCTTTTTCAAAAAATTCTATAAATTTCTTTCTTCCCAGTTTTTCATAAAACGAAGGAAACTTTTCATGCGAATAGGAATGGTTCCCAAATTCTACTCCCCATTCTTTCATCTCACGTATCATATCCCATGTAAGGTATTCTGAAGAATTTCCCACTCCTTTAAAATAAAGAAAAACAGAAAATGGTACATCATATTTTTTAAACACAGGGAAAGCTTTCGTATAAACCGTAACATATCCATCATCAATTGTAAAAATTACAGCATTTTCTTTTTCTTTACGACCGTAAATATAATCCTCTAAATCTTTGAGTGTCCAGACTTTATATCCAAGCCTCTTAACCATTTTTATGTGAAGCTCAAGCTCAGAAATCCATGTATTAGTCGTGGGATATCTCTCATCATCAAATCTATGATAAATAAAAATCACAATGTTAGAAAATGATGTAAATGATAAGATTATTAACAACAAAAAAAAGATTATACGTCTCATGAATCCACTCCTTTAACTCGCAACTTATCTCTCGATTTTATTATATAATACTCTAACAAAAGCTTCTAAGGCTATAAAACTTTTTTTAACAAACATATACTTAAAAATGTCAAGAACTCTACTTTATGCTGCTAATTTCTCAAAATACAACGTAAATGTCGTTTTTAACTCTTCAACATCTAAAATCTTCATAACACTTACACGAAATTCCCGGGCATTCCTTAGATTCTTAGTGTATCCAGAAACAAATTTCCTGAACTCCACAGCTGCCCTTTCACCGACTTCTTCGTAAAGTAAATCTATGTGCCTCAATATTATTTCCAGGCGTTCAACCAAACCAATTTGATTCTTAGAAAATATCCACGGACTTCCTATCGCTCCTCTTCCTATCAAAACCCCATCAGCTCCTGAAATTTCCTTTGCTATTTTTGCTATTTCAAGAGAGTTAATATCTCCATTTATGTAAAATGGTATATAACCTTCGTTTTTCAACTCCCATGTTGCCTTCCCTGAGTACATTTGCTTTGCTGTTCTTCCATGAACAAAGATTGCATCAGCACCTGCTTCCACCACCGCATTATATATTTTTTCAAACTCATTTTTCTCCCAGCCAAGTCTAACCTTTACAGACACCTTGCAATTGACATTCTTTTTCACTTCATATATTATTTGTTTCAACCTTTTTAAATCCCTTAATAAAGCACTACCCGCCCCTCGTTTTACTATTTTTTTAACAGGACATCCAGCATTTATATCTATCCAGGCACCTTTTCCTTCAACGATTTTCGCAGCTTGAGCCATAATAAAAGGATCAGAACCAAAAATCTGGACAGCCACTTTATCTTTCTCTTCACATCTGGGAAAATATTTATTATTAATTGATATATTTCTCACAACACTATCAGCGCTTATCATTTCAGTAAATGCAAATTGCGCACCATATTCAAAACACAACTTTCTAAAACTCCAATTAGTCACTCCGGCCATAGGAGCTAATCCAATTTCACCGAGCACTTTTTTTATAAACCTCCTCAACAATTGGTATTATACTTTCTGGTACAAAACCATAAACACTAAGCCCTTTTTTCACACGATCACGTATAAACGTGGACGAAATCTGAATAATTGGTAAATCAAGCATATAAATTTTTTCTGCAAGCTCTCCAAGTACTGAATTAGCCCTTTCCACAAGACTCTCATCTTTATAACGAGGATAAACAATCATTATCACTTTTTTCAAAAGTTCCTCATATTTGTACCATTTTTCTATACTCGCCAGAGCATCTTCACCTACAAGATAAAAAATGTTATCAAAAAACTTTTTATAATAATTAACTGTGTTTACAGCATAACTTATCCCACCCAACTTGTATTCGGTATCTACAACTTTTACACCTTTTATTTTTGAAAATGCTATCCGGGCCATCTCATATCGCTTTAAAAATTCTATACTCACTTTTTTATGAGGTGGAGTCGCACTTGGAACAATATGAAATTCCATACCTTTAAACAGTTCTATCACTAAATTTGCAATCATCACATGTCCGTTGTGGGGTGGATTAAACGAGCCACCAAAAATGATTAAACTATTCTCTAAATTCAAAAGCTCTTCCGGCAATCCAAACTGTATCGCCATCTTTTGCACCAGCCTCTTTTAATTTCTGGTCTATACCATTCTTTTGAAGAAGTTCCATAAACTTATCAAATCCATCTCTTTGAGAAAGGTTAAATCTCTTTGCCCATTCTTCCACATATTTACCTCCAACAATAAATTCACCATCTGAATCTCTTTTTATCTCAATAGGAAAACGCTCAGGTAACTTTTTCCAGATTGGTTTAGGCCTTCTTATATGTTCATTTACAATCTTTTTAGTATGCACCAAAACTTTACTTTTTTTCACATGATTATACAATTCATAAAGTACTTCCTTGAGCCCTTCTCCAGTAATTGTACTTGTTGGGTATACCTTTTTCCCGGTTCTGTCAGAAAGCAACTTAACTCTTTCTTTCCATATTGCTTTATCTATAAGATCAATTTTATTGGCTATAATTATTTCTTCTTTTTTCGCTAAATTTTCGCTAAAATATTCCAGCTCTTTTCTTATATCAAAATAATCTTCTATGGGATCTCTACCTTCATAGCCTGAAATATCCACAATATGAGCTATAACAGAACACCTTTCCACATGCCTTAAAAAGAGATTTCCAAGTCCAACTCCCTGACTGGCCCCCTTTATAAGGCCTGGGATATCAGCTATTACAAATTGAGTATCCTCAACTTCGACAACTCCAAGGTTCGGTATCAGAGTTGTAAACGGATATTCTGCTATTTTCGGTTTCGCATTACTCACACGAGCTATAAAAGAACTTTTACCAACATTAGGATACCCAACAAGTCCTACATCAGCTAAAAGCTTTAGTTCTAATATAAGATTCTTCTCTTCACCTTCTGCCCCCTTTTCAGCAATTCTTGGGGCTTGCATTGTAGAACTTTTAAAGTGAACGTTACCCCTACCACCTCGGCCACCTCTTGCTACACAAACTACCATGCCAGGGGTGTCCATATCTGCTATAATTTTTCCCGTACTTTCCTCTATCACAATAGTACCAACTGGAACATCAATAATCACATCTTCACCATTTCTTCCATGCATCTTCTTTCCCATACCATTTTTTCCATTTTCTGCTATATACTTTCTTTTCTCTGCTAAAGTCAACAAAGTGGAAAGATTTGGATTAGCCCTTAAAAAAACATAACCACCATTTCCGCCATCGCCACCATCTGGCCCACCTTTTGGAACATATTTTTCATGTCTAAAACTTACAGCTCCGTCTCCGCCTTTTCCAGCTCTCACATAAATTTTAACCCTATCTATAAAATCCGCTCTTTTCATATAATCACCTCTACATAGTATTTTACCATCAAAACAAAAAATCCCCCTATTTCGGGGGAATTCTTTAACTGGAGCCAACGGAGGGACTCGAACCCTCAACCTACGCATTACGAATGCGCCGCTCTACCGATTGAGCTACGTTGGCAACTAATATCCCAATACATTGTTTATTTTAACAACATCAATATACATTGTCAATATTATTAGCGAGGTTACCTCTTCCCCATGTCATTCCGAACCCGAAGGGTGAGGAATCTTATAATTGACGGGGTTAGCGAGATTGGCGAGATTGGCGAGATTGGCGAGTTTAGCGAAGTTAGCGAGGGTTGGCAAAAACAAGATCCCTCGTCACTTCGTTCCTCGGGATGACAAAAAAAGAGAATGTCATTCCAAAGAGCAAGAAGGCAAGGAATTCTTCCTCTGTGTCATTCCGAACCCGAAGGGTGAGGAATCTTAAATAATAAAATTAACAGGTTATCTTCATATCACCCTCGTTCACCATCCGTTAACATTTTATATCTAAACCAGCATAAATAAACAATCACGCTTTCTTAACATTGTAAAGTTTAAGTAAACGAGTGAAAAATGGTGAAAAACAGCCAATTTTATCGGGACAAAAAACACACGTAAAGGCGCATAAATAAACGACTTTACTTTTAATTAACTTCTTTCTAATCGGAATGTAACTTTTCGCAAAGCCTTATATTATATAATTTCTTACGGGTTTAGCTTCTACCTATAAGGAATGAAAACTTATAGAGTAGCTTATCTCTGTCAAAAAAACTTTCACTGTTGTTTAGCTTCTACCTATAAGGAATGAAAACTCAACTTTTTCTACATCAATTGCTTCATCGCTAACCAGTTTAGCTTCTACCTATAAGGAATGAAAACGATCTTGCAAGGCGTTTTTTACTATTGCCGACACAATTAGTTTAGCTTCTACCTATAAGGAATGAAAACCAAGACTTCCATCTTGGAGAAACCAAATTTCATCAAATCCTGTTTAGCTTCTACCTATAAGGAATGAAAACTCCCGGGGACAAAATTCCTATCATCGATAATGGTAATTTTGTTTAGCTTCTACCTATAAGGAATGAAAACAAATCTTCAACTATTCTTAAGTCTTGATAGCTTAAATCTTCTGTTTAGCTTCTACCTATAAGGAATGAAAACTTTTCTTATAACTTTTAACAATTTTGACGGTAATTTACGTGTTTAGCTTCTACCTATAAGGAATGAAAACTTGTTTCTTGTTAACTCACACTCCTTGTACTTTGCGGCTTTTCTGTTTAGCTTCTACCTATAAGGAATGAAAACGATGTGTTGTAAGGATGGGTAAGGGGGGAATAAAAAAGCGAATGACAAATGACAATTGATGAGGGAGTAGGATGTAAAGGATGGGGAGTGACGGGGACGATGGGTGGGGATAATGGGCGGAGATGTCGGATTATGGGTGAGGAGGGCCCCCCTTTTTGTTTAGCTTCTATCAATGAAGAGTGCAAGTATATTTATAGAAGAAGAATAATATTTATCAGTCACCGGTAATAAGTCAAGAGCAAAAAGAGAAAAAGGCAAAATTGTAACAAAAGGTACAAAAGGTCATTGAAAGATTAGTTTGACACATGGGTTGTTTCAAAAGGTTTGTAAGGGACGTTGTTTTTAAGCATATAGTAGATACTTCTTACAAGTTTTCTAGCAGTAAGTACAACAGCAGCTTTGTGAGCTTTACCTTCATTTCGTTTGGATTTGTAGTAATCTCTAAGCACAGGATCGAATCTAATAGCACTTGAAGCTGCCTGGTAGAGATAATAACGTAAATACTTATTACCTTTCTTAGAGAGTGACTTGTGGTTATTAACCACTTTACCAGAATCGTTTAAATCCCAGCGAAGGCCAGCGTATGAGGCTAACTTAGAATGGGATTTAAAGCGATTAATATCAACTATCTCTGAAATAATAGAAACAGCAAGGACAACAGATATACCTGGGATAGTATGGAGAGTAGTATTGAGTCTATCAAAATAAAACTTAAGCTGTTTATCAATGGATTTAATCTGACTTTTTAAGAGTTTAACTCTGTCAAAGGTTAGAGAAATAGTAAAATTAGCGGTATTAAAATCATTTAAAGTAGAGCGATAAACCTTAGAGATAATACTTTTAAGTTTTTTAGTAAAGTCAATATTAAGTCTTTTTTTGGAAAGAGAAGAGACAATATCGAACAATTCATCAATGGACATATTAACAATATCCTCAGCAGAATAATCGGATAAGATATTGAGTAAAGTATTGGACAAATTAAGATTAGAAGAAAGACCGGGGAAATAAGAAGAAATAAGATTAGCAAGATAAGTTTTTTCTTTAACAAGCTGAGAAGAAAGATAAAATCTAAACCTGGTAAGTTCTTTAAGAGAAATAAAAAAAGACTCATTTGGAAGAAAAGGAACGAGTTTTTCAGGAAACTTTAGAGCAACTTTTTGAATAAGGATAGCATCCAGTTTGTCAGTTTTAGGAAGATTAAGAATCTTTCTGGTTTTGGAAACATCAAATGGAGAAACATAAAAAAGATTCTTAAAACCATGAGAGAAAAGAAAACCAAAAAGATTCTTGGAATAAACACCAGTAGATTCAAGAACAAAAGAAGTAGACTTATCTGGGAATAAAGAAACAAGAGATTCATAACCATCGATAGAGTTTGGAAGGATGCCTTTTAAGGAGTTATTAAAAAAGAAAGAAAAAAAGTCTTTGGAAATATCAATACCAACAAAAGACATAAAAAACACATCCTTTCAAATAAAATCCAACTCTGGGTATGAAGGCAAAAGACTCTCGCACTATGTAGGAGCTCAAAGCTCATTCACCGAGTAACAATTCAACCTTCATACCAAAGTTAGTCAGACTAAACCAGGCACTTACGTGCAAGGAGGGACTGAATTACTTTAGTTATATGATAACTCAGAGTTGGATTGATTTGCAAATTTCTCAACAACATTATACACGAGGAGGGATGAGTACTTGTGGAGTTTAAAGAGGTTAAGTTAAGTTTAATAATATCCTGGTTAAGAAGTTATTACAAATTAAACATTCGAAAGGAATATTTGTTAAATAACTATAGTGATGAAGAGCTAGAAATTATTTTTAAATTTTTTTACCATATGTTTGGTGGAGGAAGGTGGTAGGTAGTCTATGGAAAAGAAAATTGTGAAAATTGAAAAAGATATACTAGAAAAAGTTGTGTATGCTTTATTTAAGACGCGGGATATAGAAGTTGACAAAGGTTATTTGAAAAATTGTACAGGCGAAGAACTGCTCATAATTTTAAAATTTTGTAACATTATTGAACCATATGTTCCAGATGAAGATTATTATTATTAAGTAATAGTAAGTTAAATTGGATTTAAAAATATAAAGAGAGGTGTTTGTAATGGAAAAAAACCCGGACATTAAGAATAAACAAAAGTTAGTAGATGTTGATATCGATGAAATACGTCATGTTATTCGCGAAATAACAAAGTATTTAGGTTATGAGGTTGGGAAATTTAGTATAAAAAGTCTTTTTAATGAGTATGAACTTAAAGTTATTTTAAAATTTCTGGTGAATCTTCCTACATTTAAATGATTCTATCTATTGTTGATTGACCTACCTTTGGCTTTGTAAGAATTTTGTTTATTGCAATAAAATTAATAGAGGTGAATTAATTTGATGGAGAAAAGCCAATTAATAAATTATATAAATGAAAAATTAAAAAGGTTAGGGTATGTATTCCGCCCTTACCCAGAAAGTTTTACGTATGAAGAATTAAACTTTATTTTTGATATTTTTAAAAAAGGGAGGATAAGAAAGATAGAAAATATTAAATTTTTGTATTATATAGTTCCTATTGAAAATTTGGAAAATATCATAAAATCTGGTAAAATAGAATGCAGAAACAATGTTTTAAAAAAAGGAAAAAGAATAAATGACCCATCTGATAAAAATGTGCAAAAGCGAAGGGCAGAGAAGTACATATATAGGAAATATAATATCCATAACTTTGTAGGATTATATATTAATCCACGAAATGCTATGTTGTATAGATATATTGTAAAAAAAGTAAATTTTGCTGTTTTACAAATTTCAAATAGGATTTTGGAGGATTTCAGACATATTTTTTATTCATATAAAAATGCGTCGGCTTCTGATGCGCAAATAAGTGAAAATCCCAGGATGATTAATTTAAACATAAAAAAAATAATGAGCGATTCCTGGAAAAATGATGATAATTTAAAAAAGATAATACAATCTGAAGTTTTGGTCTTAGGTTATGTACCTTTAAAATATGTAAAAAGAATATTTGTAAAAGATGCAAATTTAGGTAAAGTTAAAAGTATTTTGAAGCGATATCCCTATAAAATACCTGTTGAAACGAAATGTTATCACATAAAAGATTTGTTTTTTGAATCATGGTTGAGGAGTGACTAACATGATTGAATTATCACCTTATTCTGTGTTTGAACATGTCGATATTGCTGATGCTATAATTAATACCATAAATACAAAAGGGTATATGGGAAAAGGTTTAGCATTAGAATTTGCTTTGAGGTTTCCAGAAATGAATGAAGAGTATAAAAAGTTATGCCAGAAAAATGAAATAAAACCTGGCGGAATATTTAAATCAGAGCAAAATATTTCTTATTATAGTTCTTTAGCTCCAGAAAAGCGTAGTAAAAAGAAAATATTAATATATAACATGGCAACTAAAGATGATTATAAATTACCTTCAAAGTATGAGTGGATAGAAAAAGGTTTGAAAGAACTATTAAAATTTATAAATGAAGATAAAGTAAGAACAATTGTAATTCCAAAATTAGGAGCTGGTTTAGGAAAGCTCAAGTGGGATAAGGTTGAAGAATTAATAGTACGTTATTTACATGCTTTAAATCTAAAAATTGTTATAGCACTTGACCTGTATAGTGGTCCTGTTGAAAATTATGCAATAAAAAAAGTAGAAAATAAATTGTTTTTAAAAGATACTTTGTTTGAAAAGAAAATAGGTGTAAAAATAGAGAGATTCAGAGACTTGATGAAATTAGAAGGAATTGGCAAGAAAAAATACTCTAAATTGCTTAATGAGTGTTTCTAAAAAATAAATAAGGTTGGTAAAAAAACAAGATCCTTCGCTACGCTCAGGATAACAAAAAAGGTTGACATTCCAAGGAGCGTAAAAGGCAAGGGATCCCCCTCCCCCGTCATTCCGAGGAGCATATGTGACGAGGAATTTAACCCATCCCTGTCATTCCGAGGAGCTCAGCGACGAGGAATCTTATAACTGGCGAGGCTCCCCCTTCTCCATGTCATTCCGAATCCGAAGGGTGAGGAATCTTAAATAATAAAATTAACAGGTTATCTTCATATCACCCTCGTTCACCATCCGTTAACATTTTATATCTAAACCAGCATAAATAAACAATCACGCTTTCTTAACAGTGTAAAGTTTAAGTAAACGAGTGAAAAATGGTGAAAAACAGCCAATTTTATCGGGACAAAAAACGCACGTAAAGGCGCATAAATAAACGACTTTACTTTTAATTAACTTCTTTCTAATCGGAATGTAACTTTTCGCAAAGCCTTATATTATATAATTTCTTACGGGTTTAGCTTCTACCTATAAGGAATGAAAACTCCGCTGTAATCTGAGTAGCTTTGCTGCGATATGTTGAGTTTAGCTTCTACCTATAAGGAATGAAAACTTATTTGATACCCGTGTCAATGTAACTGTTAGTTTTCGTTTAGCTTCTACCTATAAGGAATGAAAACAAATGATTATCTGTTTCTATCTCAATCCCCGAAGAGAAAAGTTTAGCTTCTACCTATAAGGAATGAAAACCTATACGGGAGAAAAATTACTTCGAAGTAATCAAATGTTTGTTTAGCTTCTACCTATAAGGAATGAAAACCTCTATCACGTCACGTGCGTATTGCTGGGTGTAATAATAGTTTAGCTTCTACCTATAAGGAATGAAAACTCACCTCCTCCCATTTAACTAAATTGGGTGAGAGGGTACATGTTTAGCTTCTACCTATAAGGAATGAAAACAAATTTCTGTCATCAACAATTATTACTTTTCTAAACATAAAGTTTAGCTTCTACCTATAAGGAATGAAAACCATTCTACTTCTGCATGCCCAGTTCTAAAAACAACAATAAGTTTAGCTTCTACCTATAAGGAATGAAAACCTATTCTGTGCGTGACCCCTAATTCTTTAAGAACATATTTGATGGTTTAGCTTCTACCTATAAGGAATGAAAACCCAAATTTGACGTTATCTGTAATTAATGTTCTCAACATACGTTTAGCTTCTACCTATAAGGAATGAAAACTCATAATCCTGCTCGATGCTGTCAATACTCTTAATAAAATTCAGTTTAGCTTCTACCTATAAGGAATGAAAACTCAAGTTTTTCGTATTTAATGTTGTTTTCTTCCAAAAGTTTAGCTTCTACCTATAAGGAATGAAAACCTTGGTCTAATATCCAGACCAATATTAGCTATTAATTCGTTTAGCTTCTACCTATAAGGAATGAAAACTAAATTAAAACCCGCGGATTAAACCGCGGGTTTGTTTGTATTTAGTTTATTATTTACAAAAAGTAAAAACTAAGATTTATGTTATTGCATAGTATATTCAATTTATAAACTACATATTCCCTCAACTATTTATTATACCTGTTAGTACACTTACCTGTCTTTTTCACAACACTTTTTTATAGTTTTAATCCTTTGAACCAGATAAAATATCTATATTTTTAACAGCAAGTTTTTTGTGATGATCTTCAGCGTCGTGTTTAATTATATCTAAAGTTATATATTCGTTTTCAAAATTTGCCTCAGGCTCTTCATTCCACAAAATAGTCTTCTGTTTTGTCTTTTTGTTTTTTGTTAAAAAGTAATAACCGGAGTCTTTTGTAAATAAAACACTATAACCATCAATAAAATTTTTACCTTCCCAGAGAATTTCATAATTTTGTTTTTTCATAAAATTCGCTCCTTTCTTTTTTCGTTTTTAAGAAATTACTGAATTGTGTTTGGAATTTTCCTATAAATAACAAACCATCTTTTTATGTATTCTACCATTTAAAATTACTGGATATTCCTTTTGAAAGTAGAAACTGCTGGTGATAAATTTTATTCCTTATTTTGTTATCTGTCAGAAATAGGTGTTATTGTTCGTTGTTTATATTAGAAGCGTTAATTGTGAAAAAGGCAGTAAAAAGTTATCAATATGTTTTAGGTTGAAAGGGGGTGATTTTTAAAATAATTTTTTATTTATTTTGTTGAGGCTGAAAATAATTTTCTGATAGCAGGAGGTGACATTTTGGCGAAGCAGTTTTTGGTGTTTGCTTTATTAGTAATTACCAGTGTTATTTTGTTTTCAAGTTCTATAGAAATTGTTGCTTTAAATCTTAACCCATTTACAGATTTTAGTAGTATCAATTTTATCGGTGAATTAAGAGTTACTTTATCTAATGTTTATTTTGGCGTTTCAAAAGACTTAGCTGATATGACTGGCTCGGATACAACTTTTGTAGGAGGATTTTATTATAAAGATAGTTTTAGTGGGATACTTTATGATTTTGGTTTAAGTTATACGACAACATCAATGGATCTATCTCTATCTTATTCGGACTTTAGTATGAATTATTCAATTTTTGGTTTTGGTGTGGAAATAAACTATGAAAATGTATTTGCTTATTTAGGTTATGGAATTATAAATGGAGAGGCCAGTTTTGAATATTTCTATTCAACTTATACCGTGGATATTTCTGGGAATACTTATAATCTAACGGCAGGTTACACATATTGGCTTAATAATTATACGAAAGGATTTTACATAAAACCCTATGTTACTTTTAACTATACTTCTATAAGGTTTGAGTATTCAGATGAAGCTGCGGAGACTAAAGATGGAAGTATGGGAGTTGGCTTAACTTTAGGTTATTCTTTTTAGTTAGTTACTTTTTGGGGGAGAGTAATCTCCCCAATTTTTTTATTTTTTATGTCAGAAATTTTTTAATTTTTTCGTATTTATTTATTGGTAGGAGGTGAGAAAGAATGTATGTAATAATGATTTATGATGTCAATACTAAAAGGGTAGCAAAGGTTTTAAGAATTGCAAGAAAATATTTAAGATGGGTGCAAAAGTCTGTGCTTGAAGGGATGATCACTGAAAAAAATTATAAAGAACTTCGTGAAAAGATAAGGAAAATAATTTCAGAAGAAGATTCAGTGTACTGGTACATTTTAAACCCGGAATTTGTACCTTATAGAAAAGTAATAGGAGATTTTAAACCAAATGTCTCTAATTTTGTGTAAGGAGGGAGCAAATGGAAACATTATATATTTTTACAGATGGCGAGTTAAAAAGAAAAAATAGTGCTTTGTACTTGATCCCTTTGAAAAAGAGTGAAAAAGCTATATTTATTCCATTAAAAAGTTTTTCCTCGATTATGGTGTTTTCTGAAGTAACCATGAATAAACGTTTTTTAGATTTGTTATCAAAAGAGGGTATTCCAATATTTTTTTACAATTACTATGGGAATTTTTTAGGAAGTTTTTATCCACGAGAAATTAACAAAACAGGCGAAATGCTTATTCTTCAATTTAATCATTATATGGATATAAAGCGTAGACTTGAAATTGCAAAATCTATTTTAGAAGCAGCTGTGGATAATATGTTGTATGTTCTTAAAAACTATAAAAAATTAGTACAACGAGAGATAAATTATGTAAAAAAATTGAAAGGTACATTTGAAAGACAAAAGAATATAGCAGCGTTAATGGCTATAGAAGGAAATATTCGAAAAACTTATTATAAAGCTATTGGAAAAATAGTAGGAAAAAAAGATTTTGAATTTGAAGAAAGAAGAAAGAATCCTCCAAAAGATGAAGTAAATGCATTGATAAGTTTTGGAAATACCATTTTGTATAACATTGTGTTAGCTGAAATATATAAAACTTCGCTTGAACCAAGTATAAGTTTTTTACACGAGCCAAATAAACGAAAATTCTCATTACAGCTTGATATAGCGGAAATTTTTAAACCAATTATTGTTGATAAAGTAATATTAAAAGTGATAAATTCAAATGTCATAAAGAAAGAAGATTTTGAGGAAGTGAAGAACGGTGTTTATTTATCCGGGAAAGGGAAAAAGAAGTTCGTTGAAGAATTTGAAAAAAGACTTGAGCATAAAGTAACTCTATATAATGACAACAAGGTATCTTTTAAAACAGTAATTTTGCATGAATGTTATAAACTTATCAGGCATCTTAAAGGAGAGGAAAAATTTAAAGGATTCCGTTTGGGAGAGTGATAGATATTAAGTACGTATTGGTTGTGTATGATATTAACGAAAAAAGAGTGAATAAAATTCACAAAATTTTGAAAAAGTACATTATCTGGCAGCAAAATTCTACTTTTGAAGGATATATAACACAATCTAACATAAAAAAGATGATAGGGGAAATAAAGAGGAAAATAAATCCAGAAGAAGATAATATTGTCATTTATTTTTTTAATTCGAAAAATGTGATAAAAAAAGAGGTTGATGGGACAGAAAAATGGAATGTTTCAAGTAATATTTTATAATTAGAAACGTATATGTTATAATATATCAGGAATGTTACGGAATTAATTATAAAACTTGGAGGTTTTTTAATGCGGAAACTTATCGAAGATATTTTCGTTAAGCCTGAGTACAAGGAGCTCTATAAAACCTCTATAGGCTTTATAGAAGATTTAAAATCATTTTCTAAAGAATTAAAAATCGGTGATGGGCTGTGGAATTCTAAACAAGGAGAGCGTGAAAAAAGGCCAGTTATAGTTGAAAATTCCGGCAATAACTGTAAAATTATGTTTTTATCAACCAAAAACTATTCAAAGATTAAAGTAGATATATGGAACGATTGTAATATTTCAAGTGATGAATTTTGCAAGTTCCAACAAAAACCGTCTTATGTGTTTGAATATAATCATAGGTATGTATTTTTAATACCAAAAGAACTTTTGAAAAGATTTTTCACACGTTGCGGGGTATGTAAGAAATGTATAAAAGACTTCCTGTTGAGGTGGTATTGAAGTGAAAAAAGATCTGTCAAACTATATAAATAACAATATTTTAACTGAAAGGTTTTTAGAAACGATTCAAAATATAGTTAGCAAAATTGTACATACTAACCCTTATTATCTAAAAACTTTACTTGGGAAATATGGAAACAAAGATTCAATAATTGATGAAATAACAAATAATATTTTAATTAAAATAAAGGAAAAAAAAGATCTTTTCTTAAAATGTGAAAAAGGAATTGAAGGGTATTTATATACAATGATAAAAAATCATATAGTTGATATTTTAAGAAAATCTCGTGAAACTTACTCATTGGATAAAGAAATTTACGATGGTGAGGAAAACATGCAAGAACGTTTCATATATGATATAGGAAATGTTAACCCTGAAAGTGAAATAATTGCAGAAGCGTTTGTTGAGGAACTTAATCAGATGAATATTCAACATTTATGTTATTATTTTTATAAATCTATGTACTCTAAAGAAATATTGTTTAAAGAAAAATCGGCAAGCGCGAAATATAAAATTGTTGAAAGAATAAAGAAAAAACTTAGAGAATTAGTTTTAGAAAGTGGAATATCGGAAATAGAGTTTTCCATAGCGATACGCAAATTTATGTCAGAAACGTGTGAAAAGATACGTAATGATAATATGGAAAGAAATTAAAAAATCAGGAGGTTATCATGAGCTTTCTAAAAGATGAATTTGAATTATACAAGCAATTTAATCTGGAAAAAGTAGAGGAAAATTACAAGTTCAAGGAAATTAAAAGTAATACACTAAAAATAGGAGATATATTTGTTATATATACAACACATTTTCCAATATATGGAATTGTTGCAGAAAAAATAGGTGAAATGTACGAATGTATTTATTTAACACCAGAACTTTTCCTGGCAAGTCCTCTTGCCAAAAGAATCGAATTGGATCATCTGGTAAGTATAGTAGCAATTACGCACATTAGGTTTTATGTATTTAAAGATTTTGCTGAAAAGCACTGCGAAGTGATTAAAAATGAAAAGGAAAAGTTGAAGGACATAATTGAAAATTCAACAAAGCTGAACAATGAATTTTATACAGGTTACAGAAAGAAGTTCTTTGAGATCGAAGTTAAGAAATTGAGTAAATTATTTGAAATCTTTTTCGAAAGAATGGAAAAAATAATAATTCAAGAGGAAACAAAAAATAATATTGTGATCTTATCTGTTTCTGAAGAATTAAAAAGTGGATTGAACAAAGAACGGTTGGTTGCCGCAACTGAGGGAATTAGAGGATATAATTTCCTTGCTATTTTTGAAGGGGAAGTTTTAAAGATCTATCCAGAAGATGAATTTGTAGGAAAACAAGGAAAAATAGTGTTCAAAGATGAAGTTTTATATGAAGGAAAGCTACCAAAAACAATAATTGTCGAGAACATTGCAGATTTAGATAATGAAACAATTAGAAAAAATCTCAAGATTATAAGGGAGGGTTAGAGTTGTATTCTGAATTTATGAGAGACGATCCAATAGCTTTTGTAAAACTTTTTAAAGGCGATCAAATAACTTTTCAGGAAGCTGTAGAAACTTATTTAAATGCAGGTGATTTTTTTGGAAAAGAATATGTTTTTTTTGAAATAGTTAAAAAACTTGTCAATTATAAAAATAAGGCAATTGCACTTAATTTCTTAGTAAAGCTCATGACTGATGAAGAAATCGCGGTTGATATGTATAGAAATAAATTTACCGAAGTTATGTTCCCTATAGTTGGAAATAGTAATGGAAAAATTGTTAGAGCTCTTGTATTTGAAACAACAAAAACATATGTTAATATTCCAGAGCTTTATGAGGAGATAAAGGATATAGAAAAAATAGTTAATAAGACCCTGGGAGTCATATTTGATGATGAATTTTCAGGTAAGTCGTATATGCTGGCGGTGACAATAGGTGCACTTGTAAATAAACTTCCAGATAATATAGCATTTTCTGGAGAAGTTATTGAAAATGGAAAAGTAAAAAGCAATGTAAGCCATATTGAGTTGAAGCAAAAGATATGTGAAGAATCTGGGATAAAGTTGATTAGTGCTCTTGATATAAATGACGTTTACGAATTAAAAGACTTTTTTGAAGCAAAAAAATACCATGTACCAGTTTTACTTGTATTCAAAGAGCTTGATCAAGATTATATAGAAGCTTCATACGAAAGACTTAAAGAAGCAGTGGCAAGGAAATACCCTTTGAAATATGTAAATATTTTTGAAAAGATATTTGATATAAAGAAAATCTATGTGTCAAAAAGTATAAAAAAAGATGAGTGGGAAAATTCACTAAAAAAAGCAAAAGAAGTTTTATTCGACATTATTTCCAAAAGAGGAGTTCCACATGTAGCAATGATTGGTCCTGTTGCAATGGCGATGGCTTTAGGAATAGCATTAGGTCCACACAACCCGGTAGTTTTTTATCATGGACAAACAGAATATTATCCAGTTTTAGATTTGACTGATAATATTAGGAAAATAAAAACAATAAGAAATGATTATAAACAAATTAATTACTCCATAAAAGGCTCTGGTAAAAATTGTGCTTTTGTTATTTATTTAGCTTCTCATAGTCCAAGAAAAGATGCAGAGCTGTTTATTGAGAAAAATAAACTAAATGCAAAAATGGTTTTTATAGAATACCAGCATGGGAAAGGAAATATTAAGATAGACGATTGGTCAGATATAGTATCTGAAATGATGAGTGTAACTCAAAATGTGAAATCAAAATATGAGTGTGCAAGAAATTATTTTTTTATGAGTTGCCCTTTACCTATTGCGTTTGGATTTGGTATGGCTTATGGAGATTTTTCAAAAGGAATAATATATCAATACGATAAAAACGAAGGGGGATACATTGAAGCATTTAAAATTGAAGATATAAGGGGGTAATTGATTGTGAACATATTAATTTGTTCTCTGGGAAATATAAGGCAGTATAAAGAAGACATTGTTTACACTATACATCATGATGATAAAGAAAAAAATGGACATTTTCTGCAGAAATTATTGATAGATTTTTTTGATATCAGTTTAACAAGTATTTTCTTATTGGACACTCTTTCCAAAATAAATAATGATTATGGCGAAATGTGCAAGGAATTAAAGAAGGAATATAAAGAATATTTTCTCAAAAAAGCAAATGAAAAGACGGATAAAAAAGTAAATGCTCAAGATGTTGATGTTCACATAATTCCAGGAGTAGGAGTTTATCAAAATTGTCATTTTATGGGAAATGTGACAGACGCGTATTTTTTAGCATTATATGAAATGTATAAGATATTCACTTCAAAAGAAATTATAAAATCGAAAGAATTGAAAGTCATTTTTGATATTAGCCTGGGCATTAATTATCAATCAAATATTTTATATAGAGCACTAAATGAAATACTTGGAGTAATAGCATATTTTAAACCTGTGAAACTTGTTGTAGTAAATTCAGAACCTGTGTTTTCTACAAATACACCAAATATTCACATTATCGAAGAAAAAGACATAGTGCAAAACGTCATTTTTGAATCTGAAGTTAAAAAAAGGGTTTCAAATCCATATAGTAAACTTCCAAAAGAAATGAAAATTGAAGTTAATAAAAGAGTTTTTTCAAAGCTTGGTGAAATCATAGAAACGAGAAAAGAAGCAGTTAGAAATACCCTCGAAAATTCACATCTTTTTCTAAAATCAATTTATTACGGTCTCCCACTTCTGTTTATCATCGTTCATAAGAAAATAAAGTATAAAGGATTTATTGATCAAATTATAAACCTATTTAGAGAATTCATTGAGGTAAAAAATAATGAGGAAGTGTGTGAAGTTCTTAGAAAATTAGAATTATCCAGTGGGTTAAAAGATATAATATTCTCTCAATTGTTTATGGAGCACTTTGAAGAACTGTTTGGAAAAATTGAAACCGAAAAAATTCTATTTAGTAAGTTGAAGGAAATGATTAATTTCATCTGGAAAATCAAAGATAATTTAGGTAAATCACAGGTTTCTTCTTTTTTAAATAAAGAGATTAAAGAGCTTGAAAAAAACTTTCCTTATATAAAAGATGGAGAAGAGATGATATATGATTATAACAAAATAAAAATGCTTGCTCAAGGTAAAAATACTGAGGGTTTTAACAAAACAGAAAATACAAAAGTTAAAAACTCTGATTTTGACGAGAAAAGAAATTTCCTTGCTCATTCAGGTATGTCCAGTAAAACATTCAAAATATTAAAGGAAAACTCTGAAGTTTTTATAATCCCAGATGTTAAGAAAATACTTGGTTTAGCACGTTAGAAGAGATGTTGCTGAGAATTTATATAAACATCGAACTTAATTAGATATGTAAATAATGGTAAGGGGTGAAAATATGGGTATTCTATCGACAGAAACAATATTTTTAGCAGGAATTTTTCATGATATAGGAAAATTTTATCAGAGAACAAAGAACTCAAAAATAAAAAAAGAAATATTAAAAGAATATGAATATTTTATCAAACAAGATAACGCATTTTCTCCCAGGCATCAAGAATGGGGGGCGTATTTTTATAAAAATTCTAATTTGCCTTTTAAAGATGAGGTAGAAGCTGCTATCTTAAATCATCACAAACCTAATAATATTTTGTCAAGATTAATTAGAATAGCAGATAGAGTTTCGTCATCCGAGAGAGAAGATATTGAAAATGAAGAAAAAATAAAAAATATGGTTTCCATACTTTCAGAAGTAAAATTAAAAAGAAATTCCTCTAATCCAAAATATAAAAAAATAACAAAATTATCAAAATTTACTGATTTAATCGAGAATGAAGAAGAAAATGTGGAAAATTCATATAGAAAGTTATGGGAAGAGTTTTCACAATTAATTGTTAATGAAGATGATTTTGAACGCATGTATTATATTTTGAAAGAATATACTTCCAATATTCCATCAGCATTTTATTATTCAAAACCTGATATTTCCTTGTTTTCACATTTAACTACTACGGCAGCTATTGCGGTGGGTCTGTTCAAGCAGTTTGAAGAAGATTTAAAAAATAACAATGAAAAACCATTAGATCTCCTTGAGCAGTATTTGGTTAATGATTTAAATGATGAAAAGGTTTTGGGGTTTGTAAAAGGAGATATTTCAGGTATACAAAATTTCATTTATAACATTTCTCAAGAAGGTGCGGTAAAGAAATTAAGGGGAAGATCTTTCTATGTTTCGTATTTAATGGAAATAATCGCAAGATATATAGTAGAAAAAGAAGGTTTAACCATTTCAAACATATTATTTAATGGTGGAGGTCATTTTTATTTAATTGTTCCAGCAAAGACAATCAATAATTTAAGAAAGTATCAAGAATATATTGATAGAGTCATGTATGAGGCGCATGGGCTTGAATTGTCAGTGCATCTTGGGGGGGTTAAGTTAGGATTAAATGAATTAACTGGTGAAATTTTTCAAAAAGTCTCTGAAGAATTAGAAAAAAGGAAAAATAGAAATTATGATACTATCATTGAGAAAATATTTAATGAAAAATTTAAAAAATTAAATGAATTTTCATGTCCGTATTGTAGAAGGGATACTAATGAGGCTGGAATTTGTAGTTTTTGTGAATCATTCGCTGAACTAGGTCAAGAATTATCTAAGAGCAAATATTTAAGGTTTAAAACATTCAATTCAAAAATAGAACAAATTGATTCGTACAGAAAAGTATTTAATAAATTCGGATATGATATAGAATTTCCTAAAAATGCTTCAAAAGATGCATACTTAATTGAAAAAGTTGGAGAAATAAATTTAAAAACAGCTAAATATTATTTAAAGACTGCGAATTATGTATGTAAATTGGAAAATAATAATGTTTCTGATTTAGAAACCATAGCTAGTAGTTCAAAAGGTTTAAAAAGATGGGGGGTGTTAAGGGGAGATGTTGATAATCTGGGAACAATTTTTCATAAGGGTTTAGGTGAAAAAGCTCCAATTTCAAAAATTGCAACTTTATCCTCAGAGCTGGAAGAATTTTTTGGTAAATTTCTTGAAGATATTGTCTCTCAAAAATATAAGCATTCAAGTGTTATTTATTCAGGAGGGGATGACTTTTTTATTCTTGGCCCTTGGAGTGAGTTAATTCCATTAGCTGAAGATCTAAATATGAGTTTTAAAAGATATTGTGGAAAAAATCCAGATCTATCTATTTCAATGGCAATAGATATTGCCCCCGCAAAGAAATTTCCGGTGTATAGGGTTGCCAGTTCTGCAGGTGATTATTTAGATAAAGCCAAAGAGTATAAAAGAAAGGATCTGGAAAAAAGTGCGTTATATTTCTTAGGGGATGTTATAGGTTGGGAAGAGTTTGAAGAATACAAGAATATGAAAGAAATGTTATTTGATATTGTTACAGATAAAAAGGTTACAAAATCGATTCTCTTTGTTTTGAGAAAAATGTATGAAGATTCAAAAAAATCAAAAGATATATTCAAAGTATGGAGACTATTTTATTATTTAACGAGATTAAAGGAAAGATATAAAAATGCAAAAGAATCAATTGATAATCTTATACACAGTAACACATTTTTGAGAAATGGAAATAGGTTATATGAAAAATTAGGTTCTGTAACTTTATGGGTTGAATACGAAACAAAGGAGGGATATTATGAATGGTGAATATGTTAAACAAAACGACAGATTTATAATTAATGAAGAACTTGCAGATAAAATTTTAGATGACAAAAAAGATCCAGATGGTCAACTTTTGTTTGAATATTCTAAAAGCTTGGCAAAGCTAATCGCGCCAAAAAAGGACTCTAAAAATGGTGAAAAATCAAAGAAAGATAAAAAAGAAAATGAAAAAAAAGAACTATCTTCTACACAATTAAGAAAATATTTTAGTTTTGTAAAACGAATTAGCACAGAAAATTACAAATATGAATTAAAAAGATTTATGGCTGTATTCTTGTATAGCATTAAAAAGAAGGGGTTTAGCAATAAGGAATTTGTAGATTCAATAAAAACTCTTGTATTGAAAGTATCTGAAAAAGATGAGGAAGCTTTTAAAAGATTTAAAGATTTTTTCGAAGCTCTTATAGCTTATCATAAATATTATGGTGGGAAAGAATAATAAAGGGGGTAAAAATATGAAAGAGATAAAGTTTGTTGGAAAATTTATAATTGAGAGTGAGATCGAATTAGAAACAGGTTTACATATTGGCACAGAAGAAAATAATATGGAAATTGGTGGTATAGATAATCCTGTAATTAAAGATTCATTGGGAAGACCGTATATTCCTGGTTCAAGTTTAAAGGGGAAATTAAGAACTTTGATGGAATATTATCATGAGAAGATAAAACCTGATTTGTTAGTTTACACAGTAAAAAAAGATAGTGAAAGCCAAAGTATAAAAATTCATATGTGCGATGAAGAGGATTGTCCAGTATGCAATTTGTTTGGACGAAACCACGGAAAACATAAATTTGTTAGTGACAAAGAAAAAAAAGAAGAAGAATTTAAAAACTTAATGCCAACAAGATTAATTGTAAGGGATTCTTTGCTAATTGAAGATAGTATTACACCTGAAATGATGGAGTATTTGGAAACTAAATATACAGAAGTTAAAAATGAAAATAATCTGGATAGAATTACAGCAATTGCACATCCAAGGAAAACCGAAAGAGTTCCAGCTGGTGCAAGATTTTCATCTGAATTTGTGATTAATGTATATGAAGGGGATGGAATTAAATATTTAAAAGAGTTTTTAAGGGCAATGATGCTACTTGAGGATGATTATTTAGGTGGTAGTGGTTCAAGGGGATATGGAAAGATAAAGTTTAAAGATGTAAAGATAAAGTTCAGGAATAAAAACTTTTATGAAAATCCAAAAATTGGTGAAAAATGTGTGGAAGTTAATCTTGAAGAGGTTAATTGGGAGGAATTAGAAAATAAATTATTAAGTGGGGAATGATAATATGAAAAGTTATAGGGTGAAATTAAAATTTAAATCTCCTTTTCATATAGGGATTAAAGAGGGAGTTTACAATTTAACAGATTCTATTATTCATTCAGATACTTTGTTTTCTGGAATAACTAATGCATATAATTTGTTATATGGTAAGGAAAAAACTGAGAAATTTGTAAATAAATTATTGAAAAACCCTGAAGTTTTTTCGTTATCTTCTGCTTTTTATTATATAGACGGTAAGTATTTTTATCCAAAACCTCTGGGTTATAGGTTTGTAAAAGGTCAAGGTTATGATTTTAAAAAATTAAAAAAAGTTAAGTACGTTAGTGAGGAAATTTTAATAGGAAAATATGACAAATTAATTGTTGATGGAATATTTGCTTCAGATGATGAGGTTATTTTTCCTTTCAACATTGAAGAAAGGCCTCGGATAGCAGTTGACAGAATCACTAATGAAACCAATATTTATTATTTTTCTTCTGTTAGGTTTAAAGAAAATGCGGGACTTTGGTTTGTACTTGATGTTGATGAATCTTTGGAGAAAGAAATACTAGCATCATTAAAGTTGTTAAGTGATGAGGGATTAGGGGGCGAAAGAACCTATGGACTGGGAAATTTTGATTTTGAATTGGAGGAAATAAAATTTGAACAAAAAGATGATTCAAATTATTTGTTACTTTCTTTGTGCTTTCCAAAAAATTCGGAAGAAGTTTCGAAGTTTAAGTATTATAAATTAGCAGAAAAAACTGGATTTATTTATTCACTTTACGATTCTACCAAAAGACAGCCTTTAATAAGATTCTTTGAAGAAGGAAGTGTTTTGGAAGGAAGAATAGTTGGAAAAATTTTAGATACAACTCCGGATTTATTTAAACATAAGGTATTAAAATTTGGCCGTGCCTATTTAATCCCAATTAATAAAGGAGGCACAATATGAAAATAAAAAAATATAAGTATGAACTTGAAATAATTACCCCATTGGCAATTTGTTCAGGAGAAGTTATTCAGAGTTTCGAAGTAATTAAAGATGGGAATAGTGCATATGTTTTAGATTTTCAGAAGTTAATGTCTCAAGAAGAAAATTTCCTTAATTATTTAATTGAATATCCAGAAATATTAGAAAGTTCTGAAGAAATAAAAAAAGTATTAAGGTTTTTTAATGTGGATTATTCAAAATACATAAAACATAGTTTGAAAGGATATTTGCCAAGAAACCTTAGAATAAATGAATTTGTAAAAACGGCTGGGAGGCCTTACATACCAGGTTCTTCTTTAAAAGGAGCTATAAGGACTTTTTTGATTAAAGGTACAAAGTATACAGAAAAATATTCTGTGAAATTATTCAAAACTTCATATGGAAAATCAAAATTTTTTGATGATACTGTTGATAGAGAGTTATTTGGAACTCCTAATGAATCACCTTTTAGGATGTTAAAAATTTTTGATAGTGAAACAATTGATGTTAAAAATCTAAAGGTTAAGATGATAGAAGTTGTAAAGTTGAATGAAAATAAGAAATCTATCCCTTTGTACTATGAAGTTTTGGATAAAGGTATAAAACTACGTGGAGAAATTGTAATAGATTATAGATTTATGAATAGTAATTTTATAAAAAATTCAGAAATACTTGATAACTTCGTCGAAAGATTAAAAAAAGGATATGAAGATTATGTTGATCATGAATTAAGTATCTTGGAACGTTATAAAGTTTTACCTTTACTTAAGTTTTACAAATATTTAAGCTCAATAAAATTGTCTGAAAATCAATTTTTAGTACAGTTGGGTGCTTCAACAGGTTTTTATTCTAAAACACTTGTGAAAAGTATGGATTCTAAAAGTATAGGGAATTTGAAAAAAATTTTAGGAAATAGAGGGAGGAAAATTAGTGTTAAGCTTTTTCCTAAAACTAGAAGAGTAATAAAAGAGGGAAATTATTGGATTCCTTTAGGTTGGGCTAAAATTACTTTAAATTAAGGAGCAATTATGTTTGGCGTGAATATAAATATTGAATTTTATTTCAAATTCCCATTTTTGTTAGACTCTAGAAGATTACAAAATTTAAAATTTACTTTTGATAAGATAGGATTTGAATATTACAACTTTTTTGGTTTTTTTGCTAAAAAGAAATTTCGTTCCGAGAATGGGTGCTATATATTAGGAAAGTCTTTCATTTCAATTAAAACTTTATATTGTGAAAAATTATCGTCTACTATTCCTAGATTGTTGAATTATAACTTTTTTGGTAAAGAAAGGCCACAAAATGTTTTCGTTAAAAAAATCGAGCAATTTTATGAAGGATACTTAATTTCACAAGTGAAACAGTATAGTGGAAATCAAATAATTATGAGCGAATCAATAAGGAAAAAACTTATTGAAAAATATAGAAGAATTTTCAATAAAGAACCAGATAACAATTCTTTTTTAATTATTTTTAGAGAATCAAAGAAAGAAAAATTTAAAAAAATTTATTTATATGGATCATCTGAATTAATTTATTTGGCAAATATATTAGGTTTAGACAGTGATTCAGGTTTTTCAGGTTATATTATGGGTAATCAAGATTTTAGAAAAAATAATAGATATATTATGGAGGGATTTTTCTGAGGTTATACGTTAATTTCTCCCTTGATACTGTTGAACTTCCCATTGATTACAACCATATGTTACAAGCTGCTATTTTGAATCTAATAAATAGTGACGAATATAGAAAATTTATTCACGATGAGGGATTTGCTTTTGAAAAAAGAAAATTTAAATTATACACATTTTCTCGACTTTTAGGAAATTTTGAAATAAATAAAGAAAAAAATAGTATAATGTTTTTTAACAAAGTAAAGTTGATAATATCTTCCATGGACGATAATTTCTGCAATTATTTAATGCAAACTTTATTGAAATTTGGAGAAATAAGATTAGGAAGGAATATATTACAAATAGATACTGTTATAGCAAAAAATTTCGAGCCAGCTGATGAATTAAAAGTAGTTACCAGATCACCGGTAACTGTATACTCAACATATTTAGATAATTTTGGAAGGAAAAAGACTTTGTTTTATCATCCAGATGATAAAAAGTTCCAGGAGTTATTGGAGAAGAATTTGATTAAAAAATATCAAACAATACATTCAAAACTACCTGAGGGTAGAATTTCAGTAATTCATGCAGGAAAAAAACCAAAAAAAGTTCAAGTTATATACAAAGGATTTAAAATAACAGGGTGGATGACTGCGTTTGATTTATATGGTGATCCTATGCTTTTGAAAATAGCTTATGAAACAGGACTTGGTGCTAAAAATTCATTAGGATTTGGCTTGATTGAAACTATAAAAAAATAATATATGTTTTTCTATTATTAATGTAAATTGCGTATTTAGCAAGGCTATAGAGATTTAGTAAAAAACAAGATCTCTTACATACGCTTAGGTTAGCGAGATTGGCGAGTTTAGCGAAGTTAGCGAGGTTGGCGAGAGTTAACAAGGTTGGTAAAAAAACAAGATCCTTCGCTACGCTCAGGATGACAAAAAAGGTTGACATTCCAAGGAGCGTAAAAGGCAAGGAACCCCCCTCCCCCGTCATTCCGAGGAGCGTATGTGACGAGGAATTTAACCCATCCCTGTCATTCCGAGGAGCTCAGCGACGAGGAATCTTATAACTGGCGAGGCTCCCCCTTCTCCATGTCATTCCGAATCCGAAGGGCGGGGAATCTTAAATAATAAAATTAACAAAATATCTCTATATCACCCTCGTTCACCATCCGTTAACATTTTATATCTAAACCAGCGTGAATAAACAACCACGCTTTCTTAACATTGTAAAGTTTAAGTAAACGAGTGAAAAATGGTGAAAAACAGCCAATTTTATCGGGACAAAAAACGCATGTAAAGGCGCATAAATAAACGACTTTACTTTTAATTAACTTCTTTCTAATCGGAATGTAACTTTTCGCAAAGCCTTATATTATATAATTTCTTACGGGTTTAGCTTCTACCTATAAGGAATGAAAACCCTGATTTAAATTCCTTAAACAACGCCAATTTATCCATAAGTTTAGCTTCTACCTATAAGGAATGAAAACAGTATGAACCTGCCAATGGTATTATGTTCGTACATTGAGGGTTTAGCTTCTACCTATAAGGAATGAAAACATATATCGGCTTTTAGTCAAGCTTATCAGTATGAACGTTTAGCTTCTACCTATAAGGAATGAAAACAAACTTCTTTAAATCATTATATAACCTCTTCATTTGTTGTTTAGCTTCTACCTATAAGGAATGAAAACATTTGGCTTGTGCATTGTCTAAAGCTTCTTTTATAATATCGGTTTAGCTTCTACCTATAAGGAATGAAAACAAAACCACCTCCATACTACTCCTCTACTATCAAGGGCCTGGTTTAGCTTCTACCTATAAGGAATGAAAACAAGCCATCCCCAGTCCTTCAATTCTTGTATTATTTCAGGTTTAGCTTCTACCTATAAGGAATGAAAACCCCTATTCGGGTTTCCTGGCTATTCACTTTTCAAAGAGGTTTAGCTTCTACCTATAAGGAATGAAAACATAGATGGATTAATTACTAAGAATGCAAACTATGTATGGTTTAGCTTCTACCTATAAGGAATGAAAACTTTTGCCTGCGGGGGGTAACATTATTCTTCTACTATCGGTTTAGCTTCTACCTATAAGGAATGAAAACATGAAAACAACATCCACAAAATAATAGTGCTTTCGTTCGTACGGTTTAGCTTCTACCTATAAGGAATGAAAACACCAATAATAATCATTATTTTTTTAAACATAAATTTCGGTTTAGCTTCTACCTATAAGGAATGAAAACGAGCTTACTTGCTCCACTTTTTTTCTAAATCCTTTATAAAATGTTTAGCTTCTACCTATAAGGAATGAATTTTTGAATTACATCTATTCAGATTATCCAGGGATTTTGCAATGATAAAAATACCAACAGGTATTCCTGTTCCAACATCCAGGTAAAATAAATGTAGAGATGTTATTGTTTCCGGGAAGACAGAAGAAGATACGCGAAAAATATCAGAGTTGTTTTTGATAAGAAACCTCAGATGTGGTGGGATTTACCAGTAACGGAATTTGAACCATGTATGATACATGATCCGAGGGCATTGCCCCCTGATAAATCAGCGATAGGACTTGATGCCGTCTTCATGTACAGAGTTCTGAAATTTTTGTGGCTTAACTGATTTTTTCCAGTTCAAGTATAAGTTTCTGTACAATATCCTGCCTTTCATTGAGAATTTTTAGCGCGTATTCAAGCTTTCCTGAATCTTTGAAATATCCTCGTGCATCCTGCTTATTTTTCTTGAAATATTCCGCAAGTCTTTCAAGATAAGGTTTCAACCAGGATACGGTGTTAAGAAATTCATTAACTTTACCCGTTTCTTTTTTCAAGTTTTCGAGCTGTTCAATCAGCTTTGCAATATTTTCAATCCAGTTTTTTATGCTCATTCCTGTTCTTTGCTGAAATGCTCGATTAACCCACATTCGCCTGAATAAATCAAGCTCGTTAGTTTCTCTTTCAACATCCCCAAGTACTTTCTTAACTTTTGTGGTAAGTTCCAATATCAATTTCAATTCTTGTGAATCGATTTCGCTTCTTTTTCCTGAACATGAGAATTTTAAGATACCTGTCCTGATAAGTGGCTGGAAAGGATCGACAACCTGTCCATGGTATTCGTTGGCGTAAGCGATAAGATATGCCAGACCTGCTGCACATGCCTCAGGCGGCATTAAACCATCAAATCCTGGATTTGGACTCATAGCTACGAATTCCTGATATGTCATTCCGTACTTTGGAGCTAACGCCTCAAATGCCGCATTTCCACCAGGTGTATCGACCATTCCCGGGGCAAAGACAAATGCGTACACACCAGTGTTTTTAAGTTCCTGAGCAAGGGAAAGACCTATGGATCTCAAAGCAGCTTTTGATGCAAAGTATGACGCCATGTACGGCATCCCTTCACTGGAAGTAACAGTTACGATCACACCATGTCCCTGCTGAAGCATATCCGGGAGGAAGGCTTTAATTCCCATTACAGCTCCACGAATGTTAACTCTGTAGACCTCATCCCATGTTTCGATGGGAAGCTCAAGTATAGAACCAGGTCGGTATATAATCGCGTTGTTAACCAATATATCAACTTTACCAAATTTTTTAGCGACTATTTTCTTTAAGTTGTAAATACTTTTCCTGTCCCCCACATCGGCTCGAACAAACAGTACTGTCCCATCTTCAGAACGTATTTGTTTTTCGGTTTCCACTCCTGTTTTTTCGTTTATTTCTGCAATAATAACTCTTGCTCCAAGCCATGCAAGAGCCCTTGCTAATTCTTTTCCTATTCCCTGACCAGCTCCTGTTACTACAGCAGTTTTACCTGTAAAAGTTTTTCGATCTAAACCTAATTTCTCTATTAGCATTTCATAATCTCTCCTTGAACAATTTTTAATACTTTATTTTACCATATTTTATAATATTTAACTCTCGACACAAATACACACGAAAATTGGTCGCAACAATTAATATTCATATGTTAAAACTTCTCACATCTTCCGTCGTGTTTGTTAACTTTTTTGTAACACATAAATATAGAATTTTGTGTACAATTAAACCAAAGTTAATAATTTGCTTTATGAACGATCGGAGGCGCGTCTGAGATGAGTAAGGCTTTCCATCAATGGGGGATATAGGGAAAGCCTGAAAGGCGAAGACGCCGAAGGGTGTAAGGTTTCCCCTACCTTACATGCCTGGGGGCACAGGGAATACCTGTGTCACTGTCACGGATTTTTCCGTGGAGAGCCGATCGGAGCGGAGTATCTACAACTATATTATCACCGCAACGATCGCCTCTCCAGGAGGCGATTTTTTTATTACCAGGAGGTGGTAGAGTGAAAATAGGTATTGTAGGAGCAACTGGTGAAGTTGGACGTGCAATGATAAAAGTGCTGGAAGATTTCAAGCTTCAAATTGATGAATTAAGATTATTTACTTCAAAAAAGTCTACAGGTAGAATTCTCACTTACAAGGATATTCCAATAGAAACAGAAACATTAACAGAGGAAGCTATGAAAGAAAAGTTTGACTTTCTTCTATTTTCTGCCGGAGCTTCTGTATCGGAACATTTCGCTCCAATTGCTGCAAAACATGGAAATATAGTTATAGATAACTCGTCTGCTTTTAGAATGAATCCAGAAATCCCTTTGATAGTTCCTGAAATAAATGGTTACCTGCTTAAAAATTATAAAGGTATCGTTGCTAACCCTAACTGCTCAACTATACAAATGGTACTTTCTTTGTATAAAATCCATGAAAAATTTGGAATAGAAGAAATTTTTGTATCAACTTACCAGGCAGTTTCAGGAGCGGGTCATAAAGCAATTATTGAAATGGAAAAACAATTTCGTGGTGAAAAAATCAATAATGTATTTCCAAAACAAATAGCATATAATGTTATACCATTAGTGGGGACAATCAATGAAGATGGATTTTCGGAAGAAGAACATAAAATGATTAATGAAACCAGAAAAATTTTAGACGACCAATCCATTCAAATCTATCCAACAACTGTTAGAGTTCCCGTGTATTACGGTCATTCGGAAAGCATAGTTGTAAAAACTAAAAAAGAGTTTGACTCTCTCTCTAACATCATAAAAACACTCAAAATCTCAGAAAATGTAATTGTAACCGATGAAATAATAACACCTATAGAAGTTGCCGGAAGCGATCTTGTGTATGTTTCACGTCTTAGAACAATAGATAATAGCAGATTTGCCTTCTGGAATGTTGCTGACAATATAAGGGTAGGAGCTGCAACAAATGCTGTGAAGATATTAATGACAATGGCGGGGATATTATGAAAATTGAAAAGTACACTGCTACTGGGAATTCTTTTATAATTTGTGATACAAAAAACACAAAACTTACTGATGATGAGAAAACAGATTTTGTAATAAAATATGTTAAAGATAGAGACGGTGTTATTTTTGTGGAATTAACTGAAAAAGGATTATTTATGGATTATTTTAACAGAGATGGTAAAAGAGCTGCCTTCTGTGGAAATGGAGCTCGAACTTTTTTAGCCTATGTTAAAAAAACTGATTATATCAAAAAAGACCTGGAAGAAATCTGTTTTGAAACGCACGCAGGAAAAATCACAGGAAAAATTACTCCCCGTGGTATTCAGATAAAGATGCCAGAAATAACAGAATTCAAACAAGAAAATGTGGATGGGATTTCCGGTTTTTCATTAAAAGTAGGAGTCCCGCATTTTGTTGTTTTTGTCAACAACGTGAATGAAGTGGACGTAAATGATCTGGGAAAAAGCATTAGAAAAAAACTCAACAGTAACGTAAACTTTGTTCAGATTTTGAAATCAGACCAGATTAGAATCAGAACATTTGAAAGAGGAGTGGAAAAAGAAACTCTCGCCTGCGGAACTGGCGCTACAGCAAGCGCGTATGTAACAAAACACCTGTACAAATGGAAATCCAACGAAATTGAAGTATTAACAAAAGGCGGGATACTTTACGTGGCTTTTTCCGGAAATTCTATTTTTTTAGAGGGAGGTGTAGAAAATGTTTAGAGGAATTGGAACGGCTATTGTAACACCTTTTAAAAATGGAGAACTTGACATGAAAAGCTATGAAAACCTTCTAAAATTTCAAATAGAAAATGGAATAAAAGCAATAATAGTTCTTGGAACAACAGGCGAAGCTCCAAATATAGAAATGTTTGAAAGAATCAAGCTCATAGAAAAAGCTATAGAAATATGTGAAGGAAAGGCTGATGTTATAGTCGGAGCTGGAACAAATAGTTTAAATCACACCATGGAACTTGTTAAAAATGCTGAAAAAATGGGAGTTAATGGATTACTAATAGTAACCCCGTATTATAATAAACCCACTCAAAGAGGTTTGTATGAATACTATAAATATATTTCCCAACACACAGATTTAGATATTATCGTTTACAACGTTCCAGGGAGAACGGGAGTTAACATACTTCCTGAAACAGTTTACCAGATAGCTTCAGAATGCAAAAATGTAAAAGCTTTAAAAGAAGCAAATTCAAACATCAATCAAATTAATGAAGATATTAAACTTTTAAAAGAAAATCTAGAAAATTTCAAAGTATATTCTGGAAACGATGATAGCGCATTTCAACTATTGTGTACAGGCGGCGATGGGGTTATTTCAGTAGCTTCAAACGTAATACCAGCCGCGATGGTAAAGATGTTCAATGAAATTAAAGAAGGAAATATTAAGAGAGCTTTAGAAATTCATATGAAATATTTACCGTTGTTTAAAAACTTATTTATAGAAACTAACCCTATTCCTGTAAAAGCAGCGTTGTCTTTAATGGGACTTATCGATAATGAATTACGATTACCTCTGGTTCCTGCTTCTGAAAATACTATTGATATCCTTAAAAAAACTCTTAAAGGATGTGACGTAATATGAATTTTGGAGTAGTTGGATATAAAGGAAGGATGGGAACTTTAATTGTTCAAACTTTCAAAGAACATAAACACAATCCTGTTCTGTTAGTCGATAAAGAAGTTTTATTAGAAAAAGATAGACCGGAAGTAATAGTAGATTTTTCCCAACCTGAGGCGCTGGAATTAACGTTATCATTGTGTGAAAAATATAACGTACCTCTTGTGCTTGGTACAACAGCTTTAGCAAAAAATCATTTTAAAACGCTGAAAGATTTTAGCAAAAAACAACCTGTAGTTCAATCTTACAATTTTTCTATAGGAATAAACTTAATAGCAAAAATTTTAGCTGAATTTTCAAAGAACTTTGAAGAATGGGATGTAGAACTTGTAGAAATCCATCATTCACAAAAGAAAGACAAACCTTCCGGGACAGCCATTTTACTTGAAAAAGCACTGAAAAGAGAAATCCAAAAACATTCTTTACGAATAGGAGGTATTCCTGGAGAACATCTTGTAATTTTTGCAAATGAAGGGGAAACAATAACTATTTCTCACAGAGCCATCTCAAGAAAAGCTTTCGCATTAGGTGCGTTAAAAGCGGCAGAATGGGTACTAACCAGAAAAAGTGGTTTTTATACATTTAGCGATGTATTGAAGGAGGAATAAATTATGAATACTGAAAAAATCATAAACTTAATAGCAACTTCAAAAAAAAGAACCCCTGTTCGAGTTTATCTTGTTGGAAAACTAAATGAGATCAATTTTGAAAATGTTGAGTTTTTTGGAAACGAAAAATTCGGAATAGTATTTGGTGAATACGACACAGTGAAGACCCTACTTGAAGAATTCAAAGATAAGATAGAGAAAAGTAGATTAGAAATAAATATGAGAAATTCAGCCATTCCTCTTGCAGATTTAACTAAATATAATGCCAGAATTGAACCCGGTGCAGTTATTCGAGATATGGTGGAAATAGGTGATGGGGCTGTCATTATGATGGGAGCAGTAATTAATATAGGGGCAGTAATTGGTTCTGGAACAATGATCGACATGAACGCAGTAATCGGCGGAAGAGCAATAATAGGTAGAAATTGCCATATAGGAGCAGGAGCTGTAATAGCAGGAGTAATTGAGCCTCCAAGTGCAACACCTGTTATTATCGAAGATGATGTATTAATTGGAGCAAACGCCGTAATATTAGAAGGTGTCAGAGTAGGAAAAGGTAGTGTTATTGCGGCGGGTGCCGTTGTTATTGACAATGTACCGGAATATAGTGTTGCAGCAGGTGTACCTGCAAAGATTATAAAAAAAGTTGATAGAAGAACCAAACAAAAAACTCAAATAGTAGAAAGTTTAAGAAATTTAAGAGGGTGATTTAGTGGCAATAGTCGTACAAAAATACGGAGGCTCATCTGTTGCCAATGAGGAAAGGATAAAAATTGTTGCTGAAAAAATAAGAAAAAGAATCGAAAAAGGTGATAAAGTAGTTGTTGTTGTATCTGCTATGGGAAAAACCACAGACAAGCTTATTAATATGGCAAAAAACATAAGTTCTAAACCCCATCCTCGTGAAATGGATATGCTTCTCACTACAGGAGAACAAATTTCTATAGCATTGCTCTCAATTACACTAAATGAAATGGACATCCCTGCAAAATCATTTACCGCTTATCAGCTCAATATTATCACTACTAAAGATCATACAAAAGCTCGAATAAAAGATATAGATTCAACAAAAATATTGAGCGAACTAAAAAAATATCCTGTCATTATCGTGGCAGGTTTTCAAGGAATTACAGAGGAAGGTGATTTAACAACACTTGGAAGAGGTGGGTCAGATACAAGTGCTGTCGCTATAGCTGCGAAACTGGGAATCAATTGCGAAATTTTCAGTGATGTTTCAGGAATTTATACGTGTGATCCAAAAATATTTCCGGATGCTCGCAAACTATCTTATATCACGTATGATGAAATGTTAGAACTCTCATCTCTTGGCGCAAAGGTATTACACTCAAGAGCAGTGGAAATTGCCAAAAAATATGACGTCCCATTATATTGTGCTTCATCTTTTACCGAAGAGGAGGGAACCTGGGTGGTAAATAGATTGCCTGAATGGCTTGAAGAACCTGTGGTAACAGGTGTGACAATCGAAGAAAATCAAATGAAAATAACACTTTACGAGCTTCCAGAAGAGAATCAGGTGATTTCCAATATATTCAAAAAATTAGCAGATTTCAACATAAATGTCGACATGATTTCTATGTTTTCTTATGGTGGTAAGTTCCATTTATCATTTACTGTACTTGAAGATCACAAAGAAATAATTGAAAATGCATTAAGAAATGTGCTGCCAAAAACAAAAATTTCTTTCGACGGAATATACGATAAACTTTCGATAGTCGGAGTAGGTATGAAATCAAGCCCGGGGGTAGCTGGCAAATTTTTCGGCATACTCGCTGAAAGTTCCATTAAACCTGTACTTGTCACTACTTCGGAAATAAAAATCTCAGTACTTGTTCCCAGCGATGTTTCAAAAAAACTCTTGAAAAAAATAGCGGAAACATTTGAACTTGGAGGCTGATATGGTGAGTTTTATTATAAATACATATAATCGACTGCCAATTAAAATAACTAAAGCAAAAGGTATATATATATACGATGATGAAGGTAGAAAATATATAGATACTTTTTCAGGAATAGGTGTTCTTGCTTTCGGACATGGAGACTCTTTTACTAAAAAAGCAATTAGAGAAAAAATGGAAAAATTTCTGCATGTCTCAAATTTTTTTCTCGATGAGGATGCCGAATTTGTTTCACAATTTCTTGTCCAGCAAACTCATTCACCCGGGAAAGTTTACTTTGGAAACTCTGGAGCAGAAGCCAATGAAGCTGCTCTAAAAGCCATTAAAAAAGTAAAAGAAGGAATAATTATCTCTTTTGAAGAAAACTTTCATGGACGAACCTTAGGCGCATTGTCTATAACTGGTTTTCCAGGTATTAGAAAACCTTTTGAACCACTTCTCAAAGACATTATGTTTCTCCCGTTCAATGATTCGGATTATCTGGAAAAATTTTTCAAAAACAACGGTGAAAAAGTTGCTGCTGTGTTTCTGGAAACCATCCACGGAAGCGGTGGAATAAAACTTATATCTGAGGAATTTTCAAATGTTCTAATGAACCTTAAGGAAAAATATAACTTTCTACTTATTACAGATGAAGTACAATCAGGTATTGGGAGAACAGGGAAATTTTACTCATTTCAACATTTCAATCTAAAACCAGATATAATTACTGTTTCAAAAGCATTAGGCGGAGGACTCCCACTTTCTGCAACTATATTTTTAGAAAATCTTTCTAACGTTTTCCGTCCGGGAGAGCACGGTTCCACTTTTGCTCCAAATCCATTGGCTCTTGCGGCAAGTAAAGTGATTCTGAATAGAATAACACCAGATCTTCTTAAAAAGGTTAGAGAAAATGGCGAATATTTAAAACATTCCCTCATAAAACTTATGAAAAAATATAATTCCATAGTAGATGTTAGGGGAAAAGGATTAATGGCTGCTTTTGAATTAAAGAACATTGATTCAAATAAACTTCTTTTCACCGCCTTGAATAATGGATTATTGATAAATGTTTTAAAAGAAAAAATTGTAAGATTATTACCCCCTTTGAATATTACAAAAGAAGAAATAGATGAAATAATAAGTAAGTTAGATGATACTCTAAATATGTTATACTTATAATTAGAAAAACTAACATATTCGGGGGTTTTATATGAAAGTTTCTCTTTCAGGAGCGGATATAATCAAAGAAGATATTGATGAAGTAATCAAAGTTTTAAAAAGTGGAAGACTTAGTCTTGGACCATATACTGAACTTTTCGAAAACTCAATATCCAATTATGTTGGAGCAAAGTATTCTGTAGCTGTAAGCAGTGGGACTTCTGCTCTCCACTTAATCCTTAGAGCACTTAATTTTCAAAAAGATGATGTGCTGTTAGTTCCTTCTTTTACATTTATCTCTTCTGCAAATGTAGCATTATACGAAAATGGACTACCTGTTTTCATTGATATTGAAGAAGATACTGGCAACATGGACCCAGATGCTTTAGAAAACTTTTTAGCTGATACTTTTTCTGGAAAAACAAACTACAACCCCAAAAAGGTAAAATTTCTAATGGCTGTCGATATATTTGGACATCCTTTAGATTGGGAACGCATAATATCAATTTCAGAAAAGTATGGATTAACAATAATAGAAGATTCCTGCGAAGCTCTTGGAAGTGAATATAAAGGTAAAAAATGTGGAACATTTGGAAAAGCAGGAGCGTTTGCTTTTTATCCAAATAAGCAAATCACTACAGGCGAAGGTGGCATTATAGTCACAAATGACAATACCATTGTAGAGTTATGCCATGCCATGAGAAATCAGGGAAGAAGCAAAAGTTCCACATGGCTTGAACATAAAATTCTTGGATATAATTATAGAATTGATGAACTTTCAGCTGCTCTGGGCTATTCTCAAATGAAAAGAATAGAAACTATAATAAAGAAAAGACAAAAAGCTGCTAAATACTATAGCAAAATTCTGAAGTATGTAGAAACCCCTACAGTGAAAGAATACACTACCAATATGTCATGGTTTGTCTACGTTGTAAAACTACCAGAAAATACAAATAGAAATTCAGTTATGTCATATATGGAAGAACATGGAATTCAGGTTCGAAATTATTTTGCACCAGTTCATTTACAACCACTGTACAAAAAAATGGGATGGAAAGAAGGGATGCTACCTGTTACAGAACAATTATCATTAAGAACGCTCGCAATACCATTTCACAGTAATATAAGTAAAGAAGAACAGGAATACGTAGCGTATCATTTAGCAAAAGCAATAGAAATTTTTGGTTAGGGGAGATTATATGTTGCTTGTTATTCTTTCTTCGCTGTTAACTTCTCTTTCAATGCCTGGATTCTTATGGGGAGGAATAATCTGGTTTTCACTGATTCCACTATTCAAAGCCATGGAAAACAAAAAGGTATGGGTAACTACTCTATACGCTTTTTTATACTTTTTTGTTCAAACATTTATAACATTATACTGGGTAATTCCTGTACTAACTAAAAATCTTCCAGAATTTTTCGGAAGATTCAGTAGCCAAACAGGCTTTTTTATATTCCTCCTTCTTTGTATATTAGAGGCTTCTCCTTTCTTATTTTTTGGTTTCATGTACGGCTTCTTTTACAAAAGATTTAGAAAAGGTACGCTTTCTGCTTTGTTTACCGCTTCAATTTATGTAATTTCCGAATACATTAGAAGTCTGGGAGATATTGGATTTACCGGTGGAAGGTTATCTGATGCGTTATTCAAAGATATTGGACTCTTACAATTATTACCATTTTTCGGAACACTCGGCCTGACATTTGTTATAGTGTTAGTAAATTATTTCCTCTACAGTTCTCTTAAATCAGGCAAAAAATTCGTTGTTTCTTTTTTTATTACTATTGGAGCAATATACATGATAAATAATGTTATTTCAAATCTACTCCCCACCGAAATGGGCAATATTCCCATTGTTGTTGTTCAAACAAATGTAGATCAAAACGTAAAATATAATATCAGTTCTGAAGAGACTCTTAAAGACATTCAAACTCTTATTTCAACTACACCAGAGTATCTTCATATATTTCCCGAAGCAGTTTTCCCGCAGGAAGATATTCGTCATTCAAAAATAGGTCTTGCTATAGAAAAACTAAGCTTAAACAAACCATTAATCCTGGGATTCCCATCTTTTAATGGTGCTTCATATAACAGTGCCTACTTATTTGAAAAAGGAAAAATCAAAAACCGATACGATAAAATAAAACTTTTTCCATTTGTCGAAACTCTCCCATATCCAAAAATATTTAAAAAATTCAAATTTTTAAAAGGTGTTTCCTATTTTTCTCCAGGAAAATCTTTTAAGCCATTTGCTCCTGATGGTTATCCAGAAATTGGAGTCCAGATATGTTTCGAAAGTTACTTTTCAGAAATATCGAGAAAATTGGTTAAGAATGGAGCAAAAGCTATTGTAACAATAACAAATGATGGCTGGTATGATTTTAACACTGCTTTATGGCAGCACTTTGCAAAGAGCGTATTTAGAGCCGTTGAGACAAGACGATATGTGGTACAGGTATCAAACAAAGGCATTAGCGGCGTCATAGATAAATATGGAAGAATAACAAGCATACTACCAATACGAGAAGAAAAATGGAAAATTCTTTACATAAGTTCTTCGAAAAATGAAACTATTTATACAAAATTTGGTGATTGGTTTATATTAGTAGCGGGTTTTTTCGCATTGGTCATACCAGTTTCCTTTAGAAAAAGAAAACCAACTTTTAAATAAAGGAGGGTCATTCATGACACGCCTTCACCCAAAAGTTTTCAAAGTACCGATTGATAGAATAAGAATGGGTTATTACTCTGATAAATATTTCACACGGTATGTGGAAATACTAAAAAAAGATAATCGCCATCCAAGAGTATATTATCAGTTTTTTCCACGACAAAATGCTACCATTTGTGGAATAGACGAAGCATTGGCAATACTTAAATACTGCACAGGTTATTATGAAAACGAAGAAAGAGCGAGTAGCCTTTTTGAGGAAATAATCAAAATAGACAAAGCTATGCAAAGCTTTTCCGTAGAAGGAAATATAAATGAAATAGTAAATCTTACGAGAAAAAAATGGGAAATTAGAATGGAACTCAACAAGCTGTGGAAAGATAAATGGAACGAAATTAAAGTTCATGCCGCTTACGATGGTCAGGAAATTTCAGAAGGAGAACCCATATTAACTATTGAAGGCGATCCCACCTATTTTGGATATCTTGAAACTGTTTTATTGGGAGTTATAGCCCGTGCCACAAGTACTGCAACAGCAGTAAAAAAAGTTGTTAAAGCAGCGCGAGGAAAACCTGTTTTGTTTTTTAGCGCACGATTTGATCACTATTGGGTCCAAGCAACAGATGGTTATGCCGCTTTAAAAGCAGGTGCATTCGGAGTTTCTACGGATGCTAACGCAGATTATTGGGGAATTGAATCAATGGGGACTATTCCTCACGCTCTGATAGCCGCTTACAACGGAAGTACAGAAGATGCATCTATAGCTTTTGATAATTATATGCCAGAACACGTAAATAGAATCTTTCTTGTAGATTGGGATAACGATGTTATCAATACCACTTTTCGAGTAATCAAAAAATTTTACGAATACCATATGAAAAAAGAGTTTATATTAGGAAAAACAGACCCATCGCCAATAATAGGAAATGGAAAAAATAAAATATGGGGCGTTAGATTCGACACATCCGGCAGCTTACGCGACAGATCAGTAATCCCAAAAGATGAAAGCTCTTTTGGAGTTTGTCCAGAACTTGTCTGGCGAGCAAGACAGGAATTTGATAAGGTTGGACTACATAATTTGAAAATTGTCGTGTCTGGAGGATTTGACGAGAAAAAAATAGAACTTTTTGAAAAATTGGAGGTACCTGTAGATGTTTACGGTGTTGGTTCGAAATTATTGAAAAGTAAAATAGATATCACAGCAGATATTGTAGAGGTTGATGGGAAACCATGTGCAAAAGTGGGAAGACAGAAAAAAGATGCTTCCCACTTAAAAGAAGTACCGGAAAAATACTGGATCTAAAAAAGCCCTCTGGGCTTTTTTTAATTTTAAGCAAAATAATGTAAAAAAAAGCTTGGTAATATACTCTGTAATTAGTCAACTGTACTGAAAAAAAATACCACTTTAGATATAAAATCAGTAGTGGTAAAATTTTTTTAGAAAAGTCCAGGAGGTTATTACATTGTGGATAAAATTAATTGAAATTGAAGGCGAATTACAGGCAAAATTAGTTGAAAATCTTTTAAAAAATCATGGGATACCGGCTGTTTCTAAAATTTTAGAGGGGCCATTACCCAAAGCCTATTTTGGAACATCTACATTTTACGGCATTTTTGTTTTAAAAGAAGATTTAAATGCCGCAAAAGAAATTTTAGAATATATTCCAGATAAGGAGGAATCTTATATGAAGCATACAGCTTTACACGATGAACATATTAAATTAGGTGCAAAAATGGTTGAATTTGCCGGGTATCATATGCCACTCCAGTACAAAGGAATAAAAGACGAAGTCATGAGCGTTCGAGAAAATGTTGGCATGTTTGATGTATCACATATGGGTGAATTTATAGCTACAGGTGAAGACGCCGTAAAATATGCGAATTACCTTGTTACAAACGACTTTGAAAACATAGACTATGGAGACATAATTTACACAGCCATGTGTAATGAAAATGGTGGATTTGTAGACGATTTACTGGTTTACAAAATTTCAAAAGACAAAGTTATGTTTGTTGTCAATGCTGCAAATATAGAAAAAGATTTTAACTGGATGAAAAAAGTTTCGGAAAAATTCAACGTTAATCTTGAAAACCACTCCGACAAATATAGTCTTATTGCCGTACAGGGTCCAAAGGCTCAGGAAGTCCTCCAGAAAATTGTAAATATAGACCTGGAAAGTATTAATTATTACAGCTTTAAAAATACCCTTATAGAAAACGCTGAATGCATTATTTCAAGAACTGGTTATACTGGAGAAGACGGTTTTGAAATCTACTCAACTGATTCAGACGGTATTGTAAAAATCTGGAATAAATTGTTAGATCTTGGAGTCTCCCCTGCAGGCTTAGGAGCAAGAGATGTGTTAAGACTTGAAGCCTCCCTTCTTCTTTACGGAAATGATATGGATGAAACAATATCGCCGCTTGAAGCTGGGATAAAGTGGGCTGTAGATTTTGAAAAAGACTTTATGGGGAAAGAAGCACTGTTAAAACAAAAAGAAGAGGGATTAAAAAGGCGCTTAAAAGGATTTGTGCTAACAGAAAAGGGAATTGCTCGACATGGATATAAAATTTTTAAAGACGGAGAAGAGATCGGTTATGTAACAAGCGGTACATTTTCTCCAACACTCAACAAAGCAATAGGTATGGGATTGATTAAGAGCGGCTTAAAAAAAGGAGAAATTATAGAGATAGAAATTAGAAATAAACTGGTAAAAGCTGAACTGGTCAAAATGCCTTTTTACAGAGGCAGTGTAAAAAGTCGAAAAAAATCTTAAAAAAAGGACGGTGATACCAATGCACAGATACATCCCACATACTGAAGAAGAAATAAAAGAAATGCTTGAGGAAATTGGAGTTGATTCAATAGAAAAACTTTACATAAATGTTCCAAAAACAATAAATGAATATAATCTTCCAGATGGAAAAGATGAATTTACGATTCGTAGAGAATTATTAAAGCTTAGTAAGGAAAACGTGACTTTTGAGCCTGAAAATGTATTTGCAGGTGCTGGAATTTATTATCATTATATACCCACTGTTGTAAATCATCTGGCTAATGATCAAAAATTTGTCACAGCTTATACTCCATATCAAGCTGAAGTTTCCCAGGGCACATTACAGGCGCTTTTTGAATACCAAACAATGATGTGTGAACTAACCGGGATGGAGGTAGCTAATTCTTCAATGTACGATGGAGCAACTGCGCTTGCAGAAGCCATATTAACGGCCGTAAGGGTGAACAGAAAAGAAAAAATACTTTTATCAAGAGCTATAAATCCTGAGTACAAACAGGTAAGTAAAACCTATTGTAGCTCACAAAACATAAAGATAGAAGAAATAGGCTGGGAAAAAAGTGGGCAAATCAATATTGAAACTCTAAAAGAAAAAATAGATCAAAACACATCGGCAGTAGTTGTCGGGTATCCAAACTTTTTCGGAATAATAGAAGATTTGCAAAAAATCAGAGAAGCTATTCCAGAAAAAGTTCTGCTTATTGTTGTGGCAGAACCTGTGGCTTTATCTATTCTTGAAGCTCCCGGCAACCTTGGAGCCGATATTGTAGTAGGGGAAGGGCAATCGCTTGGAATAACTCCAAACTTTGGAGGACCTGGTATCGGTTTCTTCACCACGCGTGAAAAATATGTAAGAAAAATGCCAGGAAGAATTATTGGAGAAACAAAAGATATCGATGGAAAAAAAGGTTATGTAATGATTCTTCAAACAAGAGAACAGCATATTCGAAGAGGAAAAGCTACTTCCAATATATGTTCAAACCATGCATTAATGGCACTTGTAAATGCTATTTACATGTCAATAATGGGGCCTGAAGGATTAAAAGAAGTAGCTATGAGATCTTATAACAGTGCACATTATCTTGCAAAAAAATTGGAAGAGAAAGGCTACAAACTGGTTTTCAGTGCTCCATTCTTTAACGAGTTTTTATTCCATGTAGATGAAAATTATGCAGAAAAATGGGAAAACATGATAAACAAAGGTATTTTAGGGCCACTTCCTGTAGAGAAAATTTTCCCTGATTTATCTAACATGGCACTTGGCTGCACCACAGAGGTTAATACAAAAGAATCTATAGAAAAGTTATTAACTCATCTTTAATATTTTATAGGAGGGAAGAAGCATGACAATATTTGAACTTTCAAAAGAACATAGAAAAGGGTATAAATTGCCACATTATAATATAGAAACTCAGGAAATTAATATTCCCGGGCACCTTTTGAGAAAAGAAAAACCAAAAATTCCAGAAGTTACAGAAATTGATGTAGTAAGACACTATACAAACCTTGCAACTAAAAATTACGCAGTAGATGTTGGATTTTATCCGCTTGGTTCATGCACAATGAAATATAATCCGAAAATCAACGAAGATGTCTCAAATTTCGAAGGTTTTACAATGATCCATCCCCACCAACCACAAGAAACAGTTCAAGGCGCGTTAAAACTTATGTTTGAATTAAAGGAAATGCTGTGCGAAATAACTGGAATGGATGAAATGACATTACAGCCTTCTGCTGGAGCACATGGAGAATTAACCGGAATTTTAATAACCCGCGCCTATCATTTGAGCAGAGGAGATCACAAACGAAAAAAAGCTATTGTTCCAGACAGTGCTCACGGAACAAATCCAGCTTCAGCAGCTATGGCAGGTTACGATGTAATTGAAATCAAATCCGGACCTGACGGGAGAATAGATTTAAAAGCTTTAGAAGAAGCTCTGGACGATGAAGTAGCGGTATTGATGCTAACAAATCCTAACACCCTTGGCCTTTTTGAAAAAGATATTTTAAAAATAGCTGAAATGGTACATAATGCTGGAGCACTACTATATTACGATGGAGCTAATTTAAACGCTCTGCTTGGAAGAACAAGACCTGGTGATATGGGGTTTGATATTGTTCACCTCAACCTGCACAAAACATTCAGTACCCCACATGGTATGGGGGGACCTGGCAGTGGACCTGTTGGAGTCAAAAAATTCCTCTCAGAATTTCTACCAGTTCCAATTCTTACAAAAGACTCCAAAAACAATTATAAGCTTGATTATTCAAGAAAAAATTCTATAGGAACAATGCGAAGTTACTATGGGAATTTCAATGTAATGGTACGTGCATACGCCTATATAAAAAGCATGGGGAAAGATGGTTTAAAGCAGGTTGGCGAAATGGCAGTTTTAAATGCAAACTATTTAAGAAAGAAAATAGAAAAAATTATGCCAATTGCATATCCTGATGTCTGTATGCACGAATTTGTGGCTACATGCGAACAATTGACTAAAGAAACTGGTGTAAAAGCATTAGACATTGCTAAACGACTTCTCGATTATGGATTCCATGCCCCAACTATGTATTTCCCTCTCATTGTCCATGAAGATTTTATGATAGAACCCACTGAAACGGAAAGCAAAGACACTCTCGATAAATTTGCTGAAGTTCTTGAAACAATATTCAAAGAAGCCCGTGAAAAATCAGAGTTAGTAAAAAATGCACCATATACTACGCCAGTTAAAAGATTAGATGATGTTACTGCTTCCAGAAAACCTATCTTTCGTTTTAAGTTTGGGGAGGGATAAAAATTGTATTACATGCCAACAAAATTCTATTTCGAAAATGCCATAGAAAAAGGAAAAGGTGAATTGGTAGCTCTCGGAACACGCTTTCTTATAATAACAGGGCAAAGTTCCAGAAAGAATGGAAGTTTAGAAGCCGTTATTAAAGTATTTAAAGATAATCAAAAATATTTTGAAATATTTGACCAAACAGAAGAAAACCCTTCTGAACAAATGGTTAAAAAAATAATAGAAACTTACGGAAAAAACTGGGACGTAGTCGTTGGATTAGGTGGCGGAAGTCCTATGGACGCAGCCAAAGCTGTTGCCGTGCTTTGCAAAAACGAAATAGAAATAGAGGATTTGTACAACCCCGAAAAATATTCCGCAGCCCTCCCAATAGTTTGTATTCCAACAACTTCTGGAACGGGAAGTGAAGTAACTCAATACTCTGTATTAACAGTAAATGGTCAAAAAAAAGGATTCAAACACGAAACTATATTCCCAAAATTATCTTTTATAGATCCAGTATACACTTTAACTATGCCAGAAGAATTAACTCTTTCTACGGGACTTGATGCTCTTTCTCACGCTATTGAATCTGCCGTCTCAAAACGCTCTAACCCTATGTCAGAACTCTATTCTTTCAAGGCCATAGAAATTATAAAAGATACATTACCTGAACTTTTAAAGGATCTATCAAATTACGAATTACGCAAAAAGATAATGTTCGCTTCAACTCTTGCAGGTATATCTATAAGCATCACAGGAACAACAATAGCTCATGCCCTTGGTTATTCAATAACAACCGAAAAAGGTATTCGCCATGGGTTAGCTACCGCTGTATTTTTGCCATTCGAACTCCAGCAGGCTAATACGCAAACTGCCAAAAAAATTCTTGAAATGTTCGATGGAAGTTTGTTAAACTATTTCAAAAATATAGGGGTGAAAATTAGCTTCCCTGTAAGTGATAAAGAATTAGAAACCTGGACTGAACGGGTATCAAAAGCTTCTCATGTAGCAATAACCCCAGGAAACTACAACAGGGAAAAGATATATGAAGCTTATTTATGGTTAATTGAAAAATCCGGATTATATGGAGGATAATAAATGAAAGTTTTCCTGAAAAAAAATATAAAACCAAGAATTAAAAATGGACATCCCTGGATATACGACAATGAAATTGAAAAAATAGAAGGTAATGTTGAAAATGGTTCCATAGTAAATGTGTTTAACCACGAAAAATATTTTATTGGTAAGGGATACTTAAATACAAATTCCAAAATAAGGGTTCGGTTATTAACAAGAAAAAATGAAAGTATAAACAAAGATTTTATAAAAAAAAGAATTTTAGCTGCAATAAAAAGAAGAAATACATCAGAAAAAACATTTAGAGTCGTTTTTTCTGAAGCAGATAATCTTCCTGGATTGATTGTAGACAAATTTGAAAGTTATATTGTGATAGACATTACAACCCTTGGCATGGAAAAACTTAAACCGTATATACTGGAAAGCTTAATAGAAATATTTAATCCTCTTGGTATTTATGAGAAATCAGAAAGCTCCTCACGTATTAAAGAAGGATTAGAAAAAATTTCAGAATGGGTTTATGGTAGAGGGCCAGAACTTATCCCATTTCAGATAAACGATATAAAGTTTTTGGCAGATACAAAAGGACAAAAAACAGGAGCTTTTCTGGATCAAAGGTATAACGCCATGATACTGGGGAATTTCAGTAAAAACAAAATCTGTTTAGATTGTTTTTCTTACACCGGAAACTTCGCGGTACATATGCTTCGGGCTGGAGCTAAAAATGTTATTCTAATTGATTATTCAAAACGTGCATTAGAAATTGCGGATGAGATTATGAAACTAAACAAATTTGAAAATTATGAACTTATCAACGCAAATGCCTTTGATTTTCTTAAAAACCTGGATAAAAGTTCAAAAATGTTCGATGTAATTTCTGTTGATCCGCCTTCTTTTGCAAAAAGTGCTTCAAATAAACTTTCTGCATTAAAAGGATACAAAGAAATAAATTTAAGAGCAATGAGGCTCCTTAAAGACGGAGGTATTCTTGCAACTTCTTCATGCACGCAGGTGGTATCTGAACAGGAGTTTATCTCAACAATAATCGCAGCTACCAACGATTCTGGTAAAATTGCAAGAACGTTATACAGGGGAGGTCAACCTTTCGATCACCCGATAGTTCTAAATATTTTTGAAACAAATTACTTGAAATTCTTTTTGTTAGAAATAGAAAAAATCAGGTATTAAAATAAGAGGAATAAGGTTGGTGAAAAATTTGAAAATCATCAAACTTGTCTTTTTGATTTTAACAGTAGCTTCAATAGGGTTTTCACAGGTTTTCCTGCTCACTCCAGAAGGCGTTTATAAATCGTTTGAAATGATTAAAACCGGAAACTTTAACGGAATGTTTATTTACGATAACTTCGTATATCTTTTAAAAAATGATGGTGTTGTAAACTTAACAACTGGAAAAGAACTGTATCTTGAGAATCCAGAATATATTGGAAGTGGGTTCATTCTTTCACAAAACAGACTTTATCGGCTAAAAGAAAATCAGCTGGATTTTATAAGAATTTTACCAGATGATTTAAAAGATGTTTTTGCCTTCAAAGATGTCATTTTTGGTATCCAGTTAGGAAATATCGTCGCATATGAAAATGGGAAAATTATATGGTCTATGTCTCCTGAAACTGGAAAAATAGAAAAAATAAGACTGAGTAAGAATTATATGGCCATATTCTCAAATATTGACACAACTATTTTTGATTTGTCTGACCCAAGGTATCCAAAGTATGTGCAAACGTTTAGAAAATCCGACGATTATGTCTTTAACGGCTCTCATGTTCTTTACCACCAAAAAAAGGTCTATTTTTACGATAGTGAAAAAAAGCTCATTTTTTCCACAACAGTGCCTGTTGACGGAAAACTTCTTACTGACGGTGAGAATGTTTATATTGGAAAAATTATAATTACAAAAGATTTTAACATAACAAATTATCCCTTTAAAGTGCTTGGTGCTGTTGTATTAAACGAAACTCATCTTGAAATCCCTGCATTCAATGAACTCTGGTCTTTCTCAATTGATTCAGATATTACTGGACGACCCGCTGTTTACAATGGAACTGTTTATTTTGCCACCACCAATGGAATTGTTTTTGCTGTTGAAAATGGAAAAGAACTGTGGAGGTATAGACTGCCTTTCATAGTAACAGGTCATGTAACAGTAGATGGGAATAACGTATATGTCGCATCATGGGATGATAATATATATTCCCTCAGTCTATCAGGAAAGTTACTATGGAAAACCAAACTTGATTCTGATGTGACTCTTGGTTTAGCATGGGATGGCATGATGTTATACGCTTTAAGTGACAATGGAACACTTTATGAGATAAAAGATGGAAAGGTATTAAAAATTCTTAAAACTGGTAAATGGCCTCTTGCAGGGCCTTTTATCTCTCTTTCCGGAAAAATTTACGTAATAGATGGAATGGGCTATTTGTGGATAAACGATAAAAAAGACCGCTTCGTAGGAAAGATAAAAAATGTGGCGTTTATTTCTGAAAACGCAATTATTCCCGAAGAAAACACTTTTGTGCTTCTTGATGATTTCGGCAACAAATTTTACATAATGAAAAATATTCTCTATAGAAACGACAAAAAAATTTTCGAAACAGATGAAGAACTCGTTGATTTTGTTCTGGGAAAGAAAAACATTTATATACTCACCGGTTCAGGAACCTTACTTATTCTTAATAAAAAAGAATACAAAATAATTAATAAAAAAACATTTCCTGAAACAAAATTTATAATACTTGAAGGTGGTACACTTTTCCTGATAGGAAAAAAAATAACAGCTGTTCTTGTCAATGATAATCCTTTAAACTCCTGGTCAAGTATTTACGGAAACTCCTGGAACTCTTCGGCAATTCTTTTTTAATTAGACAATCAAAGGAGGGAAAATATGGAACTTAAAAATTTAATCGCAAAAAAAGTGGAAAATTTATACGATGAAATAGTGGAATCTATGAAAACATTTATCTCGATAAATTCTGTAAATCCAAGAACTGATGGTCCCGGAGAAAAAGAGGTTGCCGAATGGCTGGAATCCCTTATAAGTAACTGGGGATTTGATGAAATTAAAAGATACGATGCCCCGGATAACGCTGTTGAATATGGATTTAGACCAAACATTGTAGCACTTTATAAAGGCACTGAAGCAAAACGAACTCTGTGGATAATAACTCATATGGATAAAGTGCCTGCAGGAGACCTTTCGTTGTGGGAAACAGACCCGTTTACACCAACTGTAAAGGATGGAAAAATTTTTGGACGTGGCGCTGAAGATAACGGAGCTTCTTTAATAGCCTCCTTATATGGAATAAAAACACTTATAGAACTTGGAATAAGGCCAAAGGACAATGTAGCGTTAGCCTTCGTTTCCGACGAAGAAACTGGTTCTGAATACGGTATAAAGCACCTTTTAAGGCAAAATATATTCTCCAAAGATGATATATTCATAGTTCCTGATGCTGGAGAATCTGATGGAAGTTTTATTGAAGTTGCTGAAAAGTCAATAATGTGGCTGAAAATCACAACTTATGGTATTCAAACGCACGCGTCACGCCCACAAAAAGGTATCAACGCCCATCGTTTAGGAATGAAATTTGCAATTGAGCTCGATGAATTCTTACATAAAAAATACGACGCCAAAAATGAACTATTTGATTATCCTTATAGTTCCTTTGAACCCACCAAAAAATTAAATAATGTAGATAACGTAAATACAATACCTGGTACAGATATTATTTATTTTGACTGCAGGGTACTTCCACACTATAATATAGCGGAAATATACGATGAGATAATGATAAAAGCGGAAGAATTCTCCAAAAACCACAATGTAAAGATTGAAATTTCAAAAGAACAGTTCGAACAGGCAGCACCCCCAACTCCAGAAAATTCTGAAATAGTTGAAAAATTATGTAAAGCTTTAAAAGATATTCGAGGCATAGAACCAAAAGTTGGAGGTATAGGCGGCGGAACCTGTGCAGCTATTGTAAGAAGGGCAGGATATCATGCCGCTGTGTGGGCTTCTATTGATGAAACAGCTCACCAGCCAAATGAGTATGTAAAAATAAATAATTTGATAGAAGATACAAAAATTTTCGCTTATGTTGGAGCTAATTTTTAAATTCAGAGGGAGGGATTGAAATGGGCAGAACAATAAAAGCCCCAAGGGGAACCAAATTAACCTGTAAAAGCTGGCAAACAGAAGCGCCTATGAGAATGATAATGAATAATCTGGATCCAGAAGTGGCCAGAGATCCGGCAAATTTAGTTGTTTACGGTGGAACAGGGAGAGCTGCTCGAAACTGGCAATGCTTTGATAAAATAATTGAAACTTTAAAAGAATTAGAAATGGACGAAACACTTCTCATTCAAAGTGGTAAACCTGTAGCTGTTTTTAAAACACACGAATGGGCTCCAAGAGTTTTAATAGCAAATTCCAACCTCGTTCCAAAATGGGCAAACTGGGAATATTTTAGAGAACTGGAATCTCGAGGATTAATCATGTACGGGCAAATGACAGCAGGAAGCTGGATATACATTGGAACTCAGGGAATTTTACAGGGAACCTACGAAACATTTTATGCTGTCGCAAAAAAATATTTCGGTGGTAGTTTAAAAGGAAAATGGGTTTTAACAGCCGGCTTAGGTGAAATGGGCGGAGCTCAACCACTGGCTGTAACTTTGAATGACGGGGTTGTTTTAGCAGTAGAAATAGACAAACGCATGATTGAGCGAAGGTTAAAAACAGGTTATTTAGATACGTGGACAGACAATTTAGACGAAGCGTTAAAAATGGTACAAGAACATGTCAAAAATGGAAAACCATTGTCTATTGGACTTTTAGCAAATGCAGCAGATGTTCACCCTGAACTTGTAAAAAGAGGAATAATTCCTGACATAGTAACTGACCAGACAGCCGCACATGATCCTTTAATAGGATACATACCAGGAGGTATGAGTTACGAGGATGCTATAAAGCTTAGAAAAGAAGATCCTGAAAGGTACCTTGAACTGGTATATGAAAGTGTTGCAAAACACATAGAAGCCATACTCGATATGCAAAAGCAGGGTGCAAAGGTATTTGAATACGGTAACAACATAAGAAGGCTTGCATACGATCATGGCGTAAAAAATGCTTTCGATATTCCTGGATACGTTCCAGAGTATATTAGAGACTTATTCTCAGAAGGGAAGGGACCATTTAGATGGGTTGCACTTTCAGGAAATCCAGAAGATATATACAAAACAGATAAAAAAGTATTAGAATTGTTCCCGTATGATGATCATTTGAGAAAATGGATAGAACTCGCTCAGAAAAAAGTAAAATGGCAAGGATTACCTGCAAGAATATGCTGGTTGGGTCAGGGAGAAAGAGCAGAGTTTGGACTTGCAATAAATGAAATGGTAAGAAAAGGCGAAATAGAAGCACCTATAGTAATTGGTAGAGACCATCACGATACAGGATCAGTCGCTAGCCCTTATCGAGAGACAGAAGCCATGAAGGATGGTAGCGACGCTATAGCAGATTGGCCAATACTAAACGCTCTTTTAAACACTGCAAGTGGTGCTACATGGGTTTCATTCCATCATGGTGGAGGAGTAGGAATAGGCTACTCGTTACACGCTGGTATGGTGATAGTCGCCGACGGAACTGAACTTGCTCAAAAGAAATTAGAAAGAGTATTAACAAACGATGTTGGTCTTGGCGTAGTAAGACATGCAGATGCTGGATACAAAATTGCTATTGAAACTGCAAAAAAACATAATCTCAATATCCCGATGCTTGAATAAACCTAACTTAATTAAACACAATGATTATGGTATAATAATGAACAGTGTAAATTAAAAAACGGAGGTGGGGCAATGTCTTCTGTTGAGAAGAAAAGAACGCTTGCACTAATTGGACACAACGGTTCTGGAAAGAGTGTCCTCCTTTCGGCTATGTTATATACAGCTGGAAAATTGGACAAAATCGGTAATAAAGAAGTAGATTATGATCCTATTGAAGGTGAAAAAGGTGCCAGTATATCTTCCCATATTGCAACGTTTGATTATAACAATGCAACATACACTGCCATTGATACGCCTGGTTTTAGTGACTTTGTAGGAGAAGTCATAAATGCGCTTTTTGTTTCTGAAAACATAATATCTGTGGTAAATGCAACGGCAGGTGTTGAAATTCAAACAGAACGCACCTGGCAGATTGCAAACAGTATGAAAAAACCAATAATGGTATTTATCAATCAGATGGACAAAGAAAGAGCAAACTTTGAAACTACTCTTGAAAGTTTAAAAGAAAAATTTGAAAGAAAGTTCGTCCCAATATTTTTCCCAATAGGCAGCGAAAACGAATTTAAAGGAATTGTAGATATATTCTCTGGAAAAGCCTATATATATGAAAATGGAAAAGCTAAGGAAACGGACATCCCGTCAGACATAGCAGATAAAGTAGAAGAATTAAAATCGTCAATGATTGAAGATATTGTATCATTAGACGAAGAACTGATGGAAAGGTATTTTGCAGATGAAGAAATAAGTGCCGAAGAACTTCTTAAAACACTTAAACTCGGTTATAAATCTGGAGAAATTGTCCCGGTATTCTGCGGTTCTGGAGAAAAAAACATAGGAGTTGACATCTTCCTGAAAACAGTTGCAATTCTTGGCGTAAGCCCTGCTGAAGGGTTCCCCTACAAAGCAGCCTTAGAATCTGGCGACGAAGTAGAAGTAGCACCTGTTGAAGAAGAACCAATAGTTGGTTATACTTTTAAAGCAATAGTTGACCCATTTGTAGGAAAATTGAGTTTCATAAAAATAATCAGCGGTAAACTCACTCCTGGAGATTCTCTAATAAACGTTAATAAAGGTACAACAGAAAAAATCGGACATATTTACTTTGCAAAACTGAAAGAGACAAATGAAGTTTCAGAAGCATCCTGCGGTGACATAATTGTTATTCCAAAGCTTAAAGAAAGTTCCGTAGGAGACACACTAACTCATAAAGATAGAAAGTTAAAAATAATTTCCCCGGCATTTCCTGAACCAATGATTTCAAAGAGTATTACTCCAAAATCCAAATCCGATATCGATAAAATAAGCAACGGACTGGCAAGGTTAGCAGATTCTGATCCAACATTTAAATGGGAATTTGATCCAGAAACTTCTGAAACTGTTATATCTGGAGTAGGAAGTATTCATTTAGAAGCAATGGTAGAAAAACTAAAAAGTATCTTTGGAGTAGACGTAGAAATTGGAAAACCAAAAATAGCTTACAGAGAAACAATAACAACAAAAGCCATAGGAGAACACAAACATAAAAAACAAACTGGTGGTCACGGACAATACGGGCATGTTAAGATTGAAATTGAACCAATAGAAAGAGGAAGCGGTTTTGAATTTGTAGATAAAATAGTTGGTGGAGTTATACCCAAGAACTTTATCCCATCTGTAGAAAAAGGTATACGCGAAGCCATGAAAAAAGGATCACTTGCTGGATATCCAGTGGTTGATGTTCGTGTAACACTTTTTGACGGTTCATACCATGAAGTAGATTCTTCAGATATCTCTTTCCAGATAGCCGCCATTCAGGCATTCAGAAAAGCTACAGAACAAGCACGTCCTGTAATACTTGAACCTATAATGGAAGTAGAAGTGTTTGCTCCAGATGAAAACGCCGGTGATATTATGGGAGAAATCAGCTCAAGACGCGGTAGACCTCTGGGAATGGAACCTGCTGGAAAAGGAACCACAAAGGTTATGGCAGAGGTTCCACTCGCAGAAATGCTTGATTTTTCAGGTAGACTCTCCTCCATAACAAGTGGTAGAGGATACTTTACTATGAAGTTTCTTAAATACGACATTGTACCACCAAATGTCCAGGAAAAAATTATACAGGAAAGAAAAAGAGAATTAGAACAAGAATAATAAAAAACACAATTATCCCAAAAGCGCTGCTGCACAGCAGCGCTTTTTTTATTTTTAAGGATTTTAAAACCCTGAAATAGAAAAATATCATAGGATAAATAGAAACATAAATGGAGGTATTTCATGGCAAAAAAACCTATAATAGGAAAAATTATTGCCTTTATAATAGTAATCCTTATATTCTTAAATCTGTTTTCTATTTCTTATTTTAATTTCGAAATAAAGAGGGTTTACAATAGCGATGCAAAAATTTTTCAGTACTGGAGGAGCTATGTCTCGTATATTTTCTCAAAGATTCCTCTTTTAAATAAGTTTATAAAGTACGAACCTCTTAAGGTGTTAAAACCACAGGATTATTTTTCAACTACTCTGTCTCAATATAAAGAAAATTTCCAGAAAATATTGGAAGAAGCCAGAAACACTCTAAATGAAGCTAAAATACAGGAAGAAAAAAATCAAAAAATGTATTCGCTTTTAAAAGCAATAGAAGATGAATGGAAAGACAAAAAGATTCAGGAAGAACTCCAAAAAGTTCAAAAATTAACACAACCCAACAAAATAGATTCTCTTGTAGAAGTTTTTTCCAATGGTGATGCTCAAAAACTCATTCCTTTAATGAACAGCAATGAAATAACGCCAGAAACTCTGGCAGTAGTATTTGATAAACTTTCCCCGGAATTACGCAGTGACATGCTTCAGGCACTGGCAAGTGTAAACCCAACAAAAGCAGCCCAAACTGCTAATCTAATGGGTAGTATCACTGAAATAAAAAAAGAACTTGACGACAAAATTTCTCAATTAGAAGAAAGGATACGCAATTTATACGAGCTTGAAAAATCTATTGTATCGCTCGAAGGCTTTGATAAAAGTATAAGATATTTTATCTCTAATCTAAGCGAAAATGAACTTATTGATTTAATATTTTTCTTTAAAGACAAACCATATATAGCTTACTATATAATATCTAAAACTTCTCCACAAACAGGTTCCAGGATTCTTCAAATTATAAAAGAAAAAGATGAAAAGTTATTTGCAGAAATAATAAGCAGGAGTGGTAACCAATGACAGATCTTTTGAAAACTATCGCATTAATAAAAAACCAGAAAAATTTGAATACTAATTCCAGTCAAACTCCTCAAAAGGCTGAGGAAAAGGTCCTTTTTTCTGATATTTTAAAAGACATTAAAAGTAAAGTAAACAAAGTAAAATTATCCCGGATTATCCAGCATTCTTTTAAAGATGAGAATAACATATCTGAATCCAATAAAAACATTACGGTAAAAGATTCTAAAAGTATTAAAAAAGTTATTGAAAGTACAATAAAATCACTAAATAAGGGAACTAAAGCGCCTCATGAAACTTTTCAAAAAGAGTCTGATGAAAATACTAACAAAAAAAGTTTTAATAGTAGTGAATCTACAAAAAAGAATGATGTTAAAAATAAAAACTTTGACGCAAAAACTATACTCCTGCCTTTAAAAGAAGTAAACATTTCTTCTAAAGTAAATCAAAATAACAAACAATTACCCGAGATACATAAAGAAAACAAAGAAATTGTTATTACAAAGAAACCTGAAGAAAGTAAAACTGATCAAACACTGAAATCGAAAAAAAATAATATAAATAGCAAAAAAAGCGCCGAGAAAAATATAACATCACATCTGGCTTTAAAAGAAATCGAAGAAACTGAAAATGCTCGCAGGCTATTTCATGGCAAAAAAGTAGAAAAAAGTAAAAATGATGTTGCAGAGAAAAATAAAGCACTTTATAGAAATACTCAAAAAAACAATCAAAAAAATGATAATTTTGGACAAATTAACAATTCTATCAAAAATAGCAAAAAAACTTTGAAAAATAATCAAAATAGATATCCAGTTTCTCTTAAAAAGAACAATGTGCAAAATAACACCCCACTGAAACAGTCAGTCCCAACATCTATGACAACCAGCAAAAACATCAGGCAAGAAACAAAAACAAACGAGTTTTCTATACCACATAATATAGATTCCATTCCAGAAAACATCATAAGAAAACTCAAAACTACATCTCATATGCCAGAAAACAAACAAAATAATCCTATAAATAATCTACCCCTTCTACCTAACAAAAAAGAAGATAAACCAAAATCAACAAAGGAAAACTATAAATCTCTATTTTCTAAAAAAACTGCAGGTTCACAACAGATTTCAAAACAAAATCCCTCAAAAAAACTCTCTAATGAAAAAAGAGCTCAAACACCAATCAAAGATGGATTTACACCCAAAAGTGCTATTTTGTTAGAAAAATCTTCCACGAAAAAAGAGCAAAACATTGCTTTAACACCAGACAATCTGGAAAAATTATCCGTTAAAAAAACGAAGATGAATAAATCAAGTGTTACAAATATCCCGGAAGTTTCTGAAGTGGTAAAATCCCTCGAAAATAATGTTTCTAAAATAGCATCTATTCCAGAAACATCTAAAAATATAGTTATTCTGAATAATGTGGTTATTCAAAATAAACCTTTGAAAAGCCAAAACATCGTTGAGGCTCTTAATGTTGGTGTTAATGAAAATAGTCCAAAAAGCACAGATAACAAAACCTCTTCAAAAATCTATAGCGTTAATTCCAGTTATACAATGGCAACGAATAATTACATAAAAAATGACTTAGAAGTAATTCAAAACACTTTAGAAATAACAAAAATTGTAAATACTTCCCAAAACTTGAATGTAACAATAAAAAGCAAATCATTTTCCAGTAAGGATGAAAAAGTCGTTAAGAATTATGCATTTGAAACACGAAAAGTAATAACGAAAATTAAGGAATTAACTAATATCATTAAAAAATTTAGGAGTTTTAAAGTAGAAACGCAGAAAAATAATAATGGAAAAGTTCAAATAACCTTTTCAACTGAAATAAAACGCTCAAATAAGACTTTTTCATATTTATCAAAAAATACTAATTCAATAAAGCCAAATATAAGCGATACTTTCAAAGCACTAACAGCTAAAAAAGCATATAAACCTATAGACAACCACCAACAAGAGATACCCAATTTTGATAAAACAATTAATTTTAACGAAACAGGAAAAAATTTTACTGATAAGCTTTCACAAATACTATTAACTCATGAAAGTAAAAACATTGAGAACATCTACAACAAAATTCAGGAAATGCTCAATCAACCAAAAATTATAGAAAAAGCTAATATAAATCTGGCTCCCCCAGAACTTGGAAACATTGAAATAGAGGTTGAAAAAGAAGGCAACGAAATTCTTATCAAATTTCTGGTAGAAAATAAAGAAGCAAAAGAGCTATTAGACAAAGGAAGTTATATTTTAAGAGAAAGACTCGGGAATTTAGGCTTTGAAATAAAAGACTTTGTTATTGAAACAAAGGAAGAACAGGAATGGTATGAAGAACAAAAAGAAAAACAAGAAGAACAAAGAAATAATCAACAAAATCAAAAACGTCAAAAACAAAGGTGGGTGATAGACGATGATGAACTGGATACAAATAAATAATATTTATCCAACTGGAAACAACCAGGATAGGAAAGTAACTAAAGATCTTGACAAAGAGGCATTCCTCCAGCTTCTTATAACACAACTTAAAAACCAGGATCCCCTGGAACCTTTGAAAGATAAAGAATTTATCGCTCAAATGACTCAGTTATCCACTCTTGAACAAATTACAAACATGAGTGAATCTGTTCAAAAGTTTGTAGAAGCCAGTACATATCTTTATCAGGCTCAAGCTGCATCGATGGTCGGGAAATATGCAGTTGTAAAATCTAATGTACTGGAACTTAAAAATGGTACAAGTGATACACAAATCTTCAAGCTGGAATCTCCTTCTCACGTAATACTAAAAATATACGATGAGTCAGGAAAAGTTGTTCGCGAAGAAGATCTGGGAAAACTTGATGCCGGCCTTCAATCTTTCGTGTGGGATGGAAGAAATAACGAAGGAGTAAGCCTTCCAGACGGAACCTATACTTTCTCTTTATACGCCGTCAATCCTGATGGAACCTTAGAAGAAGTATCTGCAATGGATGGTGGAAAAGTTGATGCAGTACAGTTTAGAGATGGGAAAATATTCGTTTCTATAAATGGAAACTTATATCCTATGTCATCAATAATAGAAATTTCCGAAGAGGGGTGAAATAAATGATAAGGTCTATCTACAGTGGTGTTACCGGTCTCCAGGGATTTCAACAGGCTATTGACGTTGTAGGGAACAACATTGCTAATGTTAACACCATAGGCTTTAAAGCTTCAAGGGTAACTTATGCAACTACATTCTCTCAAATCCTGGAACTCTCAAAAAGAGCTTCCTCTTTAACTGGAGGAACCAACCCAAAACAAATAGGATACGGTGTAAAAGTCGCATCTATAGACAAAATAATGTCTCAGGGAAGTTTCCAGAACACCGGAAAAAAGACTGATCTGGCAATCCAGGGAGATGGATTCTTTATATTAAGGGATGGTACAGGAAAAACTTATTTTACAAGAGCCGGAAATTTTGATCTTGACGTTAACGGAACAATTATACAACCAACTTCAGGTTTAAAACTTCAGGGATGGATCGCAGAACCTGATCCAGAATCGGGAAAGAGATTTGTCGACACAAACAAACCTATTTCCGATATCCAGATTTCCGCAGGTCTCTCAATGGCTGCTAAAAAAACAACTTTTATGAGCTTATCAAACAATTTAGACGCAAGAGTTGGTCCGGAAAAAACCGTTATTACTTTATCAGGTTATGCTGGTAAAAATGTCGACGTAAAAATTCTTTACGACAGAGATATAGGTGGACTTCAAGAACCTTTTAGTGATTACCAGATATACCGTGCTAAAATATATAATGGCTCAGACGATACTCCCGACGGTGAAATTTATATAAAATTCGATAAATTTGGAAACGTTGTTCAATCTGGTGCTATAAAACAAACTTTATCTGTCACAGCTTCAGCAGACGGTTCTGTTACATTAAACAACATTTTACAATCAGATGGAAACTACACCTTTATAATCAGAGACAGCAACGGGAAAATTTTAGATGTTCAAACCGAAAACGTCGTTTCAGGATCTACAACTGTTCAGTCCTCGGTTATACAGAATGGGAGCAGTTACACCATAGAAATTGCCACTGATACCGCTGACGTAGCAACCACTGGTTATGAGCTTGATACCCAATCATCTCTTACTCCTGTAAGTGATGGACAATTGGATTTTACATATAATGGTTCAACCACATCTTCTGATGTAAGAATATTTGTACGCGATTCCTCTGGAAAGGTTATAGGAAGTTATTTAATAGAAGGTGGACTTTCCAATGGAAGTTCATACAGTATTTATGATAGTAACATAACCACATCTGATACGTACTCAATAGAAATTTATGAAACAGACAAAGTGAATCAGCTTGTAGTATCTGGAAGCGGAGAGCCAAGATTTTACGAAGCTGATAATCCGACTAATTTTGTTGTCACAGATTTCAATTCTCCATTCTATACAACTTCTGTACAGGTTTACGACACACTTGGTAACGCATACACACTTTATATAGATTTTGTAAAACTATCGGCAAATTATTACGACGGTAATGATACTTACAAAAATGCATGGGCCTTTAGAATCAGAAACGCCACAGGTGAAGCCATAAAATACTTAACAAATTTTGACACAGGGCAGGAAATCTCTTCTGGTACTGCAGGAGTATTAACATTCGACGAAAGCGGAAGATTCACAGGCTTATTCTCTTTCAATCCAGATACAGGAAGAGTAAATAGGGGAGAAATAATAGACGCCATAAAGTTCAACGCAAGTGAAAATGGAGATGGTGAAGTCAAAATAAAACTGAGATTAAGTGATTTAACACAATTTGCCGCCATTTCCGATGCATATGTAAATGAACAAAATGGAAACGCTCAGGGTACACTTGAGTCATTCTCAATAGCGGAAAACGGAGATATTATAGGTACTTTCAGTAATGGATTAACAGACAAACTGGGGAAAGTAGCACTGGCAATCTTCAATAATCCAGCTGGTTTACTTGAAGCAGGAAATTCTCTTTACGTAGAAAGTGCTAACAGTGGTTCTATGATCATAAGACAACCTGCATCAGGTGGGGCTGGCTCTTTAGTCGCAGGTGCTCTTGAAATGTCAAATGTGGATCTTTCTGAAGAATTTACTAAATTAATAATTGCTCAGAGAGGATTTCAGGCTAACGCAAGAGTAGTTACAACTGCAGATCAGATTCTTCAAGAAGTTGTCAATTTGAGACGATAATTATAATGTAACATTTAGGAGTTGATAGCTATTATACTGTTAACTACTTTGAGTGGTTCAACATTTTATTTGAATGCAGATTTTATTGAAAAAGTTGAAGAGCTTCCTGATACAACTATCACACTCTATAATGGAAAAAAATATATTGTAAATGAATCTGCAGAAGAAGTAATTAAAAAAATAATAGAATATAAAAAGCAGATCTTAAATATTCCACCTTTGATTGAGGAAGGTGATGGATAATGGACATAGCTGTACTTGCAGGTGTGGGTCTGGCTTTGTTTATGGTACTTTTTGGCATAATCTCAGGAGGAGGGGATTTTGCTGCTTTTATAAATATACCTTCTCTTTTTATCGTCATAGGAGGTTCAATAGGTGCTACCATCGCAGCGAACCCAAAAGACATAGGATTTAAGATAGTCCAGATAAGTCTTGAAGCTCTTAAAGAGCCAAAAATAGATTACATTAATTTGTTAAGAACGCTTGTTTCGCTTTCTGAAAAAGCAAGAAGGGAAGGTCTTCTATCTCTGGAAGAAAATATAGAACAAATTGACGATCCATTCATGAAAAAAGCTATACAACTGGTTGTTGATGGAACAGAACCGGAACTTTTGAAATCTATGCTTCAAATAGAAATAGATGTTATGAATAGCGAGATGAGTCTAAAACGTGGCCTATTTGAATCATTAGGAGCATACGCACCGGCTTTTGGTATGATTGGAACGTTAATAGGGCTTATTCAAATGCTTAAAAGTCTTAATGATCCTAATTCACTTGGACCATCAATGGCCGTTGCTCTTATTACAACCATGTATGGTTCAATAATAGCTAACGCCGCGGCTCTTCCATTAGCTGAAAAAATAGGTAAAAGAATGATAAATCTTGAAATGGAAAAAACGATGATAGTTGAAGGAGTTCTCTCGATTCAGGCAGGAGAAAACCCAAGAATTCTTGAGGAAAAGCTAAAGGCATTTTTACCGGCAAATCTCAGAGAACAATATGAAGCAGCTACTCAGGAGGCTACTGCGTAAATGGCAAATAAAAAGTGTGAATGTCCAAAAGGTGCACCAGCCTGGATGACTACATATGGAGATATGGTGACGTTGCTACTTACATTTTTTGTGTTATTGTTTGCATTTTCAAGCATAAGTCCTGGAAAATTTCAACAGGTCGCTGTAGGGCTTGCAAGTGCTCTTTCTGGAAGTCCTCCAAGTGTATTAATGGGTGGACGAAGTTTACAGGAAGAACCTCTTATCTCACAAAGACCCGGTGTTTATGAGGAAATACTAAGAATCTCAGAAGAATATAAAGGCAAAGTGACAATCGAAGAACGTGATGAAGGGACTTTAATAATTATAAGCAATCTTGACATATTTGAATCTGGAAGTGCCAGATTAACTGCGGAAGCTAAAAAGCTTTTAGAAAAATTAGGAGCAGTGATAATAGAACATACCAATAACACACTTGAAATATTTGGATATGCTAATGAACTACCACTTCCTGAAAGTTCAATTTATCAATCAAATTGGCACCTTAGCTCTGCAAGAGCTGCAAGCGTGGTTCTTTTTTTCACTACAGAACTAAAACAAAAAAGATCTCTTGAAAGAATTGCAGATATTCAACTCGGAAGATTTGATCCAGATTATTATTATAACCCTGGTAGATTCATCCCTATAGGAAAAGGTGACGTTGAAATTCAAAAAGAAATCAAAGCGCTTCGCGCAGAATACGAATATAAACTGGAAAATATGAGAAAAGATCTGGTAGCAGGTAAAATAACAAGAGAGCAATGGAACACATTAGTAGCAAAACTAACAACAGAAACAGATAATAAAATAGTAAATCTTAGAAAAAAGTATAGAAGGATAGATATATTAATAAAAAGAGAAAAAGCCATGTGATTTTTAACTTTGAGGAGGTGCCAGAATGCCAGAAGAAGAAATTCAAGAACAAGCAGGGGAGCAAAAAAAGAAAAAGGGAATAATGGGATTATTAGGCCCTATTTTGATACCTCTTGTTGTCTCATTGGGAGTAAGTCTTGGCGTTATTATGTTTCTTGGAAACAATACTACAGTTTCTCAAGCTCAACAACAGGCTCAACAAACAGCTCCAGTTGAAATCAAAGCGGTTGTTATTAGACCTGGCACATATCAGACTTTCATGTTAAAAGGCGCCAAAGAGGTAGCTGTGATAGACTCCTTATCATTTAAAGTCGGAAGCGAACAATGTAGAGCAGCAGTTGCAGAAAAAAATGATGAAATTATGGATGCTCTTATGTTAATTTTCCTGAGTAAAGAAAGAACAGAACTAAATACACCTGCAGGAATTGAGTTAATAAAGAAACAAATAAAAAATGCAGTTAATGAAATAACAGGATTTGTTGGGGAAAAAGAGAAATATGGAGTAATAGATGTGTATCTTTACATAAAGGCTATTAGCTCTGTACAATAAGAAAAGAGGTGAACTCCCTTGTCTGATGTACTCAGTCAGGAAGAAATAGATCGATTGCTTCAAGCGGTAAGCGAAGGAGAAGTAAGTTTAGAAGAAGTAAAAAAGGAAGAAGAAGCAAAGAAAATAAGAACATATGATTTTCTAAGACCAAGAAAATTTTCAAAAGAACAGGAAAGAACATTGCAGATGATCCACGAAAACTTTTCTCGTGGATTGTCCACCTACCTTTCCGGTAGATTGAGAAGTTTTGTGGCAGTTAATCTTGTTGGAATAGATCAAATGACCTATGATGAATTTTTAAAGTCAATAAAAAATCCTTCGTATATTGTCATATTCTCTGCAAGGGAGTTCACAGGAAGTGCTATAATGGATATAGGACTTGAAATATTTTATGGAATGCTTGAAATTCTTCTTGGTGGTCCAGGTGCAAATGTTTCTGAAATTTCCAGACCTCCAACAGACACGGAAACAGCTATAATGAGAAAAGAAGTCGTTAATATATTAACTACTCTCTCTCAAGCATGGTCAAATGTTCACCCATTTGTTCCTGTAATAGAGGCTATTGAAACTAATCCTCAATTTGTTCAAATTGTTGCCTCAAATGAAATGGTTCTGGTAATTACTTTTTTCATAAACATAGGCAGAATAGAAGGATATATAAATCTTTGTTGGCCGTCATCACTTATAGAACCTTTTGCAGAAAAACTTACAACCCAAAGCTGGTTTAAAACCAAACAAACACTGGCTACAGAAGAAGATATTAAATCTCTTCGTGAAAATCTCGCAAGGACCATTGTAGAACTATCAGCGGTTATTGGAAAAACACAATTGAGCTTGTGGGAAATTTTGAATCTGGAAAAAGGCGATGTAATAAGATTAAACACACATAAAAACGAACCTTTCAAGATTACACTAAATGGGAAAACTAAGTTTAAAGGATTGCCAGGAACTTTTAAAGGAAGATACGCAGTAAAAATAACGGAAGTTATCAATGAGGAGGAGATATAAAATGGGTGGAGAAGAATTCCTTTCTCAAGAAGAACTTGATGCTTTGTTAAATCAAATAAATGACTCCCAGGAAAGCCAGGAGCTCACAGACATTGAAAAAGACATGTTCGGAGAAATAGGAAATATAATAATGGGAAGTGGCGCTACCGCTCTTTCCACGCTTCTTGGAAGAAAGGTAGAGATAACAGTCCCAACTGTCGATTTAAAAAAAGTTTCAGAATTAAAAAAAGAAATAAACGGCGTTAATGCTGTAGTATCAATAAATTTCCAGGGAGTTGTTGAGGGATTAAATGCACTGGTACTCCCCCAGAATGCAGTTGCACAAATCGCCGATATAATGATGGGAGGCACAGGGGAAATAGAATCTCCTGAAGTCAATGAATTAGCATTAAGCGCTGTTTCAGAGGCTATGAATCAAATGATGGGAGCAGCTTCTACTGCTCTTTCTGATATGGTAAATGCAAAAATAGATATAACTCCTCCCACAGTAGAATTAATAGATTTTAACTCCTCGGAAGTCAAATTTCCACCAGTAGCTCAGGATGATGAAATTGTAGCAAAAGTTAATTTTACATTGAAAATCGACGGTCTTCCACCAGCTGATTTTTTCCTGACCATGCCTCCAAAATTTGTTAAAAAACTGTACGACTTAATTTTCAAACCAGGCGAGCCTCAAGAAACTCAGGCTCAACAAGTCCAGGCTCCAGGACAACCTGCTGAACAAGCTATTGCCGCCAAAACTTCAAATGTGCAAAAACAAACTGTTTCAGTTTCTCCTGTTAAATTCCAAACTTTCGAATCTGAAGGAACTTCAAAGGCCGGAGTAGAAATTCCCGAGAGGCTTCAAGCACTTCTTGATATTCCTTTAAACGTTGTGGTAGAACTTGGAAAAACAAAATTAACGTTAAAACAGGTAATGGAACTCTCAATAGGTTCCTTAATAGAACTTGATAAACTCACAGGAGAACCTGTAGACATAATTGTAAATGGTAAATTAATCGCCCGTGGCGAAGTCGTGGTAATCGATGAAAACTTTGGAGTAAGAATTACTGAAATTGTAAGTCCACAGGAAAGATTCTATACTCTTGAATAAAAATCTATCAAGCATCATAGCTTATTTTTTCAAGTAGTTTATCACATAGTTCACCTTTTATCCCTGGTTCATTAGAAAGCTCGTTCAACAGTCTGACAAGACTGAAAAAGCTGTCTTTTGGAACCTGTCGCGAAAGTTTTAGTAAATTATGCGCTATTGTATCGACCTGAGCAAACATTTCCTTTCCTGTGCTTTCGTCAATAGAGGAAAAGAAATCAACAATCCTTATTATCATGGAATTTGTTATATGAATTTTGTTATTATTAGAAGGAATTTTTCCAGCCAATAATATTTCGCGTGCTGTTGGAACAGAGGAAAATGTATTATCATAAAATGTCTTTGCTACTTCAGGCCCAAGAATACCAGATGCTATGAAATAAGCGTATTTCTCTTTTTCCTCGTCGCTCATGTTTTTTAGCACTTTCCCAAGCTTAAACCAACTCCTTGGACTGGGTTTTATATTTGCCTTTAAAGATACCGGCGAAGATGTAGCAAGAAATTCGGGATTTCCTTTTATAAATTCTTTTATTTCTTCAGGAACATCATACTTGTCCGCCCACTTAAGCCACTCATCTACATGAGGCGATATCTCAAGTATAAAAAACCTCGAGAGAAATGCAGGATCAGTTATTAAATCAACCTGATCGTAATCTTCATCTGGAGGATTCATCGAAGCGATTATCCATACCCCATCCGGCAATACATGATTATGAATTCGTCTGTCAATAAGAAGCTGCATAATAGCATTTCTAATGCTCCTATGAGAACGATTTATTTCATCAAGGAAAATTATGCAATTATCATTTTCAGGCCACCAATCTGGAGCTAAAAAGATCGTTTTTCCTTCAGATCTGGAGGGAAGACCTATTAAATCTCCTGGTTCCATTTGCGATAATACAAGAATTATTAATTCTCTTCCAGATTCTTCCGCAATTTCACGTGCTATGTCAGTCTTACCAACACCGAAATGTCCAACCAATAATGGTACTTCACCGCTCTCCATTATTTTTTTGGAAAGATACTTTGCTTCCTGAACTGTCAAAAACAACACCTCCGATATCAGATAAAATATCATCTATCATTGTTTCATCTCTAAAAGTTTCAGTTAAAGAATAGATATAACTTCTCCCCTTTTTTCGCCTTTTAACAACACCATTTGATAACAACTGTTTTAGAATCGCGTAAGAATCCTTCCCACGAAAATTATCTAATTCTGATTTAGTCATCTTCTTATTGCTTGCTAACAATAAGACTATTTCCAGTTGAGACTCTGTAAGGCTGTGTAAAGAACGTCTCTTGACCACTTTACTTAATATTTTTGCATAATCTTTTTTTGCATAGAACCTTAGAAACCCGTCTATTATTTTGAGTTCAATCCCGTGAGCCTCGTCTTTATACTTCTCTTGAATGATTCTTATTACACGGTCTAATGTGTCAAAATCACAATCTACTAGCTGTCTCACTTTCTCCATTTCTATCCCACGTGATGCAAATATTATTGCTTCAACCATTGCTATTAGCTTTTTGTCCATTTTTCACCACTCGCTTTAAAATAAATTCTTCATCAAGCAAAGCATACCCCAGACGAATAAGTTCTAATACCGCTAAAAATCTAACTATAAGTTCATATTTACTTTGAGAAACTTTCAAAATACTATAAATATCATTGTCCAGCCAATTTTCAAGAATTTCATCCATCACATTTTCTACAAGAAGTTCTTCTCGTTTTATTTCATAAACTTTTTTCTTAATTTCTATTTCATGAACCACACTCGAAATGATTTTTTTTAAACGCTTCTCATTTATTTTAGGAAATATCACCTGAACATTTACCGGGAACCTTTTAATAGTTGATGGATCAACATTTTTAACTTTTTCAACGTACTCTTTAAGTTTAGCATATTGCTCCACCTGAGTATAGAATCGTTCTTTCTTTGCTTGAAGTTCAGGATCGACATTGCTTCTCGGTAACAAACTTCTGGATTTTAATTCCATCAAATATGATGCTGTAACAATAAATTCAGAAGCTATGGACAGATTCATCCGTTTCATTCTTTCTATATAGCTTAAAAATTCATCAGCAAGCTGGGAAATAGGTATTTCCCTTATACTAATTTGCTTTTTTTTAACAAGAAAAAGTATCAAATCGAGTGGCCCTTCAAATTTTTCAAATCTGAAAATTACTTCCAATTTTTAAAACCCCTTTAAAAGCCTTCCTCCTCGATTATAGAAAGATATTTTATTTCGTATATCTCCAGAAGGCTCGCGATGCTTTCCGGATCATCACTATCGACTTTTATGGAGATTTGACGTTTACTATTCTCATCTTTAAGAGTTAAAATTGAAAGTATATTTACCTGGTTATTTGCCAGAACATCTATTATTCTCTTTAACTCTCCAGGCCTATCAGCAAGTTCAAGAATTATTCTTATCCCGGGCTCATCCATAGCGGAAAGTTCTGTAAATGCTTCCAAAATCTCCTGGACTCCAAGAACTCCTATTACTTCTGCGTTGTTGTTTACTACAGGCAATATTTGATCTCGATTTTCTATCATCATTAATGCGGCTTCTTCTACATTTGAATCTTCAACAACGTAAAAATCCGGAAAAGTTATATAATCGTCTATTTTTTCATCCATATTTGCTTCCCAGATACTACTTTTGTATAATACTCCGTCGAATTTTTCTTCCTCATCCAACGCAATACAATAATCGCAGGCATACTCTCTCATCGTATGAAGAGCATCTCCAACAGATGCACCCTTCTTAATAGTTGGAAAATGTGTAACAACCCATTTCTTTACATTCATAACACAACCTCCTTCTTCCTACAGCACTAAAATTTGTAGAACCATACCTCACCAAAATCAGCACATACAACTACTATTCCATTGGATATTTTAAAAACTGAGATTGGATATTTTCCAGTATCATAATATAACACTTTTTGACCATCGTACAACATTAATTTATTGTCTGATGCAGATAAAGCAACCAGGTATTTTTCACTTACTAAACCTAAAGTAGGTTGATACTTCAACTCTATTTCTTTATATATTTTATCACTTTTTAAAAAATATATTTTCCTGGTATATAACGATCCGACAACTAAATAGGAATCCCACATTGTTGCAAAAGAGAGATACGATGAAATCTTGTTTATCTTCCCGCCCTCCAGATTCAGGATTTTACCGCCCCTTGTATCAACCAAATAAGAATTAACAACTATAGAAGGTGTAATTAAGTCATAATTGAAAAACTTTCTATCCAGCTCAAAATCTTTCGTTTTGTCCCATAAAATTAATCCTATGGGCTTTCCTTTGTAAAAATAAAAGTAAGTGGGACTGTCTATAAAATTATAGGAATAAATAATATTCAAGTTAAAATCAAATCCAAAGATATTACCTTTAATATCGAGTATATAAACATAATTGCCTACTCTCTCACTAAATATTGGCTTTGCTTTTAATTCATAATTCTTTATTAGACTCATATTCTTCACATTGTAAAGAAGTAACTGTTTTCCCACCCCATCAATAACCATAAGAAACTCTTTATAAATATATGAAATTACAGGATAAATTCCCACATTTGATTTTACTTTATAAATTTCTCTACTTTCAAGATCAACTATAACAACTTTTCTTTCAAGTGAACTTGTTAAAACTAAATAATTATCCCATACTGTATTGCGGAAAGTATACGCCGTTCCCGTGTAGATCACTTTTTCAACTGAGACAGAAAAAGCGGAAAAAGAAATAAACAAAAAAAACATTATGCTAACTCTAATAGATAAACTCAAATATCTTTTCCGCAACTTCTTCTTTACTCCCTTCTACTTCAACAACTTGATTACGAGTAATTATAAAAGCATGACTATTGTCACTTCCCATAACTTTCGTTGCATTATTTGCTATTATCATGTCAACTTTTTTCTCTTCAAGTTTTTTTCGAGCATTTTCCACAATGTTTTCTGTTTCTGCTGCAAATCCAACAATTAATTGATGACTTTTTCTTCTGCCTATTTCTTTGAGAATATCTTTTGTTCTAACAAGTTCTAATACCATATCTCCCTGCTTTTTTATCTTATGTTTTCTTACTTCTTTTGGTTTGTAATCAGCTACTGCAGCTACCATAATAACAATATCTGTTTTCTCGAATCTCATTATCGTTTCATTAAACATCTCTTCTGCACTAACAACCTCTATAAACTCATCGACAAGGTACGGTTTTTTTAAAGAAGTTGGGCCAGAAATCAATGTTACATTTCCTCCCAACCTCTTAGCAACAGTAGCTATCGCGTATCCCATCTTTCCACTTGAATGATTTGAAATAAACCTTACAGGATCTATACTTTCCACAGTTGGACCTGCTGTAATCAGTACTTTTTTATCTTTCAATTTTTTTTTCGAAGTTAAAAACTTTACAACCTCCAATATTTTTTCATTTTCAGGATACCTTCCTTTTCCTATTTCACCACATGCTAAATGACCTACCTCCGGCTCTACTACATACCATCCTATCTTTCTAAGCTTTTCTAAATTTTCCTGAACAATGTTGTTTTCATACATTCTTGTATTCATGGTTGGTACAATAACCTTAGGAGTCTTATCTGGAACAGCAATTGCTATTGTTGATAAAAGATCGTCTGCTATTCCATTTGCTATTTTACCAATTATATTCGCTGTTGCAGGTGCAACGACAAACACACTTGCTTTTCTTGATAGCTCTGTATGAGTTATCCATCCAGAATCTACATCAAAAGTATCTGTATACACATTACAATTCCCAACCGCTGAAAAAACAGCCGGTGCTATTAAATTTTTTGCATTTTTAGTCATAATAACATTTGTTTCATAACCTTCTTTCCTGAATTTGCTAACAAGATCCACCGCTTTATAAATGGCTATGCCACTTGAAACTCCCAACAAAACATGCATGCTCTCTTCCTCCAGATTAAAATTTGTGCTCTTCAGCGGGAAAAGTTCTGTTTTTTACTTCATCTTTAAACTGTGACACCGCCTTTAGCATTTCCTCATACGCGTTCATATATCTTTTTGCAAACTTTGGTTTAAAATCAGGATTTAATCCAACAATATCGTGAAAAACTAGAACCTGTCCATCACAATAACGACCTGAGCCAATGCCTATTGTTGGAATAGAAATAGTTTCCGTTACCTCTTTTGCAACATTTTCAATTACCATCTCCAGAACTATACTGAATACACCAGTTTCTTCCAGAATAGATGCATCTTCCAGTAATCTTTCTTTTTCTTCTGTTGCTTTACCCCGAACCTTATAACCTCCTACAACATTTAGAGATTGAGGAGTAAAACCAAGATGCCCCATAACAGGAATACCTATGGATATCAATTTCCCTATAAGTTCAGAAAATTCACGCCCACCTTCCAGTTTAACTGCATTTGCACCTGCTTTCATAAATAACCCTGCATTTTTTATTCCTTCTTCTACGCTAACACCATAAGACAAAAAAGGCATATCCGCTACTATAAATGCGTTATCTGCCCCTCTTCTTACCGCTTTTACATGTATCAACATTTCTTCCATTGTAACTGGAATCGTACTATCATACCCCAAAACATTATTTCCAAGAGAATCACCTACAAGTATAATATCAATACCAGCATCCTGTAAAATACGGGCGGTAGGTGCATCATAAGCAGTAGCCATTACTATTTTTTCTTTACCTTTCATTTTAACTATTTTAGGTACATTCATAATAATCCCTCCATACCTTTACCAAACCAATTTATGTTTCCTTTCAAAGTCATTTTACCATAGCATATTAATTAAGAACAAAAATTCTTAATATATCGCGCAATTTTCTCAATTGTATCTAAATTTTTTGTTGTTGCTGTAATGTAATATCCTGACACTATCTCATAAGTAAGCTTTATAGTATTAAAAATAGCTTCTAAAGACAATTCATATAAAATGTTATCATCGTTTATATTTTTATAAAAAGAAGGGATAAAAATTCCTGGAACTGTCGAAAAATACATCATTCGCTCAACACTTTCAAGAACTATTAAAGAAAGTACAAGTTTGGTTGGCAAAAGAGTTTTTCTTGCAATATCCCAGAATCTTAAAAATATCTCTGGTTCCATGATAGGCTGTGATACAAAAAAGGAAGAGCCATTCTTTATTTTTTTATTCATTCTTTCTATTGTAACTTCCGCAGCTTTTTCATATAGACTAAACACGCCTCCAAAATAAAAATTTGCATTACCACATATTCTATTCCCAGCAAGATCTTTCCCCTCATTAAGCAATTTGACAAGCTTAAATAGTTCATAAATGCTGAGGTCATCCACACGAGTCGCAAATGGATAAGTACCAAAAGAGGGGTCATCTCCAGAAAGTATTAAAATATTATTAACCCCAAGCATATGAGCGGCAAGGAGGTCTCCTTCGATTCTTATAATATTCCTTGTAGTTCGTGTAAAATGCATTAAAATATCAATATTATTTTCACATAAAACATGGGCTGGAGCAATTGGAGAGATTTTCACTTTCCCCATAGGAAGATCTGTTATAGCTATAACATCTACTCCTCTATTAATTGCCATCTCACAAAATCTGATATATTTTTTTACAGTGACTGATCGAGGTGGTATGGTTTCTAAAATAAGAAGTTTATGTTTTTCAAACTTTTCTTTCATCTTCTCGCTCACAATCCACAAAAATCTATAACATCTTTCTACAAGTACTTCCCTGAATTTTTCATTATTTAATCCATTTCTCCAATCCTATTCGTCAAAATAAAAATACTTTTCACCTGTTTTTATTATAACATTTATTGATGGTATATTTCATTGAAAATTTAAAAAAAGTTTTCTAATCCCCACTCCAGAAGTTCTGGATGTGTTCTCATGCTGAAATTTTGATCATTTTCCAGGGAGGAAGGTAGCAACTCTCCACGAATAAGCTGTCTGAGCTTTAATATATACTCTTTCATTTTTATCACTTCATCATCTTTAGCAATCAACCCGTGACCAGGTACTATATACTTAGCTTTTGGAATTTTTTCCAGTGTTTTCAACCACAAGTCTATATTGCTATCAAACACTATCTCAGCATGAATTCCAGAAACAATGGTATCTCCTGCAACAACTACATTTTCCGATGGAATAAAAACGTAAGAAGAATCCGGTGTATGGCCAGGACCATGATATATGTAAATCTTTATTCCATCTTCATATGTCCAGTCTTCTTCAAACACAACGTCCGGGAATTTTACCTCAAAATTTTTCATTCCAATATTTTCCAGATAAGAATCATCCATCTTTTCCATAGCTTCTTTTGTTAATTTGTGCGCAACTATAGGACACTCAAAAACATGATTCCCAAATGTGTGATCAGGATGATAATGTGTGTTTATAACTAACTCTATCCTTTTCCCACTAATCTCTTTTGCAAAATCTTTTATTTTTTTTGCCTTTTCAGGAAAAAGAGTAGTATCTATTAAAATACATCCAGATTTTCCTATAACCAGCGTGCTGTTTGAAGCTATTTCATTTTCAATAACATACACATGTTCAGAAATATTTCTTATCATATCTTTTCCCCCAATGTGTTATACTTTACATTGTAATATTTCTCCAGAAGGGGTGACAAATCCTTGAAGAATTTACTCTTAATAGGATATTATGGCTTTGGTAATCTCGGAGACGAAATGATGGTAAGTACAATAAAAGATTTTTTGTTATCTCAGGGTTTTAATGTGAATATACCAGTACCTAAAGAAAAAATATTGAATCAAAAGCAATTCAATCGTTTTAATATATTAAAACTTTTCGAAAATATTTTGAAAGCTGACGCTATAATCTGCGGCGGTGGAGGTGTGCTCCAGGATAAGACCAGTTTTAAAAGCTTTTTTTACTACTATAGCATTTTTGAGTTTTCACTTCTAATGAGGAAACCAGTAATATTTTTTGGAAACAGTTTTGGACCTGTGAGAAAAAAACTCAGTATGTTACTATTAAAAAGACTCTTAAAACAAAAAAAACTTTATATTTTTGCCAGGGATCCAGTTTCTTCTAAATATGCTTCACAGCATAATTCACATACCTTTTTAGCAACAGATCCAGCCATAAGATTTTTATCAAAGTTAGATATTACTCCTTCAAAAAGAACTGATACGGCTGTTATCATTCCCAGAAAATTTAGAAGCTATATTCCCGTTCTTCTTAATTTAAAACACCTGGGATTTAAAAATATAATATTCTTACCATTTGCTCCGGAAGATGAAATTCTTGCGAAAAGGCTGGCCAATTTTTCCATAAAAGGACTAAATATGTCTTTCTCAAAGCCCGAAGAAGCTATAGAAAAAATTACAAAAGCCTCAGTTATAATCAGTGAAAGGTTTCATGGTTCACTAACCGCGGCATATTTTGATATTCCATTTATTTCTGTGAAGGATGAGAAATTTAGAAGATTCATTACACCATATTTGCCTGTTTATCCTGGATTTGCTTTTGATATTTTAGATGCTGCGAAAAAAATAGAACTCGTTCTAAATGAATCATTTTCCTTAAAAGGGAGCCTTTTAGAAGCCTGCGAAGGAATGTATACAAAGTTCGGCGAGCTTTTACATAACCTGGTTTAATAAAGAACCACTGGATAGTTATTTTTCGGATGATAAATAACTTCTACCTTAGAATTATAGAGCAATTTAAAATTCTCTGAAGTGATAACCTTATGCGGGACACCCTCTAAACAAAGTTTGCCATCCTTTAACCCATAGATGTAATCACAATACTTTGCAGCAATATTGATATTATGAAAAGCTGCAAGAACACTTTTTCCAGAATCTGTAAGTTTTTTTAATATTTCTGCTATGTGAATCGCTTGAGATATATCAAGATGGGCAGTAAGCTCATCGACTATAATTATAGGCGACCCTTGATATAGTGCTCTGGCAATTAAAACTCTTCTTTGCTCCCCACCGCTAAGAGTCGAAAAATACCGCTCTTTGAAATCTGACAATTCCACAAGCCCAAGAGCTTCTTCCAGTTTATTCTTATTTTCATAGCCTGAAAAAAAACTTCTTTTTCTATGAAGTCCTCCCATCTCTACTATTTCCCTGACTTTAAATTCAAAAGCTGGAGAAAATTCCTGCCTTACAAAAGAAATGTAACTTGCTAACTTTCTACGTGATATATGGCTGATATCATTTCCAAAAACTTCTATTGTTCCATCGTCACATTTTAATATCCTTGAAATAAGCTTTAAAATTGTGGATTTTCCCGCTCCATTAGGACCGATTATTCCCACAAAACTTCCCTTTTTAACAGAAATATTAATATTTTTTACTGAAAATGTCCCATATGAAAAATTCAAATTTTTTGTTTTTAAAACAACTGATGACAAGCTCATTATTCATACTCCCTTATCCACCTGTTTCGAAAGTAGAAGCCAACTTCAACATACTGCTGTATTTTTCAAGAATTCTTTTTGCATAAATCTCTTTATAAATCCCTCCATTATAATTCTCAACAGCTTTTGTAATACTTCCATATTTTTCGTACAAATATTTTAAATAATAAGTTCCTATTTTTATGTTCAACTTAAAATCCCACATGATTCTTATCCAACCCTCTTCTGGTTCCTTTATTCCATACTTTTTAGCAACAAAAGCAGCTGTTTGGGGTTTTATCTGCATCATTCCAAGCTCTCCGTACAAACCTATAACATTTCTAAATTCACTTTCAACAACTATTACTGATATTATCAATAAGGGATCTAAACCTGTATTCTTTGAAGCCTCAAGTACAGCTTCTTCAATTTTGTATAACATATCTTCATCTGTCTCAAGACCGTGAGCACTTCTATATTCTTTTACCATGTCTCTAAACCATTGACCAGGTAATGCGAAATTTACCGTAACCATAACTATTACTAACAACAACGTCAAATAGCGCATTGTAAAACCTCCTCAATTTGATTTAACAGGTAACAAATAAGCTACAAGCATTCCCAGAGCAAATCCAACAACAGCCTCCATCAATGTATGGCCACTATTTGGATCCACTTTTCTTCTCAAACCAACAGCATCAGCTGCCACAACAGATAAAAGAATTCCTGCTACAGCTGTAATAGGAGAATCAAAACCTGTAACTCTTCCCGTAGCCCACGCAAGCGCTGAAACTGTTGCTACATGAGCACTCGGCATTCCACCATATCTTCCAAAAACTCTCAAATCCCTGTATATAACAACTTTTATCATTTGAGCAAAAAAGAATGCCAGAGCAGCAGCAATCAAGGGCATATTTTTCAGCAATGCTAACAAAAGCTACACCTCTCTTATTTAAAACTTTTTCTCAAATATAAAAGATTGCCTTTATCAACTTCGCGAAATTCCATAACATCAAAAATCTTTTTTATAATATAAACTCCCAATCCTCCTGGTCGCACATCTTCAAGATTCCTTGATCTAACTTTTGTAGGATCAACTTTAGGACCAAAATCTCTGAGAAGAACCTCAAACACACCTGAAACTTCCCATCTACAAGTCATAACTATATAGTTCGGCTCAAATTTGTAAGTATGTTCAATTATATTGGCTATTGCTTCGTTAACTGCAAGTTCTGTGTCAAAAACATCTTGCTCACTAATTCCCTTAAAACTCAAAAAATTATGAATAACACTCCGTGCGATTCTTATATTCTCACTTTTTCCAACAAATGACAGAGTTATAGTTTCCATACCTTCACCTTTCTTTTATTACGACTTTTGTTTTAAATTTACTAAACTTATTCCAGCCCTTCTTCAGATTTAACTTTCTGCTTAATTTACTATCTACAATTACCACTCGTGGGCGAATTAAGGCTATAATCTCAGAATATTTCTCTAAAAATTCCATGTAAAACTTTTCATCTAAATAAAACTCCTCTGGATCTAATTCAATTCCATTGATTCCATAATTTTTCAACTTTTCTCTTCGCCTATTTTGAGAAGTTTCTTTTAATTTAATGGCCTCATTTAATGAATAACTACATCCACAATATTTCTGCCTGTAAATATGATTTTCACGAACATAACTTAAGGCCAAATTATATTCTCTGCCTTTTCTAAAAGTCGTCGATATATATTTTGTCCCCTGTTTCTCTTCTACTATTTTACCAATTTTATTTATTTTTTCCAACACCTTTCGAGGAGACGCTGTAAGAGTCGTGGCAAAAGATTCTTCAGATATTTTTTGAGCCACCTCTGCGGTTTTCACAAGTCTATAATATATACAAAGTTCACATCGCCTGCTGTTCTCTCCAAGATGTTCATAACCTCTAACCCAGTCAAAAAAAACATCAGGTTCATAATCACTTTCAACAATTTCTAAATTCCATTGAGTTGCTAATTTTTCCACCTCTTTATATCTTTTTACATATTCGTTTTCTGGATGAATATTTGGATTATAAAAAAATAACTTAACATCTTTTAAACTGTTACTTGCTTTTAAACGAAAAAAAGCAGGCACAAGATCTGGCGCACAACAAACGTGCAAAAGCATTAAAACACCTTCTTAGAATCAAGTAATAATGTTACCGGGCCATCGTTTATAAGAGAAACTTGCATATATTCACCAAATACCCCTGTTTCAACTTTTAATCCCATTTTCCTGATCTTATCGATAAACATTTCATACATCTTCTTAGCATAATCTGGAGGCGCCGAGTTTGAATAAGATGGTCTTCTACCACGCCTACAATCTCCGTACAACGTAAACTGTGAAACTATTAACATTTCTCCTCCAACGTCTTTTAGAGAAAGATTCATTTTGCCTTCAGAATCATCAAAAATACGTAAATTAACTATTTTTTCAGCAAGGTAATTCATATCAGAATCTGTGTCATCTTTTCCTACACCTAAAAGTACAACCAATCCTTTATTGATACTTCCAACTACCTTTCCATCGATTTCTACAGAAGCCTTCTTAACTCTCTGGATAACAGCTCTCATGTTCTTCTCACCTTCACAACCCCTGCCTTTTTTTCTATTTCTCTAATCAAACTGGTAAGTTCATTTAAAGATTTTACCATAATTGTAAAACGTACGTATACTGTATCCCATTTCTCAAGCTCAAACACTTTAACGCTGTTTACAGATATACCCTTTGAAATAAATATTGACATAAGTTCAGGAAGTCTTTCATTCTTATCCACTTCAACTTCTATTGTAGTGCTAAAATATCCTGATTCTCCTGAAACCCAATCAGCCTTAAAAACTCTATCCTCGGTAATGTTTCTGATATTTTTACATCCTAGCCTGTGAATCGTAATTCCCCGCCTGCTCGCAACACCAACTATTTCATCACCGGGCACAGGCATACAACATTTCGCAACATGAACATCTATAGTCTTCACACCATCTATTGCAACAGGATTTCGCTGCTTCTTTCTTTTTCTGCTCGATATTCTTTTCCTTTGCTCTTCCTTTTTCTCTATTAGACTTAAAAGGTCATTAAAAGTAAAAATACCTTCTCCTATTCTTATAAAAAACTCTTCACGGGTCAGGTTATGCGATTCCATAAATTTTAAAAGTTTCTCATTTTCCAATAACGCTTCTATTGAAATCCCCAACCTTTTAGCTATTCTTCTTATAACGTCTTTCCCTTCTTCTACCAATCTCTCTTTTTCCTTTTCTCTAAAAAATCGTCTTATTTTAGCCTTTGTTCTTGAGCTCTTTGCATATTTCAACCAATCCAGGCTCGGACCTTTACTGGTTTTGTTTACTAATATTTCAACAACATCACCGTTTTTCAGTTTATAATCTATTGAAACTATCTTCCCATTGACTTTTGCGCCTGCATAATGATGCCCTACTTCCGTGTGAATCGCATAGGCAAAATCTATCACTGTAGAACCAACCGGCATATGAATAATTTCACCTTTGGGTGTTAATACAAAGACTTCCTCAAGCTGCAACTCTTTTTTTAAATCACTAAGACTCGTACTCCCGTAAACCAGTTCCCTTCTCCAATCAAGAAGCTGCAAAAGCCACTTTTGTTTAACGTCAATACTTTTTTCTTTATAAATCCAGTGAGCAATTAGACCATATTCAGCTTCTCTATGCATTTCGTGATCGCGAATCTGCACCTCTAACGGTTCTCCATATTGTGTTACCACTGTGGTATGAATGGATTTGTAACCATTAGATTTTGGCGCTGCAATATAATCTTTAAACCTTCCAGGAAGTGGTACCCACATATTGTGAACCACACCTACTGCTGTATAACACGAACTTATATCCCTGACAATAGCCCTAATTCCAATTAAGTCGTAAATTTCATCGAATCTTTTTTTTCTTTCCACCATTTTTCTCCAGATACTGTAGTAATGTTTATAACGACCTTCTACTTCAGCAATAATATTGTGTTCTTTTAATGCGAGTTTTAACTGATTTACATATTCTTTAGTACGTTCTTCTCTTTCTTTCTTTTTTTCAGAAACTAACTCTTTAATCTCATAATATTCTTTTGGATGTAAAACTTTAAAAGAAAGGTCTTCTAATTCCCACTTTATAATGTGAATTCCTAATTTATGTGCTATAGGGGCGTACACTTCCAGCGTTTCTAAAGCCTTATATTTCCTTTTCTCTTCGTCTTCAACGAATCCAAGAGTTCTCATATTATGCAATCTATCAGCAAGTTTTACAAATATAACCCTAACATCTTCTGCCATGGCAAATAGCATCTTTTGAATAGTTTCACTCTTCTTTTTTTGATCAGAAAATCCTACAGGGGCATTGATCTTGCTTACTTTTGTTACACCATCAACAATCATGGCAACTGTATCGCCAAATTCCTTACGTATCACATCAAAAGTTACTTTTCCTTCGCTATCTTCTACAGAATCATGAAGCAGACCCGCTATCAAAGATATTACATCGAGCTTTAAAGTAGCAAGTATTTTTGTAACTTCCATAGGATGAGTTATAAAAGGCTCTCCAGATTTACGATAAAACCCCTCATGGGCATACTCTGCAAGATTTAAAGCCTTTTTTAATAAAACTCTTTCTTTTTCAGAAAAACTCTTCGCTGAAATCTTTTCCAATTCATCTATATACTGCTCTGTAATAATCATATTTCCACTTCCTAAAAATAAAATAATTTTGTTTATTATTTTACCACAAAATTTTTAAACCTTAAATTCTGCTAAAATTCTCACAAAGTATGAGGAACTTTTGAAAAGAAAGAATGAAAAACAATAAAATCGACAATCCAACGTTTAATGACAACATCTTTTCCTGTCATTCCAGGCGAATGTGAGGGAGATGTCATCCTGAGGAGCACAACGACAAAGGATCTTTTTTACTAACTCTCGCCAACCTCGCTAATCATAAGATTCCTCACCCTTCGGGTTCGGAATGACACAGGTGAAATCCAACCACGCTGTTTTTTGTCATCCTGAGGAGCATAGCAACGAAGGATCTTTTCCTTTATTGTCATCCCGAACGAATGTGAGGGGGATGTCATCCCGAGGAATGTAATGACGAGGGATCTTATTTTACTAATCCTCGCTAATCTTGCCAACACTCGCCAACTCTCGCCAATCTCTTCTACAAATCCTTGATTTCACACTTTCAATATGATAAAATATTTTGTGCTCTCTGGGCGTAGTTCAGTTGGCTAGAACGCCAGAATCGGGATCTGGAGGTCGTGGGTTCAAGTCCCACCGCCCAGACCATTCTTGTAAACCACTATTCCAGAATATTATTTATAAAACAGGATAATATACGATAAATGGCAGGTTTAATCCTGCCATTTTGTTTATTTGATCACTTACCTTCAAAAATGCAAATGATTCCTTATTAACTTTTTCTGTCAACATATTTCCTTCCATTTTGAAACCATCTTTTAAAGACTTGACAGAATTTTCAATTAGGATATAATTTCAATGAAATTGAAAAAAGGAGAGAAAAAATGAATGAACTTCTTAAGATAATAGCATCGCCTCAATTGTTTGAAGTTTTGTATTTTTTGAAAAACAATCCAAACCAAAATCCAAGTACAATAGCCAGAAAACTTGGATTTCACACTTTTACTGTACAAAGATATCTTGAAGTATTAGAAAAGTTTGGAATAGTATCTTCTAAAATTGAAAAAAAGATAGGCCGACCATCCAAGAAATATACTTACGTCGGCGGAACAATAACGATAGATATAAACGACATTTTAAAAATCTTCGAATTAAAATCCAAAAAATTCAGAATGAAAACGGAAGATTTAAAGTATAGCTATAACTTAAAAAAGGAGATTATAAACGGAGTAATTTACAGGGGAAAAAAAATAGAATTTTCAGAATCAGAAGGAAAGATTCTGTTTTTAATACCCCCTTCTGATAGCAGTGGTATTTCAGCAAAAGAAATTTTCGAAAGAATAAAAATGAGCGAATTTGACATTCTGTGCATAATTAAAAAACTTATAGATCTTGATTTGATAGAGGTGATCGATTAATGTTAGTTGAAATTTTCGTTTTTTTAATAATTTTTTTGACAATAAGATATTTAACATTAAAATTTCTGGGCTACACCGGAAAAAGTACCTTATTAAGAAACGATGATTTTTGGTCGGTTGCGTTAATTTTACTGATAATAGTATTATCAATTCTTTCAAAAAATATCTATATTTATTACGGAGTAATTTCCATTGGCCTGTTTTTCAACTTTTTGAACTATCTGGATTACAAAATAACGCTCAAAATGTTTTGTTTGAATATTTTAATTTTTTCCATTATGTATTTTCCAGAGTACATATGGATTTCTGGAATTTTAGTGGTGTATAAAATCTGGTTAATGAAAAAAATTCCAATATATAACTGGGTTTATATTACGCAATTCTCAGAAAAAGTTGCAGAAAGCTGCGAAAAAGGAAATTATACAAAAAAACCTATAGTCATTTTAGCAAAATTCAATAAAAATGCCATAGTACACGGAAAGGGAATAATTATAAATATCAAAAACGATAAAGCAATATTCAGAATATCGAAAAAAACCCACAAAATACTTGGTGAACCAAACTTAAATGAATTCTGCCAGAAAATTTCCGAACACATCAGGAGGTGGTTAAATGATAAAAGCGGAAAATCTAACTAAAATGTTTGGAGATTTTACAGCCGTAAGCAAAATAAACCTCTTTATCCCCAGAGGACAAATCTTTGGTTTTCTTGGACCAAACGGCGCAGGGAAAACCACAACTATCAGGATGCTAACAGGTTCTTTAAAACCCACAAGCGGAAAGATAGAGATTCTGGGATTAGATATGAGGAAAAATGAACTCGAAATAAAACGAAGGATAGGTGTTGTCCCGGATGAGCCAAAAATATATGATCATTTAAAAGGTTTTGAATACTTAGAATTTATAATGGACATTTACAGGGTAAATAACGATGAAGTAAAAAAAAGAATAAAAGAACTTTCAAATGCTTTTGGAGTAGACTATCTTGATAAACAGGTCTCAGATATGTCTCACGGTATGAAACAAAAACTAATGCTCATTAGTGTTTTAATGAGAAAGCCGGAAGTTATATTTTTAGACGAACCTACTGTTGGCTTAGACGCAAGAAGTGCCAGAATACTAAAAGAATTATTAAAAAAATATGCAAATCAAGGTATAACAATCTTTCTAACAACCCATATCCTTGAAATTGCCGAAAAAATGTGCGATGTGATAGCAATAATTGACAGGGGTGAAATAATAGCCCAAGGAGATATAGAAACGTTAAAGAAAGGAAAAGATAAATCTCTTGAAGATTTATTCCTGGAATTGACAGCTCAGGAAGAAAATATAAAAAACGCCGTAGATATACTTTAAATGAGGTGAAAATATGAAAAATTTCTGGATACTTTTAAAATATTTATCAAATCCGCACATTGTTCAAAATACCAGAAAAACAAGACGCAGAATGAAATCAAATTCTCTTAATCGTATTATAAGTTATATTTTTGGAGCAATACCAATGGGCATTTTCGTATACATTTTCTCAAAGAAAATCTTTGAAAACCTCTATGCGGTAGATCCTGTAACAGTTAAACTTTTATTCCTTTTCTGGATAACACTGCTCTCTCTTTTTTTTATAGCAGGATTTGTAGGTCTTGCTATGTACTCGCTTTCACGAAACGATGAAATAGAATTACTACTAACTATGCCGATTTCAAGAAGCGTATTAACTGCCTACCAGATATTCATGGCTACTGTTTCTCAAATATTCATCCTGATATTTTTCATATTTATCACTATTTCATACGCGATTGTTATAGGGGAAAATATATTTTTCTCAATTTTTAAAATTATTCTTCATATAACCTTTCTTATTGTTTTTTCATCCATTTTAGGTGTGTTGTTTGGTGGAAAAACCACAAAATCTTTCACGAAAAGGTTTTATATGATCATGATGCTGTTATCTGTATTCTTCTATTTTTCGATAATATCTTTAACCAACGTTTCTACATCAAACCTTCAAAACATAACCAAATTTTTTATTTTCTCTACAAAAGAATATAATTTATTAGCCTGGAGTTTTATTTCAAGAAAAACATTTTTGTTCGCTTTTCTTTCGACAATTGTCTTAAGCGTAGTGTTTGTTTTAATCTCCAATAAAACAGCGTTCGAACCAGTTCAACGAAAGCAAAAAAATAAATATTTAATAAAAGGCTCAGGCTCTATCCTGAAAGCCATAATAAAAAAAGATCTGAAAGCCGCTGCAAGATATGAAAGATTTTTATATTTTGTACTTTATCCATTAGGATTTAGCATTTTCATGATGTTTATGACAGAAAATACTTTTGCCCCTATAATGTATACAATACCCATTTTTACATTCTACATTGCTCTTGAAACAGGAATATTAACTATTTCTGAATTTTCAAAAATAGATCTTGTTTCAATTTATCCTGTTCGTTTTTCAGCATTCATGTTTCCAAAAATATTCATAACTACATCATTGAATTTTTTAATCCTTTTTGCTGTTTCTGTTGTATCAGTATTTTTGTATACTATCAAACCTATCATGTTTACCTCACTTTTGTTCTCTATATTTCTATTCTGCATGAGTGCTATCCTGGGAGCATATTTCGCAATTCGTTCGCCAAACATAAAATCCAACAATATGAATAGAATCTTCAGTATTCCAGCCACATTCCTAATCGAAGGAATTACGATGGGTCTCGCAATTGGAAGTGTTTTACCATTAAGTTTGCTTGCAAATGGTTTTGAAAAATACAAACCACTCCTGATATTAATAATGATTGGTTCAATCATTACAACTATAATTATTTCGTGGATATTTATGAGAAAACTAAAACAATTAATAATCAAAAAAGTTAGTTAATGTAATATAAAACCATAAAACACGGCTTTGAAAAGCCGTGTTTTTCATTAGAAATTAATAATCAAAAAAGTTCTGTTTTAAATTTTTACACTCTTGGTCAGATTATCTGGAACATCCGGATTAAAGCCCTCACAAATGGCTTTTCTATATGATAAGATCTGTGAAAATATCACTTTTAAAGGAGTTTCAAGTCCATAATTATATTTGAGATCTAAATCCCCATTTTCTCCTAAAAATATTACTTTTGTATACCTTTCCAGATCTTTTTTCAATTGATATTCAAACGATGTGTCTTTTGAATTAATTACTACAAGCGAATTTTCACTTATATTTGATATAGGCCCGTGTCTGTACTCAAGTGGCTCATGAAATTCGACAAACTGTTTCGCCATCTCCTGCATTTTCAAAGCCCCTTCTTTAGATATCCCGTATTCTTCATCAAAACCAAGAAAAATAAAATGGTTAAATTTTTTTAAATCCATATTTTCTAATAATATTTCCGTTTCGTATATGAGTCTTTTACTTTTCTCATGAAGATATCCATCAACATCATGCATCTTTATCAAAAAGTATAAAATAGCTACGAACGAACCTGTCATCACTATACTGTTTTCGTAAAGAAATTCAAAAACAAAAGTCTGCGCGCACACTTTTTCAAGCGAGGTATTTTTTTCACATGTTATTCCTATTGTATATATTCCTTTTTCTTTAAATTTCTCCGCTGCTTTAATAGTTTCTGTTGATTCACCTGTTCTGGAAATAAAAATAGCAACATCACATTTAGGAACATAATCAAAAGCAATAACTTTCCCACCAGTAATAACTTCAGAATCTATACCAAAATTTTCCAGAACTTTTGATGCAGTAAAAGAAAGATTGTAAGAGGAACCACATCCCACAAAAAAGTACTTTTTGGACGGCAAAAAACCAAAAGAATACTTTTCCATCTCTTTTAAAATTTCAGGAATACGTTTAATTTCAGAGTATGTATAACTCTTCATCCTTTTAAAGCCCCCTTCGTAATTCCAGATATAATATGCTTTTGGAACACCAGAAATACTATTATTACAGGTATTCCTATTATGGAAGAAGCGGCCATTAGTCTTGGCCAGTCTACCTGATTTAATTTTTGATAAAGCGCAAGTCCCACCTGAACTGTTCTCATCTCACGCGAATTTGTCATTACAAGCGGATAAAAAAGATCGTTCCACACCGCAATAAAAGTGTTTATTCCCATAACTGCGAGCGCTGGTTTCGTAAGTGGAAACACTATTTTAAACAATATCTGGAATGTATTAGCTCCATCTACATATGCGGCTTGTTCAAGCTCAACTGGCAATTGCTCTATGTATTGCTTCAGCAAAAAAATGCTAAATGGTGTTACAAGCAAAGGAACAGTTAGCGCAAAATACGTATCTATCCATCCAATTTTTTTCATAAGAATAAATATAGGAATAATTGTAATCTGAGGTGGAATCATCATAGTCATAAGTACTATTGAAAATAAAATATTTTTACCAAAAAATTCTCTCCTCGCAAACGCATATGCAACCATTGTCGAGAAAATCATATTCCCTAAAACCACAACACTTGAGACAAGAAAACTATTAAATATATACCTTCCAAACATATCTTCTTTTAATACGCTTATAAAATTTAAAAAAGCTGGAAATTTATAAACAAGTTTTACATCATCAAGGTAATGTTTCCCATCAAAACGAAAGATAATTTTAGATACATATTTTAAATTGATATACTTCATTTCGTTGTATTTTATCCTATATTTTCTCCACTCATCATTACCGGAAAAAGTTTTTACTGTACTTTTTCCAAAGGCGTCCAGTATTTCTACGGAAAAAGAACCCTTACCTTTAACCCAGAACTCTACATACTTTGCAACTCTCATGTCAAGTTTATCCGCCAATAATGTTACATCTCTTTCTACAAGTATAGACTTTGTTGACTCAGGCGACTCTTTAACAATAGAAATTTTCCCGCCGGACTTTACTTTTCTCCTCAAATAAATCATGTACTTTGTTTCAAAATCATTTATATATCTTTCCTTTATTACTCTTGTTAAATTTCCACTTGGAATAACCGCTGTGTAAAACATAGCTATCATTGGAAAAAGTGAAACAAGTAAAAGTGCAAACATAATAGTTAGAAACAATACTTTTTTCATATATTTTCACTCCTAAGAAGTTTCCCTTGAACTATAGTTACCGTTAATATTATGAAAACAAGTATATATGCTATGGCAGAGGCGTAGCCCATATCAAAGTTTCTAAATCCTACTATGTAAAGATAATGAACAATCGTTTGTGTAGAATTCATAGGTCCTCCACCTGTCATTGTAAAAATCTCTGAAAAGATCTGAAAAGATCTTATTGTATTTAAAGCTATAACAAAATACAATGTTGGTTTTAAAAGTGGAAGTGTTATTTTAAAAAAGGTCTTTATTTTATTTGCTCCATCGATCGATGCGGCTTCATATAATTGCTGAGGAATACTTTGAAGCCCCGCCAAAAATAGTATGGTATAATATCCTATGGCCGCCCAGATATCCATTATCATAATGGATAAAAGCGCTGTTTTTGTGTGAGCTAACCAGCTTGTGGAAAGTGCATTTCCCCCAAAGAATTCTATCATTTTGTTAAAAAAACCATCGGCACTATAAAGATACATCCACATTGTTGCAATAACCACCATTGATACAACAGATGGTAAGAAAAAACCAGCTTTAAACAAATCTTTTAACGGCAAGAATTTACTATTAATTAATACAGCAAGCAATAAGGAAAAAACTGTTGTAAACGGAATTGTACCTATTACAAATATTGTTGTATTTTTAAGCGATATCAAAAAAACTTCATCATTAAATGCTTTTATATAATTTTTCAATCCTACAAAGTTATATTCCGGACTCAATGCCGAATAATCTGTAAAACTCATAAAAAATGAGTATAATATAGGAAAAATTCCAAAAACAACAAAAAGTATCAAAAAAGGAGATAGAAGGAGAAAAGTTTCAAATCCGTAACGCGTTTTTCTTTTCAATCTGATCACCCCTATCCCCCTGCTGAACGCAGGGGGAATTTTTTATTCTTCATCTAATACTTTCTGAATTTTTCTGTTGTATTCAAACAAAATAGAATCAATATCTTCATTTTGAAGTATTATTTTCTCTATAGCTTCTGTAAGTAACGCCTGAACTTTTGGCCACGCCGGGATTGAAGGAACGGGTTTTGCATAGGCATTTTGCTCATAAAAGACTTTATGCATTGGATGATCTTCAAACCACGGATCTTTTCCTGCATCAACATGTGAGGGGAAAATTGCAGGCCAGATCATTGCAACTTCCATTGCAACATCCGGTCTTATAAGGAATTCTACGAGTTTTTGTGCTTCTTTTTTATGCTTTGAGTGTTTCATGATAGCCAGAACTTCTGCACCAGCAAACGATGCATGAGTCCCAAACCAGGCTGCGGGTTTCGGAATAAAAACAACATTAAACGGTGTTTCTGGATAATTAGTTTCTAAATAATCAATATCCCATGCCCCGCTCACATACATTCCAATCTTTCCCTCACCAAACGCTTTAGCAAGGTCAGCCTGCTTAGTTTTTAACGAATATTCAGAAAGAGCTTTATAAAATTCTGCTGTTTGCCTAACTCTCCAGGACGTTAAAAAAGCTCTTGCACCATCTTCTGAAATTATATCTCCACCAGTTCCCCACACAGCTGGTAAAAACCACTGCTGCCATGGACTATAGCTTTCTCCTGCTGGCATTCCAAAGCCGTAAATCTCATTTCCAAGCGCATCAATTTTCTTCGCTGCTACATATAATTCCTCCCATGTCTCAGGTGGATTCTCCGGATCAAGCCCCGCTTTTTCAAAAAGCTCTAAATTGTAAAAAAGGGCTCTTGTTCCAAGAAGCCACGGAACTGACCAGTAACTACCCTTGTAATATACTGTGTTCCAACCGATATAATTATCTCCATAGTTTTTATAAAAAACATCCATGCTTTCCAGTGCTTTCCTTTCTGCAAAATTGGCAACCCATGTGTTTCCAAGTTCCACTACATCAAGAGATTCTCCACCGGCTATTGCAGTAACTATCTTATCAAATCCATTTGCCCAGGAAAGTTGCACATATTCAACTTCAATATCAGGATTTTCTTTCTCGAATTTTTCAAGGACTTTCCTTGCATGCTCATCATTCATCATAAATCCCCAGAACGTGAGTTTTGTCTTTGAAAAACTAACAAGTGCGATCAAAACTAACAAAATCACAACAAACTTTTTCATAATGATCCCTCCCCTTTTAAAAGTTGTAATACATGATAAATTGAAATGAGTTTAGAAGAATATGGAATTATGTATTCATTTTCGACATCGAAAAACTTACGTAAAAAGATGTATATTACTCTTTTAGCCTTTACTTTTTTTATTTGGTCAACTACAAAATAGACAACTGTGTCTTGAAAATTCATCTTTTCCATCTCTTTCTCTCTATAAACCTTTGATTCTGGAAATTCTTCACGAATAATGTTTTCTAAATGTTTTAGATCTTTTTCTGAAGTATCTGCAAGACTCAGGTTTTTTGGCTGTGGAATTAAGAAAGCAGGAGTTTCAACAGGAGCACTCAGGTTATGCTCAATAGCATCTCTTGCAGCAAATGACAAGAATCTGGTAGGATAATCTTTTGTTACATACTTTTCTTTAATTTTTTCAACTTTTTTTACTTTCTCTTTCAACAATTCAACATCAAGTTCTCCATTTTCAACCATTGTCTTGAAAGTTTCAAAAAAGTGATAATGATTTTCTATATCTCCTATTAATACAATATCTCCTCCTGCTTCAAAAAATTTCTTAATAACTTCTTTTTCTGAATAACTTTTATACAACGCCTTCATTTCAAATGCATCAGAAATTACTAATCCTTTGTAGTTAAACTTTTTTCTTAAAATATCCGTCAAAAACTTTTTTGAAAGAGTTGCTATTACATCATCTACCTTAGGATATAAAACATGTGCAGTCATTATAAAATCAACATCTTCGGCTAATGATTTAAATATTTCTATATCGTCATCATTTTCTTCAAAATCATTCACAACTGGCAAAGTAAAGTGAGAATCTTCTTTAGCTTTTCCATGTCCTGGAAAATGTTTCAGTGTCGCCGCTATTTTATTTTTAGATAAACCAAGTAAAAATTCTTTAGCTTGTTTTTCAACCACTTTGTAATTAAAAGAAAATGCTCTATATCCTGTTACATGGCTGGAATATGTATAAGCAACGTCTACTACTGGTGCAAATACCATATTAAACCCATGTGCTTTAAACATATAACCAAGATACTCCCCAAAGCTACGAACATTCCCAGTCTTCCCCAATGCAAGATTTCCAGGAGAAGGAAATATATTAGGTACAGTTTCAAGCTGTCCTCCCTCATGGTCTGATGTAATAAAAAGCCGATACCCTTTATCATGTAAAGAATAAATTCTTTCCATGTTTACCTGCATCTTATAAATATCTTCCATGTTTTTAGGATATAGAATTACCCCCGCTGGATTAATTTTTTCAACTATTTGCTTATTAAACTCTTTTTGAAATCCTATAAAAAAAAGGTTACCAAATTCTCTATTCATCATTTACCACCTTTCTATAAAAATATTCCAGCCATTTATCCTCAGAAAAAATAGCATTTAAAACTTTAATAGCAGCTCCTTCAGCATTTACAAATTCTTTCATATCTTCTATCAATATTTCCATATTCCTTTCTTCTATCATATATATTTCGTTTTCTAAAAGAGTCCTTAGCATTTCTACCTGCGGAATATAGGCTATATTTCCACCTATTACAACTATCTCTGGATCAAAAACACTTGAAATTATCCCCATTTTTTTAGAAATTTCTTTAAAAAAGCTTTTCACATCAACTTTCATTCTCAAAAAATCCTCAAACAATATTTTCTTATTAAAAATACATTTATTTATTTTGTATTCTCCAGCAAAATTGTTGCTTCCATAATATGGTTTCCCATCAATTACAATTCCTACACCAAATCCTACTGGCTCATTCACATAATAAGGTATAGAAAACTGGAAATAAATAATATTCCTTTTATTCAGAGAATGACGTATAGCTCCACATAAAGAATCTTTCTCGACAAATATTGGTATTTCAGTTTTCATTACCTTTTCTACACTGAAATTTTTCAACTTTAACGCTTCCGAAAAAATGACAATGTTATTTTCAACAATACCTGGAACCGAAATCCCAATCCCAATAACTTCTGGATGTTTTTGAATTATTCTATCTACCTCTTCTATAATATTTTCTTGAGATACTCTCACATTTATTCTTTCTTTAAAAACTATTTCTGAAAAAAGATTTGTTTTTACATATTCAATCCCATCCTGTTCAATTGAAATCCCAAGAATATTTGCAAAATCTTTGTTGAAAGAATATACAATAGTCTTCCTTCCACCAAGGGCCGAAGGAGAAAGTTCATCTACTTTTACCAAAACATTTTTCCGTCTTAACTTAGAAATATTTCTTGAAACTGTCGATTTTTCTAAATTTAGAGAATCTGACAAATGTTTAGCAGTGATTGTTTTATTCCTCCAGGCAAAACTCATTACCCTCTTCAAAGATTCTGTTATCATTTTTTCCCTCCATGATAGTTGGTTGTTTCAATCAACTAACCAGATTATAACAAATTAAAGCTACGGCTTGTAAAGTTTTATTTTCAGCGTTTTTTGGACTCACAACGAAATTAAATTTATTTTCCTTCTATTTACTTTCCATATCGTATATTTATTAAACGTTTCAATACAAATGCAACTGAATACTAAATAATATTTACATAATTCTACCAAAAACTTACTATCTTTAACCTTATACCTTTCAATAAAATTCCTATACCATTACGTGATAGAGGTTCAAAAGTTTCAAAGCTATTTAAAAAATAACAAAAATATCAACGCTGACTATTTAATTATCCCTCTCTGTAATTTCTACTAAATTTGTCTGAATTGTAACATTAAGTTTAGACTAATTAGTAAAGAAATGGTGTATAATTTAGCTGTGGTTAAAAACCATAATAATAAAAAACAATTTTTACGGAGGTGTTTTTATGGCGCTTTTATCAGAAAAAGATAGGAAGTATCTTATGGAAGCATTTGAAAAAGAATTGCAGAACAAAGTCAAACTTATTTATTTTGGTGATTCCAAAGACAATTGTGAGTATTGTGAACTTGAAGAACAAATTCTTGATGAAATTTCTGAGTTATCCGGCAAAATCATTGTTGAAAAGTACAATATAAATTCAAACAAAGAGATCGCCGAAAAATATAAAATTGAAATGATTCCCGCTCTTGTTTTAACGCTTGAAGATGGAGAAGACAAAGGCATAAGATTTTACGGCATTCCATCAGGTCACGAATTTGGAACACTGGTACAGGACATTATTACATTCGGGAAAGGTGCTTCTCCTGAACTTTCACCCGCTACTATTGAAAAGTTAAAAGCGATTGATAAACCTGTTAAAATAAGTGTATTTGTAACTCCAACATGTCCTTATTGTCCAAAAGCTGTATTAACAGCACACAATTTTGCTCTTGTAAATCCCCTCATAACAGCTGAAATGATTGAAGCAAATGAATATTTTGATCTAAGTAATGAATTTGGAGTTTCTTCTGTTCCTCATATAGTCATAAACAGAAATCCAGATACATATTTTATAGGAGCTTACCCTGAGCAGCAATACCTTGAAGAAGTACTCAAGGCGATCAGTTTGTAAAAGGGGGTGAATCGTATGGTTCACTTCGATTTAGGGAATATTTCCACTGGTCCAAAAGAATATTATGACATATTAATAGTTGGTGGAGGTCCTGCAGGATTAACTGCTGCTATTTATGCAGGCCGTGCTGGGTTAAGCGCCGCTGTGTTTGAGAAAGCTCTTGAAGGTGGCGCAGTAACACAGACACATGTTGTTGAAAATTGGCCTGGTTTTATTAGAATAGAAGGTTCCGAACTTGGAGAAAAATTTGCTGAACACGCAAGAGAATTTGGGGCTGACATTATAACAGCAGAAGTTGTAAAGATTACTTACGATGAAGAATACAAATACATTCAACTTGACAACGGAACCATGGTAAAAGGTAAAGTTTTAATTTTTGCAACAGGTGCTAAGCCAAGAGAATTGGGAGTCCCTGGTGAGCAAAAATTCAAAGGTAGAGGAGTTACATATTGCGCTGCGTGTGATGGATATTTATTTTCAGGAAAAGATGTAATAGTAGTCGGTGGTGGAGACAGCGCCTGCGATGAAGCACATTTTCTTGCAAAAATGGTGAAAAGCATAACTATAGTTCAAAATCTTCCTTATCTGACAGCGGCAAAAGTTCTACAGGAAAGATTATTATCAAATAAAAATGTCAGGGTAATATACAACTCAGTAATAAAAGAAATAAGAGGTAACGAAAAAGTGGAAGAAGTAATCATTATCAACAACGACACAAAAGAAGAAAGTGTTATCAAAACTGAAGGTGTGTTCATTTATGTAGGTCTGGTACCAAAAAGTGAGTTGATAAAGGAACTTGTGGAAACTGACAATTACGGTTACATAAAGACAGACGAAAATATGGAAACTAACATACCTGGAATATATGCAGTTGGAGACGTTCGAATAAAAAATCTAAGACAAATTGTCACCGCCGCAGCGGATGGTGCAATTGCTGTTGAACATGCTGCAAAGAAATATTTTTAACAAACTGGAGGTGACAAAATGCAACATTTAAAAATTATTTTGTACACTACTCCCACGTGTCCATATTGCAAAAAAGCAAAAAAATATTTTAAACAACTTGGATTAAAGTTCAAAGAAATTGATGTCTCTAAGGATCAAAGAGGAGCAGAAAGAATGTATAAAAAGTCAGGTCAGCTTGGCGTTCCAGTAATCGAAATAGGGAATCAGGTAGTTGTTGGGTTTGATAAATCAAAAATTGATAGAATTCTTGGGATTAATTAAACAAAAGGCAGGTGGTTCCTGCCTTTTGTTCCAAAATACTGGGGGGATAAAATGATAAAACAGTTTTTAAAAAATCTACAAAAAGGTTGTCCTGTTATCCGATTAATAGAGAGGTTCAAAATGAAAAAACTTAAACTGAAAATTTTAAAAAGAGAGTGATATTGTGAAAAAAAGAATATTAACTCTTATATTTTCACTTTTATCACTCATTTCTTTTTCCTACAACTACACTTTGCATGATTTAGCAATAGCAAATAAAGTCTCCCAGATTGAAAAAAAACCACTTTTGATATATTTTGCTTCTCCAGAGTGTATATATTGCAAAAAGTTTGAGTCTGAGGTGTTGTCTAATAAAGTATTTCAGACTATTTTACGGGGAAGCTATGTCTTTGTAAAAATAACACCTGACAATAACATTACAGAATTCTTTGGAAAAGAATACACAAATCGAGAACTTTTTGCACTTTTTGGTGTAAGAGGCACTCCAACTTTTGTGTTCTGGAATAATAATCAAGTAATAACGAGTGTCCCTGGATACATGCCAGAGGATATTTTTATAAAAGCTCTACGTTATATACTTAGATTTATATACAGTAACATAAAAATTAGTTTTGAAGAATATTCAAAAGCAGCTGATGAATTCTACGGAATACCAAAAATTATAACAGTCTCAAAAGATGAAGCTGACTTTATATTGAAAAATGATAAAAATGCTGTATTTATTTCTACACTTTCTGAAAAAGACGATAAGTTTGCCCTGTATATAACTGAAGATAACCAGATCGCAAACAAATTAATTAAATCTGGAGTCATTAGAGTTTTGCTAATTAATAACAAATAACCAGGGTGTGAAAAATTGATACAACTATACAAAGATGTTAGTTTCTGGACAGCTTTAGTTCATGGGTTTATCGCTTTTTTTAGTCCATGTATTATTCCATTAATTCCCGCTTTTCTTGGGATTCTATTTACAGCCGAAAGAAAAATACTTAAAATTTTTGGCTTTTTTATAGGTTTCTCACTTCTTTTCGCTATTATCGGCATTTTTTCGGGTCAATTAGGTTTCATATTAGGTAGTTATAGTAATATAATCAACTATGTACTTGGCGGATTAATTATTCTAATGGGAATACTTTATTTATTAAAGTTACAACTAATTAGACAAGTGCAAATTGATATATGGAAATTCAAAGGCGGCGGATTTATAACAGGAATAATATTTGGTGGTTCAATTGCAATTATCTGGATCCCGTGTAGTAGCCCTGTATTGGGTTCTATACTTTCAATTGCAGCAAGCGGAAATGCTATCAAAGGAGGTTTTCTCTTATTTGTATATTCAATTGGTATATCTATTCCTTTTCTAACCATAGGAACATCCATTTCAAAAATATTAACATATAAGTTTGGAAAACCAATCTGGGAAAATTTACTAAGAATTTTAGGGGCTTTTTTCATAATATTCTCAGGAATATTAATTTTCTTTGGAAAAATAGGAGTATAATATAGAAAGGAGGGCATCCGGAAAATCCGGAGTGAAATTATGGCAAAAGCAAATTTAAAATGGTATGGTGGTATGCTGTTTTACTCTAAAACAACGTCAGGTCATGACATTGTTATCGACTCAAGTGAAAACGTTGGAGGAAAAGATGCGGGTTTAAGACCAAAGGAGCTTATTCTTTACTCTCTTATGGGGTGTACAGGGATGGACATAATATCCCTTTTAAAAAAGATGAGAGTTATTGATCAGCTTGAAAATTTCCATCTCGAAGTAGACTATGAAACGGCAAGTGAGCATCCAAAAGTCTACACGAAAATTCACTTAAAATATATATTTAAATTCAACGGGGAACCTCCAAAAGACAAAGTAGAAAAAGCTGTTGGACTTTCTCAGGAGAAATATTGCGCAGTTTCCGCAATGCTTCAAAAAGCCATACCTTCATTTACCCATGAAATCATCTACGAATAAGGTGAAACCATATGGCTGATTATCCCCTTCAATACAATAATCCTGGTTCTGAGGTCATTTTAAAAACAAAACGAGGTTATCCAAGAGTTGGCGCGACCCCGGATGATACCGGGGTTAATTTTGCTTTGTTTTCAAGAAATGCAAAAAGAGTTATTCTGGAATTGTACCAAAATTATTACGATGACACACCATCTCACAGGTTTGAGCTTGACCCTGTTTACAATAAAACAGGAGATATATGGCACATTTATATATACGGTGTAAAACATGGTCAATATTATGGATGGCGAGTGGATGGGGATTATGACCCTGAAAACGGCAAACGCTTTAATGCAAACAAATTATTGGTAGATCCGTATGCCAAAGCTGTTTCGAGCTCTTTTGACTGGGACGAGAGTTCTGTTTACGGTTATGATAAAAATTCTCCACTACTTGATTTATCTTTCTCTAAAGAAAATTCTGCCAAAAGTCCTACAAAATCAATTGTAATAGATGATTCAAAATACGACTGGGGAAATGATAAGCAACTTCACATCCCCTGGGAAGAAACAATAATCTATGAAATGCACGTAAGGCTTTTTACAATAAGTCCTACATCAAAGGTACGTTTCCCTGGAACTTTTATGGGAATATTGGAAAAGCTGGATCACCTCAAAGAACTTGGAATAACAACTATAGAGTTAATGCCTATATTTGAATTTAACGTGAACGCCAACACCAAAATAAATCCAAAAACAGGGGAAAAGCTAAAAGATATATGGGGCTATAATCCTTTATGTTTCTTCGCTGTAACAGGTAACTATTCAGTCGGTTTAAAACTCGGAGAACAGGTTTTTCTGTTTAAAGATTTCGTAAAAGAATTGCACAAAAATGGATTCGAGGTTATATTAGATGTTGTTTACAACCATACAGGAGAAGGTAACGAATTGGGACCCACTTTATCATTCAGGGGCATTGACAATGAGATCTACTACATGCTCAATCCAAACAATAAAAGATATTACTTAAACTACTCAGGTTGTGGAAATACCCTGAATTGTAACCACCCTGTTGTAAAGGAAATGATAATCGACAGTTTAAGATATTGGGCAACGGAAATGCATGTTGATGGATTTAGATTTGATCTTGCCGCCATCCTTGGAAGAACACCTGAAGGCAAATGGATAGGAGATTTATCCCTTTTAAAGGACATTTCAGAAGATCCCATTCTACACAACTTAAAATTAATAGCAGAAGGCTGGGACGCAGCTGGTGGATACTTTCTCGGTGAATTCCCTGAAGGCTGGGCTGAATGGAATGGGCAATATAGAGACGTTGTTAGAAAATTTGTTAGAGGTGATGAAGGCATTGTAACAGATCTTGCAACCAGAATCACTGGAAGCCAGGATTTATATGGAAGACGCATGCCCCATGCAAGTATTAATTTCATTACTTGCCATGATGGATTTACATTGAGAGATTTAGTATCGTACAACTTTAAACATAATGAAGAAAATGGAGAGAACAACCAAGATGGCACTGACGAAAATTTCAGCTTTAACTATGGCGTCGAAGGAGATACTGATGATCCAGAAATAATAAAAATAAGAAAACAGCAAATCAAAAACTTCGTTACAATATTAATGGTGTCTCACGGCACACCTATGATTCTTATGGGAGACGAAATGTTTCGCACACAAAAAGGAAACAACAATGCCTATTGTATAGATAACGAAACTACATGGGTGGATTGGAGCTTAAAGGAAAAACATTACGACATATTCAGATTTTTTAAAAAGATGATCGAGTTCAGAAAAAAACATCACTCCCTTAGAAGAAAACATTTCTTCACAGGCTTAGACCTTTCAGGGGATGGTATTCCAGACATAACCTGGCATGGTGTAAAACCGTTTCAGCCAGACTGGAGCTATTCTTCTCACTCAATTGCCTTTATGATAAGTGGTACAGACTTTTTATGCAAAGACGTTCCACCAGACAATGACATATACGTTATACTCAATCAATGGCGAGAACCTTTAAAATTTATTCTACCATTTATACACGAAAAAACCTGGTACAGGGTCGTCGACACTTCTAAAGACTCTCCTTATGATTTTCTTGATGAACCTGAGCAGGTAGGTTATGTTTACATAGCACAGCCACGAAGTTCTGTAATTCTTATAAGTAAATAACCAGTATATAAACGCTTATATCTTACCATTCTAATTCTTTGCCATTATACTCAAAAAATTTTCCTGTATCATTCATTGTAAGATTTTCTATAACATTAATTATTCCTTTGGCCGACTCCTCCGGAGTAAGTGGTGCTTCCATTCCACCCATATCTGTTTTTACCCACCCTGGATGAATTGAAATAACTACTATGTTATCCTTAACAAGGTATTGTGAAAGAAGTTTAGTGACCATATTAAGTGCAGCTTTTGATAAAGAATAACTATAACTAACACCACCAGTTGCATGGTTTATTGAACCTAAAATGGAGTCTATATTCACAATTTTAGCTTTCGTATATATCTTTCCTCTCCTATAAAGTTCCTGGATCAAAAATAAAGCTCCAAGGGTATTAACTTTAAAAGAGTAGATAAAATTTTCATATGGTAAATTCGGAAATTTATCTCTAAGAAGGATTCCAGCATTGTTTATAATAACGTTAATCTTATACTCTAAACGCTCAGAAAAATTTGCTATTGAATCACTATCTGAAACATCCAATTTTTTTACAACTAGTTTCTTCCCCTCTTCCATCAATAAATTCAAACTTTCGGCCCTCACATTTCTTATAGCTGCAATAACCCTATAACCTTTTTTCAACACTTCTCTTGTTAAAGCTAATCCTATCCCCCTATTAGCACCAGTAATAAGCCAATTCATAAACTCACCTTCCAACAACCCCATCTAATTTCACATTATATCCGTATTTTTTTACAATTTCTATAACATCTTCAATATTTGCTTCAGCTATATTAGAAATATCATGTATGGTTAGTCCGGCATTTTCTATTGCTTCTGATAAATGCTGCAGAACTTTTTCTATTCTTACCGTTTTTCCAATTGTAGCTCTTATTTTCAGTAATCTGTACGTTTTTTCTATTCTCTCAAGTTGCCCTTTACATAATCTCAATCCAAAATTAGGATTTTTCTTAATCTGGTTCTGTAATGTTTCTTTATCAAAAGGAATCAAATCAACGGGAGTTACCGCATAAAGTGTGGCCATTCTTTTACCCGTTTCAAATACAGCACTCTCTCCACAAAATTCCCCCGGCTTTACAAGCGAAAGAAAAATTTCTCTATCACCTGAAAATTTAACAGCTTTCACATAACCATTCACAACTAAAAATCCCTGCTTTGCCACGTCTCCTTCCAAAACCAGGATGGTTTTCGCTGGTAAATGCAGTCCTATTTTTGCAAATATATCCAGAATAAAATTCTCTTTTCCTCCTCTTATAAATTTCAACAAATAATGATAAGAAAGATTATTTTTATATTTTTCAAGGGGAAGTTTTCTAACAAGAAGCTCCATCCTGTCAGGAGAGAGCATTATACTTGCAAGAGTTTGCCATATTAAAAATTCTTTCTTTAAATCATCAGGCATCGATATTCCAAGACATTTCGAAGAAATACTAAGTGCTGATTTATAATCTTCCTCAAAAAATTTTTTCTTCATAAACAAATAGTCAGAAAATAATTTATCATTCAGGAAATAAGCGCCTGGATGTTTTCTCAAAAAAGTTCTCATTACATCTTCTCGTGTTTCACTTACTTCAAAATTTCCAGTAAGTTCTGAATCAATAATCAAAAGTCTATTGCTAATAGATCTAAGCATCAATAGAATAGTTTCTGAAATATTCTCAATATCGAGAATTTCGCAGGGCTCTATTAAAGAAATTACACTATCTTCACTAACCTTTACATCTTCACACGCACTTTTATTCAGAAGGGACCATTCACCAAACGTTGCATAATCAAAGGCTTCTTCGCTTTGCCATAATTTTACTGAAACACTTCCTTCTAAAAGTATGAATATTTCTTCTGGTTTTTCCCCCACCCTGTAAAGATATTTTCCCGCAGGAAAAGTTTCTACCCTCATAAAATTCATCCCTCTTTTTTCAATTTGCAAACTTATCCTTCAAAGAAGTTCTAAAAGCTATAAATTCTGGCAATTTTTCAAGTTCTTGTGGAAAATCCTCATAATTTTTTATTACTATCACAGGACTTCCCAGATCCACAAACGCATCCAATGCTTCTACATCTTTATTATTCATCCTTACACAACCGTGTGAAATCCTGCGGCCTATTTCCCATGGTTTTGAAGTTCCATGAATGCCGTAAGTTGGATCAGAAAACTGCAAATACCTGGTACCAAGTCCGTTTATAGGTGAACTTGGTGGGATATACTCTCCATACCAATACAAAGCTGGATCTATTCTTTTATCGTAAATCCAATAATTTCCTGGAGGCATCGCATCACTTCTTCCGATAGCAACAGGAAACACCTTTACAAGTTTGCCAGCATAGTAAACTGCCAGTCTGGAAGTTGAAAGGTTGACAACCACCGTTGTTAGACCTTCTGTAAATTGAACAATACCTATTTTTATTTTCATTCCAGGATAAATTTTATCTGGATCTTCAAGGTTATTTATTATCTGTAAATCAGCTGTTCTTACTCCATATTTAGTTGCTATTTCCCATAAATTCTCCCCGCGTTGCACTTTGTGAATTCCTTTTATTTGCACAACATAAGGAGTTGAATCTCCGCGCAGATATGTTGTATACCCTGCCAGTGTAAATAATTTATATTCTACTCTCTTTACTCTATTATTTGGAAGTTTAAAGAAAATCCGCAGTATATTAATCCCTTCTCCTCTTTTCTTATCTGTAAATAATATCTTAACCCCATCAGCCTCAAAATGCATAAGCTCTAAATCGTCAACATACGCTTTAAAAATATTCAGATTACTTTCCACAGAAACTGTCATAGAAAGATCATCTGGATTGGTCAAAACTTTTATTTTTATACCCGATTTAAAATCATTAAGGTATAATATAGGTTTAGAAACACTCCCAAAAATAATATTACCGTTAACATTTGTACCGTAAACTATTGGTATCAACCAATCAGAATTCATGTTTGGAATAGAATATAAATTATCCTTTTTGTGTTTTGCTATTTGAAAACCTGTAGGGCCATAAACATAAACTCTGGGTAGTGTTTTAGTTTCATAGTAAGGTATTACCTCCAGTGTAACTCCTGTAGAAGTTACACTTTCAATTGTTATTTTATGCGCAGAAAATGCAATTATAACACTTATTGCTATTAGCATTATAATCAGAATCCTTTTCAATATATCTACCCTCCTCGTAACTTAAAAAAATGAACCATGCTAAAATATTTACACTTTCACAATAAGGTCTATATTTTTATTATAACATCTTATGTTAAAATAATAATTGTTATCTTATAACTAAAAACATATGCTTATAACCTTGAAAATTATCCCTGATTATATCTGATTTTAGAAATTTTTATAAGGAGAGAAAAAAGTTGTTAGAGTTATTTTTAACCTTTGCAGGAATTGGGTTTCTCGCTTTTGGTGGAGGATGGTCTGTTTTAGGAATCATTCAGGATACAGTCATTCAAAAAGGATGGTTAACCAGAGTTGAATTTAAAGAAATTATCTCTGTTGCCCAAATGACACCAGGTCCTGTACTGCTAAATACAGCTACCTATGTAGGTCTTAAAATTCACGGTATTGTTGGGGCTTTATTAACCACAAGTGCCGTACTAATCTCTCCAATAATTTTTACTTCGTTGCTCTTTGTATTTAGAAATCAAATAATAAAAAATAAAAGATTAATCTCAGCTCTAAAATACGGTGTTACTTTTCTTATAATGGTAACTTTACAATCTTTGTTACTTAAAATAGATAGTACTATTTCTTTAGTAATCGCCTTTATCTCTTTTATGTTCTTTATCAAAACTAAAATGGATCCCATATACATTATTTTGTTGTCCGGAATAGTGGGAATAATCGCTCTGCAATAAGTATTCCATACGCCATTCCAAGAAAACTAAAAAGAAAATCCCAGATGCTTGATACTCTTCCAAAATACGGTTGTACTATTTCTAAAAGTCCTGGTATAACACCAAAAAGCCAGGAGTATTTGCTAAATCCAAGAAAGCCAAAAAAACCTATTGGAATATACGCTAATATATGATAAGTTTTGTCCTGGTTAGGATAGCTGTCCATTTGTAACGGAATAAAAGAGGCTATTGCCACAACCATGGCAATAGCCACAAATATTATTCTATAAATCATTTGTCTTTTTCTTTTAACTTTTTCACTATAAATGATGCTACATGCACCCCTTTCGTACCTCTTCCAAATCCTGCGTCCATACCACTTTCAATTGCTAAGTCATTGACTATTTGAGTCCCACCTGCTATCAAAAGTATTTTATCACGAATACCTTTTTCAATGGCTAATTCATGCAATCGCTTCATATTTTTTACATGAACATCATTATGTGTAATGATCATAGAAGCAAGTATAGCTTTTGCTCCTGTTTCAATTGCTGCGTCTATCATTTTCTCAGGTGGAACACTTGTTCCAAGATAAGTGTACTTTATGCCGTATTTTTCTATACCACCATGTTTTATATCAAGAATTTCTCTCAATCCAACTGAATGTTCATCATTTCCAACTGTACCAGCAACAACATGTATAGGATTGTTTTTCACAAATTCAAAAATTTCCTCTTCAGGAAGCGTTTCAGGTTTTTCAGGAAGTTCAAGTTTATCAATTTCTATTTCAAACGGAACTCTGGCCTTTATTTCTAAATAAGTTCCTTCTGATGGATGTAAAACAGTTTTACTTATTACAGCAGGTTCTTCTAAACCTAAACGCTCACATAATGTTATTGCTGCAGCTTCTGCCAGCTCTTCAGGTAGTGCAAATGTCATATCTAATTGAATCCACCCGTCGGCGAACCATTCAACTTCTGGTTTTATAACGTTTCTATTTTTCATGTCTCGGACTTTCTCAAGTCTCAAGTTTACATTATCTGTTTCATCAAGTTCATCAATAAATTGAATTTTTTCTGGATTATGCAGAGTACATCCACCTATTAAATCACATGGCTTTTCAACTTTTTCCGGTAAATTGTTATATCCAAAATGTTCACATACAGGTGCCATATAATCAGACTCTCGCGGTACCACAGTCCCGGCAGCTATTTCTCCATCCTTTTTCCTGGCAATTCCATCTCCAATTCGTTCCGGGTAATAACCATTGTCAACAAACATTCCCGCTTCTAAAGCCTCAAAGTAACCTCCCATATCTATTATTTCCTCTAACATCAAGATAGCTCTCATTTTAAGTTCTCTTACTCGCTCTCTTATTTTTTGTTCATCTATTTTTATATACTCTTTCATTCCATCAAGAGCTATAAGAGTATGCTTGGCTGTTTCAACACCACGAATTGAGTTTACATGCCATGGTACATTTCTTCCTTCGTCAGGTGTTATTGTAGATTGTAAGTCAGCAGAAGTAAGTCTTGAAATAAGTGTATTAAGCACGTGAATTCTTGTAGCATCAAAAAGATCAGATTCAATGTATCTTGTATTCATCTGGGCCCTAAACTTAAATCCGTCAAACAATTCTCGTAAAGCAACAGCATACGGCAAGTTATATCTAAATTCAGGCATCGGTGCAACAACCGGTGGAACTGTAGAGAGGGCTATATACTCTTTCTTCATTCCTGCTTTAAGAGAGTACATACAGTTTATAGCGTGCTGCACCAGAAGTTCCGGCATCACAGTCCAGGCAAGTTTTGCGGAAGCGTTCGCGTTATGCGCTCCATCAATCTGCAACATATTCGCCCACGCCATTATTTTTTTAGCAACAGCTGCATCAACAAAAGACCTTATGGGATTTATACCTCTGTAAAGCACGTTATACTGTGGGTCCTGGTGCGCTCCATTTACACCTTCTTCGGCAAATAAAACCGCTATTTCTGGACCTGCTACTCCGGATACGTAACTGTGGAAATTGATAGGTCGTCCAACCTCGTCTTCTATTAAATCTAACGCCTTCCTTGTAGCACGAAGTTGTTTCCTTGTAATTGGTATTCCTCCAACACCTTCTGGTGTTCCTTCTATAAGACCATCATAATGGGATTGACCAAGAGTTCTTATAACCATTATATGATCTGCCCCGTGCCACGCCGCCATTCTCATTCTTCTAATATCATCTTCAAACCTTCCTGAAGCAATTTCTGAAGTTATGACAACTTCAGGTTGCGGATCTATATTTCCAAAATAATGTGCAGCGGGAAGTGGCACACTATTTTTTAAATCTTCACTAACCTGATAATACTCATAATCTCCTATCTTTGTGCCTTCTTTCAATCTTTTTCTCCACGTCCATCCTCTTCTTCTTGGACGGTATTTATCCAGATCCTTTAATATTTCATCTATATCAATTGGTTTATCAGGCTTTAGCATCATTTTTCACCCCTTTGAAAATCCTGTCTACATCTTCCCAGTATTTTCCAGCAATTAGTTCTCTACCTGCGGTTAACACATCTAAGTTTTTTTCTCTGGCTATTCTCCATACTATATGACCTGCTCCTTTTCCCAGCAAACCTTTTTGAAAGATCATATCAACAAGTTTTGTTGATTCCATACTGTTAAATCCCATTCTTAAAAGCACTGATCTTTCTACAGATGGTGAAGTATGAGTTCTGGCAAGTTCGATCAATGGATCAACCACTTTTTCTACAAGGTGCCAGAAATATTCGTTTAATTCTTTATCTGACATCTTTTGAAGATGTTTACTTCTAACCTCAAAATCATCTTTACGTGGTTTCAAATCATTCACCTCCAAGTATTTCTTCTATGAAATTATTAATTTTCTCGGGAGTTGTATTTGTATCTTCCGCCATAAATTCTATTTCCTCTTTTGTAAAGTCTTTTTTTCCATATCTCTTTATAACCTCTTTTACATAACTTTTTCTTATATTATCCATATTAAGTTCTATATATGCGATTTGCGACGGATGTTGAGGTATCACTATTCTTTTCCCAGGTAAATCTTCTGCTACAGGATCTCCTCTCTTTATCTCCATCCCCATTTTTCTGGCAAATGTAAGTTGAGCAGATGGGAGTTTTCCAGCACCAGTATACTCTGTTTCATTTACAACAATAACTTTATCTTCTTCCATCTCGAGCGCTAATGCAAAAGCAGCAGCTAAAGATGTGTTACCAGCAGGTCCCCTTTGAATTCCTTCAAGCTGAGCTAACATCTCAGTTATGTAAAATACCTCTCCCTGTGTAACCAGAAGATATCTATCCATATATCTTAAAGCTCTTGCAGCATTTTTGGGAACATCCGATCTATCCGGAAAGGTAACAAAAGGTATTCCAAAACCAGTGTGTCCCGTTGTAAAATATTTCCTATTAAAATCTTTATCACTTGCCATATGAAGCCCTCGCAAATTAACACTTGCAGCTATCACCTGAGTATCAACTGCGCCAGCCTTTTTTAGACCACGGGCTGTTCCTGTTAATATTCCACCACCAGCGTGGGTAATAACAACAGCATCAGGATATCTTCCTGTTATTTCCTTTGCTTGAACTGCTATCTCATAACCCAGTGTTTCTACACCTGCAATTGCATATGGTGTATAAAGCGACGCATTAAAATACCCTGTTTCTTCAAGCAATACGAGCGTATAATAAAAAAGTTCTGGCCCAACTGTAAGCTGAACAACTTCTGCTCCATAAGCCTCACATGCTCTTGCCTTTTCAAGAATTTCTGGTTGACCTATCCATTTGCTATCATAACATTCCTGGACTATTATACATTTTAGGCCCCTTTTAGCAGCTTGTGATGCTACAGCAGCCCCATAGTTTCCACTTGTGGCTGCAATAACACCTTTATATCCAAGTTTTTGCGCGTGATAAATGCTCACAGAAGCTCTTCTATCTTTATAGCTTCCAGATGGATTTGTGGCTTCATCCTTTACAAATATTCGGGCCCCTTTACCTTTAGGAGCTATTTTCTTTATAAGTTTATTTATTTGCTTAAGCTCGACAAGTGGTGTATTCCCCACACCTGTTTCTTTCTGAATCTCTTTTACTGTTTCTATATCGTATCCCACTTCGTCCATCATTTTGTTATAATCAAATGCTATCTCGCTGCTTATAAATTTTTTATAATCTATCCCGACAGCTTTTTTCATTATTTCATTCTTTCTCGACATTACTGCATCATAAGATACATCACGCATTGTTATCACCTTCTAAAATCTTTCTAAGTTCCAATCCAACATTAATGAGTTCTGGTACTGGTTCACCAAAATTATGCTCATACACAGGATTAATTGAAACCAGAGTTCCTTTCACTATCCTGCCTGTTAATGTTCTTATCTCAACTATATCACCTTCTATTGCACTTTCATTTAACAAAAAACCTTTAACTCTCATTTCAAAAGGAACCTTTTTAGTATCATCTGGAAGTGGCGCTGTTCGCTCTTCTGGTTTTAAAATGGTCTTCTGTATTTGCACCCAATCACCTTTTCTGGCTTTCATGTAAATCACCTCTGTACTTACTTTATTGAAAGAATTGAACGCGGAACAGGTAAATCAGCCATACATTTTAGTCCTGATTGTGCTCCTATCACAATTGGAATCATATTTGTTGCTATTGCTATTGTAGCTTTACCACCTGGTATCTCCGGCTTTATCGCCAGTTTAATATCTGGATCACCGTAAATCTCTATATAATCTCCTGTTTCAACTCCTTCAAGGTGTGGATGAATTTGCTGTGGATGCTGCATTTCTATAACAACATCATTCCCTATATAAGCCTTTGCCGAATGATTACACCCCGCTACCATTCCAGGTTTTACTTCTACCACTGGCGTTTCTCTATGAACTTTTGAAATAATTGGTTTTCTTTCTTCTTCCACTCTATCTATATTCCATCCCAGCGCCCGGGCAATCATCATAATACTTTGTGGAAAACCTATGTGTCCCACTATTTTTCCACTTTTCAATCCTTCTTCAAACTCTTCAGGTGTGGTACCTACTCCTTGTGTTTCCATTACCGTTTTACCAAAAGGAGATAGGTCGTTGATTCTTCTTGCAACAATTTTATCAACCTTGTTACACACCCCTGTTAAAGAAATTATCAATGTATCAAGAACAAAACCAGGATTTACACCAGTTCCAAGTACAGTAACACCGTATCTTCGTGCGAGACTATCAATGTAAAGTGATTCTTCGGTGTGAGAATCGAATGGATAAGCCATTTCTTCTGCTATTGTTATAACGTTTGCGTGAGATTTTATAGAATATTCTATTTGAGGGAGTACTTCTTTCACAAAAGAAGATGTTGCAATCACAACAAGATCAGGATTGGTTTTTTCTATAACATCTGGCGTTTCACTTATTGTCACTCCGCAATTACCTGTTCCCAGAATTTCTCCTATGTCTTTCCCGGAAAGTGCAGGATTATTATCAATTGCTCCAACAAGTTTCATATAACCACTTTCCACTATGTTTTTCGCAATGCCTTTTCCCATAGCTCCAAGACCCCAACTCACTATTCTCATTTTATTCTTCCTCCTTTGATTAAAATTTAGAATATCCCATCTTTTATGTTATCATGTTCATCGAAACTTTTCCAACCTATTTAAATTCAATTAATTTTACGTAAAAAAGACAAATTAAAATAAACCATATTATACTCCTTTATACATAACTATGCGTAAGTATAATCATACATACACCTATTTATTCAAAAAATAGGTGAAACGCTAACCTCAACAATCTCGCCAGCACTCGCTAACTCTCGCCAAATTAAGATTCCTCACCTCCTACGCTCCTCGGAATGACAACCTTTTTTGTCATCCTGAGCGTAGCGAAGGATCTTGCTTTTTACCAACCTTGCTAACTCTCGCTAACCTCGCCAATCTCGCCAATCTTGCTAACCTCGCCAACACTCGCCAACCTCGCTAATTTGTATCCACTCTACATCTATATATCTATAATATGTTATAATCTCAACGAACCTGAAAACGTGTAGATATATGGTGGGATTATGAAAATAACAATTCATACTGAAATATTAAGAGAGGCTATAAATCACATAGACAAAATATGTGGAAGCATTGAACCTTCTGTAAGATACGTGGGATTTTCATATAATAGAGGTTATCTTACACTTTATGGAACAGATGGTTGCCTTTCTGTAAGAATCCCTGTTGGAAAAATTAATCCTACTACACTTTCTTTTAACGCTTCATTAGACATTTTAAAAGCATTTCTGCAGGATCTTTCCGGAGAAATTTCTCTTTACTCGGATGGAAATTATATCGTTTTAAAAGCTCGAAGCGAAAGTATAAAATTAAAGGTTGATACCTTTAAATTTACTTCGTTTGAAGACAGAGCAGAACATCTTGGAAGTATTCACACAGGCTCTTTTGTAAATGATTTAGATTTTGTATCTGCTCATCTTGAAGAAGGAAGTATGATAGACATATTTTTTCACGACTTCCTCAAAATGGCCGCAGAACACAACTCTATAATATGTTATACTCGCCGAGAAATGTTAAAATTCTCAAGAACCTTAGCCTGGAGCGTTCCCTACTTCTCAGTGCGTCACATTGTAAAATCATTCAAAAAATTACCTCAAAAAGAATTACATTTTGGTATGGGAATTAATCATCTTGTATTTAAATCAAAATATACGTATAACCTGTGTGGAGAAAACATTTCTGAAAACTTTACCAGATTAGATCTACTTGAAAATGAAATAAAAAATGCTTTTTTTATAGCTTCATCAAATTTAAAAATGTTAAGGCATTTTCTAAGAAGATCAATGATACTTGGAAAATATACACACGTCAAAATAGCAGGCAAAAATGATAAATTGATATTTTATTCATCAAAAAATGGTCTGGAATATAAAGGAATAATAAAAACAGCTGTGAAAAAAACTTTTTATACTGAAGTGCCCGCATATTTTTTCAGGAGTGTTTTGAATAGAATTGGAGGCGAAAATATTAAAATTGCCCTGGGAGATAAATTTTTAATAGTTACCACCAGTCAACATAAAAGATATATATTTTTGCCTTTACTATGATTCTTCTAATTTCGAAAGCGTTCTCAATACATTTTTAAAATCTTCTGGCAGTGGAGCTGTAAAAATAACTTTTTCCTTGGTGGAAGGATGATAAAACGATAATCTTAAAGCGTGTAACATTTGACGCCTTACATTGTATATTTCATCTTTTTTTCCTTTTCCGTATAATTCATCTCCAAGCAAAGGATTTCCCATATATTTCATATGAACCCTTATTTGATGAGTTCTTCCTGTCTTGGGATAAGCAAAAACAAGGGAGGCTATATTTGAAAATCTTCTGATTACTTTAAAATAAGTAACGGCTGGTTTTCCCCATTCAAGTGCTGCCATTTTTGTTCTAAGAACCGGATTTCTCGCAAGAGAAACCTCTATAGCTCCATAGTCTTTTTTAACATTCCCATGAACAACAGCAGCGTATACTTTTTCAGTAACTCTATCCTTGAACTGCTGGGAAAGACTCTGGTGAGCTTTATCGTTTTTTGCAACAACAATTACTCCGCTCGTGTCTTTATCAAGTCTGTGTACAATTCCTGGTCTGAGTTCTCCTCCTATTCCCTGTAAATCCTTACAATGAAACAATATCGCGTTAACTAAGGTTCCTGTAGTTACTGAAGGAGTAGGATGAGTTATTATTCCGGGAGCTTTGTTGATTACTATTATATCTTTATCCTCGTATATTATCGATAATGGTATATTCTCAGGAAGAATTTCCACCTTCTCCGGTTTTTCTGGAAGATTCAAGGTAATTATATCCCCAATCTTCACCCTGTAACTCGGTTTCTTCTTCCTGCCATTCACTGTTACTTCTCCATTTTTTATCGCCTTTTGAATAAATGTTCTTGAAATCCAGTCCGGCGATTTCTCCTGGACGTACCTGTCGAGTCTCCAGCTTTCTTCCCTTGATGTTACTATTAAGTTCAACATCTCCCCTCCATAAAACCGTGAAAGAAATCCCTATTCCTCCAAGAAGAATAAAAAAATCCGCAAGATTGTATATGGTAGGCCAATAAGGCATAGTTATAAAATCCACAACATATCCAAAACGTATTCTATCAACTATATTACCCAGCGAACCGCCCACAATAAAACCTATAAACATATTTGAAGTAAAAGAAAGTTTCTTAAACAACGGTACAATTGACACCAGGATAGTTACAATTAACGTTAAATATATCACTATCTCCCTTGCATTTGCCAGAAGCCCAAAAGCTATTCCTTTGTTTGTGGCATAAGTTAAATAAAAAAAACCAAAAAAAATCTTCTCTGGTTTAAAACGCCAAAATTCTGTTGCCAGATATTTTGTTATTTGATCTAAGACAAAAGATATTGTAACCCAAAACAAAAAACCACCTCTTCCTTACAACTTCTGGTAAATAAAAGGCGACACAACAGTAAGTCCTATCTGTTTGTAATTAAAAATTCTCTCTGTGCTACCTACAAACAATAACCCTCCCGAACGTAAAGACTCTGCAAATTTTTTATACAAAATCTCTTTTGCATGAAGTTCAAAATATATAACCACATTTCTACATATTATTATGTCAAAATCTTTCTCAAATGGATCCTGCAAAAGATTATGTTGTTTAAATTTCACCCTTGCCTTAACAGAAGGTTTAACCATAAATTTTCCAGAATCAAGTAATTCGAAATATTTATTTATATAAGATTGCGGTGTACTTACCAGTGATCTTTCCTCATATTTTCCAAGTCTTGCCTTATTTAAAACGCCTATATCAAGATCAGTAGCCAATACTTTTGCTCCTATGGGGGCTTTAAGTTCCTCTAAAAGTATAGCAAGAGAATACGGCTCCTCTCCAGAAGAACAACCAGCACTCCACGCTTTAAACTTATTTTTTCTTTCAGATAACAATTTGGGAAGAAATCGATCCCTTAATTCCCACCATTTTTCCGGGTTTCTAAAAAATTCTGTAACATTTATTGTCAACCTATCAAAAAATTCCTCTTTCTTCTTATTATCTTTTAAAAGTAATTCGTAATATTCCTTATACGATGATAGACTATATTTTCTAATTAACATCTCTATTCTTCTCTTGACCCGGTGTGGCTTATAACCAGTTAAATCCAGTCCAAAACTTTCTTTCACTTTCTTAATAAACCACTCGAATTCTTCAACTGGAAACTCTTTAATTTCACCAAATTGAGAACCCAAGTTTGAAAATTGCCTTTTTTTTCTGAACTCTTCCAAAGACATATAATTCACCCCATTTCAATACCGTTTCAAAAAACTCATTTGTTAAAAATAAATAATTTTCACCTGAATTTACAACAAAGCCAAATACTCCTCTTGAGGGAACTAAATACAATCCAATAGTCTCAGTTTCCACATGAAAAGCTACTTCAAAACCATATTCATCAAAATAAAAAATAATACTATCATATCCTGCTCCATAAACTGTAGCTGTTGAATTTTCTTCGTAAAAAAAGAACATTTTGTTATATTTCATGCTTACATTAAAAAAGTCATTTCCCAAAAGCAAACTAAAATATGGAGATGAAAAATATTGAAACTCATTATAAAAACCAGTAAAACCCCACTGCAAATTTAATCCTTTCTCGTAAGGATTTACAAAAGTAGAAAATGGTATATTTTTATGAAAGTACCCATATTGTACCATGTACAAATCTGAGTCCAAAGAAAAATATAATTCTGGGTTCTCAGGGTATAATAGAATAATGCCCTGTCTCCACTCTACTTCTATTTCATAAAGGAGCAGGGCATCAACTTTCCAGAAAGAAACGTTTTGACGTATACTGAATCCATAATTTTGACCAAATGGCGAAACCCAGAATAAAAATGTGTTGGAAAAAGACAAAATTACTATTAATAACGTTAGAAAAAGAAATATCCTTCTCATCCTTCAAGTTTAGCCATTATTTCCTCCATTTCTGCATCATCTATATCAAAATTAGCGTAAACTTCCTGAACATCATCATTGTCTTCCAGAATACTTATAAGCTTCAAAACTTTTTCAGCATCCGAACCTGTTATATGTACAGTATTTTTGGGAATAAATGTTATCTTGGCTTCACCTTCATAACCATTCTGGGCAAGTGTTTCTTTAACACTTGTTAAAGTATCAGGGGTGGTTAATACCTGTACAGGATCATCTTCTATAATGTCTTCCGCTCCTGCATCAATAGCAAGCATAGCAAACTCTTCAAAATCGGCTATTTTCTCCTTTGGTATTTCTATTACACCTTTTCTATCGAAAAGCCATGCAACTGACCCACTTTCCGCAAGCGATCCACCATGCTTACTTAAAAGATGTCTTAATTCCTGAGCAGTTCTATTTTTGTTATCTGTCATTGCATAAATATAAAGTGCAACTCCAGCTGGTGCATAAGCTTCGTATATTATTTCCTGGTAATCTACGCCTTCTAATTCCCCTGTTCCTTTTTTTATGGATTTTTCAATAGTATCTTTTGGCATATTAGCAGCTCTTGCTCTTTCAATTACAGCCCTTAACCTCGGGTTACTTTCAGGATCTCCTCCGCCTTCTCTTGCTGCAACTATTATTTCTCTTATTAACTTGGTAAATATTTTAGATCTTTTAGCATCCTGGGCCGCTTTTCTGTGTTTAATATTAGCCCATTTGTTATGTCCAGACATCCTTCTATACCTCCTTTAAAAACTTTACACCTCTAATTATAACATATTACCTTTTTTCGCCAGGTACTATAACTTTATCTACTATTCCATATTCTCTGGCTTCCTCTGCTGTCATAAAGAAGTCACGATCCGTGTCTTTTTCTATTTTTTCGATAGGCTGCCCTGTGTGATAGCTTAATATCTCATTTATTCTATTTTTTATTCTGAGCAATTCTTTGGCAAGTATTTCAACATCTTTTGCTGGACCTTCAGCTCCACCGAGTGGTTGATGAATCATTATTCTACTGTTGGGAAGTGCAAATCTCTTACCTTTTGCACCACCTGCAAGTAAAACAGCACCCATTGAAGCAGCCTGACCAATACATATAGTTGCAATATCACATTTTACATATTGCATTGTATCATAAACAGCGAGCCCCGCACTTACAGATCCTCCTGGAGAGTTTATATACAACTGAATATCTTTATCGGGATCTTCCGCTTCTAAAAACAATAGTTGTGCAACAACCAGATTAGCAACGTGATCATCTATTGCGCTTCCCAGAAATATTATTCTATCTTTTAAAAGTCTTGAATATATATCATAAGCTCTCTCATAACGACCTGTACTTTCCACAACCATAGGAACATATTGGTCTAAAAACTCACTGTTCTTTTTCATTTTCCTCACCTTCTTTGTTATCCTTATCCACGTCTACTACCTCTTTTTCAACTTTTTCTGCTATTACATCGAGGATTTTATCGACAAATATTGTATTTTCAACTTCTTTTCTAATATCAGCTCTTTCTTTCACCAGCACTTTTGCTCTCTCAACACTTATCCCCCAATAAGGAGCTAATATTTCCGCATAACTATCCAATTCTTCATCTGTAACCTCTTTTTTTATTTCATTTTCTTTTGCTATTTTGTCAAGTGCAAGCTCTTTTTTCAAATCATGCAAATAGTATTCTTTTAATTCTTTCAAAGCTTCTTCTTCGTTATTATATTTCTTGACAAAGTTTTCAAAGCTGTTTTCTTCCTTCATATTTGCAACTATTAATCTCACTGCATAGTCTATTGTCTTTTCAGAAATATCAAGCTCTGTAGCATCAGGTAGCAGCGAAAGAATCTGTTCTCTAATGGACTGTTTGGTTTCTGATTCGTAAATTTGCTCTCCTTCTTCTCTTAATTTATTTTTTAAAGCTTCCACTGTTTCAAGATGCATTTCAGAAAGAGTCGTTTTTACAAACTCGTCAGTAATTTCTGGAAGATTGCGATTGTATATTTCTAAAATTTCTATTTTATAATGGTAACTCAATTTTTTCCCTTCTTCAGAAACATCGAATTCTCTATCAAATTCTACAATATCGCCTTTTTTATGTCCCACAACATTCGTTACTATTGGACGTTCATCATCTTTATACAAAACATATTCGTCTTCCTTTTCTTTGATAAGCTCTTTCCCCGTGTCGTTAGATAAGATAGTAACTTTTACTTTTACAAGATCTTCATAATCAGCTTCTCCATCTTTGGGTTCTAATATTGCGTTTTCTTCCTGGAATGTTTTAAGTCTAAACTCCACGTAATTATCAAGTACCTGTTCCTTGTTTGTAACTTTCACTTTTATTTTCTCATAATCTATTGTAATTTCTGGTTTTTTGTGTAAATAAACTACAATCTTTGCTTCATCAGCGTTTACTGTACTTTCAGCTATTTCTGGAACGAGAAGTAAATTCTCCCCTTTAACTGAATTGTATATATTATCTATAAGTTTTTCAAAAACGAATATTTCATAAAACGACTTCCCAAATCTTGTTTTAAAAACTGATTTAGGAACTCTTCCTCTTCTAAATCCTTCTATAGTATATTTTTGATTTAATTCATTTGTAACTCTTCTCTCGGCTATTTCTATTTCCTGCTTGCTAAAAACATATTCTTTCGTCACAACATTTTTATCTATGCCTAACTCCTTAATATCCATCTGTGCACCTCCTTGAGATTAAAAAAGGGGGATACCCCCCTTACAATTTATTATTCCTCTTCGACAAGTTTTATCAGGGACATTTCTGCTCCATCGCCTCTTCTTGGACCTACCTTATAAATCGCAGTATATCCTCCCGGTCTTTCTAAAAATTTCGGAGCTATCTCATCCACCAATTTATTAACTAGTCTTCTATCTCCAATGGCCTTGAATATCTCTCTTCTTAAAGCAACGCTTACTTCTTTTTTATCAGCCTTTTTCGCTTTTATCGCTTTTGTCATAAGTTTTTCAAAAAATGACTGAACTGCTTTAGCTTTTGCTGTAGTTGTAAGAATACTCCCATGCTTAATTATTTCTCTTGCAAGATTTCTCAAAGTAGCTCTCCTGTGACTTCCGTATCTACCTATTCTGTGTTTTTTTACACGATGCCTCATTTATTTGTCCCCCTTTCCAAATGTGAGACCAAATTTTTCCATAAGTTTTTCTTTTACTTCATCAAGGGACTTTGATCCAAAATTCTTAATTTTCAAAAGCTCTTCTTCTCCTCTTTCAAGTAAATCACCTATTGTTTCTATTCTGTCTCGTTTCAAACAATTCAAAGCCCTTACTGAAAGATCAAGTTCTTCAATTTTCCTCTGCAAAACATCATTTTCAAAAACTACTTCTTCTGTATCTTCTTTTGAAACCTCTAAAGAAATAGGAACTTCTTCAATATCTCCCAGACTTTCTTCTACAACACTGAAATGGTCTATTATTATTCTTACCGCTTGTTTCATTGCCTCAATAGGTCTTATACTTTTCTTGGTCCATACCTCAAGAATAAGTTTGTCATAGTCTGTTTTCTTTCCAACACGAACATTTTCCATTCTCCAGTTAACTTTCAAAACAGGATTATAAACTCCATCTAATACTATCCAGCCAATTTCGGGACGTTCAACCCTTTCAGCTGCAGGGACAAACCCCTTTCCAACTGTTGCGTATATCTCTATTTCAATGTCAGCATCTTCATTAAGAGTAGCTATATGAAGATTGGGATTTGTTATTGTAACCCCCGCAGGAACTTCTATATCTTTTGCAAGTATTTCTCCTGCTCCAGCTTTTTGAATCTTCATTTTAACAGGTTCTTCAACGTATGTTTCCATTCTCAATTGCACTTTTTTCAGATTGAGCAATATTTCGATTATATCTTCCTTTACACCTTCTAATGTATCAAATTCATGATACTTCTCTGGTCGAACAAATCTCACATCTGTTATTGCAAGAGATGGTATTGAAGAAAGTAACACTCTTCTTAAAGTATTACCTATCGTTGTAGCGTATCCCTTCTCAAGAGGAGACAGTATAAACTTCGCATAGTAATGCTCTTCCCCTTCTGACATCTCTTCGAGTTTCATTTTTTTTGGCATAACAAATTCCATATACATCACCTCGAGTACAATTCGATAATTGCCTGTACATCAACTGGCAAGTCGATAACTTCTTCCAATTTTGGATGTCTTTCATAAACCCCTTTATAATTCTCATAATCAGCAGAAAGCCATGGCATTCTATTTTTATCTTTATTAAGCTCAATGGCCTGTTTAACTGGTTCTATATTTCTACTCGCTTCTTTAACTTCTATGACGTCTCCGGGTCTTACCTGGTAAGAAGGTATGCTCACCTTTTTACCGTTAACAAGCACATGACCGTGGTTAACTAATTGTCGAGCAGTATTTCTATTAACTGCAAAGCCAAGTCTATAAACTACATTATCGAGTCTTCTTTCCACTTGAAGTACAAGATTTTCACGTGTATCCCCTGATTGCCTTGCAGCTTTTTCATAATATCTTCTAAATTGTTTTTCCAGCACACCGTATATTCTCTTCATTGTTTGTTTTGCCCTGAGCTGAATTCCATACTGAGTTAACTTGTTTCTTGCTCTTCCATGATCTCCTGGAGCGTAAGGCCTTTTATCAAAAGCACATTTATCAGTAAAACATCGTTCGCCTTTCAGGTACAACTTCATTCCTTCGCGTCTGCAAAGTTTACATTGTGGACCTGTATATCTTGCCATTTATTTCCCTCCTTTAAACTCTCTTCTTTTTTGGCCTGCAACCATTAAATGGTATAGGTGTTACATCCTTTATTATCCCTATTTCAAGACCGGCTGCCTGGAAAGTTCTTATAGCTGCTTCTCTTCCAGAACCTGGTCCTTTAACAAGAATATCTACTTTTTTTATACCGAGTCTTACCGCTTCCTTTGCAACTTTATCTGCTGCAAGTTGAGCTGCATAAGGTGTACCTTTTCTTGTACCTTCAAATCCTGCTGTTCCTCCGCTACCCCAGATAATCACTTTTCCATCTGGATCTGTTAACGTCACTATTGTGTTATTATAAGTGGACTTTATGTGAATAACTCCGTGATCTATAGCTATTTTCTTTTTTCTTTTTGATGCACTTCTGCGAGTTTTCCTGGCCATTTAATTTTTCCCTCCTTACTTTTTCTTTTTAATTCTACTTGGTCTTGGGCCTTTTCTTGTTCTTGCATTTGATTTTGTTTTCTGTCCTCTTACAGGAAGCCCTAATTTGTGCCTTAATCCCCTGTAACAACCTATATCCATAAGCCTCTTAATGTTTCTCATTACTTCTGATCGAAGTTCACCTTCTACCTTATAGTTTTGTTGTATAAAACTTGCTATTCTGCTTATTTCATCTTCATTTAATTCTCTTACACGTTTATTTGGATCTATATTTGCATTTTCGCAAATTTGCTTTGCCCTTGTTTTGCCTATTCCATAAATATATGTAAGAGCTATTTCTACTTTTTTATCATTAGGAATTTCTACACCAACGATACGAGCCATTTATCTCCCTCCTTAACCTTGCTTCTGATTATGCTTGGGATTAACCTTGCAAATAACATATACTTTACCTTTTCGCTTTATTATCTTACAGTGCTCGCATCTTTTCTTTACAGAGGATTGAACCTTCATGTATAACACTCTCCTTTCAATATTATTTCTCTACTTTCTTACGATATATAATTCTTCCTTTAGTTAAATCATAAATGGTAAGTTCAACAACCACTTTGTCTCCTGGAACCAATCTTATGAAATTTTTTCGCATTTTACCGCTTATATGAGCTAAAATTTTGTATCCGTTTTCAAGTTCTACTCTAAACATAGCGTTAGGTAAAGCTTCTACAATCGTTCCTTCCATTTTAATAATATCATCCCTATTTGACAACCGTATCACCCCTTAAAACGGGTTAAAACTTCTGCGCCATCCTCGGTTACGAGAACAGTATGTTCAAAATGTGCCGCTCTTTTACCATCTCTGGTTACCACAGTCCAACCATCATCCAGGATAACTACGTGCCAGCCGCCTTCTGTAACCATTGGTTCTATTGCAAACGTCATTCCAGGTTTTATTATGGGACCCGTACCTTTTTTTCCATAATTAGGTATTTGCGGATCTTCGTGTAATTTACTTCCAACTCCATGCCCAACAAAATCTCTAACAACATTAAATCCATTTGACTCAACAAAAGATTGTATTTCATGTGAAATGTCCCCTAATCTTATTCCACCACGGATTCTGGAAATAACTCTTTCAAGAGATTTTTTTGTTACTTCTACTAATTTCATACCTATCTGATCTGTTGTTCCACCTACTACATAAGTAAAAGCCCCGTCACCATAATAACCATCATAAATCGCTCCAACATCAAGAGAAACAATATCGCCATTTTTAAATACCTTTTTCTTCAATGGAAATCCATGAATAACTTCATCATTTACAGAGACAGTAGTAATATACGGATACCCGGAGTATCCCTTAAAAGCTGGTTTACATCTATATTCTTTAAGAATCTTATCAGCAACTATTTCAAGATCCCAGGCAGACGCTCCTTCAACTACGTATTTCTCTGCTTCTTCAAGTATAGCTGCCACTGCCTGGCATGCCACTTTCATTTTCTCAATTTGATCTTTGCTCTTTAGAAAAATCATTGCTTCACCTTCTGATAATATTTAATACTTCTTTTATTACCACTTCAACACCTTCAGCACCATTTATTGTAAAAAGTTTGTTTTGATTACGATAAAATTCAATTACAGGGGCTGTGTTCTCCATATAAATTTTATATCGTCTTCTTACTACATCTTCTTTATCGTCATCTCTCTGATAAAGTTTTCCCCCGCATTCATCACAAAAATCTTTTCGTTTTGGAGGTAATGTTATTAAATTATATATTTTTCCACATTTAGAACATATTCTTCTATTGCTGATTCTTTCTACTACTACATTTTCACTAACTTCAAAATACATGGCATATTCAATTGATTTATTCAAACTCTTTAATATTTCATCAAGTGCTTTCGCCTGCGCTAACGTTCGTGGAAAACCATCCAGAATAAACCCTTTTCTGCAATCTGCTTTTGAAAGCCTGTCCTTTACTATCGCATTTGTTAAATCATCAGGGACCAATTCACCCTTATTTACTATTTCTTCTACCTTTTTCCCCAGTTCACTCCCGGAAGATATTGCCTCTCTAAACATATCTCCTGTGGATATATGAGGGATTCCGAGAAGTTCTACTAACTTTTTAGCGTAGGTCCCTTTTCCTGCTCCTGGAGGCCCGAGAAACACTATATTCATAGCCTCATCTCCTTCCAGGAAGTTTGCCTTTTTTAACAAATCCTTCGTAATTTCTCATTATAAGGTGTGCTTCCATCTGTTGTGCCACATCAAGGGCCACACCAACAGCTATCAACGCACTTGTTCCACCAAGCCAGATATTTACTCCTGTAACTCCCTGTATAACGTAAGGTATTAAAGATATTGTCACAAGGAATAAAGCCCCAACAAAAGTTATCCTGTTGAGTACTCTTGTAATATATTGCTCAGTTGGTTTTCCAGGCCTTATACCAGGAATATATCCACCATAACTTTTTATATTACTGGCAATATCTTTTGGATCAAATACAACCACACTGTAAAAGTATGTAAAGAAGAAGATTAAAATAGCGTATATTGTTATTATAAGGGGACTCGACATTCCAAATAAAGATTTAGCAGTATCTGAATTTGTAAATTGAGCTATACCTACAGGAATGGAAACTATAGCCCAGGCAAAAATTATAGGAATAACACCACTGTGATTAACCTTTATAGGAATATGAGTAGATGTCCCGCCATAGATTCTTCTGCCGACCATTCTTGAAGCGTATTGAATCGTTATCCTTCTTTCTGCCTGTTGAACATAAATAATTCCTACAACCATTAAAATCATAACACCTATAAGGAATAGCCACTCAAATATATTTAATCCTCCAAGAACTGCACGTCTAAAATAGCTCGGATACCTTGCAACAATACCCGCAAATATTAAAACACTTATACCATTTCCTATTCCTTTTTCAGTAATTCTATCGCCTATCCACAAAAGAAACATTGTTCCAGAAAGCAAAGAAACTGTTGACACAAAAGTAAAGGTCCAGAGTGGAACTGTCAAAACATTTTGAAAACCTCTTCCAAGACTAAATGAGACGACAAAAGACTGAAGAGCGCCTAATATCACTGTAAGGTTTCGTGTATAACGCTGAAATTTTTTACGACCCTCTTCTCCTTCTTTCAACATTTCTTTTAAACTTGGTATAACCGATGAAAGCAACTGAAGAATTATTGCAGCATTGATGTAAGGAGTAACACTCATTGAAAATATTGAAAATCTTCTAAATGCTCCCCCAGTAAAAACATCGTAAAAACTAAGAAGTCCACTTGCCGCTCCACTTCCAAGTTGAGTAAAGGCGGCCCCCCACGCCTTCAGATTAATACCGGGTACCGGTATATAAATCCCCAAACGAAATACTATAAGCATCAATAACGTAAATACTATACGATCTCTCAGTTCAGGAATCTTTAAAGCATTTTTCAACGCTTTCCACATTTTTATATCACCTCAACTTTTCCGCCAACAGCCTCTATCTTCCTCCTAGCGCTGGAACTGAAAGCATGAGCAATTACTGTAAGAGGTTTTGTTATCTCACCATTACCAAGAATTTTAACACCATCATTTAATTTTTTCACAACACCCAATTCTATAAGCTTCTCTGGTGTTACTTCCTCACCTGATTCAAATAACTTTTCAAGTTGCTCAACATTTACTATTGTATATACTTTTTTATTGAAATTCTTAAATCCATACTTTGGTAATCTCCTGTGAAGAGGTGTTTGTCCTCCTTCAAACCAAATTCTAACCTTGCCTGCCCCTCGAGATTTCTGACCCTTGTGTCCTTTTCCAGACGTTTTTCCTTTTCCAGAAGCTATGCCACGCCCCACACGTATTCGTTTTTTCACTGAACCTGGAGTAGGCTTAAGATCCTCTATTCTCATAACAAATTACCTCCTTTACTCATCTATTTCCTCAACTTTAACGAGGTGTCTTACTTTTCTAATCATACCTCTGATTTGAGGAACATCATCTTTTATAACTGTTGAATTTAGCTTTCTAAGTCCCAATCTCTTTACTGTGTCTTTTTGATCATATTTATAACCTATTGGACTTTTTATCAATGTTATTTTTAATTTCTTCATTCCTTAACCCTCCTTCTTCACACCATAAATTACTTCCTGGGGTGTTATATCTCTAAGCTGAGCTACTTTCTCCACTGAAAGGAGGTTCTTCAACCCATTAACCGTTGCCTGAGCAAGGACTACTGGATTTGTTGAACCACTGGTCTTTGTAAGTATATTATGAATACCAGCAAGTTCCACAACCGCACGTACAGTTCCATTTGATATTATACCAGTACCTGGTGCTGCAGGTTTTAAAAGAACTTTTGCTGCATCCTGACGCCCTAAAATTTCATGAGGTATCGTACCATTATATATTGGTACCTCAAAAACATTTCTCCTTGCGTTAGACAACGCCTTTCTTATCGCATCAGGTACTTCACGCGCTTTTCCAACACCGACACCAACTTTTCCATTTCTATTTCCAACAACTGCCAATACTCTAAAAGAAAGATTTTTTCCACCTTTTGTAACTTTCGTTGTTCTTCTTATTTCAACTATTCGTTCTTCAAATTCTTCGCCACTCTGTCTTATTTTCTGTGCAATGTCTACCATCCAATGCACCTCCCTCAAAATTCCAGGCCAGCTTCTCTGGCGCCATCTGCAAGTTCCTTCACTCTTCCATGGTAACGATAGCCGCCTCTGTCAAATACTACCTTTTTTATTCCCTTTTCCAGGGCTCGCTTCCCTATTAGCTTTCCAACTTCTCTTGCAGCTTCTTTATTCCAGGTCTTCTGCAATTGTTCGCGTAATTCTTTATCAAGAGTTGAAGCAGCTACAAGTGTATGTCCTTTTTCATCATTTATAATCTGAGCATATATGTGTTTTTCACTTTTATAAACACACAATCTTGGCCTTTCTTCTGTTCCATAAATCTTTTTCCTGATACTAAGATGTCTCTTTTTCCTTCTCCAATTCCTGTTTTCTTTTTTTATCATCTCAGTGTACCCCCTTTATGCTTTCTTTCCTTCTTTCATCCTTACAACCTCTCCAACATATCTGATACCTTTTCCTGAGTAGATATTTGGTTTTCTCCAATTTCTAATATTTGCCGCCACCTGGCCTACCCTTTGTTTATCTATTCCACTTACTATTATTTTATTAGGACTTGGTACTTCTACCTTTACATCTTTTGGTATATCCATTTCTACAGGGTGCGCATAACCAAGATTCATAACAAGTTTATTTCCCTGTAATTGTGCTCTATAACCGATCCCTACTATCTCAAGCTCTTTTTTGAAGCCCTGAGTTACGCCTATAACCATATTGTTTATAAGTCTCCAATATGTTCCCGTAAACATTTTCATTTTTTTCAAATCTGAACGTCTTTTCATCGCCGCTACATTAGGCTTCACATTCATTTCATTCTCACCAATTTCAACAGTAACATAAGGTAAAAATTCAAGCGATAACTCTCCTTTTGGTCCCTTTACAGTAATTACATTTCCCTCGATTTTTACTTCAACCCCGTTTGGGATTGTAATAGGTTTATTTGCAATTCGAGACATTAAGTACACCTCCTTACCAGATATAGGCTATTACTTCTCCACCAACGCCAAGTTGTCTCGCTTCTTTGTCTGTTACAACACCTTTGGAAGTTGTAATAATAGCTATTCCAAGACCATTCTTTACCTTTGGAAGTTTATCTTTTCCAACATATATTCTTCTTCCAGGTTTAGAAACACGTACAATACCATGAATAATTCGCTCTCTATTTCTTCTTGTACCTTTATATTTCATCTGTATCCTTAATATACCTTGCTTTCCATCTTCTATATATGTATAACCCTTTATAAAACCTTCTCTTTTCAAAATCTCAGCTATTTCTTTCTTCAAATTAGATGCTGGTATGTCTATTTGTTCTTTGAACGCAACGTTTGCATTTCTTATTCGAGTGAGCATGTCAGCTATTGGATCGCTCCACATTGTATTCCCCTCCTTTTACCATGTTGCCTTCCTAACACCCGGGAGTTTTCCCTCATTGGCCATTTTTCTAAAACAAACTCTACATATTCCAAATTCTCTGTACACAGAATGCGCTCTTCCACAAATCTTACATCTTGTGTATACACGGGTTTTATATTTCTTTGGTTTTTTCCACCTTTCCACAAGACCTTTTCTAGCCATATCGTAACCTCCTTAAATTATCTTCTAAAAGGAAATCCAAAAAGTTCTAACAATTTTCTTGCTTCTTCATCGGTCTTTGCTGTAGTAACAATTACTATGTCCATCCCTTGAACTCTTTTAACCTGATCTGGAGAAATTTCCGGGAAAACCAGTTGCTCTGTTAAGCCAAAAGAGTAATTCCCTTTTCCATCAAATGCGTTTGGGTTCAAACCTCTAAAGTCTCTTACTTTTGGAAGAACAAGATTAATGAGCTTATAAAGGAAGTTGTACATATTAACACCACGAAGAGTAACCTTTAATCCTATTGGCATACCCTTTCGAATCTTAAAGTTAGAAATACTTTTTTTAGCTTTAGTCACCACAGGTTTTTGACCGGCAATTAATGTTAATTCTTTGGCATGTACATCTATAACATCTTTATTTCTGGAACCTTCTCCTATTCCCATATTTATAACTATTTTTTCAATTTTTGGTACCTGGTGAATGTTTTTATATCCAAACTCTTTCATCATAGCAGGAACAATTTCATTTTTGTACATTTCTTTTAAAGGTACATATACTGGCATACTCTATTCCTCCTTACTTATCTATGACTTCTCCACATTTCTTACAGTACCTAACCTTAGTTCCATCTTCAAGGAACTTAAATCCTACACGAGTAGGCTTTCCACAATCAGGACACACGAGTGCAACCTTCGAAACATATATTGGAGCTTCTTTTTCTATTATTCCACCCTGTCTAAGTTGCGGGTTTGGCCTCTGATGTCTTTTGACAACATTAACACCACGTACAATCACTTTATCTTCTTTTGGTATAACAGCAATAACTTCCCCTACTTTTCCTTTATCTTTACCTGATAAAACCTGTACTGTGTCACCTTTTTTTATTTTTCTCGCCACTGCACATCACCCCTTAAAATACTTCAGGCGCTAAGGAGACTATTTTCATAAAACCTTTTTCTCTAAGTTCCTTTGCAACAGGTCCAAATACACGTGTCCCCTTAGGCTCGTTGAATTTATCCAAAACAACAGCAGCATTATCGTCAAAACGAATATAAGTTCCATCTGGCCTTCTTATTTCTTTTCTCGTCCTCACTATAACTGCTTTAACGATATCTCCTTTTTTTATGTCACCATTTGGAACAGCGTCTCTTACACTGCAAACAACTATATCACCTACTGTACCCCATTTCCTTCTGGAACCACCTAAAACTCGAATTACTCTTAAAACTTTTGCACCAGAATTGTCCGCTGCTTTGAGGTAGCTCTCATTAATTATCATCACTACTACCTCCTTCCAACTGTTCAACTACTTCTTCGTCTTCCACTGGTGTCTTTTCAGCAAATTCAGATCTCTTGACTATTTTGACTACTCTCCATCTTTTCAACTTACTGAGTGGTCTTGATTCGATTATTTCAACTGTGTCGCCAATTTTACACTCGTTTTTTTCATCGTGTGCATAATATTTTTTCGTTCTTTTAATGTATTTCCCCACCCTCGGGTGTTTTACCAATGTGTTAACTGCAACTACAATGGTTTTATCCATTTTATCACTAACGACCTCTCCAACAAGTCTCTTTCTTGGCATGATTATTACCTCCTTACTCCCAGTTCTCGTTCCCTGAGAAGTGTTTTGATTCTTGCTATATCTTTCTTTGTTTTACTAAGCTGACTGTAATCAGTTAATTGTCCCAGGGCTTTCTGGAATCTGAGATTCATAAGTGTTCTTTTCTTTTCCTCTAAAAGATTCAAAAGTTCTTCCGTGGTTAAATTTCTAAGTTCGGCGGCCTTCATACAGCTTCACCACCTATCTCATTTCTTTTTACTATCTTTGTTCTTATGGGTAACTTTGTTGCAGCATATTCAAGAGCTTCAATTGCAAGCTCTTCGCTAACTCCGCCTATCTCAAATAATATCTTTCCAGGTTTTACTACTGCAACCCAGCCTTCAACATTTCCTTTTCCTTTACCGAGTTTACTCTCAGCCGGGTGTTTTGTATATGATTTATCTGGAAAAACCCTGATCCAAAGCTTTCCTGCTCTTTTAAGCGTTCTTGTGATAGCAATTCTGCAAGCTTCTATCTGTTGTGCTGTAATCCAATGAGACTCTAAAGCCTTTAAACCATAATCTCCAAACGCCACCAATGTTCCACCTTTTGCCTTTCCTTTCATTCTACCACGATGCTGTTTTCGATATTTTACCCTTCTTGGCATTAACATGTCGTACTACCTCCTTTTGACGTCAGATATCGGCGTCACCTTTATAAATCCAAACCTTTATGCCGATTGTACCGTATTTCGTTTCAGCTCTTGCTGTACCATACTCAATTATTGACCTAAGTGTTTGAAGAGGAAGTCTTCCTTTAAGATACCATTCTGTACGAGCTATTTCCGCACCGGCGAGCCTTCCAGCTACCATAACTTTTATTCCTTTTGCACCCTTCCTCATAGCATTTGAAATAGCCCTTTTCATAACAACTTTATAAGATGCACGTTTCTCAATTCTATTTGCTATATTTTCAGCTACTAATTGTGCGTCTGCCTCAGGACTTTTTATCTCTTCTATATTTAAAATAAATCTTCTGTTAAATCTTTTTTCTAATTCCTGGCGCAAGGAAGTAATTTCTGCTCCCTTTTTACCTATTATAATACCAGGTCTTGCTGTTTTTATTATAGCAACTACTCGTTCAGAATCAGGTCTCTCTATTACTATTTCACTTATTCCTGCCTGCGCATATTTATTCTTAATAACCTTTCTTATTTCTTCGTCTTCAAGAAGATATTCCGCATAGTTTTTCTCATTGAACCAGGTTGCCTGCCAATCAGCAGTTAAACCCAACCTAAATCCTCGCGGATGAACTTTTTGACCCACCTTACCACCTCACCTTTCCATCACTTTTCTTCTTTCTTTGCTTCTTTCTCAGCTTCTCTGTCTCTAACAATCACAGTGATATGAGACATTCTTTTTTGAATTATATCAGCACTACCTCTTCCGCGTGGCCATAACCTTTTCATACGCGGCCCATCATTTACGTAACATGTATACACATAAAGATTTTCTTCCGAAAGATTGTAATTATTTACTGCGTTTGCCACAGCTGATTTTAACACATTTTTGATAATACGTGCAGCCTTTTTCGGAGAAAATTCAAGAATTGTAAACGCTTCTGAAACATTTTTCCCTTTTATGGAATTAGCCACACTTCTTGCTTTTCTTGGAGAAATCCTGACAAAACGAGCTATTGCTTTTGCCTCATAAACAGGTAATGAAGCTAATTTTTCTTTTCTCTCTCTATGAAATTTTGAACGTTTCAAACCGTTACGTTTGATAAGAGCTTGCATTGTTTCCACCCTCCTCATTTTTTAACCTGACCCTTGCTTGCCGACTTATCTGCGTGTCCTCCAAATCTACGAGTGAATGAAAATTCACCAAGTCTATGCCCTACCATGTTTTCAGTTATATATACAGGTATATGTTTTATTCCATTATATACTGCAATGGTATGACCTACCATTTCCGGTATTATCATGCTTGCTCGACTCCAGGTCTTGATTATTTTCTTTTCACCTGATTCATTTAACTGCCTGATTTTCTTGAGAAGCTTGGGATCTACGTAAGGTCCCTTCTTAGTGGACCTGCCCATTGTTGCACCTCCTTGCTAATTAACCATTTCTTCTTCTTACAATAAGTCTATCTGATGCTTTCTTACCCCTTCTTGTCTTATAACCTTTGGCAAGTTGTCCCCAAGGACTCTGTGGGTGATGACCTTTTCCTCTTCCTTCTCCACCACCATGCGGGTGATCAACGGGGTTCATAGCAACACCACGAACATGTGGTTTTCTCCCTTTCCATCTTACTCTTCCTGCTTTACCATCCACTTCATTTTTGTGATCTTCATTACCAACTACTCCAACTGTCGCGTAACATCTTACACTAACCTTCCTTAATTCTCCAGATGGCATTCTGAGAAGTGCATAACCTCCTTCTTTTGCCATCAACTGACAAGAACTACCTGCAGATCTTGCTATCTGTCCACCTTTTCCAGGAATAAATTCAACATTGTGAACAATAGTACCAACTGGTATGTTTTCAAGTGGCAGAGCATTACCCGGTTTAATTTCTGCCTCAGGTCCGCTTACAATTGTATCGCCCACATTTAAACCTTGAGGTGCGAGAATGTATCTCTTCTCTCCATCTGCATAAACAAGTAAGGCAATCCTTGCTGTTCTGTTAGGATCATATTCAATGGCCACAACACGTGCCGGTATTCCTACTTTATCTCTTTTAAAATCTATAATTCTGTATCTTCTTTTGTGACCTCCACCTCTAAATCTAACAGTAACTCTTCCAAGATTGTTCCTTCCACCTGTTTTCTTCAAACTAACCAGAAGCGACTTTTCAGGTTTTGCTTTTGTAATCTCTGAAAAATCACTTATTATCATTTGACGTCTACCAGGGCTTGTTGGTTTAAATCTCTTAAGACCCATCATTATTCACCCCTTTTAGTGTTCTCCTTCAAGTTCTTTAATCGTATATCCTTCTCTGAGTTTAACAATCGCCTTTTTCCATGATCTTGTGTATCCTTCTCTTGCCATAGCGCCTCTTCGTATATCTCTTTTGGGTTTTGGTTTTACATTTATAACATTAACTTTTTCAACTTTAACATTGAATAATTTTTCTACAGCTTCTTTAATTTGAGATTTATTCGCATCCTTGTTTACTTCAAAAACATATTGCCTATTCTCACGAGCATAGTAAGCTTTTTCGCTTACTACAGGTCTTATTATTATATCCGCATAATTTTTCATTATCCGAGCACCTCCTCAATTTTCTGGACGGTACTCTGAACGAGAACCAATTTATCATGATTGAGTATATCATATACATTCAATCCATCTATATTTACTTTTTCGCTTCCTGGATTATCAGCAATGATTACCTTTACCCCAGGAATATTTCGTCCAGAAATTTTAACATTAACATATTCATTTTCTTTTTTCGGTAAAACAAACAATATTTTACTTTCTTCAAGTCCAAGAGCTCTTATTATTTCTTTTAAATCCTTAGTCTTTGCTCTTTCCATTTTCAATTCATCAAGAACCAAAAGATTCCCCTCTTTAAACCTTACAGACAAAGCTGATTTAAGTGCCAATTTTTTCATTTTCTTATTCATGCGTTTAAAGTAAACTTTTGGTTTTGGTCCATGTGCAACACCACCATGTCTCCAGTGTGGTGCTCTTATTGAGCCCTGTCTTGCTCTACCTGTATGTTTCTGAATCCATGGCTTTCTTCCACCACCAGACACTTCTCCGCGCGTTTTGGTAGATGCTGTACCCGCTCTCGCATTGGTAAGTTGCATATCCACATAACGCCACATTACATCTGTGTTTGGTTCAATATCAAAGATTTCATCCTTTAGTTCCATCGTTCCAACTTTTTCACCTTTGATGTTCAAAACATCAAGTACTGCCATCTTCTATGCCTCCCTTTCAACAATTTCGAGGCTTGCTCTTATCCTCTTTTTGCACTTCTTATGAGGACAAGGCCGCCCCTCGCTCCTGGAACTCCTCCTTTAACCGCTATCAAATTATTCTCAACATCTATTTTAACAATTTCAGAGTTTAAAATGGTTACACGTTCGTTACCATATTGTCCTGGCATCTTTTTTCCTTTGAATATTCTTGCTGGTTCTGTGTGTTGACCTACTGAACCAAGTTCCCTATGAAATTTTGCACCATGGGATTTTGGTCCGCCGCGAAATCCCCATCTTTTCATTGCTCCAGCAAATCCTCTACCTTTTGACCAACCGGTAATATCTATTTTATCGCCTTCTTCAAAAATGTCTACTTTTATTTCCTGACCTATTTCAAAGTCTTCTGGATTTTCCACACGAAATTCTCTTAATATTTTTAATGGTTTTACTCCTGCTTTCTTAAATACCCCTTCCATTGGCTTATTAACTTTTCTTGCCTCTTCAAAACCAAGTTGTATAGCATTGTATCCATCAGTTTCCACTGTTTTCTTCTGAACAACGTAACATGGACCTGCTTTTATTACAGTAACTGGAATGGCTTTATCGTCTTTAAATATACGTGTCATTCCAACTTTTTTTCCAATTATCATTTTCATTGTAAGCACCTCCAAGTTTAAATCACAGGTTGATTTCAACGTCAACTCCAGCTGGAAGATTTATTTTCATCAGTGCATCAATAGTTTTTGGGGTTGGTTCCATTATGTCAATCAATCTTTTGTGTACTCTTTTTTCAAATTGCTCACGAGAATCTTTGTGTTTCAAGGGCGATCTCAAAACTACATAAAGCGTTCTTTCTGTTGGAAGTGGCACAGGTCCAGAAACTTTAGCATTAGTTTGCTTAACAACTTCCACTATTTTTTTTGCTGATTCATCTAACAATTTATGATCGTAAGCCTTTAACCTAATTCTTATTTTTTGTCCAGGCATCTTGTTCCCTCCCTTTTTATTTCAGAAAGAAGGGGGGAGTTTCCCCCTTCTATAGCATATTCATTACTCAACAATTGCTGTGACAACTCCTGCACCTACTGTTCTTCCACCTTCACGAATAGCAAATCTCATACCTTCTTCTATAGCAACAGGGTAGATGAGTTTAATTGTCATTTCAACATTGTCACCTGGCATGACCATTTCAACACCTGCAGGGAATTCTATAAGTTCTCCTGTAACATCTGCTGTTCTAATGTAGAATTGTGGTTTGTATCCTTTTTGGAATGGTGTGTGTCTTCCGCCTTCCTCTTTCTTTAGAACGTAAACCTGTGCTTTAAATGTTGTATGAGGAGTAATGGAACCAGGTTTAGCAAGAACCTGTCCTCTTTCTACTTCATCCTTGTCAACACCTCTTAAAAGACATCCTACATTGTCACCGGCAATACCTTCATCGAGTATTTTTCTGAACATTTCAACGCTGGTAACAACTGTTTTACTTACTTCATAGCTCATACCAATTATTTCTACTTCATCACCGGGCTTAATAACTCCACGTTCAATTCTTCCAGTAACAACTGTACCTCTTCCCGTAATGGAGAAAACGTCTTCTACTGGCATAAGGAATGGTTTGTCAACTTCTCTTTGTGGTTCCGGGAAGTAAGAATCCATTGCATCGAGAAGTTCTTTAACAGAATTATAAGCTGCATCGTTAGGATCATTTGGAGCTTCAACAGCTTTAAGAGCAGAACCTCTAATAACTGGCAAATCGTCACCAGGGAATTCATATTTGCTCAAAAGTTCTCTTACTTCCATTTCAACAAGGTCAATAAGTTCTTCATCATCAACCATATCTGTTTTGTTAATGTAAACAATCATTGCAGGAACATTAACCTGTCTTGCGAGAAGAACGTGTTCTCTTGTTTGTGGCATTGGTCCATCAGTAGCTGCAACAACAAGAATAGCACCATCCATTTGAGCTGCACCGGTAATCATGTTCTTGATGTAGTCAGCGTGGCCTGGACAGTCGATATGTGCATAATGTCTGTTATCAGTTTCATATTCAATGTGTGCAATGTTAATGGTAATACCTCTTGCTTTTTCTTCAGGAGCCTTATCGATCTGTTCGTATGGTGTATAATCGGCTCTTCCAAACAAAGACAAATACTTTGTAATAGCTGCAGTAAGTGTTGTCTTACCATGGTCAATGTGTCCTATAGTACCTACATTAAGATGGGGTTTACTTCTCACAAACTTTTCTTTTGCCATACTTCACCCTCCCTCGCACTTTGTGGTTATTTGTTTAAAATTTTTTCGGCTACTTTTTCAGGAACCTTTGCATAATGGGAAAGAACCATAGTATAATTCGCTCTTCCCTGACTTGCCGATCTCAAATCAGTAGCGTATCCAAACATCTCTGATAATGGAACAAAAGCTTTTACAACCCTCAAATGACCTCTTGTCTCTAAAGAATCAATATGTGCTCTTCTGGAATTTAAATCAGCTATAATATTTCCCATATACTCTTCTGGTGTTGTCACTTCCACTTTCATAATCGGTTCAAGTAAAACAGGTCTGGCTTTTGCCATAGCTTCTTTGAAAGCCAAACTCGCAGCTATTTTGAAAGCCATCTCTGAAGAATCAACTTCATGATAAGACCCATCTAAAAGAATAGCTTTTATGCCAACCATTGGATAACCAGCTAAATAACCTGTCTGGGCAGCTTCTTTTACTCCTTCCATTATTGCTGAAATGTATTCTTTTGGAATAACTCCACCAACTGTCTTATCCTCAAATTCAAATGTCTTTGTAAGTTCCAATGGCTCAAATCTCATAACTACGTGTCCATACTGGCCTCTTCCTCCAGTTTGTCTTATATATTTTCCTTCAGCTTCTGCAGAAGTTTCTATCGTCTCACGATAAGCAACCTGAGGCTTTCCTACTCTAACATTTGTATTGAATTCCCTTTTTAATCTATCAACTATTATCTCAAGATGGAGTTCTCCCATTCCAGCAATAATTGTTTCACCTGTTTCTCTATCCACATATGCTCTAAAGGATGGGTCCTCATCACTTAAAAGTGTAAGTGCTCTTGAAAGTTTTGCTTCATCATTTTTTGTAGCTGGTTCTATTGCAATAGATATAACAGGTTCAGGAAATTCCATCTTTTCAAGTATAACAGGTCTTTTTTCATCACATAACGTATCTCCTGTTTTGGTATCTTTTAATCCAATTGCAGCTACAATATCGCCCGCTCTTACATATTCAACATCCTCACGTTTATCCGCATGCATGAAAATTAAGCGTGAAATTCTCTCTTTTTTCCCTTTTGTTGAATTATACACATAACTTCCTTTTTCAAGTCTTCCACTGTAAACACGGAAAAATGTCAACTTTCCAACAAATGGATCCGCCTGAATCTTAAAAGCCAGAGCCGTAAATGGTTCCTTTTCATCAGGTTTAATAACTATCTCTTCTCCCTTTTCATCCCAACCTTTGATTGGTGGCACATCTAATGGAGACGGCAAATAATCAATAACCGCATCAAGTAGAGGCTGGATACCCTGGTTCATCTTAGCGGACCCACACAACACAGGTGTGGCAGTACCTGAAATTGTAGCTTTCCGCAACGCACTTTTTATTTGTTCTTCTGAAATATCTTCACCTTCAAGATACAACATCATAATATCATCATCTATTTCAGCTATTTTTTCAAGCATATCTTCACGTGCTTCTTCGGCTTTTGCTAAATATTTTTCCGGGATTTCCTCGTAAGCCATCTCTGAACCATCTTCGCTAATCCACCTAATAGCCTTCATTTTTATTAAATCTATAACACCTTCAAATGTGTCTTCTGCACCCATGGGTATTTGAATGGGAATTGGATTAGCCTTCAACCTCTCAACCATTGAATTAACTGACATTTCAAAATCTGCGCCTATCTTATCCATCTTATTCATAAACGCTATTCTGGGAACATTGTACTTGTCAGCCTGTCGCCAGACTGTTTCAGATTGCGGTTCTACTCCAGCAGCTGCGTCGAATACTGCTATCGCACCATCAAGAACCCTTAAGGCTCGCTCAACTTCTATAGTAAAATCAACGTGTCCAGGAGTATCTATTATGTTAATCCTGTTCCCTTTCCACATACACGTAGTGGCCGCAGATACTATGGTTATACCACGTTCTTTTTCCTGGACCATCCAGTCCATCGTGGCTGTACCTTCATCCACACTACCGATTACGTGCTTTCTGCCCGTATAATACAAAATCCTTTCGGTAGTTGTGGTTTTTCCAGCATCAATATGAGCCATTATACCTATATTTCTTAACTTCTTCAAGTCAACATAAACAGCTCGAACTTCCTGCATACTTTCCTCCTCAAACCTATAATTTACCACTTAAAGTGAGCAAAGGCTCTGTTGGCTTCTGCCATTCTATGTACATCTTCACGTTTTTTAATAGCGGTACCTGTGTTATTAAACGCATTAACAAGTTCTTCTCCTAATTTTTCAGCCATTGGCTTTCCTTTCCTTGATCTTGCGGCTTCAACAATCCATCTTAAAGCAAGAGAAGTTTTTCTCGGCTCCTGAACTTCAATTGGAACCTGATAAGTTGCTCCTCCAACCCTTCTTGGTCTAACTTCTACAATAGGTCTTACATTATCAACTGCTTGATGCAAAGCTTCCAGAGGATTTTTCTTTGTTTTTTCTCCGAGTATTTCCATGGCTTTATATACTATTTTTTGTGCTATTGATTTTTTCCCATCCCACATAACTCTATTTATAAGCTTTGAAACTAATACATCATTGTAAATTGGATCGGGTGGGACTTTTCTAATTTCCGCTCTTCTTCTCCTCATTTATATTTCCCTCCCAAATTATTTCTTTGGTCTTTTTGTACCATATTTACTTCTGGATTGTTTTCTTCCCTCAACACCAGCTGTATCCAATGCTCCACGAATAATTTTGTATCTTATACCAGGCAGATCTTTAACCCTTCCGCCTCTTACAAGAACTACTGAGTGTTCCTGTAAATTATGTCCAATACCAGGGATGTATGCAGTAACTTCTATTCCATTACTGAGTCTAACTCTTGCTATTTTCCTCAAAGCAGAGTTCGGTTTTTTAGGTGTCATAGTAGAAACCCTTACACAAACTCCTCTTTTTTGAGGATGCCCTTGCAAAGCAGGCGATTTCGATTTACTTTTTATAACTTTTCTACCATGCCTTACCAATTGGTTTATAGTAGGCATCTAAACCCTCCCTTCAAACTGCTCTTCACTTTTAAATTATTTTCAGCCACGCCGCAAAGAATAACATACCATTAACATTATAAACATTATAAAAAAATTTGTCTTGAAAAATACGTGAACTTTTTGTTTCGTCCACGCTTTCGTGCGTTTTAAACATTTTAAACCACAGGCAAAAAAAGAGGGCTTTATCAGCCCTCTGGCTGGGGCGGTAGGACTCGAACCTACACTGCTGGAGCCAAAGTCCAGTGTCCTGCCAGTTAGACGACGCCCCAACTTCCATGACAGGTAAAGATTTTAAAAGGGGCCATCGGCCCCTCTGGTGGGTGCGGCAGGGATTGAACCTGCGACCTCTTCCGCGTCAAGGAAGCGCTCTCCCACTGAGCTACGCACCCAAGCCGAAAATATTTTAACATATCTATTCAACTTGTCAAGGTTTATCGAAGGAAGGTCACTGTCAAGTAATTGGATATTATTTTTCGCCTTCTTCTTTCTCTTTCACTATTCCCACCAACACTCGCAAGATCCTTCGTCATCACGTTCTTCAGGACAGGCCTTGCCAATTCTTTTACCAACATAGCCAGCCTCGTTAATTATAAGATTCCTCACCCTTCGGGTTCGGAATGACATAGGTGGGTTAGATTCCTCATCGCATTCGCTCCTTGGAATGACATGGGTGGGTTAGATTCCTCGTCGTGTGCGTTCTCGGAATGACATGTATGAAGGTATTCTTTGTCACTACGTTCCCTGAAATGACTTTCTCTTTTTTTGTCATCCCGAGGAACGAAGTGACGAGGGATCTTATTTGCCAATCTCGCCTATTAATTTTAAAATATTACTCAAATTACCCTTTTAATTAATTTATAGGGTATAATATTCATGAAAGATTAAAAAAATGAGGAGGTTATCGTGAAAGTCACAGAAAAAAACTATTATTCACGTCTTGATAAATTTCTGAGAAAAACTCATGAAAACATACCATTAAATGCTATATATAAACTAATAAGAAAAGGTTTTGTCAAAGTAAATGGAAAAAGAGTTAAAACTCCGTCTTTTAAACTCGAAATAGGAGATGAAGTTGAAATATTTACCGATATATCAAAATACAATCGTAAAACAAATTACAAGCTAAGGCCTATCCCCATGGAACTCGACGTAATTTATGAAGATAGCAATCTGCTTATCATAAATAAAAAACCAGGAATTCCTATTCACCCTGGAAAAGGTGTGCATATAGCGACAATTATTGAAGGTTTGATGTATTATGGAAATCAAAATAATTTTGAACCATATTTAGTCCATAGATTAGACAAGCATACTTCTGGTGTGCTCATAGTAGCTAAAAATCCAGAAGCTGCTCGAAAAATGGGAAAGTTAATATCTAATCGTGAAGTAGAGAAAGAATATATCACATTAGTTGCTGGAAAAATTTCCAGAAGCGGTGAAATTAAATTATCTCTTGATAATTTAGAAGCAGTAACTTATTACAAACCTTTAAACTTATATGAAACAGAACTTGGCGTTTTCACAAAATTATGTGTCAAAATAAAAACTGGTCGAAAACATCAAATCCGGCGCCATTTTTCTTTAATAAATCATCCAGTCGTTGGCGATGATTTGTATGGAAAACGAAAATTAAACCATGAATTTAGAAGGTTATATGGATTAAAGCGCTATTTTCTTCATTGCAAGCGAATGGCTTTTTACTTTAACAACAAATTTATAAATATAAACACGGAAATCCCCGAAGATCTAAAAATCGTGCTAAAAAAACTGGAAAACAAATGAGGTGTTAAATTGAAATATCTAATCTTTCTATACATACTCATTTTCACTTTTTCTTTTGGAACAAACATATACTTTAATACATACAATCATACCGTATTTTTCAACGGTAAGATTTATTCTTTTCAAGGAAATGCCCAGCCATATCGTGGAAAAATTGTAAGATATTATAAAGGGATCAATATTCCCAATGTGAATCTTCCTGGTAATCTTCTTGTTTTAAAGGATGGACAAACCATAGGAACGAATGGAACAATTAAAATTCCTTCAGATTTATTTGAAACATTAAAGGACTGGTTTCTTACCAATAAAATAAATGACGTAATAATAGACAACTATCCAGTAGAAATATATTCTAACAAAATATATGTAAAAAACTTCATGTCAAAGGAAAAACTGTATGAATATTTAGAACTTTTTTTAAAAGAATTTGAACTTCCAGATCTTGAAATTTATTACGGAAAATACGATATAACTCCAGAAAAACCTTCCGTTAAAATATCCACATTCATATTTCCAGACGCTGGTTTTTACGCAGTAAGTGGTATGGACAAAGGACAATTAACTATTAAAACTTACATAAACGGAAACATTTCCGATCATATGGGGATTTTGCCATCAGGAACATATACTATTTTAGCAGTAGCCATGGACCAGCTCGGACTTGAAGCATCAAGCACTACAACTCTTTTCATTCCTGCCTCAACAATTACTTTTGTAGAAAAAACCGTGGAAATAGGAAATAATACAAAATTTGGAACAATAAATTTCATAGGAAAGAAAAATTTTTACGAAATAAGTACAATAAATTCTACTATAACAACTATCACATCAACTGACACTACACCACCTTCACTGAAAATTGTCACCAAAAGAATAACGGATAACTATTACTATATTAAAGTAATCACCTCAGATAAAACATCATTTAACACTATCGCTCTTTTAAACAGTATAAAAATAGAAAGTGGAATTCGAAAGCTCTCAACAGGTTTAAATGTTTTAATAGTGTATTCAGAGGATAGTTTTGGAAACTTTTCTTTTGCAAAAAAGGAAATACGCGCTTTGAAAAATTTGAAAAGTGCGTTCAAATTTTTTGGAGAAAAACGCTGGATCAACATAGGCGGCTTTTTATTTAAAACCCCATATATAAAATCATGGGTAAAGCCAGAAGTTAAGAGGTGGATTACTGATGAACATAAAAAAATTATACGAATTTCCCCATAAAATAACCCATCTGACTGTATTTGTTTTTACAATATTGTCGCTTTTTTTAATATTTTATAGAACACCATCTGATTTAAAAAACATGGAAACCTTAATAATATTCCAGAACGATGAAAGATTATTTTTTTACGATAATCATGAAAAATCTATACCTGAAAAAGCGCAATTCGTTGTTATAAAAGATCTCGAAAATGTAAACTTTAATGAGTTTATCAAAAAATTAGGCAATCGAAAACTTGGAATATTAGAGTTCAACATCTCGGAAAATCTGGCAAGGAAAATAGCAAAATTTATACCTAAAAACCAGATAATTTACGCACACTATATAAAACCAGAGGAACTTACAAACTATACAGAAAATAAATTGTTCAAAAGAATATGGCGAGCTGTGGTAGAAAGAAGTATAGATCTCATAATACTACCAGAAACGAAACTAACTGAAATCGCTCGAGAAAAAGCTTCCTCGTTTTTTAATATAAGTTCCCCGCATCCATATGAACAACCACTGTTTCCATACAAATTTTTTGGTATAATCCTTGGCATTTATGTACTTATATTCTTTCCATCAGCAGTTTTTGCCTTCATATTGTTTCCTCTTTCTTATACAATATACGTTTCAACAGTGAGTATAATTGGAACAGTTGTTCTTTTTTTCAGACTACAAAACAACTTCGAAAAATTTTTTGCTTATTTTTCACTTGGTATATTAACCAATCTATCACTGTATGAATTTTACTTTTTAAACAATATAGAACTCTATAGAGGGGTAAAATTATCAATTTCACTACTTCCAGCCATAATGCTATTAAAGTTTATATTGAAAAGAAAGCAGGAAATAAAAGGCGTTTTAAAAATAATAATTCCATTCTTCGCCGTTGCTGGAATTTATTATATAATAAGAAGTGGAAACAGCGACCTGGTACTAAACTTTGAACGAAACTTTCGAGAGTTTGTAGAAAATCTTTTCGTAATACGTCCAAGAACAAAAGAATTATTTTTGTATCCTTTCTTATTTGGAAGTCAATTAATATCAAAAGACAGCATATGGTTCGACATGTTTGAACTTTTAGGAACAATAGCTCTTGTATCTACATTTAACACTTTCTGCCATATTCGAGCCCCACTCTTTATAAATGGTTATAGGGAAATAATAACATTACTTATTGCCCTGTCAATATATGGAATCATATACTTTGGAAGGAGGGTAAAAACATGAGAAAAACTCGAATCGTAGCCACAATAGGACCAGCTACTGAATCAGAAGACATGTTGAAAAAACTTGTTGAACTTGGCGTAAATGTGTTTAGACTTAATTCTTCACATGATACTATAAACATACACCAAAAAAGAATTAGAAGAATGAAACAACTCAGAGAAGAAATGGGTGTGCCGTTTGCTATACTTTTAGACCTATCCGGACCAAAAATAAGAACAGGAATCCTCGAAACTGAATACGTTACTTTACAGGAAGGGAATAATCTAACACTCACTGTAGAAGATATCCCGGGGAATACAGAAAAAATTTATATTAACTATTCAAGATTACCTTTTGAAGTAAAAAAAGGCGATAAAATATTATTAAACGATGGAGCAATTGAACTTGAAGTTGTTGGAACAACAGATACCGAAATTGAAACAAAAATTCTAAGAGGTGGGAAAATAACTCATCACAGGGGAGTTAATTTACCTGGCATAGATATATCAATGCCTGCGCTTACAGAAAAAGACAAACAGTTTATAAAACTTGGTGTCGAAGAGGGTATAGATTATTTCGCTCTCTCATTTGTGAGAAAAGTATCTGATGTTCGTCTTGCAAAATCTTTAAGTAATGGTATACCTGTTATTGCAAAGATAGAAACAGCTCAAGCTCTTGATAATTTAGACTCAATTATCCAGGAAGCAGATGGTGTCATGGTTGCAAGAGGAGACCTTGGAGTTGAAATACCCCTTTCAAAAGTGCCCATAGCGCAAAAACAAATAATAGAAACAGCTAATAGATTTGCAAAACCAGTTATAACTGCAACACAGATGTTAGAAAGTATGATCAAAAACGAAACACCAACACGTGCTGAAATTTCAGATATCGCAAATGCCATTCTTGATGGAACAGACGCAGTTATGCTTTCTGCCGAAACATCTATTGGCAAAAATCCTTTAGAATCGGTAAAAGTAATGGATGAAGTGGCAAGAACAACAGAAAAATTCATGCACAGTTACGATTCGTTAGAATTAGAATGGATAAGGACATACTACATTTCAGAAAACATTTCCGATGCCATATCTCATGCCGTATATAATCTAACATACGATGTAAATGCAAAACTCATTATAACCGCAACAAGCACTGGTAACACTGCTATCAACGTGGCAAGACTGCGTCCAAAAGTCCCCATAATGGCGGCAACTCCAAATGAATCAACTTATTACAAACTAAGCCTCGTGTGGGGAATAATCCCTGTAATGATAAATCAAACCGCTTCTACAGATGAAATGATCTCTGAAGTATTGAAAAAAGCCAAAGAACTCAATCTTGCCTCAAAAGGTGATAAAGTTGTTATAACCGCTGGTATTCCGTGGGGAAGACCTGGAACAACCAACACTGTTCAAATTCAAGAAGTTTACTAATATTCAAATAGGGAGGTATAATTCTGTTTTTCAAAAGACCTGAAGATGATCAAACATTCGACGTAATAGTGGTAGGTGGCGGTCATGCTGGAATTGAAGCAGCACTTGCCACTGCAAAACTTGGTTTAAAAACATTGCTTTTAACTGGTAATCCTGATAATGTAGGCTGGGCTCCATGCAACCCTGCAGTAGGTGGACCGGCAAAAGGTATTGTTGTTAGAGAAATAGATGCTTTAGGCGGAGAAATGGCAAAAACCACAGATGATACAATGATTAATGTTAGAATGCTGAATACAGGGAAAGGTCCAGCTGTGCGTGCACTACGTGCTCAAATAGACAAATATGAATATTCACTTACAATGAAAAAGAAATTACAGCAACAGAAAAATCTTATCCTCCGATTTGGTATAGTCGAAAAATTACTTGTAAAAAACGGAAAAATTGAAGGAGTTGTAGATTCATTTGGAATAGATTATAAATCCAGAGTTGTCATTCTTACCACAGGAACATTTTTAAGAGGAAAGATATTTATAGGTAGAAGCACTATGGAAGCTGGAAGAATGGGAGACTTTCCATCAAAAGGATTAAGTCTTTCTTTAAAAGAACTTGGCTTCAAACTTGGAAGATTTAAAACAGGAACTCCTGCCAGGGTTTTAAAAAACAGCATTGATTTCTCAAAAATGACCAGACAGGATACAGATGACATTCCAAGAAATTTTTCATACTTTAGTGAACCTAAACTACTTTCAAAAAATTTCCCTTGCTGGTTAACTCACACAAATCCCTCAACACATAAAGTAATAAAAGATTACCTCATATATTCCCCATTATATGGGGAAATTAAACTCATCCAGAGCATTGGCCCAAGATATTGTCCTTCAATTGAAGATAAAATAATTAAATTTAATCGTGACAGTCATCAGGTATTTGTTGAACCTGAAGGTAAAAACAGTGAAGAATACTATTTAAACGGCCTATCTACAAGTTTACCTTATGCCGCGCAAATTCAAATGCTCAGAACAATCCCGGGTCTTGAAAATGTAGTTATTGTTCGGCCGGCATACGCCATTGAATATGATTACATAGATCCCACCCAGCTTTTCCCAACACTTGAATCCAAAATAATAGAAGGACTATACTTTGCAGGTCAAATTAATGGAACAAGTGGATACGAAGAAGCCGCAGGGCAGGGACTCATTGCGGGAATAAACGCTGCCATGAAAATTCTTGGAGGAAATCAACTTGTACTGAAACGAACGGAAAGTTACATAGGAATAATGATCGACGATCTTGTAACAAAAGGTGTTGACGAACCTTACAGACTTTTAACTTCAAGAGCTGAATATCGATTACTAATTCGCCATGACAACGCACACTTAAGACTTACAAAATATGGATACGAAGTTGGGCTAATACCAAAATGGTTCTATGAAAAAGTTATAAAACTGGAAAAAGATATAAATTACCAGCTTCAGCGATTGCAAAACGTTAAAATACCAGCTAGTGGTGAAATAAACAAAAAGCTTGAAGAACTTGGCACAACTCCTATAAAAGAAGGAACAAGACTCGCAAATTTACTAAAAAGACCTGAAATAAATTACAAAGACCTGTCCAGTTTTGATCCTGAACCAATTACGGATCGAGAGATCATAGAACAGTTAGAAATTTCGCTTAAATATGAAGGATATATAGAAAAAATGCTTGAAGATGTTAGAATTTTCGAAAAATATGAATCTGTCGATATATCCAGCATAAACTTTGATAAAGTCCCTAATTTATCAACAGAGGCACGAGAAAAACTTAAAAAAATTACCCCACGTTCTATTGGACAAGCCATGCGTATACCAGGAGTAACACCTTCTGATATAACAAATATAATAAGTTACATTAATAAATAATTGCAGGAATCAACTTAAATTTCTATTGATAATTTCCTTTTCTGTCTTTTTCTCAAATAATACAAACCTATAACACTTACCCATGACAAAACAGAAATAGTAATATAAGTAAATCTTACTCCAGCGTTATCCAGCAATTTTCCAAAAAATGGTGCAAAAATGGCAAAAGCTAAACTTCCTGCCAGACTCGCAATTGAAAGAACAGTGGCTCGAAATTTATCTTCTACTTCAAGATTTACATAAAACTTTAAGAATGGTGAAGCAGCACCTCTAAACATTTGTTGCAAAGAAAAGAATAAGATAGAAACTTTTGAAACCAAAATAACCGGCATGGTAAAAGACACGGCAAATAAAGTGCTTAAAACCAGTAAAACACGTCGTGGTCTTCTATCTTTATATTTTTTTACAAGAAACTTTGAAGAAAAAGAAGCAATTAAATTAAACCCGAAAAATATCGCCCCATAATAAAAAACATCGATATCAACAAACTCAAAATATGGTTGATACAACCAAAAACTCAACCCAAGAAACGTTCCACTGAACATAGCAAAACAAATTGCCCACAAAACTCTTTTTTTACTCCAGACAATATTAAAACTTTCCAGAATATGTTTAGAATATTTATGTTCACTTTTTTCCCTTTCAGGTTCCACAAAAAACAAAGATATAAAAGACGCAAATATTACAAATCCAAAACTAAACCACCATGGATAATATGGATTTATTTTATATAACATACTACTAAATATTGACCCCACTCCCAGAGAAAAAAACACTAAAGAATCGGTACCACCCTGAATTGTGTGAAATTCCTTCTCTTTCCCCATCTTTTTCAAACTTTCAAAAAGAAGGGCGCTATCGGCTCCTGAATAAAATGTAGCACCTATCCCAAACAATACTTCTGCTACTGCAAAAGTCCAGAAATTCCACCCAAAAATGTATAACAAAATACTTATAGCCGCAAATATTCCTGAAAAAAAGATAGAAATTTTTCTTGAAATTTTGTCTGCAATTGTCCCCGTGGGAATCTCAAAAACAATAACCGCTATTCTTGCAATCGTTTGCAGAGATAAAATTTGAAAGTAAGACAATCCTTTGTATAACATAAAAGGAACTAAAATAGGTCCAATAATAAGCAAATTTATAAATAGTTTAAAAAGTCGATAAACTCTAATATTAACAGAAATATCCATTTCCCTATCCCCTTTCTTTATAATAATTAAAATATATTGTATCATTTAATAAGAAATTGTCAAATTTTAATAAAATTATACAAACCTATTTTAATATTCTTTCTTTTATATGTTTCACTCTTTTTATCTGCCTCTTATCTTTGTTACTTTATTATTCCAAATCTCCACATTTTCATTTCCATCTAATTTATTATCAAGTCCAACAAAAAAGCGAGCTTCAAAGCTCGCTTGTTTAGTTTTCATTTCTCAATCGATATAAGGAAAAAATCGAAAAGTTGTATGGTTTTCATTCCTTATAGGTAGAAGCTAAACGGAGGTAACTCCCTTGGCAGGGGATGCAACGTGATAGTAGTTTTGTTTTCATTCCTTATAGGTAGAAGCTAAACGAGCACATCTATGTTTTCATTAAAGTTTTAGAAAAAAAAATTTAGTTTTCATTTCTTATAGGTAGAAGCTAAACGGAAAAGGAATGTATATGAGATTAATGTGTATGATCAAAAGTTTTCATTCCTTATAGGTAGAAGCTAAACCAAAAGGAGGGGATTTTATGGCAATTTTTAAGGGAGAAAAAAAGTTTTCATTCCTTATAGGTAGAAGCTAAACCTTTAAGAGATGATCCAGCTAAAAAAGTTAATAGATATGGTTTTCATTCCTTATAGGTAGAAGCTAAACGGTATGAAGCGGTCGTTGATTACGCAACAGGTAAGATTTTAGTTTTCATTCCTTATAGGTAGAAGCTAAACGAAGATTTAAGTATGAGATTAAATAGTGATTATATAAAAAGCGTTTTCATTCCTTATAGGTAGAAGCTAAACTTATCCAGAAAATAGTGAAGAATTAATAAGTAATTATCTGTTTTCATTCCTTATAGGTAGAAGCTAAACAGTTAACAGCACGTGCTGTCTGTATTGGCAGCACGTGCGTGTTTTCATTCCTTATAGGTAGAAGCTAAACCGACTTACCGATGAGGAATTCGAACTTTTGAAAACAGTTTTCATTCCTTATAGGTAGAAGCTAAACCCAAAATGATGTTTATCGCTGCAAAAACGCCATATTTGTTTTCATTCCTTATAGGTAGAAGCTAAACCCGTAAGAAATTATATAATATAAGGCTTTGCGAAAAGTTACATTCCGATTAGAAAGAAGTTAATTAAAAGTAAAGTCGTTTATTTATGCGCCTTTACGTGCGTTTTTTGTCCCGATAAAATTGGCTGTTTTTCACCATTTTTCACTCGTTTACTTAAACTTTACAATGTTAAGAAAGCGTGGTTGTTTATTCACGCTGGTTTAGATATAAAATGTTAACGGATGGTGAACGAGGGTGATATAGAGATATTTTGTTAATTTTATTATTTAAGATTCCTCGTCGCTGAACTCCTCGGAATGACATAAAAAAGAGTGTCATCCCGAGCATATGCGAGGGGGATGTCATCCTGAGGAGCGTTAGCGACGAAGGATCTTATTTTACCAACCTTGCTAACTCTTGCTAATCTCGCCAATTAAGATTCCTCACCCTTCGGGTTCGGAATGACATGGGCGGAGAGCAACCCTCGCTAACTTTTACATATGACCAAAAAAACAGGCCCCTATGGGGCCTGTTCTTACTCTATAACTTTAACGCTATAATTATCTCTTTAATCCACTGGCGGTTCTTAGCATTTCGTCCGCTGTTTGAATGGTTCTTGAATTAAGCTCGTATGCTCTCATGGCACTTATCATATCTACCATTTCTTTAACTATGTCTACGTTTGATTTTTCCACATATCCCTGAAGCAGTGAACCAAACCCATCCTGACCAGGTGTCCCCTCAATTGGCGCTCCACTTGCTGGAGTTTCCAGGAAAAGGTTATCTCCTATTGCTTTTAACCCGGATGGATTTACAAACCTGACAAGAGTTATAGTACCAATATTTTGAATGGTACCATCTTGAAGTTCGGCAGTAACTATTCCATCTGGTGATACGTTTATAGCAACAGCATTTTGAGGTATTACCATATTCGGTGAAAGCAAATGTCCATTACTTGTAATTATTCTTCCATTACCGTCTATTTTGAACTGGCCATCTCTTGTATACGCGATTCTTCCGTCTTGAAGTTGTATCTGAAAGAAACCGTCACCTGAGATCGCTAAATCCGTCGAGTTTCCTGTGTTTTCAAGATTTCCCTGTGTAAATACTCGAGTGGTCGCCGCAAGTCTTGTTCCATGGCCAACGTACAATCCTGTTGGATGAAGTGAATTTTGAGCAGTCGCTGCTCCTGCGTTTTTTGAATAATCGTATAATAGATCCTGAAATTCTGCTTTCACTTTTTTATAACCCGCAGTATCGACATTAGCTATATTATTTGAAAGAGTATCCAATTTAAATTGCTGTGCCCACATTCCCGTTGCCGCTGTATAAAGTCCGTTTATCATTCCAACACCTCCTTCATATTCTACCTGAGGGTTCCCACAGAATTAACCGATTTGTTGAGAAGTTCGTCGTGAACCACAATAGCTTTTGCAAGAACCTCATAATGTCTGGTTGCTTCTATCATTTTAACCATATTTTTTACTATGTCCACATTTGATTTTTCTACATATCCTGGCAAAATCCTAAATTGTTTTCTAATTGTTTTTGGGGAACCCGTGAAGAAGGTGTTCCCAAGCTTTTGTAGATTATCAAGTTCTACAATTGCTATTTTTACAATCCTGCCGTTATTAACAATAGTTCCATCATCTGCTATTTCAAAATCCCTATCGAGTTTTATTGGTTTTCCGTTAACGTCGAGCACATAATATCCCTCATTTGTGGTTAAATAACCTTCGTTGTTTAATATAAATTCCCCATTTCTTGTATAAAGCGTTTTATCTCCTTTTTTTACAACAAAAAAGCCTGAACCATCTATGGCCATATTTGTTGGAACGCCAGTATGCTCCAGAACTCCTTGCGAAAAGTTGGTTTTTACTTCATCAAGAACAAGGGCTTGTTCAAAACTACCTAACTTAATATACCGCATTTTTTTGTTTTCAGGTTCTGGTTTTAATGCGTATATTTCTTTATTCAGATAGGTTTTAAACGCCAGCCCATCAGATTTAAATCCAGTTGTGTTTGCATTGGATAAATTGTTTGAAAGAGTATCAAGTTTTGTTATATCCGCAAGCATCCCCATTGCCGCGAGGTACACTCCTCGATACATTTTATCACCTCAACGTTGATAAGTTATTGCCACCTCTTTTAATAATTCTTCATCATCGAGTAAAATTCCTGTACCTCGCGCAACACAGGTTAAAGGATCTTCTGCTATTCGGCACGGTACCCCTATTTCTTCGTATATGGCTTTATCAATGCCTCTTAGTAAAGCTCCTCCACCTGTTAATACTATACCTTTTTCCATAATATCAGCTGAAAGTTCTGGTGGTGTTTTTTCCAGCACGACTTTTATTCTCGCAATGAGATTGTCAATAATAGGTCTCAACATTTTATAAACACCTTGAGAGTTTATAACATCTGTTCTTGGTAATCCAGTCACAGCATCTCTTCCTTTAATAGTCATTTCGAAATCTTCAACCTCTTCATGAGCTTTTCCAATTCTAATCTTAACTTCTTCTGCTGTAGATTCTCCAATGACAAGTCCTAACAGCTTTCTTACACTTTTTATAATTATTTCATCCATCGCATTACCAGCAAGTTTTATAGAATCTCCTACAACAATTCCCCCAAGACTTATTACAGCTATATCTGTTGTCCCACCACCAATATCAATTACCATATTACCTTCTGGTTGAGTTACATCTATACCGGCACCAATCGCTGCTGCAAGTGGTTCAGAAACTACAAACACTTTTTTAGCGCCGGCATTAATTGCTGCATCAAAAACTGCCCTTTTTTCAACAGTCGTGGTTTTTGCAGGAATACCTATTACTATATCAGGTTTAAAGAAGAAACCTTTCGTAACTCGCCTTATAAAAAGTTTTAAAACTTCAGAAATTATTGTATAATCTGCTATTACCCCATCTTTCATTGGACGTACAGCAAGTATATTATCTTCCGGTGTTTTTCCAAGCATCTTTTTAGCTTCCTCACCAATAGCTATTATCTTATCAGTATTTTTCGAAATAGCAACAACAGAAGGCTCGTAAAGCACTATTCCTTTTCCTTTTTGATAAACTATAAAATTTGCTGTTCCCAGATCAATTCCAAGGTCATTCTTTCCCATATGTTTCGCTCCTTTCTTCATGCTTTTCAAATAGATAAAGACCTATCACTACTAAAAATGTCCCTAAAATTAACAACAATGTTGGAAGTCTTTTGAAAATTATAACCTCTGAAACCGCCGTAACAACAGGAATTATATAAACTGCATTAGTTGTTGTTCTATCACCAAGTGTCTCAATAGATTTGTTCCACAACACATATCCCAGAGCAGAACATAAAACTCCAAGATATAAAAGCCCAACAATACCTTTAAAGTTTACTACAATAGCCGGACTTATTGCAACTTCAAATAGAGAGAAAGGAATTAAAGTTACAACTCCCCAAAACGTGATTTCAAATATTGCCGCTATAGAAGAACTATCCTTTAACTTTACAATATGATGCGTATAAAACACCCATGAAAACGCTGCCAGAAAAGCCAGGGCATCTCCTATGGGATTAACCTTTAAATATATTCTACCATTAAGTATAACAACAAAAACTCCAATAAGAGCAATAAACGAACCTAAATAGTGAAAAATATTTGTTTTTTTCTTATAAACAAAGTGAGTAAACATCACATACCATATTGGTGCTGTGGAAACAATCATTGCAGCATTTGTTGGACTGGTGAATTTTAAAGCAATATTTTCCGCAGCAAAATATGCAGTAATTCCCCAAAAACCTGCTAAAATCTTGTGTATATTAAAAAGTTGTATTTTTCTTTTTCTGGGTACAACAAGTAACGTAACCAGAGCTACTAAAAATCTTACTAAAGCTGCGGTAAGTGGCGATATTGAACCTACAACTATCCTCGTAGCAATAAACGATAATCCCCAGAGTAATATAACTATTATTAATCCAAGATATCTTGCCACAGATATCACTCTCCGATAGTTTTTTCCAGTATTTTTAACATTTCTAAAATGCTGGTTGCTTTATATACAACCGCCAATTTTCTATTATCTAAATATTTCCCTTCTATAAGAACTTTCTGGATCCTATCTGTCCAGCCTCCTGTTCCTGACATTAAAATTACAGGTTTTCTATTAGAATACGCCCCCAATATTTCTATAGCTGTTCCTATTTCACCACCAATTGATACAACCACATCTACATTTTTAACAAGTATAAAAGAACGCATTTGAAAATCCAGGCCCGTTTGTATCTGATGTGTAACATACTTATTTCCATCCTCCTCAAAAGGAAGAATGCCCAGGCTCACACCGCCTACTTCTTTTACCCCTTTTGATACAAGTTCCATAACTCCGTCTCTTCCCCCGGTATAGACAATGTATTTTTTTCCTAATTCTTTTCCAATTTCTATACACAACTCTTTTAAAGAAAGGGAAAATAAATGCGGATTTCCAGAATATCCAATAACCGCTACTCTTTTCATTATTTCCTCCTTTCAAAAATGCGGGGATAATTCCCCGCATTTAATATTTTACTTATTTTCGCTCGCCTTTTAAGACTGATACACATCTTGGACAAATATTCGGAAATTCTTCACTCTGTCCTGTTTTCGGATGATATTTCCAGCATCGATTACATTTTTCGCCTTCGGCTTTAATAACTGACACGTTGACAAGTTCACCTTTCTGATCCCCTTTTCCAAATTCCACCTGAGAAACTATTAAAAATTCCCCAAGAATATCTTCATAATTTTCTAAAAGTTTTTGAACATCTTCGTTCAACGCTTCTATTATAACTTTAGCATCCAGCGAATGACCTATTACTCCTCTATTTCTTGCATTCTCAAGCGCTTTTAGCACATCATCTCTTATCATTAATAGAGCTTTAAAATCGCTTATTAATTCTTCGTCAATCCACTCTTCACGCACTTCTGGCCACTCTTCTATGTGGATTGTTTCGTATTTTTTGAATGGGCTCGCCTCATATGCTTCCTCACTTGTAAAAACAAGGATAGGTGCCAGCATTTTTATCAACGCTTCGAGAATGTAATACATAGCAGTTTGTGCTGATCTTCTATATATTGAATCTTTTGCCTCAACATAAAGTCTATCTTTTATAATGTCAAGATAAGTTGCACTTAATTCTACAGTACAATATTTATTAATAGCACTATAAACTTTTGAATATTCATATCTTTCATAGTAACCTGTTATTTGCTTAATAACCTGCATGAGCCTTCCAAGAGCCCATTTGTCTATGGACAAAAGTTTATCATATGGAACCAAATCTTCCTCTGAAAAGTCGCTAAGATTTCCCAATAAATATCTTAAGGTGTTTCTTATTTTTTTGTAAACTTCTACCTGCTGGTGAATTATATTTTTTCCTACTCTAATATTATCAAAAAAGTCAGTGCTTGCTATCCACAACCTCAGAATATCTGCACCATATTTATCCACTATTTCTCCTGGGTCCACAACGTTTCCCAGAGATTTACTCATTTTTCTTCCCTGCTCATCTTTTATAAACGCATGAGTAACAACAGCCTTGTATGGCGCTTCTCCGGTATATGCTACAGACATAAATATGGAACTCTGGAACCATCCCCTGTGCTGATCATCGCCCTCCAGATAAAGATCAGCAGGAAACTTTTCACCTTTTGAACGTACCACCGCTTCAAAAGAACAACCAGAATCTATCCATACATCTAATGTATCATATGTTTTTTCAAATTCATTTTTACCACATTTAGGACACTTCACACTTTCAGGTATTAATTCTTCCTCAGAAAGTTCAAACCACGCATCTGTTCCCTGGTTTTTAACTATTTCTATAAATTTATCTATAATTTCAGTATCCAGAAATACTTCTCCACAGGATTTACATTTTACAGCAGGAATTGGAGTTCCCCAGACTCTTTGCCTTGAAATAGTCCAATCTGGTCTTTCACTTACCATTGCTGTTATTCTATTTTCACCCCACTCTGGATGCCATTCCACTTTTTTTATTTCACTGAGTACTTTCTCTCTTAAATTATTGGCATCAACAGAAATAAACCATTGGGGAGTTGCTCTAAATATTACTGGATTTTTACATCTCCAGCAATGCGGATAGCTATGTTCTATTTTTGAGCTTTTTATCAAAGCTCCTGATTCTTTCAAATCTTCTATTATCACTTTATTTGCGTCCCATATTTTCATTCCTGCATATTTTCCAGCATCTTCTGTGAAAATTCCATCTTCATCTACCGGAGAAAGAACAGGAAGCCCGTACTTAATTCCTGTCAAATAATCTTCTGTACCATGACCAGGTGCAGTGTGAACACAACCTGTTCCATCCTCTAACGTTACATAGTCTGCAAGAACTACAACAGACTCTCGTTCAACAAACGGATGTTTTGCCCTTAACCCTTCCAGTTCTTTACCTTTTACCTTTTCTACCAGGATATATTCTATATCCGTCTCAGAAGCAAACTTCTGTACCAGACCCTCTGCTACAATCCATTTTTCATCGTTAACTTTTATTTTTACATAATCATAATCGGGATGAACAGCAATAGCAACATTCGCTGGAAGTGTCCACGGAGTAGTTGTCCATATCACTATGTAAGTACCTTCTTCGCCCAATACTTTGAATTTAACATATATGGACGGAGATGAATGATCATGATATTCTACTTCCGCTTCTGCAAGCGCTGTTCTACATGTTGGACACCAATAAACTGGTTTATTACCTCGATATACATTACCATTTTGAACAAGTGTCTTAAATATTTTCAATATATGTTCTTCATATTCTGGTAAAAGTGTTAAATATGGATTTTCCCAGTCGCCTCTAACTCCTAACCTTTTAAACTGTTCACGTTGAACATTTACAAAGTGTAAGGCAAATTCTCTACATTTATTCCTTATCTCCACAGGTGACATATCTTTAATCTTCTCGCCCATCTCTACACTAACTCTATGCTCAATGGGAAGTCCATGCGTATCCCATCCAGGTACGTATGGAGCTTTGAACCCTCTCATAGTTTTATAACGAATCACAATATCTTTCAAAACTTTATTCATGGCAGTTCCTATATGAATGTTTCCATTCGCATATGGAGGTCCGTCGTGTAACATAAACACCGGTCTACCCTCTCGAGCTTTTAAAGAAAGATTATAATCGTCTAATTCACGCCACTTTTTCAGAATCTCAGGCTCTTTTTTCACAAGATTTGCTCTCATCGAAAACGATGTAAACGGAAGATTTAAAGTTTCTTTATAGTCCATCAACTCACCTCCGAACTTCCCAGTTTATATTTAATATAATTATTGATAATAACTAATTGATAATAACTAATAATAAAAAAGGTGGCCCTCCCGCCACCTTATTATTGTGCGGGAGGGTATTGATTACATGTTAATTATCTTTGCTATAGTATCTTTAAGTTCTGTCAAATCTGAAGATTTTACTACATAAGCATCCGCTGCCCACGAGGCCAGGTCACTTCTATAATGCGAATAAGCCGTAAGAATTATTATCTTTACATCTTTCTTCATTTCTCGAAGTTTTCCAGCAAGTTCCAGCCCATTCATTCCTGGCATTTCTATATCCACTGTAACAAGCGCATAATCTTTTTCTCTAAATTTTTTCAACGCTTCTTCGCCGTTCGCCGCTTCATCTACATCGTAACCACTATCAACTAACTCTTCTGTGATTAGTAATCGCATATTATCTTCATCTTCAACAACAAGAATCTTTTTCTTGTCCATTGTTTCTCCCCCTTTCAAGAGAGGTAGAAAAACCCTTTTTCTAATTATATCACAAATTATTCATTCTTGTACAGAACATACGCTGAAATACCCTCAAGTGTTATTTTACCAGACACTTTCCTCAATACATTTGTTCCAGCTTCTTCACCATCTACTACTACATTCCAGATTCCTTCTGGTAAATCATATTCTACCATATTAAGATTACCATTATATATAACAAGAATTGTTTTCCAGCTGTCACCACCTGCGTTGTTATCTATCATAAATGAAACAACCCTTCTTTTTTTACTCCTTAATAATTTCACATGTTTCTTTATATCATCTGCCGTTCTTAACCTAAATGCAGGATGTGCCTTTCTAAGTGCTATAAGACCTTTATAGTAATTAAACACATCCATGTATTCATACTTTCTTTGATAATCAAGACCATTGATAGAAATTGGCGCATTATAAGAATTATCATTGAACTTTTTCGTTCTGGCAAAATCCTGACCCGCATGGATAAAAGGTATCCCCTGAGAAGTCAATATTATAGCACCTGCCAATTTCTGAGCGTTTCTTAACATTTCCTCTGTCCATTTATGTTTCGTATCACTTTGGGCTGCTAGATAATTTTTATCCCAGAGTGTATGATTGTCATGAGCCGCAACGTAATTTATTGTTTCCTCAGGATCAGAGGCAAAACTTTTATATCTGGAATCGTAATGTATACTACCAACCACACCTTTTTTAATAGCAGTTTCCTTTCCAATAGCTCCCATTAAAAATCCTCTTACCTTTGCATTAAACACTGAGCCTCTCATGGCATCTCTAAAATTATCATTAAACGCTGCTATATGAGTCCCTGCAACATCATTCTTTCCGAATCTTATAGGAGCGCCCCATCCACCCCATGGTTCACCATAAAGCAGAATAGTTGAATCAATGGAATGCACTGCCTTTTCAACTTCGAGCATTGTTTTTTTATCTATCAATCCCATTTGATCAAATCTAAATCCATCCACATGATATTCCTTAATCCAGTACAAAACGGTATCTACGATAAATTTTCTCATCATCGGTCTTTCTGAGGCAATAACGTTTCCACAACCACTTTCATTTAAATGAGCTCCTGTTTTATCAACTCTGTAAAAATAATATGGAACAGTTTGATCAAAAGGAGATAATTCGCCTACACCAAACGTATGAGGAAACACCATATCAAGTACTACCCTTATACCATTTTTATGAAGTGCCTGAACCATTTGCTTAACTTCCTTTATTCGCGTATATGGATTGAATGGATCAGTTGAATATCTCCCCTCTGGCACTGTAAAAAGATAAGGATCATAACCCCAGTTGTAACTCTTCTCAAAATCTTTACTTGCTTCATCACCTGTATAAAAATCAAACATTGGTAAAATATGCACATAATTAACTCCAAGTTCTACTAAATGCGAAAGCCCTGTTGAAACACCACCGGGGCCTTTTGTATTTTCTTCTGTAAGTCCAAGATAAGTCCCCCTATTTTTAACACCGGAATTTTCAAGACCCGTCATGTCTGCTATGTGTATTTCATAAACTATTGCGTCTTCGAGCGCTTCCATATACGGCCTTTTATCTTTACTCCAGTTAGCTGGATCAGTTTTACCAAGATCAACAACTGCACTTTTTGCCCCATTTTTATATACAGCTTTCGAATAATAATCAACTGTTTCTCTTATTTTCCCATAACTTTCAAATCTATACTTATAAAAGATTCCATCTAAATTTCCTTTTACCACAGCTTCCCATACACCTTTACCAATATAGTTCATATCAACGACTTTGTATGGCTTATCATCAGCGCCATTTTTATAAAGCAGCACTTTTGCAGTTTTTGAAACAGGAGACCAAACTCTGAATATAGTCTTTTCAGGAGTATAAATATAACCAAGTTCCCCATCATAATATAAACTATCAAGCACTTCCATCATGTAAACTGTGGCAGGTTTAAAACCATCTATATATAACACCACGTCTTTTCTAAAATCATCCTCTTCAAGAGGCTCTTTAAGGAATATTCTTATATAATTTGTTTTTGAAATATCAGTTGGATCAGCCTTTTCAATTTTCTCTACTTTTCTTTCAACACCATCAACAGTTACTTTTATTCCTGTAAAAGTTTTTGTATCAATTTGATTTGTCAAATAAGCCTCTATTATATTTTTTGCCCTTGCCTGGGCGAAAAACACTCTTGGACTTACATCTGGTTTGTTCGTATAAATTTCCTCAACGCCCTGCAAAATCCACACCTCCGCTTTACCGTCTTTTATATCTACAAACCTATCTTTGGCAACATCTTTTGCCTGCCACTCGTTAAGCCTTACTATTATTCCAACCTGCTGAAGATCCATGTCGAGTTTTACAACAGCTACCACTCCAAAATCATCTTTTTCAGTAAATTGATACGCTTTTCCTTCCATAGGCGTTGGTTTCATTGGCCATATCCACAAATTCCAGCCTTCATAATTATTATCAAATCTGTGATAATGGACCACTATAGTTGTTTCCGCAAAGCTGACAATCACCAATAATAACATCATTACCATTAAAAATTTTCTCATAAACCCAATCCCTCCTTGTTATATTTGTGTAATTTCCATCATATATTAATCCCAAGTAACAAAAATTCACCAGGATTAAGACTTAATAAAATATCGTTTGAAACTTCTATTTCTTTTTCTCCATACCTTGTCCAGAGCTTCAAATTTTTTATATGGATTGGTCTTTGAGCTGTTTTGTCAATATATATTTCAAAATCTCTTTTCCATGCAAGATCAAGATTCCCTACAATTATTATTCCTCTGTCTTCCAACCAATACGACATATTTGCCAGAAAACCATCCTGATAACTAAAATATACATACTTAAATTCTCCAGAATACAGAAAAGATTCATACCTTTTCCTGAGAGCCATAAGATTCGTCAGATAATTATAGAGCTCCTCATCATAATCGCCCCAGTGAAGAACATAGTGTTCAAAAAAAGCCAGTTTTCCGTAAAATTCATCATCAGGAGGTAGAACAGTTTTTCCCCATATTGTATTGTCTAATCCAAGATTCATTGGTTGGAGCTCTCCTATCTCCTGCCCGGAATTTATATACGGTATACCATTTGGGGAAAAATATAAAAGAAATGGCGCAAGAAACTTAAGTTTTTCACCATTTTCACGTGACTTAATTCTCGGTGTATCCGGTGTTTCACATGACGCCAAAAATGGCAACTTCAACTTTGGGCTTGTATCCTCCAACAACTTATAAAATTCTTCCCGGCGAGCAACAGCATACCAGCTATTACCGAGAATAGCGTGATAGCCTTCTTTCATTGCCTTTTCATCATTTTTCATTTCAAGTTCTTCTGCAATAAATGAAAAAGCCGGATCATAATCTTTAGCTCGTGAAATTATCATGTCCTGCAAATCGGAAGGCAAAGCATGCCCCATATCAATTCGCGCACCATCTATACCAAATCTTTTTTGATAACCTGGTATTATATCAGAAAGATACTCCCATAACTCCCTGTTTGGAACTTCTCCAGGAAATTTACTTGCTTTAATGACATCAAACAAAATATACGGTTTTTGATTTTTAGAAATGTATTTTCTTACATCTCTGGGATGATCAAGATACAACCTTAAAAAAGTAACGTCATCCCAGGTAGGTTGTGAATCGTTAATCCAGTCTGAAAATCCTGGAGGAGTTACTATTCCGAACTCTTTTATAATGTTAATCAGTATGTTTCCATTCATCTTTTTTACTCTTTCCCATTTTTCAGGATCAATTTTATCTGGTGAGTCAACAAACCTTTTGAGATGTGTTTTCACATCTTTATTATTGTAAATAACTGATAAATCGTCTTTATCCGGTATCTTAAAAGGAAGTTCTTCTATTCTTGGAGGTTTATAAAACGGTAAATCATCAACTTTGATCCAATAAAACCAGTCAGGATGTTCCCTGATAATATCAGAATCTCTGGCAGCAGTTCGTGGAATAAAATCCAGAACAATTCTTATACCCAGAACATGCGCAGCCTCAACAAGTGCTTTAAATTCATCCTCAACTGTAAATTCTTCAAGTAAAGAATCGTGATAACCCTCATCAAGCATCATTGGATTTTTCACAGCATAAGGAGAGCCTATACTTCCTTTTTTAAACAAATTACTGGGCTTGCTAATTGGAAGCATATATAAAGTATTAACACCTAATCTCTTTATATATGGAAGTAACGCTATCATCTTCAAAAAAGTCCCGGATTCTTTAAACCCGAGAATGTCACTTTCTTCAAAATTTCCAAAGCCTTTATGATTAAAAGCTGCAGTCATTCTCGGCAAAGTTCCATAAAACACTGCTTTTTTAATCCATTCCGGTGAAAATTCACCTCTAATCCTCGAAAGAGACATCGAATAATTAATTTCATCTTGTGAATTTTCTAAAATTAAACCTATCACCTTTGAAAAATAGGCATAAGGATCAACAAAATAAACTTTTTCTTTTTCCTCAAATATATCACCAAGTTTACTTTCAAATCCTCTAACCCATAACTTAGGAACTGCGTAATTTTTGTGCCCTGTTGTTCTACTTTTCAAATACTTATATATTTCTCTCAAAACCATATAAACACCTCCATGCGCATAGAAACGGTTCCAAAAATGTTTAAAAAAATTTTCTTTAAAGATTATATCACAATTTTCTCCATTGTAGATAGTAAAAATTATTGTCTCTGTCAGATAATTGTTAGCTCAGGTATTACTACATCTGTTTATTTTTACTCTTTTCCACTCAACTTTATATACATCTTCTTTATTTTCCTCTCATGACTCCTCTATCCAATTCATCTTACCCCATTAAAAAACATGGCTTCGACTGTACATCGAAGCCATGTATAGTATTTTATTAGAGTTCGCCCAATTATTTATTTACCCAAAGACCGTGAACGTTGCAATATTCTCTTGCGGATACTTTTTCTCCCCTTGGAACTTTAAATAGTGCTTCAGGCTTATCACCCGGGTTTAAATATTTTTTATATACCATTTCATCTACTATCAATTCAATCCACTCTATATAATGATTCTCTTCCATGGGATGTAAAGCATTTTCTCCAATTTTCACGTGATAACCTTCATCTATTTCTTGAATAAACGGCACATGTTTTTCTTCTGAAGTATCTGCTGTTTTTTCCTCTAACAACGTCATTGGCTGTCCACAACAAACAAGTGTCCCCTTCGCTTCATGAACTGTAAATGGTAAAATACAAATGGACAAAAAGAGGAAAATAAAAATGCACAAAAATGTACATAAATGGTATCCTTCCTTTGGGAGGAGGGATACCAAAGATGGAGAAAATCAAACAACATTTGCAAATGTTAAGGGGGATGAATTTGAAACCTAACTTTTCTGAACTAGCAAGGATATATGGGATAGATAGAAGAACTGTAAAGAAGTATTGGGAAGGTTATCAGGGAAAGCCTAAAACTAGAAACAAACCCAGTAAGCTGGATAAATATTTTGAAAAAATAGCGATGTTAATGTCAATTAAAGGAATTACAATTAGAGCGGCATATGAAAGATTGAGAGATGAAGAAGGAGATGTAATTGGAACATATTCGAACTTTAGGAAATATGTAAAAAGGAAGGGGTTGAGAGCTGAGAAGAATTCTAAAGGACATCCGAGGTTTGAAACTTTACCTGGTATTCAAGCTCAAGTGGATTGGAAAGAAAATATGAGATTACATTCAAAAAGTGGTGAAGAATTTGTAGTAAATGTATTTAATTACAAATTGGGATATTCAAGATACTGTTACTTTGAATACAGACAAAGCAAAACACAACAAGATATTTTTGAATGTTTAATCAACGCATTTAAAGCTACAGGTGGTGTTCCTCAAGAAATACTATTCGACAATATGAAATCTGTTGTAGATATTACCGAAAACGGTAGAAAAATAAACAACAAGATGAAAGCTTTTGCGAAAGATTTTGGGTTTAAAATTAAATTATGTAAGCCAAAGCACTCATATACCAAAGGGAAAGTAGAATCAGCAAATAAATTTTTAAATTGGTTATTAGCATATAATTACGCTTTTGAAAGTGAGGAAGAATTAAAGGATATAATCAGAAGGATAAATAAAAAAGTCAACACACGAATAAATCAAGCAACTAATGTTCCACCACTGTTGTTGTTTCAAAAAGAAAAGGAGTATTTATTCCCACTACCAAAAAGACATATCATTGAATCATATGTAGATTATTCTGTCAAAGTTAAAGTCCAAAAAGATTCATTGATATACTACAAAGGGAATAAATACTCCGTTCCACCAGAATACATAGGAAAAATAGTTAATTTAAAAATCAATGAGAACTACATCTATGTGTATTATATCACAGAGTTAATAGCAGTACACGAAATAACAGGTAAAAAAATTAATTATCTTAATAACCATTATATGGCATTAATGAGAAAGCATATAAAAAGCGGCGAAGAATTAAAAGAAGTATGTGAGAATAATTTAAAAAATCTGGATAAATTCTTGCAGGAGGGAAATGTATGAATGTTTATATAAAATTACAAAACAATCTGGAAGAATTGAATCTGGTAAATATGAAAAATAATCTGGATAAATATATAACCCTTATAAATAATGAAGAAAAAAGCATAGTAGAAGCATTATATGAATTAAGTGAATTAGAGTTAAAAGCAAAGAGAAAAAGAGCTATTGCTTCAATGGTAAAAGTTGCTAATTTTCCTTTTTTGAAAGGAATAGAAGATTTTGACTTTGATTTTCAACCTGGAATAAATAAACAACAAATCTTAGATTTAAAAAGCTTAAGATTTGTGGAAAATAATGAAAATATATTATTTGTAGGTACTCCAGGAGTTGGTAAAACGCATCTTGCTGTTTCATTGGGAATTGAATGTGCAAAACATAGATACTCAACATATTTTATACATTTTCAAGAATTAATAGCTCAATTGAAAAAGGCTTTAAAAGAAAATAGATTAGAAGTAAGACTAAAACATTTTGCAAAATACAAAGTATTAATAATAGATGAAATAGGATATTTACCAATAGATAAAGATGGTGCAAATATATTCTTCCAGTTAATCTCAAAAAGATATGAAAAACATTCAACGATAATAACAACCAATACACCGTTTTCAGAGTGGAGTGAAATATTTGGATCCCCTGTCCTGGCTCAAGCAATCCTGGATAGACTACTGCATCATTCCCACGTAATTTCAATTAAAGGTGAATCATATAGATTAAAGGAAAAACTCGAATTTTTCTCTAATTCTTCTAAGCAATAATACTTTTTTTGTCCATTATTATTTTCCCTTTTTTATGCATTTTTATCTTGACTTTTACAATGAACAACTTCTACAATATTCCCACAAACCTCACACCTGTAAATTTGTCCTCTCTTCGTCATAATTTATCCCTCCCCTTAAAACTATCCAAAAATCCCTTATGAAAATCTACGTATTATTATTTTGAGTTAATGGACTATAAACTCTTTGCCCTAATTCATTATCAAGCATGAATATTGCTTCTTTTCTATCACCAATCCATTCCAATTTGTTCAATATTTCATTAGCATTTTCTTCCTCTTCAACTTGTTCATCAATATACCACTGCAGGAAATTATACGTTGCTCTATCTTTAAGCTCTTCTGCAAGATCCACCAAATCATTTATACATTTAGTTATATGTTTTTCGTGTTCCAAAACCTGTTTGAAAACGTCAAGTGGCCCATCCCATTTTTCTGTTGGTTCTTTAATTGAAAACAATTTAACATTATCGCCACGGCTTAAAATATAATCAAAAATCTTCATCGCATGGTCCCTTTCTTCTTGAGCCTGAATTCTCATCCAGTTTGCAAATCCCTTTAACCCAATTTTTTCAAAATAAGCTGACATAGATAAATACAGATAAGCAGAATAAAATTCCTCATTAGTCTGTTTGTTCAAAGCCTCTATCATTCTTTCTTCCATCATCTCTTCCCCCTTTTTTCAAATTATTAGATATTACATTCTACCTTATCTTTTTATGACAGAACCACCAATCAAAACAATCATATTCTTTCAATCTCTTTTCCGCGTCTTCTGTGGTTGATGCCGGTGGAACTATCACTTCATCATTAACAAGTTCATTGTTCGGCCAATTCGCTGGTAACGCTACTCCGTTTTCATCTACTATCTGCAACCCTTTCACAATTCTTAAAATTTCATCCATATTTCTTCCAAGTTCTTGTGGGTAATAAAGAATTGTCCTGAGAATACCATCCGGATCGATTACAAATACAGCTCTAACAGTATTCGTTCCTTTGGCAGGATGAATCATTCCAAGCATTTCGGCGATTCGTCCTCGATCATCGGCAATAACAGGAAATTTGATTTCAATCCCCAACTTTTCTTTTATCCACTCAACCCATTTAATGTGAGAAAAAACCTGGTCAATACTCAATCCAACCAGTTCTGTGTTTACCTTTTTAAACTCATCATACCTTTTTTGAAACGCCACAAATTCTGTAGTACAGACAGGTGTAAAATCGGCAGGGTGGCTAAATAAAACAACCCATTTACCCTTAAAATCATCTGGGAATCTAAGGACTCCTTTAGTTGTTACAGCTTTAAATTCTGGTATCTTTTCCCCAATAAGTGGTAACGACATACTCTACTCACCTCCATTTAAACAATGTCTACATATTCCAACAATGTAATATTCAACCCTTTTCACCTTATGACCTTCAATTTCCTTAATGTTAAATAACGGTATTTCATCATGAAGATCATAAATTTTCTTACATCGTTCACAATAAAAATGATGATGTGGTTCTTCAACATAGTCATATCTAACAGATCCGGGGGTAACTATTTCAAGCAAAATACCTTCTTCTGATAAAAGATTTAAAGTGTTGTACACCGTAGCTCTGGAAATTCCCGGAACCTCTTTTTGTAGCAATCTGAAAATCTCCTCAGCCGACATGTGATTCTTATGTTTCATAACAAATTTTAAGATATGAATTCTCTGCAAAGTGGGTCTAACACCATGTTTTGTCAAAATACGCACCACTTTTTCCATATCAACACCTCTTTATACAATGTCTAAATTTATTATAAATCTAAATTTAGATTATGTCAAGATAATAGTCTTGATTAAAAAATAAAAAAGTGTTCCTTTTTACCCAAAATAAAAAAACATGGCTACGCTGGAATAACGTAGCCATGTTTTTAAAAGCCAATACTTATTAGTATCTGTTATATTATACCCATTATGCTCCTCTAAGATATATAAGATAAATTCCGAATAATATCGCAAGAACCCATGTAAACCAGTGAACTTCTTTGGCCTTTCCGCTGAATGTTTTTACAATAGGATATGTTATCAAACCAAGCGCAATACCATTTGCTATGGAATATGTTAATGGCATCATAATTAACGTTACGAAAGCTGGTATTGCATCGGTGATATCATCCCAATTGATAAGTCTTAACGTCTTAAGCATTAAAACGCCAACAAACACAAGAGCAGGTGCCGTTGCTGCACCTGGAACTGTTAATCCTAAAGGTGCAAAGAAAAGCATAAGAAGCATTAAAATTGCAACTGTAACCGCTGTTAATCCTGTTCTACCACCTTCTGCTATTCCCGTACTACTTTCTATATACGTTGTTACCGTAGAAGTTCCAAACAAAGCTCCTACCGTTGTTCCAACAGCATCTGACATGTAAGCCTTGTTAGCCCTTGGAAATTCTCCGTTTTTTATAAAACCAGCACTCTCTGCAAGGCCAGTCAATGTTCCCAATGTATCAAAAAAGTCTACAAAGAAGAATGTAAACACAACAATCCAGAAAGTTCCACTTAACAGATCAGACCATGTGAATTTTTCAAATAGTTTCAAAAAAGTGGGAGAAATATCAGGAACTTTTCCAACAATTCCCTGGTATTTCGTTACACCAAAAATTGGCAACGCTCCAATTGCTGTTGATAATAGAATGCCTATAAGTATTGAACCTGGTACTTTTAATGCAAATAATATGGAAATAATGAAAAATCCTAATATTGCCACAATAGCTGCTGGTTGAGTTAAATCACCAAGTGTTACAAACGTTGCTTTATCACTAACAACTATTCCTGCGGTTTTAAGCCCTATAAACGCAATGAAAAGACCTATACCAGCACTTGTAGCAAGTTTAATACTTGAAGGTACAGCTTTTACTACAAATCCTCGTACTCCAGTTAAAGTAAGTATAATGAAGATAATACCTTCCACAAAAACCGCAGCGAGTGCTATACGCCAGTCAATACCAAGTTTCAAACATACAGTAAATGCAAAGTATGCGTTTAACCCCATTCCAGGTGCAAGTGCAAATGGATAATTTGCCCATAGACCCATAATTAAAGTGGCTGTTGCTGCACCAAGAATAGTTGCAACCATAAAAGCTCCGAAAAATTGGGTGTAAAGATCGCTTCCAGGAGTTGCTCCAGGAATAACGTTAATCAATATGTTTGGATTTACAAATATGATGTAGGCCATCGTAAGGAAAGTAGTAATACCTGCAATGATCTCAGTACGTATGTTAGTCCCGCTTTCTTTTAGTTTAAAAAACTTCTCCACAAACATCCCTCCCCCTTAAGATGTATGAATTGTGAATTAAACTATTTTATTTTTATACGAGTTTTTCTGGTAAATTCCACCAATACACCCTCCACTATCATGTTATCAATATCCATGTGTTCAACAAGCTCCACTATCATTTCTTCTAATTCTTTTTTTTCACGGTTAAGCTCTTTTATTGTTTCTTTCACTTTAAGATACCTTTTTAAAAGTTCTTCCAATGTGTTTGTGCTTTCCATTTCATCCCTCCATTGCCTCTTTTATTTTTTCAACAATTGTTTCAATTTCGCTATACGTCAACTCAGGAAATATCGGTAGTGCAAGAGTTGTTTGCGATAATTTTTCAGAAACAGGCAAATCTCCTTTTTTGTATCCTAAATCTTTAAAACATTTTTGCAGATGAAGCGGTAATGGATAATATATACTGGTCCCTATACTATTGTTTTTTAGATGCTCTTTAACTTTTTCTCTAATTTTATTACTTTCAAATTCTATCACATATTGATGGAAAACGTGGTATCTGTAAGATTTTTCCAATATTTTCGGAAATTTAATTGGTAATTGGCGTTTTTCAAATTCTATCGCATATTTCTCCGCAATTTTTGCCCTTTTTTCCGTCCATAAATCAATGTATTTTAGCTTCACATTTAAAATGGCTGCCTGAATTTCATCGAGTCTTGAATTATAACCTATTTCATCATGTAAATATTTTTTCTTTGCACCGTGTACCCTTAGAGTTTTTGATTTTTCATATATTTCCACATTATTCGTAATGATCATTCCTCCATCACCATAAGCGCCAAGATTTTTCGTGGGAAAAAAGGACAATATGGCCGCGTCACCAACTGTACCACTTTTTTTAATTTCTCCATTTACCTCACCTTCTGATCCTATTGACTGTGCACAATCTTCAAGAACTTTTACACCATATTTTTCTTTGAGATAATTTAACCCTTCAAGATCAACCGTTTGACCAAAAAGATGGACAGGTATTATTCCAAATACAGTTTCATTTTTCAACACGTATTCCACCTGATTTAAATCAATATTATAGCTTTCAGGTTCTACATCTACAAAGACAGGTTTTCCACCATTTCTCACAATACTCGAAGCAGTAGCAAAAAAAGTGTATGGTGTGGTAATTACTTTATCACCTTTTTTTATTCCCATTGCCCTTAAAGCGATAACAAGTGCATCACTTCCATTACCAACACCAACTGCATAATTCACTTTCAAATAATCAGCTATACTTTCTTCAAGTTTCTTTACTTCAGGTCCAAGTATCACTCTTCCAGAAGCTAAGACTTTATCAACTGCAACTATTATCTCTTCTTTAATACTGGAATATTGCCTTGTTAAATCAAAAAGAGGTATCACTATCTTTTCCCTCCCTTTTCTGATTTATAATATTTACATTTTTCCTTAACAACACACAAATTACATTTTGGAGATATTGGTCTGCAGATTTTCTTTCCAAATTCTACCATTGATCCATTTAAAGGACCCCATAGCCTTTTTGGAAGAATTTTCATAAGTAAAGTTTCAGTTTCTTCTGGAGTCTTTGTACTTACCCAGCCAAGTCTGTTTGAAATTCTATGCACATGTGTATCTACGGCAAGCGCAGGAATTCCAAAGGATACGTACAAAACTATATTAGCAGTTTTCCTCCCAACACCGGGAAGGGAAATAAGTTCTTCAAGTGTATCTGGAACTTTACCTGAATACTTTTTCTTAATAATTTTAGATATTTCTACTATTCTTTTCGCTTTCTGCTTATAAAGGCCTGCTGGCTTTATAAGTTCATACAATTGTTGAGGAGATGTATTCGCTATTTTGTCTACACTATCATAAACAGAAAATAACTTTTCACTTGCAATCTCAGTGTTTTCATCTTTACTACGCTGACTGAGAACAGTTGTTATAAGTACTCTGTATGGATCAGTTATGCTATGATTACGTGGGAAAGATTTTATAATTTTTTCTGCAACTAAAACTATTTCCTGTTCTTTAATTTTCATTTCTTTCCTCCAGAAAAGCTATAATTTTTCGCGCTTTTTTTACATCTTTTCTTATCTGAGAGGTAAGTTCATTGATGTTCTCAAAATTTTCTTCTGACCTTAAAAACTGCAACAGCTCTATATGAATCTCTCTGCCGTACAAATTACCCTGAAAATCCAATATGTATACTTCATATTTTATATCTTCGGTTTGTTCCACAGTAGGTCGGTACCCGATATTCATCAAGCCGTAATATCTTTCAGGTATATAAACCCTGCATAAATAGACCCCTGGCTTTGGAGTAATCAGAGCTTTATCACGCTTAATATTTGCTGTGGGAAATCCCAATTTTCTTCCTATCTGTTTATCTTTGTAAACCTTTCCATGCATACTGTATGGCCTGCCTAAAAGTTCATTCGCTTTTCTTATTTGTCCTTCAAGTATCAGATTCCTTATTAAAGTACTGCTGATACGTTCACCGTTTGCCAATAAATTGTTTACTACTTTAAGCTCTATTCCAGACTTTTCGCATTGTTTTTTTAGATAATTTATGTCACCACGGGCATTTTTTCCAAATCTGAAATCTTCACCTACCACTATAGCTGCAGTATTTCTGGAAATCTCTTTAAAAAATTCATCTGCAGTTACGTCCTTTATATTCATAAGATCAAGCGTATAGACTGCACCGTACATTTCAAGGTGCATTAACCGTTCTTCTAAAGTTATCAAAAGTCCAGGAAAGCTTCCCACATAATATTCCATAGGGTAAATTATGGTATATATTTCAACTTTTGAATCATATTTTTCAGAAAGCTTCTTAACCTCTTCTAAAATTTTTATATGTCCCTTGTGCACTCCATCAAAGACTCCAACAGTAACAACTCTCATGATTGTGTCCCCTTCTGAAATATTCAAATATACGATATAATTATAACATGTCATTAGAGGTGGTTGCTTATGCTAATTAATGTTTCCAGTATAAAAACTATATTAACATGTCCAAGAAAATTCTGGATAGATAATCATCAAACAGGCACAAAAGACTGCGCTGAAGAAGATGTCACCAGAACAATTCTAAGATATGGTGGTTCAACAAAATCTGCAAAATTATGTACAGGTGTTTTTGGAATAAAATTGTGTTCATGCGGATTGGAACTTTTTTCAGACTCAAAAAACATAAAGCTAATTTCCCATCGCAGAGGAAAAAAACTTTACACTTATCATTATTACGAAGCTGCCCTTCATGGGTATATTTATAATACAGAAGCTAACTCAACTGGAAAGAAACTGAGAATTATCTTCAAAAGTCCCCACTACGAAATAGAATTATCATGGCAGCTTTATTTAGATAAAGCTTTAAATTTAATGAGCGAAATATCAAAAATGGACGAACCTTTTCCTGTGTTAAACCATGAATGTCGTTTTTGTATTTATGCAGAAGAATGTAAAGCAATTCTCGTAAAAAAAGGTGAACTCTCTGTACTAAGAGGATTAGGAAAAAACGCTATTGAAAAATTACATAGTAATGGTATTGAAAAACTTTCAGATATTATTGAGAGAAAAGGTCTTTTAAAAGAATTAGTGGGTGAAACCAGAGGAGAGAAAATTTACCTGCTGGCAAAAGCGTTTATGCAAGAAAAAATTTACCAGATTAAACCTATTCCAGACTTACCAGATGGTATTTTCTTAGATATTGAAAGTTATCCTCCAAAACAATTTCATTACCTGTTTGGTGTTCTTCTGAAAAATAAATACATTCCATTTATGGCAACTACTCCAGACAATGAGAAAAAAACATTCCTAAAACTCATCAAATTCCTCGAAAAAAATGAAGGACCGATATACCACTACCACACTTATGAACCAAATCAAATCAAATCACTCTTAAAAAAATTCAAAATGAATTCAAATATCACAAGAAGATTTGTTGATATATACGAAATAGTCTCGCAACATCTTGCAATTCCAACAATTTCATACTCATTAAAAAGCCTTGCAAAATATTTCGGTTTCCACTGGAGAACAGATCTTAATGGTATGAAAGTTGTTACAAAATTTGAAGAATTTTTGAAAACAAAAAACAAGAAAATTATAGAAGAAATTCTGACTTACAACGAAGACGATGTACGAGCCACAAAACTACTCTGGGAGGTTTTAAAATCAAAGAGGGAAAGGAGGATATCATCCAAAGAAGATTAGTAACGAAGAGGATGTTATCACAAGAAATGAGATGACAAATGAAATGTCATCCCGAGGAATGAAATGACGAGGGATCTTATTCCTTTACTAACTCTTGCAAGATTCTTCGTCGTTTCATTCCTCAGAATGACAGAGAAACAAGATTCCTCGTCGCGTGCGCTCCTCGGAATGACATAGGCGAGGCTAACCTCGCTAATCTCGCTAACCCTTGCTAAATGTAAGATTCCTCACCCTTCGGGTTCGGAATGACATGAATGGAAAGCCAACTTCGCTAAACGATAGACTGGCATGATAGGAAATAAGAAAAAAGTTTACCAAAAATTTTTAAATAGTACTATTGAGTTTTAACAATTGTTGTGTTATTTTCTTAATTGAGCAGCGACCCCCCTATCCCCCCTTGGAACATTAGTTTCCAAGTGAATAGCCCCAGCAGTAGCTGGGGCATTATTATTGTGCTATAATCTTTTTGAAGGAGGTTTAAGAAATGAAAACCCCACCTCATAGTATCGAAGCAGAACAGGCTGTAATAGGAAGTATTTTAATCGATCCAGAAGCAATAGAGTCTGTTATCTCTATTTTAAACTTTTCAGACTTTTATGATTCCAAAAATAGAGAAATATTTAAAGTAATAGAGGAGTTATATGATGAAAGTGCTCCAATAGATGTTATTACAATCTGTGATAGATTAAGAACAAAAGGGATTTTAGAACAAATAGGCGGAGAGATTTACGTAGCTCAGCTCGCTGATGAAGTACCTACTGCTGCTCATGTAGAAATGTACGCCCAGATAGTCAGAGATAAATCAATTTTACGAGCGCTTATAACAGCAGCCTCGCGTGTTGTTGAAGATGCACTATCAGACAATGAAGTTGACGAAATTCTTGATAACGCCGAAAGAGTAATCTTTGAGATAGCCGAGTCAAAGACCACAAAAACGTATCAGCCTATGAATGATATACTTCATGGAGTATTTGAAAATCTTGAAAAGTTACGAGCACACTCAAAATCTGCAGGTATGTCACTTATAACAGGTCTTCCCACCGGATATAAATTGTTAGATGAACTAACTTCTGGGTTTCACAAATCTGATCTTATCATTGTTGCAGCAAGGCCAAGTGTTGGAAAAACGGCGTTTGCTTTGAATATAGCAAGAAATATGGCTATAAAAGGCGATATCCCTGTCGGAATTTTTAGTCTTGAAATGAGCAAAGAACAGCTTGCACAAAGATTACTTGGCATGGAAGCGTTTATACAATTGCAAAAAATTAGAAAAGGTTTTCTGAGCGATGAAGAATGGCAAAGACTATTAACTGCTACAAGTAGGTTATATAAAGCAAATATAATAGTCGATGATGAGGCAAATCTTGACCCACGTTCTTTACGAGCCAAAGCAAGAAGAATGAAAAAAGAATACGGTGTACAGGCCATATTTGTAGATTATTTACAGCTCATGACAACAAGATCTTTTAGAGAAAACAGACAACAGGAAATTTCAGAAATTTCCAGATCCTTAAAACTTCTTGCAAGGGAATTAGATGTCTCTATAATCGCTCTGTCTCAACTTTCCAGAGCTGTTGAACAAAGAGAGGACAAACGCCCAAGACTCAGTGATCTCAGGGAATCAGGATCCATTGAACAGGATGCTGACATGGTTCTGTTTTTGTATAGAGAAGAGTATTATAAAAAAGAAAAAACCTCAGATCCTCACGAAACAGAAATAATCATAGGAAAGCAAAGGAATGGACCAATTGGTACTGTAAAGCTTTTATTTGATCCGCAATACACCGCTTTCTTTGACTTAGACATATCTCACGAGGTGATAGAATAATGAAAGCAATCTATCCAGGTTCTTTTGACCCTATTACTTATGGACATATTGATATAGTTGAACGAGCAGCAAGAATTTTTTCGGAAATATACGTGGTTGTTATGGAAAATAAAAGAAAAAAATACATGTTTTCACTCGAAGAAAGAATAGACATGATAGAAAACTGTACGAAACATATTCACAACGTCAGGATAGACTTTTTCAAAGGTCTTCTTATTGATTACGTAAAAGACAAAGAAATAGATGTTGTTATAAGAGGGTTAAGAGCCGTTACTGACTTTGAATACGAACTTCAAATGGCCATGGCAAACAAAGAAATGTGCCCTCATGCGGACACTATATTTCTTATGACAGATAAAAAGTTTTCTTTTATATCTTCAAGCCTTGTAAAGGAAGTCGCGTATTTTGGTGGAGATATTTCAAGGTGGGTTCCAGAATACGTCGAAAAAAAACTAATACAAAAAATTAATAATCTAAAATAAAGTCCTTACCTAAAAAAGAAAGCTTGCCTTTTAAACATCTTTGTTACTGATGTTAGAATCGTTTAATAGCTTAATATAAATTCCTTCGTAATTCATAGTATCTCTTCAATAAAATTTATTTTCTTTAAAATAAGGAGATGAATACTTTGAAGAAAATCTCCGATTATATATGGAAAATTCCAAAAAAAGAAAAAATGAAAGTTGATGCCTATATTTTTACAGACGAGGAAGGCCTAAAATTAAATAGTGAGGCACTTGAGCAAATTAAAAACGTTGCCTCGCTCCCCGGAATAGTTAAAGCTGCTTATGGGATGCCAGATATCCACTGGGGGTATGGTTTCCCAATAGGTGGAGTTGCAGCTTTCGACTCTGAAAATGGAATAATCAGTCCCGGGGGAGTTGGATTTGATATAAACTGCGGTGTTAGACTGCTCACCACTACAATAAAATTTGATGAAAACAAAAGCAGAATAAGACAACTTATAGAAAAAATATATAACTACGTTCCTGTAGGTGTGGGTTCAACAAGTTCAAAAAAATATAATAAAAAAGATTTCAAAAAAATAGTAGAACAGGGCGCAGTTGCTGTAATAGAAATGGGATTCGGTTTACAAGAAGACATAGAATACATAGAGGACAACGGAAAAATTATGCCCGCAAGTTTCCAGGATATATCTCCTAAAGCTTTTGAACGTGGCCGAGAAGAACTTGGAACGCTTGGTTCAGGCAACCATTTTTTAGAAATTCAGCTGGTTGAAAGGATATACAATCGCAAAATTGCAGGTCTTTTTGACCTTTTTGAAGGACAACTTGTCATAATGATTCATACAGGAAGTCGCGGATTTGGTCATCAAATCGCAACAGATTATATACAACTTATGCGCACACACTTAAAAAAACATAATGCAAACCTACCTGACAAGCAATTAATTAATGCTCCTTTCAAAAGCGAATTAGGCCAAAAATATTATTCTGCAATGAATTGCGCGGCAAACTATGCATTTGCAAACAGACAGATAATAACTCATTATATTAGAAAAGCTGTCCGCGAAATATTCAATATTGACATAAAAGTTTTTTATGATATAACACATAATATAGCAAAATTGGAAAGCCACAACATAAATGGAGTCGAAAAAAAAGTGATTGTCCATAGAAAGGGAGCTACGCGAGCCTTCGGACCTGGAAGACCTGAAATACCAAAAAAATATGTTGATGCTGGACAGCCAGTTATAATTCCAGGAGATATGGGAACAGCTTCTTACATTCTGGTTGGTACCAAAAAGGCTGAAGAATATGCTTTTTCTTCAACAGCCCATGGGGCTGGTAGAACCCTTGGAAGAAGACAGGCTATGAGAACTTTAGATCTGGCAAAAGTGCTAAAAAATTTAGAAAAGAAGAATATAATAATAATCAGTAAAAACAAAAAAACAATAATTCAAGAAGCACCTGATGCCTACAAAGACATTGACAAAATTGCAAGTATAGTTGATGAACTTGGGATTTCAAAGCGCGTAGCAAGACTAATCCCCCTGGCGGTGATAAAAGGATGATAAAAAAGGATGAAAAAAGCTGAAAAATTTATCATCTTAGAAGGTATTTTCTCCAACTTCTATTTTGTGCTCACTCAGGGCGTAGTTTTTACATCACTCGCTATCTATTTTGGGCTAAACGAAGTCTTATTAGGAATAACAAGCGCCTTTCCTATGATTTTTCAACTTTTTCAGCTCTTAACTCCCCCTATAATAGAAAAATTTAAATACAGGAAAAAACTTCTTCTGTTTTTCAATTCCTTTAAACTCTTGTGGTTTGTTATACTTTTAGAGTTATTTTTTGATATAAAATCAGTTTTTACTTTAATAATAGTTTTCGCTATCACACAGGCTTTTTCATCACTTGCTGGTAATACGTGGACTTCTTTGGTAACAGATTTAATAAAGCCAGAAATAAGAGGAAGATACTTTGGCATAAGAAGTGTTTTTGTTTCATTTTCAACACTGCTTTTATTCTACCTCTATTCAGCAATAATAGACAATGTTGCTGAGCCAAAAAATTATCTTTTAGTCATATTTACAACATTAATTGGAATAATATTAGGCTTAATAAGCCTTGTTCCTGTTGAAGATCCACCTGTCAAAGTGCTTGGAACATTTACGGAAATAAGGAAAATTTTTTCAGAAAGAAATTTTATCAAGCTCTCTTTAGCCAATATGTACTGGAATTTCGCCTTGCTTTTAGCTGCTCCATTTTTTTCATACCATCAACTTAAAAACCTTAAAATTCCTATGACTTATATAAGTTATGCAACAATTGCAATGACGCTTTTATCCATGGTGTTTTATTTTGTCTGGGGAAAAATAAGTGATAAATTTGGCCATAAAACAGTTTTAATCAGCGGAATATCTTTCGTAGCAATTTCACCAGCTGTATGGATTTTAATGAACGAAAATCACTGGCCTTTTGGACTCGCAATTGATGCCCTTATATCTGGAATAGGTTGGGCTGCTATAAACTTGACATTTTTAACACTTCCCATGGAAGTAGCCAAAAGTTCTTCTCCTATATATTTTGCTGTTTTCGCATCTTTTGGTGGAATTGGCGGATTGATAGGTTCCATATTCGGAGGATATCTGGCGTTCTACTTTAACAAACTCAACTTTTACATAAATGGTTACCACCTTTTCGGACTCCAGATATTCTTTTTGATAGAAAGTTTTCTTAGGCTCCTTGCTATTCCAATATTTGCCAGAATACGTACTCAAAAATACATTTCTCCTATAACATTTATGTTCAGTGCCCTTAACACAATCGCAAGACGTCCCACTCAAAGAATATACGAGCAGGCAAAATTATCAAGGCCAAGCTATATAAAGAAAATCGTCCCCGACAACAAACGTATTCAAAGATGGTGGTAGGAAAAACTCTTTCTCTAATCTCGCCAACACTCGCTAATCATAAGATTCCTCGTCACTGCGTTCCTCGGAATGACATAAGGTGGGGATGTCAACTTCGTTACTTTCATGTCATCCCCCCCTCCCTTCCTGTCATCCCGAGGAATGTAATGACGAGGGATCTTATTCTTTTACTTAACATTTGTTAATCAAGATTCCTCGTCGCTTTCGCTCCTCGGAATGACAAGGGAAGGGGGATTCCTCACTTTCCTGCTCCTCGGAATGACATGGGCAAGGGCCACCTCAGGTAATTATCTTTAAAATCCTTTAATATTTTCGTGTTTTCTTGCTTTTTCTAATTTCATTTGTTGAGAAAAATAGTTTATAATATAAATAGTTTAATAAATAAACTATTTTTAAAAGGGGAAACTAATATGGAAAAAAGTGAAGTTTTTAAAGTTATTTTTTCATTAGTTGTAAATTTTGTCAATTTAATACCAAAAGATAAAGAATTCGGTGAGATGACTACAAACGAATTTTACTTATTCTTATTTATAAATTTTCATAATCCTGTGACAATGAAAGAATGCTCCCAAAAACTCAGGCTTTCAAAAAGTACCATAACAGTTTTAATAGATAAACTTGAAAACAAGGGAATTATCCTAAGAGAACGTTCAAATACTGATAGAAGAAAAATTTATCTTGTACCGACTAAAAAAGGAAAAAGATTATTCTCCAGAATTTCAGGGTATTTCTCTTCAATAATAGATACTGTAACAGCAAAAATTCCTAAAGACAAAATAGAAATTATAAACAAAGGGTTTGAATATTTCATAAAAAGTCTGGAAGTGGAAAAATGATATTTATAACGGGGGGCTCAGGGCATTTAGGTAACGTTCTTATCAGAAAGTTACGCGCACTAGGCGAAAAAATAGTTACTTTAGTTCATCCCAATGATAAATGCACCAGTCTTGAAGAACTTGATGTTAAAATTTTAAAATGCGATATTAGAAACTGTGATAAACTGGATAGCATTATAAAAGAAAGTGATGTTGTAATACATCTTGCAGCTATTATTTCCATTCTTCCCTGGAGAAAAAAGTTAGTTTATTCAATAAATGTAAACGGTACAAAAAATATTCTAAAACTTGTTCAAAAACACAACAAAAAGCTTATTTATGTTAGTTCAGTTCACGCTTTCTCCGAACCAGAACCATATTCTATTATCGACGAATCAACAACAATTGATCCCAAACTCACTTCTGGAGTATATGGTAAATCAAAAGCAACAGCTGCACTGGAAGTTATGAACGCAGCAAAGTCGGGTGTTGATGTTGTGACGATTTGCCCAACAGGTATAATTGGACCTTTTGACTTCAAACCTTCAAATATGGGAATTTTCTTTCTAAATTATTTAAAAGGAAAACTAAAATACATAATAGATGGAAGTTTTGATTTTGTCGATGTCCGCGACGTAGCTACTGGAATTATTAGCTCCATTGAAAAAGGGAAAAAAGGTCAATTTTACATCCTGGGAAATAAAACAATCAGCCTTTTAGAATTAATAAAAACTCTGAATAAGATTTCCGGCTTAACTACTATACCAGAGATTGTTAGCACGAAAATCGCATATTTTTTCTCATATCTGGCAATATTCTACGGACTTTTAACAAATTCAAAACCGTTATTCACTCCTTACTCTATTCACACTCTGACCAGAAATTATATCTTTTCCCACAGCAAAGCTCAAAAGGAACTATCCTACAATCCAAGGCCTTTCGAGCTTACACTTTCCGATACATTAAAATGGTTTAAAGAATATTTTATTACAAAAAAATATACACTTCTTCATATAAACAGCTAAATTTATGCATTATAACTCAATCTTTGAAATGCATTACTTATTTGAGACTATTTTATCAAGATAGTTCAATATATCTTCTTTGTTGTTCAACGGTGTCCCATCTTCCATTACAATTTCACTCCAGTCTTTTATTACACCCTCCCACATATTATCTGTCATCTCTTGATATGTACTTTTTAAATTTTTTGCCATATAATTCAAATCGTTCAAAATAAGCTGATAATGTGCTACAAATCTCTTATAACGTTCATAAACATTGATATTAGGCGTTGGATATATAATGCTTTTTAATGCGTTCTTTATTTCCAGCAACGTACTTGTTGGAAATCCCATCTTTTGAAGCTCTTTTATAAACTGGTTCATTTTTTCAACCGCTATCGAAGACCATATTCCTGCTTTTCTTGTGTCATACCATTTTGTAAATTGCTCATTTACAAGTTTTTTCATATAATCTGTTTCTATTGCCAAAAAGTTATAATTAACAAAACTATTAAAAATATCCATTACAACCGTTTCGAATTTTTTTGTTACAAAATTAATTGCCGCCGATGGAGCCCCCGTTTCCTTCAAAATTTTTTCAAGGTTTTCTTCCAGCTTTGATTTTCTTTTTTCCACTTCTTTTCTTGCAAATGTTAAATACTTTTCTATATTCTTCTCAGCATTTTCATATGAGTTCTTATACATTTTTTTCAACTTTTGAAGAGCGTAAATTGTTTCCTGAAATTGTCCAGCTTTATAATACGCAAAAGCACTTGCATGCAAAAAGTCAAGTACGCCATCTGGGACACCCCATATTCCCTTTAAATTCATGTACTTTACCGCTTTTATCTCTTGAAGAGCTAACCAGTTAAGAAAATCTCTTACAACCAGGAGGGTTGGAGGCTGAAGCTTTACTGTCATCCCTGCAAAAAATCTGTATATATCTTCCCCGACACTTGCTTTTGCTAAATCAGGATTTTTCCAATCTGGAAATCTATTCCAGCCTCCGGGCATGTTATATATAGTTAACTTCGCATAGTCCACGTAGGAATCAAACGAGCTTACAGCTATTTTCTTTACATAATTTATAAGTTCCGTATTTGTTGATGGAATTATACTCAAAAGTTGCTTTGAAAAATTATGAAGTGTATGATATCTCATGGCAAGAGCCTTATACGTGTTTCTCTCATTAAAGGTTTTAAGGGACGTTTCGTATAAACCTATAGAATCAATTACCGCCTGCATTGAAGCAAAATCAAATTTTGAAATAATAGCTGGATTATTTTTTATGAAAGGAACAATTTTTTCCAGCCATTTATGCTTATACTCTGGAAAAATCACTTTTTGATAATCATCAAACTCCTGCCTGAAAATTTGTTCATAACGTTCTGGAAGAGCAACTTTTAACTCTGAAATTCTTGGATTTTGAGCAACAAGCGAAGCTAAATAAAAATAAGATTTTCCATAAGTGTGGTTCAAACTCACACTTTTTACAAGATTCTCTTTTGCAAGTTTATAATAGTTATCAGCTATACCCGGTAATTTCTTTCTTTGAGCCTCTATCTGATTAAGTTCGCTTAGTATTTTAGATCTTATCTTATTTATCTCAGAAAGTCTTTGGTTTTCTATATCCACATCGTTAAAGGATAGTCCCTTTCTCTGGTACTCCTGCCTTTTTAAGGTCTTCCAATTTTCGGGCTTTAAGTATTCAAATCGTCCAGATAAATTCTCCAATTCTTTTAGCTGGTTTCGAAGCTGGGTTATATATGAATTTGCCTTTGGAAGTTCTTCGAGAACTTTCACATAGGTAAGATATGCACTATTACCCTTTTTGAAATAAACTTCCGATATGAAATGATTCCACCTAAGGTATGTGGAAGAGTACGTTATTATAAGCAACAGCATTCCTATAATAATCCCAAAAATACCTTTGATTTCTTTATGACTTTTTCTTGTAAAATAAGGACCTATAGCGACACTTGCAAAAAAGGTAGCTGCAAGTGCATTAGGTAAAAGATGCCCTGGAAAACTGAAAAAACTCTGAATAGCAAAACCAACAATCGCTACAGATAAAGAAAGAAAGAGCAAAATCTCATCTCTATCTTTTAATTTTCCAGGAATACTGAAAAAATAATAAACCAACACTGTTAAAACCCCTAAAATAAGTAGTAAACCTGCTATACCAGTTTCTCCCAACACCTGAAAATAATCGTTATGAGCACGTTTAAAATTATTCCATCCATAGTAAAGCTCTGGGTGTTTTTCTAAATATTCCCCCATCTTTGATATGGAAAGCAATTGATATGTCCCGATTCCACTACCAAATATTTTGTGATCTTCCCAGAGTTCTAAAGAAGTAAACCATGATAGTTTTCTCTCATCTATACTTGATACCGATGCCATTGCACTAAAACGCGAGGTCATATTAACTTTTCCTTTTCCTGTAAAAACATTTGGAGTGTTGTACACAACAACGGCAATAACAACAAAAGTGAGTATAGTAACAAGTAGTATTTTTTCAAAATTTTCCACTTTTTTTGCCATTATTTCTTTTTCCGCTTTTAAGCTTTCAAAAGCACTATCCTTTTTCTTCCCTATTTTAACCCATACAAAATAGAACACAACGTAAAGGATACTCATAATTATAATAGCCAGATATTCAGACCTCGTCTGTGAAACTATAACAGCCACAACACCTACGATAAAAGCAAAAGCTGCAGTTATCTTTAACAAAACAATTTTCCATAACGAATTAATTTTTCCAAAACCAGGATCAAAACTTAAAATAAAGTAAAGCGCAACAGGCAGAAGCATGTCAATATAATTTGCTGTAAAAATCACATTTCCCACTGTGGCTTTTATTGAAGCCCTTTCAAATGGACTCCCAACTTTTCCAAGAAAAACATCGTATCCTGTGTAAAAATTTATAAGCGCATCAACACTAACAAATAATCCCGTTATTAAAAAAGTAAACAGTAATGAGTTGATTCTTCTTTTATCTTTGTACACAGTACTAAAATACACAGCAAGAACAGCGTTAAACAAAACATATAAGCCTATATCAAAAGACCGTCTGAAATAATATGGATTATCCCTTAGGACATTAAAACTTGAAATAATAGAAACAATAGCAAAACCTATCCACAAAACATGCGCAGGTGTTAAATATAAAGAGATTTTCTTTTCCTTGATCCACTTAAAAACTAACATTGTAAACAGAACAGATATTGCTAAAGTTAATATTGCATATTTTGGAACACTAAATTCATAGGTATATTTCTGACTCGTGAAAAGTGCCACAAGAACTATCGTAATGTGCATCAATATATCCTGGAACATCTGCAATTTGAACCCCTCCCTGAATTTTTCTTTTAAAATTATAACATTATAATTATTCATATTTTAACAACTTTAAATGAAGAACAAGAAATATGGTAATAACAAGGTAAAATAAAAACGCAGAAATCCTTAAAGAGCTGTTTATATAAAAAAGAAAACCTGTTAGCACGTAAGTACTGGAAATTATAAGCATAATGAAAAATGTTTTCCTTTTGTTTTTTAATCTTAAATACACTTTGTCATAAATATGAGCTCTATCCCCACTAAATGGCGACTTTCCATTCAATAATCTTCTAAAGAAACCAGCTGCAAGATCCAGAAAAAACGGAGTTAAGATAATCACAGCCGAAAGCAAAGAAACTGTCCCTGCTCTTGAAGATGATAGAAAAGCAGCTGAAAGAACACCACCTACTATATAGCTGCCCATATCCCCCATAAAAATCCTTGCAGGAGGGAAGTTGTACATTAAATAAGCTACCAACGCTCCTATTAAAGCCAGAAGTAATTGCTTATCATAATTACTCGTAACTATAAAGATCAAACCAGCACTTCCTATAACAGAAACGCCTGAACAAACTCCATCCATTCCATCCATCATATTTACCGCATTTATTATCACAGCTACAAAAAACGCACCGAGGAATAAATACAACGACACTCCTACATATTTATATGCTAATAGCCCACCAGCTATAAATTCAATGATTAATCTTATTTTAGGTGAAACACCCTTTAAATCATCATAAAGTCCTAAAAAAGCTAAAAGTGTTATGGAAGATTTAACAACAATATCAAAAGGACTTATAAGCATCAAAGCAAAATATATTCCCATACCACCAAGATATGGAACTCCCTTTTCATGTGTTTTTAAAATACCGTCTGGTTTATCCACTATACCATATTTTCTTGCTATTTTACCTGCTATTGGAATAGACACAACTGCTACTGCAAAACTCAAAACTATAAAAAGCACCGTCAAACCTCCCTGTTTCTCTGCAAAATTGATTATATCATAAAAAATGGGGCCAGAAGGCCCCAAAACTTAATATATTCTCACTATCTCTGGTTCATTCTTTACGTCTAATTTTACCGCAACACTTCCTATAGGCTTTTCTTCTTCTTTAAGCTTAGCTATACCTATTAAATAACCTCCAACTATTACATCATGTCCATTTGCCACATCTTTATATATTTTTCCAGATGTCATACCAAATCGATTCTTCAACCAGATATTTAAAGTATCTTTTGCTATGTTTCTGGCATAAAGTATAAGATTTCCATTGAGTTGTTTGTGCAATTCCACTTTATTACTCACATCTGGAATATAACTCAACGTAATTAAAACCCTTCCATCTACCATGGCTGCCTTATAGTTAAATATTTCTGTTTGTAAATCAACATTATTTATTACTTTTATCTCATCTTTTATGTAAACTCTTCCCGTCTTCTCATCCAGAAGCAATTTGCTGCCATTCAGTGTTCCTTCTATATAAATTTTATTACCCTCGGGATCAATTACAGAAACATCCGTATATTTTACAAAAGCTCGTTGAAAAATTCCACATCCAGAAAAAATAAACAAGAGTATTAAAAGAAAACTAACTGCTATTAGTTTAACCTTCATATTACTCACCTCCTTAGTTACCAGTATATTCCAAAGCCGTTGAAGGAGCAGTCCAGCCAAACATCATTAACATAACCGCAAGATCAAACGCGTCTATTTTTCCATCAGGGTCAGCTACACCCGGATCGTAATCGTCATCTGTTGGATACGGACCATTAAAAGTTGGAGCTCGGGGATATATATCATAAATTTCACTATAATTTGGAGAGCCTTCGCTTGTGCCGAGTGCCAGCATAAACGCATTGTAATCATTAACATCAACATCTCCGTCAAGATCAAAATCACCCACAATACTTAAGAATTTATTTGATATAAATCTTGTCTTGGTAATAATTTCAGTTGACACATTACTAATCGTCTTAAGCTGAACAAATCCAGATACATCAAAATATTGTGTATAACCTGTGTTGGTAAGAAAGTATATCTCTTTAGGTTCAGTAAAATCAAGTTCTGCAGTAATTGTCGCAACTCTTGTAGATCCAGAAATTGGATTTCCAGAATCCAATGTTATATCTATATTATCACTTGAAATATCTCTTAACACTTCTACTTCACTGAAATTTATGTTAGGATTTATTTCTATATTGACAATTGTAGAAAATTTTACTACACTGCTTGGAAATGTGATATTCAAATTAAACAAAACAGCATCTGTGGCAGCATCCAGAAGTATATAAGCTTTCGTTGATCTATACCCATAACGTGGGGTTACAAATGTCACTGTACCAGTTAAAGGCGTATAGTAAATTTCAATATACGCAGGTCCGGTTTTATTTAAAGTAATTTTATCTTCAGCGCCGTAAACTTCGCTTTTATATCCCTGAACCTCGTCTGGATCCCATTGATAAACAAACCATTTATACGGGAATAAGTCATCTCCTACAGATGTTGGTGGATTTGTCGCATCTATTTCAAAAGTTCCCGTTTCGTTTGGATCATTATACTTATAAAGTATATTTTTTAATTCCGTGGCATATCCATCGGGGGTTTTATATTTTATAAATACCGCATAAGTTGCATCAGTCCATACTTTAACAACTTTATCATTGTAACCAAAGGTTATTGTAGCTTCGTTACTCCCGTTTGGACCTTCAAGCCCCACAGTCGCGCTGTCAAAACTGTTGAAAGCGAAAGTCGCGTCAATTGTGGGGGCGCCTATACCATTTCCGACCTTATCAAAGACAAAGTTAGAGCTAAATAACAATGTCAGTGCAGTTGGACTTGAGAATTTCAGGAAAAGTTTATCAAGCCCTGCACGTCCAGAAGGAATAGCATCACTTCCATATGGATTTGTTTTGTATTCAATATATCCAGAAAGTGTTGTAGCATCACCCAGCGCAAGAACGGTAGCATCATAAAGCAGTCCATATTTTCCTGAGTCATTTGGATCATATATAGTCTTTGAAATTTCTCTACCATTAATTCCCTCATACGCTTTTATTGTTATATAACTATAAAATGTTATCGCTTCATCATCTATAAAACCCGTTCTATAAGCGTTCTGACCTGCCATCGCCCAATCTCCGTATGGTCCTCGAGCATCCACCCTGTAAGCGTATACATTTCCTTTGTTATCAACAAATGCGAATATGTATCTATCTTCACTTATGCCTGCCTCTGCGACAATGGCAGGTGCACTCTGAATTGGCACAGCAGCTTTTAAGTCTTTTTCCCAGACAGGTCCTGAAATTTCTTTTGTATCATAATCAAATGTGTATATTTGCGCCTTTCCTTCGGTTGAACCAACGGATACCAAAAGGACCAAAATATATGCCCTGTTTTCTGTTGATTTTTTGAATATAAGCGGTGTTGTAGAAAATCTCATATTTGAACCCACATTGTACGACGCATAATATGTTAAATCTCTATCAAAAACTTCTATATAACCACCATCATTAAAAACATACACATAACCATTACCATCTACCAATACTCCAGAGGTCGTAACAGAAGACTTTAAATCAACAGATTTCACTTCTCCAGCAGTTCCCGCAGGTGGTATTTTATACAACTTTCCATTAACACTTGCAACATATATATACTTTTCTGAATATGCCATCGGGGTAAAGAATTTATCTGATATAGCTATAGTTGATTTTGTACCAAAATTGTATGAGCCATCAAGGGCTACTCTGTAAAAAGTACCATTAGAATCGATAACAAAAATTGCATCTTTTGATGGAGATAGTATAACAGGAGCTTTCACAGAAACACCTGAATTAAGTGTTGTCGTTGATGGCAGAGAAAAGTTTGTCCCGTCAAACATATAATGGTATAACATTCCATTTGCATCAGCAAAATATATGTGATAGTTTCCACCTGTTTCAAAAACAACAGGCGCGCCATAAACTCCCGTTGTAAGATCAGTAGAAGCAGATGTGCTAAAACCTGTTCCATATCTAACCACAAGTTTGTTATCAGCATTACTTCCCCATTCCCATGAAACATAAAAGAGCGCACCGTTTACATACACAGGATATGACATAATATTCTTTAATTGAGGATTTGCTCCTATCTTTGTTGTTTTCCCAAGCTTGTTGATTATCCACAAATAACCCCCTTTTGTAACTGCATAGATATCTCCCGTATTTCTCATCACAATTCCAGCGCCACCATCTTCATTCAAATTTATGCTTTCCTGAACCCATAAATTAGTAATACTAACAGACGCGAATAAAAGAGCCCCGGAAATTAGAAACATCAACAATAGCACTTTTTTCATATCATCACCCCTTTCTTTAAACGTGTTAATCCTTCCACTTTACCTTCTATACGCATAATCATTTCTAAAAAGATTTTATTAATTTTGCTTACATACATCGCCCCCTTTCACATTTTTCCTGTTAAAATCCAACATTTAAGATATAATTTTGTGACTTTTCAAGCTCATTGTAACTTTTGTCCTTTACACCAGACACTGCTATGTTATAGTAACCTATCCCCAGAACACTTGAACCGGTAAATGTCGCTTCTTTTCCATCAGCGCTGTATTCGCTCAGTGCAAGTTCAATTACATCGTAATAATAATCAAAGTTATCTTCTCTTATGTAAAGCAATGGTGTTGAATCTTTCAAAATTCCCCCTTCGTCGTAAACTTTTACTGTGAATTTAGTTGGTCCAGGTACTACCCACACAGAGTCTCCCGAAAGAAGAGATTTCCCATTTGCCGATATATCCTTTATTTCCGGGGGATCGTTATCCACAACATTTATCCATCTTTCGTTTAACCCCGCTCTGCCATCAGTTGATTCTGCATAAATCGATATATAATGGGGCCCTTCTTTAATCGTCCATTCTGTAAAACGCTGAGGAGCACTTCCTTCGTACCGGGCTATTTCTGTACCATCTACAAAAAACACTATTTTGCTAAATTCTATACCCTCTTCCAGAGGAATCATTGAAATAATAGCAGTGTGTCCCGGTATAAGAATATCTTCCTGAGGACTGATCGCCACTTCAAAAGTTAATGTTGTGTCTCCAACAATTATCCTTTTTCCTATTACCGTTTCTCTGTCCAGCCAATCTTTTACCCTTGCTATTACAGAATGCTGCCCTGTTGAGAGCATACCCAGAGATATGGGAATTCCTGATATACTTTTAGTCCCGGATGTAAACGTTGCTTCAGCTACAATATTTCCATCTAACTCTACTCTATAGCTTTGCAAAGACACATCATCGTTCGCTCGAAGAGTCACTATAACATTTGTATTGGGAGGATACGAGAAGTTTGTTTGAAGTTGAACATCAGGCGCCATTGTATCGTAAGGATTCACATTAAACACAACTGTAGTAGCGTCCTGTTTGCCATACATATTATCGACCAGAAGAAATAATTCCTTTAGCTCTGGTGTATCAAACTTTCCAAGAGGTATGTATAAATTTCCAGGGGATGCTTCTATTGAAATAGCTTTCTCCCCAAAAGTTTTCACAGAAACTTTATTATTATCGCTTTTCACAGCTATGTGAAGAATCACTTCTTTAGTTGTATCTATTTCTTTGGGAAGTACATCCCAGGAGAGTATACTCGGTGTTGAATCATCTATAACGAGTATTGTCGCTGTTGCTTCGTAACTTTTTCCATCTGCAAGAGAAAAAGCTTTTGCTACAGCAACAAATTCACCAGTGTGTTCAGGTGTCCATATAACATTTGTTGGAATTTTAGAAAAACTTATCACCGTTCCATCAATTTCGAGTGTCCCGTTAGTTAAACCTATTAACGACTCACTTAGCACAGAAATTTTTGTAGTTTTTCCAATAGTTGCTACCTTTGGAACTGTGATATAAAGTTTTCCGTTTGAATACACTTGTTTTGATACACATGAAATCAAAAGAAAAGGAACGATTATCAACAAAATATAAAATTGAACTTTTTTCACAGGTTACACCTCCAGCATTAACGCGCTGTTTCATTCAATATATTTCTTTATATAACCTGAAAAATCCTGAGAATACCAGGGGAACTTAAAACAAAAAATGGGCGCAGTAAATGCGCCCATTTTTAATTTCGTGTTTTATACTCTTAATTTCTTATTTAATTTTAACAGGAAGAACTGTTGCATATTCCACACCTGATTTATACGAAGAAAGAATCTCTTTTTGATTGTACCCATCAGGTACAAGAATATCTACAACATATGGCGCCATATCTTTTGAATCTGATGGATAACCACCCAGACTCCATTGCCCGGGGTCTGGCGTTACTGGTCGATAATTATCTGGACCGTAACCATCCTGACTACCAACAAGTATGTATGCATAAATCCCATTCTGAATATCAAGATATTTCTTATATATTATTACATTTATCACTTTCTCCCCGGCATCAGCTTCTACTCTTACAGCGTCAGATATTTCATTATTATCGGCTGTTGCAAAAAATTGTCCATAACCTGGCCATCCAGCTGCTTTTATAAAATAATCCCAGGGATGCGTCTTATCAAACTTAACTCTTGCCCCTTCATTATATGTATCAGTTCTTCCACCAGGTTTTGTATCAAGATAAATATTTATAAGTTGATGCGAGAATCCCTTCGGTGCACCCCACGGATTTGTCATTTCTACAAATTTAATCTGAAATACAAATGCTTCATCATTTTCAAGAACCACTACATCCGTCATATCAAACAAACCTTTGAAAGGTTTAAATGCTTGATCTTTTGGATATACATAAGTACCCGGGCCATACTCATCACCTTCTGGATCTTTGAACCTTGCTATCACATCTCCTGAAACTGCTGCTGGAATCATAACATTTATTGGTCCAGAATTTGGTGCATAATCAGCATCCTTTTTGTTGACTGCTACCACAACTGCGAGATTAAACTCCTGACCTGATTTTACATTTATTACATCATAAGGAATTTCAAACTCCACTACATCGTTAACATCTCCTGCTATTTTTGCGCTTGAGAGAACCCATTTATCAGTTCCAGAAGCTTTGTAAAAACTGACTCTTTTTCGTTTTTCCCATGTTTTAAAATTAATAGTGAATCTATAACTCAGGGCAAATCCTAAAGGAGTATATCCATTAGCTGAGTACTGGGTTTTAGCGTTGAACTTTTTGGCCTGTGGACTGTCTGCATAAATCTCCACTTTAACATCTTTTCCAAGATAGTCTGTAGCTTTTTTGCCAAGTTTTATCGCAACATATACTCCTTTTTCACTTCTTCCAACATAAACTTTTTGCAATATGTTCTCATCTAATGAATCATCAAACAGGGCCCCTGTTTTTTCCGCTGCATCAAGGATTCCATCTATTTTATAACTTATCTTTTTTATAACTCCTTTTGAAGCAGAAGCGGGTTTCTTATTTGGTATAAACAAATAACTTGGAATATCAGATTCTTTATATCCAGCAAGTTCATACATTTTTACCAAGAGTTGTTTAAATTGTTGATCAAACAGTACTTCGTTATTACCAGCATCTTGATCCGCTCCATACCACCAGAACCAATCACTTCCTTCAGCAGCGTATAGGACATGCCTTGCGAGGCTATTTTTTAAAAGATCAGGAATCGCTTTTAAAAGAACTTCTCTCGCATCTTTTAATCTATCCCAGGCTTCATTTTCTTCTTTTTCACCAATCCATGTGTCAAGAGATCCACCAACCCACGAACCTTTTGCAAGAAGTGGTAACTCTTCTTTTACTCCATACTTCTCTATATACTGAGAAGGTGTAACAAGCTCAATTAAAGGATCATTTGAAAGTGTTTCGTAAAGAAGTCTTCTAAAATCATTTCCATTATTTGGATAATGCTCCCATGCATTTTCTCCGTCAAGTGCAACAGTTATTACAAGTTCTCCGGATTTATTAAGTTTCTGATACTCGTGAAGCGTACTAACAAAATCATTTACCGCATCTTCTGCTCTCATTTGCGAATACTTGAATCCTATTCTATCCGAAAGGTCAGTATCTCTAAAAAATACTATTAACTCACCACTTTGAGTTTTAACCTTGTACGGTTTCATAATGTTTTCAATATCTCCTATATCAATTCCAGATTTTTGGAGAATCTGCTTATCAGTAACAATCCATTTCACACCTTGAGAACTTATAAGTTCAGCTACATCCTGAGATACCGCCTGCTCCGAAGGCCACATACCAGCCGGTCTTTTCCCAAAAATGTCTTCAAAATACGACAGGCCTTCTGAAATTTGTCCAAGCGCATCATCTTTCCAACCCATATCCACAAGCAAGGGTAATATTGGATGATAAAAAGGACTTGTCGTAATTTCTATTTTTCCATCTTTCCAGAGTTTTTTATACTTTGCTATAATTTCTCCCAGGAGTTTTTTATGATATGATATAACATATTCAAGATCATCACGCGTATAATGCCTTTTACCAAGCATTTCCGATAATCTTTTATCTGCTTTTATATAATCAATATTTATCCAGTACAGGTTCCAGCAAACTTTCAAATCAAGAAAATCTTGCTCTGTAAAACTTTCACCTGAAACCTTTTTCTCCATAAGTTCTTTATATCGAGGATGTGCATTTACAAATTGAGGATTGATATCAAAAAAGTGATCAAGGATAAATTTTTTCTCCAATTTTGTAAGTTCACTCTCAGGTTTTAAAGATAATCTTTGATATTCATCTACTGCCCCTTTTAAATAGTCCTGTACCTGAAGAAGTAAACTCGGAACAAAATTAAATGTGACACTCCCTTTTGTTAAGTATTTGTCCACAAGATCAGCCATATATGGATAATCGTTTACCCCATGTGCTCTGACCCATGGCATCATGTAATTATCTGAACCTGGAATCTTGTAAAGAGGCTGATGATTGTGCCATATAAGTATAACTTTCAAAGGAGGATTCTCTGACGTTTCTGGTAATTTCTCAGAAGAATCCGCGGAAATAGTCCTGAGTCCTGCTTTCAACTCACCATTCTGCTTAAACACCTCAAAAACTCCGTTTTTACCTCCAAAACCATCATCGGTAAATGCGGGAGCATTTGGGTCAGTTATCCATTCAGAACCGTTTACAACAAATTTATATTGATATATTCCTGGATCAAGTTCAAGAACTGCTTCCCACCAGCCATCTCCTATATCGTAACACTCGTTGGCATCCATATTCCAATCGTTAAAAGAACCTGCGACAGTTACGTATTCAGCATCCGGTGCGTAAAATCTTATAACGACGTACCCTTCTTCATCTACATACAATTTACTTTTATCAAATTTTTCATTAATTTCATAGTTTGATTTATCCACCTTCTGCGCCTGTTCACCAACTACTAAAAGCTTCCCACCTTTTTCTACTAAGGTGAATATCCCATTTTTGCCACCAAAACCATCATCTGTATAACCTGGCGCTTCTGGATCTTCTTTCCAATTTGTTCCATTAATAACATATTTATATTGATAAGTACCTGGTTTCAGTTCCAGCTCTGCTCTCCAAACACCATCTACAAATTTCATCGCAAGTCCTTTAGGGTTCCAATTGTTAAAAGTTCCTGCAAGATATACTACACTTGCATTTGCAGCTTCTGGATCAGAAAATGTAAAAACAACCTTTCCATTTTCCACAAATACCGCTGAAAAGTAAGCAACTGATATCAAAAGCAACATTAAAACAAACAACTTTTTCATAAAAAACACCTCCTATTGGAATTATTTCCACAAATATTCTACCATTTTAACCGATGAATTTTTTATAACCAAAATGGAAAATTCCAAAGGAGGTGCAAATAAATTACTTATTCTGATAAACGTTTTAAGATATTGTACAATTTCTACCTTTCAAATATTATTCCTCTCAAATTTTTATTAAAAATTTTCAATTTCTTAATTTCATATCCAAATCTTTTTATTTCTTTCACCATCTGGTTTGTTGTTCTTAATATTCTAAATTCAGGATTATACCAGACAATATCTTCCCTATTATCCATTACAGGTACAAAAAACAATATAGCCCCCTTCTTAGCATTTTTAATAAGCCTTGAAAGTTCGTGTTCATAATGTACTTCTTTAAATACTAAGATATTTTTCGAATCTTTTTTTAAATCTACACCTATATCTTCAAAAATCCAGTCGTTTTCTATTTCTCCCACTAAGTTGATATCCGTCACGTCCATTTCTAAAATGAGTTCCAGAATATTTTCTATCTCAACATCATAAGGAGTTGTTTTATATGTTTTTTTAGCTCTTTCTTTATAAATATTAAGAGCTTCATCACTTGGATAAGGATATGAATAGTAAAACTTTTCACATTTTTTCCACATTCTTATAGGATTTATTACCCCTAACCCGGAGATTTTTTCTGAAATATTCCCAACCCAGACAATTCTGTCGTCTCTTTTCATAAATGAGTAAGTGACATTTGGATAAAACGCGTTATATTCATATTTTCCAAGAGATATGTCGCCTAATATAGAATTCTCTTCACAGGCTTTTATGTGTAATTCGAAGGCCTTCCTATACTCGTTTGGTTTTTTCTCATATATTTTAGAAAGTCTATAATAAAAGAATGGAAAGTCTTCTTTATTTTCAATTTTTTTAAGAAGTTTTTCTGCTATTTTTTCGTTATCACTACTGGTAGCAGATATATATTTTGCAAAATCGGTATTTGAAATAAAGTGCAGATATTTTAATTCCTCTTTCGGGTATATTTTTGTAATATCAAACAAAAACTCTTTCCTTTTTCCAAAGTATTTTTTCAACTCATCAAATGTACCCTCAATTTCAGAATCAAGTTTAGTTTTCAAATCATCAATAACAGGTTTTACAAATTCTGCTAATTCTGAACTTTCTTCTATGGCTTTTTTATAATAATTAATTGCGCCGTTGAAATTTCCAAGTTTTAAATATGTATCAGCAATTAACGCATTTGCTACTCCTTTTAACTCGCTACTTTCAAATTTTCTAACACTACTTAAAAACTTCAACAAATCCACAGGTTCTCCCTGGTAATATTCAAAATAAAAAAGAAGCGCCGGAATTCCATAATTTTTTATCACTTCTTCTGGTGAATTACCAAATGCATATTCGATAAGATAATCTTCTTCCTGCCTCTCCAGCTTTTTAACAACCAACTTTTCAAAATCACTTTTTGCAAACTTTGAAAGCAATTCCGGCGAAAGTGAAATCCCATTTTCTAAATATTTATATACAACATTCCATATATTTAAATGAACATTATGCTCGTACATGTAATTAAGTATCTTTTCAAAATCAGGTTTTATCCTTTTCAAAATCTCATCCTGGTCAACTTTTGTTATTTCAGTCAATAAAATTCTTGTTAATTTTTTTATGTCTTCTCCTGTTTCTTCTATATATTCAAAGATTTTTTCTAAATGGTATTTAAACTTTTCAAGCCTATTTTTATTTAAGTACCCTTTTGCCAGAACAGTATGAACCCCTGCTTTAAACTTAAATCCGGTAATTGTCCATTCAAATTTTTCTGGATGTTCCTCAGCAAATTTCACCTTTTTGAGAAAAGTCTCCCCGTATTCTATTTGGGCATCTATATCGTTCCTTTTTTCTGCCACTCCTATTAATCCATAATATGGATCCGGAAAATCTGGAGTTGCTTTTAAAGCCATTTTAAACAATCTTTCTGCCAGATTGTATAAACCTGCATTAAGACAATCAAAGCCAAACAAATACAAAAATTCTAATCCAATTCCAGGAATTTCCCTCAATTGTTCTATCGCATTTAATGTTTTCCATCCTACTTCAATTTTCCTGTGCTTGTATTTTGACAAAGTTTCTGTCTTATAAAGTTGAACCAGATAATATATTCTTTCTATTGCATCTATATCTTTGCTTTCTAAAAATTTGATTATAAGCTCTCGAGTTCGATTATACTTTTTCTCTCTTAACTCACGTGTCCATATATATCCATAATGGTATATTATAAAAGGGGCCTGAACAACTTTTCCTTTATGTTTAGCCTGATTATGTACAATATTTTCGTATTTTACCGTTCCATTTCGGAAGACTCTCGGTGTTGAGGCTACTTCTGTTTTTTTAAGATCCCAATCAAGGTAACTTAACGTGGGTAAATATACTGTATTTACATTTTCAGGCAAATTTTTAAGAAATTCTCTTATCCCTTTAAAATCAGCCTTTACCTCCTCATCTGCATCATAAATCAGCACCCACTCACATGTGGGGAATTTCAACGAATAATTACGCGCATCTGAAAAATTCCCGGTCCATTCATAAAAATACAACTTATCCGTATACTCTTTAACTATTTCAGGAGTTTTATCTGTAGAACCAGTATCAACGACTATTATTTCATCTACTATATCTTTGATACTTTCAAGTGCCCTTCTTATGTTATGTTCCTCATCTTTCACAATCATTGCAACAGATAGAAGACAGTTCCTCATGTTATCACCTCATGATTTTTTACTAAAGCTTTCTTATTATTATTTCTTTAAACAAAACATCAACTCCTAAAACAAAAGCGGGCTTAACGCCCGCCTTTTCATTAAAACCACCACAAAAATTATCTTAACAATTGAAGTACATTTTGAGGTTGAGCATTTGCCTGTGCAAGCATTCCCATACTGCTCTGCAGCAATATCTGTTGCTTGGTGAATTCCATCATCTCTTTCGCCATGTCCGCATCTCTTACACGGCTTTCTGCTGCTGTTAAGTTTTCTGATGCCACTCCAAGGTTTGCTATTGTGTGTTCCAATCTATTTTGAATAGCTCCCAACGATGCCCTTTGTGAACTTACTTTGTGTATCGCTGCGTCTATCACCATTATTGCCCTTTCAGCAGCATCCTGCGATGTCACGTCAAGTGAGGTTGTCGTTATTCCCAACGCTCCTGCACTCATGTCGTCTATCCCTGCCACCATGTTGTGCCCTTCGTTCGCTCCTATCTGGAAGATTAGTTGATTCGCTGTTGTGTTAATAGCCTCAACTCTGACAACACCACTGTCTACAATCTCACCACTTGGAAGTGCTCCACCAAAATCAGCAAAATTAACGTCAAATACAGAGGTATCCCATGTAATACTTATACCACCTATTGTTGCAGAACCTCCTGAATATGTCGTTGTAACACTATTTGTTCCTCCTGCGGTAATTAATGTCACCTTAACCTCAAGTGTTGTATCTGTATTAAATTGACCGACTTCTACAACGTATGTACCCTCAGTTACTGTAGTTGCAGCAGAAGAAGCGCTTACATTTATGTTTCCGCCAGTAACAACTTTTACATCTTCAGTTGATCTAAAGCTTTCAAGCTTACCATCAAGCAATTTCTTTGTGTTAAACTCTGTTGTTCTTGCTATCCTGTCTATTTCTTCCCTTAATTGATCAAGCTCTGCCTGTATCTGGTTCCTGTCTACATCTGTGTTTGTATCACTCGATGCTTGCACCGCAAGTTCCCTCATCCTCTGTAATATGGAGTGTACCTCTGTCAATGCTCCTTCTGCTGTCTGTATCAATGATATAGCATCCTGTGAGTTCTTTATCGCCATGTTTAAACCTTTAATCTGACCTCTCATCTTTTCACTGATTGCCAATCCTGCTGCGTCGTCTCCTGCCCTGTTTATCCTCAAACCTGAGGAAAGTCTTTCCAATGTCTTGCTCATCGCTGTGTTTGTAGCTCCTATGTTCCTCCATGCGTTCAACGCACTGATGTTGTGATTAATCCTCATATCATCACCTCCGTGTGTTATTTCTATGCGGCTTCCTTACCGCTTATTATCTTAATAATTGAAGTACATTTTGAGGTTGAGCATTTGCCTGTGCAAGCATTCCCATACTGCTCTGCAGCAATATCTGTTGCTTGGTGAATTCCATCATCTCTTTCGCCATGTCCGCATCTCTTACACGGCTTTCTGCTGCTGTTAAGTTTTCTGATGCCACTCCAAGGTTTGCTATTGTGTGTTCCAATCTATTTTGAATAGCTCCCAACGATGCCCTTTGTGAACTTACTTTGTGTATCGCTGCGTCTATCACCATTATTGCCCTTTCAGCAGCATCCTGCGATGTCACGTCAAGTGAGGTTGTCGTTATTCCCAACGCTCCTGCACTCATGTCGTCTATCCCTGCCACCATGTTGTGCCCTTCGTTCGCTCCTATCTGGAAGATTAGTTGATTCGCCGATGTGTTTATTGCTTCAATTCTTGCAACTGCTGCATCTACCACTTCATCCTGTGGCAATGCTCCACCAAAATCTGAAATATTCAAATTAGTCCAGGAGAATGTTATACTGGCTGTTGACCAGGAACTAGCACCATTGTTCGCAATAAGTGTCAGCTGAGTGACACCATTTGCATCTGCACGAGATATTTTTATATCAAGTTCACTGGTTTCTGCCCCGGTAAATTGCCCTATCTCGATAATATAACTTCCTTCTGCTGTAGTCGCATTCCCTGTACCTGAAATTTGCAAATTAATATTACCGCCAGTAACAACTTTTGCGTCAACGCTTGATCTAAAGCTTTCAAGCTTACCATCAAGCAATTTCTTTGTGTTAAACTCTGTTGTTCTTGCTATCCTGTCTATTTCTTCCCTTAATTGATCAAGCTCTGCCTGTATCTGGTTCCTGTCTACATCTGTGTTTGTATCACTCGATGCTTGCACCGCAAGTTCCCTCATCCTCTGTAATATGGAGTGTACCTCTGTCAATGCTCCTTCTGCTGTCTGTATCAATGATATAGCATCCTGTGAGTTCTTTATCGCCATGTTTAAACCTTTAATCTGACCTCTCATCTTTTCACTGATTGCCAATCCTGCTGCGTCGTCTCCTGCCCTGTTTATCCTCAAACCTGAGGAAAGTCTTTCCAATGTCTTGCTCATCGCTGTGTTTGTAGCTCCTATGTTCCTCCATGCGTTCAACGCACTGATGTTGTGATTAATCCTCATATCATCACCTCCGTGTGAAATATTTCATCCTTGAATCCAGAGCGCTCTGGTAATTCCGTATAAATTATCGGCATATTTAGAAGTTTTTTTAGCACAACAAATAAGTTATAAGCTTTACAAGAGAACTAATACTTTCTAAATTTAGACATAATCAACAGATCGTGATATTTCCCTTCTCTAAAAATCTCTTTTTTCAAAACTCCTCCCAATTCATATCCTCTTTTTTTATACATTTCCACAGCTTTTTCATTAAATGCTACCCCCCACTTTTAACTTTCTAATATTCAATTCTTCAAAAACAAATACATTATTCAAGAAATATATAATTCTTCGCATTTTTTCCACAATTAAATATTACATCAAGTACTGTAACTTCATGCAAAAAATTCCCATAAAGTTGTGGATAAACAGGATATTTATAATTCATAAATTCCACTTTTATTTCATTTTTTGCAAACAACTCTAAATCAAGATAATCTTTAGCGGCTGGTCCTGATAAATATTCTTTTCCTCCTAATGCTTTTATTATATTTATTAAACGTAAATTTTTGTCAGCATTTTGAATTTCAAGTTCAGACGCTTTAACAAATTCTGTCTTTTTTATCCCAAGTACTTCACATATAACTCTTGTAGTATAAATATTTAACTCTGAAAGATAAACCCATTGTTGTTTTACATAAAAATCCTCCAGCATCCACTTAAAGTCCTTAAAGTACGGCGCTTTTGAATAATTTGCTATAAACGAATTATAATGTTTCCTCTGCCAGTTAACTTTATCTGATACCATTACATCTTTAATCAACTGCTTTATACTATTATTTTTCACAGGTACCACTATTAGCTGCTTTCCATTGGGTGTTTTTATATAATTCCTATTCCGCCAATCGTGCTTGGTATATTGAACATTATCAAGAAATACGAAAATATCCACTCTATTTATCATATCAAAAACGCCTTTCCAGGGCAAATAATTAGGTTGAAGAATTGCTATCCTGCTCATAATCTCACTTTCTTATCTAAAAAATTTTTTTATCATAGTCACAATATAATTCAACTCAGATTCAGTAATAGTATTGTATAAAGGTAATCTTAAAATCCTGGAAGCTATACTTTCCGTCACTGGCAGGGAAACTTCTCCATAGTTTTTTCTATAATATGTAGATAGATGCAGTGGTATATAATGAAAGATAGCGTTAACTTTGTTCGATTTTAAGTAATTTCTAATCTTTTCACGCAATTTTTCCGTGGGAAACAGTACATAAAAAATATGATAATTTGTCTCAACATTTTCGGGGATTATGGGTAGTCTTAAAACACCTCTATTTTCTAAATCTTTTAGCTCTTCATAATAATATAACCAGGCACTTTTCCTCCTGTTTTGTATATGATCAATATTTTCAAACTGGGCCCACAAAATTGCTGCGTTTATCTCAGAAGGAATATAGCTTGAACCAATATCAACCCACGTGTATTTATCAACTTCTCCCCTGAAAAATTTTGATCTATCAGTTCCTTTCTCTCTAATTATTTCTGCCCTTTCTACAAACTTTTTATCATTTATAAGAAGGGCTCCGCCTTCACCCATTGTAAAATTTTTAGTTTCGTGGAAACTATATGTTCCAAAATGCCCAATAGTACCTAAAAATTTATCTTTATATTTTGCCCCAATTCCCTGAGCAGCATCTTCTATTACATATAAATTTTTTTCTTTTGCGATTTCCATAATAACATCCATTTCTGCTCCAACCCCAGCATAATGAACAGGAACAATTGCTTTAGTTCTGGAAGTTATTTTCTCTCTTATTAATTTTTCATCAATATTAAGAGTATCTTCTCTTATGTCTACAAATACTGGTCTTGCTCCTCGAATTACAAAGGCATTTGCTGTGGATACAAAAGTAAATGAAGGCATTATCACTTCATCACCAGGCCTTATATCAATTAAAAAAGCGCTCATTTCCAGAGCATGCGTACACGATGTGGTTAAAAATGCTTTCTTTGCTTTAAATCTTTCCTCTATGAACCTTTCACAATTTCTGGTATATTTCCCTCCACCAGCTATCTTCAAACTGTCATAAGCATCCTTTATATACTCTAATTCTTTCCCTACAAGGACCTGTTTGTTAGAAGGTATCATAGAACGCCCCCTTAAATCTCTTTGTCTTACTCATAACTTTTTTCATCCAATCCAGGTGATTTAAATACCATTCCACTGTCATCTCTATTCCTTTATCAAACATTATTTGCGGTTCCCAGCCAAGTTCTTTCTGTATTTTAGTAGGATCTATTCCATATCTTCTATCATGTCCTGGTCTATCTTTTACATGTCTTATCAACCGTTCATTTATCTTTTCATCTCCAGTTTTTTCTCTTAAGATTTCTATTATCTTTTTGACAATATATATGTTCTCTTTTTCATTATGCCCGCCTATGTTATATATTTCTCCCACTTTTCCTTTTTCAAAAACTACATCCACCGCTCGACAATGATCTTTTACAAAAATCCAATCCCTTATTTGTTTTCCATCTCCATAAACAGGTAGTTCTTTGTGACTTAAAGCGTTCCATATCATTAACGGTATCAGTTTTTCTGGGAATTGATACGGTCCATAATTATTTGAACATCTTGTTATATTTACTGGCATTTTGTATGTGTCATAATAGACTTTTACTATTAAATCAGCGCTTGCTTTACTTGCAGAATATGGACTGTGGGGATCAAGAGGTGTTTTTTCTGTAAAGTATCCCTTTGGTCCAAGTGAACCATATACTTCATCTGTTGATATTTGTAAGAATTTTTTTCCTCTTAGCCATTTTCCTTCCTTAAACCAGTGTTTTTTTGCTACATCAAGTAATGTCTGTGTACCAAGTACGTTTGTTTTCAAAAATATTTGTGGATCACTTATTGATCTATCCACATGACTCTCTGCCGCAAAATTTATCACTCCATCTACATCGTATTCCTCGAATACGCATTCAAGAAGTTCCTTGTTATTTATATCTCCTTTTATGAATTTGAATCTCTTCTTTTGTTCTTCAGTTAAATTCTCCAGATTGTCCAGATTACCTGCGTATGTAAGTTTATCCAGGCCTATTATTTTTCTATCCTTATACCTTTCAAGATAGTAATATACAAAATTACTTCCTATAAACCCAGCACAACCTGTAACAAGTATAGTCATGTTATCTCACCACTTCAAATTTCATACGCTATTTTTGACAAATATTTCCCATAATCTGTGTTTTTCATTTCATTTGCTAATTTTAAAAGCTGATTTTTACTGATATACCCCTGACGATATGCTATTTCTTCAATACATGCCACATACAAACCCTGCCTTTTTTGAATAGCTGAAATAAAATTACTTGCTTCAAGTAATCCTTCAGGTGTTCCAGTATCAAGCCAGGCTATACCACGGCCAAGAATTTTAACTTTCAATTTTCCAGCTTTTAAATATTCTTTATTCAAATCTGTTATTTCAAGCTCTCCCCTTTCAGAGGGCTTTAAATTCCGTGCAAATTCCACAACAGTTTGATCATAAAAATACAGGCCAGGAATTGCATAATTAGATTTTGGCTTTTCAGGTTTTTCTTCTATTGAAAGAACGTTCCCTCTATCATCAAATTCAACAACTCCAAACTGTTTCGGATTATTAACATAGTATCCAAAAATTACTGCTCCTTCATTCAGTTGTGAAGCATCTCGCAGTATTTGAACTAATCCCTGCCCATAAAATACATTGTCCCCAAGAATCAAACAAACTCTATTATCCTTAATAAAATTCTCACCTATTAAAAAAGCTTCTGCTATACCTTTTGGATATTCCTGAACAACATAAGATATTTCTATTCCAATGCGTGAACCATTCCCTAAAAGCTTTTCATATAACTCTATATGTTGTGGCGACGAAATTATAAGTATTTCCCTTATACCAATTAACATAAGCACAGAAAGTGGGTAATATATCATCGGTTTATCATATATGGGTAACAACTGTTTTGAAATTACCTTTGTCATTGGATAAAGTCTTGTGCCAAATCCCCCGGATAAAATTATTCCTTTCATATCCTATCACCCTCTAACCAAAATATACATCCCACCACACTTGAAACCCAATTAGTGTCCATATCTTTGAGGCAAGCACATAATCGTTTTCTTTTTTGCCATAATAATTATCCAGTATTCTTTCTACATAGCCCGGATTAAGCATCCCATGTTTTTTTAACTTTTCGGAATTTAAAAGTTCATAAACATAATCTTTCATATACAATTTTAGCCAATAATAATTTGGAAGTACAAATCCCTCTTTTTTTCTATTAGTAACTTCTTCCGGCAAAAATTCTTGAACAGCGTCCTTTAAAAACTTTTTCACCACACCTTTATTTATTTTCCAGGTTCCAGGTAATCTACTTACAAATTCTACCAAACGGTAATCTAAAAATGGACTTCTTACCTCTACAGAATGTGCCATAGACAAAAAATCCACAAAAGCTAACACCTGGTCGGGAAATATGGTTTTTAACTCATATTCAAGTATTCTATTTAATGGATCACCTGCCGTTAAATCGTTAAATTCTTTTTTTATTAATTCAAAAGTATTAAAATTACCATTATTTTCATAAAAACTTCTTTCCAAAAGTTCATTCTTTTTTTCAAAATCATCAAAAACAAATAAAACGTATCTCATTCTCATAAGATCTCCATTAGTTTTCTCAAATATTTCTCTAAGAAACTTCAGATTTTCATCAAAAGGTTTAAGTGTTTCAAGTTCTTCAACTGTAAGACTTTTTTTTCCTTTTAACTTTGCGTAATTTATTAAAGGTTGAGCCAACCGGTGTGTTAAATAACTTCCAAAAAGTTCATCGGCACCATCGCCAGAGAGAGCCACCTTAACATGCCTGGAAACAAGTTTATTAAGAAAATATGGAGATATCGTTCCAGCAAAAGGAGCATCAAAAGCTTTTATTACTTTAGAAAAATCATTAATCAACTCATTTGCATCCATAATATACTCATAATGATGTGTTCTAAAAATTTCCGAAACAAATTTTGAAAACTTGAGATCCTCAAATTTCCCGGATGGTGCATTTGAATATCCAAGTGCAAATGTTTTTAAAGAATCAAGATATCTTGAAGCTATCGATACAACACTACTTGAATCTACACCACCACTAAGATACGCTCCCACTTCCACATCGCTACTATTAAGTCTAATTTTAACTGCATCTATAAATAGTTCTCTAAATTCTTCCAGTGCTTCTTCATAACTTTTAAAATTATGCTCCTTAAAATTTAACTCCCAGTATTTATGAAGAGCCACTTTTTTAGTTCTAAAATCATATTCCAGAATAGAAGCCGGTCTTAAAGCAAATATGCTTTTGAAAGGAGTCATTGGAGAAGGCACATGTCTGAAACTTAAATAATGATATAAAGCCTCAAAATCTGGTTCTTTACGAACTTCTGGATGCTTCAATATAGATTTTATTTCGGAAGCAAAAATAATTTCTTCATTTATTAAACTATAATATAACGGTTTTTGTCCAAGCCTATCTCGAATAAGATACAACTTTTCTTTCTCCGAATCCCATAGTGCAATCGAAAACATGCCATTTAGTCTTTCAGGAAATTTTATTCCATATTCTTCGTATAAATGCACTATAACCTCTGAATCAGAGTGATCAGACACAAAACGATGCCCTTTTCTTATAAGCTCTTTTCGCAATTCTTTGTAATTATATATCTCTCCATTAAATACCGCATGAATTTTTCCTGTTTCATTTTTCACAGGTTGTTTCCCTGTTTCCAGATCAAGTATACTCAGTCTTCTAAAACCTAATTTTATTTTTTTATCAACAAAATAACCATTCTCATCTGGTCCCCTATGCTGTAGAACGCTCGTCATAGGTTCTATAGCATCATGTGGGTTCCGAGTATAACCGCATATCCCGCACACCTATCCATTCACCTCTGATCTTCAATTTTTTTCTTTCTATTTTCTTCAGCTATCTCAACCAATTTGTAAAAATTATATGTCCATGTTCTATATTTTCTGTCAGTACATGTTCTGCACAGTTCTATTTCGTTCATTCGACCTTCTAAATGAAGTTTTCTAAGTTTTTGAAATTCCTCGCCTTTCCATATCTCTTTTATACTTTTTTCATGCACGTTACCAAGATGTGTACTAAAAGCTATGTCATATCCGCACATACTCACATTACCATATGTATCTATATTTAGCCTTTCAAAAAGCCATGGACATGGTGCCTCATCTGGAAGATACGGTAGAGGATCCTGAGATTTTTCTGGATTCAAAAATCCCCAGGTTAAATATTTTCTCAGCTGAACATGATCAACTTTGTCTCTCCAAAATTTTTCTACCTCATCTATATCCACACCTTCTTGATTGATTGCACTAACAATAATCTTTGTAGAACTTTTCATCTCATTTCGCATTTTCACAAAATTTGCCACATTTTCCAGCAGAATTTCCCAGCTTAATCCTTTCCTTACACTCTCGTATGTCTTTTTATCTGCCGCATCCACACTGATTTCTATCATATCAACATTGGCTTTTAACAATCTATACGATTTTTCTTTATCAAGTAAAGATCCATTCGTTATGATTGATACCCTTGCACCTACTTTTTTTGCATACTCTGCAAGCTCAACCGCTTTCGGATGTATAAGTGGTTCTCCTCCACCTGTAAATCTTATGTATGCCCCGTATTCTCCACATTGATCTGCTATAATCTTAAAAGTATCTTCCCGAATATACAGTGCCTTTTCATATGAATTTCTTATCTCTGAATTTGTATAAGGACATGAAGGACACTTAGCATTACATACATAAGTTATACTCAAGACAACCATCATTGGAAATTCCTGCGCTTCTTTTCTTATACCATAACGATTTAAAGTGTGAACATAAAAATCAGTATACATTTTCTTTATTTTTTTCATACTATCACTCCTATGATATATATTCTGCGTAACCAGACTGCCAATCCTTACATTTTTTACACATTTCCGGAAGAATTTCCCACATTCCCTTCAGATGCACTTTCCTGAAATCTTTTAGCGCAGTGTTCCACACCTCTTTCAAACTTTTCTCGTTTATGTTTCCCATCTTTGTTTGACAATCAAGATCTATTGCACACAAACAAACAGACCCATCATGAGCTATATTCATAGTATTTAATCCCCAAAAACACGGGAGTCTTTTTTCAAATTCCTTCAAATTTTTCGCCTCTATTCTTCCTGCCCAGCTAACCTTGGGTCGAATTTTAACATTTACCCCTTTACCCCGCCAAAATTCTATAAATTTTTCTACCTCAGAAGAATTTTCTTCCATCTCAACAAATTGGACAAAAAGCCTTTGCCCGTCTCTTCCATAACGTTGTAAAGCTTTTTTATACAACAAAACTCCTTCCACAACACTATCGAAGTCCCCACCTACACGCAGCTTTTCATATGTCTCTTTATAATAAGCATCTATTCCTACATATAAAGCATCCAGACCAGCTTTCACAAGACGATCTGCCCAATTATTAAGAGGCAACAATACCCCATTACTATTCAACACAACATCTTTTAACCCTTTTTCCTTTGCATACTTAATCCTTTCATCAAGGTCTTTAAGAAGTAATCCTTCTCCAAAATATGTTATCCAAACCCTCGCATCTGGTCTCTCTTCGGCTATCTCATCTATTATTTTTTTGTACAATTCCCATTCCATAAATCCAGGTTTCCTGACCATATCTTTATGGGAACACATGGAACAACGTAAATTACAAAATGATACATTATCAATTAAAATGATACCTGGAAATTTCTCGTTAACTTCTCTTCTTATTCGTTCATCTACACGTTCTTTCACTGCCTCAAAATCGTATTTAAATCTTGACATTACTTATCACCTCCTGAAATTATTAATTATAAACTTTTCAAAATTGGTAATAAAGAACTCATAAGTCATTTTTTCTTTTGGAATTCTTCTACTATTTTGTAAACTATCTTTGAAACCTTTATCTGTTATTAGTTTATAAGCCATTTCGTAGAACTTATTTACATTATTTTCTCCCTCTCTGTATTCTGGAAAGTAATTTTCTGCATTTTCATAATAAATGATCGGAAGATACAAAGAACGACAATGTATATTTATCTTATTTTTACACCTGGAATAGAAACTTATAATTGGTAATCCAGCGTAATATGCTTCCTTAAAAGAAATACCACCTCCATTGGGAAATGAATTTATATAGTAATCAGCACTTTTTAAAAAACTTCTTCCATTTAAATCAGGTCCATGAAGTATTATTTTTTTATTTTTTAAATAAAAGTCTGGCACATATTTTCCCACACTTTTTTTATCAGGACCTATAAAAATAAATCGTAAATCTTTCTGGATATTTTCAAGTAATTCTAAAACTACTTTCCAGAATTCCTTGTTCATATATTTTATCGCCCGTCCTACTGAAATTACTACCTCGCTATTCCTCGGTAGTCCATAAAAACTTTTAACGTCACGAGAATTTTCTATAATTTCTCTATCAACAGCATTAATAAATTCAAATAATTTTGTCTTTTTCAAACCTCCATTTAACAAATGTTCTTTCTCTTTTTCTTCCAGCATTAAAAAATCTATTTTATCCAAAAAATACTTTTCTAAATCCTGCAACATCCACTGTCCAATTACAGGTACAATTTTTCTAATAGCAGGATACATAAACATCATCAACGGTATCAAATAAAATGACTGAATAATTACTACATCCATTTTTTCCTCTTTAATATATGTAAGTATTTCGTTTGCTCTTTGAATAAGATTTTTACTTGATGGGATGTAATACTTAATGTTATATTCTTGCAACATATTTTTAGCAATCCTGGAATTTTGAAAAAAGTTTTCAGGCAAAACACTTATAAAATGATATTCAAAGTGAAGATCTTTACTGGCTACCACTGCTTCGAATATATGCCTAAAAATTACCTGAAAATAATCCAAACCATTTAACAAAAAACCTACTTTAATTTTCGAATTTGCTTTTAATAAGTTGCTTTTTCTGTGACTTTTATCGCTGATGTTTTCAAATACTTTTTTTCCTTCTTTATGAAAATATTCTGGTATAACATCTGAAATGTATGAAAACCTATCGTAATTTCTCATATTTCTATACAAAGAATAAGAATAATATTCCATCTTAAAATCCACAGGGAAACGACTCTTTACAATAAAATCTTCCAGAAATTTTACATAGTCTTTTTCAGAAATCTGTGATAAATAATTTAGATGTTTATCAACTTCATCCAAATTGTTTAAGTCTGGTTCCTTTTTTATTTCTGAAATTTTCAAATTGACTGTTTTTTTCAACTTACTAATTAACTTCCTAACCTGAGTTATTTGATTATCCAGCAACCATCCTTTCTTCCGAACAAAATTTCTATAATATTCTGAATCATATTCCTTACTGGCTATTATTTTGCATGCCTTATCTATATCGTTAAATATCCAACGCTGTTCATAAAGTTCTTTCGCTCCATAAAAATTATGAATCACAGGTTTTATGCCACGTGCCATTGCTTCCATAATATTGTACGGATGACCTTCATGAATGCTTGTAGAAAGCAAATAATTTTTATCTTCCCACCATTCCTCCATATTATCAACCCATCCATAAAATATCACGTTATTTTCTAACCCCATTTCTTTCACCATATAATCTAAATAAAGATCAAGCACCAATTCTTGAAAATCACCGGCTATATGTAGTTTGTATCTTTTGTCTATGGCTATTAATTTTTTCATAATTTGGAGTGCTAGCTGTATGTTTTTCCTGCTATTAATATATGCTGCAAAAGCAATATTATACCCTTTATTTCTCTTTTTAAACGACACTGTACTTAAATCTATCCCATTATAAATTACTTCTATCTGTGTTTTCTTTCCAATTTCGGGATGATATTTTCTTATAACTTCTTTCATAGAATGAGACACCAATACCAGGGTAGATATGTTGTTCCATCTAATCATTTCAGGAAATTCTCTAAAAGCTTCATACCTATGTAATCTTACAATTGCAGGCTTCCCTTCAATTCCAGAATAATTGCTTCCAATAATTGCTACTTCATTTGCCCATTCAAACCACACTATATCTGCCCAATCTATTGCTCTATAGACTTCTTCATTCTCTGTAACTAAAAACTTCTTTACCCAGTATTCATCGCTTATGCCGTATATTATACCGTTTAAAAAATGTCCCAATCCTTTTTGGCATACAAATGCCACTCTCGTTTTCTTTTTGGACTCTTCTATCTTCTTTTTTAAGTAGCTCATTTTTTCTTTCACTTGAAAAACTAAATTTTCCGGAACATTTTCCAGGACTCTTTTAAGGTATTCTATAGCTTTTTCAAAATGTCCTTCAAAAATATATAAATCACATAGCATATCGTTAATTTCCCAATTATGAGGATCGAGACTAAGGTATTTTAGTGCTATGTCTTCCAACTTATCCCACTTTTTTATTTCGTGGTAAATATGGGCAAGATTAAAAAGTGCATCTAAATTTTTCGGTTCTATTTTAATTGCTTTTTTCAAAGCAGCTATTGCACGATTCTTTTCTCCCAGATTGTAATATGCCAGGGATAAAGCTACGTAATCACTTGCTGTCCTGGACTTTAACTTTGAAAATGCTTCGATTACTCTTTTAAAGTCTCCGTTTCTTAAATACCCAGTTATATCCATGCTAATTTCCTCTCCCTGATTTAAATTTTAAGATTTTTTTTATTTCTTTAATTTGTTTCTTTAACGAATACCTTTCAACAAAACTCCTGTATTCCGCGGAATTATAATCACCTGAGATTATAAATTGAACTGCCTCATCTATCGTATCGAAAAGTAAATTTTCAGGATATAACCTTTCTGCTCCATAAAAACTGTGAATTACCGGCTTTATACCCCTTGCCATTGCCTCTATTATGGCAAAGCCAAAACTTTCAAACACACTTGTAGAAAGTAGATAATTTTTATCTTTCCACCATTCTTCCATATCATCTATCCATCCATAAAATATCACATTTCTTTCTAATCTCATTCTCTTAACCATGTGCTTTAAATAAAGTTCGTAACGCCTTTCCTGAAAATCTCCAGCCACATGTATTTTGTAACGCTCATCAACTTCTGTTAATTTCTTAATTATTTGGATTATCATTTCAGGATTTTTTTTGTGATTTATATGAGCAACCCACGCTATATCATATCCTTTTTCTTTTTTTTCAAAAGAGACGTTATCCAGATCTATTCCATTATAAACAACTTCCCAATTAACTTTTTCTAAAATTCTCGGAAATGATCTTTCAAAAATTTCCTTAATATGAGGAGCTACAAAAATTATCTTATTAACATTGTTCCAGTTTATTTTCACAGGATACGTTGTAAATAACTCATAACTATGCAGTCTTACAAATACTGATTTGCCAACAATTTTTGGATAATTAGTACCGATGATAGCCACTTCATTTGCCCATTCAAACCATATTATATCTGCCCAATCTATCGCCGAATATATCTCTTTTGAATTATTAACTCTATATTTTTTCACCCAATATTCACTACTTAAACTTTTCACTATATCATCCAAAAAACTATCTAACCCCTTCGCGCATATAAATGCTAATTTCGGTTTATTCTCTACTTCCTTTTCTTTTGATTTTAAAAAATGTATTTTTTCACCTATCTCAGGTAATATTTCCTTTGGAGCAAAGTTCAAAGCTCTCTGAAGATATTCTATTGCTTTTTCAAAATGTCCTTCAAATGCATAAACATCGCACAACATATCGTTAATCTGCCAGTTGTTCGGATCAATTTCAAAATATCTTTTAGCAACATCGTATAATTTGCTCCATTTTCGCATTTCATGATAAATCTGCGAAAGGTTAAAAAGAGCATCGAGGTTGCCAGGATTAATGGTAAGAGCTCTTTTTAAAGCAGTAATAGCTTCATTCCTTTTTTTAAGATTGTAATATGCAAGAGATAAAATTACATAATCTTTATCGGTCTTTGGCGCAACCTTCTTAAAAAACTCTACTACTTTACCATAATTTTCTCCTTTCAACTCCGATAGTAAAAACCCTTCGCCCCTGTTACCTTCATTTTCCTTTTTGAATTCCTTCTTGTTTGAAAGCTTATTTCCAACTATAACTTTTAAACGATTTTTAAGTTCATTTTTAAGAATTTCTTTGACATAATTTTTTATTTTCTCTGGAACACTTTCGGGTTTGAGTTCATATGGATCTTTTTGTAAATCAAAAAACGTCTCTTTTGTATCAAGCATCATATATTTCCATTCTAAAGTTCTTACACAATAATTCCTTACACCTCTCATAGCTGGATCATGCCGTGGAGAGTTTTTCTGCCTGAAACTTTCTGCATAAATAAAATCTCTTTTTTTCTTTACAAAATTTAATCCCTGCCACTCTTTTGGTTTCTCAAAGCCCAGAGTATCTACTAATGTAACCGGTAAATCTATTAAAGAAATCAGATTATTTTTTACACTTTTAAACTGCTCTCTCAATTTTTCTATATTTGTCGCAATCATAAACGGAACGTGCAAAATTTCATCGTATAATTTTGGTAAATGGTCAATATTGCCATGTTCCATTAACTCTTCTCCATGGTCAGATGTTAGTATCAAAATATATTTTTCAGCATGCTTTCCAACAAAATCCATAATCTCAGATATTCCAACTTTCAAATGTTTTAACACTTCTGCCCTTAAATTCTTGTAATCTGATAATTCTCTGCTATCAAATTCTAATTTTTTACTCTTTTTTTGATACACCTTCAAGGCTATTCGCCTATATTCTTCACTCAAATATTTAAAATGATCCCATCTTCCATGTAAATCCATAAAATGTAACCACGAAAATATTTTCTCACTTTTTACTTCATCAATCCATTTAAAAAAGTCACTCAATATATCATTGTAAGATGGTATATATGTACTTAGACCTGTCATAGTGTTTTGCTTAAATCTATCTTTAAAAAAATCAAAACCAACATCATAACCATTAACATCAGAGCAGTACACATTGCCTCCATTATGTCCAAACGTTGCATATCCATTAGATTTTAATACCTCTGCAAGTTTTGGAACGGAAGGTCGATATACAGCAGGATAACACGAAGCAAAAATCCCCGGAAATACAAATGGAGTACTCGTTCCTGTTGCAAAAACATTTTTAAAATCTATAAACCCTCCATCATTTTCGAGCAAAAATATTTTATCATCGTATCTCATAGTATCTATTGTTATTAGCACTAACGCTTCTTTCACTTGTTTCAAATAAATACCTCCTCATTAGCCTTACTTTAATTCTTTGCAATTATCGTTTTTCGTAATAAATTTGATTTATTAAAAGCTGCTCTTCAGGGACATCTTTTAACACCCTGGCAGGAACGCCCGCCACTATTTTTTTAGCAGGAACATTTTTCGTAACAACTGCTCCCGCGGCAACAAGCGCATCTTCCTCGATGATTATTCCCGGTAAAATAGTCGCGTTTGCTCCTATTCTTGCACCTTTTTTTACTACGGGTCCACCAAAATACTTTTTTCTCTCTTCTGTTCTACCCAGATAATTATCGTTTGTAAACGTTACTTCAGGAGCTATAAAACAATAATCTTCAATCGTAGAAATAGCAGTTATATACGCTTCTGTTTCGATTTTTACATATTTTCCTATATTTGTCTTATTTTCAACAGTAACGCCCCTTCCTATTATAGTTTTTTCGCCTATTACCACATCTTCTCTTATACTTGCAAGGTCCCCTACAAATACGTAGTCTGATAAAACTGCCCCTTTATAAATCACACAATTTGCACCTATTGTCACATAGTTCCCTATTTTTAACGGCTCAAGCTCTCTTTTCTCTGTTGTGGCAGAGGTTAACGCTTTAAAAGGTTCTTTCCCAAGCACAGTATTATCTGAAATAATACAATTTTTCCCTATTACACTTCCTTCCCTGATAACCACATTATGTCCTATAACAACGTTATCTCCTATAAAAACGTTATCCTCTATAATAACATTGTGGCCAAATTTCACATTTTTTCCTATTGTTGCATTTTTTGAAATATACATTCTTTGCCTCCTCTCATTAACTTTTCTCTCATTTATATTATTTCATTCATTTATTATAAAATCCTATGTGTGTGTAAAAAATAGAAAAACTGGAATTACAAACATACACTAAAATTGCTAAATTAAGATCCTTCGCACTATGTATTCAGAATGACATGGTTGGGGGATAATTTTTGCAAGATCCTTCGCACTCCGTGCTCAGGACAAGCCTTGCTAACCTCGCCAAGCTCGCTAACACTCGCTAATTAAGATTCCTCGTCGCATGCGCTCCTCGGAATGACAGAGTGGAGGATTCTTCACCTTCTTGCTCCTCGGAATGACACAGATGGGAGGCTAACTTCGTTAATCCGCGTTAGATCTTTCGTACTTTGTGTTCGGGGCAAGCCTTGCTAACAGTATTATGAGAACTATGGTAAAATTTATATTTGAATCTTAGACTCATTAGTATTTGGGGGTTAATTATGCCTCAAAACCTTCAAAGAAAATTCGTATTTACAAAAGAGCAAAAATACATATTTGATGAACTAAAACAATTTACTTCTAATAATCTGAACTTTTTAATAATCCAGGGAAGTGCAGGTTCTGGAAAAACTTTTCTTATTTCAAACTATGTGAAATATCTTGAACAAATGGGAATTAAATTTGTATTACTAGCTCCAACGGGCAGAGCTGCCAGAATACTGAGCGAAAAAACAAACAACGAGGCTAAAACAATCCACAAAGAAATATATAATTTGTTGCATACAGACTTAATATTTGATGAATCAGAAACTCACAAAAAAGATGTTGAAATAAATGAAATTAAAACATATTTTGCATTAAAACTTTCATCAGACAGTAATACCATATTTATAATAGACGAAAGTTCTATGATACATGACAACAAAAATTCTGACATCTCTGACAACGATTTAATATTTGGAAGTGGAAAATTACTTTCTGATTTAGTCGAATATGTCAAAAATGGTGAAAGTAACAAAATAATATTTGTGGGTGATGAGTACCAGCTTCCGCCTGTTGGTTCTTCTCAATCACCCGCTCTTGACAAAGAATATATAGAAAAAAAGTTTAATTTAAAAGGTAAAAAACTATATCTTACAAAAGTAGTAAGACAAAAGGATGATAGTACTGTTTTAAAAAACGCTAACATTATCAAAAGCAGTATTGAAAATAATGAACTTAATCACTTAGAGCTTGTATATTCAAATGATTTTGTAAAAGTTGACAACCTAATTGAACATTTTGACATAAGTAATATACATTCAAATATCATTCTCTGCTCTAAAAACGAAAAAGCTTTAAGATACAATTATTTTATTAGAGAAAAAATGAATTTTTCAAATAAACTGGAAATCGGTGAAATATTATTAAACGTAAAAAATACGTATTACAATGACAAAGTCATTTTTAACGGCGAGTTTCTCAAAGTCGTGAAAATACTAAATTATGAAGTAATTCCTCAAATACCTATAAACAAAGAAAAATATATTAAATTAGAATTTTACGATGTTAAATTGAAAAATCTTTCGTCAAATGAATACCTTACTCGAAAAATATTGGCAAACTCCTTAGATTCAAAAACAACTGGCATAGAACCTAAGATAAAAAAAGCACTGTATACTCTTGTCATAAGTAAAATTCCAGAGAATAAAAGAAAATCAAAAGAGTACATATTAGAGGTATTAAGAAACGACCCTTACTATAATTCCTTACATGTTAAATATGGATATGCAATAACAACACATAAGGCGCAGGGTGGAGAATGGGAAAATGTATTTATAGATCCGGAATATTACAGTTCAACATTCAGTAAAGAATATTTCCAGTGGTTATATACTTCTATCACCCGCTCACGAAAAAAAATATTCATTACAGAACTTCCATTTGAAAAAAAGTTTTTCTCAAAGTTAAAATTAGAAAATAAAAACAATTTTTCTATAAAAGATAACATAAATATGTCCGTAGAATATGGCTCTAATAATCTACATTTTCCAGATCATTTTTTAAGAAACTTATTTGAAAGATTTAAACGATTTTTAGAACCGCATAATTTCAAGATATGTAAAGTTCAACATTTTAACTATCAGGAGGTTTATTTTATAAAAAAACTGAAAAATTATCTGAAAATTCAAATATTCTACAATAAACAATTTATACCAACATATCTAAAAATTTTAGAAGCAACAAACGAAATAATAGCAAAAGAATTTTTGAGTATATTTAATAAAAAATCGGAAAGTATCAACGCTTTTGAAGCTGAATCTTCCCACATTGAAAATGCAAAATGTGTGAAAATATACATTGATGGAAGTTATGAGAACAGGCTGAAAAAATTTGGCGCTGGAATTGTTGTGATAAGAAATCAAAATGTAGAAAAATACTGGAAAGTTTGCTCCAAAAGTGATTATTTAAAGCACAGAAATGTGGCAGGTGAAATTCTTGCGGCCCTATTAGCCTTTGAATACGCAAGGCAGGAAAAATTGAACTGTATAGAAATAAACTATGACTATACCGGGATAGAAAAGTGGGCATTGAGTTTATGGAGAGCAAAAACTAATTTAACAAAACTATATAAAAAGCAATATGAATACTACTCAAAATTTTTCAAAATAAAATTCACCAAAGTTAAAGCGCACTCTAATGACAAATTAAATGAGTTAGCTGATATTCTCGCAAAAAAAGCTATCCTTGAAAACAGCAGCCACATTAAATACGATATAAACATATAATCCTATGTACCGTCAATCTTTCCCAAAGTTTTTTCTAAATTAATATTTGTTAGAACTTTTGACTTTTATTTTCATTTTTTTCTTGACACATTTAAGTATTAGTGTTATAGTTGTGTAGAACACTATCACACCGGAGGTGATGTTATGAAAATACATAAAAAGTATCCGGTTTTATTTAAATTACTTATAGCCGGAACACTGGGAATTCTCGGGTGGTTTGCACCGTTTTGGCCACTTAAGATTATTCTTGGAATCTTTGGAACCATTTTTTTTGCATTAATTCTTCCAAAAGGTAAAATTGGATTTATCATATTAAGTTTTATAATTTTCATTCCTTCTCTTAGTATAACAAGTTTTTTAAATTCAAAATTTATCTTCACTTTTCCCTTTTTCAATTTTTACAGCTACAATAATTCAAACAATTCCAGGACAATAGAGCCTTCTGCCTCTATAGAAACTTCTAAAAGTGTGGAAATCCGTCTAAATGGTGGAGTTATTGTATACCTGGAAGAAGGTAATTCTATCAGATATCCTGCTCAATTAAATGCTCAAATATCAGAAACAAATACAAAATTCACAGGTGGTGAAAGAAATAAAACATATATTTTCTATATAGGTACGGATTATTTAAAATTCTTAAATGTTAACTCAACGGGAATTGTTATTTATGGTAAAAATACAACTATGTTAGAAAGACTTGATGTTAATGGAACAGGTATAAAAATAAACGGAGATATAAACTCGAGGGATTTTGATATAGATGGAACTGGTATTGTTTTAAACGGTAATTTCTCTGGAACTTATATGAACGTAGATGGAACTGGCATCTCAATAAATGGAAAGTACAACGTAGAAACCATAGATATCGACGGAACAGGTATAAAGTTAAATGTGACTATTAAAAATTCTTACGATATAGAAATTTCAGGTACCGCTGTCTCCGGGGTACTGGAATATGCTCCCTCAAATGATTCATTTAAAAGAAGCCTGAGCGTCCATGGAACCTCTGGAAGTATCACTATAAAAAATTCTAAAGGTATTGATATCAAGGTGAGGGGCCCAAAAGTGATCTTGAGGTGATATTATGTTAAAAAAAGTAGACAAACACAACGGAATTCCTGCATACATACAAATTATAAATATGATAAAGGCAGAAATCATTAAAGGTGAATTTCAACCTGGTTCTCAACTTCCGCCTGTGCGAAAACTTCAGGATGTATTTGATGTCAACATAAATACTGTACTTAAAGCGTTAGAGCGTTTAAAAAATGAAGGAATACTTGAAGCAGAACATGGAATTGGTTTTTTTGTTAGTAAAAAAATTCCAATATCTGTTGATGTAATGAAAAAGATTAAAGAATGTGTAAAAAAGCTAAAAGAAACACATATTGATCTTCAAACTATACTTGTACTTTTTGAGGAGGTGTGGAAAAATGAAAATTAGTTTGTCAAGAATGGAAATATATTATGAAAAAGAATTGAAAGAAAAACTTGGAAGCTGGTTTATCTTTCTTCTACTCCTTTTTATTCCAAATTACACAACCAGAATGTTTTTTACCTTTTTTCTCATAATAAATATGCTCCCCTCTGATGTAAAGCATAAAAAAGACAGACTGCTTTATTATCTCCCGTTTGCAAAAGGAGAAATATTCATATATTCTTTCCTCTTTCTGATATTTGCAGTGTCAGTCACGCATTTCATTTCATATTTATTTGTAACTAGTAGTTTTACAACTAATATGATAATCCTTCTCAAATCTATAAATTTCTCATCAGCCATCTTTGCAATATCAATGCTTTCAGTTTCTTTTGGCCTTGACAATGTAGGTATTCCTATTTTGTTCATAATAGCAGACTTAATAATTGGAGATCTTGGATCAACTCAAATCGGCCCAAGTTTTAATCCATATGCACTTATAAGCCCAACTCATCAGGGAAACATATTCTTATCTTTGTTGCTTTCCATACTACTTGTCTGGTTAGCCTACAAGTCTTACGTAAAAAGGAGCGTGAATTAATATGTTACGTATAGAATCTTTGAAAAAAAGTTTCAACGGAAAATTCGTGTTGACAGACGTAAATTTCACAATAAAAAGGGGAGAAATTCTCGCTCTTGTGGGACCAAATGGTGCAGGAAAAACAACAACTATCAACTGCATAACGGGAGTTTTTCCTAAGGATGGTGGAAAGATTTACTTTGAAGATGAAGAATTTACAGAAATACATAAAGAAAAGATTGCTGTTGTTCCTGAAGATAGGGTAGTTTTTCCAAAACTCAACGGAAAAGACTATTACAAATTATGGTCTACATTATACTCTTCATGGAATGAAAAAGTCTTTGAACGATTTATTGCAAAATATAATTTCAATCTGTCACAGCGAATTGAAACTTATTCCATAGGTATGAAAACACTTTTTTTAGTTGGATTAGCTGTTTCAAGCGGTGCAGAAATTTTACTTCTTGATGAGCCAACTCAACACCTTGATCCTACTATCAGAATCGAAATAATGAAAATTATCCGCGATTATGCAGAGACTGGAAAATCTGTTTTAGTTTCTTCGCACGAAATCTTTGAACTTGAAGAATATGCAGACAATATTGCAATAATAAAAGAAGGCAGAGTAATTTTCACAGACAGTATTGACCATGCAAAAGAGACGCACAAAATACTGTCTTCTGGAGAAGAACTAACAGATGGAACCATAATAGGCCTTGTCAAAAATGAACTTCTTGTAAAAACAGATATAGAAATAGGAAGATATCCAAAGCTAAGCGAAATCGTTATAGGATATCTTACTGGTAAACAAAGTTCTAATATTTTTGAATAAACTAATCCCCGCTGTATAGCGGGGATGTTTCAGTCTTGAAGCCATTCTTTAGCTGTACCTACAATGAAAGTTCTTTCTATTTCTACCTGATCACCTGTTTCAAGATTTCTCAATATCACAACATCTCTTTCCAGCTCATTTTCTCCTACAATAATGCAAAGCTTGCACTTCAATCGTGCCGCATGTTTAAGCTGTGCGCTCAGTCCTCTTTCCATTGTATTAAAGACCACTGAAATTTCATTTTTTCTCAATTCTTCCGCTATTTTTATCGCTTCAATCTTTGCTTCATGCCCAAGGTGTGCAATAAACACCTCATTGTTTCTCCATTCTTCCACAGGAACATTCTCTTTTTTTAACGCGATTATCAACCTTTCAATTCCCATAGCAAATCCTAATGATGGAGTTTTTGGCCCTCCTATTTCCTCAATCAATTTATCGTATCTTCCACCACCGCCTATAGCGCTTTGAGCTCCAAGTCTGCTATGATGAATTTCAAACACAATCCCATTATAATAGTCAAGTCCTCTCACAAGGTTAAAATTCTCTTCATACGCAACCTCAAGAGTTTCTAAAAGCTTTTTTGTTTCTTCGTAATGACTCTTACATTCCGTACAAAGATAATCTTTCATCTTTGGAGCGTTCTCTGCATAAGAAGAATCCACTTTACAGTCAAGCAACCTCAAAATGTTTGTCTCATAACGTCTTTTACAATCATCACAAACTTTATCAAGGATATTTGAATAATACTCTTTTAAAGCCTCTTTATATTTTGGCCTGCATTTTTCACATCCTATAGAATTAATAACTATTTTATAATCCACAAGCCCCAGTTTTCTCAAAAAATTATCAGCAAGCATTATAGCCTCTGCGTCTCCTAAAGGAGAAGAAGAACCTAAAAGCTCGATTCCAAACTGATGAAATTGCCTTTGCCTCCCGGATTGTGGTCTTTCATACCTAAACATAGGTCCTATGTAAAAAAGGCGTCTGGGTAACCCTGATGCTATCATTGAATTTTCCACAAATGCTCGAATAGTAGGTGCGGTTCCTTCAGGTCTTAATGTTAGACTCCTTCCACCTTTATCTTCAAATGTGTACATTTCCTTTTGTACAATATCTGTTTCCTCTCCCACACTTCTAACAAACAATTCTGTTCGCTCAAAAATAGGTGTTCTAATTTCTTCATAGCCATAAATTCTTGAAACCTCTCTTGCCGTGTTTTCTATGAAATACCAATATTTTATCTCTTCACCGTAAATATCCTCTGTTCCTTTTATTTTTCTGTACACCTTTTTTCCACCTCCAGAATTCTTTTAGTAGCTTCCTCTCTTCCCTCTATGTTTATGTATTTCCAGTTTTTTTCACCTTCAACTTCTAAAGCTTTTTTATACATTTCTAAAGCTTTCTCATACTTTCCTAACTTTTCATAGTATTTTCCAAGTTCAACATATGTGTACACATGCTTTGGATTTAAACTTAAGGCTTTTTTTAAATGATATCCCGCTTTATTAAGGTCCCCAAAAGGTGTCTCAAGATTCAACACACCGTATAAAAGGTGTGTAAGATACTGGTTATCTCCATATTCCACCGCTTTTTCAGCATGATAAAAAATTTTATTTGCATACACAAGCGCAAGAAAAACGTTTCTTTGTACATAATGAGATAAAACCATCGCCACTACATAATGGGTTTTCCAATAAGAAGGTGCTTTCTCCAGGAGATATTTTGCATATTCATGTGCTAATTTTTGATATTTCTTCACGTTTCCATTTCCCCATACGTAAATTTCAGTGTAAGCGAATGCTATCTCACACTGAAAATCAAGAGATACACTTTTAAAATCAAGAGATTCGAGTATCTCCAGAACTTTTTTCTGATCCCTCTCTCCAACGGCCATTTTTAAATCATTTAGTGAATATCCAAAAGCAGTCATAGAAATAAAGAGCCAGAGTAAAAATAGATTAAAATAAAACTTCTTCAATTGCGTAACCAACTCCTCCATTGTTGTTGGAAAGAGTTATAAATTTTCCATACTTTTTAACTTCCTCAGGAGCATTTTCCATAACTACGGGAAACCCCACTCTTTTCAACAATCCTATATCGTTAAAATTATCACCAAAAAACATACACTCATCTGGTGCTATTTTAAAATATTTTAATAAAAATTCAAAAGCAGCCTCTTTTGATGCTCCTCTACCAAAAAATTCAAAAAATGCCCAGCCATCCACAACGTTATTCTTTACACTACTAAACTCATTACCATACTTTTGATGAACTTCCTTAATCACCTGATTAATGTCTTTTTCATTTCCCATGAGTACAACTTCTGCAACTGTGTCTCCAGTGATATAATCCATGACATCTTTCACGAAATTTAACCTCCAATGGTTCTGCTCAAGATATTTTTTGTATCCTCCTTCATGTTTTATATCCATATACATATCTTTCTCTTCCAGAAAATCTGAAAACAAAATATAATCCAGATTTAATCTTCTGGCTTTAGTAATAATTTCCCGCGCTATTTGAGATGGAAGAGGCGACTCATAAAGTATTTTGTTTTCAAAAGGCATATAAATAAATGCACCATTCTGGAGTATTACGGGAACATCCAATCCAAGTTCATCAATATACGGTTTTGCTGAAAAATAATTTCTCCCTGTTGCGATACTTACATGGATTCCTTTTTTCATTGCTTCCCTAAGTGCGAAAATGTTTCTTTCAGGAACATGTTTTTCATCGTTTAGTAAAGTCCCATCAAGGTCAACAAGAATTAACTTAATCACAAAATCACCTCACAATTTCGATTTTTCCCATGTCACCTATAACAAATCTTATTGCCTTTGGTTTTTGTAAATTCTCAACTATTTCGACATTTTTTCCAACAAGTGAAGAATCAACTGGATACGGTATGTTTAAAAGTTTCACCTGATCCATTATTATACTATTTTGTAATTCACAACTTTCAATAACAACATTATCCCCTATGGAAGTGTATGGACCTATATACGAATCTTTTATAATACAGTTTTCACCAATAACTACAGGACCACGTATAATTGCATTTACAACTTTAGAATTTGCACCCAGACTAACTCTTCCCTGAATAACAGAAGAGTCATCAACTTCCCCTTCTATAGAGAGAGTCATATGATTATCATCAAGAATTTTCCTGTTAGCCTCCAGAAGATCTTCTGGTTTTCCCGTGTCCTTCCACCATCCATAAATCACATGTCCTTTTACCCTTCTCCCTTTTTCTATAAGATATCCTATAGCATCTGTTATTTCAAGTTCACCACGCCAGGAAGGTTTTATATTCTCTATTCCTTCAAAAATAGATTTTCTAAATAAATATAATCCTATAATTGCAAGATTAGAAGGAGGGGTTTTCGGCTTTTCAACGACTTTCACAATTTTCCCGTCTTTTATAATTGCGATTCCAAACCTTGAAGGATCTTTAACAGGAGACAACAAAATAGAAGCCTGTATATCCTTATCTCCTTTAAACTCTTCTATAAACGGTTCTATATTATCCAGTATAAGATTGTCACCCAGATACATTAAAAAATCTTCCTCACCTATAAAATCTTTAGCTACCCAGACAGCGTGAGCAAGCCCTTTAGGTTCTTTTTGAAGAATATATTCTATTTTCAAACCATATTTTGAACCATCTTCTATTACCTCTTTAAAACTATTTATGTTCTCCGGATTTACAATCAATCCTACTTCGTTTATTCCCGCCTTCTTTATTTTCTCAAGGCTATAATAAATTACCGGTTTGTTTGCTATAGGTATAAGATGCTTCGCAGTGGTAAAAGTTAAAGGTCTTAACCTTGTACCTTTTCCTGCACATAAGATAATAGCTTTCACTATATCACCCCTTACTAAAATTAAACTTTTTTACAAAGCTAATTATAACATGCTGTATTTTCACATGAAAAAATCTTTTTTATTCAAAAAATAAAATTAAAATCCTACATTGTCATTTTCCAGGCCAAATTTGAAAAATCCGTATATAATTAAATAATTCCATTATCTATTTCCATTAAATCATCATTTCCTCTTCTTTTGCTAACCGCCAACCATCGCAAGATCCTTCGTCGTTTCAATCCTGGCGTTTTACTCCTCAGGAAAAGCCTGCCAACCTCGCTAACCTCGCCAACTCTTGCTAAATACAAGATTCCTCACCCTTCGGGTTCGGAATGACATAAATGCGGGAACAACTCTCGCTAATTCTTGCAAGATTTTTCGCACTCCGTGCTCAGGACAGGCCTTGTTAACCCTCGCCAATTATAAGATTCCTCGCCTTCTACGCTCCTCGGAATGACACAGAGGAGGAACTGAACGAACGTAAGGGGAATGTCATCCTGAGGAACGAAGTGACGAAGGATCTTATTCTTTTTACCAACCTCGCTAATCTTGCTAATCTCGCTAACCCTCGCCAATACTCGTAAGAACTTTTGTGCCTTGTAATAAAGTCAAGCCTTGTCAGATAAAACAACAATTGTTATAATAGTGTAAAATTTCAAGCCTTTTTAAATGACAGGAGGTGCATCACATTGAATAGCCTGGAAACAATCGTTATCCTGGACTATGGTTCACAATATACTCAGCTTATAGTAAGACGCGTTAGAGAGATTGGATATTATGCAGAATTATTACCATGGGATGCTTCAAAAGAAGAACTGAATAACCTAAATCCGAAAGCTATTATTCTATCCGGCGGTCCATATAGTGTTTATTCAGATAAAGCCCCCACCATACCCGAACACATTTTTAAATTAAACGTTCCAATTTTAGGGATTTGTTATGGACTCCAGGCAATTGTACATTATTTTGGGGGAATAGTAGAAAAATCTCGAAAAAGAGAATTTGGACATTCCATCTTAAAAATCTCCAGAAACGATCCTATTTTCCAGAATTTACCCGATTCTTTTAACGTCTGGATGAGTCACTCTGATAGAGTAGAAAAATTGCCTGAAAATTTTGTGGAAATTGCTACAAGTGAAAACTCTCCGTTCGCGGTTATTAAAAATATAGAAGGAAATATCTACGGCGTCCAATTTCACCCGGAAGTATCCCACACAGAATATGGTAAAGAAATTCTTAAGAACTTTATAGCAAATGTAGCAGGTATGGAACAAAACTGGAAAATGGAAAATTTCGTATCAAAAAAAATCGAGGAAATAAAAAACCTGGTAAAAAATGATAAAGTACTTCTTGGATTGTCTGGAGGAGTTGATTCCTCTGTAGTGGCATTACTTCTTTACAAAGCTATTGGTAAAAACTTAATACCAGTCTTTGTAAATACAGGCCTTCTAAGAAAAAATGAAGAAACTGAAGTAATTTATAATTTCAAAAAAATTGGAATAGACATTGTAAATGTCGATGCTAAAGAACAATTTCTTACTGCTTTAAAAGGAATAGAGGATCCAGAAGAAAAACGAAAAAAAATAGGCCATTTATTTATAGATGTTTTTTATAACACTGCAATGGACCTGCTTAAAAAGCACGGAAACATCAAATATCTTGCACAGGGTACTCTTTATCCTGACATCATAGAAAGCAAAGTTAGCGAAAGAAAAACCGCCGTTAAAATTAAAACACACCATAATGTTGGAGGACTTCCGGAAAAACTTCCTTTCAAGATTATAGAACCTCTTAGATATCTTTTCAAAGACGAAGTAAGAAAAATAGGTGAAATACTCGGGCTTCCAGAAGAAATTTTAAATCGTCATCCATTTCCAGGCCCGGGACTTGCTGTAAGAATCATTGGAGAAGTAACACCTGAGTCGGTAAAAATACTTCAGGAAGCAGATCACATTTTTATGGAAGAGCTAAAAAGAAACAATTTGTACGACAAGGTCTGGCAGGCTTTTGCTGTATTACTTCCAATTAAAACTGTAGGTGTTATGGGAGACTATAGAACATATGAAAACGTTGTAGCCCTTCGTTCGGTTAACAGCGAAGATGGTATGACAGCAGACTGGTCAAAACTCCCATATGAATTTCTAAACCATGTGGCGAAAAGAATTGTGAACGAAGTAGAAGGTGTAAATCGAGTAGTCTATGATATAACCACTAAACCTCCTGCAACAATAGAGTGGGAATAAAAAATGGTCGGGGTGACTGGACTTGAACCAGCGACCTCTTGCGCCCCATGCAAGCGCGCTAGCCAACTGCGCTACACCCCGACTTCACCAATAAATTATATTATATAGCTAAAACTGTGTCAAGAATAAAAAAATATACAGTGAGGTGAAGTTATGAAAAAAGGAGACTTTTTAGTAATAGGATTTTTTATAGCACTCATATCTTTGTTCAATTACAAACCATTTCACGAAACTTTTTTATTCTACAGTAGAACTCACCCATACTTTATGGGATTTATAAAAGTTTCAATACTCGCAACCATAGGCGAATTAATTTCACTGAGAATTCAAAAAGGAAAATATACACTTCCTGCTGGATTATCATATAAATTTATCATATGGGGATTTCTGGGAATAACTTTTGTGGCAGTTTTTGAAATATTTTCCACAGGGACATATTCTTTAATGGAAAAAAAACTGCTTCCATCATCATCCGTTGTAACAATAAACAATATTTTACGTTCATTTTTTACCAGCACACTTATGAATCTTATTTTTGCACCTACATTCATGGCCTTTCATAGAATTACTGACACGTTTATCGAACTTGGCAATGGAAAAATTAAAAATATTTTTTCGTTAAAGCTTTCATACGTTATAAGTAAAATCAACTGGCAGGAATTTGTAAATTTCATAATCCTTAAAACAATTCCTTTATTCTGGATACCCGCCCATACAATAACATTTTTATTACCAGTTGAATATAGAGTACTAATGGCCGCAATATTATCAATAGTTTTAGGAATACTTCTGTCATTTAGAAAGAAACTTAAAACTAATTAATTTGAAGTTATACGTATCTTGCTAACTTTCTCAATTCTTGCCAACCTTACACGACAAAAGAAACGTTATTCTGGAAAACATTAATGATGAAAAGAATGTTGTCCTGAGGAACAAGGTGACATAAAAGTTCCCATCCCGAGGAATGAAATGACGAGGGGGATGTCATCCTGAGGAGCGCAGCGACGAAGGATCTTATTCTTTCCTAACTCTCGCCAATTATAAGATTCCTCACCCTTCGGGTTCGGAATGACAGGGATGGGTTGGATTCCTCGCCTTCTACGTTCCTCGGAATGAGACAGAAGGGGATTTCTCGCTTTCTTCCTCGTCAGAATGATATGTATGGAGGGTATTCCCCGTCACTATACTCCCTGGAATGACTTTCTTTTTTTGTCATCCCGAGGAATAAAATGACGAGGGATCTTTCTTTTTTGTCATCCTGAGCGCAGCGAAGGATCTTATTCTTTTTCCCAACTCTCGCAAGATCCTTCGTCGTTTCACTCCTCAGGACAGGCCTTGCCAATTCTCGCCAATCTCGCTAATCCCTCATTTTTTCAATTTTCGAAAGATCTGTTTTCCTTTTTGTCTCCACAATAATCATGCTAAGAGCAAGAAGGAGTGATAAAGTAGCAAAGCCTATTACAATCGAGGTAATTATAACAGCCTGAGGAAAAGGATCCGCATAATTCTGGATGCCTTTTCTAATGATAGGATAGTTATCACCATATCTTGAAGAAATAATGATGAAAAGCATCACGACACCTGTGTTCATTATATCAAGAGCTATTATTTTGGAAAGGATGTGTTTTCGAAACAATAATCCATATATAGAAAAAATTACAATAGTTATCGGCGCAGCAAATTCTAAAAATTCCAGCAACATTCCAACCTCCAATTACACTACATGAAATTTAAAGCTAACGTTTAATAAACACATCTTCTCTCAAAACCGGTAATACACTATAAATATCCACCTGAGAGCAAAAAGCGACATCTTTTTCATATCCCAATCCAATCAATCTTCTGGCGTGAGTTCCACGAAATTTTATTTCCTTTCTCCTTCCAAAAAATTCCAGAGCAACAAGAGCACTATCGTGAAAATCTCTCCTTCCTATACGATTCAATTTTTCTAAAATAGCTCCCGCAAGTAAAGTATCTTCATAAGAAACCTCTCTTTTGTTTCCTGCACACCATAAGATTATATTTTCTACATTACGTATATATTCAACGATCTCTGTCAAATTCAAAAACGCACCAGCAATAATATTTTTAGAATACTTCATGGCTTTTTTTATAAGCCGCGTTCCATTACTGGTTGTAAGTACTATTTTACTTCCTGCCACATCAAAATATTCTAAAGGGGAATTCCCCTTATCAAAACTTTGTAGCTTTACTGCTGATCTTTCCCCACCAATTATGTACCCTTCTTTTTTCATCTTCACAGCTTCTCTAATCGATGAAACCGGTTTGATAAGTAATGCTCCATTCGCAAGCGCTGTTACTATTACAGAAGTCGCTCTTAAAACATCCAGTACAACTATTACATCAGAACTAAAACCTTTTTCTGGCCCAAATAAAACTGAGATCATTTTATCATCCCTTTAAAAAATATTGCAGTAGTCCAAAAAAACCCACACTAAAAACAGACAACGTAAGAACCATTTCAGTTGAAAACGAAATATGAAAATTTACCCTTGAAAAAAGAATTTCCCCTAAAAAAAGCCCTAAAACAATCGTCCATACGTTTCCAAAGGAGGAGTAATAAAATACCCCCAAGAAAAGTGGTATAATACCTGAAAAAAATAAAACCATTTTCTGAAAATCAACTTTATCACTTACTTTCAAATTTACTGGCAAAATTTTTCCAATATAAAGACTGGTTAAAAAAGAAACAATTAGTGACCACATGGGAAGATTTTTAAAAAGCATTTCTTTGACGCCACCACCTAAGGTCAGGGGCATTCCTGATATTGATAAACCAGAAATAAGAATTGGTATGAAAACCAGAAGTTCAACTTTTTCACTTTTTCCCGGATTCTTTGGGACATATTTTGAACTTAAAAAAAGTGTAGACTTTGCAATAGCATGGACAAAGACAAAAAACGGGGTGTATTCTAAAAAAAATAACATTAATCCCACTTGAGAAACTGAACTATAAGCAAGTACTTTCTTATAATCATTTACAATAAGAGCCATTATCACCCCAAAAACGAAAGTTAATACGCCTATTAATCGAACGTCAGCTGAATCGCTTAACCTTACAAGAGCGTAGATTGACGCATAAGAATAAATTCCTGCCAGCAACGCAGAAATTTCAGACTCAGTTTCCGAGTAAACATCTGGAAGCCATAATCCAAAGAGAAACAAACCTGATTTTATAAACAAGGCTCCCTGTATAAGGTATTTCGCAACTCCTGTCAAAACTACCATTTCTATGTCAAACGTACCGCCTTTATAATATGAAATGCCAACACCTATAAGGTACAAATTCATTGCAAAAGTGCTTACAAAAATATATTTTAATCCAATTAATTTATGAACGAACTTTTGGCCTGAAAGAATCAATAAAACTATTAACAACGTTATTGTCTCAAGGAGTACATAGATATTAAAAAGGTCATATGAGACAAAGAGGAAATTTAACACTACATGGGTAAGGGAAATAAAGAAATTTTTGTGGTAATTTGACGCTTCATAATTTTTTAAAAGCATTAAACTCACTATAAAGGTAACCATAACATTTGTTAATATAAAATAAAAGGAAACATTATCGTTTACAATATGTATGCCCCCATACCCTATCAGATAGCCATCAAACTTAAAAAAAAGACCAGAAATAGAAAATATAGTGATAAGCAAAGGGAGATATTTTACTTTTTTCAATATATAGAAAATAAAAGAAATAGAAAGACTAATTAAATTAATTAACACAAACAAAACTTCTATAGTTCTTCAACCTCCCTAAAAATGGTGTACACAGGCAATCCATTTCTGAACGTTGGAAATATTTCACCTTCTACCAGTGGTTTGACATACTCGAAAAATTTTTCAGTAACACTAAATTCGTTATGAAATTCATCTGGAAGATATTTTGTTTGATCAGCCACTTTGTTAAGTCCTACTGTTTCGTATTCTACTTTATATGGTTCGTTACTTTTTCTTTCTATTGTAACCATCACTCCTGATACACCTGAAACAGCTAATTTAACAGCTGTTCTTCCAACCATCTCAGCTTCTTCCACATCTGTTTTGCTCGCAATGTGCCTACCGCTTCTTTGGAGATAATCTGGGATTGCAACATGTGTTTTTAAGGAAAGTTCTGAGCGTATCATTCCAGCTATCGTAAACCCAACTCCACCAAGCTGTCTATTACCAAAGCTATCAGTAAAACCCATATCTGAAACAAAAAAACCGTCTGGATATCTTATCCCTTCGGAAACAGCTATGGAACAATATCCTTTACGCCTGATTGTCTCATCAACCTTATTCAAAAACTTTTCTTTGTCAAATGGTACTTCAGGAAGTAAAATAATATCTGCTCCAATTCCATTAAGCCATCCAAGACCAGCTGCTGCTGCTAACCATCCTGCATGTCTTCCCATTATCTCCATCACAAATACTCTGGTTGAATCTACATACATACTTCTTAAATCAAGTGTTGCTTCCATAACTGCTGTCGCAATATATTTAGCAGCTGAACCATAACCTGGACAATGATCTGTGTACGGCAAATCGTTATCTATGGTTTTTGGAACGCCAATAACCTTTAATGGAAATCCCCGTTTCTTTGCTTCTTCATGAAGTTTCCAGGCAGTATTCATAGAATCATTACCACCATTATAAAAGAAGTATTCTATTTCATATTTCTCGAAAATTTCAAAAAGCCTACTTATATCTTCCTGAGATTTCAACTTCTTTCTACATGATCCAAAAGCAGCGGATGGTGTGGTTTTCAACCCCTCAAGTTCCCTGTCTGTAACGTTTAAAATCTTCTCTCTTAAAACTCCTGAAATTCCATGAATTCCCACAAATATCTCCAGACCAGCTTTCTTGGCCTCATCAAGCACTCCATAAGCAGATGCATTAATTACACTTGTAACTCCTCCAGATTGAGCGTACAAAACCTTCATGAAATGCCCTCCTATTCATACGCTATTTCATAAATTTTTCTTATATCCTCCTTTTCAAGTTTCACTAGCTCACCAAAAGGAGCGTGTTTACACGCTATTTCTGTTAGATTGTCTATATCAGAGTAATCAAAATTAAGTTCTTTCAACGTAATAGGAGCCCCTATTTTCTTATACCAGTTTCTTAAAGAACGAATCGCCTTTTTTGCGACTTCCTCTGTGTTATCATCTTTTATTCCAAATATATTCTCTCCGAATTTTGCAAACTTTTCTACATTCTTTGTAAAAACATATTCCATCCATGCTGGAAAAACCACAGCAAGGCCGGCACCATGCGCGACTTCTGGGTTCAGCGCACTTATAGCATGCTCAAGTTCATGCGAGGCCCAATCGCCACCTTTATGTCCAAGTCCTGAAATGCCATTAAGTGCAAGAGTTGTAGAAAGCGCAAAGTTAGCTCGAGCTTCATAATCTTTTGGATTTTCAAGAAGCTTTTCAGTGGTTTCAATCAAAGTTAATATTATACCTTCATCTATTCTATCTGTAAGTTCTGTATTCTCAGCTCCATCAAAATAGTATTCCATAACATGGCTAATTGCATCAACTGCACCGTTAACTATCTGATGCTCCGGCAAACTAAATTGTACTTCTGGATCAACTATAGAAACCTTAGGATATACAACGATTGAACCAAATGCAAATTTTTCTGTGGTTCTCTCATTAGTTAGTACAGTATTCCCATTCATTTCGGTGCCAGTCGCAGAAAGCGTAAGTACAGTGTATAGAGGCAAAGCCTTTTTGGGTCTAACTTTTTCCAGATAAAAGTCCCAGACATTTCCTTCATAATAATATCCCGCAGCCACTGCCTTAGCACTATCTATGACACTTCCTCCACCAACTGCAAGTATGGCCTCTACAGATTCTTTTTTAGCAACCTCTATTGCTTCTTCAACTTTTGAAAGAACAGGATTAGGCCTAACACCCCAGACTTCCACTTTTTCTATATCGTTTTCTATAAGTGATCTTACAACCCTTTCATAAACCCCGTTTTTCTTTATAGAACCACCGCCTGCTAGAAATAACACTTTCTTTATTTTTCCCTTTTTCAAATATTCACCTATCTTATCAATAGTATTTTTTCCAAAAACAAGCTTTGTAGGATTATAAAACACAAAATTTCTCATGAAACCACCCCCAATCAAGTTTTCATCAATATTATAGCACAAAAGGGCCTTATCTAAGGCCCTTTTCAATACTTTTGATTTAATCTGGAGCAGGCGGTGGGACTCGAACCCACACCCTCCTCCTTACCAAGGAGGCGCTCCACCTCTTGCAGCTACGCCTGCTAACCAGCTATTATTGTAGCAAATGAATTTTTAATTGTCAACATTTTCAGAGTCATCTTCGACAATTTCTTCTGATGTCATATCTTCCCAGATCTTAATAACTTCATTAAACTCATTTTCATCTTCAATAGAATCAAGATAAACATTACCTTCTTCATCTGTCGCCTTTTTAAAAAGATACAAATCTCCGAAATCCTTAATCTCTTCATTCTCTACAAAAATTTCTTCACATACCCAATAATTTTGCGTTTCCTTCTCAAGCTCAGCAAGAAGAACAAAATGATGCTCGTTGCCAGCTTCATCAAAGAGAGTAAACGCTTCAAGATGCTCTTCCTCATGATGATGTTCATGTTCGTGATCGTGCATAATCTCTCAACACTCCTTCTAATTAAAAATTCTCAAACATAGTATATCATACATATCTCCAATTGTATATATCTAAAAAATATTAGTCTCTGTCAGGTAATGAAACACCATTTTATTTTTCATTCCCTTTTACCAACCTCGCTAATTCCCGCAAGATCCTTTGCACTCCGTGCTCAGGACAGGTCTTGTCAATCTCGCCATTTTCTTATCATTCCAGGCAAAGCGAGTCTTATTTTTTTTACTAATTCTCGCTAATCTCGCCAATCTTGCTAATCCTGCCAGCTCAAGATTTCTCGTCACTGCGTTCCTCGAAATGACAAGGTTGGGGGCTAATTCTTGCCAATCTTGCCAACTCTCGCCAATTTTTATATCCCCATGCCAAAATTTACCTTTATTCCATACCCTGGACGTGTACCAGGTCCTGGCACAAGATCATCTGCTATCATGGTTCCTGAAATATCAAGGAACATGAAATGCATATCGAGCATTGCACCTATTGTATGAATATATCCTGGCAAAATATTTCCCACTTCAAGAGAATAATATGCTTTTAACAATGCCAGGTCAAGCATCACAAACGATTTAACATTCCATATTCCATCTATTCTATATCTTCCAAGGAATCCTACTTTAAATCCCGAACCAAAGATTAAATAGGACGTAATTTCAGGTTGCCTTTCGACTACTAAAGAAGTTGCAGTTTTTACAAAATCAGTTATAAGTGTATTTGCAGTGGAAGAAGTTGTTATATCAGTTCCATTACCTGTATAAGTAAAATTTACATATGCATTTACCTCAGCGTTATAATCTATTTCTGGAACTTTTAAAGGAAAATTCTTGAGAGCTATTCCGAAATTTTTACCAGCATATCCTATATTCAAACCTAATCCAAGAGATTTTTTACTTGCTGTAGAAAGTGCTTTAACGCTAAGACCATATTGATCCAGCAAAATCGCTGAATAAATACTTATATTTGCATCCAGTAATAATTGAGCCTCAGCAGGAGATGCTGATGAAGTATACATAAAATCTAAAAGAGTATTCTCTTTATCTACATAAAGTATTGGTAAATAAAGAACGGGGCCTATGAAAAAATCCCCAAAGTGAATATTTATGCCAAGATCAAGGTATGCTTCTGAAAATAAAAAATTAGAATCTGTGGCAGCATAAGTTTTAGAAATATTGATGTTGTCTTTTATAAAGCTTGTAACTTCATCTGGCAAAGCAAAAAGTAAATCAGTATTTAAAGTTAAATAAGAAGAAACTCCCAGTTTCCAGATTTTAAATACACTGTACAATCCCGCATCTGCTCGAAAAGCTACTTTCACCTGTCTTACTTCATTTAAATCTACTACTCCTTCATTAAGAAGCGCATTCAAACCTTCCAGGGAAAAAAGTTTTTGGTTCATCGTAAAATCTCCATACCCACTCATTCCCATTAACCAGAAATCCTTAAAGACAATCCCTGGATTTCCAAATACTCCAAATGGTGAGTATGGAAGAGCAAAAACACTTAAATAAACTAATATCAAAATCACGCTTATTATTATTTTTCTAACCATGTTAACACCTCCTCTTTAAAATGTTACCTGCGTAGCTACAGTAAGATCCACTGATATATACGGTGCTACGTCTATGCACCCATCCGCATTTAAACTCACTTTTTCACCAGCTGGTAAAATTATCGAATAATATGTATTATCACTTGCCAGTGAATTTATTTGTTCCTTATTTAAATTCAAAGCAGGAGTTGCAGTACCAATATTAAAGTTTATACCACCTATGTTGAATACAGTTTTCAATCCAGTGGTATTTTTCCAGTATGCAAACGTTAAAGTGGCAGAATCTATAATTTCCGCCAGCCCTTTCAAATCCAAAAGATCCACATAACCATCTGCAACAACAGTATTTACATTAGGGGTTCCTTCGAATGCAAATATAAGACTGGTATCAACACCAAATTCAGAATCTTTACTTAAAATCCCCTGTGAAGTTTCTATTGAAATTGAGAGGGTTAATAACGCACCATCCTTTAACACTTGTTTTATAATTTCTGAAATATCCGTAGAACCACCTATAGAAATAGATACAGGCGTTCCGCTTATATCAAGTGTAATGGTAGCTTCAATAGTAGTATTTGTAGATTTAAATGTCACAGGTGCACTAAACGCCAGATCCATATTTTTCAAAAATTCTAAATCCTGCCCAAGATTTGAAAAGTCAAATAATGTGATAGGATCACCAAATGTATATTTTTGACCTTTCAGGTCTACTTTATCCACTTCGAAAATAGGCATGGTTATCGTAACATCCACTCCATAATCTTTTCCTTTCTCTATATTTGAAAGAACCAGATCCCCAGAAGCTTCTATTGAAAAATCTATACTGTTTAATGTAGAAAAATCTATAGTTTTAACATCATTTGTTATAGAAGATTCTCCTGTTCCACTAATAACAATTGTCTTATCTTCCAGAATATTAGAGGTGGCACTTATTGTTAAATTCGATATCCCTGTAGCAACATAAGACACATTTATCACAATTGTCGCATCCAGTGAATTGACAAATTGAGCTAAATCAGAAACATCAATATTCACATTTTGAGCAGCACTTGCAAGAAGTGTTGGTGATACAACTACTTTCTCAATAGCAAAATCATTGGAAAGATGACCGGTGTAATCTATTTTGGAAACACCATTATCTACAGATGCAGATATCTGATTTAAAGTCAACGTCGCTGGCAATTCTATACCCGCAGCGTCAATTGAAAGAACGTTTCCAGAAATCTGGACATTTCTTGTAATTGTGCCATCAGTAAGCGTTCCTGTTGCTTCATTTATCGTTATTCCCAGAAATTCCACATTAAAAGTTCCGGTACCTATTTTTGTCATATCAACGTTATCCGGTAAAGGAATAAAAAGAGCCGTGTCAACAGGATAGTTTTTAATACTCTCAATATTGATGTCGGGTACTATCTCATAAGTTATAGGAGTTTTTAAATCTATATCGACAGGTGTCCCTTTTAACGTAATAGTTCCAGTTACATCTAATCCATTACTTACTGTTATTATTTTACTTGAATCAAACACAACAGGATCTCCAGATGCTACTGTCGCTCCACCTGATGTAACCTCAATGTTTTTTACAACTTTGAGATTGGTAGCATCAACTGTAAAATTAGTGACAAATATTCCAGACAGTGTTATTTGCCAGTTTTCCGGGCTTATATCTATATGAGTGTCCGGGATGTTTATAGTAACAGGATACTTGTCCATATCTATACCTTTTGCTTCATCTATTACCACATTTTTCAAAGTTATTGACACTCTCACAGTACCTGCTCCAGCTCCGGTAATCGTGGCGTTAATACCAACCATATCACCATCGTAAAAATACATGTCATTTATCTCTCCAGGTTTAATTGAAGGAACCGTTCCAAGCACAAGTTCTATCTCAGAAACATCGACATTCCCATCTACCACCGAAGTACTTATTTCAAGTATTGCGCTAACCACATGAATCCAGGTAAAATCAAAGCTAAGAGTTCCAAGATCAATATATACAGAGGTCCCTGCAACCACAGGAACATCGACAGAATTTACTATTTCTATGTCCCCAATATTTGCTGATTTAGCTGCTATGTCCCCACTAATCGGACTAAATCCTGGTAAAGAAATACTTCCATTTAATGTTGTAATATTCGAAAATATTTCATCAGTATTAATTTGAAAACTCAAGGTCTGAGAAAAACCATTTATAGAATTTTTTATCTGGTTTTCTATATCACCAAGTAAACTTACCGGGGATATTACAACCGAAGTTCCGTAAGACAGAGTTAAAGGATTTCTATTAACAACCTGAAAGCCACTTTGCTGCGCATCTTCTATCATTGGATTAACAAGATTTTCCATAGAAATTTTCATTGTAGTTATTGGGAATTCTATATGTTTTGTGTATTTAACTCCAACTTTTGAAGGAAGTTTCCCGGGAATTTTTAAACCACAGGACCAGAATACAGCAAGAATCAAAACAATCACAACCATAAACAGAAACTTTCGAATTTTCATATATATCACCTCCTGATTTATCTTTCAAATTCTGGCTTAACAAATTCTTCCCAGAAAGCAGCCACAAAAATTAACAACGGAACAGCGAAAAACGCCCCAACAAGCCCGAAAATTTGATTAACAACAATTATTGAGACAATCATCAAAACTGGATTCACATTAAGATGTAACTTCATAACATTAACAAATATTATGAACAATCCAAGGTGTATCATAACCACAAAAACATTCATCAGGATAAAACCTTTCAACCCCAGAGTTAAAGAAAATAAAAACACAGGAATATATTCAAAAAACACTCCAACTATTGGTATCAAATTTGTCACTCCAGCCCAGAAAGAAAGAATTATAGCACTATCTGGAAAATATACAGAGGAAACAAGATAAAAGGCCAGAGCTGTTATTACTGCGTTTATGACTATTACATCTACAAAACTTGACAAAGCTAAATAAAGTTTTTCCATAAAGTCGGATAATATTTTGCGAGTCCTTCTGGGAAATAGGTTGGGCAACGATTTTTTAAGCCAACCAGAGTACAGAAGAATATAAATGGTAAGAATAATGGTATAGAACATGGTAGTAAAAAATGTCGGGGTTCCTTTAGCAACTGTATCCAGAACAAAATTCATAAGCTCATTAAGCTTTGGTTTCACCCATGCCATCACGCTGTTTACACTTTCCAAAAGCTCAGGATTGTTACTAAAATATTCTGCCCATGCCTGACTATCAAATACCTTATTTAAAGTGGTAACAAAGTTTCCTATTTGCTTTGTTGCCGCTGGAACTGTTAATATTATACCATAAACTATTATAAAAAAATATATTAGAATGGCTATTATAATTGAAATCTTTCCCTTTATCTTGAAAAAATTCAGAAATTTAGCAATTAAAGACACTATTAAAGTAGATATTAGTGTGAAAATGAAAACATTTAAAATAGTATCAAATAAAAGAAAAAGAACAAACATTAACACCGCATAACCTGCTACATAAACAGCAGCAAGTTTTCGGTTACTTAGTCTAACCATGCTCTATAGTCCTCCTCTTAATCGTTCTTTCAAAATATGTTCTAATCTCCTCTATATCAGTTGTTTTTCCCATTACAATCATAAGTTTTATTTTCGCTTTCTGGCCAATAGGATGTTCACTCATTATAGCCCCCATTTTCCTCAAATCAGCTCCTCCACCTTTATATGCATATACTGGATAGACTCTTCCTTTAAAACATCTCGAAGTAATAACTACAGGAATCCCCATTTTTATAACCTCCCCAACAGCATCAGCTACATCTGGCGGAACATTTCCTCGTCCAAAGCCTTCAAGTACTATTCCCCGATATCCCATTTGCGCTGCTGCTTTTAAAACTGAGCCATTATCACCTGTAAACGTTTTTATAAGCGCAACCTTTTCCTCTATTTTATCTGTTAGTATTCTTTCTCTTGTAAGAGATTTTCTGTTAAAAATCACTACATCCTCATCGACAATACCAAGCGGGCCATATCCTGGAGAGTCAAAAGTTGCTACGTTACTTGTGTATGTTTTGGTAACTTCTCTTGCAGCGTGTATTTCATCATTAAGGCAGACCATTACACCCATCCCATACGCTTGCGGTGACAGAACTGTTCTAACCGAAGAAAGAACATTCCTTGGCCCATCTGTGCCAAGTTCACCTATGTTTCTCATAGCCGCTGTACATACCACAGGTTTCTCACTCTTCAACGTAAGATCAAGAAAGTAAGAAGTTTCTTCAAGAGTGTCTGTTCCATGAGTTACCACAACTCCTGCAACTTCTTCATCTTCTAAAATTTCATCCACCAATTTTGAAAGGCGCCACATGTCAGCCGGGGTCATATGAGGACTGGGTATATTTGCAAACTCATACAATTCTATTTTATCAAGTCCTGGTATATCTCTTAATTCCGGGATTTCACTTATGAGAATGTTACCTTTATCGTATGGAACAACTCCTTCTCGCTCTTTCACCATGGCAATAGTTCCACCTGTTGTTACAATAACCACTTTTCCCATTCCTATTCCTCCCTCACTAAAATAACAGTCCCATAGATTCTTCAATTCTTTTCATTTCAAACTCATCTAACAAACTTTATATTTTTTATCTTACTAACTCTCGCCAACCTCGCCAACACTCGCTAATCATAAGATTCCTCGTCACTGCGTTCCTCGGAATGACAAGGTTGGGGGCTAATTCTTGCAAGATCCTTCGCACTCCGTGCTCAGGACAAGCCTTGCTAACCTCACTGTCTTTTTGTCATCCTGAGGAGCGCCAGCGTCGAAGGATCTTCTTTTTCACTAACCTCGCTAATCTTGCCAACTCTCGCCAATCCTGGTCACCAATAGTATCTTTTTCTAACCATTCTGCCTATTACCATTCCGTAAATAAATCCCCCAACATGTGCCCAATAAGCCACACCGCTTCCTGTTATATTGGAAAAAGTTCCATTAAGAACCTGAAATAGAAACCAGAAAAATAAATACACAATCGCAGGAATTTCAATTAAAAAAGGTATAAACCATATCACAAGCGTCACAATCTTTGAATAATAAAACTGAACAAAATAAGCCCCCATAACAGCAGACACTGCCCCAGAAGCACCTATCATTGGATAAGGAGAATAAAGATTAAAAAGTGTGTAAAAAAACATCGCAAAAATTCCACCGGAAAGATAAAAAAGAAAATATTTAAAATGTCCCATACGATCCTCTATATTATCTCCAAAAATCCATAAAAACCACATATTACCTATTATATGTGACCATCCACCATGAATAAACATATGTGAAATTAGCGGCACAAGGGATCCAGAAGTAATGGAAGGTTCAATAGCTCTCCAATAGGCCATTAATTTTAAAGAAGGTGCTATCTTCCACGTATATCTGAGAGGTATTACACCGTAATTATAAAAAAACAGATCAAGTTGATATCCCCTGAGAGATAATTCATACAAAAAAACGAGAACATTTACCACTATTATAGCGTAAGTTATATACGGTTTCTTTCTACTTGGGATTGTATCATACAACGGAAACATTCTTTAACCTCCCAGATAGCAAAAAATTATGGATTACCTTTAATCCTTATCATGAGTATATACCATATTTTTGAAAGAATATAAACGCACACAAGAAAAACCGCAAGAACAAACCACATAACAAAACCTTTTCTTTTTCTCAATTTCATCCTCCCACTATTCCCAAGGAATATGCAACAAGTCCGATCCATTCATGAGTTATAAGTGAAAATGAATAAAAAGCCTGAGAACTTGGAAGAAAATCCAGATAATTTCCCCTAAAATCTATGGGAAAATCACAAACAACTGGTAATAATCTTTTATCTTTTAACGCTTTTGAAAATTGCATTAAACTTCTTTTCATGTGCAAAAAAGAAGTCACTAAATATATTGTATCAAAATTTTTAAGGTAATCTTCGGAAAATTTCGCATTTTCAAAAGTGTTACGTGCCTTGTCCTCAACTATTATCTTATCGGCTGGTACTCCAAACTTTATTAACTGTTCTTTCATAACATGACTTTCTGGTATACCTTTACTTATAACACCACCTGTAACCAAAATCGGAGCGTTGGTTTCCCGATAAATTTCATACCCTTTCACTATTCTTTTTAAGGTATGCGCTCCTACTTCTATTTCATTATCGTAAGAGATAATCCCTCCCCCTAAAATAACTATAATTGAACCTTCCAAAGAATCATATTGTCGATATTCTTTATAATCAACATAATCGATTTTTAGTGTTTTCGAAACTAAATAAACAAAAAACGATGTAGATGTCAAATAAAAAAGAACTACCAATAAAAGAAAAAAGCGCCGAATTCGGCGTTTTTTTATGTTTATTAAATATAAAGTTAGAAACAACAAGATTATAAGTCCAGGAAATTGAAAAAACGCCCCCAAAGCTTTATATATAACCATTTGTTCCTTCCCCTCTTTCTCTAAAAAATTTCTTTTCAGCTATTTCATCTATAATTCTTATTTCTTTACGATTTAATTCAGTAACATATTCCATTGTTTTTCTTTCTTTCAATTTTTCCAGACTTAATCTTTGCTTCCTTTTTTCTAAATACTCATCAAGTATTTCCTGCTCTTTTTTTTCCATTTCATAAAACTTATTCCACAGACTATTCAAATAATTTTCCCCCTGAGAAATTATGGCAATTTTAAACTGTAACTCCTGCCCTGTTGTTTCAGCAGAAGATATTTCTTCTTTTATTTTATAAATGTATTGTTGGGTCTTCTCTATATTTTCAAAAATTGCACTTTTTTCCTGCCTTATTCTGAAAAGTTCATTTTTCAAAAGTTCTTCCTCTTTTGATGCCAGATCAAGTAACTTTTGGAGTCTAAAACGCATATCATCTTTCCCTTCAACTACCTTTTTTCAAAAAAGTGGTTAACAAATCTACGTAATACCCAAGTAATTTTTTGCTTTCTTCTGAGAAATGTATTCCATTAAAATTATCAATGGAAATATTGCCAATAATCTGGTTATCCAGATGAAATACTCCTATAAGAGGAATAAAACTTTCACTAAACATTCCATAGTTCCCAAGTATCTCCGAGAGTTCGCTCTTTTTAACAAACTCATAAGCTCTTTCAATTTCAAAAACTTTGTATCCTTCTTCTATCATTTCCGTTATTTTCTGCCCATAGGCCGTTTTCTCAGCGGCAAACTTCAGCTGTGTTGCTCCGGGATATCCAATCTCAGCTATGCAATCATAAGTGTTTTCAGAATACAACCATACACTCCCCTTTTCAGCTTCTGGAATAATTTCAACTATTTTTTCAAGTGCTTTTTGCATGAAATCCTGCAAACTTCCTTTGTTGTTCCATTCTACAACTGTTTCTACCATTTTTTCAAGTGCTCTATAATAGTTTTGTTTCTTTGATTCTATTTCTATTTTCTGCAACGCTACCTCTATCTTTGGAACCAGAATAGGCGCCAGTTGATTCATTATTTTTAATCTCAAAGGACTACTTTTAAAAACTATTTTGTAATTTTCTATTGGAACTACAAGCCATTTTTCACCATCTACTGAAAATTCTTTAATACCTTCTTTTGACTTTGCCCTTTCACATACTTTTTCTGGAAGATAAGTTTTTAAAACATCTTCGCCTTTTATCAAAGCCCATGGCCCAATATTTGTTGTTTCATAAACTTTATCAAAAAAATATTCGATAAGTATATCCTTATCTTCTGGAACTTCTTCAAAAGCCTCATTCAACAAAGTTGAGAGTTTAACATTAGTTTTTAACAATATCTCTCCAATATGCTTATCGGTAATGTCAAAGGCCACGCCTGCAACTCCATACGTTCCATCACCAAGCCTTATAGGAATTTTTATTACCCTATAATGTTTTGACCCAATGTCTGTTTCGTAAGTAAAAGGTTTTTTACTTCGCACAATACTTTTGTCCTGTTTTTCATATTCTCCGTCTCCAAATATTTCAGAAATAGTTTTTCCTATAACTTTCCTGTCATCAAGCCCAAACACTTTCTTCCACTCTTTGTTAACCCACACCAATCTAAATTTGTTATCTTTTATAAAAGCAGGTGCTGGTAACCTTTCGAAAAATTGTTGAAGAAAGAATAGATGCCTCATACTACCTCCTCCATTCTCACAGGAACTATGGTAGATACACCGTCCACCATGGTAACTCCATGAAGAACATCCGCCGCTTCCATAACTATTTTATTATGCGTTACAATTATAAATTGCGCTCTTGAATTTTCAAGAAGTCTTCTAAATTTTTCAGCATTGTACTCATCTAATGGAGCGTCAACCTCATCCAGGACATAAAACGCACTTGGCTGAGCTTCAAGAAGAGCCATTAATAACGCAAGCCCTACCAACGCTTTTTCTCCACCGGATAAAAGCTGCAGTTTTTGTGCTCGTCGACCGGCTTTTGTAATAACTATTTCCACTCCTGAATCCAGAACATTGGCTTCATCAGTTAAGCGCATAATTCCTGTCCCGCCGTAAAACAACTGCTCTACATATCTTTTAAACGCACCATTTACAACATTAAAAGTTCCCATAAAAACTTTTCGGGCTTCCTCATCTGTTTTTTCTATAAGATCTATAAGTTTTTTTCGGGCACTTTCAAGATCTTCTTTCTGCAAATACAAATCATTATACTCTTTCTCAACTCTTTTATATTCTTCTTCAGCTTCTAAATCAACAGAACCTAAATACTTTATTTTGTTTTCCAGTTCTTCTATTTGCGTTTTTAACTCATCAAGTTCATTTTCCTTAACTATTATCTCATTTCTGAATTCTTCTGGAATACCGCTTATTTTTATTTCTTTTTCCTGAATTTTCAAATCTATTTTATGTAATTTTTCTCTAACCTTCTCTACTTTGTTTCTTAGCTCTTCCATTTTTTCTTCCAACTTTTTTACTTCCTGAAATTTTTGTTCTTTTCCACTTTTTCTATATTTCATACTTTCAAACAATTCTTCAGTTTCACGTTTTAAAGCCTCTATTTCTTTTTCATTCTCCTGAAGAATTTGTTTTAAATTTTCCATTTCAGATTCTACATTACCTTTTTCACGCAAAAGTTCTCCCAATTCAGTTTCAATTTCTTTATACCTAAGATGAATTCTTTTTATTTCAGAGTCATACTGAATCCGCCGCTCCATTAGATTTGTTAAATCCATTTTAACATCTGTTATCCGTGAGTTTAGCTCGTCCAACTTTTCCTTTTCTTCAAGAATTTCCTTACTATAATCATCCAGCATAGATTTTAAACTATTGATTTTTCCCATATACTCTTTTATACTCTTTTCAATTATATCATACCTTGCATTTATTCCCTCAAACTTTTGAGTATATTCTACTTTTAACTTCTCAAGAGATTCAACTTCTTTTAATATTTCATCACGAGTTTTTACCAATTCCTGTAGCATTCTTTTGCTGGAAGCACTCTGACTATTTAAATTTATCAATTCTTTACTCACAACTTCTGAATAGTTCCTTAATTCTTCTATTTCTTTCTTAATGTTTTCAAAAGTTTCCTGTAATTTTTCCTCTTTATTTAATAGACGATTCAATTCCTCTTCCAGTTTTTGTATTTTTTGCTTCCTCGAAAGCAAGGAATAGTTACTGGAACTCTTCCCACCGGTCATTGAACCTTTAACACTTACTATTTCTCCATCAAGAGTAGCTATCCTTCCCCAAATTTTCCTTTCCTTCTTTACAAAAATAGCAGTATCAATATCTTTGACAACAATATCACCACCAAAAAGATAACCTGGAAGCTTTTCAAGTCCCTTTTTATCTCTGTTAATCTTTATAAGTTCTCTGGCCATACCTATAACGCCTTGAGTATCCTTTGTAAAGTCAAAATGTTGATTCTGCCCGGGTTCCTCTATCAAGTCGAGAGGAATAAGTGTTAATCGTCCTATTTTTGTTCTTTTTGCAAATTCTATTATTTTTTTGGCATGTTCTGCTGTATCGACAACTATATGCTGAAGAACTCCTCCTAACAATGCTTCAATTGCCTCTGTATACTGTGGCTCTACTTCGATAATATTTGCTACAACATCTACTATTCCTTCAAATTTTTCCTTATTTTCGAAAACTTTTTTTACAGCGTGTGAAAATCCCTGATAATCATCTATTTGCTTTTGCAAAATCTGGACTTCTGAACTAATTTCTCTCTTCCTATGAAACAACTCTTCCAATTCTTCTTTTATATTTTCTCGTTCACTGGTTAATTTTTCCATATTATTTTTTATTTCGTTCAGTTCATCTAATAATTTCTTTGCGCTTTCATCAAATTTTGAAACGCTTTTTGAAAGTTCTTCTATCTCATCTTCAAGGTCCTCTAAACGTGTTTTTTTAGAAATAAATTGTTCAGTTATCATCTTTAATCTTTTTTCCAGATCCACCTGGAGATCTGCCAGATGTTGTTTTTCTGTTTGAATCTTATGCAACTGTTTTTCATAGCCATCGTATTCCTGTTTCTTCTTTAACAATTCCATCTCTCTTTGAGAATAATTTGACATTAAAGCTTCTCTCTTTTCTTCAAGCTCCAAAAGTACTTTTTCCTTTTCTTCTATTTCTTTGTTCAAAGATTTTTCTATCATCAAAACTTCTTCTTCACGTGTTTTAAGACGCCTGGTCTCCTCTTTAAAACTGTCTATTTTTGTTACAATCTCCACATAATTGCTCTCGTACCTGTTTAATTTTTGAGTAAAAGTTTCCCTTAATTCTAAAAGTTGCATCTGTCTTTTTTTGTGATCTTCAAGAAGCCCCGTAAAACTTTCCATTTCTTTATCTATTTCATTAAATTCTTCCCGAAGTACAGACCATTTACTTTCAATACCTGCTAACTCTTTTAAAGTTGCTTTCAGGTTCCCTTTAAGCTCTTCTCTTTGCTCGCTAAGACTATCCAACAGCCGCTTTTCGTGAGTATAAACTCCACTAAAATATCGGGCCTTTACCTGGCTAAGTTTTTCACTATATTCTTTATATCTTTCAGCTTTTTTAGCTTTTAAATATAAAGACTTTTTGTTTTTTTCAACCTCAAAGAGTATATCCTTTATTCTCTCAAGATTTGCTTCTGTAGCTGCAAGCCTTGTTAAAGCTTCTTTTTTTCTGTCACGATACACAGCCGTCCCCGCTGCTTCTTCAATTAATTTTCTCAAGTCTTCTGCACTGGAAGTAACTATCTTATCTATCTGTCCCTGACTTATAATTGAATACATTCCCTTTTCTGTACTATTTATGAAATTTTTTATATCTTTTAATCGTACCTGATCACCGTTCAGAAAATAACCACTTTTACCATTTCTCGTAATTTCTCTGGCAATTCTTACTATTTCACCGTTCAAAGAAAATGTAAGTTCAACAAACGCATTTTGTGATGGCCTTGTTTTTTCACTACCGGAAAATATTACATCACTTCTTTCTTCAGCCCGTAATTCTTTCATTGATTGTTCGCCAAAAACCCATCGTAGGGCATCCACAATGTTCGACTTTCCCGAACCGTTTGGTCCAACAATAACAGATATTCTTGGCGATATAGGAATTCTTGTAGGGTGTGCAAAAGATTTAAAACCTTTCAGATAAATTTCTTGAAGTTTTAAGCTCAGCGCAATCCCCCCTGCTACTTATTAACAGTTTCTTTCAATTTATTTCTAAATCTATTCGAAACCTCAACTATATCTCCTGCTCCAACAAAAAGATATACAGCAGGTTTCGGTTCTATAAGTTCTAAAATTTCATCCTTTTCAGAAACAAAATGGGAATTGGAAATTAATTTAGCAATATTTTCAGCGCTTATCCCATCTTCCTTTTCGAAAGCCCCGTATACTTCTGTAACATAAACCTCATCTGCCACTGAAAGCACCTCTGCAAAAGCTTTCCAATCTCTTTTTAATCGAGTATACCTGTGGGGCTGAAATACTACAACTATTCGTCGATTTTTATACACCGCTCTGACAGTGTTTAAAAGATTTTTAACCTCAATAGGTGTGTGTGAGTAATCATCAATAACTGTAATTTTGCCATCATCAAAAGAAATTTCAAACCTTCTATCAGGTAGTCTATAATCCTCAAACAGGTACAATACATCTTCCATGGAATATCCTAATTTATACAAAAGTGCAATAACTGCCAAAGCGTTAACAGCATTATGCGTTCCAGGCACCGATAAAAGAAACTTTTTTTCTCCCTGAGGAGTTGAAATATTTACTTTTTGCTTATTCCCATCCGGATTGATTGATATAACTTTGAAAACTCCTCTGTTAATTCCAAAACTGATATCTCCCTTTATTATTTCCTCGTCTGCATTGGTCACACATATTTCAGAGTTTTTCCTGGCCTCTTCAAATGAAGACAAATAATGTTTATAACTTTTATAATTTTCTATATGATCTCCTCTGATATTTGTGATTATTAAATACTCAGATTTATATTTTTCAAACCCTGGTTGACTTTCATCAAGTTCAAATACGCATTTTTGCCCTCCTTTGCGATAATTACCATGTTCCAGCTCTGAATGCACTGAACCAAGAAAAACCGTAGGGTCTTCTTCTAATTTTATTAATGCATGTGCTAACATAGAAGTTGTTGTTGTCTTACCATCAGTACCGGTAACACCAAACTTTGTATATTTTTTAATTATCCTCACATGATGTTCCATTCGCGAAATTATATCTATTTTCCTTTTCCGAGCTTCAAATAATTCAGGATTTTCTTCAGAAATTGCAGGAGTAACAACTACCAGATCTGCATCCCAGACGTTTTTCTCATTATGCGAATTATATACAACTATACCTTTGCTTTTTAAATATTGTACCCTTTCAGAATTGTATAAATCAGTACCTGTTACGTAATTCCCTGTAAAATGTTCATGTAAAGCCTGAGCGCTCATGCCAATTCCGCCAATTCCCAGAAAATGAACTTTCACACTCTTTTCACCTCTCTTATAATTTCACGAGCTATAACTTCTGCTGGATTTATCTTCCTTTTTACATTTCTTTTATTCAAATTCACACATTCTCTTACCTTTTCCAATATCTTTTCAAAAGAGAACTCTGATTCTTTCACAACAATTCCCAATCCTTCTTTTTCTATCTGTCTGGCATTTTCAAGTTGATGAGATTCTGTAGAACCTTCCCATGGAATGATTACTGAAGGAAGATCAAAATACAACAGCTCACTTATAGTAGTTGCACCACCTCGGGCAATAACGCAAGACGCTACGTTATAATAATCTACCATATTATCAATATAATTCAAAACCTTTAAATTGCCATTCTTACACGGGACTTTCTTACCCCCGGAAGATAAAATTATGTATGAATTTTTCAGTTCCTTTGCCAGTTTGCATGCCACTTCATTTAAAAATTCACTCCCACCACTACCACCTATTATTAAAATCACAGGTTTATCATAACTCAACTTCTTACCCATTGAAGAAATTCTTATAGGATTTCCCGTAACCATTAATTTATCTCTTAGCTTTTTCGGAAAATAGTCTCTGGAGTCTTTAAAAGATAAAAATATCTTTGAGGCGTATTTTGACAACTTCAAATTGCTTAATCCGGGAACAACATTTTGCTCCTGGACAAACAAAGGTATTTTTAGTTTATGAGCCGCTATTCCCACAGGATAACTAACATAACCTCCAGTAACTATTACAAAATCAGGTTTGTAACCCCTGAGAACTTTTAAAACCTTTTGTTTACTCTTTAAAATCTTAAATAACCTTGCGACATTTTCATAAGTCGTCAACGGCCTCTTTAATCCCTGTACATCCAGAGATTCCAGGCTGTATTCAGGATGAATTTTCGGGATAATTCTTTCTTCAAGTTTCCCTTTCACTGAAAAATACAACACTTCAACATCAACAAATTTTTCTAAATGCTCCAGAATGGAAATAGCAGGATACAGGTGCCCGCCAGTAACACCTCCAGCAACTGCAACTCTAAGTTTCAAAAATTACACCTCGCCCTTTACCAAACAAGATTTTCAGGTTTCTGCCCATTTAAAGCAGCTATGATATTCTCTGCAACCATTACAGACATTTTTTCACGCGTTTCGTATGTAGCAGATCCAATATGAGGAAGCAAAACCACATTATCCAATTTTTCAAGACCTGGGGTTAACAAAGGTTCATTTTCATAAACATCAAACCCCGCACCTGCTATTCTTTCAGCCTTCAGCATTTCATAAAGAGCCTGCTCATCAACAACAGGACCCCTTGCTGTATTTACAATTATTGCTGTTGGTTTTAAAAGTTCTAACTTCTCCCTGCTAAGCAAGTGATGCGTCTCTCTGGTAAGTGGGACATTTATAGAAACAATATCTGCTTCTTTTAAAAGCGTTTCTAAATCGGTATATCTTGCATTATAAATATTTTCCACTTCCTCTGGTAATCTTCTCCGATTATGATATATTATTTTCATGCCAAAACCAAGTGCCCTTCTGGCAACCGCCTGACCTATTCTTCCCATTCCTATTATTCCGAGCACTTTTCCATGTATTTCATAACCTAAAAATAATTGTGGTTTCCATCCAGCAAACTTTCCTTCCCTTACAAACTTATCCGCGGGTATTATTTTTCTTGCCACACTCAAAATAAGAGCCCACGCTATATCTGCGGTTGCTTCTGTTAAAACTCCCGGTGTGTTTGTTACATATATTCCTTTTGCTTTTGCATACTCAACATCTATATTATTGTAACCAACAGCGTAATTAGCTATTATTTTCAGATTCTTTCCCGCATCGATAAATTCTCTGTCCACAGGATCTCTAAGCTGGGTAATTACTGCATCTGCATCTGCGACACGTCTCATCATTTCTTCCTTTGTTAAAAAATCAGGGCCATTATGAACATCCAGATCATATTTTTCTTCAAGCATTTTAATACCCGCTTCTGGTATTCTATAGGTCACAAAAATTTTCATATCTCCCTTCCTCCTTTTAATATAAAAATTACCTTTCTTTGTTAAATTATAACACTTTCACAAAAATCATCGAGAATTCATTTAAAAAAAATCTCTGCCTTCTGCTTTTTGTCATCCCGAGGAATGAAATGACGAGGAGGATGTCATCCTGAGGAGCACCAGCGACGAAGGATCTTATTCTTTTTACCAACTTCGCCAATCTCGCTAATCTTGCCAACCTTGCCAACTCTCGCTAATTAAGATTCCTCACCCTTCGGGTTCGGAATGACATAGGTGGTGGATTCCTCGTCGCATCTGCTCCTTGGAATGACACAAAGGAGAAATTCCTAACTTTTCCTTTTTCGTCATCCCGAGGAACGAAGTGACGAGGAATCTTTCTTACCAATTCTCGCCAATCTCGCCAACTTCGCAAGATCCTTTGCACTCCATGCTCAGGACAAGCCTTGCTAACCTCGCCAGTTATAAGATTCCTCGCCTTCTACGCTCCTCGAAATGACATTTTTTTGTCATCCTGAGCGTAGCGAAGGATCTTGTTTTTTACCAACCTGCTAACTCTCACCAACTTCGCCAACACTCGCCAATTCTTGCCAACCCTTCTCTTTACTAAATTCAATAAAATGAATTTTTTCATCTATTTCAAAAAGGCTCTTTTCAAACCCTCTTTTTGAAACCAAAATAAAATAATCCACATCCAATTGTAGCTTTTCTATTTTACTCTTCAGATTATAGAAATCTTTCACATTCATTTTTTTATTTCGCCATTTTATTTCAGCAGCATACAGCTTCCCTTTTTTATCTCTACCCAACATATCTATTTCAACATCTCTTTTCCAATAATTTCCCGCCTCAAGCAGTTCAAAACGTTTTTTAAGGTAATTTATACTCTGCTTTTCAAATTCAAACGAAACATATTGGGACAAATCTTTTTCTATCAATTTCAAGACACCTTTATACTCATTTAAATCTATACTTTCTTTGTAAGGGAAGATATATCTATACCAGAACCTAAACATCTGGTCTTCAATGACATATAAAAAATTTTTTGTTCTATGTGGATTTTTTAGAAGTGCAGGAGTAATTCTTTTAACCAATTTTAAGGTAATAAGTGATTTTAAATACGGTTGTAGTTTTCGTGAATCATTTTCTCCTATAAATGATGTGATTTCATTTAATTTGTTTTTCCCACTTGCAAGGGCTTCAAGTATAGACTGATAAACCGCAGGTTCTCTTAACTCTTGATACAAAATGAAATAAGGTTCTTCTTTCAACGGCGCACCGATTTTTAAAAACAAATTTTCAATATTTGCATACAAGTTTATATTTCCATCCCATAGAGTTAAATAATAAGGTATGCCTCCTATTATTGAATAAGTTTCAATCAATTGGTGAAAATCATATTCCGGTATAAAGAGCTTTAAATGTTCAAATGGGATAGGATTTAATTTTAAATTCCCAGTTTTTCTTCCATATAATGGATTTTTATAACTTAATATCCCTTCCATAAAACTTATACTTGAACCGCAAAGAATAAGTTTGAACTTAGAATCATCGAACTCATCTATTAAAACCTGCAAAACCGAGATTATTTCATCGTTTTTTTCTGCAAGATATTGAAATTCATCGAGAATAATAACTATACTTTCTTTTCTGGAAAAATTAAATAAAATTCTAAATGCATCCTCCCAGTTTTCAAACTTTATATTCCCTAAATTAAAAAAATCACCAACACTTCTGGAAAAATTATTTAACTGTTCAGCTTTTGATATCTTCCTGGCAGTGTAAAACAAAGTTTTTTTATTCTTTGAAACTTCTTTTAACAAGGCACTTTTTCCAACACGTCTTCTACCATACAATATGAAAACTTCCTTTTTGTGAGAGTTAAGTATTTTATTAAGAAGTTCTTTTTCTTCGAATCTATTTACAAAAATAATACCACCACCCATCTGGTATAATTATACTAATCACAATTATACTAATCCTGTTTAGTATAATTATATCATAAAAACAACCAACCTTAGTATAACAAAAAGATACCGTACTAAGGTGCGATAGCGACAAAGGACCTTATTCTTTTTACCAATCTCGCTAACTCTCGCCAACACCCGCTAATCTCGCTAAATACAAGATTCCTCACCCTTCGGGTTCGGAATGACAACCTTTTCCTGTCATCCCGAGGAACGAAGTGACAAGGGATCTTTTTTACCAACCCTCGCTAATCTTGCCAACTTCGCAAGATCCTTTGCACTCCGTGCTTAGGACAAGCCTTGCTAATCTCGCCAGTTATAAGATTCCTCGTCGCGTGCGCTCCTCGGAATGACATTTTTTGTCATCCTGAGCGTAGCGAAGGATCTTGTTTTTTACCAACCTTGCTAACTCTCGCCAACCTCGCCAACACTCGCTAACTATAAGATTCCTCACCTTTCGGGTTCGGAATGACAATCCCTTTCTTTGTCATCCCGAGGAATGTAATGACGAGGGATCTTATTTTTTGTTACCAACCTCGCTAACTCTCGCTTTTATCATGATAATATGCTAAAATTTTTGTATGCGAACAAAAAAAAGGGGGGACTTTTATGAAGACAAGAGACTTTTTAAAATCAAACTGGAAAATTCTTAAAACCGTAACAACTGATCAGAGAAAAGGAATACCACATCCTCCAATTGAAAAACCTTATCCAGAAAACTCGAAATTAATTGATTTACCAGAACCTGAAACATTAAAATTCGGAAATGTTCCTTTGAAAAATATTATTGAAAAGAGAAGAAGCAGAAGAAAATTTATTAAAACCCCATTAAATCTTGAAGAGCTTTCCTATCTTCTCTGGTTAACTCAAGGTGTAAAAGAAATAATAAGAAACGGAATCGCTACTTTTAGAAACGTCCCTTCTGCTGGTGCGCGTCACCCGTTTGAAACATATCTTGTAGTATTCAATATTGAAAACCTCAACAAGGGAATTTACAGATATATTCCTCTAAAACACAAGCTAATTCTTCTAAAAGAAGGTGATTTTTCAAACAATGTAATTGAAGCGACCCTCAATCAAAAGTTTGTTGGAGAATCTGCTGTTGTATTTGTATGGACGGCAATACCATATAGAACTGAATGGCGATATGCCCAGGAATCCTACAAAGCAATTGCTCTTGATGCAGGGCATGTTTGTCAGAACCTGTATTTAGCAGCAGAATCCATTAATAGCGGCACATGTGCTATAGGCGCATACGATCAGGAGCTCATGGATAAATTAATCGGAGTAGATGGAAATGAAGAATTTGTAATATATCTTGCACCTGTAGGAAAAATAAATGAATAATGGGTGAGAAGAATGGTATATCTAAAAGAAAAATGGAACATCATCAAAGAATTTGTAGAAAAGGAATTGGGAAAAAACGGTGAACATGGATTGGATCACATTTTAAGGGTTGTTCAATACTGCAAATATATCGGAAAAAGCGAAGGAGCTAATCTTGATATTCTTATTCCTGCAGCTTATCTTCACGACATTGCTCGTCCCATGGAAATTGAAACCCCATTAATAGATCACGCAGAAGAAGGAGCCAAAATTGCCGAAAAATTCCTCGAAAGTATAAATTATCCTTATATAGAAAATATTACTTACGCTATAAAAGTCCATCGCTATCGTAAAAATCTGACTCCAGAAACTCTTGAAGCGAAAATTTTACAGGACGCTGACAGGATAGATGCACTTGGTGCGATAGGAATCTACAGGGTAATATCTCATTCTGCAAAAACTAATCATAGTCTTGAACATATTTTGAAACATTTTGAAGAAAAAATTCTGAATCTTTACTCCAGACTATACACAAAAACAGCAAAACTAATAGCTTACGACAAACATAAGATGATAGTCAAATATGTTGAATTTTTAAAAGAAGAACTAAAATTTGTAGAGGTCAACTATTGACTCTCTTTTTCTTATTAATTCATAACTGCCATCTTTTTTCACTAAAATTTCAGCGGGACGTAGTGTTCCATTGTAATTGTTTGCCATAGAATAACCGTATGCCCCCACGTTGTAAACAACAAATATGTCACCTGGTGCTGGTCTTGGTAGAGTAATCTCTTTAACTATAAAATCACCTGTTTCACACAAAGGGCCAACAACATCTGCTATTATCTTTTTCGTACTTTTAGATACTACATTTTCCACTTTGTGAAATGCTCCGTATAATGAAGGCCTTATAAGATGATTCATCCCTGTATCAACAACAATAAAATTTTTATACTCTGTTTCTTTAATACGAACAACTTTTGTTAAAAGAACACCAGCAGGTGCGAAAATAAACCTTCCCACTTCGTTTAAAACCAATTCAAAATTCTGAAGCAATGGTATTATTACTTTTCGGTACTTTTCTAAATCCAATTCTTTTTCTTCCTCTTTATAACGTACTCCCCATCCACCACCTATGTTAATTTTTTTTATTTCATATTTTTTTGCAAGATTGATTGTTTTTTCTATCGCTTCTTTAAATGGCGCAACCTCCAATATTTGCGAACCTATATGTATGTGAAAGCCAGATATTTTTCCTCTGTATTTACTTAAAAGTGCTTCTGCCTGTTGAAACGACATACCAAATTTGTGTATTTTCAAACCAGTGGAAATATAAGGATGTGTTTTCGGATCAACATCTGGATTGACGCGCAAAAAAAGTTCCATATTCGTCTCTGAATTTTTCCAGAGCTCTTCAAATTCTTCTACTGAATCCACATTCACGTATCCTATGTGTTGTTCTTCCATATATTTTTGTTGTTCTTTTGTTTTACCGTTTCCATTCCATATAATCTTTTCTGGAGAAATTCCCGCAAGTTTACACGCATATAACTCTCCCTCTCCCAGTACATCTGCTCCAAAACCAATATTTGAAAGTATAGAAAGAAGATGTGGGTTGTTATTCGCCTTAACCGCAACAGTTGGCAAAAACTTAACCCCTTCGAATGTCTTTAAAACTCTCAAAGCCCTTTCCTCAAGTACAGATTCAAAATAAACATAAACTGGTGTACCATATTCATTAGCTATTTCTTTTAAGAGCTCATTCATTCTCCATCAGCTCCTTCAAAAAGTTGTACATAAGTTCAGCAAGAGGTTTTATCACATCATCCTCCGGTAAAAATTCCGGGTTATGCAAACCTTTTCTCTCTCCTTTTGAAACTCCTGCCCAAAACAATAATGATGGATATTTTAAGGAAAAATATCCAAAATCCTCTCCTGTGAATTTCATATTACATTCTACAAAATGAAAATTATTTCTTTTACACACGCTTTTTAACTTATTTAATAAAGACTCATCGACAACTACCTGTGGATAAACACTTCCCCTGGAAATAGAAAAGTCTCCGGAATATTTTTTTGAAATTTGTGACGCTATTTTTGAAATCTCAGATATAACCTCTTCAGTTATATTCAAAGAAGGACTTCTAATACTCCCCATTATAACTGTTTCTCTGGCAACTATATTTCTAACATCGCCACCTGAAATTTTGCCAAATCCAACAAGAACATCCTCCTGAAAATTTTTGTTGTAATGAACACTCAAAAATTCTGAGGCCATTCTCAGAGAATCAATACCCTCGCTGTAAAAAGCAATATGTGCTGGTTTACCTACAAATGTGATATCAATTTCTGTTGCAGAAGCAAACAACGTACCAGCGCGCGATGCTATTGTGCCGAATTCGTACTCATCTGTAACGTGCAAGGCTACAGCATATTTTACAGGTAATTCATCAAGCTCTTCAAGAACATACTTTGCTCCTCCACCTGTTTCTTCTGCAGGTTGAAAAACAAATACAAAATTCTCATCTATATTGGAATTAATAATCTTTTTAATAAGCTCATACTCAACTGCCATATGAACATCATGTCCACAGGCATGCATATTACCATTTTTAGATGCAAACTTCCAATTGGTTTTTTCCACAATAGGAAGCCCATCCATATCCGCCCTGTAGAGAATAAACGGACCAGTTGGCTTATTCTTATAAATAGCCATAACCCCTGTCTCGGCTATTTTATACACTGTCAATTTTTCACATTGCATCTCTTTAAGTGCGTTAATCAAAATCCTTTGAGTTTCATATTCATGAAAAGCTATTTCTGGCGTTTGATGTAATAAATGCCTGAGCTCTATAGAATCCATATTAATTACCTCCCTACAACAAATCTGTAACTTCACTAACCTTATTAACCCTCGCAGGATCTTTCGCACTTCGTGCTCAGAACAAGCCTTGCCAACCTCACTAATTTATAAGATTCTTCGCGCTACGCGCTCAGAATGACAGAAATAATGAGGCCAACCCTCGCTGTTCTTTGTCATCCTGAGGAGTGGGAAGGCGAAGGATCTTTCCCTTACTGTCATTCCGAACGCATGTGAGGAATCTTTTTCTCAAACTCTCGCTAATCTTAATAATAACACATCTATGTTATAATTAAAATTAGTTTTTAAGAAACCTCTGGAGGTGTTTATATGGATGAAATCACAAAAATAGTCCAACAGGCTCTTGAAGAAATTCAAAACTGTGAAAACTCCTCGGAACTTAATAGTGTCAGGGTAAAATATCTTGGAAAAAAAGGAATAGTTACCTCTCTTATGAAAAAACTTAAAGAGCTGGCTCCTGAAGAACGGCCAATCTTTGGTGCTGCCGTAAATAAAGCAAAAAATGAGTTACTGAAAAAAATAAATGAAAAATTAGACGAATTATCTCAAAGGGAAAAAGAAAAGAAATATGCAGCCATGGCAGTAGATGTAACTTTACCCGGGGCCCGAAAAGATATTGGACATTTTCATATTCTAACTCAAATTCAAAAAGAACTGGAAGATATCTTCATTTCCATGGGATTTTCGGTGGTAGAAGGGCCAGAAGTTGAAGATACATGGCATAACTTTGACGCGCTTAACACTCCAGAGTGGCATCCAGCCCGGGATGTTCAGGATTCTTTTTATTTCACGGATAAAATTTTACTCCGTACCCATACTTCACCTGTCCAGATTAGAACTATGCTCAACACGCAACCTCCTATAGCTATAATATCTCCGGGGCGTGTTTATAGAAGAGATTATGATGCCACACATCTCCCCATGTTCACACAAATGGAGGGACTATTTGTAGATAAAAATGTAACAGTAAAGCATCTGAAATATTGTCTCGAAGAAATGGTTACAAGAGTTTTTGGAAAAGATGCAAAAATAAGGCTTAAACCAAGTTTTTTCCCGTTTACTGAACCGAGTTTCGAAGTAGATGTATGGTTTGGAAACGACTGGCTGGAAATTTTAGGAGCTGGCATGGTAGATCCGAATGTGTTCAAAAGCGTGGGATACGATCCGGAAATATGGTCTGGTTTTGCATTTGGTCTTGGATTGGAAAGAATAGCCATGGTAAAGTATGGAATAAAAGACATTAGAGACTTTATTAGAAATGATGTAAAATTCTTAGAAAACTATTAAGGTGATGCTGTGAGAGGCATATTGAATGTTTATAAGCCAAAAGGTGTGACATCTCATGATGTAGTTGATGAAATAAGGAGAAAATTATCAATAAAACGCGTGGGTCACGCAGGTACACTTGACCCTTTTGCCGAAGGAGTTTTAATCATAGGGGTAGGAGATGCTACTCGAATACTCGAGTACTTAAAAGTTCTGGAAAAAAAATACTATGTAAAAGCTATTCTTGGTGTTATTACAGAAACATTTGACATTACCGGTGAAGTAGTAGAAAATAAAAATTGCGATATAACATCACAGGAACTTAAAGATGCTATTCTGTCATTTAAGGGAAAATATTTGCAGGTTCCCCCGGCATATTCTGCAAAAAAATACAAAGGGAAAAAATTGTATCAGTTTGCCAGGCAAGGGAATATAATTTCGCTTCCACCAAAAGAAGTTGAAATCTTTGATATATCGAATATCAAAATTGAGTTACCTTATTTTTCATTTAAAGTAACTACCTCACCTGGAACGTACATAAGAAGTCTCTGTATGGATATAGGGTACAAAGTCGGGTGTGGAGCAACAAGTGTTGAACTTGTAAGATTAGCTGTTGGCGAATATGAAATTCAAAATTCAATAAATCCTTATGAAAATGATTCTCAAAGGATTAAAAAAGCTCTTATTCCAATAGAAGAAGCGATAACTCTACCAAAGGTTGAGGTTTATGGAGAATACGTTGAAAATATATTTAACGGCGTTCAACCACGTCTGGAGTTCATCAAAGAAATAATCTCGCCATTTCGAAAAGGTGAAGATGTTGCTATATACTGGCAGGGGAAAATAATAGCTATAGCAACAGCGGAAAGAAATTCAAAATTTTTCAAAACGCTTTACAACCAGGAACGTTTTGGAGAAAGAGTCTTTACTTTAAAAAAGGTTTTCAAAAATCTGTAAGGAGGAGAAAATTTGAAAGTTGGAATCATTGGACTTCCCATGGTTGGAAAAACAACAGTTTTTTCATTGCTAACAGGATTACAGGTAGATCCATATTCTCCTGCACACCAAAAAGGTGTAGCAAAAGTTTATGATAAAAGGGTAAAAGTGTTATCGGAGATGTATCAACCAAAAAAAGACTATCTACGCAACACTTGAGTTTTATGACACCCCATCTTTAAACCCTGACGACCAAAAAAGTCGCTCTCAGGTTTTTAACGTTGTTCAAAATGCAGAAGCATTGTTGCTGGTCCTGAGGGCATTTGAAAATGAAAGCGTTCCATACCCTGAAAAAGGAGATACTCCCTTTTCACAATTAAAACTAACTCTGGATGAATTTATATTCAGAGATCTTGAAGTTGTTACAAACCGGATAGAAAAACTTGAAAATGCTAAAAGAAAATTGGATAACAAAGAAGAAAATGAATTAAAAATTCTAAAAATAATGAGGGAAATATTAGAAAATGAAAAATTCCTTTCCCAGCATAGAGAAGAATTTTCTGAAGATCAAATAAAACTTGTCTCAAGTTTTTCCCTGGTAACACTCAAACCCATAGTGGTAGCTGTGAATTTAGACGAAAATCAGTTTACAAATGATAATTACCCATCAAAAGATGATGTATTGAAACTCTGTAAAAACTATAACTTCGCTTATCTGCAGCTTTGTGGGCAATTAGAAAAAGAGATAAGCGAACTTCCCGAAGAGGAACGCTTAGAATTTTTAAAAGAACTTGGTATAGAAGAAACAGGAATCGAACGTTTATCCAAAACTATGTATAATCAGCTTGGATTAATATCATTTTTCACTGTTGGAAAAGATGAAGTAAGAGCGTGGACTTTGAGAAAGGGAAGTTCAGCAGTTGATGCAGCAGGAGTAATTCATACAGATTTAGCCCGTGGATTTATAAAAGCAGAAATAATGAAATATGAAGATCTGGTAAAATTTGGAAGTGAAAAAGAAGTAAAAGAAAAGGGACTCATGAAACTCGTTGGAAAAGATTATATCGTACAGGATGGTGATATAATTACTGTGCGATTCAACGTATAATACGAGGAGGTAAAAACATGAAACAGGTTGTAAAAATCAACAATAATGTATTTGTACCAAGAAACAGAATAATAGCGGTACTCCCTGTTTCTTCCGCTGTAGCAAGAAAAATAAGAGGCATGAACAAACTGGGAGGCACTATAGTTAATATGACTTATGGAAAAGAGGCAAAAAGTATTTTAATTATGGATAGCGGGCATGTTTTTGTACTAGCAGAAACACTTGAAGAGGTTGACGAGGCGCTGTGGAAATAAAGCGAATTGTTTTCCGTTCCACACAAACAAATAGATACAGTATTACCGCCCTTGTTGCATCTATTTACAACAACAAATCTGATATAGAGCTTATTGAAGTTCGAGCTCTGGAAGATGTCCTGAACATAGATTCCAGAAATACTGTTGTACTTTATTCTTTTATGAGTTTTGATTGGCCCTACGTAAAAAAAGAAGCAAAAATTTTAAAAGAAAAGGGATACACACTTATAGCCGGCGGACCACATGTAACAGCTCTTCCTGAACAGGTATTAAATGCAGGTTTTGACTTCGTGTTTATCGGGGATGGGGAAGAAAATATATTAAAATTTTTACATAAAGAGTATCCTGAAAATAATATTTACGACGGTGTAAAAAACAGAATCATCCTTGACAGATATCCACCTTTTTGTCCGGAAAAAAATCTTTATATGCCTATTGAAATATCAAGAGGATGTCCTTTTGATTGCGGATATTGTCAAACACCCAGACTCGCGGGTAAAGTTGTAAGACATAGATCTGTTGAGCAAATAATCGAATATACAAAAATAGGAGTTAAAAATGGCAGAAAAATTGCAAGATTTATCTCTCCCAATTCTTTTGGTTATGGAAGTAAAAATGGTGTTACCCCACAACCTCATATAGTTGACGAACTCTTATACAATCTTAAAAAAGTTGGAGTAGAAGAAATTTATTTTGGAACATTTCCTTCTGATGTAAGACCTGAAAGCATCAATAAAGAAATTTTAAAAGTTATAAAGAAATATGTCAATAATAAATACATAGTAATAGGCGCTCAAAGTGGAAGTGATAGAGTCCTCAAACTTATCAGAAGGGGACATTCAACGGAACAAATTGAGTATGCCCTTGAACTATTAAAAAGATACGATTTTATTCCAAGAGTAGACTTTATTTTTGGATTTCCATTTGAAACACACGAAGATATACAAAAGACTTTTGAATTTATTAAAAAAATCGTTGAAAAGTATAAAGCTAAAGTTCATGCACATACTTTTATGCCACTACCTGGTACTCCACTTTCAAACATTGGTCCAGGCATATTAAAAAAAGAACATTACAAATTTTTGGGATATTTAACTTCGCAGGGATATTTAGATGGCTACTGGATGAAGCAGGAAGAACTTTCAAGGAGGGTAGCCAGTGTTAATAACATCAGCTCAGTTTGAACCAGTTCCTGGAAAATTTAAAGAAAACTTTGAAAAACATATAGAATTTATAGAAAAAGCGGGAAGCATAGGTGCTGATATAATACTTTTTCCCGAACTCTCTTTAAGTGGATATACTTACAACCCCGAAATCCTTGAGAACTCAATAGATTTTTTCAAAAAAATAAAAGAAGATCTTTTAAAACTTTCTCGAAAATACAATATAGCTATAATAGGCGGAATCCCAAGAAAAATACAGGGTAAGCTCAGAAACTCTGTTTTTGTTTTCAGGAAAAAGAAAGAAATTTTATTTTACGACAAAACCCACCTTTTTCGTAAAGAAAAGGAAGTCTTTGAATCAGGAGAACACTTCCTGCTATTCAGATTCTCAGGAGTAAATTTTGGAATTTTTATATGCTATGAAGTTGGATTTCCTGAAATTGCAAGAATACTCGCTTTAAATGGCGCAGAAGTATTTCTGGTTCCTTTTGCCTTTGGAAAAGAACGTGCACACATTTATGATATAGCCACGCGCTCTCGAGCTCTTGAAAACGGAGCTTTTTTAGTAACCTCATCAACAGCCGGAAAAGGGATAATGGATTATATTGGAAAATCAAGACTCATCAACCCAAGGGGAGACATAGTTGTCGAAGCAGTTCAAAAAGAAGAGTTAATAGCCTCAGAAATCGATGTTCAACAGCTGCATCATTACCGTTTTATAGAATCTGGTGATTCTCACGCTTATTTTTTGAATAGAAGAGAAGAATTATACCAGACAACGAAAGTTATGAAAAAGGGGAAATTGTTATGAATAATTTCTGGTTTGGAGTGTTTTTAAGTTCAGCTGCGGGGCTTGCTACTTCTCTGGGTGCAATACCTTTTTTAATCTTTAAAAAACACATAAACGAAAAATTCATTGATGCTTTGCTGGGAATGGCGGCGGGCATTATGCTCGCAGCCAGTGCTTTTAGTCTTATAGCACCTGCAATAGAAATGGGCGGATTAATAAGATTTCTAATAGGTTTTTTTCTGGGAGCTGTTCTCGTCGATCTAATGGACAAATACTCGCCACATGAGCATTTTCTAAAAGGCCATGAGGGAATGGATATAAAAAGATTAAGCAAGATATGGTTATTTGTAATAGCTATTACCATTCATAACCTTCCAGAAGGTATGGCTGTAGGTGTAAGTGCCTTTTCTGATCAGGCTTATAACATAGCATTTGCAATAGGTGCTCAAAACATTCCTGAAGGGGCAGCGGTGGCAGCCGCGCTGATAAACACCGGATATAAACCTATGACTGCTTTTCTTATATCATTTTTAACAGGTGTCGTGGAAATATTAGGTGGAATTCTGGGAGCAGGTATAGTTTCAATAAGCCAGGCTATACTCCCATACATGATGGCATTTGCTGGAGGAGCTATGATTTTCATTATAAGTGATGAAGTGATACCAGAAACGCATCTGAGAGGAAATGAACGTCTGTCAACTTATTTCCTCGTCATAGGTTTTTTTATAATGTCAGCTCTCGATGTAATTTTAGGATAACAATGAAGGAGGAATGATATGCAAAAACTCAGACTTGCACTTATAGGATGTGGGAGAATTGGTACAAAGAAACATATCGAAGCACTTATAAAAAATCACGATATTATTGAAACTGTAGCCGTTTGCGATATAATAAAGGACAAAGCTGAAAATTGCGCGAATATTTTCGAAAAAAGCACAGGAAGAAAGCCAGAAGTAGTTACGGACTATAAAAAAATTCTTTTAAGAGAAGATATTGATGCAGTAGCAATAGCAACCGAAAGCGGTTTTCACTATGAAATTTCAATGGAAAGTCTAATCTCAAATAAGCATGTTCTCGTTGAAAAACCCATGGCACTATCCACACTTCATATGGAAGAAATGATAACAACTGCTAAAAGTAAAAATCTAAAACTCGCCGTATGTTTTCAAAACAGATTTAATCCTCCCATTCAGGAATTAAGAAAAAAAATAGATTCTAACGCATTTGGAAAAATAAATTACGGAGTTGCAACCATTAGGTGGAATAGAAACGAAAACTATTACAAACAAGCCCCCTGGCGTGGCACATGGAACCAGGATGGCGGAGCATTAATGAATCAGTGTACACATAATATCGACCTTCTTCAATGGATGCTTGGAGGAGAAATAGATGAAATTTATGGCCACATAGAAAATTTTATTCATCCTCAAATAGAAACTGAAGATTTTGGAGTAGCCATAATAAAATTTAAAAACGGTACAGTTGGTATACTGGAGGGCACGACATCTATTTTCCCAAAAAATCTTCATGAAAAATTATCAATTTTCGGGGAAAAAGGAACTGTAATTATTGGAGGACTTGCTGTTAATCGCATAGAAACCTGGAAATTCGAAAACGAAGCAGATCATCCTTTTATGAATCTGCCTGACCCGGATACAGTTTATGGTTACGGGCACGTTCCTTTATACAAAGATTTTTACGAAGCAATAGAAAAAGATAGAAAACCATATATATCCGGTGAAGACGGGAAAAAAGCTGTTGAAATAGTGCTGGCCATCTACAAATCTGCTATTGAAAGAAAACCAGTAAAATTCCCTGTTTCTTTTTCAACTTACGATATGCAAAAATTTTTTGAAATGAAAAATATTCAGGGAGTGAGCAGATGAGACTCGTAGACACTCATGCACATATTCATATGCCGCATTTTGACAATGATCGTGAGACCATTATTCAAAAATTTGAAAATGATAATATGGAATTTATCATAAACGTTGGAACTGATCTTGATGATAGCCGGATCTGTGTGGAACTTGCGAATAAATATAAAAAAATATTTGCCTCTGTTGGAGTCCACCCACATGACAGTAAAGATACAGATAATGAATATCTAAATCGCTTAAAAAAGCTTGCTGTTATGCCAAAAGTTGTTGCCATAGGAGAAATAGGATTAGATTATTACCGTAACTTTTCCCCAAAAGAAATCCAGCAAAAAGTATTTGCAGAGCAACTCTTACTTGCAAAAGAGTTGAACCTTCCAATAATAGTGCATATCAGGGAAGCTTTTGAGGATGCCTATAATATCCTGGAAACTATTGGCATCCCGGAAAAGGGGGGCGTTGTACATTCTTTTAGTGGAAATACCAGCTGGGCTATAAAGTTCCTTAAACTCGGACTTTTGATAGGAATAAGTGGACCTGTAACTTACAGGAGAAACCACTCTCTTCGAGAAACAGTCCAAAAAATAGGAGAAAACAATATACTTCCAGAAACAGATTGCCCATATTTACCCCCACAGCCTGTTCGTGGGAAACGAAATGAACCAGTCTATGTAAAATACATTTTCAACCAGATAAATGATATAATAGGTAGAGATGTTTCTGAAATCCTCATTCAAAATGCCGTTGAATTATTCGGGGTGAATATATGATTTATGCAGTAAAAGGGTTGCTGTACTCCGTTTTAGACGGTAAGGCTTATGTTGATGTAGGAAATTTTATTCTCGAAATAGTTGTTGGAAACACAGTAGAACTATCTGGTTTAACAGGAAGTGAAATCAAGTTTTATACAAAACTTATAATATCAGAAGATAATATAACACTTTATGGATTTGGGGAGGAAAAAAAATTAAGACTTTTTGAAAAACTCATAAGCGTTTCAAAATTAGGTCCAAAAACTGCTTTGAAAATCTTATCAACAAATAACGTAGAAGAAATAGTTGCAAAAATAATAAATGAAGACGCAAAGGGATTATCACAACTTCCAGGAATCGGAAAGAAGACTGCAGAACGTATTATAATGGAGCTCAAAGATAATTTAGCTGAATTTAACGTTTCTTTTAGTGAAAAAGACAAAAAAATGCAGGAGGCAATTGAAGCACTTACTACACTTGGTTTTTCTCCTAATCAATCTCGGAAGGCTGTAAATAGTGTAGCAGAAACGAACGACTCCTTAGATGAAATTATTAAAAAAGCGTTAAAACATTTAACCAGGAGTTGAGCACCATGGTTGAAGGCATTTCAGCCATCTCTAACCCCACTCTTGGTTACAAACTTGATCCAGGAGAACCCGGACTTTCCAACAGCGCTCCTGCAAGCAGGAGTGTTTTAAGGGTACTTACACAGGAATTAAGTAATTATTATGCATTTCAAAGAGAAGCATTGAGACAGGGCGGTTTCATTATATCTGGTGGAATATCTCTCGATTTCAGAAAAAGGGGATCTTTTCTTGCAGCTGTCGCGGGAAAAACAAAAGTCTGGATGTACATACCTAAATCAAATCCATGGGAAAAGCCAGAAGATACTAAAACAAACGACGAAGGCTCACAGGATGTAAGTAAAACAGATATTTCTGAAAAAATCAGAGAGTTACGTTTGAAATTGCAAACTACAAAAGATCCTGTTGAGATAGAAAAAATCGAAAGAGAAATACTCCTCCTTGAAATGGCCATGAACGCGTTGATGCTTGGAATGAATTTACCAAAATTTTTAATAGGCACACTATTTGATCAAATAGCATGAAAGGACGTGATACTGTGAATTTAAAAGATATTGTAGCATCACTTGATGCAGAAATTGTTTTTTTAAGTAATGATTGTGAAATAATTCACGCATACACCGGGGATTTATTGAGCCTTGTTATGAAAAATGCAAAAAACGATTCCATATGGATCACTGTGCAAAACCACGTCAATATAATAGCCGTCGCCTCTTTAGTTGGAATCAGAGCTATTATACTCTGTGATGATCTTAACTTCCCTTCTGAAACTGTGGAAAAGGCAAAAAGTGAAGGAATTTCTCTAATAAAATCCAGGGATAATGCCTTTGTAGTTTCAGGAAAAATATATCAGCTGGGCATAAGGTAATATAATGCAATACAAGTGCGATTTACATGTTCACAGTTGTTTATCACCATGTGCCGATATAAGTATGGTGCCCTCTGAGCTTGCCAAACTTTCAGCAGAAATCACCGCTATTACTGATCATAATTCAGGTGGAAATGTCGAAGCCTTTTCAAAAAAATTCTCCGCCGAAAGAAAACTTATAGTACCTGGTATTGAAATACAAACAATAGAAGACGTCCATATTCTGGGATATTTCCCTGATATAAACCAGCTAAAAAAAGTTACAGAAATAGTGTACCAGAATCTTCCAGAAATTAATTATGACCCCGAAAAATTTGGTTACCAGATATATACAGATGAAAATGATAAATTTACTGCCCTTGAGAACCTTCCCCTTGGTTTTCCAATTTCTCTCTCCCTTGAAAGTGTTATAGAAATTATCTTAAAACATCATGGAGTTCCTGTTTATGCACATATAAACAGAAAATTTGGTGTAATGTATCAACTTGGTTTAATTCCAGACCATCCTGTAAACATTGCAGAAGCTACAACAATAGAAGAGCTTGGCTTTATAAGAAAAAAAGGCCTCATTGCATTATCATCTTCTGATGCACATTTTCTTAACCAGTTAAACACGAGGTATAGTATAATAGAATGTGAAAAGTTATCTTTAAACTCTTTTTTTAACGCTTTAGTCAGGGGAAAGGTGAAAACTATATGGGACTTATAACACTCTCTGACCATGTACATGACATAGTCGAAAATTCCATAAAAGCGGGAGCTACCAATATAAAACTTATAATAAATGAAACCAGAGATAAATTCGAATTTTGTGTAGAAGATAATGGACCAGGTATCCCTGAAGAAATCTTAACCAGGATATTCGATCCATTTTATACTACAAGGTCTAAAAAAATAAGAAAGGTCGGTCTGGGGCTTCCTTTTTTAAAACAGGCAACGGAAATGACCGGTGGCTTTGTGAATTTAACAAGTAAAAAAGGTGTGGGAACAACAATAAAGGCTCTATTTTTTAAATCACACATAGATTGTCAACCTGTGGGAAATTTAGTGGATACTATCTTTGCACTTTTACTGAATCAAGAAATAAATTGGTACATCAAAAGATGTTTTGAAAACGATTGTTATGAAATTGACTCCAGTACAATAGAAAAACACCTTGGAAAAATAAACACCCCTTCAAAAATGAAATTATTAGGAGATTTTTTAAAAGAATTAGAAAAAATGCTAAAAGATGGGGAGGATAACATATGAAAAAATTATTTCTAATCATTGGATTCATTTTAACACTTTCTCTTTATGTTCAGGGTGAAGTATTGAACTCCGTAACTTTTGAAGGTCTTAAAACTGTTCCAAAGGCAGAGTTAGAAAGTTATTATGAAGATTACATAAACCTTGATATTAACGACTATGCTATCGAAGATATCGTATCAAAAGTAAGGGCAACTGGCTATTTTTCCTCAGTTGAGTATACAAAAATAGCTTCTGGAAATAATATTGACCTGGTAATAAAAGTTTCGGAAAATTCCCCTATAGAAAGTATAAATTTAAACATAAACGGCGCAGGACTTATTGACAGAGAAACAATTGAAGCTTCCATTACCCTTGAAGAAAACAAGGCGTTTAGTTTTGTTCAATTCAAAAAAAGTATTGAAAACATAAGTGAACTTTATAAAGAACAGGGATATATTGTTAGTAACGTATTTTCAAAAAACAAAGACGAATCATTTGTATACATCAGTGGTAAAATTAACGGAAAAAACATAACTTTTAGCGTAACAGAATACGCACTGTATGATGTGGAATTTTCTGGAAATATAAAAGGTTTAGAAGAAGAATTTCAAAAAATCAATAATGAAATAAAAGTAAAAAGGTATAAAAATTATCTTTCTAAAGGACCAATATTACGCTTCTTTGATGACGAAAAATCCTACTACCCAAAAGCCTCAGATTTGCAAACGATTTTTCAACAACTCAGCAACTATGTGTATTTTTCCCCATACACAAATATACAATTTCTAACCGTTGACAGTGAAAAACCTGCAAAAATTTTAAAAATACTGGTTGTACAAAACACCATTGTAAGAAGCCCTACATACGTTGAAAAGATAGAAATTACAGGAAACAGCATTTATACCTTCGACGATATAAGTTCAACTCCGTCTGCAACATATACAAATGCTCAACTGTTAAAAATTTTACAAAAAGTAAAAGATAAATACAATAAAGGCACCTATTTTGTTAACCTTTCCGCTGATGTCAGGGAAAATGTGTTTCTAATCAACGTTGTGGAAATGAAATTTGGCAAAGTAACTGTTTCAGGAAACACAAGAACAAAACTATACACTTTTGATGACCTGATAAAAATAAAATCGGGCGATTTTGCAAACAAAAAGGCACTGCAGGAAACATATATTGAAATTTACAAATTACAATACTTTGATAATATAGACTTTGATATAACTCCAGAAGGTACAAACACATTAAATACAACACTTATACTAACCGAAAAAGAGAAAAAATTCAATTTTCTTGGCGGAGGTACATGGGGACCTGTTGAGGGAAAACCGTGGTACGAAGGATTCGCAGCTCAAGTACAGATAAGCGCTATTAATCCTGTAGGCTTTGGACAAACTATAAGTTCTTCTATAAACCTTGGAGTTAATTCAAAAAATATAAGTCTTGAATACGGAATAAGAAAACCAAACAATTTACCACTGAAACTCTCTGGTAAAATTTCCTATAATCTTTCCTCAACAACAGATTCAACAACGGTGTACATTCTATCAGAGGACTCCACAAAAACAACCGAAACATCAACAAATCTTACAAAAATTTCAGGGAGTATTTCCCTTAGCACTTTAAAAATTAACAATAATACTTTTTCATTTGGTGCTGGTGTTTCTTTAAAGAATTACGAAACTACCGTTTCAACAACAACGTCAGGTTCTACAGAAACATTAACAAACACCACAACTTCAAAATATACAAGCGCATATGCAATTTTTGGGTATGCGTATGAAAACCTCGACGATCTTATAATACCCACAAAAGGATTTTATTTCTCCTCACTTGTCCAAAAATACTTTAGAATAGATGGAGATGCTCCCGTTGCATGGAAATTACAGGAAGATGTAAGCCTCCACGTTCCAATAAAAGATACCAATTTCAGTTTAGCGGGAAGAATTTATGGAGCACAAATCTTTCAGGATTCTGGTGAAAATCTTGTTAATTATCTATCCGGACTAAATGGAATAAGAGGATTGGAACTCTCTGGAAAAATGGTTGCATTAGCAAGTTTTGAAATACGTTATGTTGATAAAGAATCTCAAACACCTTATTACATAGCAGCCTTTGCCGATACAGGTACAGCTGGAGAGTCTTATTTGACTGCCCCATGGAAATGGACCGGAGGAATAGAACTTGGCTTGCAGGTTCCAATGTTTGGCCTCATACGTGTAGGTGAAGCATATTTATTTGAACAAAATAAATGGAACTTTTTCTTCTTAATGGGAAAAACATTCTAATTATTCAATCAGAATGCTTTTGATTTTCTTTTTTAACAGGGGTTTGTGATAAAATCGTGTAGAGAAAGGGGTTGACTATTTGGAAAGTTATGTAAACATACTAAAAGTAGAAAAAAAGAACAACTCATTTCTGGCATTTTCAAAAGACTCTGTTTTTTATCCCGATGGGAAAGGTGGACAGCTTGGAGACAGGGGCATGATTGGCCCTGCAAAAGTCTTAAAAGTTTTTCAAAAGGAAGATTTCTATGTTTGTGAAATTGACAAACCAATTGCCCCGGGAAAACATCAGGTTGTAATAGATATTAGAAGGCAAAAATTCATCGCTCAGCATCATACTGGACAACATATATTATCTGCTTCATTAATAGAAATAGCAGACATTCCTACTGTGAGTTTTCACATGGGTGAAGATTACTCTACAATAGATTTAGACATTCCTTTTATTGTAGATTCCGTTTTAAAAGAGGTTGAAGATAAAAGCAACGAACTAATTCAGGCATGTATTCCAGTAGAGATTCTTACATTAAATAAAGAAGATGCAAACAAACTTCCTTTAAGAAAGAGAATAAGTGAAAAGGTAAAAGAACCCATAAGAATTGTAAAAATTGACAACTTTGATTATTCCCCCTGCGGAGGTTATCATGTAAAAAATACAGGAGAAATAGGATTGATAAAAATCCTTAAAACTGAAAAGGTCAAAGGAAATTTAACAAGGTTATATTTTGTGGCAGGCAACAAAGCACTTGAATATTTTTACGAATATAACAGGATACTCAGGAAACTCTCACAGACCTTAACTTCATCAATATCGGAACTTATCCCAAGAACAGAAAAATTATTATCTGATGTAAAAACACTTTCAGCAAAAATAGATGCCCTTTCTGAAGAAATTGCAAAAACAATTGCTAAAGATCTCGCACCTTATTCCAGTGAGAACATCTTTTTTTGTGAAACAAATGAAACCGTAGCACGTTTCATCCCAAAACATTTCGGAAAAAAAGATTCTTTACTTATAATCTTTGATGGAAACAAATATCATTTTACATCAACAAACACTAAAATGTTTAAATGTGGAAAGATCATCAGAAACATTGTGGAAAATTTTGGTGGAAAAGGTGGAGGGAACGATTTCAAAGGCACTTATATTTTTTCAAAAACCATTCACGCAAATCATTTAATCGATTTTATTAAAGAACATACTATCCGGAGGTGAACTATTATGTTAAAAAAAATCATTCTTGGAATATTAATAATTTCTACCCTCATTTTCTCAAACGCTCTTGACTTTCTTCCACAAAACTATGAATTTGTTTTTTACACACCAGACATAGAGAAGCTCTACAATGCCTTTAAATCAACCAACGCAGGTGATGTGCTTGCAAACCAGCTTGGTTTAGAAAGTATGATAATAAGCATGATTCAACAACAACTCATGGCTCAAAATTATTCGTTAGACGATATTGACATTTTTAAAGAATTACTTATCGCCGGTAATAAAGACAACATCGTTTTTGTCATTGGTCCATCAAAAAATCCAGACAAAATAAAAGAAATATACGAAAATTTCACTGGGAACAGTTATCCAGAAGAAATCAATGTGATAAATGGATACTTTGTTTTTGGAAATAATTATGGAGGGGGAACTCCACCGGCAAACTTTACTGACTACCTCTCAAAAGGCTATCTGGGAGTAACCTATGTAAATATTGAAAGTGATCCTTATAAATTTAATGGTTCTGGATATATAACCTCCAATGCCGCTGAAAAAACTCTTATTTTCCATCAGGAAATAACACCGCTAAATGATGAATCAGCATCGCTTGTGGAAGAAATAAATGCCTCAAAAGGCAAAAATATAATCGCCGATCCAAATGTCGGTGGTGATTTCTTGATCTTTATAAATAGAAAACTTCCAGAGTTTCTTTACTCCCTCATAGATAGTGTAAGCATTGCTACAAAAGATGAACTTAACATAAAATCCATAGAGGAATTTGACGGAACTGCGTATCTATCCGCTGATTTTAGCCAGATAATTATAAATTCATTAAGCAATGAATTTGAAGGCCCTTACGACGTCTATGGAGTAATGTATTACCAGAACCCATCATGGGATTTATTAAGCGATGAAATATCTGATTTTGTAACCATAAATGGTGAAAAATATGGTATTATCGCAACTGAGCAGGGAACACCTATAGCCTACATAAGAATGGACAACGAAAAAATTGTATTTTACGGAAAGAATCCCGGCGAATATATTACGCCTGACAAAACATTCTTAAGTGAAAATTACGATCCAAAATATATAACAGGTCTATTCTGGAATTTATCACCTACGATATTTAATCTTTTAGGCGTTGAAACAGATTCCTACATAAAGTTCACAACTTACATAGAGGACAAAAAAATAGTTCAACATTCCGTAATGAAATAATTCAACCTTTTCTGGAGGTGTTTTAGTTGGCAAGCAGCAATGAATATAGAAAACTTTCTATAAAAGATGCTCTAAAAGCAAAAAAATCCTTTGTAAAAGATGCTATTGAAACTATCAACGAGCTGGATAAAAACATAAAGGCGTTTATAACTGTAAACGAAAACGCTCAGGACGTTCCAGGAAACTTTTCTGGAATTCCATTGGCTATCAAAGATAACATTGTAGTAAAAGAGATGAAAACCACCTGTGGTTCAAAAATACTTGAAACATTTGTTTCTCCTTATGATGCAACTGTTGTTGAAAAACTCAAAAAAGCAGGTTTTTCAATTGTTGGAAAAACAAATCTGGACGAATTTGCAATGGGTACAAGTACAGAATATTCCGCTTTTTATACAACCAGAAATCCCTGGGATTTAGATCGTGTAGCTGGGGGGAGCAGCGGGGGGTCTGCGGCCGCTGTTGCCAGCGGAGAAGTGGTGGCAGCACTGGGTAGCGATACAGGAGGTTCTATCAGGCAACCGGCCGCATTTTGCGGCGTAGTGGGATTTAAACCCACATACGGACTGGTTTCAAGATATGGATTGATTGCTTTTGCTTCATCGCTTGATCAAATCGGTCCTATAACAAAAACTGTAGAGGACGCTGCTCTTTTAACACAAATAATTTCCGGAAAGGACCCGCGTGATGCTACAACTGTTGAAAAACAAATAGACTTTTCAAAATACATTGGCAAAAATTTTAAAAACATTTGCGTTGCATACCCGGAAGAGGTTTTTGCCGAAGGAATAGATAATGAAATTGCCAGAAAATTTGAAGAATTTATCAAATTTCTGGAATCTCTTGAAATCTCTGTTAAAAAGATCAATTTTCCCGAGTTAAAATATGCTGTAGCAACATACTATATAATTGCCCCCGCAGAGGTAAGCTCAAACCTTTCAAGATTTGATGGCATACGATATGGCTTAAGAGAAGAAAAGGAAGGATTGTTAGAGACTTATCTGGAAACCAGAAAAAACGGATTTGGACCAGAGGTTATTAGAAGAATAATGATAGGAACATTTACACTCAGCGCAGCTTATTATGATGCATACTTTGAACGTGCACAAAAAGTTAGACGTAAAATTTCCAGTAAAATAAATGAAATTTTATCGAATTACGATTTTCTGATAACTCCTACCTCACCTATTACAGCTTTTAAAATTGGCGAAATAAAAGACCCTCTCGTTTACTATATGATGGATATTTTCACTATTCCAGCAAATCTCGCAGGTTTGCCAGCAATAAGTATTCCGTTCGGTTTTTCTAATAATCTGCCAGTTGGAATGCAGATTATTGGAAAGCGCTTTGATGATGCGAAAGTTCTTGGATTTGCTGATTTTATTGAGCAGACATCTCCTTACAATACAAACGGAAGATTTCCTACACCGTTAGAGGAGGAAGAAAAATGAGCTACAAACCTGTTATAGGACTTGAAATACACGTACAATTAAACACTAAAACTAAAGCTTTTTGTTCCTGTTCTTCCAATGTTTTTGAATTAGAACCAAACACAGCTATATGTCCTGTCTGTACAGGTCAACCAGGCGCTCTTCCAGTACCCTCTCTTGAAATGTTTGAATATGGAGTGCTTCTTGCAACGGCACTCAACTGTGATATTCACGAATATTCAAGATTTGATAGAAAAAATTATTTTTACCCGGATCTTCCAAAAGGTTACCAGATTACCCAATTTTTCTACCCGCTTGCCACAAATGGATACATGGAAATTAATGGAAAAAGAATACGAATAAGAAGAATCCATCTTGAAGAAGATGCTGGAAAATTATTGCATTCATCTGAAACAATAACCGAAGCTTCACATTCACTTGTTGATATGAATAGATGCGGTATTCCACTTGCAGAAATAGTTACCGAACCAGACATTGAATCTCCTCAGGAAGCAAGGGAATTTCTTGAAAAGCTGCGACAGCTTCTAAGATATATTGGTGTAAGTACCGGTGATATGGAAAAAGGCGCTCTTCGCTGTGATGCCAATATATCTGTAGTTAACACAAAAAACAAGAACCAGAGTAACAAAGTGGAAGTCAAAAATATGAACTCCTTTAAATTCGTAGAAAAAGCTTTAGAATACGAATACGACAGGATAGTAAAATTAATGGAAAAAGGAGAGGAAGTTCCTCGAGAAACGCGCGGCTGGGATTTATCCAGAAAAATCACTATTTCTATGAGAAGCAAAGAAGAAGCAAATGACTATAGATATTTCCCAGAACCAGACATTCCACCAGTTATACTCTCAGAGGAGTTCATTATGCAAGTCAAAGAAAAACTACCGGAACTTCCTGCTGAGAAATTACAGCGTTTTAAGACACAGTATTCTCTGGGAGATTATGAAGCAACCATTTTGACATCATCTCGTCAGCTCGCTGATTACTACGAAAACTGTGTAAAACAAACTCAGGATAGTAGGGAAACTGCAAACTGGATTATAACAGAACTTTTAAGATACATAACTCCCGAAGATGACTTTGGCTCTTTGAAAATTAAACCAGAACATTTCGCAGACTTATTTGCGTTAATAAAAAAAGGGGAAATCTCCAGAAACATAGCTAAAAATGTGTTTGAGCAGGTCATAAAAACTGGAGAAGCTCCTTCAAAAATAGTAGAAAATCAAGGCCTAAAAATGGTTAGTGATGAAACTCTTATAAAAACAATTTTAGAAAAAATGATAGCTGAAAATCCTGATAAAGTGGAAGCGTACAAAAATGGCAAAACTGGTCTTCTGGGATTCTTTGTAGGTGGAGTTATGAAAGAAACAAAGGGAAAAGCTGATCCAAAAGTTGTAAATAAAATTGCAAAAAAATTACTCGAGGGCTGAGAACATGAAGATTAAGATGCTAATAATTATAATTACCACTTTGATAGTAACCGTAGTATTGGGTGGTTCTTTTAGATTCTTTGATAACACAGTTATGTTATATCATGCCCCATTTGGCATGATTTTTAATGAAGATAGTTACTTTGGAATAGGTATAGGATACTCTACCAGCAAGTTTAGTTATACAGAAGCTCAAATAGGATTCTTGAAAATAAAAAAAATCTCTGAAAAATTTTTCCTTGATACAGCTATATTCGTTGGAAACATCTTTGGTGGATACGTCTCCATCGCTTATGAAAACATAAATCTTCCCATTTCTTCTCAGAATATAGAGGTATTTGTTTCAAACAATTTTTCCTTTTTTTCCAGATCTTCAAGAACTTTTTATACAATAGGTCCTCTGGTTTTAAACACTGAAAGCTTTTCTTTCAGGAAAGATCAGACCTTTTCTTACTCATTTTCCAGATATTTCCTCAAATATGGAACATATTCAGGCTACTACATAAGCATAAACAACTCTCACATGATTGGGTATTTATATCCATTAGATCGTTCTCTTGAAGAAGGGGTACTCATAGGAATTGGAACCAGAGATTTTTCCCAATTACTGATCAATGGTGGTATTAGAAAATTTTTCAAACTAAACGAGTTTAGAGGATTCTCTTATATTTATTCATATTATGATAACAGCAACAATTCTTTTAATTTCTTCGGAGGCATCAAATTTCTTGCTCCTTTGAAAGGGGATCTAATAATAGATAATGGCAAAGTCTCTTTCAGAATTAGTTGGTGATAAAAAAAAGATATCTTTATATATCCACGTTCCATTCTGTAAGCAAAAATGCTTATATTGTGATTTTGTAAGTTACACTTACGGAAGTGTAGAGAATTACTTTGAAGCATTAGTTCATGAATTGATGCTTTACAATAATGTTCTTAAGCGCGGTATAAAAACACTGTATTTTGGAGGAGGAACACCAAGCTTTGTAAATGAGCATTATATAGAAAAAATAGTCAAACACCTCAGCCAATATCTTTTCCTTGAAGAATTCACAATAGAAGTGAACCCTGATTCGTTCGATAAAGAAAAAGCAAAAATCTACAAAGAAATTGGTGTCAATAGAATTAGTCTTGGACTGCAATCACTCGATGACATTGTTTTAAAAAAAGCCGGAAGGATACATACCGCAGATCAGGCAATTAAAGCTTACGAGCTTGCAAATCAGTATTACGAAGTAGTTAACGTGGATTTTATCCTCGGCCTCCCTGGAGAAAGCTGGAGTAGCATAGAAAGAACCGTGGAATTTGTAGAAAAATATAAACCCGAGCATTTATCAATTTATATATTAGAACTGCACGAAAATACTCCATTAGTAAAAACATACAAAAAATTGAAAAATGAAACTTATGACTATCACGACGCTCTTCTGGAATTTTTAGAATCTGTGGGGTACGAACGATACGAAATATCAAACTTCTCTTTAAACAAAAACTATTGCAAACATAATCTGGTTTACTGGGCAAACCTTGATTACATTGGGGTTGGTCTATCTGCTGGAGGTCATGTCGAAAGAATTAGATATAACAATGTTTCAAGCTTTCAAAAATACTATGAGAAAATTAGAAAAAATGAAAAGCCTGTAGAATACTTCTCAAAAAATAATTCCGAAAAAGAAACTCTCGAAAGTATTTTTATGATGCTTAGAACAAAGTGGGGAATTGACAGAAGTTTATTACCGGATCTTCCAAAGTTAGAAACATTGTTAAAGTTTTTATCATCGCAATTTGAATTTTTCGATGGAAATAAACTTTCAAAAAACGGCATGGATCAATCAAATGCTTTTTTTGGTGAGCTTTTGAAGCTCTGGGAGGAATTCTATGAGGCATAATATGACAATTATGTTATTCACAATTTTGATATTATTCTCTATAGGTTCTATCGCATTATACAGTTTAAGTTTTGCCAGAGAATATTATTTATCCATGAACTCAAATGTTTTTACAAAATATATTACTTACATTATTTTAGGAACTTTTGCTTTACTCATCTTTATTTACTTTACCCCCAAAAATCTTGAAAAATATTACATGTTATTTTACATTTTATCCGTAGTTCTTTTGATTTTCCCGTTATTTTTTCGACCGATTAACGGCGCAAGAAGGTGGATAATATTTGGAGAAAGCACTTTTCAATCTTCAGAACTTTCAAAAATTTTCCTGCTCCTTTTTTACGCAACTTATATTAAAAAAAATTCCCAGAAAATGTCTTCGTTTTCTCATGGCCTGATAATACCTTTGCTTTTATTAATACCTCATATTTCCTTGCTAATCGCTGAACCTGATTTAAGTACATCTGTTCTTATATTTCTTACTATATTATCTCTTCTTTACTTTGGTGGAGCAAAATTACTTGGGATCTTAAGCATCCTTGGTTCTATGGGAGGTCTTGCAATATTTTCTATAAAATACGGTTTCCTTCACTCGTACCAATTATCCAGACTAAAAAATTTCTTAGAAGGACAGATTTCATGGCAACTTCAAACTGCGTTAAATGCTATTAAAAGTGGTGGAATAATTGGATCAGGACCAGCACTTGGTACACTTTACATTAAAGTTCCTGCTGCTGAATCTGATTTTATTCTGGCAATTGTTGGTGAGACACTCGGATACATTGGCATATTTGTGTTAATCTCAAGCTATATAGTTCTTGCCTTCTCACTCATCAGAGTTTCAGGGGAAATAAAGAACGATATCCTTCGATACTTTACATGGGGGTATGCAACATTAATGTTATTTCATGTGGTCTTTAACGTAGGAGTTGTAAGCGGCGTTTTTCCTGTAACGGGAATACCTCTGCCATTTGTAAGTTCTGGTGGAAGTGCTCTTTTGTCTTTTTTAAGCGGACTTGGTATAATTATCTCAGGAATACTAAATTATCAACAAGAAATTTAACATTAAACCCATTTTTGACGTTAAAAGAATGGGAGGTGATAATTTGAGAGTAAACGGTATAAATAACATGAATTATTATCCAATAAGACAAACATCAGCTGCTACACCTGCTAACCAGTCCCCACAGAGCAATCAAACAGTAATGAGTAAAGAACAGATGGCCCAATTATTGAGCTTCATGACTTATCAGCAAAACAAAATGAATTTAAAGCTTGTACGTATAGCAGGTGAACTATTTGCTGGAAAAAGTATTGACCAAATAGTTTGAGTTTCTACAAAAGTTTACAAAGTAATTGCGGGGACCATCCCCGCAATTACTTTAAAAAATAATAAAATTAATATTAGGAGGACTAATATGAGCATTTTCAATAAAATAAAAGAGAATATAGAAAAAGTCATCAAAGGAAAGGAAGAAAAAATAAAAATATTACTAACTGCGCTACTTGCACAAGGGCACGTTCTCATTGAAGACGTTCCAGGTGTTGGAAAAACCATGCTTGCTAAAGCTATAGCTAAAACATTTGATTTAAAATTCAAAAGGATTCAATTTACTCCTGACTTACTTCCAACAGATTTAACAGGCCTTTATATTTATAATAAAAATTCCGACAATTTTACTTTCAAACCAGGTCCAATATTTACTGATGTGCTGCTTGCAGATGAAATAAATAGAGCCACCCCCAGAACTCAATCAGCTTTACTTGAAGCTATGGAAGAAAAACAGGTTACCATAGATGGTAAATCACATAAACTCTCAAATCTCTTTTTCACAATAGCCACACAAAATCCTATAGAGTCTGAAGGAACATTTCCTCTTCCAGAGGCACAACTCGATCGCTTTATAATAAAACTGTCTATGGGATACCCGGATTTTAACAACGAAATAGAAATGTTAAAGTCTCAGGAACAAACACACCCTATAGAGCAACTAAAACCCATCATCAATTCCGAAGAGCTTAACCTACATATAAAAAATACAAAGTTAATTACAATCAGCGATTCTATTTTTAAATATATTGTTAGAATAACAGAAGCAACACGAAATCATCCATCAGTTGAAATAGGCGCAAGCCCAAGAGCTTCTATTGCCTTAATGAAAATGGCACGCGCTTTTGCTTATCTGGATTCACGAGATTTTGTACTTCCCGATGATGTAAAAACAGTAGCACCCTTTGTATTAACTCATAGGCTCATATTAACTATTGAAGCAAAAATAAAAAGAGAAAAGAAAAGTGATATTATAGAAGAAATTCTTGATACAGTAAAGGTTGTTGAGTAAAATTGGAGATAAAAAATGAAAAACTCTTACTCATCAGTATAGTAATTCTTATTATAAATTTTTTCTTCATAAACAGCTATATTTTAGCTGTGGATATTTTGATCCTGATAGAATGGTTTTATTTTTTAAGCACGATAAACGCTTTCAAAAAAATAAAGTTAACACTTTCTTTTAAAAAATCCCGTACCCTTATAAATCAACCCGTTGAAATTATCATAAAATTTGAAAACACATCAAAAAAAGTTTACGCAGATCTCTCCATTCCAGAAATTGGAAAAAACATTCCTCAAATTGAAATAAACAGGGACCTAACAGAAATAAAAATAATTCATTCTTATCACACTCGAGGAAAAAAGATCATAAAATACGCTTTTTTGAGTGTAAAACATCCTTTTTTCAAAATATTAAAAAAATATGAATTCAACGCCCAGATTCTTGTTTTTCCTGATTTAGAATATTCCATCTTTAACAAAGAACTACTTCGCGAACTGATTCCAAATAAACTTAGCAAAATAAAACTTTTAGAGGATCCATCTTACATCACTGGTATAAGAGAATACAGAAATGATCCTCTAAATAAAATCCACTGGAAATTATCAGCAAAACACAGAAACCTACTTGTGAAAAATTACGATTATACATCACAGGGACGCCTTTATATCACTTTACTTTTAAATCTTCACACTGAAATTTTCTCAAGAAACGCCTGGAAACCAATACTTTCAAAATATGTCGAAGATACAATTCGGGGAACAGCAGGAATAATAAAACATACACTTGACAACAAAATCCCCGTAAAACTCCTTATAGACTCGAAAAATGGTATTCTAAAATCTTCATCAGGAGACTGGGTTGACCATTTTGAATTACTCGCACAATCGTATGGTTCAATCAAAACATTCCACGAAAAAATTTATACCATTACAGAAAAAGAAATACAATTTAACGATACATTCTTATTAATAACAATGTATCTAACATTAAAAGATCTCCCACATTTAATGAAAATACGACAAAAGTGCTCTAAAGTACTTGTCTTTGTCATGCCTTTTGGATATCGTCAGAGAAACTCCAAAAAGTTTAAATCTTACTTAAGTATTCCAACCGACATTATGGAAATAGAAAAGCAAATGGCTATTTTACGAGAAAATCATATATATGTACAGGTGTGGGAAGAAAATCTCGCATTCCAGGAGGGAATAGAACTTGTTCCTTAAAATAATAAATTCATTAATAATCATACTATTTTCATTGTCTTTCTGGAAAGTTAATTTAACAACAATTATAATAACATCTCTATTGATACTCTTACTCTTTTATAAAAAAAGAACATTTCCTTACATCATTATTGTTGGAATCACCTCCGTATTATTTAAAAATCCCATTCCAGCGTTATTATCTTTTGGATATGCAATTTTAAAAGATAAAAAACTTGATTTTCTTATTCTCATATCATATTTAATTGCTATTTCATTTTTTCCAGATGACTCGAATATAATATACGCATTAATAATTATTCTGATTTATTCACTTAAAGAAAAAAAACTTGCATATCTTTTTGTAATCATTGCTCTAATTACACCCATCTCTCTAAAGCCATATGAATCTATTAAAAATACTCATCCAGTATCTACCAGGCAAGAAGTAAATTTTGAATCCTCAACACAATCTTTGCAAAATCAGGCCATAAATTCAGAACCAAAAAATTTTCAACAAAATCAGCAAACTACCCAGAAAACAGACTTAGAAATCAAAACAGGTAACTCGGACATTATCTTCTACATATTCACATTAATTAGTGGAGTTGTAACACTATTAGTGCTTTTCAAAGGAATAGTAAAACCTTCAAAAAGTGTATTATTATATATATTTCTCATAACTTCTTTTATATCGATCCTGTTTTTAATATACATTCCTAAAATATCCAAAAATTTACCTTATCAGCAAAATCATCAACAGGAACTTACAGAAAGTAATTCCTTAACTGACAATCCATTCCCTCCCGAACATAAATCAAATCAAACTTATGATTCAAATACTCGCTCCCTTTATATAAACCTTACATGGGTATTCAAAATAATCATACCCGCGTTATTTGCAATAATCGCTATTTACACAGGGGTCAAATTATTATATTATTCAGATATAGAAAAAGAAATTGTCCAAAAAAATGCAGAAGAAAAAATGAAAGTCTGGCAAAGTAAAGATTCTCTTGAGGAATTACTGCAACTTAAAGGAGTGGAGCTTGTCAGAAGAGCTTATATTTACCTGCGGGCAAAAGTATTTAAAAATTTTCAGCACCTTACTCCAATAGAACTTGCAAGAGTCATTCAAACTCCTGACCTTGACTATATAACCAGGTTATTTATAAACCTCGAATATGCCAGGAAAGCAATAAAAATAAATTCAGAAGAGTTCAAAAATAAACTTTTAGCCATTGTAAATCAAAAATCTATATCTTCTCGTTCCCCGGAATGATTTAAAAATGAATCTTCCATCCCGAGTAAACGTGAGGGAAATGTCATCCTGGGCGTAGCGAAGGATTTTACTCTTTACCAATTCCGCCAACACTCGCTAACTTCGCCGTTTTTTGTCATTCCGAACGTATGTGAGGGGGATGTCATCCCGAGGAATGTAATGACGAGGGATCTTATTTCACCAATCTCGCCACCTCGCAAGATCCTTCGTCGTTTCACTCCTCAGGACAGGCCTTGCCAACTCTCGCTAATTATAAGATTCCTCGTCGCGTGCGCTCCTCGGAATGACACAGGCAGGGACTAATCTCGCCAACCTCACCGATTTTGTTAACTCTTACTAATTCTTTCCTTTCTCATATAATCCTTATACAAAAGTACTACAAGTATAACCAGAAAAGATATCATAAACAGGGGAATAATCCACAAAGTTTCAACATCTGTTCTAAGTCCAATAAGCAAAATTGACACCGACATAAAAATTGACATTATCATATAAACCTTAGTATTGTAATACCAACCGTAAGGAAAAAGATGCGCACTTGTTATTATTCCAAGAAAAATAATCATTTCTTCAGGTCTTCTTATCATCGCCCAAACTACTATTGGATAATACACAAGCTGGGCTATATTCAAATAAAATCCTAAAATAGAGAGAGGATTACTATCAACTTTCCACTGCGCTTTGAAAAGTTTGGAAAAAGCCATAGCAAGAGGAAATAACAACGCCGTTGACCATAAAATTAAAGAATTTTTCGTCTCAAGTGTAAATTTTGAAACCAATATCATAAGCATAACAGCCCACACCACAACAGCTGATGACAAAAACGCCACACCGTTTTTACATTTTACGGATAATTCTTCTTTAAGCTCTTTCAAATTCATACAACAGCCCCCTTCTGAGTATTTGTTATATATTTCACTACCCGCAATAAATATTACGTAAATTTTAACATGATCTTATTTTACTGTCAATCGATGAATCTTGTTGGAATGTTCCATAGTAAACTAACACTATATGCTTAGGTGTTGATATAATATCATTATTAAATTTTGTTGTATGTCTAAATATATTAAATACACTAAGGAGGTTGTTTCATGAATTTGAAAAACAAAAAGAGTATCATTAAAACACTTAAAACTGTATATGAAAAAATAAATAGTGGCAAACTCTCTCAATACTGGGAAAATTTTTCTCCACTTCCAATAGCTTTTTATAACGATTCTCACGTATACATCATAGGACTTGATAAACCACCTGAAAATTTTGAAGAAGAACAGGGTGTGTTCGTAGGACCATGGAATGAACGTTTTGTTGGTAATACCGCTATCAATTATAACGGAAAGTATATAGGTATCTGGGATTTATCAACCGTTGAAGAATTTGAAACATTTGCTTTTTTTTATTCAAAAATAGTCCATGAGATTTTCCATGGTTTTCAATTTTTAAACAATGATAAAAGATTCGCCAATGAATTCCTTGCCTTTCAATATCCATACACACCAGAAAACATTTCTTTAAGAATCCTTGAGAGAAAATATCTTCTAAAGGCCGTTTTTGAAAATAATAAGAAATTAAAAATGGAAAATCTGCAAAAATTTGTTATTTACAGAGAAAAAAGACGGGAACTAATAGGCAGTTTCTTAGACTATGAACTCGGATTAGAGAGCATGGAAGGAACAGCTATGTATGTAGAATACAGGGGGTTACTCGACGAAAGTAATTTACCAAAAGATTTCATAATCGCATTATTTGGCCAAAATTTAGCAAAAGTTAAAGATTTAAGCAATTTTAGAGCAAGTTGTTATTCTTCTGGTATGTATATTTCCCTGATTCTTGATTACATAACACCAGATTGGAAAACAAATTACACTACTTCACAAAAATACCTTTATAATTTTCTTCTTGACAACATAAACTTTCCAATTAAACATAAAGATTTACATGTAGATGAACAAACAAAAGAGTTAGCACAAAGACTTATAGAAAAGTATCGAAATTCTATTAATAAAGCTTTTGAAACTTTTGAAAAAAATAGTGGCCATAAAATCATTTTAGAAGGAAATTTCAACCTGGCAGGATTCGACCCTATGAACATTATAAAACAAGGCAACAAACTTTTGCATAAAAACTTTTTAAAAGTCAAGTTGAAAGGAAAAGAACTATTTATAAAAGGACCTGTTATGTCTGAACTGGAAAATGAAATCTGGCAATACAAAAAAATTATTTTCTTTTCAAACAAGAAGCCAGAAATAACAAGCGAAAAAAATATCATGATCGAGGAGCTTGGTAACATTCAAGGAAATCTAATTAAAACCAAAAATGAAGTCATTATAAAACTAAATACTTGAGACATATACATAACCCTGTCCTCTTACGTAAAATGATATTTAAAAAAATCTTCCTTTATTATCATTCTGAACAAATGTGAGGAGGATGTCATCTTGAGAAGCGGGAAGGCAAAGGATCTTATTTTACTAACTCTCGCATGATCTTTCCTCGTTTCACTCCTCAGGACAGGCCTTGCCAACCTCGCTAATTCTCGCTAATTAAAAGATTCCTCACCCTTCGGGTTCGGAATGACATGAGTGGGGTAAGATTCCTCGTCGCGTGCGCTCCTCGGAATGACACCCTTTTTCGTGTCATCCCGAGGAATGTAATGACAAGGGATCTTATTTCACTAACCTTGCCAACTCTCGCCAAATATATGTTATAATCATAAAAAATCATAAGGAGTATTCTATGTTAAATTCTCTGCAAAAATCAAATAAAGTAACTATTAAAATTTATGAAAATTCAAATCCCTGGATATTCTTCATCCTTACGCTGAGCATTTCGTGGTTTTTCTGGATGTGGATTATATTATCAGGCTGGAACGTCTGGAAAGTTCCGGGAATAATATTTGGAGCTTTAGGATTATTTGGTCCAACATTTGCAGAAATTTTTCTTATTTCTAAAAGTAACAATAAAGAACGCTGGAAAGACTACTGGCACCGCGTGTTCTCTTTCAAACAGATTGGAAAAAAATGGTTTTTGATAATTATAATAATCTTCCCTTTAATACATGCCATTATTACTCTGGCAAGTCTCATCACAGGAACACACCTGCCTTCATTTGAAACTGCTAAAAATTTAATATCAAATCCCTGGAAAATTCTGCCGTTCGCCATATTTGTTTTGCTTTTTGGGCCAATCCCTGAAGAACTGGGCTGGCGCGGTTATGCTTTAGATGGATTGCAAACAAAATACAATGCACTTGTCTCGAGCTTTATTTTAGGAACTGTGTGGTCTTTCTGGCATATCCCGCTCTTTTTTATAAAAGGCACCTTCCAGTATGAACAGCTAAAATTCGGTACATTAGATTTCTGGTTATACATACTCGGACCAATTATTATTTCTATTCTCTTTACATGGATTTACAATAATACCAACCGTAGTACATTGTCCGCTATACTTTTCCACTTTACTATTAACTTTACAGGCGAACTTATCCCATTAACCGAACGTGGAAGAATTTATAGTCTTATATTAATAACATTACTATCAATAGTAATAGTTATCACTATGGATCCAAAAACATTGGCAGAAAAAGCGATCAAAATCAGTGAAATATGAAGGAGGATTTAAGATGGCAAAAAATTTAACAAATATTCTATACAATGAGAAATTCCCTTTGTCCAATAAATATAATCCTGAATGGATTCTTGAAAATTCAATGGGCCCCAATGTTTTATGGTTAACTGAATGGCTTTGCAAAAAAATAGATCTAAAACCCAACATGAGAGTTCTTGATCTGGGAAGTGGAAAAGCAATCTCAAGCATATTTCTTGCTAAAGAGTTTGGAGTAAAAGTATGGTCATACGACCTCTGGATTAACCCCACGGACAACTGGAAAAGAATTATAGAAGAAGGTGTTAAAGATATGGTATTCCCAATCCAGGGCGATGCAAGAAACATGCCTTTTGCTGAGAACTTTTTTGATGCAATTATCTGCATTGATTCGTACATCTATTTTGGAACAGACGATTTGTACTTAAATTATTTACAAAAATTTCTTTCTCCAGGAGGAATTATTGGAATAGTTGTCCCGGGGTTAATGAAAGATTTTGAGAATGGCATACCAGAACATTTAAAAAATTTCTGGGGACAGGATTGCTGGAGCTGGCATACAGTTGACTGGTGGAAAAAGTTATGGGATAGAACTGGCTTAGTAGAAATAAAAGTAGCCGACACAATGCCAGACGGATGTAATTTGTATGTTCAATGGAAAGAGGCCCAGGACTTCACGGGCAAAAATCCGTGGCCTGAAGATACAGCTATTTTAAAAAAAGATGCAGGAGAATATGTGGGATTCATCAGGCTCGTTGCAAAAAAACTTTAAAAAATTAATTTTTAATTTCTCACCTTATTAAAAATATTCTCATTTTTTACCAGCTCCACTAATTACAAGATTCCTCGTCACTGCGTTTCTCGAAATAACAATCCTTTTCCCTGTCATTCCGAGCAAAGCGAGGAATCTTGTTTTTTTTCCCAAATCTCGCATGATCCTTCCTCGTTTCACTCCTCAGGACAGGCCTTGCCAACCTCGCTAACTCTCGCTAATTATAAGATTCCTCACCCTTCGGGTTCGGAATGACAAAAAAAGGAGGTCATCCCGAGGAATGTAATGACAAGGGATCTTATTTCACTAACCTTGCCAACTCTCGCCAACCTCGCTAACCTCGCCAATATTGCCAACTTTCGCCAATCCTGCTATGCCATTTCCAGGCAGTTAATATTATCTCATCCAGAGAATATTTTGTTTTCCATCCAAGTATTTCTTTTGCTTTTGTACTGTCTGCTACTAAGTACGCAGGATCTCCCGGTCTTCTATCTGCTTCGACTACTCTAAAATCTTTTTTTGTAACTTTTTTAACTGTCTCTATAACTTCACGAACAGAATATCCTTCACCACTCCCCAGATTAAAATAATTCGTCTCTCCGCCATCAAGTAAATACTCCAAGCCTCTTACATGAGCCTCTGCTAAGTCATTTACATGAACAAAATCTCTTATACACGTCCCATCTTTTGTATTATAATCTGTTCCAAATATTTTTATACTATCTCTTTTGCCAAGAGCTGCATCTAAAATTAACGGAATCAAATGTGTTTCTGGTTGGTGTGCCTCACCTATCTCTCCATCTGGATCAGCCCCTGCTGCATTAAAATACCTAAAACAAATGCTATTTAAACCGTACGCTTTATCATAATCCTCAAGAATATGCTCTACCATTAATTTACTTTTTCCATACGGATTTATTGGCATTTTTCTGTCATCTTCTTTTATTGGAATCTTTTCAGGAATTCCATAAACGGCTGCAGTGGATGAAAAGATAAATTTGTTTACATTATTTTGCCTCATAGCTTCTAACAATTTTAATGTATTTCCCACATTATTTTCATAATACTTCTGGGGATCAACAACTGATTCAGCTACTTCTATAAAAGCACAGAAATGCATAACAGCATCAATTTTATAATGTTTAAATATATTATCCAGAAGTCTTACATCCCCTATATCTCCTGGTATAAATTCTCCCCACTTTGCAAATTCCCTATAACCACGAGAAAGATTATCATAAACAACAACTTCGTAACCTTTTTTATAAAGTATTTTACACACATGCGAACCTATATACCCCGCCCCACCTGCAACTAATATGGCCACATTTGTTCCTCCCTTCAATATTTCTTTCAATTTTATCCTTTAGACAACTCTCGCCAAGCTCTCGCTAACCTCGCTACTAACCCCTTTCATTTAAATCGTTTTAAAGCAGCTCCTAACATATCCCCCGCAGAATTTTTACCAGAATCATACAACTCCTGATATATCTTTAAATACCTATTTGAATTAAATTGTTTCAAATCATAACTTAACTTTTTGTCCAATACTATAGAATTGTAAAACTGCGCAAGACATTCATACGCCATATAAAACTCCTGAAATTTTTTTATCTCGGTTTGAGCCGGTTCTTCATGATTGGAAATAAACTTTTTTATTATAGGAAGACCAAAATCTATCAATATATGCGTACCAACTTCGTGACTTACAAAATCAATAAGCCATCCTAAATCTGTAGCATAATAAAAGACATTCCTATCATAACCAAGAGAATTTGCATTTGGTCCTCCTTCTATTGAAGAAACAAGAACTATCTGATACTTATCGAATTTAAAATTAAGTTTTGTTATATTTTCCCAGCGCTCTATAAGATTCAGCATTTCAAGTTCTCGATTTATAATTTCTGCTTTCTCTTGAAGTTTTTTACTTTCATCTGGCCAAACCAATGACTCATATGCGGAAAAATTTTTTACATAAATTAATCCCATTTTTTCTATAAACTTTGCCTTGTTCTTTATTTTCTCAAACCATATGGAATCAATTTCAGGAAACCAATATTTTCTCTTTTCTATATGAACTTCATACTCTTTCAAAAAATCATTTTTACTATCTTCTCTCAAACCTCTAACTAACAATTTGAAATACTTTTCTAATTTTTCCTTAGAATCCAGATTAAGGTATGCCGGAAAAAAGATTAACGGATCAACAAGTTCGGAAGCAGCTCCATTTTGAAAAGTCAAAAATTCTCTGTTTTCTTTAAGAAATTTTAAGTCTTCTGAATCTATAGTGCTAACATACTTTTTAGTATAATCGTTTTGAAAATTCACACCGGATACTGTTAGAACATGAAATATATAGTTTACACCTTTTTCTACTGTTGCAACTACCCTTTTCAAAAACACCACCCTTTCTAACGCTATTCTACGCTGTATCTCTCTAACTTTATATACAATTTGTTTCTATATTTTATATAAATCACATCTCCTTCTTTAATTAAATTTTCTTTCTTTCCTTCAAAAATAACAAATGAAAGCTTTTTAATCCTAAAGATTTTACCTTTGTATTCCAAAATTGCTCCATTATACGTTTCTTGAGAACGCACTTTATTGTAAATAACTGACGGAGAGTCGGTAGATAAATCTATATAAAAATCCTCTTTTTTTACTCTTCTATAATACTTTCCTCCACTTATCTTTTTTGATTCTTTTTTCCCGGATAAAAACAAGCTTAGATCCGATAACAAATCTTTTATATGTTCCATCAAACTCAAATATAAATCTTTTGTGTTCATCCAATAATAATATGGCACCTTAATCTGAGATATTATTTCTCCCTCATCTATTTTCTCACTAATTTTGTGCAATGTTATTCCCACAATTCTTTCATTGAGTACTGTTTGCCAGTATAGGGGATTCCTTCCCCTATAGTCCGGTAAATAGCTTGGATGAATGTTGTATATTTCTTTTTCCTGATTTATTTTGTCCACCGGTATAATAATTCCAAAATTTCCCATAATAAAAATATTTATTTTCAACTTATTTATAATTTTCACAACGTCTTCTTTAGAACTGACAAAAAATATAGGCAATGCTCTTGCCAATGAATAAGTAAAAATTTTTTTATTCCTCATTTTACTTTCACTGATTATCCCTTTTAAAGAAAAACCTTCATGACAATAAATATAATCTGCGATAATATCGTCATTTCCTATGTATATTACGTCTATCATGGAACTCCTCCTGAAAACTTTTACAAGCGCACTAACAACAAAAAAATCACATTTTATTTAATTGACTTACAAAATCATTATATCACAAAAGATTTATAACAATAGTATTATAAAGGGTTTAAACACAGAAAGTAATAATATACTTATAATGCTTCCCATGAGAGTTAAACAAAAAAAGAGTAGCGTGTTAAAATAAGGACATGAATGTAGAATAAAGGTTATTTTTACAGCAATTTCTTGACACAACTGAGCTTTATAATTTGTTTGATTTATTTGGGAAGTTTATTTTTTTCCTATTGAAAACACGTTTCAAGTAATATACTACTATGGATTTTAATTCCTCTGCAAGAAAAAAAGACTCAGTTCTATATATTACAATGACTACAACTAACGATATACTAGAAACTATGTAAGGAACAAATGAATGAGATATGAAAGTGTGCAGAAAAGAACTTATAATAAATAAAACTAAACCTACAAACATTTTCGTAAAGTTATAATTTACATTATACAAATTCGTAGACACAATTGCCTCTATTGTAAAAACAATAATAAAAGAAGTTCCTGTTGAAATTGCAGCGCCCTTTGCCCCAAGAATAGGAATTAAAATGTAATTTCCCAATATGTTGTATACAGCTGCAATACCATCACTTATTATAAACCAATAAGTTTTTTTATAAAAATCAATTCCTCGAGCCACAATTGAAGCTAAAGTGAGCATTAAAGGAGATAAAAGTAAGAAAGGGGCAATTTGAGCAGCTGGCCTGTAAGTCTTTGCAAGCAGTAAAAATACCACATCCTTAAATGTTAAAAGCAAGAATAAAAGTGCTAACATCGTAAAAACCATAAAATTGAAAATTCTTAAAAAAAATCCCTTGTCTTCTGGATTTTCTTCATATCTTTTATATGCAATTGGATACCAAATTGTGGAAAAACCAGAAACGATAATAGTCGACACAGAAATCAGCTTAAATGCAGCAGAATAAAGACCAACAGTCTTAAAATCTGAAAAAATCCTCAACATAAATCTATCAGTCCAATTAACTAAAAACCACACAATTCCTGAGAAAATAAAAGGGTAACTATATTTTAAAGACTCCATTATCAACGTTTTATTGATCTTAATTGGAAACCAAACACTTATAGAAGTATAAATTCCTATTAATATTGTTAACAGTTTTGATGCTATTGTAGCGTATAGAATTGAATAGACGTCACGCGATACCAAAAACGAGTAAGACACTATAACAAAAACTTGTATTAAACTCTGCAGAATTTGAAGAACAGAGTATGTTAATCCTTTCATCTGCATTCTCAAAGTTATAAAAGTATATTGCTCAAAAATGGACAATAGAGCTGTAACTATAAATATTATATCAATCTTTATATCATAAAAATTCACTAAAAAGACAGACAAATCCTCTTTAAATAAAAACAATATTATTATTGACGATACCGCAAAAATCATCAAAGGAACTATCAAACTGCTCCAAAGCAAAGTATTTTTATCTATGCCTTTTCTTGGATAAAAACGCATATAAGCCATGTGACTGCCAAGCATAACTACTGTAAGGAAAATAGAATTCGCTGCTAAAAACAGACTGCTTCTTCCAAAGATAGAAGGTTCAATAAGCCATGTTATTATAGGGGTTGTGAAAAAACTTATTAAAGCTCTTATCCATATACCTATGGAGAATTTTAGATAACTTGAAAGTACACTCATAATGTAAATCACCGTTTAATACACGATTATCTCTGGATAAATTGCAAGAAATTTCAAAATAATTTTAAGCTTTTTTAAATTGTGACTTCGCGTTGCCACTGTAAAGTATCCTTTTTTTCCACTGTCCAAAAGTAATTTATATATTTGAGGTATGGAGTTAGACTTCAATCTTTTGTAAAAGATTTTTGCATCTTTCCCCAAAAACAAAGGATTATCTATTTTATCAACATTAATTATCTCATTAGAATAAATCTTATAAAAGTTCAATATAGATTCATAGAACTCTTGTGTAATGCTATCACATTTACACATTTTCACGATTTTGCTCAAATAACCATATATTTGATTTTTATACTTACTACTAGTTGGAAAAATTTTCGCAGACGAAAATTTGAAAGGATTGTAATGCAACTTAAATTTACTTAATGCCCTGTATATGAAACGTTCAAAGTTGTACCCCATTATTCTTGGTTTAAAAAATCGTGATAGTTGTACTATTGTCCTTAGAGTCCCATTTATAGCTACGAACTTTCCTATATCGGAATGTATGTAATTTTCTTCAAAAACTCTATACATATACCATGGTTCATTGATATGATATATTTTTCCGGCTTCAACCTGAGTCTGCTTAAATACTATCCAGTATGGCATATTCCATACTATGTAGTTATTCACAACATTCTTAAAAAAGAAATTCTTTGAAACGAAAAAAACATCAGACAAAATGTTTGATGCGTAAACTAAATATTTCTGAAAAGCTATTTTTGACTGTTGCTCTGTAAAAGCTCCTATAGTTTTGATGTGTCCAGTTTGATTCCCTTTTGCATCAATCTTTATCAAATCAGCATTAATACCGTCTGCTTTTTTCTCCTCCAATATTTGAATATTTCTAATAAACGCTTTGCTATCTGTTAACCTATCATCTGAATGTATCAATGTCACATAATTCCCTTGTACATATCTAGAACCATTCAGTAAGGCATTCAACTGACCTTTATTCTCCTGAACAATATAAATTATTCTGGGATCATTTAGGAGATTATTCTTTACTATTTTATCTGTATCATCTGTGGAACCATCATTAATAATAATCAATTGAACATCTACTTTTTCCTGTGAAAGAACGTCGTTAACTACTTGTAAAATATATTTACCATCGTTGTAAGTTGGCATTAGTACTGACACCTTTGGCTTCATAAATTATCTCCTTTCTATTTTGTAAAAACTAAATTCTGAAAATTTTTTTATAGACCTCTAAAAACTTCTCAGCATGCTCCTCTGGTGAATGATGACTAATAACATATCCCCTTGCATTTCTTCTTATCTCTTCTAGTTCATGGTAATGATTTATCACATACTCAATTTTCTCAGCAATAGCTTCAGGCGATTTTTGAGGAATCAGAAAACCGTTAATCCCATCTTTTATTACTTCTTTCATTCCTCCTATGTTTGTGCATATAACAATTTTCCCAGTAGACATTCCTTCGAGCATAGATAGAGATGTTGCTTCTTCAACATCATTTGATGTTATAGATGGAATTAAAACAATATCAGAAGCTTTGTAATATTTCACTATTTCATTATGAGAAAGCCTTGTAATTATCACGTTTGAAAATTTTGAGAGACGTGATCTAAGTTCATTTTCTAAAAGTCCTCTACCAGAAAAAATGAAAAACAACTGCTTTCCAACGAGTGAAGCATTAATTATCTTTACAGCCTCAGCAGCATATTGAACACCGTTTTTTGGAACAAATCTCCGCGGAATTAAGACAATATATTTATCGGTTTCAAGTCCCAAATATCGTCTTAAACGCTTTTTTTCACTTTCATTAACAGGGGAAAAATTATCGATATCTACAGCGTTATAAATAACGGTTATTTTTTTCTTATCAACCCCTAATTCTTTGACAAGATAATTTTTTATCCTTGTATCTACAGCTATAATATGTTTTGCTTTTTCAACACCTATCTTTTCGTATTTTACAGCAAAATTGAATATTTTTTCTTTGGTGTTTTCTGAAAAGTTTGAATAATCCAGTAACTCCCTTGGAAAATATCCATGTATAGTTAAAACAATTTTCCTGTGATTTATTGCAGAAGCCGAAAGTGTATCGTGGGGATTCACAATATCAAAATTAGAGTAATCCTGTTTTTTGTAAAAGTCTCTAATAATTTCTATTGAAGATATTATTCTTTCTCTTTTACTGTAAACAGCTAAAGCACTTTTAAATATCATAAGTAGCTTTCGCTTTAAAGATGACATTTGATAATATTTTGTCTCTACATTTACTCCAAGCTTCCTGAGAGATTTTTCGAGGAGTAATAAATGTACATGTTTACCTCCAATGTTATTGATATACGGATTATCTGCCGACGCCATAAGAATTATCATTCAATCCCTCCAACAACTTCCTCGTATACTTCAACTTCTTTCTCAACGATTTTTTTCCAAGTAAACTCTTTTGCCCTTTTAATTATGTCTCCTTTATTATACCCATTTCTTAGAACTTCCACTACTTTATTTGCAAACCTTTTTTCAAAATTATCTCCTTCTTTAACAACATATTTTTCAAATCCTATCGCTTCAGGTATTCCACCATTGTTACTTCCTACAACCGCTGTGCCACATGCTTGTGCTTCTATCACAACTGCTCCAAAACCTTCATTACGACTAGGAAGTATCATTACATCCATTGCATTCATCCATTTTGATACTTCTTTTTGAGGAACTTTTCCTGTAAATATAATATCTAAATCTTTTGTTTGTTTTTCAAGCCGATTTCTTAATTTACCATCTCCTACTAATATAAACATAGCATTTCCTATTTCTTTTGATATGTTATGAAATATATTAGGGAATTTATCAGCTCTTTTAATTTTTGTAAGATTACCTACAAATCCGACATATTTACAACCATCTTTGTATATTCCAAGTTCTCTTCTAATCTTTTCTTTATCCATTGGATAAAACATATTTGGATCATAACCGTTAGGGATAACTACTGCATTTTTCCCAGAATATCCATAAGATTTTGCTTTTTCAAGAAGTGCATTAGAGACAAAGATTACTTTTGATGCATTTTCCATTACACTTATATAATCTTTTTTTCTTTTTATCATAAGTATGTTTACATCGCTCCCATGAGCTGTTATTAAATAAGGCACTTTCAGATTTTCAGAAATCTTTTGTGCAATAATTCCTGCAGGTACATTATACATTCCATGGGCATGGATTAAATCATAGTTAGTATCCACTAAGTTTCCAAGAATTTTTAGTGAAGCAATATATATGTGCTTTTTATAATAATTTTTTAAAATTTTCTGCATAATCGCATTCACTAAAGAGCGGGTAATGTTAACGTACTTGTAAGTTATACCTTCATAAGCAAATTCTTCATTACAAGATAAAAATTCCTTTTTTAAAATCTTTCTTAAGGTTTTAAGAAGCTTTGAATCGCAATATATTGGAGTCATGATTACATCAAAATTACTAATTATATTCGAAATTATCTTAAGTCTTTTATGTACAAATATTCCTCTAACAAAGTTTTCAATTATCGGTGATAAATTTGTGATATATAAAACTTTCATATTATCACACTCCTGAACGGCAAATTACTTTTAGTTCTAAACAAAGTTCTTTTTTATTATGTAGTTATGTAATGCTACCTAAAAAACTAGACAAAAAATCAAGCGATTTTGTATAGACTTACGAATTCTTCGAATTCCTCCTTCAAGGAACAATACTACTATTTCCCGCCTCCTGGATATACTACTGTTTTTTTTAATGTCTCAATGACGATAGTCTGTTTTCCAATTACTTTTTCAAGTTCTTCAATTTTTTCTTCAAGTTGCTTTACTTTAGATTTTTTCCCATTTTCTAAACCCTCTTTGGCACCTTCTAAAAACCTATCTCGCCATTTGTAATATTGAGCTTGAGAAATACCATGTTCTCTACAGATTTGTGAAACATTCTTTTCTCGACGAAGTCCTTCCAGAATTATTGCCATCTTTTCTTCAGTTGAAAATTTCTTTGCTATTGACTGCACCCTCTTATCTTTATTCTAACATTCTACTCTTTTTTTGTTCAACTTTCATGGGGAGCAGTGTAAAATTTCATGCTAACCGTTTTTCTAAAATCTACACCAAAAAAGCAATCAGCTCTTCAAAATTTGAAAATTTCTTTACTTTATGATCATATTCTTTATCTGGATCAAATAATATAAAATCTACTCCAGCATTTTGAGCACCTACCAGATCTGTTTCCGGGTTATCACCTATGTATACTGATTTGTTTAACGGAACTCCCGAAAGTTTCGCCGCACAATAGAAAATTTCTGGAGCTGGTTTTGGTTTTCCAGCCTTTTCAGATGTCAAAACAAATTCAAAAAATCTATCAAGTCTTGCTATTTTTGATCTCTTTTTTTGCACCTTTTCCACGCCATTTGTAATAACAGCCATGCGTTGTTTATTCTTTATCAACTTTTCAAGGAAGTTTTCTGCGCCTTCCACAAAAAAAGCTGTTTCAGATAGTTGATCAATGTAATATTCCGCTACTTGAGCGTAATCTTTAAGTGTTTTTCCTATTGTTTCGAAAAATTCCCTGAATCTTTCCACTACTATAACTTCTTTGGGATAATTTTTTTCAGAAAAAAGTTTCCACCATTTTTTATTTATTTCCCTGTAAATTTCTGTGTATTCTTCCCTGTAAGGAATTTTTACATACTCCATAGTTTTAATCAGAGCAAACCTTTCTGATTTATTAAAATCAAGAATAGTATTGTCAAGATCAAAATATACCATTTCATATTTCATGCAATTTCCTCCTCAAGTTCATGTATTTTAAATTCACGTAGTTTCTTTCAAACTATATACATAAGCAAGAACTTCCGCAACTGCTCGATAAAGCTTTTTAGGTATCTCTTCTCCTACTTCCACAGAAAAATAAAGTTCTCTTGCCAGCTTTGGATTTCTCATAATTGGAACCCTGTTTTCCCGTGCTATTTGCTTAATTCTTTCTGCCAGCTTATCAGCCCCTTTGGCAACAACTACAGGAGCGCTCATTTCTTCATTATCATACTTTATTGCGACTGCAAAGTGAGTCGGATTTGTTACAACCACTGTTGCTTCTGGTACTTCCTGCATCATTCTATGCATAGCATATTGCATCATTATCTGGCGCTGACGTTTCTTAATTTCAGGATTTCCCTCAACTTCTTTAAACTCTTCCTTAACTTCTTGTTTTGTCATCCTGATGTTTTTCTCATACTCATACCTCGAGAAAAAATAATCTGCGAAAGCTATGGCAAGCAATGCTATACCACACTTTGTAAGCATTTCAAATGTTATATTCCATATAAGCAATGCTCCTTCATCTACAGACATATTGGGTGTTAAAAGTAAATCATTCCATCTACTTTTAACTACGAGATATCCCACATATCCAACAATGATAAGCTTGAATATAGATTTTAACAACTCAAACAAAGATCTCATGGAAAACATTCGTTTTAATCCACTTATAGGATTTATTTTTGAAAGATCAAATTTCAACGCTTTGAAAGTAAACAAAAATCTGGTCTGCAAAAAACCTGTAAAAACACCTACTGCAAGGATCATTGCTACAAACAGAACAACATTAATCGCTAATTTCTGAAAAGCTATCCACGTATATATCCCAAGATCACTAATATTTATTGTATCGTATGAGGGAAGTTGTGCAAAAAATACAAACGCTTCTTTTAACGAATATATCATTCCTTTTCCAACAAACCACATTGCCATTATTCCTGCAAGTAACGCAAGTCCAGATGTAAATTCTCGCGAGACAGGAACCTGACCTTCTTCTCTGGCCTTCTGACGCTTTCTTGGCGTAGCCTTTTCTGTTTTATCAGGATCAGCAAATAACTGAATATTTATTTTGAAAGCAATTGCATAATCACTCTTTCCAGTACATTCGAGAGTTTCCCTGCAGTTTCCGCCCATATTGGTATCAACCCTAAGAATATTATAAAAACAAGAACTGCTTTTATAGGTATCCCTACCATAAAAACATTCATTTGTGGAACCAGACGAGAGAGTAATCCAAGGAGCATATTAACAACAAACATGTACCCTATTACAGGAATACTTATTTTTAATGCAACAACAAACATATCAACAAAGCCAGATATCAGAAAATTAGTAAAAGAAAAATCAAGTTCTGGAAGAAACAAGGGAAATTTCTCTATCGAATCAAGTATACCACTATAAACTATAAGATGACCATTTAACGATATAAATACAAAAAGAGCCAACAAATAAACAAGTTGGCCAAGTATTGGAGTTTCTTCCATAGTTGGATCCATAGCAGTAGCAAGTCCAAATCCCGATTCTATTCCTATCAATTCTCCTGCTATTGAAAATGCACCCAATATAAAAAATGCAAACATTCCTATAGCTAAACCAATAAGGAAGTTATTTAAAACAGAAAGGACTACAAGAATAATGGGAGTATCAAGCGGAATAGCTTTAGTTTGCGGTAGTGCAATATATGATAAAAATAAAACCAAAGCCGCCCGCACTTCCACAGGAATAAGTCTCCCGGAAAGTAAGGGCGTAACGAGAAACATACCACTTAGCCGACTTATTAACATACCCCAATTTAAAAATTGTGTTTCAACAAAAGTCACAATATCCATAGTATTAATATTACACTATTTTAAACCATTTAGCAATGTCGCTTAACTCTTTTGAAATTCTTTCTATATCTGTGACTACTTTCTTTAAACTCTCAGAGAATTTCTGAAGATTTTTAAATTCACTTTCCACGCTTCCCATTTCGGAAACAAGACCTTCTACTGTTTCAGTAGCGTTTTCAGATGCTTCTATCATATCTTCAAAGGCACTTCGTGTTTTCTCAAGTGTTTGAGAGACCACCTTTGTTTCGCGTCCCACATTTTGTACATTATCTATTATACTTTCAAAATTTGAAATAAAAACCTTCTTGGCATTCGATAACTTCTCAAAATTTCTTTGTGAATTACTGTAAACCTCTTTTAATTCTTCAAGATTTGTCGTATACTCTACCATATCCTCAACAAGATTTTTTGAGACATTGTTAATCTCAACAGATAATTTCATAACTTCATCAGCAACAACGGCAAACCCTTTGCCAGCCTCTCCAGCCCTTGCCGCCTCAATAGCCGCATTTAAAGCTAACAAATTTGTCTGACTTGCAATACTCTGGATTTTTGCCATTTCTTCTTTCATATCCTTAAATCTTTCAATGGTTTCCCTGACATACTCGCTAAATCTTTCAAATATTTCAAGAGAGTTACTTATGCTTTCGCTCATCTCTTCTATAAGTTTAGAATTGTTCAAAACAGAACTTTCAGTTTCCCGAATGTTTTCAATCAAACTCTCAAGATTCTTCGTCACTTCTTCCGTAGCATATTCGGCATTTCTGGTACTATCCTTTACCTGATTAAAATTATTTACAAGCTCAGAAGCCCTATTTCTAAATTTTGAAAGAGTCATTGAAAAGTCATCTGAAACCTCCACTAAAAGCTCACTTAAAGACGTCAAATCGTTAACTTCCCCGTCAAGATTTTTCGAATCTTCTAATAACCTCTTTGCAAATTCTTCAAATTTCTTCGAAAGAATCTTTATAGAATCTATCATCACCTGAAACTCACCAGAAGCTTTTATGTTTTCTGTATCCACAAAAACACCTTCCGAAAGCTTTTCTATTATTGTTTTGGAAAATTCTATTTGTGAACTCAAATTACGGGTAAAGATAATAACAGCAATAATAGCAACGGCCAATATAATTCCCGTAACCATGATATTGATCCTTACAAGTTGAGAACTGTCAAGGCTCAACTCAATAGCGACTTTGGGACTCTCAAATGAAGGAAGTTGCAAAGGCTTCGGCTCTGGAATATTCACACTGACATTAACTTTTTCAAATGGAACAGCAACTTCCACAATTCCTATTCTTTCGCCTGAATATACAAAATCATCTCTTTGAATAAGGTAATCTTTACCCAGAATCCTTACAATATTATTTTTCAACTTTTCCAGAGAACGTCCTACCACCCTTTTTCCAGAGTTATCAACTTTTGTAGTGACAACTGATAAATTATTGGAGTATATGGTAATTTCAGCATTAGATATAGATTTAACATAATCCAAGAACTTATTATCAATCTTGTCAACCATTATTACAAAGCCATTTACCGTATTCCCAAGCTGAGGATGCATCACAGCAATAGCAGAAATTAAGAAAAAACTATCTTTTGCTGGAAAAATAAAAGAAACAGGATACACTGATGTACCTGATATCATTTTAGAAAGTTCATTGGAAAGCTTTTCAAGATAAGGAGGCTTTTTATAAAATTTCGCATTAGCGCCAGAGCCAGTAGATTTAGCATATTCTATAACATATTTCCCATTTGATAGTTTGACATTAGGTTTGCTTTTTATTTTTGGAGGTTTTGTATCGACAATCCATAATCCCGCGTAATCTAAATTCAATTTTTCTACATAAGGAAACATCAAAGACTTTCTCTCGGTAAGAGACAAATTTCTTTCATTTGCAGCATTTACATTCTCGTCCGCTGCTGCAGCTACCTGTGCAACATTTATAACCAAATTTGCTCTTTGTTTTATAAGATTAATCACTGTTTCATGTGTAGATTTCGCCTGCTTTAAAATGGCCTTGTAATACACCTCATCAAAAGTTTGTTGTAATTTTTTTTCCTGTTCTTTAATCAACATTTTTACCTCATCTGAAAAGGTCTCTGCCTGTTTTTCCAGATTGGTTTTAAAACTTGCTATATAGCTATCGTAAGTATTTTTTACATAATCTACCTTGCTCTGTATTCCCTTTTGCATAGAAAAAAGCTGTGTATCCACTATTTTCAGGTTTATATATGTTATAAACAGTAGTGGAATCGTTACCAAAATTATTGCCAGAACAAATAGTTTAGTTCGAAAGGACATATAATCCCCCCTTATAATTCCCTGACAAACTCAGAAATTATTTGAGCTATTAATTTTCCTGTTTTCTCTGCTACTTCGAGCACTTCCTCTGCAGTCAATGGTTTAAGGTCGTCATGAACCGCCTTATCAGTAATTGCGGAAATTCCCAGAACCTTTATTCCTCCATGATTTGCCACAATTACTTCAGGTACTGTGGACATACCAACGGCATCTGCTCCCATCCATCTTAACATCTTTAACTCAGCGGGAGTTTCAAAATTTGGTCCTGAAACTGCAACATAAACTCCTTCATAGAAAGATATTCCTAACTTTTTAGCAACATTTATAGCTTTTTGTCTCAACTCTTTGTCATACGCATTAGACATATCTGGAAATCTTGGACCCCATTCCTCTACATTTGGTCCTATCAATGGATTGTTTCCCATCATATTTATATGATCAGTTATAAACATAGGCCTTCCTATCTCAAAATCAGGATTCATACCACCCGCAGCATTTGTGACAATAAGTATTTCCACTCCTAAAAGCTGCATAACTCTTACTGGAAAAGCAACATCTTTCATATCATAACCTTCATAATAATGAAATCTCCCATTCATAAGCATTACGTCTTTCCCGTTAAATTCTCCAAAAATTAATTCTCCTCTATGACCAGGAGCAGTGGATACTGGAAATTCAGGAATCTCTTTATAAGGAATAACAATCGGATTTTCCACTTCCTCTGCTATTCCATGCAATCCCGAACCTAAAACAATAGCTATTTTAGGAAGCTTAGTTAATCTGCTTTTTATGTATTCTGCCGCAGTTTCTACTCTTTTTACATAATTTTCCATCTCTCTCTAACCTCCTCTTTTTATTAATAAAAATATAATTTTTCACATGACACAGCTGGGAAGTTAACCACCGCCCACGACAAGATTCCTCGTCGCTTACGCTCCTCGTTTCTTTTGTCATTCCAAATGTATGTGATAAATCTGTTTGTTACTAACTCTCGCTAATCTTGCTAATCTCGCCAACTCTCGCTAATTATAAGATTCCTCACCCTTCGGGTTCGGAATGACATAAGCGGTGGATTCCTCGTCGCATGCTCTCCTCGAAATGACATAAAAGGAGAATATCCTCCCAAACGCATGCAAGGGATCCTTTTACCAACCTCGCCAATCTCGCTAATCTTGCAACTTCTTTATCTCTTCTTCTACTTCTTGGGCACCCTCTTCATAAAACTTTTCTTCTTCAGGGTCAAGTTCTTTCAAAAGCCTTAAAAATTCTCCAGCATGAACCTTTTCTTCATTTGCTATATCATAAAGAACTTCACGAGCTAACTCATTGTCTATTGATTCTGCAAGTTGCGTATACATCTGAACAGCTTCATATTCTGCTGCTATCATGAAACGAATTGCCCTGATTAATTCTTCCTTTGAAAGCTTTTTGTTTTCTTTTAACCCGGAAAAAGGGTTTGAAAATTCTGGCATATTTTCACCTCCTGATTTCACACACTGATTATTTTATCATAAACAACAAATAAAGAACAACTGTTCTTTACATAAGGTCTCTGTCAAGTAATTGTATACTATTTTTTGTCTTTTCCATTCTTTTTCTCCAACTCTCGTAAGCTCCTTCGCACTTCGTGCTCAGGACAGGCCTTGCCAATCTTGCCAACCTCGCCAACTCTCGCTAATCTCGCTAACCTCGCTAAATAAAAGATTCCTCACCCTTCGGGTTCGGAATGACATGGGTGGAAGGTCAACCTCGCCAATGCCGCTTTTACTAAAAAAAATGTGACTCTTGCCAGGCAAGAGTCACATCCTTACAATAATTTTATTACTCTTCAAGAATGTAAACTAAATCTCCCGTTTTTAAAAGTGCTGCATTTGCTTCATCGGTATCTACATGAAATTCGAGCGCATACTTTTTACTAACTCTTACAAGAACATCATCAAAGACTAATCTTCTTCCTGCTTTTTCAACTACAACTTTAACAATTTGTTTGTCTTCTACTCCATAATTTTTCGCATCATCTGGATGCATGTGAATATGTCTCTTCGCAATAATAACACCTTTTTCTTTTATAACACTTCCTTTTGGACCAACAATAACAATTCCAGGAGTTCCTTCAAGGTCTCCGGAATCTCTTACAGGTGGCATAACTCCAAGTTTAAAAGCATCTGTTAACGAAATTTCTACCTGCGTCTCTTTTCTTTCTGGTCCTAATACTCTAACCTTTTCAATAGCACCTTTTGGACCAACAATAACAACAGTCTCCTGGCAAGCAAATTGACCAGGTTGTCCTAAATCCTTGATGGGTGTGAGCTTATAATCTTTACCAAATAAAGTTTCAACATCTTCCCGTGAAAGATGCACGTGTCTGTTACTAACTCCAGCAATTATACCTGGTTCCTTCTTTTTCACCTGTTTTTTCCTCCTTTCCTTTTTGGATTTATTAATTTATCTCTAATATGAATCGAAATATTTTCCGGTACCTTAACAATCATTGTAAAAGGACCTCTTTTTACATTTATCCAGGCAAGCCCCGAGATTACAAGCTCTTTTTCCTCATCTAAATTTATTCTTTGTTCTTTCCAGCGCATGCCATCTAAATTGGTTTTCTTACATGGCGGTACTAAAACTTCCCCGTTTCTTTCCAATATTAGTTTGTTGGTTTTTTCACTTTTTGTCAAATGGAATTTCACCCCCGCAGGCGCAAAAATCTGGAATATTGGAAGTTTTTCTGTATTATATTCGACTCTCAAGCAACAATAGGCACTAACAAGTATTGATTGCGACGCATTTATTTTATAGGTTTTCCTTGATAACTCTCGTGTTGCAAGAATTTTTGCCTGGCATTCAGGAGATAGCATATCAAGTACCCGATCATTTGTTATGATACCTGGAGTATCATAAAAATATGTTCTGGATCCCTTTATCTTTCTTTTTACTATTCCAAGAGTTGTACCTGGAAACGGTGAAATAGTAGGTGAATCTTCACAAAAGCGAGAAATCAACGAAGATTTTCCCACATTTGCTACCCCTAATACAACTATATCATCGTTCAAAGAAACAAGAAATTTTTCAAGTTTTCTCAATCCAAAACCGTTTTTGCTGCTCGTTAAGAATATTTTATCGTTTGAAACATTTAGCCTTTTCTTCAACCAATTTTGCACCTCACCGGCACATACACTCTTTGGAAGTAAATCAAACTTTGTCACGGCGTAAAATACGTTTTTGTGTGAAATTTTTTCCATAATTTCTTCTCTGTAAGTTCCTTCAAAATCAGAAATATCTATTATATAAAGAAAGTTCTGGAATTTCTTCAAAACAGTACTTAACTGCTCCATAAAAAAATTTTCATTTACAGGGGTTATTAACTTTCCGTAATGTTTTATCTTATAGCATCGCTGGCACAATATCTCTTCTTCCAAAGCTTTCTCCATTATCTCTAAAGGTACATAGCCAGGCCTTTCTGGATTAACATGTTGAAGTTCCACACCACAACCTTTACATTTCACAATTTAGCCTCCTCGTGTAACGACCAACAGAGAATAAACAAACCCTAATAGAGAAGTTATCAAATATGGTTTCCATGCCCACTTCATATACTCTCCAAAGCTGAAATCTCTTCCAATTTGTTTAGATAAAAGGTTCATTCCCACAATATTTTGAACTGCCCCCAACGGCGTCAGATTTGTTGCTAAATTGGCACTCACTCCATATACCCACCAGAGTTTACTGCTGAATCCTGAATTTACAAGTAATCTGATCATCGGTGCTATTATGAGAGTACCTGGAACGGCACTTAACCATGGAATCGCAAAAGATACAAACCAGAAAATAACAAAACTGTACAAAATTTTACTATGCCCAAATGTAGTGAAAATATTCGCAAGTGATTGGGTTACTCCAACCTCTTCAAGGGCGTATGATAAAATATAAAGTCCCGCGTAAAAGAATAAAGTATCCCAATCAATCTCATGAGAAATATCTGCAAAATCCTTTTTGTGGTATAACATAATAACTATCGCTCCTAAAAGCGCGATAAACGATAATTCAACATTTAAGATGCTATGTAAAGCGAAAAATATTATTACACCTACAAAAACTGTAACGGAAAATTTCATGGATTTTCTATCTATAATAGCACTTCTTTCATCCACTGTAGAAAGTTGTTCAAGCTTCTTCAAAACATTCTCATCAACTTTCATATACCTTTTAAAAAGGATTATTACAACGACAAAAGATATAATACTTATCAATCCCATATTTACTATAAAATCGTTAAAACTTAACCCACTAACAGAGCCCAAAACTAAATTTAAAGGACTCCCAATCAAAGTGGACATACCACCTATATTATCTATAACTATTGTAAGCATAAGAAATGGAATAGGGTTTAATCCAAGCGTATCTGTTATAAGAAATATCATAGGTGCTATGAGGATAATTGTGACAAGATTATCTAAAAAAGCAGAAGCAATTGCCACTAGAACCATAAGTCCCGTTATTGTCCAGAAAAAGTGTTTCCCTCCTATTTTCACTATTTTTATAGCCAAAAATTGAAATACACCTGTTTTTCTTAAAAACTCCACTATTATCATCATCCCCGCAAGTAAACCCAATGTATTCAAGTCAACAACTTTGCTTATATTATAAGGTTCAAGACCTTCCACCAATTTCAAAACAGCTACCAATAAAGACAATCCAAATATTATAGGTGCTTTGTGCTTTTTCCCAAATATAATAAAGTAATAAGCAATACCAACTATTACAATTGCTAAAATCTTCTCTATTGCCACAAATTTCACCTCCTCGATAATTATACAACCATAAAAAAGTATCCGTAGTTAAATTAAATATAAAATTATGTGTTAACTTGATTTCATCAGTGACGTGAGCTGTTACAAATCAGTGTCATTCACTGTTTAATGATTTGCCTCCCTAACCTCGCCAACCTCGCCAACCTTGCTAACCTCGCTAATTATAAGATTCCTCACCCTTCGGGTTCGGAATGACATGGGCGGTGGATTCCTCGTCGCTTTCGCTCCTCGGAATGACACAGAGGAGGAATTCCTTGCTTTCTCGCTCCTTAGAATAATATTCTCCTTCTTTTGTCATTCCGAACGAATGTGAGGGGATGTCATCCTGAGGAGCACCAGCGACGAAGGATCTTATTTCGCCAACCTCGCCAAATTTTGTTACAATTAAACCTGTGAATTTTGTAATAAAAATGGTAAAATATTTATCAGTCTAACATCTTAAATGAGGGGAGATTTTATTTGAAGAAAAAAGATTTTTTTGTTTCCTTATTCTTATATACTTTAGGTTTTTTCATTATCTTTAGTTCAGGTCGTTTTATATTTTCAACAAACTGGCTTTTTTTAATATTACTGGGAATAGGAACGTATCTCTTCCACAGAATGGAATTAAAACTCGGAAAATATTCGTTCGCAAGCGACATATTAATTACCATACCTTTCCTGCTTTTTGTTTCACCTGAAACAGCTACTTTGTTTTCGGCTGCTTTCTGGTTCATATTTTCGAAAAGAAATCGCTTTATTCGAAGCGCCTTCTCTTTCTTTCTTTACAGCGTAGGAACTTTTTTCTATTATTTAATACCTGTTGATTATTTACGAATTCCAGCGTTTGCAATAACTTTTTTAATAGCTAATATCTTACTTGATTCTCTATATTTCGGAAAAGAGTTCTTCCTAAACCTTGTGAATCCACTTTTTTATAGTTCTATACTAATAATTCTTTCGTCGTTGATTATCTCAAATATTTACCTTTTTTCAGAAATAACCTTTCCTTACATTCTAATGGTGTTTTTCACGTATTCCTTTTTGCTTTTTTTAATTATAAGTTTTGTAAAAAACTATAACTTAGTTTTACTTGAAAGAATAGAAAGCTATAAACTGCGAAGTATAAACAATAACCTTTACAAAATACCTGATTTAGTTTACAGAACAAATGATACAGAATTTGATGAGAATATTGAAAAACTTTTAAAACTTTTCTGTGAAATATCTGGTTTTGAAAGAGCTTTACTTAGTGTATTTGACAAATCAGCTGAACGTGTGATAAGAGTTTCTCAACATGGACTTACAGTAGAGGAATGGAATTTTGTAAAAAGTGGTAATCCAGAATTATCCACTATAAAACGTTTTTTTCAGGAAAGATTTCGAAAAGAGGGAGTTTACTTTATCCCTGAAGGTTCTTTGAGTCTTGAAAATTTTTCATATTATGTGTTTGCTAAATATCCAACATTTGATATTGAAAACAGCTGGAAAAGAGGGGACATTTTACTGGTTCCCATCTATACAGAATTAGGTGAAATGGTAGGTTATATTAGTTACGATAAACCATCAAGTGGGTTGCGACCTACAGAGCACGAGCTAAAACTCCTCGGTTTTCTTTCGTGGTTCATGTATGAACTTCTCAAAAAAACGCCGTATTCTCGTTACTGGCTCACAAGCCAGAATTCGTATCTAAAAAAATTATCTTATCCTGAATTTGTAAGACTTGCCGAAAATATTATAAGAGAAACAAAAGACATAGTTGTAGCTATTATAGATATTGATCAGCTGGATAAATTTAATTTTACAAATGGCCCAGAATACGGCGAAGTGATTGTAAACTCTCTGGAAAATTATTTAAAAGACAAATTTGGAAAGTTTTCTATATCATACAAAATAGGAGGCGGTCAGTTTATCTCCGTGTTCTTCAATGTAAACAAGCTTAAAGTAATAATGTATTTTTCAAGAATGCTTGAAGAAATTCATGAAATTTATCCCGAACTTTCATTAAGTATAGGTATTTCAACATCAGAAAAATATAAAGATTTAAACAGGCTTTTAAAAGACGCCAAGAAGGCACTGCATGTGGCCAAAAAAGCTGGTGGTGGGAGGATTATGTCTCTATGAAAAGATTCGCCATAGAATTCGCATACGATGGAACAAACTTTTTTGGTTATCAGGGACAACCCAGCGTACGAACTGTACAGGGAGAACTTGAAAATGCTCTGGAACGCATTTTCAAAGTGAGAATATACACACAAGCTGCTGGTAGAACAGACGCAGGAGTTCATGCAGTTGGGCAGGTCGCTGCGTTTAACTGTCCAATTGAAAGACTCACCCCCGTTGATATAAAAAATGCACTCAACGCAAACCTACCAGCTGATATTTATATTAAAAGAGCCTGGGAAGTTTCCAAAGATTTTAACCCAAGATTTGCAGCCAAAAAGAGAATCTATCACTATTACATAAGCACAAAAAATAAAAACATCTTTCTGAGAAATTATATGTGGCATTTTCCATACAAATTAAATATTCAAAAAATGCGAGAAGGTGCGATTTTTCTGGAGGGCGAGCACGATTTTTCATCATTCCAGAAGGGAGATGATAAAAAAAATCCCATTAGAACTATCTTCAAAGTAAGAATTTTGGAACCCAAAAATGGAGTTATACTAATAAGAGTAGAGGGAATTTCATATTTAAGACGCATGGTAAGAAACATTGTTGGAACCCTTATAAAAGTTGGATTGGAACACTGGAGTCCCGAAAAAGTTAAGGAGGTGCTGGAGGCACGTTCAAGGGAAAAAGCCGCAGGCACTGCGCCGCCGCATGGGTTATACTTATACAAAGTGTTATTTTAGCATCAATTGCAAATTTTGTTACAATAGAAGCAAGTGGTGTACTATTTTATTTAGGACCTGAACTAACTTCAGAAGCCAGTTCAGTAATAAAGGCGTGGATGAAACAGCCTGTTCTAACTCTTCTTTACGAGGGCCCTGAAGAATACAAACAATCCATTGAAAATTTCTTTTTTGAAAGAGGCTATCTATTAGGTGTTGGCACACCTGTTTATGTGTATATTGCACACGATAAAAACCTATACGCCTGGAAAGTAACTTATCAAGAAAAAGCCATAGACAATTTTTCTAATCTGTCTTCAAATATTTCTTTACTTTTTGATGAGTTAAAGAATATTTTTGAGAAAAAAACAACGCCAGAGTATTCTATTATTTATGATCCAATTACAAATAGTATAAATATTCAAAAAGGAAAAAACAAACCTTATATAGTAGAACATAAGCGTAATGTTTATCCCCTTATTATAAATGGTCAAACAAAAAATCTTAGAGAAGGCTTTGTAACTGTTGAAGGTATGACAGTTTATTTAGGAAAACCCATGGAAATAACATATTCGGAGAATTTCTTTAAAGATATATATGGAATATTCGGAAAGTATAAGTTTGATGGTACTAAAGTTTTTGAAGATCACTTAAATAGTTATTTTACTTATCCTGAGACTCCTTACTACATAGACAGTGAAAAGGTAATATCCATGCACTATAAATATGAAAAAGGAAAATTACAACAAAACCAGATACCGATAATCGATGTATATAAAAACTATGTTTTTTATTCAGATGGAACGTTAGAAAACATTGACAAACTGTGGCAATACAAATTTCATTACACCCCGGTTGATTGGTTTTTTTCCGAAAACCTTTTGTTGGTTAGTTTTATAAATAATAATGTCATTCTGTTTGATTTATCACGCAGAAGAATACTTTTTGAGAAGTTTTTTAAAGATGTCTGGGGAGTAGGACTTACTAAAGATTCCATTTTTATAGCCTCAGATAATAGTCTAATAGAGCTGGACATTAAAAAATTTAGAACAAAAAACACTTACGAGATAATCAAGGGACAGGATTTTGTAATATACAACGACTTAAAATTTGTGTATGGAAATGTTTTAAAACCAAGATATAAAGGAATATACAAAATAAAAGACACGTACTATTACATGGATAAAAAAATCAAAGATTATATATTATCGTACATCTGGAATGGCAATTTCTATATAGTTACTAAAGAAGGAACATGGAGGTTCAACAAATGAAAGAAAAAGATAAAGAAAGACTGGATATCCTTTTATTTGAAAGAGGTCTGGCGGAAAGTAGAGAAAAAGCAAAAAGGTTAATAATGGGTGGTAAAGTTATAGTCGATAATCAGCTCGTTGATAAACCAGGAAAGTTAGTTTCAAGAAATTCTAACATTAGATTGAAGTCTCAGGAAAAATACGTAAGCAGAGGAGGATATAAATTAGAAGGTGCGTGGAAGGTTTTTAAATTTGACATAAAAGGAAAAACTGTTTGCGATATTGGTGCCTCTACAGGCGGATTTACAGACTTTTTACTTCAAAAAGGCGCAAAGAAAATTTTTTGTATCGATGTTGGATATGGGCAACTTCACTGGAAAATCAGAAACGATCCCAGAGTGGTTGTGCTTGAAAGAACAAATGCAAGATATATTACCTCTAAACATTTAGGAGAAAAAGTAGATCTGGTAGTTTGTGATGTTTCATTTATTTCTATTAAAAAAATTCTCCCTGTAATAAAGAATATATTAAAAGACAACGGAACAGCTGTAATATTAATTAAACCTCAATTTGAGGCGGGAAAAGAAAACGTAGGAAAGGGAGGAATAGTTAAATCAAAAAATGTCCAAAAAAAGGTAATTAATGATATAATAAATAAATCAAAAGAAGAAGGTTTATGCCCTATAGATTTAACCTTTTCACCAATAAAGGGAAGCGAAGGAAATATTGAGTTTTTTCTAAAACTAAATTTAACACCTTTATGTAACACTCGTATAGAAAATATGGTAGACTATATAGTAGAAACCGCATGGGAGGTACTTGGCGTTGAAAAATAAAGTGGCACTCTTTTTGATAATTTTATTTTCATCAATTGTCATTGGAAATATACTAAATTTTATACCGTATAATTATGACCTTTTTCTTCATTTCAAGAATAATGGCAGATGGTATAACAAATTGAAAGATGTACCTTTTTTTGAATTTGTTTTAAAAGAAGAAGGGTTATCTTTTGAAAACTATTTTCTTAGCTCCGCTGAAAGAATTGAAAAAGAATATGGTTATGAAAAAGAAGTGTTATTGACATCTATAGCAAGTGACATTGTCTTTGCCGCAAAAGGCGTAACATTAACTCTTGATGAAATGGTATCTTTCGACATAAATTATTATCTTGATATATTAAAAGTGTTAACTCGAGATTCTATTGTTGTTTTTGAAACAGATAAAGGTGTGTTGTTCATAAATTATCTTGCAAGACTTCTTGGACTTGAGATAAAACAAGAACAGGAAGTTTACATATTAAGTGAAAGTTTATATTCAAAAGTTGTTGAAAATTACGTTGTAATAGCAGGAAGCAAGCAGGCATTAGATTATTGTATAAACGTTTACAAAACTCCTGAACTTCAAATGAAAGAAAAAATTTCTAACATAATTAATAATGTAGAGCAAGGTGATTACTGGATAACAGGTTATTCCAAAGGAGATGCAATAAAAATCGAAATGGGATTATCAAAAGAAAATGATGAAAAAACGGAATACGTTATTTTAACCGGAACTGTGGAAAATTCTGTTTTTAAGTTGAACATTTCTCAAAAAATGGAAACGGAAAGACCTCCAACGAAAACAGAAGATCTAATGGAAACAATACCAGTTTTAGGAAATTATTTTGCCGGTATTAGCGTTAAAGAAAGCATGGACGTTGTTCAAATATTCAGCGATTGGGTTTCAGGATATGGAGACGAGTTGTATAAATTTTATGATATTGCAAATACTGTACTTAAAAACGCAACTTCGACTTTTTACATAGTTGGAGATTTGAGTGAATCAACAGAAGTTTCCGTAGCTTTTCTTTTTAAACTATCAGACGGGTTAGATAACATTGACAGTGTCATTAAAAAGTACGCGGGCTATTATGATGACAAAACAGGGCAGTGGATTATTCCAATTTCTGAAAACTCAAATCTATACTTTTACAAATTCGAGAAATTTTTTGTTGTTAGTAACATATCTAAAGAAATTTACGCTAAGAAAAGCTCTAATAAACGATTGATGAATATTCCAGCATACAATTATCTTGATAAAAAAAGGAACTATTTATTAAAAGTCTTCATAGATATAGGCGATATTGTAAAAAAATTCCTGGGAATAAATCTCAACTCGAAACTTATATTCTGGCAAGAACGAGACGGATACTTTGTAAATTACTATATTGAAGTAATGTAAACCCTGGAGGTGATTATATGAGTCAATTTGACGAATATTTAAGTGTATTTATTGATGAAGGTCGCGAATATGTTCAACAGTTAAATGATGCACTTCTTGATTTAGAGAAAAATCCAGAAGATATGGAATATGTTAACATAGCATTTAGAGCCCTTCATACATTAAAAGGCATGGCTGGAACAATGGGATTTGAGAAAATGGCAAAGCTGTGCCATAGAATGGAAAATTTCCTGGATGCTGTTCGCTCAGGAAAAGTAAAGATAGATTCAGATAAATTTGACTATCTTTTCTCAGGATTAGACTTTATTGAAAAAATGATCGCAAATATTGCCGAAAGCGGATCAGAGGATATTGAAGAAGATATCAGTACATTAGTAGAATCTTTTGAAAAAATGGCTTCAGGTGAAACTCTGGAAGAAATTCCTGAAGCTACCAGCGAAAAAGAAAATAATGGCGAGAAAAAAGCTGGAGAAATAATTTACGAAACAGATGACGTCTTAATTCATGTAGTATCTGAGGCGCGCAAAAAAGGTTTTGAACTATATTATATAAAAGTTATGCTGGAAGAGGGCACCCAGTTAAAATCTGCAAGAATGTACATGGTTTTTCACTCAATAGAAGAGCTCGGTGGAGAAATTATTAAAAGTATCCCAAGTGTTGAGGATATAGAAAGTGAAAAATTCGACAGAGAAGTTGAACTTTACGTAATAGCAAAAGTAGAACCATCAAAATTACAGGAAAAGCTTGTTTCTATCTCTGAAATAGAAAAAGTAATAGTAAAACCCGTAGAAATTAAACGAAAACAAACTAACGAATCCCAGAGCAAAACCAATGAAAATAACAAGGAAGTAAAAAATGGTGCAAAAGCTAAAGAAAAAGTTAAAGTAACCCAGACTGTAAGGGTAGACATAGAAAAACTTGATACCCTTATGAATTTAATGGGAGAACTTGTAATCGCCAGAAGTAGAATTATTGATATTCTAAAAAAATACAACATAAAAGAAGTTGACGAGTCACTTGCTCAACTCAGCAGAATTACTCTTGATCTTCAAAATATTGTTATGAAAGTAAGGATGGTACCAATAGCATACGTCTTCAACCGTTTTCCACGTATGGTCAGAGACATTTCAAAAAATCTTGGAAAAGAAATAAACTTTATCTTACAGGGTGAGGAAACAGAGCTTGACAGGACCTTCGTAGAAGAAATAGGCGATCCTCTCGTTCATCTTATAAGAAATGCTATAGATCACGGTATAGAGACAAAAGAAGAACGTATAGCCAAAGGGAAACCACCAGTTGGAACTCTTAAATTATCTGCACGCCATGAAGGAAATAATGTGATTATAGAAGTAGAGGACGACGGTCGTGGATTGGACAGAGAAAAAATACTTAGAAAAGCTATAGAAAGAGGTCTGGTGGATGAGTCAAAAGCACTCTCTCTATCAGATGAAAAAATATACGAATTCCTATTTATGCCTGGATTTTCAACAAAAGAAGAAGTAAGTGAACTATCTGGTCGTGGTGTTGGGATGGATGTTGTCAGAAACACCATAGAATCTTTGAATGGAAACGTCTCAATAGAATCAAAAAAAGATGTAGGAACAAAAGTTATTATCAAACTTCCTCTTACCCTTGCAATTATTCAGGCATTACTTGTAAAAGTCAATAAATATATTTACGCTGTACCAATTTCTGTAATAGACAGTACGTTAATAATTACACCAGACGAGATACAGATGGTTCAAAATAAAGAAGTAATAGTCAGACGTGGTGAAGTAATTCCTATTATAAGGTTATGGGAAGCGTTGAACATTGAACACGAACACAATTTAGAAGAAATGAACGTGGTTGTTATAAAAACCAGTAATCGAAAATATGGGATAGCTGTTGATACATTAATAGGTCAGGAGGACATAGTTATAAAATCCCTTGGAAAACTCTTTACTGATGTAAAAGAATTTAGTGGTGGTGCCACCCTTGGTGATGGAAGTATCGCTCTCATACTTGACACCGCCAATATAGTTGAGTGAGGTGATATAAATGAGTGAAGAAGTTGTAAGAGACTTTGAAGTTTTAAGTTTCAATTTATGTAATCAAGAAATGTCCTTCGACGTTGATTTCGTTGAAATAGTAATAGATAGAGAGGAAATAACACCGGTACCTAAAGCAAAAGAAGTGATAGAAGGGGTTATTAACCTTAGAGGACGAATAATACCTGTTGTTAATCTTCCAAAAATACTCGGTGGAATTTGTAACGATACATCGACCGAGGAATATAAAAAAATAATAATCACAAAAATATCTGATGTGGAAATTGGTTTTCTTGTAGAGCAGGTAAAAGGTGTTTTGAGAACTTCTACAGAAGAAATAGACAAAGCATTTGGGAAAATGGATACCTATGGAAAAAAAGCTAAAGGACTGATTAAAAAAGGTCAGAGACTTGTGGTATATTTAGACTTAGAAGAAATACTAAATGAAATAATAGGTATAGAGGAGGTATAGTATGGGAAAGAAAATATTAGTTGTTGATGATACCGCTTTCATGAGAATGATGTTGAAAGACATAATTACAAAGGCAGGTCATGAAGTTGTTGGAGAAGCAACCAACGGAAAAGAAGCAGTTGAAAAATACAAAGAACTAAAACCAGACATAGTTACCATGGATATAACAATGCCTGAAATGAACGGAATCGATGCTATAAAAGAAATTAAAAAGATAGACCCTGATGCAACTATCATTGTATGTAGTGCTATGGGTCAACAGGCTATGGTTATAGAAGCTATTCAGGCGGGGGCCAAAGACTTTATAGTTAAACCATTCCAGAACTCAAGAGTAGTTGAAGCTATTCAAAAAGTTTCAAAATAGGAGGGGAAATTCATAAGCTCTTTAGTTGGCTTTGTAGTAGCAGTTACTATTTTTTTAATAGTAATGTCGGTAACATACTTGATAGTAAAAAGAAAATTCCCCCAGACTTCTGGGGGTCGTTTTGTTTCTATAATTGAACGTAAATACATAACTAAAAACAGCTGCGTTGCTGTTGTTCGAATAGGCGATGATTACTATGCTTTATTAATAACAGAAAATGGTGGAAACATTATCAAAAAATTTGATACCGTTGAATCCGGTGAATTAGAAGAGGTTCATAGTTTTCGGTCCGAATTTTTTAAAAAACTCACCAAAAAAGGTGAGAAAAAATGAAAAAATGGTTGACAATATCGCTCTTAATATTATCCGTAATAATATTTTCCCAAAACGAAATACCCCTTCCTGGAATAAGTTTACAGGTATCTCCACCCCAACAACCTCGAGATTTAGTTAACACATTAGAACTACTAATTTTACTAACTGTTTTAGCCCTTGCTCCAAGTATTCTCATATTATTCACATCATTCACCCGGATTATCATAGTGTTCTCCTTTTTAAGAAATGCTCTTGGTACACGTCAAACTCCACCAAATCAGATATTGATAGGACTTGCACTATTTTTAACTTTTTTTATAATGCAACCTGTCTGGAATGATATCTACTCCAATGCCTTAACTCCATACATGGAAGGAAAAATAACCTATGAGGAGCTATTTTCAAGGTCAATGGATCGTTTACGAATATTTATGATCACAGAACTTCAGATACATCACAACGAAGATAATGTATATATGCTCGCCGAAGAAGTTGGGCAGAAAATAAATTCAATAGATGAAACACCAAACTCTATATTAATCCCGGCTTTTGTCATTGGTGAACTTGAAATAGGTTTCAAAATGGGAATATTACTTTACGTTCCATTCATAGTTATGGACATGGTCGTTGCAAGTATATTACTATCATTGGGAATGATTATGATACCGCCTGTACTTGTCTCACTGCCATTTAAAATTTTATTGTTCGTACTTGTTAACGGCTGGGATATGGTTGTGGGAAGTCTTATTAAAAGTTTCGGAGGTGGTTAATTTTGACTATAGAAGTTTTTATTGACGTAATGAAAATGGCTATTCAAACATTACTTACTGTGATAATTCCACCTTTGCTTATAAGTCTTTTAGTGGGACTATTAATAAGTATATTCCAGGCTGCCACGCAAATAAACGAGCAAACTCTAACATTTGCCCCGCGTATTATTGTACTATTTCTGACATTATTATTTTTAGGCGGGTGGATGCTTGAAAAAATTATTGACCTTGCCAGGAATATTCTTGAAAAGTTTATGGGGATGGTTTAAAACTTTTATAAAGATTTACAATCTCATTGTGAATCTCTTCAATAGACTTTGTACCATCTAATATATAAAAATTTTCCCTTTTATTAGCCATGCTAAGATAAGCTTCCCTCACTACTCTTAGATAATTTTCCCCTTCTCTTTCTATCCTATCTTTACTCTTGCTTTCAATCCTTCTTAACGCCTCTTTTACGGGAATATCTATATAAAAAACTATGTCTGGAAATATATTATCTGTAGCAAAAGCATTCAACTTTTCTACAACAACCTCCCCTAAATTTCTTCCTGCGCCCTGATAAGCTATGCTGGAATCTGCAAATCTGTCTGCAAGAACATAATAACCTTTTTCAAGAGAAGGCTTTATAATTTCCTCTATCAATTGAGCCCTTGAAGCCAAAAACAACAAAAGCTCACTTCTTGAATTAATACGCATTTCTTTATCTAAAAGTATTCGTCGAACCTTTTCACCAAGTATTGTTCCGCCAGGCTCCCTTACCTTTATACATTCAAAGCCCGATTTTACTAAATAATCGTAAAACAAATCTAATTGCGTGCTTTTTCCACAACCGTCTATTCCTTCAAATGCTATAAACACTTTTATCGCTCCTTTTATATTTAAATCAATAAAAATCAATAAAGCCCCCTTTAGGGGGCTTTAAACTAACCACATCTTATTACATTTCTTCCCCTTCTTCAACATCTTCTATCTCAAACAGTTCCTCTTCTCCCTCTTTCTTTTCCTCTTCACCTTCAACTTCTCCATATGCTAATCCTTCTCTTCCTTCAAGATAAGCATCAGCTATTTTTGAAGTTATCAAATGAATTGCGCGGATAGCATCATCATTTCCCGGAATAATGTAATCAATTTCGTCTGGATCACAATTTGTATCAACTATTGATACTGTTGGTATTTTCAAAAGATTTGCTTCATAAATTGCATTCCTTTCTTTTCTTGGATCAACTATATAAATAACATCTGGTATCCTATCCATGTTCTTTAATCCACCAAGATTTTTTCTCAATTTTTCAAGGATCCTCTTTAACCTGCTTTGCTCCTTTTTCGATAGGTTGTCAAACCCACCATTTGCTTCCATTTCTTCAAGCTCAATAAGCTTATCGATTCTCTGTCTAATAGTTTTAAAATTAGTTAAAAGTCCACCAAGCCATCTGTGGTTAACATAAAAAGCTCCACATCTTTCTGCTTCCTGCTTTATCACCTGTTGGGCCTGTTTCTTCGTTCCCACAAAAAGAATTGTTCCACCCTCGGCTGCTTTTTCCTTTATAAAATCATATGCTTCGTCTAAAAGTTTAAGAGTTTTTTGCAAGTCAATAATATAAATACCTTTTCTGGAACCAAAAATATAGGGTTTCATCTTTGGATTCCATCTTTGAGTTCTATGACCAAAATGTACTCCCGCTTCCAAAAGTTGTTTCATAGTTACCACTGGCACTCTCTAACACCTCCCATTTGGTTTCGAACCTCCACTCCTTTCAGCTCCAGACCGACCTACTCAAAACCCCGTTTCCTGTAGGCACCGAGGCCTGGAATCCAGGAGTGTGAGTTCTGGTTTACTTGCCAATAGCCTCTTTCGCTAAATTAACATACTCTTTGAATGCCTCAGGATCATTCACAGCAATTTCAGCAAGCATCTTCCTGTTAATTGCCACACCTGCCAGTTTTAAACCGTGAATAAGCTCGTTATATTTTAAACCTTCATTTCTTGCAGCGATATTTATTCTTGTAATCCACAACTTTCTGAAATTTCTTTTTTTCAATTTTCTTCCAACATAAGCGTGTCTTTTTGCTTTTACATACGCCTGTTTTGCGAGTCTGTACCTTCTGCTTAACGCTCCTCTATAACCTTTTGCAGCTTTCAAAAATTTCTTCCTCTTTTTCCTGGCATGAACTGCATTCTTTACTCTCATTTCTGATTCCTCCTTTCAGCTCTTATCTTTTCCCTAACATTCTTAAAACTCTTTCTTTGTCACTGGAAGCAACCTCTGTTTCCAATCGAAGTGCCCTTAAAGTTGAACGTCTTTTCTTTCCTGTCTTGTGCCATGCATAAGCATGCCTTCTCATAATTTTCCCATTTTTCGTAATTTTAAATCTTTTTGCTGCAGTTTTGTGGGTCTTCATCTTGTTTTTGGCCATCGTTTTCCCTCCTTAACTTTTAGGTTTTAGCATCATCCACATATCTCGTCCTTCAAGTTTGGGTGGTTTTTCTACACTTGCAATATCTTGAAGATCATTTATAACACGTTTCAATATTTCCTCTCCTTTGTCTGCAAAAGCCAGTTCCCTTCCCCTGAACATTATAACCACACGAACTTTGTTTCCACTTTCCAGAAATCGCTTTATATGCTTTACCTTTGTCTGATAATCATGCTCATCAATTTTTATTCTAAATTTCATCTGCTTTACTTCTATAATCTTCTGGTTTTTCTTGGCTTTTTTCTCACGTTTGGCAAGTTCATATTTATACTTTCCATAATCCATCATCTTCGCAACAGGTGGTTTCGCATTTGGAGCAACCAATATCAAATCTAATTTCTTAGAGTACGCCAGCTCCAGAGCTTCATCCGTTGGCATTATACCAATCTGCTTTCCATTAGAATCAACCACACGAACCTCCGGGGCTCTAATTTCCTCATTCTTAACTATCCTATCGATATCTTTCGCCTCCCAACAAAAATTTTAGGCGAGCAAGCGCCCGCCTATATTATACTTTCAACAAACAATTGTTCACTTAATTCCACCAACCCTTTCGCCTCTCTGGCTCAGGGTGGGAAGCCGGGCGCTTCCTCTTCTCAATTTATAAAACCCTGGTGGGCCGTGTGGGACTCGAACCCACAGCCCCCTGATTAAGAGTCAGGTGCTCTACCTGTTGAGCTAACGGCCCAGTTTTACTTGTGGTGCCCCAGGGAGGAGTCGAACCTCCATTTGCGGATTAGGAATCCGCCGTTCTATCCGTTGAACTACTGGGGCATACTGGCAGCCCCACGGGGAATCGAACCCCGACCTTCGGACTGAGAATCCGATGGACTAGCCGTTATCCTATGGGGCCACAAATGATAAAATACCATAGTAAATGATACCATAAAATTACGCTATGTCAATAGAGAACAATGCTGAATCAAATTTTTAAATACAAATTTAATTAGAAATTGTAAAACGTTTTCAAAAATAATCTTTCCAGAAATACAACTGACCCCCCGAAAATTCGGGGGATGAAAATGGGATGGTGGCCATACTGGGAATTTTTACTTTTTATCCAAAATGTGCTTTATTGTAAGAATTCCCGAACTAATGTCCTGATTCTCAACAATAACTGTTTCCGGTACATCAATAGGGACTGGCGCAAAGTTCCATATAGCTTTGATTCCTACGCCAACGAGCAAATTCGCGGCTTCCTGTGCGCTTTCTTCTGGAACACAAATAACTCCTATTTTGACTTTAAATCTCTTGACAACCCTTTCAATAGCCGATAAAGGGAGAACTGCGAGTTCTCCCACAAAACTTCCTATCTTTTTGGGGTCATTGTCAAATATCGCAACAACCTTAACGCCTAACTTTTCAAATCCAGAATATTTTGCAAGAGCACTTCCAAGGTTTCCTGCCCCGATTATTATAATGTTCTCTAATACTTCTTTACCAAACAAAAGACCAAGTTCTTTTATAAGAGAAGGCACGTGATAACCAACTTTTGGCTTTCCAGTGATATTGACATAAGTAAAATCCTTTCTCACCTGCTCTGGTTTAATATTAAATTTTTCTGCAAGCTCCTCAGAGGAAATGTATTCTGCCTCTAACTGTAAAAAATATGTATAGTATCTTTTGAGACGTTCCAAAGTTGGCTTCGGCACGTGGATAAAGCTCTTATTTGTTTTTGACATTCTCTTCTAACACCTCTTTTATTTTTTGGATATTTGCCTCGCTTATTATTCTATCATTGACCACCACATTTGGTGCTTTTCCACAATTTTCTACACAGAATGTGCCCTTTATTTCAATATTCTTTGCCCATTTTTCTTTGTTAGTCAAGTCAATTAACTCTGAAAGAATTTCATATGAACCTTTAGAGTAACAAGAAGTTCCCAAACAAATTTTTACTGTAGTTTTTTCAGACTCATCAATCGGCAGAGGTAAAATCTCAATGTCACCGTTATTAATTCTTTTTCTGTTTTTATATATCGTATGCAATGTTTCATGCGCTTCATGACTTAAAGGATGCTTTAAATATTTCTCATATAAGGATAACATGTGGTAATTTTCCGTCGGTGAAATTAAACCGTCTATTCCCACAACTTCTTTTAATATTTCAGCACGTTTCATTCTAACCTCTTTATTGTTTGGATACGGTTGGCCTCCACCACCAACACAACCAAAGTCACACGCCATAACTTCTACTATATCTACATCTAATTCTCCATTTTTAATTTTTCCTATAACTTTTTTTACATTTCCTAATCCAAATACAATCAGTCCTCTTACAGTGTTACCATCTTTCATTTTTGCTATTGTAAGATTTATACCCTTTTCCATCACATTGGTTTGTACATCCTGGATACCGAGTTCATCTTCAAGCACTCTAAGCACACTTGCAAAAACCCCACCAGTTTTTCCAAAGCTTAATCCCGCTTGTGAAGAAAGACCATATGGTCTATCGAAAGGAAGCGGGGAGACATTTTTCAAATCAAAGCCACTTGACCTTATAATTTCAGATAATTCCCTTGTAGTTATAACAATATCAACTTCTCCTTCCAATTCTTCTCTCTCTGCTTCAAATTTTTTCGCTGTACAGGGCATAATAGATACAAGGCAAATATCTTCAGGCGCTACTCCTATCTCTTTCGCATAATGCTTTTTGATTATACTTCCAAGAACTTGTTGAGGAGATTTTACGGTAGAAAGATTATCTAAAAATTCCGGGTAGTGGTGCTCAGCAAATTTTACCCATCCAGGACAACAGGAGGTAAATTGAGGCAATTTTTCGCCCTTTTCTAACCTTTGTTTAAATTCATATGCCTCTTCATATGCAACCAAATCAGCTGCAAAAGAAACATCAAATACCTTTTTAAAACCAATAGATTTTAAAAAATTAACTATTCTTCCTGCAACAACAAGATCATTTTCCAAACCTAACTCTTCCTGTATTGATGCTCTAACTGCCGGTGCCATCATTGCAATCATATATTTCCCTTCTTTCATTGCCTTGTACACTTTTTCTATGTCGTTTCTAAATGTAAGCGCACCAGTTGGACAGTGAGTCACACACTGACCGCAAAGCACACAGTTTGTATTTACAAGCTTTTCACCAAATGCTGGCATTACTTGAGCTTCAAATCCTCTAAATGCAAAATCTATTGCGCCTATAGATTGAACTTCTTCACAAACTCTTACACAATCTCCACAGAGAATACATTTTGAATTATCCCTTATTATAACCGAAGAATAATCAATTATATTTGACTTATCTATATTATCAAACCTAACCTTCCTGATTCCAAACTCCTCTGCATACCTTTGAAGTTTACAATTCCCACTTCTATCACATGTAGTGCAGTCTCTATTATGTGATGCAAGTAAAAGTTCCAGGATTCCTCTTCGCATTTCATATATTTCAGGTGTATGTGTTTTCACGTTCATTCCTTCATAAGGTTTAATCGAACAAGAAGTTGTTATCTGTCCATCCACTTCAACAAGACACATCCTACAGGCTCCATAAATGGAAGTTTCAGAAAGATAACACAAATTTGGTATTTCTATTCCTATTTCCTTTAATGCTTCCAGAAGGTTTCTTGCATTCTCATTAATAATGGTTTCTTTACCATTTACAATTATTTTCACTTCAATCGCCTCCTGTTATACCAATTCTATTGCATTAAACTTACACTTTTCAAAACAAATTCCACATTTAACACATTCCCCCTGGTCAATAACGTATGGCTTACCCCTTTCACCGCTTATCGCATTTTGTGGACATGCCCTTGCACACAAGCTACAGCTCTTACATAGTTCAGGATTTATAACGTACTTTCTCAAAGCAGTACACGTTCCCCCTGGACATTTACCGTTAATGTGTTCTATATATTCATCTCTAAAGTGCTTTAAAGTACTTAAAATCGGATTTGGGGCAGTTTTTCCAAGGCCACAAAGAGAAGCAGTCTTTATTATATTTGCTAAGTATTCTAAATTTTCCAGATCTTCTTCTGTGGCTTTACCTTGTGTAAACTTTTCTAATATCTGGTACGATTGCATGGTACCCTCTCTACATGGAACACATTTCCCACATGATTCCCTTTTTGTAAAATCCAGGAAAAAGCGCGCAACTTCGACCATACAACTATTCTCAGTTATAGCAACTATACCTCCGGAACCTACCATGGCATCAACGGATTTCAACGTGTCGTAATCAAGAGGCAAATCGAAGTATTTTTCTGGTAAACAAGCCCCTGAAGGTCCCCCAATTTGTATTGCCTTTAATTTCCTACCATCAGCTGTACCACCACATATATTTTCAAGAACATATCTTATAGTTGTTCCAAATGGAATTTCTATTATACCCGTAAGTTTAAGTGGCCCCGTTACAGAAAACATTTTCGTTCCAGGCGATTTTTCCACACCGTTTTGTCTGTATTTTTCAACACCATCCCTTATTATCTTTGGAACATTTGCATACGTTTCAACATTATTTATCAAAGTTGGATATCCCCATAAACCTTTCTGCGCCGGGAAAGGAGGCCTTGGTCGCGGAACTCCTCTTCTTCCTTCTATCGAAGCAAGAAGTGCAGTTTCTTCACCACATACAAAAGCACCTGCACCTTCTTTCACCTCTAAATCAAACGAAAAGCCCGTTCCTAAAATATTTTCGCCTAAAAGTCCGTAAGCTTTGGCATCTTCTATTGCTTTATTAAACATCTCAACTGCAATGGGATATTCTGCACGAATGTAGGCGTAGCCCTTTTGAGCACCAACTGTGTATGCGGCAATTATCATACCTTCAAGCACAGAATGAGGATCCCTTTCAAGCAAAGTTCTATTCATAAATGCTCCTGGGTCACCTTCATCAGCGTTACAAACGACAAATTTCTTATCTCCTCTGGAATTATAAGTAAATTCCCATTTTAAACCTGTTGGAAAACCACCTCCGCCTCTTCCACGAAGGCCTGAAGCCTTTATTGTCTCAATTACATCTTCTCTTTTCATTGAAAATAAAACTTTTAAAAGTGACTTATATCCTCCCCGTCCCATGTAATCTTCTATTTTTTCACATTCACTTGTTCCAATTCCTTCCATTACATAGAACGTCTGATTTTTAAAAAAGGTAGCATCTTCAAGCCTCATAACTTTCTTTCCTGTTACAGGATCAGTTAATAAAAGTCTTTCTATTACTTCCCCTTTCTTAATGGTTTTTTCCACAATTTCTTCTACATCATCCAATGTAACATGGTGATACGTAATACCTTCTGGTGTTATTTTCACAAGTGGTCCGAGCGAACAAAGTCCGCAGCAACCAGTTTTCTTAACCAATGAATGGTCTGTATCGTCATCAACAGTTTCAACTTCTACATTTAATCCTTTTTCCTTAATCATTTCTATAAACTTTTTGTATACTTTTCTTGAACCATTTGCTGTACAACCTGTTCCCACACACACATATATCTTTTGCTCCTTTAATCTTTCTTCTCTTAATTTTTGCTGTTTTTCAATATAGTCAAATGCTTCACTTATTGTTTTAAACATATTATCTCTCATCTCCTTCTTTAAGATTTCTCAATATTTCTTTCGTCTTCTCAGGGGTTAACTTCCCGTACACCTCTCCGTTTATAACCATTGCTGGTGCAAGGGCACACGCTCCCAGACAACCCACTTTATCCAAACTAAATTTCAAATCCTGTGTTACCTCTCCAGGTTTTATTTCCAATTCTTCTTCAATTGCCTTTACAAGACTCATAGAACCTTCCATATGGCAAGCTGTACCGTCACATATGAGTACTGTGTATTCACCTTTTGGTTTCAAAGAAAACTGAGCATAGAAGGTTGCAACTCCAAATATCTTCGCAGGAGGTATATCAAGTGAAACCGCTATATAGTTAACTACTTCCTTGGGAATATATCTGTATTCTTTCTGAACATCAAGTAGTATCTTAATGAGATTCTTCCTTTCATAATCATGCTTTTTCAAAATCTCTTCAACTTTATCAAACGTTCTTTCCACTAAAGTCACCTCCTAAAAATACTCAATATTAATAATTTTTTCCTTTTTTTCAAGTATTTTGGCAATATCATGAATAAGCCTGAATTTCAACGAAATATCATGAGCAAAAAGAGGGTTTTGATGAGCTGGATTAATTGCTCGTCCAACAAGAAAATTTATTATGTCTGCCCATTCAAGCAGGTTAATTAATTTCTTTGCACCAAGTCCCAGCTCTTGTATTTGATTTTCATAAAACCTGAACACCTGAGTAAGCGTAATAATTCCTTCTGTAACAAGTTCAACTCCATCCATATAACCTACAGGAGGTGAATTTTTAGAAATATTCCTTATATCTATGTCTATCTTCTTTCCTGTTATTTTCTCAACAATTTTTCCGGTTGTACCACCGCATATTACCTTTTTCCCCCGCGAATTTAAAAGCTTATTAACTACCAATTCATCGTTTTTTTCATCCTCAGGTGGTCCCACCATTATCGTCAGAATCCTTTTTTCCCTTATCTTTAATCCTGCAATTAACGCGTCATCACCCTTGGTGTTTTTATCCAATTTTTTTGCAATATTGATCATATGATTTACTATATTCTTATGCTCTATTTTGTTTTTTAAAAGGTTGGAAAGTTCAAACTTTATGTTTTTTTCTCCAAATCCAAAAGGAAAGTTCTCCGTTCCCATACCCGCCTGGGAAATGCCATCAGTCATTAAAAAGATTGAATCTCCCACATCAATTTCAATTTCACTGACATAAAGCTTTTTATTATTTACTTTTCTTTCTATTTTCTTTAATGGAATCAAATTCTCATTTTTAAAATAAAAAATTAAAGGAAATTCATATTCAAAAATAGTACATCTTTTACTTTTATAATCCACAAGGCAGGTTGCAAGAGTAGAATAGCTAATTTTTCTAACTTTACAAGTTGGCAGTGTTGTCAAAATTGATTCAAAAACTTCTTCTATTGGAACATTGTTAAAAACCATAGTACTTGCCATCGTTGATGTTAGTGTAGACAATATATTTGCCTTTACCCCGCTTCCAAGTCCATCTGAAACACTCACAACACACTTTTCTTCGTTTTTTCTTATCTTAATCGAATCGCCACATACCCATTCGCCTTTTTTACTTTTGGAAGCGTAATGCACCTCGCAAGTAATCATTTCTAATCCTCCATAAATTTCTTAAATTCCATAAAATGTGATTTTGTTTCAGCAATAGATTCACCCAAAAGCCCCGATATTTCCTGCGCAAGAAGCATCTGTTTATTTAAAACCTCTTCAATCTTCTCGATAGTTTGTCTTTTTAACTTTCTTATCTTTTCCTCCTGTTCCAGTTGCTTAGTTATATCAGTCAAAATAAACACTTCACCGCTATCTTCTGGTAAAAGAAATCTTTTTGTTATAAATTTATATACCTTTCCCTGTATTTCAATCCCTTTAAGTTCGTTATCTTTTAGCTCTTTAATAATCTCCCATACTTTTTTATTCGACAAACTCATAAACCTTAATCTTGCAACTTTGTTTTTGTATGTAATTTGATTATTTTGCGAAATAACAATTAAATTCGGAGTTTCCTCCACAACCATATTACTCACGCTTGATACCTTTTCTATAAGATAAGTTATGCACATTTCCTTCTCAGCTTTCCCTGCTAAAACAGCTACAGCTTTTTCCCTGCAGGTGTCGTAACCACACGCGCTACAATTTAATTCCTTTGATCTATCAGTCTTTCCCATGGAAAAAAGGACTTTTTCTATTTCTTCATCCGAATAATTTTGCTTAATCTGTTTATTTTCAAATTCCCTATGCAAATCTATCTCTAATTCAAGTTCCTTGACACTTTTTGGAAGTTTTTTAATGCTATTTATCAACTTTACTTTCTTTTCGAGTATGCTAATATCTTTTCTTGTAGCTGGTCCTTCAATACACCCTCCCACACACGCGGACATTTCTACAAAATACTTGCTATCAAAACCCTGGAACTTATCAAGAAATTTTTTTATATTATCAATTCCCTCTATTGATATATAGCTTTCAAAGTTTTCTGAAACAGTTTTAATTATTCCACCAGAAACAGGATAATACCTCGCATAATGTGGATAAGGTTCATCGGGAAACCCTTCACAATCTAACACTTCTTCCTCTAAAAATTCTTCAAGCTCTTCAAATGTCAAAACAAGATCAAAGTGTTTTTCCAATTCCCTTTTTTTTGCTATACAGGGACCTATAAATACTTTTGGAATATCTCCAAATAATTTCTCAAAAAGTATTGAATGAGCAACCGCGGGAGAAACCACCGGCGCTAAAAACTGCCTTTTTTCTGGATAATATTTTTCAAAAAGTTCAACTACAACAGGGCATGATGTTGTAATAACAGGATGAGGCATTTTTGCATATTCATCAGACACATATTCAGCGCCAAGAGATGTTTCGCTTACAATAGCACCGCTCTTTTTTAAAAATCCTATAACTTTGAAAGGTTCATCAAAATGAGAGAAAAAAGATGGAGCAATTGAAACCACAAACTTGCCTCCAAAAAACTTTGAAAGTTCAGAAACATCCCTCACATAGCTTTTTGCATTCTGAGGACAAATCTCAATACATTTTCCACATAATATACATTCATCATCAATAACCGTTGATGTGTTATCAGAAAACGAAATTGATTTGACTGGACAATTTCTAAGACATTTATAACAATATTTACAATTCGCTTCGTTTGAGAAAATATATTTTTCCATCCTACTCCCCTTCTTTTATGAATTTTTTCACAATGTTCTTAACATTCTCAGGGGTTACATTTGAAAACAGCTTCCCATCAATTTCTATGTTTATTCCTCTTTCGCACTTCCCAAAACAAAGCGAGCCTAAAAGCTTTAAATCTTTAATACCCAACTCTTTAACTTTTTCTACTACCTGGTAAGAACCTTTTAAATGACACGAACTTCCCATACATATCCTGATAACCACACTCTCACCTATCGTGAAATAATTAACGTTATTTTTTTCACAATTATTTTAACGCGAAATTTTCGGGTTGTCAATATTAATAAAGCCCTGGATCTCTATCAAGAAATCGGAATGACAACATCTTTCCCTGTCATCCCGAGGAATGTAATGACGAGGGATCTTTTCCTTATTGTCATCCCGAACGAATGTGAGGGAGATGTCATCCTGAGGAACGAAGTGACGAAGTTTTTTTCCTTACTGTCATTCCGAGCGAAGCGAGGAATCTTGTTTTACCAACCTCGCCAATCTCGCTAATCTCTCAAGATCCTTCGCACTTTGTGCTCAGGACAGGTCTTGCCAACACTCGCCAATTAAGATTCCTCACCCTTCGGGTTCGGAATGACAAAAAAAAGAGGTCATCCTGAGGAACGAAGTGACGAAGGATCTTTTCCTTATTGTCATTCCGAGCGAAGCGAGGAATCTTGTTTTTTACCAACCTCGCTAACCTCGCTAATATGCCAACTCTCGCTGAATTATGATATAATCATTGTGAGGTGATGAATATGAATTACAAATGGGATGGATGTAGTGGAGAAGAAACTATAATCAGAAAAATGCTATTAGGTGATATAGATGAAATCAGAATACTTTTAAGAGATATAGGTAAAAAAAAATTAAAAGAAATATTCCTGAGAAATAATCATAGATTTTATAAAGAGAACAAGACATTCTGGCAGTTGATTCTGGAGGTTACTGATGAAGAATTTAAAAGAAAAGCAAAGGAAAACTTTAGAAATACTTCTATCCTTAGACATTTTATCTGACTTTTATCTTGCCGGTGGTACATCGTTGCTCATAAAATATGATCACAGACCTTCCGAAGATTTTGATTTTTTTCTCTTTCCTGAAAAAAGTTTCAAATTGGATATTTATGAAAAAAGCTTACAAAAATATCATCTTGAAAACTTCAAAATTATTTATAAAGATAACGGAACTTTGCTGTTTACTTTGAATGGTGTAAAAGTTTCTTTATTTCATTATCCTTATTCTCTTTTAGAAAAGCCAGGAAAGATTGATGGAGTTTTTATAGCCAGTGATAAAGATATAGCTTGCATGAAAGCCAGTGCTATAAGCAGTAAAGGTTTAAAGAAAGACTTTTTTGATTTATGGATCTTGATTCAAATTCATAACTGGGAACTAAAAGATTTAATAAATATGCTCAAAACAAAATATAAAGAATACAATACTTCTATTTTTGTTAAGTCTTTAACATATTTTGAGGATGCCGAGAAAAATAAAGACTTTCAAATAATCGAAACAAATTGGGATAAGATTAAAAAATTTTTTAGAGACTTTGTAAAGAGCCTTTATTAACATCTAATCGGTCCACGAAAAAAGCTTTCCTATTTTTAGATGCAAAAGCACCAATCTAACCAGCTCTCGCTTGCCCAACCAATCTCGTTAAATACAAGATTCCTCACCCTTCGGGTTCGGAATGACATGGGTGGAAGGTCAACCTCACCAACCTTCGCTAATCTTGCTAATCTCGCCAACTCTCGCTACTTTTTCTGTCATCCCAAGGAACGAAGTGACGAAGGATTTTTTCTTTATTGTCATTCCGAGCAAAGCGAGGAATCTTTTTTTACCAACCTCGCCAATCTTGCCAACTCTCGTCAATTTTGCTTTTTAAATATAAATTTGATATACTAATACTCAGGAGGTGAGAGTATGAAAAGATTTGTAGGTATAGTTATTTTATTATTGGCGTCTATCTCTGTGTTCCCTTTTTTTATAGGCACAGAGGTTCTAACAATGCCTGATCTCCCATTTTACGAATACCCTATGCCAGTAGCTGAGATTTTTGGACGTGTTGATTTTGGAATGATATATTTCATGCTCCCTGTAGGCAGTATTAACGAGGATGGTTCTGTATTCATAGTACAGAACATCGATATGGAATATTTAAAAAGATTCCTTGGAGCAGGAATAGCCTTAAAACCAAAGTTTTCAGAAAATCTTTACATGAGAATAGCAACTGATGCTCCTATCGTTGAATGGATAAGAACTCAGCAATTTGATCGTATAGACCTGAAAATAGGAATCGGGTTAAAACTTGGAATATTAAACGCAGAAGCTGGTGTAGTAGGAAGACTCAAAAAATTACCAGACAACACCATAGGTATGAAAATGGGTGATTTATACTTCGCAGCGCTGGGATTGAGTTTTTAGTTTTAGGTATAGCTAAGATAATCTCTCAAAATTCGACAACAAATTATACTGCAATTAAGGTAAAATAAGGTTTTAAACTTTGCCCCATATCCGGGGCAATTTTTATTGACAAAAAAATAATTTGATGTAAAATTGTTTTACGTCAAACTATTTTAAAGGGAGGTTCGATAGATAATATGAATTTTTCTCAAATATTTGTTTTGCTCACAGAACTTGAGAAAATTAAATTTCAGATTCTGCGAAATGAGATGAAAAATTACGGCGTTCATCCTGGACAGATTCCTTTATTGTTTATTGTTAATAAAAACCCTGGAATTTCCCAGACTGAAATATCTGAAAAAATACATGTTAACCCTTCAACAGTTGCTATTATGATACGAAGAATGGAAAAACATGGATTAATTCAGAGAAAAAGGTCCGAAAAGGACAGGAGAGAATTTCAAGTGTTTTTGACTGAAAAATCAAAAGAGCTAATTACAAAGATTTATGAAAAAATGAAGGACTTTGAGGAAGTAAGTTTAAAGAATTTTTCGAAAGAGGAGATAGAAAACTTTGAAGCACTGTTGAAAAAGATGATCATTAACCTGGAGGCGATAAAAAATGATGAAAATTTTTAAGTATTTAAAAAAGTATACTTTTTTGATAATTATTGCCATCACATTTGTCGTGTTTCAAGGACTTACTAATCTATATCTTCCAGATTTAATGTCTGATATAGTGAATTCGGGAGTTGTTCGTGGCAATGTTGATTATATAGTAAATGTTGGACTGAAAATGCTACTCGTCACATTATTAAATGTCGCTGCCGCTATTATTTCAACTTATTTTGCTGCAAAAGTCGCTATGTTACTTGGCAAAGATTTAAGAAGCATGGTTTTTACGAGAGTAATGAATTTCTCACTTCATGAGATAGATAAATTCGGGACATCAACCCTTATTACCAGAAACACAAACGATATAACACAGATTCAAACAGTGATATTTATGATTTTAAGATTAGTGTCTTTGGCGCCTGTAATATCCATTGGCGGTACAATAATGGCAGTTTCTAAAAGTCCCAAACTTTCAACGGTTTTGCTTGTGGCTATACCGGTAATGAGCTTGGCAGTGTATTTAATTGCGAAATATACTATGCCGCTATTTAGATCCATGCAGAAAAAGCTGGACACTTTAAACAGAATTTTAAGAGAGAATCTTACAGGTGTGAGAGTTATTAGAGCATTTGCCAAAACGAAATACGAGAAAAAACGGTTTGAGAATGCAAATGAAGATTTAACTCAAACAGCATTGAAAGTTAATAGGATTTTTGCTCTTGTTTTCCCACTAATTATGTTAATTATGAATTTTACAATAATCTTTTTGATATGGTACGGGGCAGTCGAGGTAGATAAAAGTGCTTTACAAGTGGGAGATATAATGGCTGTTATGCAATATGTTCTTCAAATAATGTTTTCGTTTATCATGATTTCTATGATCTTTATATTCTTACCCAGAGCATCAGCATCAGCTGAAAGGGTTTATGAGGTAATCAACTCTAAAACAAGTATTAAAGACCCCGAAAAGCCAATGAAGCCGTTAGGAAATGGAAAAATAGAATTTAAAAACGTTACTTTTTATTATGAACAAGCAAAAGAACCAGCTTTAAAAGATATTTCTTTTGAATCAAAGCCTGGAGAATTTATAGGGATAATTGGAAGTTCTGGTTCGGGAAAAAGTACACTTGCTAATTTACTGTTAAGGTTTTACGACGTTACTGATGGGGAAATATTGATTGATGGAGTTGATATAAGAAAATTATCTCAAAAAGAACTTCGAGAAATGATTTCGTTAGTCCCTTCAAGGCCTGTGATTTTTTCTGGAACAATTGAAGAAAATGTAAGAATTGGAAAAAAAGATGCCACGGAAGAGGAGATTGTAGAAGCTTTGAAAATAGCTCAAGCCTGGGAGTTTGTTTCGAAGTTACCAGAGGGAATAAAGACTCATGTTTCTCAAGGAGGAACCAATTTATCCGGAGGACAGAAGCAAAGACTTGCAATAGCAAGAGGAATTATTGGAAGGAAAAATATTTATATCTTCGACGATAGCTTTTCTGCCCTCGATTTCAAAACAGATTCCAAAGTTAGAATGGCGTTGAGAGAGAAATTAAAAAATTCAACAGTTTTTGTTATTTCGTTGCGAGCGGCAACAATTATGAATTCTGACAAAATAATAGTTTTAGATAAGGGTCAAATTGTTGGATTGGGAACTCATAAACAGTTAATGAAAACCTCAGAAGTGTATAGAGAAATTGTTTTTTCACAGCTATCGAAGGAGGAGATAGCGTGAATGGAAATAAATCAACAAAAAGACTGCATGGACCTCGTGGACCCCTTGGTGGTGTCGTGGAAAAACCTAAAAATTTCAGAAAATCCTTTATAAGACTAATGAAATATTTAAAACCATATATTATTCCTTTACTTATTGTTTTTGCACTTGCAATCACTGGAACTATTTTAAATATCAAAGCACCAAAGATTTTAGGACAGGCTATAACCAAGATTTTTCAAGGATTTCTTGCAAAAAAAATATTTCCTAAGGCCAAAATAGACTTAGATGGTGTATTAAGTATCCTGATTAAAGTTAGTATCTTGTACGGGCTGTATTCTTTGTTCATGTACATACAGCGATATATAATGGCGGGTATTTCTCAGAAAGTTGTAAAAAAATTAAGAACGGATATAATGGAAAAGTTAAATAAATTACCTTTAAAATTCTATGACTCTAAAACACATGGTGAAATTTTAAGTAGAGTTACAAATGATGTTGATTTAATCAGTAATACTTTAAACCAGAGTTTAACTCAGTTTGTTACTTCAATAGTTAGTATTGTCGGAGTTACGATAATGATGCTTACTATAAGTCCTCTTCTAACGTTAGTAACACTGGTGATCTTACCCTTGAGTGCTGGAATCATTGGATTCATAATAAAAAAATCCCAGAAGTATTTTAAAATGCAACAAAAATCAATAGGTGATGTAAACGGGCATGTGGAAGAAATGTTTGGAGGGCTTGTAGTTGTTAAAGCATATAATAAAGAAGAAGAAAGCATAAAAGCATTTGAGAAGTATAATGAAGAGTTATATAACGCGGCGTGGAGAGCCCAGTTTGTCTCAGGAATCACCATGCCTTTGATGAGATTTGTAAGTAATTTAGGTTATGTAATAGTTGCTGTTGTTGGCGGAATTATGGTAACCAGGAGAACCATTGCACTTGGAGATGTTCAGGCATTTATACAATATTCAAATCAGTTTTCTCAACCAATCGCTCAAATCGGAAGTATTTTAAATATGATTCAGTCTACTGTTGCTGCGGCGGAAAGGGTTTTTGAAATTCTGGATGAAGAGGAAGAAATCCCTGATTCCAGGGACGCTGTAGAATTAAAAGAAGTAAGAGGAGATGTAAGTTTTGAACACGTTTACTTTAGTTACAGCCCTGATAAAAAATTGATGGAAGATTTGAATATAGATGTAAAAAGCGGACAAACAATCGCGATAGTTGGTCCAACAGGCGCAGGTAAAACAACCCTTGTGAATCTGTTGATGCGTTTTTATGAAATTCAAGGTGGAAGAATTACTATTGATGGAATTGATATTAGAAAAATTAAAAGAGATAACTTACGTAAAACTTTTGGAATGGTCCTACAAGATACATGGCTGTTCAATGGAACAGTTAAAGAAAATATAGCATACGGCAAAGAAGGCGCAACTGACGAAGAAATCATTGAAGCGGCCAAAAAAGCGCACGCACATCACTTTATTATGGCACTACCTGGAGGTTACGATGCGGTAATTAATGAAGAGGCTTCAAATATTTCTCAAGGTGAAAAGCAGTTAATTACCATTGCAAGAGCTTTTGTTGCAGATCCAGACATATTAATTTTAGATGAAGCAACAAGTAATGTTGATACCTTAACGGAAAAACTTATTCAAAAAGCTATGAAAAAGTTAATGCACAGCAGAACGAATTTCGTTATAGCTCACAGATTATCTACTATTGTTGATGCTGATTTGATTTTGGTAATGAATGAAGGTCAAATTATTGAAAAAGGAACCCATAAAGAGTTAATGGAGAAAAACGGTTTTTATGCTGATCTTTATAAAAGCCAATTTCTGGGGGCATTTGTTTAGATAATTATTTAACCCGGCTCCTATGTTGTACATGGGCCGGGTTATCTTAATTTTGTTGGATTTTTTATTGAGTGATTTTATAACACAGTGTCAACTATTTCCAGATTTTCATTGAGAAGTACAAACCTTGCTAAAAAACCTTCTTTTATCCTTCCGGCATTTTTTATTCCAAGATTTACTAATGCGTTGTAAGAGCTAACTTTTGAAAGCTCTTTGAGACTGCATTTTGTATATTTATAAAAATTTCTCACACCGTCTAAAAATCGCAAAACACTTCCAGCAAGTGTCCCTGTTTTAAGCTTTGCCATTCCATCTTTTACAGTTACTTCAAGTCCACCTAAATTATATTTACCATTGTTTAATCCTGTTGCCACAATACTATCTGTTACAAGAATTATATTTTCAGCTCCTTTGATTTTATAAACAAACTTCACAAAATCCGGGGATGTGTGGATTCCATCACATATCATTTCAACTTTGAAATCAAAAAACAGGCCAGCACCAGTTCCTCCTAACTCTCTATGATGTATACCCCTTAAAGCATTGGGAAAATGGGTTATTCTATCAATTCCCATTTCAAACGCTAACTTCATTTCGGAAAATGTAGCATTCGAATGCCCTATGGAAATTTTTATATTGTATTTCTTTGCAAATTTGACCAACTCTCTAAATCCTGAAATCTCAGGCGCTGCGGTTATGATTTTCACATAATCTTTGACTAAATCCGGCAAATTATGGTTAAATCCACAAATATATTCAGGATTTTGCGCGCCGGCTTTCTCTTTATTAATAAAAGGACCTTCAAGATGTAAACCTGCAAGTGACGGACAATTTGCTTTTGAAAAATTTTTTATAACTTTCTCAAGCATTTTAAAGTCTGAAGAAACAGTCGTTGGAAAAAGATACGTTACACCATCTTCTAAAGCAAAATCTGCCCACCTTTCAAAATCTGCTGGTAAAGCTGACATAGCATCTATTCCCTTAAGACCATGTGTATGCGTATCTGCAAAACCAGGCATCAGTATATATTTCCACGTACAACTCCTTTTTTTCACATTTGTAATCAATCCATTTTCGCATTCAACACTTCCCGTAAATTCGCCATCTACTGGATCAACAATAAGAACATTTTCAAAAAGCATTTTTCCCAGCTCCTTACTATTTTCAATATCCCTGTTATAATAATACTATAAAAATACACCATATTTTCAGAACATCTGGAGGTCAAAAGATGAACATAGCTATCTTAAATCATTACGCCAGCACACCAGATCAAAGCAGCGGAGAAATAAGACATTTTGAACTTGCAAAAAGATTTGCAAAAGATGGAAACCAAATACACATTTACATAGGAGATTATTCCCATCTTGTTGGTGATTATTGGCATAACATAAAAGGAATGTTATTTGAAGAAGAAAGCGTTAAATTCAAGGTGATAAAAACAAGAAAATATACAAAAAATTCTCTGAAAAGATTTTTATCTTCGTACGATTACTACAAAAACGGAAAAAAAATTATAACCAATGAAAAGTACGACGTTATAATCGCCTCTTCTCCTCATCCATTTACCTGGAGTCTTGCTTATTACTACAGCAAAAAATTAAAAACACCCTTTTACATTGAAATAAGAGATGTCTGGCCAGATGATCTTGTTTCACTTGGAAGTTTGTCTTACTCTCACCCTATTGCAAAAGTTTTTGATTACATGTGCAAAAAATATTATCCAGAAGCAGCAGGGATAATTTCATTAATTCCTGACTTATCTTTCCATTTTAAAAGGTTAAATACTAAAGTAAAAAATTACATATACATTCCAAATGGCATTGATACAAAATTTTTTGAAAAAATTATAAAATGTCAATCAGTCGACAAAATTATACAAAACATCCCAAAAAACACAATAAAGATAGCCTTTATTGGTTCTATGGTTGAACACAACGGTGTCAAAGAAACAATTGAATTGATAATTAATGTAGCACCGGAACTTTCTAAAAATTTCTCTTTTATTTTTGTTGGCCCTGGGCAAGAAGATTACATAAATTCTCTAAAATCCTTGGCAAAAAATTCGAGAAATATATTTTTCTTTGAACCTATCCCAAAAAAGTGTGTCCCACACCTTATGCAAAATGTAGATGTCTTACTTTTTACATTATCTGAAAATCAAATGAATTCTCCAGCTATAAGTTCTTTTAAATTACTGGATTATATGGCATCAGGAAAACCTATTTTGAGTGTTGACATTGAAGGACTATTATTTAAAAAAACAAACGGAGCCATATTTTTTAAAAATGGTAATCAAAAAAGCTTTGAAAAGGCTCTTAGCAAGCTACTAAAAACAAATCTAAACGAAATTGGAAAAAGAAACAAAGAATTCATTCAAAAGAAAAGAAATTGGGATAGATTGTATAATGAATTATCTAATTTCATTAGAAATACTATAAATCAATGACAAACTCCACAAAGCGACTTTCCTTTTTTTCATCCCATACAAAGTAACTTTTGTATCTATTAATATTTTCAATGAGTTTTTGATAATTTTCATACCCATCCAATATTTTTTGAACACTACCATCAACATCCCCAGGATCAATTACTATTCCCAATCCTTTTTCTTCAACATCTTTTACCATAGAAACAAAACTTTTTTTAACAATAACAGGAGTTCCAGCAGCTATAGAATCAAAATATTTATGCGGTAGAGCAAACAAATCGTTTTTATAACGCTCATTTTCTATAGTTTTATAAGAAATAAGAGAAAACATACACTTTGAAAGCTCGTCCATCATTTCTTCATAAGGCAAGAAACTTGTGTATTTATGGGGAACATCTGAGAAACTTATATCATCCATTCCTATGATTTTAAAACTAAAGCCATGATTGATAAGTTTTTTAATAATTTCCTTTTCCTGCGTAATATCTCTTTTCACTTTACCAACAAAACATATTTCCTTTCTTTTATATTCGGATTTAACCTTTATATCTGCATAATTTGGAACTATCAAATAATTCTTTTTCAAAGAAAGTGTATTATAAATATCTTCCATTGCCTCTTTTGAAACAAAAACATGACCGTCAGAGTAAAATAATTGCTTTTTGAAAATTCTCCACAGGATACTCTCTTTCACTATCTTCACAAAACCCCTAAGCTCTGCCAAAAAATTTTGCGGATGGTATTCATGAATGTCATATATAACCTTCTTACCCCGTTTTTTTGCTATTTTAAAAGGCTCAACAGGCATACTTGCAAGAAAATGATGCATATACAGAATATCATATTCATAGAAACTTATCATTCTGAGTATTTGCTTATCCAATGTCCTTCTGTTAACCAACTTTTTTAAAGGATTAGCTTTTACATCTTCTTCGGAATAAACAGGTACATATTGAATATTTCCTTCGCTTTTGCTCTTCTCAAAGAAATTATCCGTCCAATATTGATAGATCACCTTTGCTTTTTTAGATAACGCCTTAACAGTTCGAAAAACCCTTTTATCACCTTTTGGATGCATGTAACCTATAACCAATATGGTAATCATTTTGTTATCCCCCTAAAGTATGTAAAATTATCTAAAAGCTTCCATTTTATTTTAACACGTAACAATTTTTTATTGAAAAACAATAAAAAATCATCATATCGAAACTTCTATTAACTCTCACTAATTTTGCTAATCCTCATTAAATTCAAAATTCCTCACCCTTCAGGTTCAGAATGGCAACCCTTTTCCTGTCGAAAGTGACGAGGAATCTTTCCCTTTTGTCATTCCGAGCGAAGCGAGGAATCTTGTTTTTTTACTAATCCTCGCTAATCTTGCCAAACTCGCTAAATTCAAGATTCCTCACCCTTCGGGTTCGGAATGACATGAGTGGGGTAAGACTCCTCGCCTTCTCGCTCCTCGGAATGACACCCCTTTTCCTGTCATCCCGAGGAATATTCCTCTCTTGTCATCCCGAGGAACGAAGTGACGAGGGATCTTATTCCTATTCCAAACACACGCGAGAAAGCTGTCATCCTGAGGAGCGCCAGCGACGAAGGATCTTATTTTACTAACCCTCGCTAACCTCGCCAACTCTCGCCAATCTTGCCACCATTACTAATATTGGTTAGTTTAACGAATTATATGTTATAATAAAATTATCACAAAGTGTTGGGAGGGTGAGAAAATGGTACTTTTAAAAGGTGGACATATATTTCCAATAACAAAAAAAGCGTTTATTGGTGATATTCTTATTGAAAACGGAAAAATAAAAAAAATAGGTGAAAATATTGACGATTCAAACGCTGAAGTAGTGGACGTAAAAGGAAAATTTATTTTTCCAGGCTTTGTGGATGCACACTCTCATATAGGCCTTTTTGAAGAAGGTGTTGGAGAATTTTATTACCAGGATGGAAATGAATACACTGATCCTGTAACAGCTCATGTGAGAGCTATCGACGCTTTCTATCCAGGAGATTCAGCTATTAAAAGAGCTCTTTCTGGTGGTGTTACAACTGTTATGGTAGTTCCAGGAAGCGCTAATCCTATAGGTGGGCAGGGAGCCATCTTAAAATTCAAATCAAATATTGTAGATGAAATGATACTAAAAGAACCCGCGGGTTTGAAAATGGCTTTTGGAGAAAATCCCAAACGCGTTTATGGACAAAAAGGTAAACTCCCTTCCACGAGATTAGGTGTAGCCGCGGTAATAAGAGAGTATTTCTCAAAGGTTAAAGATTATATGAGAAGACGTGAGGCAGATCCTGACAAAACACCTATAGATTTTTCATTAGAAATAGGTGTTAAAGTTTTAAAGAAAGAAATCCCAGCTCGCTGTCACGCTCACAGAGCAGACGATATAGTAACGGCTATAAGAATAGCAGAAGAATTTGGTTTTGAACTTGTTATAGAACACGCAACAGAAGCCTACAAAATAGCTGATTTTATTAAACAAAAGAATATTCCTGTTGTTCTTGGCCCATTGTTTGGGTTTAGAACCAAGCTGGAACTTGTTGATCTAACTTTTGAAGCCATAAAGATTATAAACGAGAAAGGTATACTTGCATCACTCATGTGTGATCACCCCGTAATTCACCTTGAACATACCAATATTCAAGCAGCTACCGCTTTAAGATATGGTGCAAATGAAGAAGACCTTTTGAAAATGATTACCATAAACGCAGCTAAAATACTCAAAATAGACGATAAAGTAGGCTCACTGGAAGAAGGAAAAGACGCAGACATAGTCATATGGAACACCCATCCATTTGACTTTAAAGCAAAAGCAGAAAAAGTCTACATTGAAGGCGAATTAGTTTACGAATCATAAGCTTATATCGTATAAAAATCAAAAGCCGGTGTAAATCACCGGCTTTTTTCTAACCTCGCCAATCCTTGCCAACATCGCTAAATCCAAGATTCCTCACCCTTCGGATTCAGAATGACATGAGTGGAGGTAAGATTCCTCATCACTAACGCTCCTCGGAATGACATGGGTGGAGAGCTAACTCTCGCCAATTAATTTCTCTATTTTCAAGAAAAATCAATTAAGTCGTTTAAACTAAATAGTAATATATTCTTACTGGCTTTTGCAAAATTAACAACCTCATCTGTAAAACCATTTTTTGAAAAATATACATAAAACTTGTTTTTAAAATCAAACAAAGCACTTTTAGCAATTAATTTCTCTATAACAGACATATCAACAATCCCATCTTTCCACTTACATTCTCCAAAAATAATACTTTCCTTATCATAAGCAACTATATCTATCTCTTCTTCCTGTTTCTTTATAGGATTATTCCCCCACCATTTTCCTATTTTTTCAAAAACAAATGGCAATTTCTCCTTTCCATTTATTCTTTTTAAATATTCAAATGCTATATTCTCAAACACAAGTCCTAAATAATCATTTATAAATGGTTTAATCTTTTTTTCCAACACATTATCTATTAATCTTTGTTCAATTAATTCTCTGTTTTTAAAGATAAATCTATACCAAAATCTAAAGAAATTATCTTTGATTTTGAAAACACTGCTTCTTCCAGTTTTCCCTATTGGTTCTGGTTTAACTTTTTCAACTATTTTTAAATTAATCAGCACTGTTATATATTTCGAAACTTTGGCATTATCAACCCTTATTTTGGTAGCAATTTCGTTCAATTTCGTTCTTCCCGTCGCAATTGCCTCTAAAATAGAATTGTATACCATTGGTTCTCTTAATTCTTCACGCAACAAAAATCTCGGTTCTTCATATAAATAAGACGATTTACTTAAAATTCTCTGTTTTACGTTTTCAAATACATCTAATTTTCCGTTAAAACTTACCAGATATTGAGGTGTTCCTCCTAAAATTCCATAAGTAATAACTTGTTCTTCCAAATTATATTCTGGGAAAAAGCTTCGACTATCAAAAAAATCAAATGGAGCAATTTCAAACTGTGCTGTTCTTCTCCCATACAATGGACTTTCATGACCCAATACCTCTTTTTCCATAAAACTTACATATGAACCACAAACAATCAAAAACAACTTAGTATTTTTCAAATGGTGATCTATCAATTTTTGCAAAATAGATGGTATACTTTTATTGGAATTTACAAGATATTGAAATTCATCAATTACTACTACCAATCTTTCTTTTTTTGACCTTTCACCCAAAAAATAAAACGCCTCTTCCCATGATTGAAAACCTCTCAAGCCATTTAAATGAAAATACGAAAAAACTTCTTTTGAAAATTTCTCCAAAGCTATACTGTCTACAGATTCATCAGCTACAAAAAAAATACAGGGTTTTTCTTTGCAAAATTCTAAAAGCAAAGTAGTTTTTCCAACTCGTCTTCGACCGTACACAACAACAAATTGAAATTCATTATCTTTATACAACTTATTCAAACTTTCCAGTTCATTTTCCCTACCTACAAACATATTATCACCTCATATATACTCATTAATAGCTAACTTATAAGTAAGTAACTCGTAAGTTAGTAATATTATACCACAAAATAAAACCTCAAACAAAACAGAAAAAAGCTTTTTGTAAACTCGCTAAATACAAGATTCCTCACCCTTCGGGTTCGGAATGACATGAGTGGGGGTAAGATTCCTCACCCTTCGGATTCGGAATGACATAAAAAGAGAGTGTCATCCCGAGCGTATGCGAGGGATCTTATTCTTTATTCTTCATTTTTTGTCATTCCGAGCGAATGTGAGGAGGATGTCATCCTGAGGAGCGCCAGCGACGAAGGATCTTATTCCTTATTGTCATTCCGAACGAACGTGAGGAATCTTGTTTTTTTACCAACTCTCGCTAACCTCGCCAATCTTGTTAATTATAAGATTCTTCGCCCTACGGGCTCAGAATGACAAAAAAGAATGTCATCCCGAGGAATATTTCTCTCCTGTCATCCCGAGGAACAAAGTGACGAGGGATCTTTTTTACTAACTCTCGCTAATCTTTGTGGTATCCTATTTTTTATGATAAAATTAGTTTCAAATGCGAACTGTTTGAAGTTATGGAGGTAATTATTGTGGGAATATATCGAAAAATCTTTAAAATAGCATTACCCATAGCTTTTCAGCAATTTCTTTTTACAAGTGTAAACTTTGTTGACACGGTCATGATAGGAAAATTAGGAGAAATTCCTATTGCCGCTGTTGGACTTTCAAACCAGTTTTTCTTTTTGTATAATCTTGTTTTGTTCGGACTTGTATCTGGAGGTGCAATATTTTTTGCCCAATTCTGGGGAAAGAAAGATGAAGATGGTTTAGCAAGAGCATCTGCACTTACCGTTATTTCTGCTCTTGGATTTTCTTTCGTATTCTTTGGATTGAGTTTTTTTGCTCCACAATTTGTAATGAGGTTTTATTCACCTGATCCAGAAGTTATATCATCTGGCATCAGTTATTTAAAAATAGTAGCGTTTTCCTATCCTGTGTTTGCAATAACCATGGTTTTCTCTTTTGCTCTTCGAAGTGTGGAAAAGGCGATTATTCCTATGTACACGTCTATTGTTGAGCTATCTGCAAACGTCTTTTTCAATTACGTACTCATATTTGGAAAACTCGGATTTCCAAGATTAGAAGTGATTGGAGCTGCGTGGGGAACACTTATAGCAAGAATTATAGGCCTTACTTCACTCCTGATAATTATTGAAATAAGAAGATTACCAGGACGATTCAACATATCGCACGTAAGGAAAATAAACAAAAATTTCATAAAACGATATTTTCATTACACACTTCCTACAGTTGGGAACGAATTTGCATGGTCTTTTGGAATGACAATGTACTCTGTTGTGTACGCGCACATGAGCACTCAGGTTATAGCTGCAAGAAATATCATGGGAACAATCGAAGGTTTTGCATTTTCATTCACCTTTTCAGTAGCTTCCGCCGCATCAGTCATAGTCGGTAACATTCTCGGGGCATCTCAATACGAAAAAGCATATGAAATATCCAAAAAAATTTTGAAACTTGCAGAACTTGTAGCGGTAATTGCCGGAACAATTACAGTTATCGTTACCTTATATGCTGTTAACCTTTTCGACGTATCAAACGATATCAAAAACCTGGTTAGAATTACTATGACAATATCAATGGGATTCATTCCCATTAAAGTTTTTAACGGTGTAAATATCGTAGGATTCCTCAGAGCTGGTGGTGATACAAGATTCTCATTCGCTCTTGAAGCTTCCACTTTGTGGCTTTTAGGAGTTCCACTTGCCGTTCTTTCAGGTCTGGTATTAAAATTGAATTTCCCGCTGGTGTATTTATTTACAATGTCAGACGAATTAACAAAAGCAGCAATATTACTCTGGAGATATAAAAGTAAAAAGTGGATAAAAAATGTAGTAGAAGGTATATAAATCAACCCCCACGCGCTATCTGCTTTAATTGATGAAATAATAATCTCAAAACCTTATAGAAATAGAGGAATAGGTAAAAAATTAATAGAGGCAGTTATTAAAGAATGTAAAAAAATAGGATGCTGCGAAATAGAAGTAAGCACAGAAAAGTCAAACATCAATGCCAAAAATTTTTATAAAAGTTTAGGATTTGCCGAAAAAGGTGTACTATTTGAAATAGATTTGTAAGACATAAAAGTTGGGAAGATTCTCCTTATTTTGTCATCCCCCCCTTTCCTGTCATCCCGAGGAACACAGTGACAAGGGATCTTTCTTCTCTGTCATCCTGAGGAGCGCCAGCGACGAAGGATCTTATTTTACCAACCTCGCTAATCTCGCCAACACTCGCCAAAATAAGATTCCTCACCCTATGGGCTCAGAATGACATAAATGGGGAGAAACCTCGCCAACCTCGCTAATACAAGATTCTTCGTTGTTTCACTCCTCAAAATGACAAAAAAAGAGAGGGATTTTATCCCTCTCTTTATCTGGTATATCACTAATTATAGTATTTATCATTTTATTCTTCTTTTTCCCATCTTATCAGATGCTCTTTCCTAACCTTATTCTTTTCTTCAGGACTTAAGCCCCAATTTCCATTGTAAACTGCTCCTTCCCAATCGCCATAAATTGGATTTGGCAGCACAATGAACTTTGTTCCCCATTTTTCTTTCATTTGCTCAACAAGCGCATTTCTTTCGTCTACTCCTTTGTGTCTAAAAACTGATGTAAAGTCATTTAAATTGTCTCCCATCAAAAGAACAATTTTATAATCTTTTGCAACAAGTTGTCTTCTTGGCTCTTTATCAGAAGTTGTAGTTCTTAACAAAACATGTTTTTCATCGGCAAATGGGAATCCAAACTTTTTCAAATTATCAATAGTCGCTTGTTTTACCTTCTCTTTTCTGTTAGAAATATAGAATACCTCTCCACCTTTTTCTGCAACATATTTGAGAAATTCTACTGCTCCTGGTAATGGTTTTGCTTCCCGTGCTTCGCACCATTCTGTCCATCCATAAGGATATGCGTATTCTGTTCCTATGTGTCCAGCATCGTATGGACTATTGTTTAATACTGTTTCATCAATATCAACGATTACAGCACGCGTTTTCGTTTCATCTGGATAGTTCTTAAGATCTGCATCAAAGAGCATCTTCGCAAAATTGAAGGCCTGATACGCCAACGCTCTCATTTCACCAGAAGTTTGATACCAGAGAGTAGCCATTACAAGCTGCTCATTCAGATCTTTTTGAGTGTATGCTGGTTTAAGTCTGAGCTTTTGACCAACAACAATCAAATCAGGATTTTCAATATTGTTATATTTAACAAGTTCTTCAACACTAAGGCCCGTTTCATTTGCTATCTTACTTAAAGTATCCCCAGCCTTTACAACATAAAAGTCAGCTGCAAAAATCGCAATAGAAACAAACAATACCGCAAACACAACTAACAACTTTTTCATACTTAACCCCTCCCTGTTTAAATCTGGCAACTTAATTATACTACTAAAAATTGACAAAATTGTTAAAAACTTAGGAGCATGCTTTCCCAAATCTTACCTCACTAACCTCGCCAACACTCGCCAAAATAAGATTCTTCACCCTATGGGCTCAGAATGACATAAATGGGGAGAAACCTCGCTAATCTCGCTAATACAAGATCCTTCGTCGTTTCACTCCTCAGGACAGGCCTTGCTAACCTTGCTGTTTTTTGTCATTCCGAACGAACGTGAGGAATCTTGTTTTTTTACTAACCTCGCCAACTCTCGCTAATCTCGCCAATTTCTCACATCTGTCGAAGGCTGTCGAAATTTGTCGAGCTTGTCGACGGTGTCGAGGTTATAAACTTAAGGATCTTACTCCCTGTCATTCCGAGCAAAGCGAGGAATCTTATTTTTTTTACTAATCTCGCCAATCTCGCTAATTATAAGATTCCTCACCCTTCGGGTTCGGAATGACATGAGTGGGGGTAAGATTCCTCGTCACATGCGCTCCTCGGAATGACACGGAGGGGGAAATTCCTCGCCTTCTCGCTCTCAGGAATGATCCCTTTTTCTTGTCATCCCGAGGAATGTAATGACGAGGGATCTTATTCCTTGCCGTTCCGAACGCACGTGAGGAATCTATTCCTTATTCTTCATTTTTTGTCATTCCGTGCGAATGTGAGGGGGATGTCATCCTGAGAAGTGCCAGCGACGAAGGATCTTATTTTACCAACACTCGCTAACCTCGCCAACCTCGCTAACCTCGCCAATATTGTTATTTTAAGATTCTTCGTCGTTTCACTCCTCAGAATGACAAAGAAAAGAAAGATTCTTCGCCCTACGGGCTCAGAATGACAAAAAAGGGGAATGTCATCCCGAGGAATGTAATGACGAGGGATCTTATTTCTTTACTGACCTCGCTAATCTCCCTTTTTAATATTCCCTTCTTTGAAACGTTTTTCATACGTTTTCAAAAGATTTATTAATGGCAACACAATAGGTTTGTTCCCTGTCTGCGAAGTAAAAGAAATAATCACACTTCTTGAAATCATTATCAAGTTTGCAAATCCACTTGTGGAGCAAAGCTTCAAAAATTCCTCTTCATTTATTTCCGTAGAAGCGCTAAAAAGTCCAGATATTGAACACTTTACTTTTACAGGAACAGTTCTACCGCTTTTCCCTTTTATCTGTATATCTAAATCTAATCGACTTAAATATTTATTACTCTTATCTTCTAATACAGGTTTTCCAATTTTAGTATTAATCAATACTTCATAATTAATGTTTTTAATTTCTTTAAATGATGCGTTGATATATTCAAACTTTGTAATCCTGTAATCCAAAAATTCAAGAATACTTTTTTGAGCTTTCATCATGATACTCTTTCCCACACTTTTTCTATGGAATCTACATAATATCTTTCAAAGTTACTTTCTTTGTCATTAATCACAATATTATATTTCTCATATCCCTTGCTCTTATCGGTTATCTCAATTTCCGCATCTAAAGCTTTCAACACTTTGAAAAGAAACTTAAGAGTTGGATTAGAACTGAAGTTCTCGAACCTTGAAATCGCACTTTGTTTTGTTCCAAGTTTTTTTGCCAATTCTTTTTGTGAAATTCTTTTTTCTACTCTTAACTTCACTATCTGAGAAACTATCTTTATAAGAAAATTTTCATATTCTTCATCTTCATCAAAGGCTCTCAATTCAAATTTGTCTAATTCATCATTTTCAATTAACTCTTTTAATTTTCTCATTTCCAACCAACCTCCTTTATTAATCTTTCTAATTTGTTTTGTGCAGCTTTTAATCTTTTGGGTTCTTTTTCAGTCTTATACTCTGCATCAAGAATCATTATCCTTTCATTATCTGGAAATATTGTAAAATAAACTCTAAACACACCTTCTTTACTCTGCTTTGGTATACGTAATTCATAAAAATTGTCTCCTAATCTTACAATCGTCTTATTTTTATGACTCAAGCACTGCTCTTCTTCTAAAATTGTGTATACAATGTCTGCACCTATTTTGTCCAGTTGAAAAAGTTTGGCTTTTAATTTTCTATACATATTCTTATTTATTTTTTTCTATCAGCGTTTTCAATCTTCTTGTAGCAGAGGATTCATCATCTGGAAAGTATCTTATATACCCCATAACTCCTCCTTATTATATAACATATGTGTTATATTCAAAATATTCAAATTATTATAATTAAACATAATTAAAACCAATTATTACATTATAATATGCGGTTTCTTTCAAAACGATACATTTAACATTTTGATGCTACAAAAACCATCTTTTCTCAAAAAAATCGTCTCACCAAAAAAACATATAATTTCGTTATCAAAATTCATCAATCCAAGCGTAATATTATAGTTACATAACAGATGGATTATATCATACTCAATTACAAAAACGAAAACCACAGGGTTTCCTGTGGCTTTTGTTTGTTTTAATTTTTTTCTTTTCTTTAAGCTTACTAACATTCGCTTTCTTGTCATCTTGAGGAACGTCAGTGACGAAGGAGCTTTTCCTTATTGTCATTCCGAGTAAAGCTAAGGGAATGTCATCCCGAGGAACAAAGTGACGAGGGATCTTATTTTTTTGTCATTCCGAGCAAAGCGAGGAATCTTGTTTTTAATGACATACAGGCAGCGATAGGAATGCTACTTACTAAGTAATTTCAAAAATTCTTTTTCAGTTAATCCCATGTCTCGTATTATGCTTTTCAACAGCTTGGGATGTAAAATCTTTCCGGAGTGAAATGGAACCGTTACACGCTTTCCTTCTGAATTCTTGTAAATTCGGTGACTACCACTTGAACGTACAAGTATAAACCCATGACTTTCAAGAATTGGGATTATTTCTCTTGCTGTTAGTCGTGGTAGCCTGGGCATATCATACCTCAACTACTGTCAAAGAAACACTCTCTGCTCTCGGGATTTCTTCACCGCTTGCCAATCTATCTTCAATGTGCAAAGTTATAGCATCTTTTATGCTCTCAACTGCTTCTTCATAAGTATTTCCCTGAGTATAGCATCCCTGAAGTTCAGGGCAGTATGCAAAATATCCATTCTCATCTTTCTCAATCACAACGGTAAATTTATACTTTGTATGTTTCTCCATACTCTCACCTCAGAATCATTATATCACATACCTATCTGCTGAGTGTAATTTCTAACTTTTTGTCTCTGTCAAAAAGATGGATGTCTCTTTAAACTTGATCCCTCACATCCTTTGCTCCCAGGAATGACAACCCTTTCTCCTGTCATCCTGAAGAGCAGGAAGACGAAGGATCTTTTCCCTATTGTCATTCCGAACGAACGTGAGGGGGATGTCATCCTGAGGAGCGCCAGCGACGAAGGATCTTATTTTACCAATCTCGCTAATCTTACTAACCTCGCTAACTCTCGCTAAATACAAGATTCCTCGTCGCATACGCTCCTCGGAATGACACACGCGGGGACTAACCTCGCCAATCTTGCTAACCTCGCTAATCTCGCCAATCTCGCCAATCTCGCTAATTATAAGATTCCTCACCCTTCGGGTTCGGAATGAAACAACTATCTATTTCAAAAAAGGTAAAATGATTGGTCTAATTCCTACTCGTGCAAGATTTGTATAAAAAATTTCCCTGATAAATGGCCATGTTATTTTTACAAGTTGCTTACCAATGAAAAATTCTTTAAGAGCATTGTCCGAAAAAATTTCATCTATCGAATCTTTACTAATCTGAAGATTCACAACCAGGTCTATTTCATCTTTAAATATTATCTTTTCTTTTTCAGATATAACTATCTCATACCCCATAATCGCTCTACCTTTTGCAACATCTATTTCTGTATTATCTTTTTTAACACTTACTCTAACATCAAAATTTCCTGGTGTAGGTTTATGCATATCATCATAAAAAGTGTACCGATCAGATTTAACCCAGATATCTTCCAATTCAAGACCTTTCAAAAATTCAGAATACTTTTTTAACTGCTCCTTAGTTAACTTAGCAGGCATAATTCATCCTCCAATTCAGGTATCTTCTCATCAATGTATCCTTCTATTTCAGGTTGTGAAACTTTTTCACTTAATTCATAACTTCTTATGCGCTCCAGAAGCATCTTAAGTGATACTTCTATTATTTGTTCTTTGGGTTTATTATATCTTTTCAATAATGTCTCTAAAACCTTTTTTGATTCATCCGTCAGTTTTATAACATCATTCCCTTTAGCAGTTATAAATAAGTCTCCTCCAAGTGCAGAGACAATTTTAAACATCATTTTATAACTTAAATTTTGCTTTCCTCTTTCTATTCTGGAAATATTAGTCCTTGAAGTGCCTAAAATATTTGCTAAATCTTCTTGACTTAAGTTTTTTTTATATCTCATTTCAATTATTTCATGAATGAAGTTAATTAAAGGTTTCCTTTCATTATAAAGTCTTTTTAGTTCCTCATTTTTCTCAAAAAGTATCTTTTTCACTTCTTCATGTCTCATTTCTTTCTCTCCTCCTTATAAATCGTTTCAATCGTTTTTCGGCGTCGTTTATCTCTTTTTGTTGCTCATTTTTTCCTTTTTTAAAATGCCCTGATAATAGCACAATGATTTTATGTTGTTTTACAACCCCGAAATAAATACGAATCACTTTTCTAAGCTTTTTGGATCTTGCACGATACTCATAAAGACGCCCGCTGGAAGATTCTAATTTTTTGATTATCTCTTGCTCAAACATTTCTGATGGAATACCTTTTCCCTCGTCAATTTTATCGGCAAAATTAGTTAAAAAATCAATTACGATAGCTTTATCATTTTCTGCAATAGTTTCTAAAAACTCCAGAACATAATTTTTTCCGTTGTCTTCATCAAAATAATATAGTTTATAACTTTTCCAATAAAACTGTCCCATCTTCTTACCACCTTATTGTATCATATATGATACACCGGAGTCAAATTTTAAATGGATTGATTATATCCAGATATAATAAGGGGATCTTATTTTTTGTCATTCCGAACGCATGTGAGGAATCTTGTTTTTTTGTTATCACTTTTTTGTCATTCTGAACGCGCAAGCATGAAGAATCTTATTATCCTTTCGAAAAACATGTCATCCTGAGAAATGCAGCAACCAAAGTTCTTGTTCCTTTACCAACCTCGCTAACTCTCGCCAATTTCGCTAATCTTGCTAATTTAAGATTCCTCGTCGCTGCGCTCCTCGGAATGACAAAAAGAACAAGGTTCTTTGCACTCCGTGCTCAGAATGACTAAAAAAGAATGTCATCCCGAGGAACGAAGTGACGAGGGATCTTATTTTTTTGTCATCCCGAACGCATGTGAGGGGGGTGTCATCCTGAGGAGCAGGAAGGCGAAGGATCTTTTCCCTATTGTCATTCCGAACGAATGTGAGGAATCTTATTTTTTTACTAACCTCGCCAATCTCGCCAACACTCGCCAATTATAAGATTCCTCGTCGCATGTGCTCCTCGGAATGACATGGAAGGAGTATTCTTTGCCGTTTCGCTCCTTGGAATGACTCTTTTCTTTTCCTGTAATTCCGAGGAATGTAATTACGGAACGTTATTTTTTACTAACCTTTTTGTTTGGTTTTGCTTCAGTTTTCTTAATTAAATCCACCATGAAGTATTTACTTCCTTATTTTTCACTAACAACCTGGACAAGTTCATAATCATGACTAATACTTTTTATTACGCAATTGTATAAATATTTCAAACACAAATAATTTTCAAAACACTCTATTTCACTATTTTTAGGTCCAAAAAATAAAACATAATTATAATGACCTCTGTTTAAAGAACTTTCATATTTTATTCCCTTATAACCAAGTTTTCTAATATATTCAGATAATACCTGTGTTGGTACATATTCTATGTCTGTATTATCATCTGGTTTCATTGGTTTGCTAATTTCTTCAGAAAATTTGTATACAAAGTAGTTCATAAGCATTCTTGTGTCGTGATCATAATTTTCACAAAATATGCTTTTTATAGGATTTCCAGTTAAATCTAATATTTCTATATTCCTTTTTAATTCAAATTCACCAACAATAACTTTGTCTAAAAATTGCGGATTAATTTCTTTGATACAGGTTTCTTCATCCCCAGATAAATACATATAAGATATACCAGTAGGACTAAATCTATTGTTTTTAGTTTTCTCTACTGGTGCTGGACCAATATCATCTGGCTTTTTCAAACTTTCTAAAGAATCATTATAAATCCTAGCTCTGAACAACCTTTCACCTTTTAAAAGATTAATACGTAGCTTACTAAATATAATTTTAAGTTTTTCCAATAACTTTTCTCTCTTTTTATCTTTATCCATATCAAAAAACCTATATCTATACTTAGTAACTTTCTTAAACTCATCCCACGAATTATATAGTTTTTTCTTTTTATCTTTTGCTTTGTCTGAATAATATAACTCATCTTTTAACATCCAGTTTGGAGTTTCAATATCAGAATACAAGTCATTGTCTCCCCTGATCATTTCACGAAAATTTGGTTTAATAGAATCCATTAACCTTTGTAAAAACTCTTTTGCTTTAGGTTCACTTAATTCATCTGAAAATATACTTTCGTCATAATACAAAATATCAAATATCGATTTTCCTGAATCTTTACCTGTAACAGGATCTGCATATCTTTTTTCCTCTGGATGCCAGAACGCTTCATTTTCAACTATATCATATGCTTTCCTAAAACCATATATAATAAACTCAGCAACTAACTCAAAATCAGCAACAGAAACTTCAGATCTGCCACATACATCGCAAGTTCCTTCAAAACCTTTTTCTTTTACAAACTTTTTAATATATTCATCTTTAAAACATTCTGCACAACAATACTTGCTTTTTTTTAAATTCATCTTTTCACCTCTAAACTTAAATATAATCTGTAGTTAGTATCTAAAAATTAAATTTAAGGCTTAGCACTTTTCTTCTTTTGAAATTCTAATAGATTAGAAAATACACGTCAATTAAAAGAAATTTTTATATTTTAGACATTCAACTCGTTGTTTCTAAAACTTTTTTAGCAAAGAAAAGTACGATTATTCTCTAAGCAACGCAAGACATATTAAAACATGAAACACTCTATCAGCAACCACTTGATTAAAACTTTGTAAATCACTTATACCATGACACACATCATTGCGAATATTCCAACCTCTGACATCAGTAAATAAAGCCTTTAGATATAAACACATATCTTCACTCAATACAGCTATTATTTTCTCATCGCTCAATAAACCATATAATGTTTTATAATTAAATCCATTAAAACGATTTTGAGTTAAAATAGGTACTCCTATTATTTGGGCTAAATTTCTAACTAATGCCTCAATTTGCGGAACTAAAATGTGTATAGCAACTAAATAATCATTATTTAAATATGTTCCTATTCCCCTAATAAAAAACTCTTTTCTTTCATCTTCAAAAATTGGAGAATTATAAAGATATTCCACAACAGTTTCAGTATTCAAATTAAATTTATTCTTTAAAGTAATTACCGTTTCATGTAAGAGAAAAGAGTTAATTTGCATATTCTGCGGAATTTGAAATATTGAATGTCCATCAATATCCTCTCGTATAGGATCTACAGTTGCAATAATTCGTCCTTTATGATCTATAATTTCTCGAGGAATTAAAAAAGAAAGTGGATATTTTTTTAATATATCTTTTAACAATTCCAATGTTTCATCTTTCCTGGGGATAAAATACATGGCAATTTTCTCCAAAGCAGCTTCTAATTCTCCTTCAACTACTTTATCGATAGCTTTTTTAAATTTTTCTGAAGAAATCTTAATTGATATTTCTATTTCTGAAAGTTCTGATAATATTTCCTGGTTTAATTCTTTGATTTTAATTAAGACTTTCTTTGCTTCATTCTTTAAATAGTAAAATAGTTCCAACCTACAGTTCTATTATTTCACAATTATCAATTTTCTCTTTATAATTTTCAATAGTATTCTTATGTACAGCAATACAAAGTAATTTTTTAGGCCGACTTATACCTACATAAACTACTCTTAATGTTTTTTCTAAAATATCTTTACTACTACTACTTTTTTTATTATTGAACAAGTACTCTAATATCCTTTCGATGTCAGTTTTTTTCTTAAAAAAAGTTTCTAAATACAGTGTAGCAGTATGTGTCTCACCTTTTACACCGTGAACTGTATCAATAAACACTTTTATGTCATCCCTGGTATATTTATTTTCATTTTTCTTTACAGACATCAATTTTTTCATGTGCTCTTTAAGTATCTCTCTAAAATTCTTAACTTCTAAAATACCAAGTTGCTTAAAAAGTCCTCTATTGATAAAGTTATAAATCTCTTCAACTATATTCTCGGTAGTATCCTTGTATCTAAAATACCAATTTATACAATTTTTTCTTAATTGAGTATAAAAATCATTATAGTTTTCTTCTAGAAAATATATTACGTTTTTTTTGCTAATATCATTGAAAATATTACTATTGTCTTTTAAAAAATCCATAATGCTATTTATTATGGCATCAAATAAGTTTACAACTTTGTTACTTTTCATAGAAGCATATGTGCTTTTTTCAAATTCAGAATAATATGATCTTATTGTTAACCCTTTATCATTATCAGTACTTTTCCTCCAACCAATTGCTTTAAAAATTTTCCCTTCGCTTTCCAAGTCATACGTTTTTATTAAATCGACAAATTTATCAAGGACTTTATCAATACTGTTATCATCAAAAATAATAATGTGTGGTTTAAAAGAATCAATTTTATCATTTCCTGTTATTTCAAACCCGCTTTTTGTTTTTAAATTATTTACAAAAAATGCTATATTTTTACCGAATCTTTTACTTGATGATATATACATTGGCTTTTCTTTTACTTTCCATTCTATACCTCCACTGTCATCCTCATCATTAAAAATAGCTTGATTTGGATCTCCAAATCTTTGGATCGTAACTTTCGTATCATCAAAAATTCTATTTAAAATATCTATTTGATACTTTCTGGTATCTTGCATTTCATCAATAAAAACGTATTTAAATCTATTTAAGAAATAATCTTTTAAGATTGGAAATTTATCTATGTATGCATTTGCAAAAGAATAAGCTAATTCGTATTTTAAAATTCCATTTTCTTTTATTAGTTTTTTCCACAAAAGCTCTTTTGTTTGCTCATATGTGGGGGTTTCCTTACCTGGATTTCTCTTTTTAAAAATTTTTAATTCTATATTTCCGTCTCCTTTTACTTTAATTTTTACTTTTACTAATGCTTTTATTTTTTCATTCCATTTACTTCCAAATCTTTTTTCTAAACTCACATGCAAACTCTTATATTCTTTTGAATTAAAAAGTTTTTCTATTGCTTTTTTATACATCATGTCATCTATAGCTCTTAAATTCTTTTTAAACATATACTTATACATAGGTATTGCTAAAAATTTATCCACAAACTTTTGAATAGTTCCAAAAAAATTAGGATAATCAAATAATATTTTACTTTTCTCTCCTAGTTTATTTTTAATTTCGTTAATAGCAACATTTGTATGAGTCAGTACGCAAATACCTTTTCTATCAGGAAGTGGTATTCTATTTAATAGTATTATTAATTTTGCCAACAAAACTGTTGTTTTACCACTTCCAGGTGCAGCTACTATATCAATAGATCTATCAAAACATTTTATTATTTTCTTTTCTTCCTTTCCAAAATATCCACCCTGTGGAAACAGTATTTTTTCAACATTATCTATTTCTTCATCACTAACAATTATAATTTCCCTATTAGTCATACATCTATTCACCCTCAGTTTCTGTAACAAAATTTATAGCATCAACAATGTACTTTATATAAGGATCTTTTCTAATAATTTCCTCAACTTCATTTATATTTTCTAATAAATCCCTTGCAAGATATTGAGCTACAACTGCTTTTGAAGCCTGTGATTTTAGAAAAGGTTCATAAATTTTACAAGCAATTTTCTCATCGTTATATCTTTTCTTTCTCCATTCTTCGATCTCTTTTCTAGCTTCACCTAAAAACTTTTCGAATTCTCCTTCAAAATTATCGTTATTTTTTATCTTTTTAGCAATTTTTACAGCCGCATATAATCTATCTTTTATTCCACTTAATCCTAAATCATATTCAAGTGTCCAATTATTTGTAAACGTTTTTATTATTCCACTTTCATCATATTTCTCCTTCTTTTTCTGTCTAGCTTCTTCCCTTTGTTTATTTATATCTATTTCATTTCCGCCTTCATTGTCTATTCCACTTCCTTTTAACTCGTAATAACATTCAGGCTTTACATCAAGGTCTGTTATAATTGCAACTTTTACTCCTATGCCTCCTCCTTCTTTTCTTAAAAATATTTTTGAGTATCTTAAAAAAGCAAGATTACCAACGTTAACAATAGAAACTCCATACTTATCCAATGGTTTATTTATTATCTCTGCAATAGCGGGAACTAAAAGATTTTCAGCAATTCCTTCAACCATTATAACCCCTTTAGCAAAAAATAAATTTGCTTTTGTTGCATCAAGAAATCTTTCAAGAAATTCATAATCTCCCTTTCCAAGTTTTGTATAATTACTTCCCATGGGATAACACTGATTATTGGAACATATGATCAATCTTTCAAGATTAACAACTGAGGCCAAAGTTATACTATGTGTCGTTAAAATATACTGACTTTTTTCATTGCTTTGCTGTTGCAAATACTTTATAAGTCTTAATTGTGCCTGTGGATGTAAATGGGCTTCAATTTCCTCTATTAAAATAATCTTTGAAACTTCACTCTTTCTGGATAGTAATAATTCCATTGCTATATATAATTGATTTAAAGAACCCAATCCTGTTTTACTTTCCTCAAGACTCAATCCCAATTTAGACAATATAGAATATAAATCTCCTCCTGAGATATTAACTTTAGCTTTATAATTCTTGTTTTTATAATCTATTCCCATAAAACTTTCCAGAGTATCGTTGATAAATTCCGTAACTTCTTTTGCTCCTTTTTCTCCTTTTTCTATATTAAATTCCTTATTTTCTTCTAAAATCTCTGCTTCAAAGTAGTCTTCTATGAGTCGATTAGTTTTGTCCATATATCTTTCTAAAACATGCTTTTTTTCGTCATTCTTAAAAAACAAATCATAGCTCTTCAATATTTGATAAAATCTGGATCTATATCCAGGTGTCAATTCATTTTCTGCATCTCTTAATGGTTTAAGATATGTTGTTCTTAATAAATCTCTAGCTTCAAAACTAATATCAAGATACTCTTCACCAGCAGTAATTTTTGCTGTAATTTTATTATCTTTCATTTTTGCTATAAGTCTAACTTTTAATTGTGGAGCATTATCTTCATCAAAGGTAATCCATTCTAAAAATTTTCCACCTTCATCTTCTGTTAGGTCTTTAAATATGCATTCTATTTTGAACTCTTTTTTTATCGAATCTTTATAAAAATCTCTTTCATCAATCCAAACTCTTTCATAACTTTGTGTTCCTAAAACCAATTTTATTGCATCAATTATTGTAGTTTTACCACTATCATTTTCCCCAACAATCAGGTTTAGGCCTTTTTTAAAATCTATAGACACTTTTGGAGGTCCATCTAATTTTGCATAACCAAACTTTCTAAAGTTCCATATGTTCAACTTAGCTAAATACATAAAATCAGCTCCTTGTTTATCAAAAAGTTTTATCATATTTTTTCATTTTGCTGTTTTTTTGTACTTGATAGAAACTCTAATTTTAAATTGATTTAAACATTTTTTATAATATTTCTTCCCCTTTGGAGAACCCTCGTATCCTTGACACAATTCTAACGTTTCCAACTCTGTTAATTTTTCTTTGACCATATCACGTAATATTTTTCCTATTGAAAATCCTCCGTTATAACAAAGCGGATTACTACAATCAATATACTCTCCAGGGAAGTTTTGCTTTGTATAAGTGTGTTTATAATTCCACTTATTAATTTTTCGACCTGATTCTTCAACACTTATCACTATATCTTCTATTTCTGGGAATGCTTCTTCAAAACTTACTTTTTTACCAAATACATGCTTACTTTCTCTGAAAACATCAGAAGCTTTTAATCTTTTTCTATGATTTGACATTTTTTCACCTCTAATTTTGTAGAAGTATATCCGTTACTTATTGCCATTCCAACACAAATTCTCAATTTTTATTCAAACTTTCCTCTTTTTGTTCATTTGTATTTCACCCTCTATACTAATGAACACTCTAATCTTTAAAAACTAATTCATTTTTCTCTCAATTTCTTTTATCAAATCCTCAAGATTTTCAAAACTTTGAGGATTTATAAAAATTGGCGTTTTGTTCTCCCAATGTTTTTGAATTTTATGTATATTTTCTTTATCAATTATTATTAGGTTTCTTTCTCTAATTTCATTGTTCTTTATAAACAATTCTTTTATTATTTTTTCAATATGTGGATCATTTTTTAAAGACTGTCCCCATATTATTAAATTTTTTGCTTTTGTTAATTCTCTTTCAAAAGATTTAAAATACACACTCAAAACTGAAAAATTCTTTATCTGTTTTTCCTTTAAACCCGGAGCATTAAAAATTAAAATCGGAGAAAGCATATCCTTATTCTTTCTGTAAAAATACCAACCCTCTTTTTTTATTTTTATAAAATCTCCCTGATATGAAAAAAATTTATATGAACCGTGTAAATGCAAAAGTTTAGACTCATTCTCATCTCTAAAATAATTATTAAAATCAAAAGCATTATAGTAATAATCACCATAACCAAACATATCACGCAATTTTATTTTATTTTCACTTATTTCATCTTTGTCATATGCAAATATTATTTCAGCAATACCATCGTAATTGGTTGTATAAATAGAAATTTTATTCTCTTCAATAAATTTATAGAAGTTATATTCGGTATGATTATGATAAAAATTCGCAATTTGTTTGTATATACCACTCTCTTCAATTTCAACAAACTTTTCAACAATATTTAAAAGTTTATCGTTAATCTTGTTAAAAAATTCAGTTTTGATTTTTTCCAAACATTTTTCTAAATTCTTGTTATTTATAAGTGGCAAGAGTCCTAATAAACTTATAGATTTATGGATAATATCTATGATGTTTTCATCGGATAAACTTTCGTATTCATCCATATTTTTTATTTCCGAAAAAAATTGTGCAAATTCTTCCCAAAGATTTATAATTTTATTAATTTCATTTTTTAAATTTTTATCCTCTATAAAATCTCGTATACTGTAATTAAATCCATTTCCAAGTAAGAATACATTTTCAATTTTCCCATTTTTTTCCATTATTAACTCCTCCATAAGAATATAGTTATTGCATCTAATTTTCTCCTGTTCACAAATAAAATACAAGGATCAAGCCTTTCTCTTTACTTTAATACTTGCTCTTTATTCTCCAAAGCGTGTCTCTCAGAAGTTTCATTATTTCTCTTTTGAAGAATAAGAATCAACAATTTGCTATATTACTTTTAATATTTTGTAAAAAGTTTTTCCATTTTGAATATTTTAAAGCATAAGGAAAATCCTGGTCCTTTTTCAATACTTGATATTGTAACTTTTTATAGCTACCTTCCAAAGCTTTTTCAATAAGACTATCGTAATTTGTAGTAATTATATGTGCTGGTTTTACTTCAAACAATAACTCATGTAACTTGCCAGGATTTACATGTTCTGGAAATAGCTCAATAAGAATATTATTTAATTCCTTTCGTCCATATTTATCTTCAAAAATTTGAGCAATACGTAAATAATCCTTATTTTTGTTAAAATCAATATTCAATCCTTCTTTAAGTTTATCGATTAACATTTCCCAATCAGGGAAAACTTCAGGAAGGTTTGAATAATATCTTGAAATTTCCAATCCAACAAAAATAACAAGGTTATTATCTTTGTTTTCTACATATAATTGTTCAAGGATATAGTTTGACAATGTTTCCCCCTCAGACTTTTTAATTTTACATGGGAACATCAGAATCTGGTTTAACTCTTGGTTCATGAATTTTCATAGGCAATATAAGTGGTATATTTACACTACTTATAATAGCCTCCCCTTCATTTAAATAAGGAAGCAGTCCCATAATCGTCCCACTTTTTTCAAGTACATTCTTTACCCTTTCTATATCATTTGAATTAGTCAAATTATGAATTATAAAAGTCCCAAATTGGCTCAACACCCCTTCTGGTATATCACCTGGTCGCTGAGTAATGATACATAAAAATACTCCTTTCTTTCTTGATTCTTTTGCAAGTATCTCAAAAGAGTTTAATCTGTACTTTCTCATTTCGTTTTCTTTCTCTTTTTTTAAAAAATTATGTGCTTCATCAACAAAAACAAAAACACTACCATCTTTTATCCCATTCTTCCTTGCAAGTTCCAAAATTTTTCTACCAATAAGTTCTACAACAAGCTCTTTCATGTTAAACTCTGTAATAACCTCTTCAAGATTTATAACCAGTACTTTTTTTTCTTGGTTTACAACAAAATTTTCAATATATTTCAAAACATCTCTTGCTTCTGCACTTTCTCCTACAAATAATTTTTCAAATATCTCTTGATTAGTAATGTTATTCAATCTCAGAATCATTGGTAAACATTGTCCATATGTTTTTTCGTCGTAATCTCCAAATAAATTATTATTTTGCTTATTTGTTTCCCATATGCACTCTTCTTTTATTTGGTGAGAAAGAAGAAAAATATTAACGCAATTTAAGTTATTCTCAGAAACCTCTTTATTAAATTTTAATAATAACGTTTCATAGTCTTCTCTATTTTTTCCCTTCTTTTTTAAAAGTCCTTTTTTATCTTCGCCTATAAAACTGTTAATAATCCTAATAATTTCTTCAGAAATACCATATTGTTCTGAATTATCTTTTGCAGCATTTGCTATCTTTACCAATTTTAAACTCCTTACTGCTTCGTTTAACTTTGGTAGTTGTATTCCTTCGGATGGAGTCAGCATCAGATATAAGTCTTCTAATTGCATCTTGTGATAATCAATTATTGAATCTATTCCTAATCTAAATATATCGGCATCATAATCTTTTTTTATTTCTTCAGAATCAAAAGCATTAGTATATTCACCTGTAGGATCTATCAATATGATTTTTTTGTTCTCAGCAATCAATAAATCTATCAATTTTGCAGCAGTCCAACTTTTCCCACTACCCGTTGTTCCAACGATTGCACAATGTCTTGAAAAAATTTGTTTTGTGGTTAATTTAATGTTCACATCTTTTTTTCCTAAAACATTTCCTAAACAAAATTTTATTTTTTCTTTTTCTGATATCCTTGTATTTTCCTCATTTAAATTTTCCAAAAAAGATTTAACAACATCCCCTTTCGCAAGAAAAACCCTCGCACCTATATTTGGAAAATCTGTTGAGATTCTTTTTAGTTTTTTTGTCAAGTAATCAAAAGCCATTAAAAGAGAGATTTTTATTCTGGGATTAAGTGCTGTTTCTTTGTTGAGTTCAAAACTTGTACTAGTAATTTCTTTTCTTTCTTTTTCCAAAAATTCAATTTCAAAAATTTGTCCAAGAAACCCATAGTTATCTCCTTCTATTAAAACATACGAATTTAAAAGACCCCCATGATAATCTTCCCCATTATAATGATAACGTGTAAGCTGATAATAATGAGGAGTATTTAAAAGAGCATAATTTTGTGTCACTTTTGAAATATAACCCAAAAGTAATCCTTCATCAAATATTTCTGTATGAGCTTTTAAATGTCCCATAACCCCACCTCAAAATTCGTTTTCCCTTTCATAATTACCGTATAATAAGTCTACAAATTCGGAAAAACTTTTTTCAACCAACAAAATTCTGGATAGTATTGTTTCATTAAAATTCTGGATAAATTTATATTCAACCCGTAATTCGTCAAGTTTTTTATTGTAATTTTCAGGTTCCTTGGAACTTTCCACCTCGCCACTTTTCGAGCTTTCATTTTGACCTTCCCCAAAAATACTTATATCAACCATCACCATTTTTAAACTATTATTCAGTTTTAAAGCATTAATTATCGCATTGTTAATATGTTCATCACCAAAACTAAAACCAATAACAATCAAAACTGTATTCTTTTTCTTTAATTCTGAAATAAATCTTGAATACAACTCAAAATGTGGAGATGAAAATGTTTGTTCAAATTTTGTAGTAGCTGGATATATCATAACAAATTGTACTTCTTCTCCATCCACACCTGATTGTATTTTTCCATTCTTAACGACTTTGAATCTCAATTTTTTAATTTTTTTGTCCTTATCTCTAACCCAATCAATTGAACCATGTAATTTATAAAGATGAATTACTTTATCAGCAAGAATAGGTTCAGCTAATTTTCTAACATTATCTCTTACTACAAAATCATAGTCAAAATAAGAATCATCAAAATATCTAGGTTCTGCATAACTAAATCCATCAATCAATATTATTTTCTCGTCTGAGGCAGCCTGTTCAAACAAGGTATCATAATTTGTGGTAAAAATTTTTAATCGTTCATTTTTCTTACTTCTCAAACTTAAAATTTTACTTAAAAACTCTCCATGCTTAAAATAATTCCTATGGTATTCTAACTCACATTCTTCCTTTATCTTTTGCCTTACTTGCTTGATGAAATTTTTAAGTTTTTCAACAACTTGTTCATTTCCTAATGCCTCATTAACCTTAATATATTCATCTGCTAAACTCAGTTTCTCTTCTAATCTATAGCAACTTACGCACTCCTTATTTTCCTCATCATACTTTCCTGGACAATCTTTTGGAAAAAATATTTTTTCAAGATTACAATTATCTAATTTTTTCTTACCAATTTGACAAACTGTACTAATATACAATTCTTTCATGGTTTTGCCGCTTTTAACATCGCTTAATCTTTTGGCGTATTTTTTAGAAATTATTGAACAACCAGCACCAGCTAAAATTACTAAATTATCTTCTGTTTTAAATATAAATTCGTTCAATTTATTAGAACTATCCTCTTCATTCTTCAAAGAAATAAACTCTTTTTTGGCTTGATTATAATAGAAAATACTTTCAGTTGATTTTAAGGTATCAAAACCCACTATTTCCATCTCCTTTGGCTTTGGATCAATATCTGCTAATTTAAAATATTCTGTAATTGGATATCTATAAATAGCTATAAATTTCTACGTCATCTTCCAAAACAGTAGCTCTGCTTCGTAACCTTCGCCTGTCCCAAAATATGGGATTCCAAACATTTAGAAAAATCTTATCTTGCGTAATTATCTTTAACATATTTTTGAATCCAATATTCCCTATCACTTGAATGGTATCTATAAACTTTTTCACATTTTTCACATTTTATGATTGCTCCCATCTTTATCACCTACGTTTTATGAATTTATTTTTCAAAGTTTGATTATGCATAATACGGGAACATGTAAGATTTTGCTTGTTAAGGAGACAATGAAGCCAATACTCAAAACAACTTTCTCTGTCCAAAAATTCTTGGTTTTCTTTTAAAGAAAAAACTTTCAATTGGAATTCTTTCATAATACGTTCTTTTAGGAAAAAAAGAAATATCAAAATTTTTGTTATATGCTTTTCTATCAGAAATCTGTTGGATAATGTTCTTCAATTTTAAAACCATTTTATTTCTAGCTTCTAACTTTTTAGAGCTTGCTTCTTCATAATCAAAAGCAAAAGAAACTACACCTAATATCAAGTCAATAAATTCTATTAAATACGAATATTTTTTATAAACCTTTTCTTCCGTTGGATCAGAATTAACAAATGCTATTTCCATATCCTCTATTAGTAAAGTTTTATCTTCTTTAAAAGCTTTCTTTAGTTGATTTTTAAAATACGGTTGTTCGGTTTCAAGTACTCCTTCTGCATCATGGAACACTTTTCGTATCTCATATCTTTGAACCTTATTTTTAAAGAAATGACTCCATGAACTTTTTATTATTGTTCTAAAAAAACGACTGTAAGAATTATAATATTTATCCATCTCTTTGTTTGCTCCAAAACGATAAGGATCTAATTTCTGACTATCTATTCCTAAAATATTTATAAGAAACGGCGTCTCAGAATGAGAAGAGAAACTATCACAAAGAAAATCTAACCATTTCATAGCTACTTTGTATCTTCCTCCATTAACTTTTATTTCTTTATATTTCATTTCTTTAATTTTTTCATCATTCTGAGTATTCATTAAAAAATCTATTATTTCATCTTCAAAACGTTCTTTTACAATCAACATTCCTATATAATTCCATTTATTTTTTACTTTCTTTTTTTCATCAACAAATATTTTTACAAAAACATTTGAATTTTCACTCAAATCAAAAAGCAAAGAAATCACTCCTTTTTAAATACACATTTTATAAAATTGGCCTAATCAAAAACTTGGACCTTTATCATAAAAATTCATCAATCTAAGCGTAATACTATAGTCACATAACAAACAAATTATATCACATTCAATTACAAAAAAACAAAAAAAAACCACAGGGTTTCCTGTGGCGTTTGTTTGTTTAATTATTCTTCTTTTCTTTAACTTTTCGCAAATCTTGCCAATTATAAGATTCCTCACCCTTTGGGTTCGGAATGACATGAAGAAAGGGCCAACCTCGCTAACTCTCGCTAAATACAAGATTCCTCGTCGCATGCGCTCCTCGGAATGACAAAAAGGACAAGATTCCTCACCCTTGGGGTTCGGAATGACATGTGTGGAAGGCCAACCTCGCTAAACAACATATTCCCCCTGTATTTCTCTGAAAGCGTCTTTATTTTCATCATCGCCTGAAACATATTCCATCTTCAAAGGCGTAAAAGGAGCATTTCCACAATATGGTGGTTTTCTATTATACTTAACAATTGATATCAACTTATTTCTTACAAAAGCCAATGCAAACTTTCTTTCATCCCCTCTTCCATCAAACTTCCTTATTGCATGAAGCAGAATATACCATATTGTTTGCTTTAAATCTTCATACGATTCACATTTATAACCATACCTTTTATAATACCTTCCCGCAATCATTTCAACATCTCTTTTATAATCATCATATACACTCATTCAATAACCCCCCAGCAAAATAATTTAAAAACAACAAAACACACCTAATATACATTAGTATACCATACAAACCTAAAAAAACAGGAGGGAAACTCCCCCCTGTTTCATAAAAAGACACAATACACCCTTTTTTCATAACACCTTCTAACCTTGCTAATTAAAAGATTCCTCACCCTTCAGGTTCGGAATGACAAAGGTAGAAAAGGTCATCCCGAGGAATATCCCTCTCCTGTCATCCCGAGGAACGAAGTGACGAGGGATCTTGTTTTTCGCCAATCTTGCCAGCTTAATACATCACCCTTGCGAGATAATCTATCGCAGGGGATAAAAACGCATAAATCATTTCTCTTGGTAAATTTATATTCAATTCATCAAAAATCTCATCAACCAATTCTATTACCTCTTTCTTCTTATTCTCCCCATCCCCCGGTCTTTCCACAAGCTCCATAAAAAGTTTAACTATATCCCACAGCATACTATTCACCTACTCACTGAATCAAATCGATAACAACATTTGTATTTGTTTCAACAATACGTGCTTCATCAAAAACATACCCTGCTGGAACAAGCCCATTGTCTATCAAAGCCTGTGCATCCTGTTCTAACTCAGTTGTGTTTATATTTTCCACAGGATCAGGAAGATTAACCCTTAACGTTGTCCCTTCAGTTGTATTCCTGTAAACCAAACTAAGCCTCTTCATCCATATCCCTCCTTAAATTTTTCATTATCAATCAATACGCACTAACCCTCGCCAACACTCGCTAACTCTCGCCAACCTCGCCAATTACAAGATTCCTCACCCTTCGGGTTCGGAATGACAAAGGTAGAAAAGGTCATCCCGAGGAATATCCCTCTCCTGTCATCCCGAGGAATGTAATGACGAGGGATCTTTTTCCTTATTGTCATCCCGAACGCATGTGAGGGATCTTATTTTTTGTCATTCCAAGCAAAGCGGTGGGGATGTCATCCTGAGGAGCGTCAGCGACGAAGGATCTTATTCCTTTACTAACTCTCGCCAACCTCGCTAATTTTGCTAAATCACCTGCTCATAACTTACCAATTGAACACTATCTAAACTATAATTTGTATACTTTTCAAGTATCTGCACAATCGCATTTGCTTTTGCAACATCAACAACATCTTCAACACTTAACGTTTGTCTTTTAAAAACAGGTTCTCCATTTTCATCCACACCAGTAAGCCACTTAATAGCAACCTTTTTCATCTTCATCCCTCCAAAAAAATTTTTTCTGCACGCTGCCGGCTGCGTACATATAAATATATCTACGTAACATTCACGTTTTAACCATAATGTATACATATGTATAGATATTGTTACACAGAAAACTATTCCAGGGAAGCTAAAAACACAGGAAGCATCTACAAAACGGCAGGAAAACACCGAAGCAACACATCTGTAACAAAATAAAACCAAATAAAACATAAATGAAACATAACAAGGATTTTGTTTTTTTGTTATCACTTTTTTGTTATTCTGAACGCGCAAGCGTGAAGAATCTTATTATCCTTTAAAACATGTCATCCTGAGGAACGAAGTGACGAAGGATCTTATTCCTTAATTTTTAATAAAAGGATATAGGGGTTGGAAACACTATTTCCTGAGCACATTTTAATGCATACGAATCAGTCATTCCTGAAATATAATCCACTACTATTTGTAATGAAGAAGTTCCTTCATTCTTATATAATTTTTCCCTGCGTTTCAAATAATTCCTAAATCTTATATTCAAAGGTATTAACTCACTATTATATTTCTCAAAATTCCATATAATTTTGCTATTTTTTATTAAAATGTTTACAATCTTTGATTTATTACTATTATTTTATTATGACTACTCTCTTGAGATTAAAATTCTAAATAGCTTGACAAATTCCTTTTTAAAGAAAATCATAGTAAGTATAAAAGTCCATATGCCTAAAAAAACAAATCCATATAACAATGGAAGCTTTATTGTACTAAATAGAAAACCACTTACAAATAATAAGATATAAAATATTTCTCTCCAATTAGTTTCCAATCCTTCAAAATCTTTTGAAGAATAAAAAAACCAAATATAAAAAGCTAACGTTGTTGCTATTGCAATTGTAAAATTTGATTTATTTAAAATAACTGCTAAAACATTTAAAACAAACGATACTACAGCCATTTTTATAACCGTATAAAAATATTTTCGTTCTTGCTTATTGGCTTTATAAAGATTAATATAGAGAGCATTTATAACTGCTATTGCCGGTAATCCCGCAAACAAAACTGATATAACTAATAGTGAGTAAGTGTATTTTTTCAACCACATATTTATAATAAAGGAAAATGCATAATATCCCAAAGAAGAAAATGAACTAATAATTATTAAATATTTTTTTATTTCCTTAACAATTCCGGGAGTATAGCCTCTTGAAAAAGCAGGATACAAAGATATCGCCACAGATGATATTAACAAATTTATTATATTCATCATTGAAATCGCAAAAGAATAATAAGCAAAATCTTTTGTAGTTAGTAAAAACTTTACAAACCATCTATCCATTGAATAAAATAACATTGCAAATAAGTTTCCAAGCATTATGAATAGTCCAGTTTTAAAAATAGGTATAACATCTACCTCTTCTTTTTTTCTTGTCCACAAAAGTTTTCTAAATTCAATATCAAAAATAATAAATATTATGTAACTTATTATTAAATTGACAAAAATAAAAAGCAAATAACTATCTTTTTTTATGAAAAAAATTATTATAAGATTCGACAAACACAAAAGAATTGAATATAATATCCCAATTTTGGAATAAGAATCTAATTCACCTGTAGCTTGAAATATAAATCTAAAGAAAATTCGAAAATTATTTGGAATTATTGCAATTGACAATGTGATAATAATTACATTTTTACTTAAAATCCCAAAAATCAAAACAAAAACTGAAATTAATATTTGGAATTTTAATAAAAAAACATACTCAAAACTTATTTGTTTTTTATTAATTTTACTAATAGATTCTCCACCATATTTTATATAAATTCCATCTAAAAATCCAAAACTCAAGATGCCTAAATATCCTATATATAATCCATAAGTTTTAAACAAAGCATAATTGTCAATATTTAAAAATGCAGGAATCAAAAAACCGTTAATCATACCAGTAATAAGATTAAAAAAATTTATAATTAAAACTATCAATATATTTTTTTTAATTCTTTCATAATTCACTTAACCACCTGCTTTGTAGCACATTTTTTCAATAATATAACTAATCTTCAAAATTCAGTTCTATAAGGGATTCAAAATCCCATTGTTCTTTCAACATGTTGACTTATTCTTTGAAAAAATTTTTCTTGTTTTTTTGTAGATAAATTATATAATGCACCCCGAAAAATTGGACAAAAAATCAAGCAGATTTGTATAGACTTACGAATTCTTCGAATTCCTCCTTTGAATCTTTGTATCCTAAAGCACTGTGAGGATATTCTTCGTTATAGAACTTTTCAAATGACCTGGTTTTCTCACAGAGTTCTTCGTAATTTGGATTATCTAATACCCATGCTACTTCTTCTTTGTACGTCCTAAAATACCTTTCCGTATTGGCATTACCTTTTGGATTGTTGTAGCTTGTAAATATCTGTTTTATCCCCAGTACAGTACATTCTTTCAGAAATTTCGTACTTGTTGGTTGACTTCCATTGTCACTTACTAGTATTATTCCTTTACCTCTTACTCCTTCTGGATATCCCTTATTTATAGCTTTGTCTAACGCTTTTAACCTTTTAGTTGTTCTACACCTAAGACTTATTTCACTTCCAAGGAGTTCTCTTGTATACCAATCGATCACTGCTATGTAATACGCCCATCCTCCATCTCTTGTGTATACCTTTGTCATGTCTATCCCTAACACTTCCCTTGGCCTTGTTGGCTTTATCTTTTTTTGTTTGGTTCTACAAGCTTTTTTGTGTTTAACTTTGAAAAGTAATCCATTTTCTTTCATTATTCTATATACCTTCTTTTGGTTGAGCTTGTTTCCATTTTTTCTTAACATCGCCCAGATTCTGCGGTATCCCCAGTATGGATGTTCTTTTTTGAGCTTGTTTATTTCTTTAAGTATTTTTTCATCATCTTCTTTTCGTCTGCTCTTTCTTTGGCTGTATCCCTTTGGTTTGTAATAATATGTACTTCTATTGATTTTCAAATACCTTAAAGCTTCTGATACATTAAATCCTTTTTCAAGAAGAAGTGTTACTATTTCCCGCCTCCTGGATATACTACTGTTTTTTTTAATGTCTCAATGACGATGGTCTGTTTTCCAATTACTTTTTCAAGTTCTTCAATTTTTTCTTCAAGCTGTTTTACTTTAGATTTTTTGCCATTTTCTAAACCCTCTTTGGCACCTTCTAAAAACCTATCTCGCCATTTGTAATACTGAGCTTGAGAAATACCATGTTCTCTACAGATTTGTGAAACACTCTTTTCTCGTCTAAGTCCTTCCAAAATTATTGCCATCTTTTCTTCTGTTGAGAGTTTCTTTGCCATTGACTGCACCCCCTTATCTTTATTCTAACATTCTACTTTTTTTTTGTTCAACTTTCATGGGGAGCAGTATATTTCTATTTATCCTTTCAACTAATTCCATGGCTTTTTCTATACAAACATCCATATTGTAATATTCCCATTCCCCAAACCGACCTATAGAAAAAATACCTATTTTTTGGAAATACTCTTTAATCATTTCCTTACTTTTTTTATAGTTGTGATCAAAAACCACATAAGCGTGATCAGAAACATGATAATCAAGAGGTTCTAACAAATAATCAAATTTTCTGCCTTCTGATACCATTTCTTCGTAGCTACGTTCACCAATGCTCTCTGTAATTGTATAGTTTTGCATAGGTTGAAAAAAATTTCCTATATGTATATGTCTATGAAAAATAGTATCAGGTGCTGGATAGTAAGTCCAAGTGAATTTTATGGGTTTTGTTTTCCATAAAACAGTTGTAACTTTGTTATATTTAAGTTTCCTAGCATAATCTTTAATTTTAACAGGAACATTTTTTACAATAAATGGAAGCATATTTAATGGTACTGTGCTAATAACTATATCATATTCATATTGATTGTTAACAATCCATTTATTATTTCTTTTTTCAATAGAAAAAACTTCAAAATTATTAATCACTTTCAAATCTTTCGCTAAAGCTTCAATAAAGGTATTTTGACTATTCGTATTTGGGTAATAAAATACATTGTGTGGCATAATGTCACGTTTTACTCCAATTAAAGATTCAAAAAAATCTCTCTTATTAGGAATAGGCAACTTATCTTTAACCCATAAATAATCCATTTTTTCTGGAGCCATATTCCATATTTTTCTATTATACGGTATAAAATATTCGTGGGCTAACGTTTTTCCAAATTTTTGTTCAAACCATTCCGCTAAATTCTGAGGATTTTGAAACTTTGCTTCAAAAAAATCCTTAGTAATATTAAAAGCAAGATCTTTATCGAAGGTCGCAATTTCTTTAACAGAAAACTCAATAGGATATGATATATAATGACCTCTAAAATATATTTTAGAAATTCTTTTAACTATGTGCCAGTTTTCTTTCGGTAAAACTTTATTAAAAATAAAATCTAAAACTTTTTGATTCTTAGAATTTAAGCAATGCCCTCCAACTAAATGATAAGCAACTCCATTTACATCTTTTACATATGCAATTCCTCCAATATGATTTTTTTTCTCATAGATTGTAACATCATGATCATTAGATAAAAGTTTCCCTACACTTAATCCTGTTATTCCAGCTCCTATAATACAAATTTTCATTTCACTCACCTCTTAAAATTCTTTTTAAATAACTCTTAAATTTCTTTGGAATAATAGCTGATAAAGCACTCCAAATTTCATACAAAAGAATATCGCAACAAAATTTTAAGTAATGACTAAATTTGTTCCTAGTAATTTTAAACTTTAAATGACAATATGTTAAGTTAAAATATTTTCTACTAATCTTATGTTCATTTAAAAATCTATTAAAAATTGCTGAATTACGTTTGTGGCTGTTGCTTAAAAATTGTTGTGATTCTTGAGTAAGTTTTCTATCATTTTCAATCTTATAAACTCTAGCTTCTTCAAAAATATTTATCATATTACATTTATGGTTTAACTCATTCAAAGATATTAAAAAATGTTCGAATATTCCATAATCATAAAACTTATAGTTAGAGATTGATTCAACAACTAATTCATTAGTTAAAAATACATTGTCAAAATAAATCAAATCAAATCCTTTTGATAGTTTCACTTTTTTATTGGTCTTTTTATGAAAATCTTCAATTGAAGGAAATATTACATGTGGGTGAGAAGTACCCAAAAGATTTTTCTTGTAATTTTTTATAATAGTTTCAAAAAAATTATTAGTAAATATAATATCGGCAGTACTCCAAAGTATTATAAAATTTTCTTCATTAGCTAAAGCATATTTTATTCCATTCATAAGGACTTGGCTCAAAGAATATTTGTAATGACCTGCTTTGTCATGAAAGAAAGCTGACTTAAACATATATTTTTCGACTTCCTGTTGAACTTTTTTCTCTCCAAAAAGAGTTACAACAAGTTCAAAATTTTTATAATTTTGATTTTCAATACTTCTTAAAAATTGCCGTTGTATTTCATCATTTTCGGTTCCATTGAAATCTCTAAAAGTAGTACACAAAAATATTTTTATATTACTCATTGTTCACCTCCTCGTGTATAATGTAGTAGAGAAATTTGCAAATCAATCCAACTCTGAGTTATCATATAACTAAAGTAATTCAGTTCCCCCCTGCACGTAAGTGCTTGGCTAAGTCTGACTAACTTTGGTATGAAGGTTGAATTGTTACTCGGTGAATAAGCTTTGAGCTCCTACATAGCGCGAGACTCTTTTGCCTTCATACCCAGAGTTGGATTTTATTTGAAAGGTAATAAGTATTTACGTTATTATCTCTACCAGGCAGCTTCAAGTGCTATTAGATTCGATCCTGTGCTTAGAGATTACTACAAATCCAAACGAAATGAAGGTAAAGCTCACAAAGCTGCTGTTGTACTTACTACAAGAAAACTTGTAAGAAGTATTTACTATATGCTTAAAAACAACGTCCCTTACAAACCTTTTGAAACAACCCATGTGTCAAACTAATCTTTCAATGACCTTTTGTGCCTTTTGTTACAATTTTGCCTTTTTCTCTTTTTGCTCTTGACTTATTACCGGTGACTAACCTAAATAAAAACTATATTCACCCCTTTAATAATCCTATATTATCTTCTTAGAAACTTCTTAATTATTTTAACCCTATAATAATTATTCAACATTTTTATCTTAAAAATAATTTAAAAATCTTATAATATAGGTTATTTTTTAACCACAATTAAAATGCTCTCACCTTTTTTAGTAAATTCTTAATTTACTGCTTTTTTTAATTATATTTTCTTTCATATTTTTGAATAGAGTAAATATAACCTGTTTCTAGTGTTAGATAATATTAGTATTTCCATAAATTTCTTATTTACCAAAAAATTGAAATCTCATTTCATTTAAATATTTAAAAATCTCTGACAAATCCCTTGTGCTTATCACATTTTAACATTTCAATACATTTTTTAACATACGAATCCCCCCATATATAAATACTTAAGTTTTTTTACCCATTCATATATTTTTTTATGCCAGATTTTAATTCTATTTTATATCTCCACCCCAGTTTATTCAACCTTGTTACATCCAATAACTTCCTTGGTGTACCATCGGGTTTACTTGTATCCCATTTTATTTTTCCTTTGTATCCCACTATTTCTTTTATCATTTCTACCAAATCTTTTATCTTTACATCTTCTCCTGTTCCTATGTTTACAAAGTAGTCTGGTGATATTTTTTTCATTTTTTCTGCTTCAACTTCATTCATTAAATATATACAAGCATCAGCTAGATCATCCACATACATAAATTCTCTATATACTTCTCCTGTCCCCCATACTGTTATTGATTCTTTAGTTATTCCTACTTTTTCTAATACCTTTTCTATTGTCTTTGGATCTTCTTTATTTATTTCTTTATCAAGTCCAAATCCTATTGGATACTTTTCTACATCTTTTATTATATCTTCATATCTTTCTTCCATCAATAATTTTCCTAAATGAAATTTTCTCAAAAGTGCGGGCAATACATGAGATGTTTCAAGATTAAAATTATCATTAGGTCCATAAAGGTTTGTTGGCATTACGCTTATAAAGTTTGTGCCGTATTGCTCGTTAAAATACCTTACCATTTTTATTGCAGAGATTTTTGCTATCGCATAGGGTTCATTTGTTGGTTCAAGTTCTCCTGTAAGTAGATATTCTTCTTTCATTGGTTGTGGTGCATATTTTGGATATATACATGATGAACCAAGATTTAGAAGTTTTTTTACACCGTATCTATACGATGCTTCTATTACATTTCCAGCTATCATTATGTTTTGGTATATAAATTCTGCTTTGTATGTGTTATTTGCAAGTATTCCTCCAACCTTTGCCGCTGCTAAAAATACATATTCTGGCCTTTCTTTTTCAAAAAATTCTCTTGTTGCTTTTTGGTCTGTAAGGTCAAGTTCTTTATGTGTTTTTGTTATTATATTTGTATATCCAAGCTCTTTTAATTTTCTAACAATAGCTGAACCAACAAGCCCTCTGTGCCCCGCTACGTATATCTTTGAATCTTTTTCCATTTTATGATCACCCTTCTTTTATTATTTCATTTCTGTGTTTTTCTTTTATTGCAAGCATCAAGTCATATTTTACCATTTTTTGTATTAATTCGTCAAAGGTTACTTGGGTCTGTTTCAAAAATAGGAAGGAAAAGGTATAGAAAAAAAGCAAGGGAGATGTTATAATCTCCCTTGCTATGAGAAGAAAAAACATAAAGAAGATATTCAAACTTATCCAAAAATTCTACAAAAATATTTTACCACAACTTCCCCAAAAATCTACCAATAGGGGGAGGCCTAGGAAATATTCAGATGTATTAATACTTTCATTAGCAGTTCTTAAAGAACTGTTGGGACTTTCATTCAGAGAGACATTAGAAATAGGTACAATTTACTTTAACAAAGTTCCATCACTCAGGGACTTTCATTACAGGGTTCTTCAATTAGAAGAGATTATAAAACATCTTATAAACTTCATACACGACACACTCCAGTGTGAGATAGAGAGTATTATAGTAGACGGTACAGGAATAGGGTTTAAGAAACATACTACCTTGAACTGGATGAGAGGCACATATGTACGACAGATAAAGAACCACGTTAGATGTGAAGTAGTGTTAACAAAAGGAAAATACAAACTTTTTCAGTATGTGGAAGTGGGAAAAGCTTATTCAAGTGAAATAAAACTTCTAAAAAAACTATTGAAAAAGATAGAACTCAAGGGAAAGAAATTCATAGCAGACAAGCTGTACGATGTTAAATGGTTGAGGGAGTATCTGAAAAAAAGAGGAATAAAAGAGGTAATAAAAATAAGAAAAGGAGCAATAGGCAGGAAAGAAGTAGATTATGAAGAATACAAAGAAAGGAACGAAATAGAAGGACTATTTGGAAACATAAAAACAAAGCTTGGGGGATATGTATACGCCTACAGAGATGACATGGCAAGGATACAGGCACTAATAAAGTTTTTATTGTACAACCTGTATGTGGCATATATTTTTCTTTTTACAAAGCTATGTATTGATATTACAAATTTCATAGGAAATCATATAAAAATATACAAATTTTATATAATTCCATGTAAAATTAGAAAAAACGCATAAATTCACATGAAATTCATAAAAAAATTGTATATTTCAAGTTCATTTTTCTTATTCTTATACGATTTTTGAAACAGGGCCAAGGTTACTTCTGGTTTCCAGCCAAGTTTTTCCCTTGCTTTGCTTGCATCTCCTAAGAGTATATCTACTTCTGTGGGTCTGAAGTATTTTGGATCTACTTCTACTACTGTTTTTCCTTTTTTTAGGTGCTGAAGATTTAGTTTAAAGTTTTCTAAATCCGGGTGGTGTAATGCTCCCCGAAAAATTGGACAAAAAATTAAGCAATTTTGTATAGACTTACGAATTCTTCGAATTCCTCCTTTGAATCTTTGTATCCTAAAGCACTGTGAGGATATTCTTCGTTATAGAACTTTTCAAATGACCTGGTTTTCTCACAGAGTTCTTCGTAATTTGGATTATCTAATACCCATGCTACTTCTTCTTTGTACGTCCTAAAATACCTTTCCGTATTGGCATTACCTTTTGGATTGTTGTAGCTTGTAAATATCTGTTTTATCCCCAGTACAGTACATTCTTTCAGAAATTTCGTACTTGTTGGTTGACTTCCATTGTCACTTACTAGTATTATTCCTTTACCTCTTACTCCTTCTGGATATCCCTTATTTATAGCTTTGTCTAACGCTTTTAACCTTTTAGTTGTTCTACACCTAAGACTTATTTCACTTCCAAGGAGTTCTCTTGTATACCAATCGATCACTGCTATGTAATACGCCCATCCTCCATCTCTTGTGTATACCTTTGTCATGTCTATCCCTAACACTTCCCTTGGCCTTGTTGGCTTTATCTTTTTTTGTTTGGTTCTACAAGCTTTTTTGTGTTTAACTTTGAAAAGTAATCCATTTTCTTTCATTATTCTATATACCTTCTTTTGGTTGAGCTTGTTTCCATTTTTGGGAGTATAATAAAAAATGTGTCTAGGGGGTGAAAGGGATGGGAATTGATAAAGAGATGTACGAGAAAGCCAAGGAGTATGCAATAAACAAAATGATAGAAAAGTACTGTAAAAATAGTGACGAACAGACAAAAATAGCGCTCAAAGAGTTCTGTGAAGCGTTTCTTGAATCATTCATGCTGGGTGAAAGGGATATCTTTCTTCAGAATCATGTGCAAGACAAAGGCAACGGATTTTACACACGGACAGTTAATTCTGCGGGGATATCGTACAGTCTCAACATTCCACGAACAAGAAGCGGGCAATTCAGGTCTTCTATTCTTCCAGAACGCTGGAAACGGAACACAACTGAATACACACAATTTGTCATGGCATTAGTTTTGAATGGTTATTCTCCCACACAAATCATGGATGTACTTGAAACACTAAAACTTCCGTACACAAAGGAAGAACTGACAAAGATTCGGGAACAACTTATGGAGAGGTTAAAGGATTTCAAGACGAGACAACTTCCAACATCAGCATTTGCATTGGTGGTGGATGCATACAGATGTCAGGTAAAGAAAGATGGAAGGGTAAGAGATGCGAGTGTATATATTGTACTTGGAATAGACATGGAAGGAAAAAAAGATATATACGGATTTTACGTTCACTTTGGTCCTGAAAATAAATTCGACTGGATGCGTGTGTTTGATGATTTGGTGAGCAGGGGATTGAAAAGGGTAATGGTGTTGGTGAGTGACAACTTTCCAGGTATGAATGACGCGGTGAAACTTGCATATCCAGAAGCTGATCATCAGCTGTGCTGGGTACATCTGAAAAGAAACGTGAACAAGCATATGAACAAAGAAGATGCCAAACAGTTTAAAAAAGAACTGAAACAAATAAAGGTTCAACCCGATTACGACACAGGGCTTGAACAGCTTAAAAAGCTGTGTGAAAGCTACAAAGAAAAATACCCGATCTTCATGAAAAAACTGTTGAATGATGCAGAAAAGTATGTGGTGTTTTTGAAATATCCCGATGAGGTGAGAAGTTACATATACACAACAAACGCAGCGGAAAGTTTCAACAGTATGTTGGAAAAAGAAAGACACAGGAAAGGAGAATACTTCCAATCGGTGGAGGTGTTAGAATTGAATGTGTTTTTAATACGGGAGAGATTAAAAGAAAAAAATTGGAAAAATTCTATACCCAAAATCAAAGGTGTGGAGTACGAGCTTTTGCAACTTTTCAATCTCAGGTACGCTAACCAGACACAATTTTTTTGACTAGTCTCCCATTTACACAAAGACAAGGAACTTAAAGAAAATATTAAAGAGATATATCTCAAATACAATGGCATTTACGGATATCGTCGTATAACAATTGTACTAAAGAGAGAAGGAAAGAATGTAAACCACAAAAAAGTATACAGACTAATGAAAGAAATGAGACTTTGTGCAAAGATACGAAAGAAAAGTTATTTGAGTAAAGCAACAAAGGGAGCGTTGCACATAGAGGAAAACATACTTAGAAGAAACTTTAGAAGCAAAAGTCCATGGGAAAAGTTTGTAAGCGATATAACAGAAATTAAAACAAAAGATGGGAAATTGTATTTGATGGTGATTCAAGACCTATACAACAACGAGATAGTAGAATATGGGATTAGCGAAAGTAATAACATAGAGTTAGTAAACAAAGTGATTGGTAAATGGTTAAAAAGTGGAAGATACAAAAAAGGTAGCATATTTCACACAGACAGAGGATTTCAATTTACACATATATTGACAGCAAAGAAATTAAAAAAATATGGCATAATCCAAAGCATGTCGAGAAAAGGAATACCGCAAGACAATGGACCAGTAGAAAGCTTCTTTAGTCATTTTAAAGAAGAATTGGTAAAAATATATGCGAAAAAGACAAAAGAAGAATATAAGAAATTGATATCAGAGTACATAAGATTTTACAATGAAGAGAGATATCAAAGGAGATTAAAAAACATGGCTCCGGTGGAGTACCGAAGCCATGCTGTTTGAAAAATTAATTAATTGCTTTTTTTATTTGTCCCACTTCCGGGGGTAAGTCCACATTATAGGTGACTGTTATTATACTTACTTTTAAAGTTTTATTCACTTCGCTCCCCTCTTCCAGAATACAGCTTCTATTGTTTGAAGTATTATTTTTAAATCCAGAAGGATGTTTCTGTTTTTTACATACCATAGATCATAGCTTAATTTCTTTTTTATCTCTTCTGTATTGGATGCGTATTTATACATTATTTGTGCCCAGCCGGTAAGACTTGGTTTTACATGGTGTCTTTGTGAATAAAATGCTATTTCTTTTTCAAATTGTCTGGCAAAGGGTATTTGCTCTGGCCTTGGTCCAACGATGCTCATATCACCTTTTAAGATGTTTATAAATTGCAATGATTCGTCTATTCTAAGCGGTCTGATTATCCTGCCAATTTTTAATATTCTATCCTGTTCTTGATCTGCAAATTTTGCTTTATCTTTTTTTTGTTTTTTCATGCTTCGAAATTTTATAAGTGTAAAGTGTTTGTTGTTTTTCCCAACCCTCAACTGCTTAAAAACAATTGGTCTTCCATCTTCTAAGTATATTGCAATTGCTGTTATTAGCATGAAAGGTGAAAATATTTTATTAATGATTCAAACGGTTCATGAAAAACATACAAAACTCTAGTATTGTATTTGTCTTTCAGTATTCTTGCTAGTTTATGATTAATTGTAGAAGGATTATAAAATAATATCACATCGCATCTTGGAATTGAAGTAAAATTAAACCATTGAATATCAAAATTGTTTATTTCATTATTTGAAACAATATTCTTATATTTTTTGTCTAAAAGCAAAATAACGTTACCCCCCATTATAACCAAATAGGTTTGAATAAGCAATCATATGAGACAAATGAGCAGGTGAAAAATGCAAAGATGCTATACATATATTCATTTTGTGCCTCCTTTTCAATTCTTTATTAAAATTTTAATATTTAAAATTTTAAAAATTTAAACAACTCTATCAGATGATTATTATTGTTTTTTAACTTTTACAGTCATTTATATTATGCATCATTTTTTGATATCCAAATAATAGATATTTGCAAATATCTTATTATTTTTTAAAGCCTCTATCAATCAATTTCTTATGTAGTTTGTTAATTTCTTATCCTCATTATGAATTATTAATAATATAACTTTTCAAACCAAAAAGCTTTATCTTGTCAACTTTTGCATTATCTCCTATCATAATCGAATTTTTCAAATCTATTCTAAAATCTTCAGTTGCTTTCAATATCATACCTGGGTTCGGTTTTCTTAACAAGGAAATTTTTCTATATTCATTAATTATTCCTTCAGGATGATATGGACAATAATAATAAGCATTAATTTTAACACCTAATTTATTCAAATATTCTATTATATACTCTGTAGTCATAATTGAATCTTTTTCAGTAAATTTTCCCTTTGCTACACCAGCTTGATTTGTAACGATTATAATTAACTTTCCCTCATTCTCGGCTTTTTTCATCAATTCAATAGCTTCTTTCTTGAAAACCAAATTAGTTCCATATATATAACCATCATCTTCAATAATGGTACCATCTCTATCAATAAACAAAGCTGGCTTTCTTTCTTCTCTTAATATCTCCGGTATTAACTTTTGAGCATTTCGATAATCCTTAGGAATACCTATATCAACAAATTCCCCCCCCATAGGTAATCCATAAAGTTTTCTATCCTTTACCAAAAAAGGAAATATGGCATTCTCTAATGAAACATTTTTACCTTTATAATCATTATAATATTTTTTTAAGGCTTTTTTCCTGAAATAATATATACCCCCATTAATATAACCATCTATATAATTTTCTGGTAATTTCCCTTTCTCTATAAATTTAACTACTTTATAATCGTCATTTATTTCTACAAATCCATATCTTGAAACATTATTCGAATATTTAAGAACAATCAAAGATTCAACATTTCTAAAATACAAGAAATCCAACAAGATCTCATATTGAATATCAAAAAATGTATCTCCATTAATTAAAATAAATTCATCATCTAATTTTTCCCATGCATTAAATATTGCTCCGGCAGTTCCTAAAAGTTTCTCTTCTCTAACATAATCTATTTTTACTCCAAATTTTTTTCCATTATGAAAGTAATTCTTAATTACTTCGCTTTTGTAACCTGTCAAAAAAAGAAACCTTTTAAACCCGTTTTCTTTTAACAAAGATACCAAATATTCCAAAAAAGGTTTCCCGCAAATGGGAGCCATGGGTTTTGGAATATCTTTTACAGCACTTCTAAGTCTTGTACCAAGTCCTCCCGTAAGGATAACAATCTGAGAAATCATTTAATCACCTCATTAAAGATGGCACTTTCTACAATCCCACATATTATATGACCTATAGTTATATGTGATTCTTGGATTCTGGGAGTGTCTTCAGAAGGAACGTTTATTAGAACATCAGCATAATCCTTCATTTTACCACCATTTTTCCCCGTAAAAGCAATAACATTCATTCCTATATTTTTTGCATATTTAAAAGCTTCAATTACATTTTTCGAGTTTCCACTAGTGCTTATTCCTACAATTACATCCCCTTTTTCGCTTATACCTTGAAGCTGTCTTACGAATACTTTTTCATAACCAAAATCATTTCCAATAGCTGTTAAAACAGAGGTATTAACAGTTAAAGAAAATGCAGGTAACGGAGGCCTGTTAAAATAAAATTTCCCCATCAATTCTGCGGCTAAATGTTGAGCATCTGCTGCACTACCACCATTTCCACAAAATATTACTTTCTTGCCATTTTTAAGCGCTCTTACTATTAACTCTGCAGAATTTTCGATTTTTTTAATTAATTCTTTATCTGATAATATTTTACTTTTCACTTCAATACTTTCTTTTAGTTTTTTTACTACTAAATTACTACCCATAGATATCACTACCTTTCAACCTTCCAAGTTACTAATCCTAAATCTTCAAACGAATAATTTATAATTTGAACTCCTTCATTTTTTAAAGCATTAATAACATCATATTTTCTGTCAATATCTGTAAAGAAAAACATAAAACCTCCTCCACCAGCTCCAGATATCTTTCCACCTAACGCTCCAGCTTTTTTAGCAGCATCATATATCTCATCAATTTTTTCATTTGTTATTCCTTCAGCCATTTTCTTTTTATATTCCCAAGCTTTATCTAACAATAATCCAAACTTTCCAAGCTTTCCAACAACCAAAGCATTTTTCATTTCAACAGCCAATTTTTTTATCTCATGCATTGCTTTAATCGATTCATTTTTTCTTTTTTTTACATTAGAAATTTGCTTTTCTAAAATTTTTGATGAATTATGACTTCCCCCGATATATGCAACTACTAAGCTATGATTCAATTCGTGAACAATTTTCTCCCTAAGTTTTAGAGGATTAACAATTGTTTTAGAATCATAAAATTCCATAAAATTAAATCCACCAAATGCAGCCGCATACTGATCCTGTCTTCCTCCTTTTATTCCTAATTCTATTCTTTCAATATGGAACGCAAGCTCTGCTACATCATAAGGAGTCAAGGGTAAATTTAACCATTCTTTAAAAGCTCCTATAAGTGCTACACAAACTGCAGAAGAAGAACCCAACCCTGAACCTGGGGGTGCATCATTTTGAATTTTTATTTCAAATCCAGTTGGAACTTCATAATGTTTTTTTACATAATTTATTACGCCTTTTATTAAATCCAACTGTCCATCATATGCTAAAAAAGCATCAATATCATATTTTAACGTTTTTTCATAATCTATACTTTTTATAACCACTTCTTTAGAATTTAAAGATCTTAGAGTTACTGTTGCATATCTGTTGATTGTTGCATTTATAACATATCCCCCATATAAATCACAATAGGGTGATACATCTGTACCACCTCCGCCAAAACTAATTCTTAAAGGCACTCGTGAACGAACAAACACTTTATTCACCTCTTTCTAGATTTTCAAAAGCTTTGTATTTAATCCAAAATCCAAGTATATAATATCAAGAAAAGATTATCAAAATGTTTCTTGATCTACACACTATTTTTCAAGATTTATTATAAAAATCAATTTTTAATCACAGCGCCCCTCTCTTAAACAACATAACTTCTAGCGTTTGAACTATAACTTTTAAATCAATAAATACACTTTTGTTTTTTACATACCAAAGATCACACTCAAGCTTTTTAGCAGTTTCATCAATATTTGAAGTGTATTTAACATAATTTGTGCCCAACCAGTAATCCCGGGTTTTGTAAGATGTCTGTATTTATAACCAATAATATATTTTTCAAACTCTTCAACAAACTTTTCTTGCTTTGGTCTCGGCCTTACTACACTAATATCACCTTTAATGACGTTATAAAACTATGGAAGTTTATCAAACTTTGGCTTTCTAATTACATCACTAATTCCGTTTTGCTCTTGAGGAGCAAATATGTTTTATTTTTTCACGTTTCGAAACTTATTAATAATTATAGGTTACCGTTATTATAGAAATTAATAGTTTCACTTCGCTCCCCTCTTCCAGAACACAGCTTCTATTGTTTGAAGTATTATTTTTAAATCCAGAAGGATGTTTCTGTTTTTTACATACCATAGATCATAGCTTAATTTCTTTTTTATCTCTTCTGTATTGGATGCGTATTTATACATTATTTGTGCCCAGCCGGTAAGGCCTGGTTTTACATGGTGCCTTTGTGAATAAAATGCTATTTCTTTTTCAAATTGTCTGGCAAAGGGTATTTGCTCTGGCCTTGGTCCAACGATGCTCATATCACCTTTTAAGATGTTTATAAATTGCAATGATTCGTCTATTCTAAGCGGTCTGATTATCCTACCAATTTTTAATATTCTATCCTGCTCTTGATCTGCAAATTTTGCTTTATCTTTTTTTTGTTTTTTCATGCTTCAACTTCATTCATTAAATATATACAAGCATCAGCTAGATCATCCACATACATAAATTCTCTATATACTTCTCCTGTCCCCCATACTGTTATTGATTCTTTAGTTATTCCTACTTTTTCTAATACCTTTTCTATTGTCTTTGGATCTTCTTTATTTATTTCTTTATCAAGTCCAAATCCTATTGGATACTTTTCTACATCTTTTATTATATCTTCATATCTTTCTTCCATCAATAATTTTCCTAAATGAAATTTTCTCAAAAGTGCGGGCAATACATGAGATGTTTCAAGATTAAAATTATCATTAGGTCCATAAAGGTTTGTTGGCATTACGCTTATAAAGTTTGTGCCGTATTGCTCGTTAAAATACCTTACCATTTTTATTGCAGAGATTTTTGCTATCGCATAGGGTTCATTTGTTGGTTCAAGTTCTCCTGTAAGTAGATATTCTTCTTTCATTGGTTGTGGTGCATATTTTGGATATATACATGATGAACCAAGATTTAGAAGTTTTTTTACACCGTATCTATACGATGCTTCTATTACATTTCCAGCTATCATTATGTTTTGGTATATAAATTCTGCTTTGTATGTGTTATTTGCAAGTATTCCTCCAACCTTTGCCGCTGCTAAAAATACATATTCTGGCCTTTCTTTTTCAAAAAATTCTCTTGTTGCTTTTTGGTCTGTAAGGTCAAGTTCTTTATGTGTTTTTGTTATTATATTTGTATATCCAAGCTCTTTTAATTTTCTAACAATAGCTGAACCAACAAGCCCTCTGTGCCCCGCTACGTATATCTTTGAATCTTTTTCCATTTTATGATCACCCTTCTTTTATTATTTCATTTCTGTGTTTTTCTTTTATTGCAAGCATCAAGTCATATTTTACCATTTTTTGTATTAATTCGTCAAAGGTTACTTCTGGTTTCCAGCCAAGTTTTTCCCTTGCTTTGCTTGCATCTCCTAAGAGTATATCTACTTCTGTGGGTCTGAAGTATTTTGGATCTACTTCTACTACTGTTTTTCCTTTTTTTAGGTGCTGAAGATTCAATTTAAAGTTTTCTAAATCCGGGTGGCTTTGTTTTACTTTTTCTACAAAGTCTATTAATTTGTCTTTTTCTATGTTTTTAATTATTCCTTTTTCATTTATATCTTTTCCTTCCCATTCAAGTTTTATTCCCAGGTTTTCAAATGTTTTTTCGCAGAATTCTCTTACAGAATGTGTTTCACCTGTTGCAAGGATATAATCATCTGGCTCTTGCTGCTGAAGCATAAGCCACATTCCTTTTACATAATCTTTTGCATATCCCCAATCTCTTTTTGCATTTAGATTTCCAAGGTATAATTTTTCTTGTGTTCCCAATAAGATCCTTGTCGCTGCTCGTGTTATTTTTCTTGTTACAAATGTTTCGCCTCTTCTTTCTGATTCATGGTTGAATAATATTCCATTACAGGTAAACATATTGTACGCTTCTCTGTAGTTTATTGTTATCCAATATGCGTATAATTTTGCAGCTGCGTATGGACTTCGTGGATAGAATGGTGTTGTTTCTTTTTGGGGGATTTCCTGCACCTTTCCAAAGAGCTCACTTGTAGATGCCTGGTAGAATTTTACTTTCTTTTCTAAGCCGAGAAGCCTTATTGCTTCAAGTAGTCTTAACGTTCCCAATGCATCTGAGTTTGCTGTGTATTCTGGTATTTCAAATGATACTTTTACATGACTTTGCGCAGCAAGGTTGTATATTTCATCTGGTTGGATTTGTTGAATAAAGTTTACAAGCATTGTTGAATCTGTCATGTCTCCGTAATGCAAGAATAATCTTGCCCCCTCTTCATGTGGATCTTTATATAAATGGTCTATTCTTCTTGTGTTAAATGTTGATGATCTTCTAATCAATCCGTGTACTTCATATCCTTTTTCTAAAAGTAGTTCCGCTAAATATGAGCCGTCCTGGCCTGTGATACCAGTGATTAGGGCTTTTTTCATAATTATTTCCTCCCCGATATACAATTTGATTCTGTTAACCAAAAGTATTCATATATTACATTTAAAAAAGGAAACCATTCCCTCCAACATATTCCAGCAGAGAAGGTTATTTGAAATGTTCCGATTGCTCAAAAACCATGGAAATCAGAAAAATACGTCGCTCTTTTGTTGTCTTCAAACGCAGTTATTGTCACTCTTTTTCCAGGGTCATTCTCTATCTTCCTCATCGCGTTCCTTTTTCTGTTCAATATAATGCACCCAAAAAACTGGACAAAAAATCAAGCAATTTTGTATAGACTTACGAATTCTTCGAATTCCTCCTTTGAATCTTTGTATCCTAAAGCACTATGGGGATATTCTTCGTTATAGAACTTTTCAAACGCCCTGGTTTTCTCACAGAGTTCTTCGTAACTTGGATTATCTAATACCCATGCTACTTCTTTTTTGTACATTCTAAAATACCTTTCCGTATTAGCATTACCTTTTGGATTGTTGTAGTCTATATAATATTACCCATCCTCCATCTTTTGTGTATGCCTTTGTCATGTCTATACCTAACACTTCCCCTGGCCTTGTTGGCTTTATCTTTTTTTGTATGGTTCTACAAGCTTTTTTGTGCTTAACTTTGAAAAGTAATCCATTTTCTTTCACCTGTTCTATATACCTTCTTTTGGTTGAGCTTGTTTCCTGTAATACTAAGCCTGTAAAATACCATGTTCTCTACAGATTTGAGAAACACTCTTTTCACGTCTAAGTCCTTCCAGAATTATTGCCATCTTTTCTTCAGTTGAAAGTTTCTTTGCCATATATCTTGCCCCCTTTGTCTTTATTCTAACATTCTACTCTTTTTTTGTTCAACTTTCATGGGGAGCAGTATATTCTATTTTACAGGATACAGAGTCTTTTTTGCTTTTACAGTGCTGATTAATCCCTCTCAAACAAATCTCTTGTGTAGACTTTTTCTTTTACATCTTCAATCTCTTTAAACATTCTATTCGCAAGTATAATATCCACACTTTCTTTAAATACATTTATATCTTTTTCAACCTTCAAACCCATAAATGTATCTTCTTTTAACACGGGTTCATATATTATTATTTCTACACCCTTTTGTTTTAGCAATTTTATCACATCTAATATAGCAGAGTGTCTGAAGTTATCTGAATCTTTTTTCATAATTAATCTATATACACCTATAACTTTTGGATTTTTCTTTATTACCATATCTGCTATGTGCTTTTTTCTTATTTGATTTGCTTCTACGATTGCTTTTATCAATGTATGCGGAACGTCTTTATAACTTGCAAGTAATTGTTTGGTGTCTTTTGGTAAACAATAACCCCCATATCCAAATGAAGGATTATTATAATAATTTCCTATCCTTGGATCAAGGCATACTCCTTCAATTATTTGCTTTGTATCAAGACCTTTAATTTCTGCGAATGTGTCAAGTTCATTAAAGAATGCCACTCTCATTGCAAGAAACGTATTTGCAAATAATTTTATTGCTTCAGCTTCTGTTGAATTTGTAAAAAGCACAGGAACGTCTTTTTTTATAGCACCTTCAACGAGTATATCAGCAAATTTCTTAGCTCTTTCAGACTTTTCACCAACTATTATACGGGAAGGATACAAATTATCATATAAAGCTTTACCCTCGCGTAAAAATTCGGGAGAAAAAATTATATTATCTGTTTTAAATTTCTTCTTTGCCTCTTCTGTAAATCCAACTGGTATTGTGGATTTGATTATAATAACAGCAGCTGGATTTATTTTTAATACATCTTCTATAACTTTTTCAACTGATGAAGTATCAAAATATTTTCTATTATGATCATAGTCTGTTGGTGTTGCAATAATCACGTAATCCGCCTCTTTATATGCTTCGTTTTTATCTAAAGTTGCCTTTAGATTTAACTTTTTATTTGCAAAGAAATTTTCAATTTCCTTGTCTTTTATTGGACTTATTCTTTTATTTATCATTTCTACTTTTTCTGGAATTATATCTAATATAACAACTTCATGATTTTGGGAAATCATTGTTGCAAGTGATAATCCCACATATCCTGCCCCTGTTACTGTTATTTTCATTATGTCACCCCTCGTGTATAATGTAGTAGAGAAATTTGCAAATCAATCCAACTCTGAGTTATCATATAACTAAAGTAATTCAGTCCCTCCTTGCACGTAAGTGCCTGGTTTAGTCTGACTAACTTTGGTATGAAGGTTGAATTGTTACTCGGTGAATGAGCTTTGAGCTCCTACATAGTGCGAGAGTCTTTTGCCTTCATACCCAGAGTTGGATTTTATTTGAAAGGATGTGTTTTTTATGTCTTTTGTTGGTATTGATATTTCCAAAGACTTTTTTTCTTTCTTTTTTGATAACTCCTTAAAAGGCATCCTTCCAAACTCTATCGATGGTTATGAATCTCTTGTTTCTTTATTTCCCGATAAGTCTACTTCTTTTGTCCTTGAATCTACTGGTGTTTATTCTAAGAATCTTTTTGGTTTTCTTTTCTCTCATGGTTTTAAGAATCTTTTTTATGTCTCTCCATTTGATGTTTCCAAAACCAGAAAGATTCTTAATCTTCCTAAAACCGACAAACTGGATGCTATCCTTATTCAAAAAGTTGCTCTAAAGTTTCCTGAAAAACTCGTTCCTTTTCTTCCAAATGAGTCTTTTTTTATTTCTCTTAAAGAACTTACCAGGTTTAGATTTTATCTTTCTTCTCAGCTTGTTAAAGAAAAAACTTATCTTGCTAATCTTATTTCTTCTTATTTCCCCGGTCTTTCTTCTAATCTTAATTTGTCCAATACTTTACTCAATATCTTATCCGATTATTCTGCTGAGGATATTGTTAATATGTCCATTGATGAATTGTTCGATATTGTCTCTTCTCTTTCCAAAAAAAGACTTAATATTGACTTTACTAAAAAACTTAAAAGTATTATCTCTAAGGTTTATCGCTCTACTTTAAATGATTTTAATACCGCTAATTTTACTATTTCTCTAACCTTTGACAGAGTTAAACTCTTAAAAAGTCAGATTAAATCCATTGATAAACAGCTTAAGTTTTATTTTGATAGACTCAATACTACTCTCCATACTATCCCAGGTATATCTGTTGTCCTTGCTGTTTCTATTATTTCAGAGATAGTTGATATTAATCGCTTTAAATCCCATTCTAAGTTAGCCTCATACGCTGGCCTTCGCTGGGATTTAAACGATTCTGGTAAAGTGGTTAATAACCACAAGTCACTCTCTAAGAAAGGTAATAAGTATTTACGTTATTATCTCTACCAGGCAGCTTCAAGTGCTATTAGATTCGATCCTGTGCTTAGAGATTACTACAAATCCAAACGAAATGAAGGTAAAGCTCACAAAGCTGCTGTTGTACTTACTGCTAGAAAACTTGTAAGAAGTATCTACTATATGCTTAAAAACAACGTCCCTTACAAACCTTTTGAAACAACCCATGTGTCAAACTAATCTTTCAATGACCTTTTGTACCTTTTGTTACAATTTTGCTTTTTTCTCTTTTTGCTCTTGACTTATTACCGGTGACTAATAAGATATTTTTTCAAAGTGCTCATAATTTTCATCGATAAATTTGTCATTCATAAAATATTTGTGAATAAATTTTGGAGAAGAATCATAGTAATACTCTATACTCTCTTTTGCAACATTTTCATACGAAAGGAGTTTACTCATTTTCATCGAAGCTTTTTTCATCTTATTTAGAAATTCTTTGTTTTCAATTAATAATTTGATTTTTTCGTATATTTCTTTAACTGAGTTGCTGTATAAATACAAACCATTTCCATCTATAAAATGAGCTGTTGTGCCATAATACCGTAATATAAGTGGTGTTTCAGTGGCTATTGCGTCTTCTATTAATGTTGTATGTTGTGTATTCCATATAGCAATATCAGCTAACTTTAAAACTTCCAAAGTTTTTTTTCTATCAAGCCATCCTAAATATTTAACATTTTTTGTTTTTACCATCTTTTTCTCAAAGTCTTTGTCAAATATTTTCCCAAATATTATTAACTTAACATTTTCACCTTCTATAATTTTAAAAGCATCAAGTATCTTATCCATTCTTTTTCTTTTAGTAATTTTGCCCCCTGTAACAATAATTAGATCATTTTTATCAAAACCATATTTTTTCCTTAACTCAAACATATTTTCCTTAGGAACATTTTTTGTATCAGCTCCAATGGGCAAAAACCTAATCTTATCTATTGGTGCAGATAAATATTTTATTGGGAACAAACATCTCAATGGAGTTACACCGAAAATTAGATCTATATGTTTATAACATTTTTTTAATAAAATTTTCCAAAACAATAATAATTTCCAAGTGACACTTCCGTGCGAGATGTTAATATCTGCATGATTATCAACCGCTAAAAAAACTCCCGGATGTGCTTTCTTATATTTAACTACAGTAAAAATTGATAGAGAAGTCAATCCATGATGGAAAATATAATCAGGTTTTTCTTTTTCAATGGTTTTGTATAGTCCATGAAGAAAAACATATCTTTTTTTAAATTTTCCTTTTACAGGAAGTCGGATTATTTTAACACCATTTTCATAATATTCTTTCACACCTACTATTCTTTTTTCAGGTGGTACAAACGCTGACATTCTATCTGAAGTTATATGGACCACTTCATGCCCCAATAATTTTTGGTAATAAGGCAAAATATTCTCTTGATAGCCATATCCATCATTATAAAATCGTGATATATGTAATATTTTCATACAGTATTTTCCTCCTAATTAAAATTCAATTTGATAATCAAATGTTCATTTGCAAACTCTGTCGTTACTCTTTTAAGCTTTCTCACTTTAAACGTTGCAAGTTTCTTTCTTCCCTTACCCTAAGTGTTCCTGTTGTTCAAAAACTATGGAAATCAGAAAAATTTATTACATTTCCATTGTCTTCAGGTGCAGACATTGCGATACTTCTTAAAGAATCCATTAATCTCCCTCATATCATTTTGTCTTATTTCTTTTCAGTATTCCAAGTTAGAAAGCATCTAACATCTCAGTCCGATTTTTCATAGGATAGTAGTATAAGTTTTTTTGTGAATAGTTTTTGCAGTTTAATAATTAAAAATGGTATAGAAATAGTAGCAAGACTATAACCTACAAAATAAGCTAAGCACGAAATAAAATCTCCTCTAAATAAGAATAATACATAAAAATCTATAAACAGGGAATATAAAATCAAATAGTTATTATTAGTTTTTTTCAAATATGAAGATGTTTTTGAAAGGAAATTTAAAAACATAGCATACAAAAATAATCCAAAGATGGATAAATCAAAAAAGGCTTCTGAATAAACAGGATTAGAAATTTGTCTTTGAAATCCACCATAATTACTAATTATATAATCTCCAATGATTCCACCTGTTCCTTCTCCTTTTTTCTTATAAATACTTCTAGGGACAAAAAATAATAAACTTGTTAATGTCTGTTTTCCCCATTTATAACCAAATTTGTCAATATATTCAAATGTAAATTGAGCATTTATCCAAGAATCGTAATCCAATGATGTGATGTTCCTTTCAAAGTTTGTAAGATAGTTTAAAGTTATATCAAAAAACCTTGATGGTTCTTCAACTATTTTTGCGAAGTTGAAATATAAATGAGTAAATACTTTGACTGTGGGGTAGAGAAAAAGTAGTGATAAAAATAAAAAAATAAAAAAATATATCAAAGTTTTTTTGGTAATCACGAAATTTTTCTTCAATAAAATAAAGTAGAAAAACCACGATAAATAAATACTACCTAACACCCCTCTTTTTTCATTAAAAGGATTTTTAAAAATAAAAGCAATGGCGAAAGTTAACAAAAAAAACAAAATAGTTTTCAAAGAATTATTTTTGAATTTCAATTTTGAAAATGCTATTAAAAATGGAATAATTCCTACAAAGAAGAGAAATTTTTTTATGATAAGTTGAATAGCCCTAACGTTATTGTCAGGAACTAATGCAATATTTCCTTCTGCTATTATCAAAACATCTATTAAGTAATTTCTCATAAAGTAAATCAAAAACATAGAAATAAGGATAAAATAAGGAAGAAGTTTATTTAAATTCACATTTGTTGTTGTAAATCGAAGATAATTAACAATTTTATTAGCAATTATAGATGCGAGGTTATATTTTTTGCTTTTATCAATAAACATATAAACTATAAGAAATAAGGTCGACATTAATACATTTATAAACGCATATTTGTATATGAAAATAAGATTGTTAGGAAATTTTTTATAGTAAATTTGAAAAATTGGAGCAATATACAGATAGACCATATAATATGTAAATAAACAAAGATTAAATAGAGAACCTTTCTTCAAAACATGATAGTTGAAAAAGAGAATTAAAACAATATAAAGTTGTAAGAACATTAAAAACATTCCAAAATAATTCTCTATGATTAAGAGCAAAGGCAGAAAACAGAAAAAAAATGTTATTATAATCACTAAATTTATACTTAAACCTACTTTATAAAGCTTTATTATATCACTTCCCTTTGTTTAATGAAATTTAAATTTCTACTTTTCAATACAATTCAATTTAATTCAATTTAATTTTTTCTAACTCGTTTTTAACATCAAGGTAGAAATTATTGTAACTATAACCTTGTGCATATTCACTATTTTTTTTGAATATTTTTATTAATTCATCAGAAGTTAACCTTTTTGTTTTTTCAATTACTTCCTTAATCCCGTCAACTGAAAGATCTTTGATGAGGTAGCCATAATCCTCAATTTCATCAAAAGCTGCATATTTACTTACTAAAGGAATCATACCTAATCTCATCATATTCAAAACACTTCCTGGAACTCCTCCTTCACTTGCTGATGGTAAAATAATAAAAGATGTCTCTAAAGATATTTCATATAACTTTTTTGAGTGAATTTTCAGTGAACCGTGAAAATAAATATTACTTGTATAAAAAAGTTCCTTTTCAAAGATTTTTTGAAAATCGGGCTCTACTGGACCAACAACATGTAATTTATATTCATCATTTTTTGAAAAATAATCTAAAACTAAATCCAATCCCTTTAAAATTGCTCCCTTCCCACCAAACCACAAAAAAACTTTATCATTGAATTTTTCTTTTTTTAACTTCTCATTATATTTTAAAAAATCAAATGTTCCTTGTCTAACCAACCTTATTTTACTTCTCAAATTACTTGGATACGTTTCTATTGTATATTTTGAACCTATTTGAAAAATGTAATCTGCTATTTCTGCCGAATTATGTTCTGGAACCATTCTAACATATTTTAAATTAGCTTTCTTTTTTTTATTCACTTCATCTGTTCTTGAAATTATCATTTTATTTTGATGTTTATAATATGCACCAGTTGCAAAATATATCTTTATTGAATCGGGATAGTAATTAGACAATCTCAAAAAATTTGGTTCTATTCCAAAAACTATTTTTACTTGTTCTTTGTCAAGATTAATTTTAAGATTAGTTTTATTATATTGTATTCCATAATAATTAAAATTAAATCTTTTAAAACATTCAAATAAAACCAATGCTCCATATCGATTCTGGTGTGCTAACATGTATCTTTTTATTTTTTTTAAATAAAAAGGTAAAGTCAAATATGAAACTAAAACCCATGGATAATTTTTTTTATAAATTTTTTTATAGGTTCCAAAAGCGTTAGAAATAATACTCTTCAAATCTTTCACTCCTTTGAATTAATGCTACATGGTTATTAATCTAAATAAATCAAGATACCTTCTTGTAACTGTTGTTAATTCATATTCGCTGAAGTGTTGTTTTAACTTTAAATTCGTATTTTTCACAACTAAAATCTGATCAATCCATTGTTCAACACTATAAGGATCATCAACATAATATGCTTTCCCTTGAGTTACCTCATACAACGATGCTTTTTTTGTAGTAATAGTAGGAACACCTAACTCTATGGCTTCCACCGGAGGCGCTCCAAACCCTTCAAAAATACTCGGAAATAAAAATATAAATGAATTTTTATATAGAGAATTTCTTTCCATATTACTTATGTATCCTGTGAAGATTATATTTTCTTTTAAATCTAAATTTTTAATCAATTTATTTAATTCCTTTTTTCCTTTTGTACTTATTCCACTTATTAATAATTTCTGAGGTAAATATTTATATTTATTTTTAATTTCTTTCATAATGTATAGTAATACTTTCGTATTTTTATGAGGTAATAATGAAGAAATAGTGTAAAAATATTTCTTTGATTCAATACTGTATCTTTTAGATAATACCTCAAAATCTTCAAATTCATCTAAATTTGAAATAGGAATATATATAACTTCTATTTTTTTCTGGTCTTTACTTTTTAAATTAAATTTGCTAATTAAATCGTTTTTTACGAAATTTGAAATTGTCACTATTTTATCGGATGTGTACAAAGCGTTAAGCCAAGAAATTTTCATCCACATAACATATTTGTTAGAAAAATACTCAGGATAATGCAAAGCTTGCAAATCGTGTATTACTGTAACATATTTAATTTTTTTGGATGTTAAAAAAGGTTTGCTATATACAGGAATAAACATAACATCTATTTTTTTACTTTTTGCATATCGATCTAAATTAAAATTTTCCCAAACAATTCTATTTAGCACCTTTTCATTATTTATATTACAAGTAACCTCATAAAACTTTTCATTATTAAAATATTTTGCGAATGTATACTTATTGTTTTTTGACAAAAATAAATAAAATTTAAATTCATCATCAGAATATTTCAAAAAACCATCTAATAAATTTCTAATATAAGATTCAGTTCCACCGACTTTACCAGGTCTAAGCCATAACAAATCTATACCCACCCTAATCATTTCGTACACCTCTACTCTAAATGTTATTTACTAACATTTTTATTCCCATTTCCAAAGATATTTTATATCTCCACCCCAGTTTATTCAACCTTGTTACATCCAATAACTTCCTTGGTGTACCATCGGGTTTACTTGTATCCCATTTTATTTTTCCTTTGTATCCCACTATTTCTTTTATCATTTCTACCAAATCTTTTATCTTTACATCTTCTCCTGTTCCTATGTTTACAAAGTAGTCTGGTGATATTTTTTTCATTTTTTCTGCTTCAACTTCATTCATTAAATATATACAAGCATCAGCTAGATCATCCACATACATAAATTCTCTATATACTTCTCCTGTCCCCCATACTGTTATTGATTCTTTAGTTATTCCTACTTTTTCTAATACCTTTTCTATTGTCTTTGGATCTTCTTTATTTATTTCTTTATCAAGTCCAAATCCTATTGGATACTTTTCTACATCTTTTATTATATCTTCATATCTTTCTTCCATCAATAATTTTCCTAAATGAAATTTTCTCAAAAGTGCGGGCAATACATGAGATGTTTCAAGATTAAAATTATCATTAGGTCCATAAAGGTTTGTTGGCATTACGCTTATAAAGTTTGTGCCGTATTGCTCGTTAAAATACCTTACCATTTTTATTGCAGAGATTTTTGCTATCGCATAGGGTTCATTTGTTGGTTCAAGTTCTCCTGTAAGTAGATATTCTTCTTTCATTGGTTGTGGTGCATATTTTGGATATATACATGATGAACCAAGATTTAGAAGTTTTTTTACACCGTATCTATACGATGCTTCTATTACATTTCCAGCTATCATTATGTTTTGGTATATAAATTCTGCTTTGTATGTGTTATTTGCAAGTATTCCTCCAACCTTTGCCGCTGCTAAAAATACATATTCTGGCCTTTCTTTTTCAAAAAATTCTCTTGTTGCTTTTTGGTCTGTAAGGTCAAGTTCTTTATGTGTTTTTGTTATTATATTTGTATATCCAAGCTCTTTTAATTTTCTAACAATAGCTGAACCAACAAGCCCTCTGTGCCCCGCTACGTATATCTTTGAATCTTTTTCCATTTTATGATCACCCTTCTTTTATTATTTCATTTCTGTGTTTTTCTTTTATTGCAAGCATCAAGTCATATTTTACCATTTTTTGTATTAATTCGTCAAAGGTTACTTCTGGTTTCCAGCCAAGTTTTTCCCTTGCTTTGCTTGCATCTCCTAAGAGTATATCTACTTCTGTGGGTCTGAAGTATTTTGGATCTACTTCTACTACTGTTTTTCCTTTTTTTAGGTGCTGAAGATTCAATTTAAAGTTTTCTAAATCCGGGTGGCTTTGTTTTACTTTTTCTACAAAGTCTATTAATTTGTCTTTTTCTATGTTTTTAATTATTCCTTTTTCATTTATATCTTTTCCTTCCCATTCAAGTTTTATTCCCAGGTTTTCAAATGTTTTTTCGCAGAATTCTCTTACAGAATGTGTTTCACCTGTTGCAAGGATATAATCATCTGGCTCTTGCTGCTGAAGCATAAGCCACATTCCTTTTACATAATCTTTTGCATATCCCCAATCTCTTTTTGCATTTAGATTTCCAAGGTATAATTTTTCTTGTGTTCCCAATAAGATCCTTGTCGCTGCTCGTGTTATTTTTCTTGTTACAAATGTTTCGCCTCTTCTTTCTGATTCATGGTTGAATAATATTCCATTACAGGTAAACATATTGTACGCTTCTCTGTAGTTTATTGTTATCCAATATGCGTATAATTTTGCAGCTGCGTATGGACTTCGTGGATAGAATGGTGTTGTTTCTTTTTGGGGGATTTCCTGCACCTTTCCAAAGAGCTCACTTGTAGATGCCTGGTAGAATTTTACTTTCTTTTCTAAGCCGAGAAGCCTTATTGCTTCAAGTAGTCTTAACGTTCCCAATGCATCTGAGTTTGCTGTGTATTCTGGTATTTCAAATGATACTTTTACATGACTTTGCGCAGCAAGGTTGTATATTTCATCTGGTTGGATTTGTTGAATAAAGTTTACAAGCATTGTTGAATCTGTCATGTCTCCGTAATGCAAGAATAATCTTGCCCCCTCTTCATGTGGATCTTTATATAAATGGTCTATTCTTCTTGTGTTAAATGTTGATGATCTTCTAATCAATCCGTGTACTTCATATCCTTTTTCTAAAAGTAGTTCCGCTAAATATGAGCCGTCCTGGCCTGTGATACCGGTAATTAGGGCTTTTTTCTTCAACTCTTTAAACCTCCTATCATTTGTGCAACTCGTTTAAAAAGTCTCATTACTAAAAAAAAACTAAAAGGAATTTTCACAAAATTATTTCTCTTCAAGGTATCAAAAATTTCTTTATTACCTTTTAGCATATTCTTGAAGCTTTTAGTGCTTGTTCCACCCCATCTCATGGCAACAATTACTCTATTTATATGTTGAATGTTAACATCACTTCTCATAACAATTCTAAGCATAAAATCGTAATCAGACGCTATTTTATATTTCGTATCAAACTTGCCAACTTTATTTAGTACGGTTTTTCTTACGAACAAAGCAGGGTGTGGTATTTGCCATCCCGTTGCTATTTTATTTTTCCTAAATTCGCCACTTTTCCAGTATCTAATAATCTTTTTAATATTTTTTCTTGAAACGTAGATCACATTTCCATAAGCTACATCTAACTTGCTGTTAATGAAAGTTGAAACAACATCAGAAATTACGTATTTATCTACGTAAAAATCGTCAGAATTCAAAAAAGCAATTATATCACCTGTTGCTAAATCTATGCCTTTGTTCATTGCATCATATATACCGTCGTCCTTCTCACTTATGTATTTTGTTATAACTCCTCGTCTATAATACTGTTGTATAATGTCCTGAGTGCCGTCTTTCGAATCACCATCTACAATTATATACTCTATATTTTCATAAGTTTGAGCTCTTACACTTTCAATAGCATCAACTAAAAACTCTGCAGCATTATAGGTGACTGTTATTATACTTACTTTTAAAGTTTTATTCACTTCGCTCCCCTCTTCCAGAACACAGCTTCTATTGTTTGAAGTATTATTTTTAAATCCAGGAGGATGTTTCTGTTTTTTACATACCATAGGTCATAGCTTAATTTCTTTTTTATCTCTTCTGTATTGGATGCGTATTTATACATTATTTGTGCCCAGCCGGTAAGGCCTGGTTTTACATGGTGCCTTTGTGAATAAAATGCTATTTCTTTTTCAAATTGTCTGGCAAAGGGTATTTGCTCTGGTCTTGGTCCAACGATGCTCATATCACCTTTTAAGATGTTTATAAATTGTAATGATTCGTCTATTCTAAGCGGTCTGATTATCCTGCCAATTTTTAATATTCTATCCTGTTCTTGATCTGCAAATTTTGCTTTATCTTTTTTTTGTTTTTTCATGCTTCGAAATTTTATAAGTGTAAAGTGTTTATTGTTTTTCCCAACCCTCAACTGCTTAAAAACAACTGGTCTTCCATCTTCTATTAATATTGCAATTGCTGTTATTAGCATGAAAGGAGAAAATATTATTAAGCCTATTATTGATACAAAGAAGTCAAGTATTCTTTTTGCTGGTGATTCTTTTGTATTTTGAAATGCTATTTCATAGTATTCTTTGAATTTTAATGCAACTTTTATTGGTATTCTTTTTAACGTGTGTTCAACAAGGTTTGGGAGATATTCTATTTCAAATTTTTCTTTTAGTTCGTTTATTTCTGCTTCCACATGTTTTTCAAGTTCCTGGTCAGCAACAAGGAGCGCGTCGTATTGGTTAATTTTTTGTGTTAATAATGCTGGCGTTGGGTTTAGAAATTCTGCAAATTTAAGTTTTCCCTGTGATTTTTCTTCGATTTCTTTTAGTATGTCTTTTAGTTCTTCTTTTTTTCCTATTACAAGGTATTTCTTCTGGGGTATGTTTTTCATTAAAATAGAAAACTCTATTTTATGTAATACAGGGATTACTATAATCAGGATAAAAGCGTTGTATATGAAAAACCAGCGGTTTAATACGCTTTCAAATATTGGATAGAAAACCAAGATTCCAATGAAGCCTATTATGATTCCTGCAAAGGTTCTTATTAGTTGTTCGTTGTATTCTTTTAGATAATCTGGATCGTATACTCTGAAAGCGTATATTCCCAACCATATTATAAACGAAAGAAAGGCTCCTGTAAATATGGTAGAGGTTATGAAATGATTTAAAAGGAATATCAAGAAAATATCAATGAAGGAGATTATTTTTATGATTTTCATGCTCATCCTCCAGGTGAAAATTAATTCTATTTTACATATATTATAACATATGTTGGCGAGAGTTAGCAAGGTTGGCGAGGGTTGGTGAGGGTTGGTGAGGGTTGGGGAAAAGATTAAGATTCCTCACGTACGTTCGGAATGACAATAAGGAAAAAGATCCTTCGTCGCTGGCGCTCCTCAGGATGACAAAAAAGAAAGATCCCTCGTCACTTCGTTCCTCGGGATGACAAGAGAAGAAAATTCCTCGGGATGACAAACAAAAGAAGAATATTCCTCAGGATGACAGGAGAGGAATAGTCCTCGGGATGACAGGAAAGAAGGACGGGATGACAATAAAAAAGTGGGATTTTGGGATGACCGGGAAAAGAAGATATGTTCATAATAACAAGAAATAATGTTTGAAATGCTAAGATAGATATTTAAAACAATCAATAGGTGAGCGGCAGATCTATTTATGTTTCTACCAATACTTTTGGAAGTGCTCTAATAAATATTTCATCTATGTCTACTTTGTCAGAAGCGTGAAGTATTTCTATTGCTACTATATTTCCCTGAGCGTCATAATCTACTATTATGTTTTCATTTATTTCATCCGAATCTACTATTTTATTTTCGTTAAGTCTTATATAAAGAGCATCAACTTCTTTTGAATACCTGATTTTCATTCTTTTTTACCTCCTTTCCAGTATTTTGTTACCCTGGAAGTATAATACACCGTAATTATTAAGTTATTTTCGGTGATAACTCTCATAAGTTTGTTTCCTATAAGTTTATGGTAAATGGTCCTTCCATACTTTCCCGTCACTATTTCATCGGGATTCTTTAATATCTCTTCAACTAATTTTTTGGATATTCCTCTGCTTTTGAGATTTTCAAGAGCATGCTCGGTCCACTTTAACACTAAATTTCACCTCGAGTGAATTATACCATATTTAGCGAGGTTGGCGAGGTTAGTAAAAGAATAAGATTCCTCGCTTCGCTCGGAATGACAATAAGGAAAAAGATCCCTCACATTCGTTCGGGATGACACTCTCTCTTTATGTCATTCCGAGGAGTGTTAGCGACGAGGAATCTTGTAATTGGCGAGGGTTGGCAAGATTGGCGAGGTTAGTAAAAAAAATAAGATTCCTCACATTCGTTCGGAATGACAATAAGGAATAAGATCCCTCGTCACTTCGTTCCTCGGGATGACACTCTCTCTTTATGTCATTCCGAGGAGTGTTAGCGACGAGGAATCTTGTAATTGGCGAGGGTTGGCAAGATTAGCGAGATTGGCGAGGTTAGTAAAAGAATAAGATTCCTCGCTTCGCTCGGAATGACAATAGGGAAAAAGATCCCTCGTCACTTTGTTCCTCGGGATGACAAGAGAAGAATATTCCTCAGGATGACCTTTTTTTCCTTTGTCATTCCGAACCCGAAGGGTGAGGAATCTTACCCTTTCTGTCATTCCGAGGAGCGTAGAAGGCGAGGAATCTTGTATTTGGCAAAAGTTGGCAAGGCCTGTCCTGAGGAGTGAAACGACGAAGGATCTTGCGAAAGTTGGTAAAAAGTGATACTCTTTCGTTTCACGAATGAACGGTCTTGCAAGAGTTTACTCAAATTTTCTTATAAATTTTGATAAATTCATCAGGTGTGAATATTTTAATATTTTTGAGGCTCTTGAAGTGTTTTGTGTTTCCGGTTATTATTGGGATATTCAGATAATATGCCACTTCAATAAAAGGAAGATCCCCGGAGTCTGTTAATTTAATTGGGAGTGAAGGTGGTGATACAAGTATAGATACAGACTTTAGGTAAGAAATAAAGTCATTAATGAGATCTTTTGGAAAAGAAAATTTGTCCCTTAGAAGAACTTCGTTGTATTCGCTAATTATTCTACTATCGGCACAAATTGTAAATTCCCCCGAGAGAATTAAATTTAAAATTTTCGCGGGAGTACTATTGGGTTTTATTAAACCTGAAACAATTACGTTAGTATCAACGACTACTTTTGTTTTCATTTCTAACTTCCTTTACTACCTGGTTGATTTCTTCGTCAGAAATTTTATCTAATCTTTTTTGCTTCGAAATAAGGCGAATTTTTTCAACAGCAATCATTGCTTTTGCTTGTTTTAATGCAAGTAGAGTATTTTCTGGATCACCATCAATGCGGGTAACCACAGCAACAGGTTTTCCATTTACAGTTATAATAGTTTCCTCATCTTTCCACAAGATCGCAGGGTTAGATCGTAATTCTTTACTATTTACATAACGCACAATATCGCCCCCTAAATATCCTACTATATATCATACCATATAATAGCATGCTTGGCAAGGCCTGTCCTGAGAAACGTTAGTGCCAAAGAATTTCGCAAGATTAGCAAGAGATTCTCCCTCTGTGTCATTCCAAACCCGAAGGGTGAGGAATCTTATGATTAGCGAGGTTGGCGAGGTTAGTAAAAGAATAAGGGACTTATTTAATACATTTTTCTGATCTTATATCCTTTTTCAGTAATAACTATGAATTTATTTGTCAATTCTTTTTGTTCTTTAAGTACTTTTTTTAGAAGTTCTTGAGACTTTAGTATATCATTTACCCTTAAAAGAATAATACCTGGTATTTTTTCTCCAAATCGAAATACTAATTCTCCAAAGTCTTTGTCTGAAGTTACAAGTATTGCCAGATGTTCTGCTGTTAGTTTCATGACCTCATCGTCTGTTGCGCCTTTGCAAATGTTTCTGATACTTTCAACGTTATATCCAAGGTTTTTAAGGAAGGTTTCTATGCTTTTTGGAATGTTTTCATCTGTTATGAATTTCAAATAAAAACCTCCTCGCCTTCGAGGACTTTTTCAGCGTATAGTACTGCTGCTCTTATATCAGCTTTTTCCAGACCGTATTCGTTGCAGATTTTTTCGAATTCCCAGCCATTTGCTATATGTTTTAATATTAATTCAACTGGTATTCTTGTTCCTTTTATAATCGGTTTTCCTCCAAGTACGTCTCTCCTTGTTTCTATTCTTTCAAGTAGTTTTTCTTTCGACATTAAAACACCTCCAGGCATATAAATCTTCTATTTCCCTCATATTATAGCATAAGGTCAGTAAGAGTGTGTCCCATGTTATTTCACCACCCTTTTTTGTCATTCTAAGCGCAAGGGGCGAAGAATCCCCCTCCTGTGTCATTCCGAGGAGCGTAGAAGGCGAGGAATCTTGTATTTGGCAAAAGTTGGCAAGATTGGCGAGGTTAGTAAAAAAAACAAGATTCCTCACTTCGTTCGGAATGACAAAAAATGAAGAATAAGGAATAAGATTCCTCACTTCGTTCGGAATGACAATAAGGAATAAGATCCCTCGTCACTTCGTTCCTCAGGATGACAAAAGAGGAATATTCCTCGGGATGACAAGAGAAGAATATTCCTCAGGATGACATCCTTTTTTTTGTCATTCTGAGCACTGAGTGCGAAGAATCTTAATTGACGAGGTTGGCATCCCCGAAATGTGTCATTCCGAGGAGCGGATGCGACGAGGAATCTTGTATTTAGCGAGATTAGCGAGGTTAGATAAGTAATAGAAATGTTTCAATAGGGATGGCTATGATGTTTTCTGCTCTGAATGTTGTGTTTTTAGTTACTAAAATGCCTTTTCCAAATACTTTTTTCATTGTAAAAAAGTCTGAGGGAGAGATTTTGGTTTGATATTTAATTTCTATTGGTATAACTTTTCCATTTTGTTTTATAAGAAAATCTATTTCTTTGCCTTTTTGAGAATACCAGAAATATGGTCCTGAATAGAGAACCAGGCCGCTGGAAAAGTCTTTTGAGAATTTCAATAAATGGGTAAAAACAATTTGTTCAATTTGTGTTGGAACTTGTATTTGATGACCTGTTATATGTTCAATGACTCTGGTGATTATTGCGTCAACCGGGTATATTTTCTTTTGCTTTTTTGGTTTTATTGAATTTTTTGAAAAGTCATAGAAGAATAGTGTGCCAATGAGGAAGTTCATGCCGAGTAATTGTATATAATCTTCTATAGTATTTTTGGAGTTGATTCCTTCGATACTATTTGCAAGTGAATTCCACGAGAATCTCTGACCTATTAATTTTGGGATTTCAAATAGTAATTGGTTCATTATAAATCTTGATCTTTTAAATCTTTCTATATCTCCGTATAAATAGTCGCTGTATGTTTTTAATGTTTCTATTGTTATTAATCCGTTCTCAAGGTAATCGTTAATAACTTTGGGGAAGCCTCCTGAATTTAGATATGCGGTAAATTCATTTTTATACATTGAAAGTTGAAGTACTATTTTTCTTAGGTCTTTTTCACTGGCAGAAAATAAATCTTTAAATTGGTATTGTATATTTACTTTGTGTCTTTGCTCTACAAATTCTCTGAATGTTACAGGAAGATAGATAATGTCAAAGCCCGCCTGTCTTCTTCCGGGAAGTCTTTCTATTGAATTTTTTAAATCATAAGAGGAGGAACCTGTTAAAACAACGAAAGCGTTTTTTAGAAGCCCCGTGTCATAAAGATGTTTTATAGCAAATTGCCAGCTTTTAACACTTGAAATTTCGTCAAAAAAAATGTAAGTTTTATTATCTGCTGTTTTACCAAAGCTTTCAGCAAAATCAAAATAATCAAGTGCTAATCTTAATAGTCCTTCGGCATCTTTTACCATATCAAGTGAGGCATAAAAAATGTTTATGGGATTTTTCCCGGAGTCTATAAGCTTCTTTATTAACAATTTTAAAATAGTTGTTTTGCCTATTTGCCTGGGGCCTCTAAGCACGTAAATTCCTTCTTTGAATTTTTCAAGTTTTTCCATGAATGCGGGGACGTGTTTAAAACTGCTTTTTACAAAACTTTTTATATGCATATCAAAGTGTATTGAATTTTTATCTTTCCACCATGGATTTTGCCGTTGAATAAATGAAAAATCCACAATAACACCTCCGAAAATTCACTGACAGTGTTTATTATAACATATTTGTCATGATGGTGACTAAATAAGGCCCAATTTAGTCAACAAGATTCCTCGCGTACGTTCGGAATGACAATAAGGAATAAGATCCCTCGTCACTTCGTTCCTCGGGATGACAAAAGAGGAATATTCCTCGGGATGACATCCTTTTTTTGTCATTCTGAGCACGGAGTGCGAAGAATCTTAATTGACGAGGTTGGCATCCCCGAAATGTGTCATTCCGAGGAGTGTTAGCGACGAGGAATCTTGTTTCTCTGTCATTCTGAGGAGTGAAACGACGAAGAATCTTATAATTGGCGAGAGTTAGCGAGAGTTGGCGAGGTTAGTAAAAAATAAGATTCCTCACGTACGTTCGGAATGACAATAAGGAATAAGATTCCTCGCTTCGCTCGGAATGACAATAGGGAAAAGATCCTTCGTCGCTACGCTCCTCAGGATGACAAAAAAGGAGAAAGGGGATGGCAAGAGAGGAATATTCCTCAGGATGACAAAAGAGGAATATTTCTCGGGATGACATCCCTCTTCTTGATGGTGTTTCTCAGGATGACTATGAGGATGGTATTATGGTACAATATTTTTGAGGAAAATAGTAAAAGAGCCATATTTAAAGGTGGTGAAGTTAATGGATTTAATAGAAAAGATAAATCGGCTTTCTACAATGGAAAGAAAAGAAGTAGAAGATTTTGTTGACTTTCTTCTTGCAAAAGAAAGAAAACGAAAGAATTCACTTAAAAAAATCAGAGGCATAATCGCAGGTAAAATCAGTGATTTTAACGCGGTTGAACTTCAACATAAAGTGCTGGAATGGGGGACAGGTGGTGAAAGGATATCTCCTGGACACAAACATTCTAATTGAATATATGACAAATGGAACACATGCTGAAGATATAGAGAAATTTTTAAAAGAGATTCCCTGCGAAAAATTGTTTATAAGTTTGTTCACGATTTATTCTATTTGAATAATTTTCAGTCGTTATAATCTTGAAAGGGAATTTCGTGTTTTTATCGATGTTATAAAAGAATTTAATATTGTTGAAGTTGGCCTGGATGACCTTCCAAAGCTTTTTGAGATTTCAAAACATTATAATCTTGATTTCGATGATTCTTACCAATATTATCTGGCAAAAAGCTTAGAACTTAAAATTGTCAGTTACGATGCTGATTTTGATAAGACTACACTGGGAAGAATCATGCCAGGTAAAAGTTAGCGAGAGTTAGCGAGATTGGCGAGGTTAGTAAAAAAAATAAGATTCCTCGCTTCGCTCGGAATGACAATAGGGAAAAGATCCTTCGCCTTCACACTCCTCAGGATGATATCCCCATCACATTCGTTCGGGATGACAGGGAATGTAGTTGGCAGAGATTGGTTGTGACATATGTGACAATTGTCTACAACGTGTGACAGTTGTGACTGTTTAGTTAGATATGATATAAAGTATCTTACCGGAAACTTTTAATTTTCCGTTTCTTTCGAGTATTAATCCATTTTCTTTTAATCGATTTATATAGGTGTATGCTGTTTGTCTTTTTATCCCCTCTTTTTCTAATTTTTTTACCAGCTCGTTCCTGCTCCCGCTGTATTTTGCTATTACATTTAGTACTTTTTCCTGAATTTCGGTTAAATCCAGTGAGCTTTCAAAATATTTTTTAGTAATTTTTTTAAGAGTTTCGGTAGCAGATTTGCCCGTTATTCTTTCCAGGTCAAGATTATCCAGAACAATTTGTTGAGAGATCCATAGAGCGTCTCTTGGATTACCATCGCTGTATTTTGCTATTTCATATAACGTATCGCTGTCGAAAAAATCGGGGTATTTTTCTAATCTTTTCATAATCATTTCTTGAATTTGCCTGTCGCTCAAAGGTTCTAAAAAGAGAACGTCTTTTAAAATGTTTTCTAAATTTCCAGATTCGTTCCATCTTAGTCTATCTTTTGTATATTCCCGGTATATTGCAAATGGAAGAGATAATATTACTACCAGGTTGTTTTTGTCGAATATACTTTTGAGTGAATCCAGAATCATTAGTACTTCTTCTTTTTTTTCTTTGTCAAGTTCGTCTATAATCAGTACTATTCTTTTATACTTTTTAAGTAATAGATTAAGGATGCTGTCTAACAAATCGTAAGCTTGATAGATATTAAACTTTTTTATACGAGTTGTGCTTTTAGAAAAATTTCCGCTGACAATAACGCCGCCACCTGCTCCCACAGAATTGGTTATATTTCTTTCTTCGATAACAAATTCTATTGATTCTTTAGCGATTTTCGAGAGCTCTGGTTTTTCGTATTTTTCTACCTCTTTGGCAAGTTTATATAACATATCACCGATTATTACTTCTTTGTTTTCTTTTTCCGTAAGTTTCAGGTAAATTCTTTTTCCTTCACCGGGATCAAGAAAGTTTAATAATGTTGTTTTTCCAACACCAGTTTCACCACATACACCATATACACCTAAAGGCTGAAAAGAGCATATTGTATTGAGAAAATTTATTTCTTCTTTTCTATCAACAAGTAAATTTCTGGATGATAAAGGGGCGTCAAAAAGAGCCTGGAGAATTTCTTTTATTTTACTCTTTTTCACAGTTTCACCACCTGTGATAGATTTGATGTTCGATTTTATTATACCACGTTGTGTGACTTGTGTGACAATTGTCTATACTGTGTGACAGCTGTGACATGTGCTTCATTTGGAAGGTTGGCCCCTTCCTACGTCATTCCGAGGAGCGCATGCGACGAGGAATCTTGTTTCTCTGTCATTCTGAGGAGTGAAACGACGAAGAATCTTATAATTGGCGGAGTTAGCAAGATTGGCGAGGTTAGCGAGGTTAGTAAAAAAAATAAGATTCCTCACATGCGTTCGGAATGACAATAAGGAATAAGATCCCTCGTCACTTCGTTCCTCGGGATGACAAAAAAGGAGAAAGGGGATGACAAAAGAGGAATATTCCTCGGGATGACATCCTTTTTTTGTCATTCTGAGCACGGAGTGCGAAGAATCTTAATTGACGAGATTGGCATCCCCGAAATGTGTCATTCCGAGGAGCGTTAGCGACGAGGAATCTTGTTTCTCTGTCATTCTGAGGAGTGAAACGACGAAGAATCTTATAATTGGCGAGAGTTAGCAAGATTGGCGAGGGTTGGGGAAAAGATTAAGATTCCTCACGTTCGTTCGGAATGACAATAAGGAATAAGATCCCTCACATTCGTTCGGGATGACACTCTCTTTTTATGTCATTCCGAGGAGCGTAGAAGGCGAGGAATCTTGTATTTAGCGAGGGTTGATTAGTGAATTATATTGTCTAATGTTATAAGTTTTACATCATCACTTTCTTTTAATCCTTCAAATCCGTTTTTTGAGAATAGGTAGTAGATGATTTTTACCGGTTCATATTCGAGGTCTTTTAGAAGGTAAGGTATTTTTCTTTTTAAACTGTTCAAAATCTTTCCATCTATTTTCTTGTTTGTCCATTTGCATTCTCCAACATATAAGGTATTATCTTTAACACCAACAATGTCTATCTCATTTCCAGCTCCCCACCATCTTCCAGCTTTTTCAATACCAGTATGTTTTTCAAAATATTGTTTTGAAATTTTTTCAAAGGTAAAAGAAACATGCTGTGAAAGGGTTGTTTTTATTTTTTCAAGAAGTTTGCTGCCAAGGCCTCGATATATCATTTCCTGGTGGGGATAAATGTAGCGGAAATAAAATCTCAGGTATTCATCATTAATGTAATAAAACGCTTTTTTCTTAGCTTTTTTTAATGAAAATGGTTGTTCTTTTTTTATAAGCTCAAGTTCAAGGAGCCTTGAAAGGTAGGTACCTATGCTTTTATATTCCATGCCACTTTCGTTTGCTATTTCATTTGGGGTTGTTTTTCCGTTTGCTATGGCGGTTAATATGGAAAAGTAATTTGATGGGTCTTTTTTAAACTCTTCAAGAGTCAGGAATTTCCCCTCTTCTACAAGAAATTCTCCCGGAGTTAATATTTTTTCTTTTAAAGCATCAAAAAAGTTGGTGTATTTTGAAAATTCAAGAAGATACAGGGGGACACCGTCTGTAACGCTGTAAGCAAGAACATAATCTTGCTTCGAATCGAAATTAAAAAATTTCACAGAATCTTCAAAATTCATTGGTAATATTTTGTATTGGCCTGTTCTGCGACCGTATATTGGGCTGTTTTGTGAAAGTGCTATTTTTTCTATCATTCCACTGTATGAACCACACAGAATAAACTTTACGTCTTTTTTTGAAAAATTTTTGTCCCACCATCTTTGAAATATGGATAGAAAAGAATCGTCTTTATATGGAATATATTGAAATTCATCAATAACAACGGTATTGATTTTTCTGGTGTTGATTGCCATGTCTAAAAAGGAAAAGAATTCTTCCCATGAGTTAATTTTCAAACTTTCAGGAAGATTTATAAGTTCTTTTATTTCGTTCAAGAATCTGTTCATTAGTGGAACGCTCCCTGAAAGATCAGCGGTGAAGAAAAGACCGTTTTTAATCACATGTTCAAGAAGGAAAGTTTTACCAACGCGTCTTCTACCATAAATTATTAACAATTCAGACCTTTTGCTGGAAAGTTTTCTTCTGAGAAAATTTTTTTCTTTATCCCTATTAATAAACATGTTATCACCTCAAATGAATTATATCATAATTTACTAAAGATATATTTACTAAATTTATCTTTAGAAAAAGTAAGATTGGCGAGGTTAGTAAAAGAAGATCCTTCGCCTTCACACTCCTCAGGATGACATCCCCCTCACGTACGTTCGGAATGACAATAAGGAATAAGATCCCTCGTCACTTCGTTCCTCGGGATGACAAAAGAAAAATATTCCTCGGGATGACACTCTCTTTTTACGTCATTCTGAAAAGCAAAAAAGCGAGGAATCCCCCGCCAGTGTCATTCCGAGGAGCGTACGCGACGAGGAATCTTATAATTAGCGAGGTTAGCGAGGGTTAGTACAAGAATCCTATAAGGTAGAGTGGTATTATATTACCAAAACCTATTTCAATATTATCTCGAAGTATGTATGCGTTTTCCAGATTAGATATCTGTTTTTTTCCTTTGCTTTTTCCACCTATTTCAAAAATATATTCTTTTTTATTATCTTCTACCAGGAAATCACCCGATGGTGGAATATATAATTTTTTACTTTCTAATTGTGATACAAAGAAGGATTCTCTTATGTTGCCAGGTTTCGGGTTTCTGATCCATCTTTCTTTCATGATGGCATAGTAGAAATTTGGGGAAAGGAAAAATATTTTGGCATTTTTTATTGAACGTAGTGACGCTCTTTTTGTTCGAATGATTCTTAAAATATCTGCTTTTTGAAGAAGTTCAAACAGTTCGTAAACTGTTTCTTTTGATACTCCCAATTCTTTAGTAATTGAAGAAACACTGAAAGTTGGTATATTAGAATCTGCAATAAAAGCAATTAATTTTTTCAATGGTAATATTGTTTCGCTTTTTAAAATTTTAAGGGAGGGGATATCTTCGTATATTACCTTATCAAGGATGTTTCGAGTTAGTGAGTGATAGTCTTCTTCTTTAAGTCCAATAAAGAAAGGGAAACAGCCAAAGCGAAGGAAGTTTTTAAAATGTAATAGTATGTTTTTTACTTTTTTGGTTAATTTACTGGCAAAATAAACATGATTATTTAATAGATCTTCCAGTGTTATTTTTTCAAACTTTTCTTCTGTTATTATTTCTAAGTATTCTCTGAAAGAAAGGGGGTGTAAATTATAAACCAGAGTTCTTCTTGAAAGATCTCCTTTCTGGGTGGATATTTCAAGTTTAGAACTACCTAAAATTATCAATTTTTTATCAGGATAAGCATCGCAGATAGCTTTTATTTGCAGAGACCAGTCGGGGTATTTATGAACTTCGTCAATAATTAAAGATTCGCCTCCATACTTAAAATATTCCATTGCTATATCATATAAGCCTTCCCGAAGAACAAGAGGATTATCTGCAGAAATGTACAGCATCTTATCCGGACGATTAATATTTTCTATATAGTATTGGAGTACCATGGTGGTTTTTCCTGTTCCACGGGCTCCCATTATTGTGATTACATTATAATCCCAATTGATTTTTTTATATAAATATCTTTTGAATTTTAGTGGTACTTTTTTAGCTATATTTGTTTGAATGCCAACAAGCTCAGGTATGATATCCATGTTTTCCACTCCTTTCTTGTTCCATTTATATTTTACCATTTTTTGACTACTGTATTGTTCTTTTTCTTTATAAAATGACTGTTACAGTAGCCAAATTAACAGGAGTTGGCGAGGCTAGTAAAAAAAACAAGATCCCTCACATTCGTTCGGGATGACAATAAGGAATAAGATCCCTCGTGACTTCGTTCCTCGGGATGACAAAAGAAGAATATTCCTCGGGATGACACTCTTTTTTTATGTCATTCTGAGAAGCAGAAAAGCGAGGAATCCCCCACCAGTGTCATTCCGAGGAGCGTAGAAGGCGAGGAATCTTGTATTTAGTGAGTGTTGGCAAGATTGGCGAGGGTTAGTAGAAAAAAGTTTTATAGTTTTGATACGAAACGAATATTGTCTAAAATCGTTTTAATATAAAACTATATTTGGGTTTATTTTTGTTATTCGTTTTGTGTTAAAACTAATATATGGTATAATCGTTTTAAATCGAAACGAAGGGTGGGTTATTAATGGATGTGATTGAGATAATTGAAAGATTAGAAACAAGGAAGGAAAGGATGGTAAGTGCCCTTCCAGAAAGGAAAAGATTGTATTTTGAAAAGTTAGAAAGAATGGATAGTGAAAGAGGAATCCTGTTATATGGTCCAAGAGGTGTTGGAAAAACGACGTATTTGCTATTTAGTGCAAAAAGATATAATTTTTTCTATGTTTCAGGTGATGATCCGCTGCTTTCCCAGATTTCACTATATAATCTTGGAGAGAGGGTTTTTCTGGAAGGATTTAGTGGATTGATAATTGATGAAGTGCATTTCTTGAATAATTGGAGTATCCAGGTAAAATCTTTGTATGATTCTTTTCCAGACAAGAAAATCTGGATAAGTGATAGTAGTAGCATTATTTTGAGAAAGGGAATTGCTGATCTTTCAAGAAGATTTATAAAGGTTAGAATGCCTTTGTTATCGTTTAGGGAATATATTTATCTTGCAACTGGAAAAAAGATAGACAAGATAAACTCTCCTTTTGCTTTTGATAGAGAATATATAATTTCTTTGGCAAAAGACATAGAAGTTTTAAAACTATTTAAAGAGTACTCTTCGTCTGGTACGCGGCCGTTTTTTTTAGAAGGGAATTTTTCTGAAAAGATGAAAAATGTACTGGAAAAGACGTTGTATAATGATATTCCATATTTTTTGGAGTCAGTTAGAGATAATCACCTTCGGTTAATGAACGCAATTATTAGTTATTTGCTTTATTCAAAAATTCCCACTATTAATATTGATTCAATGTGTAAGGAATGGGGTGTTGGAAAGCCAAAACTATATGAGCTTATGCGTGTTATGGAAGAATCAGAATTGATCAATATTGTTCATAAGGAAAGAGATTTTAAAGTAAACTCAAAAGGAGATAAGATTTTTCTTTCAGATCCATCATATTATTACATATACGAAGGGGAAATAGGAAACTTTAGAGAAGCGTTTGTTGTTTTTGCGTTAAGAGAAAAAGGCAAAGTATATTCGATGAAAAATGAAAAAGACGGAGATTTTATTTTTGACGGCATGAAAATTGAAGTTGGAGGAAAAAGTAAAAAGCAAAAGAATTCTGAGTTTGTTATAAGGGATGATCTGGATTTGCCTATTAGAAATAAAATACCATTGTGGGTACTTGGACTTTTGTGGTGAGGCATTTAGTTAGCGAGGTTGGCGAGAGTTGGGAAAAAACAAGATTCCTCACGTACGTTCGGAATGACAATAAGGAATAAGATCCCTCGTCACTTCGTTCCTCGGGATGACAAAAGAGGAATATTCCTCGGGATGACACTCTTTTTTTATGTCATTCTGAGAAGCAGAAAAGCGAGGAATCCCCCACCAGTGTCATTCCGAGGAGCGTAGAAGGCGAGGAATCTTGTATTTAGTGAGTGTTGGCAAGATTATCGAGTTTGATGACAGTGAGAATAGTAATGTGATAAGGAGCTGCGTATGTATTAATGTGCAGGTATAATTATTAAAAATAATTAGAAATGATTTGCTTAATTTCATAAAAAGGAATTATCTTGATTTTTGTTTTGTGTAACACATTTTCGTGTTTGGATGTTAGGTTTATAACTATTGCTTCTTGCGGTTGATATTTCTGGATAAAACTTCTCATTGCTCTTGTAATTTCAAATTTTTTAAGTTTCTTATATTCTACTTCCACAGGAAGGAGATTTAAGCCTTTTCTTAAAATGAAATCTACCTCTGCTTTGTCTTTTGTTCGCCAATAGTGAATAGAAAAGTCATATTGTTTTGATAAATTATACAATTCAAGATATACAAAATTTTGAAATAGAAAACTATAGTCTCTTACATTTCCAAATTCTCCTGAAGCGTAATTTTTTAGACCCAGATCTTTGAAATAGCAAATTGGTGATTTGGTTAGTTCTTTTGATTTGTTTGTAAAAAAAGGCCGTATTGTATCGATAATGTATGTTTTTTGAAGATACCACAGATATTCTTTTAATGTTTTTGTAGATATACCGGCTTCTGATGAAAGATCTGAAAAGTTGAGTATTTTTCCTGTTAAGTGGGATAATATTCTTACTAATAGATTAAATTCACTGGTTTTGGCAATTCTTAAAAAGCTTGTTATGTCTTTTTCAATGTAACTTTGAAAAATTTCCTTTATTATCTCATTTTTTTCTTTCAGGCTTGTTTCAAGTATAACTCGAGGATAACCACCAAAATTCATGTACTCTTCTATGAAAGATAAAGTTTTATTTTTTTCTAAATCGAAAAAGTTATTCAATTTGTTTTCGTATTTGTAATTTGTTTTGTAATTTACGAATTCTTCAAAAGTTACAGTTGGGAGTTCAAATATTCTTTTTCTTCCTGCGAGCGATTCGTGAATTTTTTCTTTAAGTTCAATGCTTCCAGAACCTGATACAATGAATTTATACGATAAGTTCATATCATATATTCCTTTTAAAAATGAACCTGCGTTTTCTTTTCTTTGAATTTCATCGATAAATACATAACCTTTAGAATTTCCTATTTCTAACTCGATTTTTTTCAATAGATCTGCCTGGGATTTAAAATATTTCATATCTTCTTCTATGTCAAGATTTAAGAATAATGTTTTTTCTCCTTTTGATATAAGTTCTTTTTCAATAATTTTCATCAATGTGGTTTTTCCACTTTGTCTTGGACCGGTAATAATGGTGATTTCAGGTTTATTTAAATGGTTTTTGATTTTTTCAAGTACGTTTCTTTTTATAAGGTTCATGTTTTCACCTCATGTGAAGAATACTTTATTTAAATTATAACACGAAAATTTGGGAAATATACTTCCTTTTTAGTACGAGTTTTTTGGAAGCACATTTTGCTATTAGACCGATGATTTGGCGAGGTTGGCGAGGTTGACCTTCCACCCATGTCATTCCGAACCCGAAGTGTGAGGAATCTTACCCTTTCTGTCATTCCGAGGAGCGCATGCGACGAGGAATCTTGATTTAGCGAGGTTGGCGAGATTGGCAAGATCAGTAAAAAATAAGATTCCTCGCTTCGCTCGGAATGACAGTAAAGAATAAGATCCTTCGTCGCTACGCTCCTCAGGATGACAAAAAAGAAAGATCCCTCGTCACTTCGTTCCTCGGGATGACAAAAGAAGAATATTCCTCGGGATGACAGAAAAGGAGTCTTCAGGATGACGTTCCCCTTTTTTGTCATTCTGAGCCCGTAGGGCGAAGAATCTTGTAAATTATAATCTGTAACTTAAATCTTTCCATTCAGGATTCATAGACTCAACCAGCTTATTTTTCTTTTCCCTTCTCCAACCTTTTATTTCTTTTTCTCGCTCAATGCATAATTTTATGTCTTCATACATTTCAAAATAAACTAACTTATCCACATTGTATTTTTTTGTGAAACCTTCTACAAGCTTTTCTTTGTGTTCAGAAACTGTAAATGGTAAAATACAAATGGACAAAAAGAGGAAAATAAAAATGCACAAAAATGTACATAAATGGTATCCTTCCTTTGGGAGGAGGGATACCAAAGATGGAGAAAATCAAACAACATTTGCAAATGTTAAGGGGGATGAATTTGAAACCTAACTTTTCTGAACTAGCAAGGATATATGGGATAGATAGAAGAACTGTAAAGAAGTATTGGGAAGGTTATCAGGGAAAGCCTAAAACTAGAAACAAACCCAGTAAGCTGGATAAATATTTTGAAAAAATAGCGATGTTAATGTCAATTAAAGGAATTACAATTAGAGCGGCATATGAAAGATTGAGAGATGAAGAAGGAGATGTAATTGGAACATATTCGAACTTTAGGAAATATGTAAAAAGGAAGGGGTTGAGAGCTGAGAAGAATTCTAAAGGACATCCGAGGTTTGAAACTTTACCTGGTATTCAAGCTCAAGTGGATTGGAAAGAAAATATGAGATTACATTCAAAAAGTGGTGAAGAATTTGTAGTAAATGTATTTAATTACAAATTGGGATATTCAAGATACTGTTACTTTGAATACAGACAAAGCAAAACACAACAAGATATTTTTGAATGTTTAATCAACGCATTTAAAGCTACAGGTGGTGTTCCTCAAGAAATACTATTCGACAATATGAAATCTGTTGTAGATATTACCGAAAACGGTAGAAAAATAAACAACAAGATGAAAGCTTTTGCGAAAGATTTTGGGTTTAAAATTAAATTATGTAAGCCAAAGCACTCATATACCAAAGGGAAAGTAGAATCAGCAAATAAATTTTTAAATTGGTTATTAGCATATAATTACGCTTTTGAAAGTGAGGAAGAATTAAAGGATATAATCAGAAGGATAAATAAAAAAGTCAACACACGAATAAATCAAGCAACTAATGTTCCACCACTGTTGTTGTTTCAAAAAGAAAAGGAGTATTTATTCCCACTACCAAAAAGACATATCATTGAATCATATGTAGATTATTCTGTCAAAGTTAAAGTCCAAAAAGATTCATTGATATACTACAAAGGGAATAAATACTCCGTTCCACCAGAATACATAGGAAAAATAGTTAATTTAAAAATCAATGAGAACTACATCTATGTGTATTATATCACAGAGTTAATAGCAGTACACGAAATAACAGGTAAAAAAATTAATTATCTTAATAACCATTATATGGCATTAATGAGAAAGCATATAAAAAGCGGCGAAGAATTAAAAGAAGTATGTGAGAATAATTTAAAAAATCTGGATAAATTCTTGCAGGAGGGAAATGTATGAATGTTTATATAAAATTACAAAACAATCTGGAAGAATTGAATCTGGTAAATATGAAAAATAATCTGGATAAATATATAACCCTTATAAATAATGAAGAAAAAAGCATAGTAGAAGCATTATATGAATTAAGTGAATTAGAGTTAAAAGCAAAGAGAAAAAGAGCTATTGCTTCAATGGTAAAAGTTGCTAATTTTCCTTTTTTGAAAGGAATAGAAGATTTTGACTTTGATTTTCAACCTGGAATAAATAAACAACAAATCTTAGATTTAAAAAGCTTAAGATTTGTGGAAAATAATGAAAATATATTATTTGTAGGTACTCCAGGAGTTGGTAAAACGCATCTTGCTGTTTCATTGGGAATTGAATGTGCAAAACATAGATACTCAACATATTTTATACATTTTCAAGAATTAATAGCTCAATTGAAAAAGGCTTTAAAAGAAAATAGATTAGAAGTAAGACTAAAACATTTTGCAAAATACAAAGTATTAATAATAGATGAAATAGGATATTTACCAATAGATAAAGATGGTGCAAATATATTCTTCCAGTTAATCTCAAAAAGATATGAAAAACATTCAACGATAATAACAACCAATACACCGTTTTCAGAGTGGAGTGAAATATTTGGATCCCCTGTCCTGGCTCAAGCAATCCTGGATAGACTACTGCATCATTCCCACGTAATTTCAATTAAAGGTGAATCATATAGATTAAAGGAAAAACTCGAATTTTTCTCTAATTCTTCTAAGCAATAATACTTTTTTTGTCCATTATTATTTTCCCTTTTTTATGCATTTTTATCTTGACTTTTACAGAAACTCTTCTTTGAAGATTATTTGTTATTCCTATATACATAACTTTGTTATTCCAATTTGTAAGAATGTAAAGAAAATATTTTTTATCCATAGTTTCATTCTAACATATCAAAACCTTCATTTTGAAATATAGTTACTTAAAAATATAGTTGATAAAAAACAAGATCCCTCACATTCGTTCGGGATGACACTCTTTTTTTATGTCATTCCGAGGAGCGTCGGCGACGAGGAATCTTATAATTAGCAAGGTTGGCGAGATTGGCGAGGTTGGTAAAAAAATAAGATTCCTCGCTTCGCTCGGAATGACCGTAAAGAATAAGATCCTTCGTCGCTACGCTCCTCAGGATGGCAAAAAAGAAAGATCCCTCGTCACTTCGTTCCTCGGGATGACAGAAAAAGTAGCGAGGGTTGGCAAGATTAGCAAGATTGGTAAAAGATAAGATTCCTCGCTTTGCTCGGAATGACAATAGAAACAAGATCCCTCACATTCGTTCGGAATGACACTCTTTTTTTATGTCATTCCGAGGAGCGGATGCGACGAGGAATCTTGATTGACTTTCAAAAGGAGACGATCCCTCACATCCGTTCGGGATGACAGGAAAAAGGGGAGAGGATGACAAAAAATAGCGAGAGTTGGCGGTGGATGGGAAAAGATAGTATAATTATGTTGACTTTTTAATATGTTTTTGAGGTGAGATGGTGGAAGGACAGGATGTATTGTCTATTATACGAAAAAATCCCAATATGAATTATTTTATTTCAGCTTCTGCAGGCACTGGTAAAACTTACACTATTACTCAGTATTATATTTCTATACTGGAATTTTACGAGAAAAAGAATTATCCAGAAATAGTTGATGAGATAGTTGCGGTTACTTTTACCAGGAAAGCAGCAGGGGAAATGAAGGAGAGAATAACAAAAAGTATTAAAGAAAAAATAGACAAAAGATCCGGCAATGTCAAGTACTGGAGAAATGTTCAAACAGCGATGTCCCGGGCCATTATTTCTACTATAGATAGTTTTTGTCAGAGAATATTAAGGGAAGAAAATTTAAAAGTGGGAATAGATCCCAATTTTACGATAATAAGCGATGTAAAAGCCGCTAAGTTGATAGACAAGGCTGTTTATTTGACACTAAAGTATACTTTTGAAATTTATGACAATGGAAATGTGGAAGTAACAACAAGACTATCTTCTTATCGAAGACAAAAAGTAAAAGAACTTCTCGATGAACTTTTGCTCTATAAAAATGGTATTAAAGTGTTGTTTGAACGAATGAAAAGTGTTGGAATAATAGAAGAATTACTCCGGGAAACACTTGTCAACTGGAGAACCGAAATTAAAATGGCCACAATAAGCAGCGCTATTGAAGACATAGCAAAAGACGCTTCTGAAGCTTTAAAGGCTTTTAGAATAATGGTTTTAATAGCAAAAGAAATATACGAGGGAAATACCATAGATAATTTCGAGTTTGACTTTAAAGCTATTCTTGAAAAGACCATAGAAATTTTCGACGATGATGAAATTAACGAAAAATACAAAAATCGCTATAAATACATTATAGTTGACGAATTTCAGGACACAAATTATTTGCAAAAGGAGCTTTTTGATAAATTACACAGCGATAATAATTATATATTTTACGTTGGAGATAGAAAACAGTCGATTTACAGGTTCCGTGGAGCTGATGTTTCTGTTTTTATAAGAACACAGCAGGAATTTGAACAGAAAGAAAAAGAAGGTAAAAATTACAAAGTTCTCGCTTTAAAAGATAATTACAGATCCCATCCCGAATTAGTTTCGTTTTTCAACACAATTTCCCGCGAAACTCTTTTCAATAAAAATATTATTACATCGGAAAATAATGATGATGTATTTTTTTATGAAGTATTTAAAACTATCGAACCTTCTTTATACGAAAAACTGTGGTTTAGTGAAAAATTGGACAATTCAAATGCAAAATTAATCTGCGAAAAAGACAAAATCCCGGGTATTTTTCAGGAAAAAGGTAGCAGAATAAAATATATACTAATAAACCAGGAGAAGCTAAATAAAGAAAAGAGGATAAAAGCTGAAGCAGAAGCTGCTGCTTTTGTTATAAATTCTCTGGTTGGAAAAGAATTGAAAATGAAAAAAAGATCAGGAGAAAAAATTGAATACGAAGTTACAACAATAAAATATGGAGATTTTGCAATTTTACGTTCAAGAATAGCAAACGTGGAAGAAGTTTATCAAGAAGTATTTAGAAATCACGGGATTCCTCTTTACATTGTGGGCGGAAAAAATTTTTACAACAGACTTGAAATAAAAGCTGTGTTAAGCGCGTTATACGCCGTTCAAAATCCGAATAATAATTTCTATTTTACACAGTTTTTCTTTTCTCCATTAGTAATGGGGGATTTTAAATCTTACGATAAAATTGTGTCTTCAAAAAAAGATAAAAAAGATTATTTATTTCAGGTTGCCAAACAAATAAGTGGTGAATTAAATGAAAATATCCAGAAGGCTTTAAAAATACTGGAAAAATATGCAGAATTAAAATATTATATACGTCCAACAGAGGTGTTGAAAGGACTTATTAAGGATTTGAATTATTTTGAAAAACTTACATATTTCAAGGATTACAAAAATGCGATTTTAAACGTGAAAAAACTTCTTTTAGAAGCATCGAATTTTGATCAAATAGCGTCTTCTTTTTCAGAGCTTGTTAGACTTATAAAGCGTTTAAATGAAAGTGTAGAAGCGGAAGCTTCTCTTGAAGATGAAACATCCGACAGTGTAAAATTAATGTCCATCCATGCTTCAAAGGGTTTGGAGTTTAAAATAGTCCTGTTAGGTGATTTGTTTAGCGAAAAACGCAGGTCAACGAATAAGGAAAATCTGCAATTTACCCATCCAGATAGTAGTGGAAAAAGATATTATGTACTCAAAAAATTCATAAACGAATTTAAAGATGATTTTCCAGCAGAAAAGCAAGAAAAGTTTCAGGAAGCGCTTAAGGAATTTTACATAAACGATGTTTATGACGCCACTGAAGCAAGGCGAAAGCTGTATGTAGCTATAACCAGAGCTTCTGAAATGTTCATCCCTATATTGTTTGCAAAAGATCCAGGAGAACCACCAAAGTCTTATTTCGCTAATATTAAAGAATTATCCAGTTATGGTGTTATAAATGTAAATCCAGAAGATATCAAGATCAATTCTGAAAATATTCCTGCTGAAACTATATTTTCTGAAAAAATTCCCCCTGAAAATCTAAGCGATTTTAGAAAAAAAGCTTACAGAATGTACATATCACCAACAAGTATTTACAATTTTCTTCCTTTTAAAGAAATCAAAGAAAAAGAGTTATCAACGGAATTTCTGGAAGAACCTGACTATATGTTAAATTTCCAGAAGTTGTTTTTAGAAGAAACATTTGAAGGCAGTGATATCCACAAAAAACTGGCATCTGTTAATAAACTTTCACAGCTTAAATATCTTGAAGAAATAGGCATACTAAAAATTAAACTTTCAGAAAATCAAATCCTGGCAAAACTTTTTGAAACAAGTGAGGAAATTTTCTCTGAGTGGAGACTTGTAAAACATGTAAATTACGAAGGCAAAGATTATATGTTGTTTGGAATACCGGATAAAGTTTTTAAAATTAACGGCGATTTCATTGTCGTCGATTTTAAGCATTCCGAGTTTCCTGGAAAAGGAAAAGCAAAGCAACTTCAAAAATATGATTTCCAGTTAAAATTCTATATGTATCTTTTAAAAGATTTCGGGAAGGTAAAAGAAGGATACATAATTAGTACAAGAACAGGTGAAACAATAAAAATAATGCCCCCAGAAGATAGTTTTGAAAATACAATATTTGAATTATTGAAACTTTCAGAGAAGGTGGAACAGTGAAAAAAGCTATAGTAATAGAGCTGAGCAAGAATCATTTTGATGAAATAGCCAGTAGAATCACCGATATTTACATACCCAAGCCTTTTTCTTCTCTTTTTATAGGCCCAACAGGCTTTTATGTAAGACAAATAGCTGATAAAATAGCGCGGAAAATCAATAAAACATTAAACAGAGATGCCTTCAGGGTTATAAATCAATATGTTACTGAAACACTGGTAAGAAATAATTTCGATGCAATAGTACTTGATCGAGAATTTTTTAAAGTTTTTATTGCAGGTGAAATAGAAGAACTTATAAAAAGATACGAAAAAAAACGCGATGATTATTATGACTTTTTAAAAGTCGTCTCCCGTTCAAGTGGAGTGATAGACTACATCCTTGAAATATTTGAAAAGGCCTGGGAATTAAAAAATTCCACCGAGGATAATTTATCATACCAATACCAGGAAATTCAGGAGATCCTATTACAGGAAAACTTTCTCTCCCGCCTTGTTAACGAGCTTCTTGATGAAATAAATGATATTTTTAAAAGCAGCACAAAACTTTACGACCCAATAACTGTTTATAAATGGTATATTGAAAATGCACACTATGTTGAAAAAAAGAAAGAAAACTTAATTATAAGTGGCTTTTTTGATTTAACTCCTTTATTGAAAGACGTGTTAAAAAAGATGTTTGAACTAAGTGAAAATGTTTATTTTTATGTATGGGATAAAGTTGAAGATCGCGCTTTTGAGGAAATTGACAAAATATATTCTTTTTTAGAAGAAAATGGTTTTGAATTTGAAAATGTTAAAACTCGCTCAAAAAGGAAGTTAATAGACATAGTTAAAGGTATAAAGGTATATTATTACAAAGATCCAACTGCAGAAATCAAACTTATCTCTGGAGAAATTAAAAAACTTCTAATAGAAGAAAAAGCAGCACCTGGCGATATTGCCGTAATTGCTCCCACATCTCAAATTATGCTGCAGATTGCCGAAGAATTCAAAGAGATGCTTGTTCCCTATCGTTTAGCTGGAATTATAAAGCTTTCAGACAGTAAAATTGTCAAAATGCTTCTACAGCCTTTGAAAACAATTTACGGAGGATATGATACAGAAGATTTGCTTGCAATAATTGAATCCCCCTTTATAAAAGATAGAGTTATTACAATGGATCAAATTGAAAAACTGTTTAAGGAATTTGGATTTTACGCTCTTGACCTTAAACCATCTGATTACAAAAATTGGACTAAAATAAATGAATATTACATCAAACCTATTAACAGGAAGATAGAAGAACTTTCTAAAGTAATAGATGATGATACGTACGAGGATCGTCAAAAGAAAATAGAAGAATACACACATTTCAGGTATATTGTTGAAAAAACATTTAAAATGCTTTTTGATATACAAAACAATTTGAAAAAAAAGGATTTCATTACGTGGTTTAAAAAATTTATCAAAAATCAGGTTTCACAGCTTGAACTTTTCAAAAATAGCGTCTACAAAGAATATTTAAAAGAAGACAGTCTTGTAAAAGAGCTTAACGCCCTTGGAAAATTTGTTGAAGTGATTGAGAAAGTTGAAAACAATACAGGGCAACTTTTTAAAAATCAAAGGGTAAAATGGGAAACAATGTATAAAATACTGACTAATATTGTAAATATCGAAACTTTCAAAACTACCAACAGATATTCAAATGCGGTTGAGATTTTAGATATTCAAACAGCAAGGTTTGTTAAAAAGAAATACAAGTTTTTTATCCATTTTACAGATGGTTATTATCCCTCGCTCAATGTTAATCCATTAATCCTACAGGCAACAAAAGATCCAAAGCAAATCAAAAAATTCAATGAAACATTAGAACGCAGAAATATTATTTTATCCTTTTCCTTTGCAGAAAATATTATCGTTTCCGCTCCACTTTCAACATTGACAGGTGAGCCTTTGCTAATTTCTCAATATATAAAAGAATTTTTTAAGAAAGAAGGAGAATTTTATCAATTAAATGGTATATTACCCGATGCACAAAATATCTATTCTTTGCAGGATAAAGAAATATTCGAACACTTAATAAAAAATCACTCCCGACGTCTCACAACAAATATTTCAAACTGGATTGGTAATTTTGATGAAAATACCCTGCTCAGTCACAGTAAAATTTCAGATTTTGTAGATTGCCCTTTCTTATTCTATTTAAAAGTAATTGCTAATGTTAAACCGCTTTTTGAAGAAAAGTATTATCTTTACAAAGGAATTTTATATCATAGAGTTCTTGAAAAACTATTTAGAGAAAATACTTTTACGCATGAAACAGAAATAAATGAGAATAAAATAAGAAAAATTGTTGAAAAAGAATATGAAGAAATATTTATTGACGAAATGAGCAGGTATTCCATTCCAAAGAACCTTTTAATTGAAGAATTTACAGATAACCTATATAGCTTTTTAAAAGAGCATTTATCTGAAAAAGGTTACGTGCAAATAGCAGGAAAATATAGCCTCCACAAAAAGAAAACTTTAAAAACAGAAGCAAAATATAGAAAAAGCATAGCATTAAACAAAAAACAGTATAACTTTGAAGTAAGAATAGATAGAATAGATGAGATAGGAGAAAATTTTATGATTTTCGAAGGAAAAAATGCAAAAGAAATAAGCAAGGCGCTTACCAAATCAAATAAAAAGGCGTACGCATTAATAGATTACAAGAATTCTTTAAGCAGGATAATAGCAGAGCAACTTTTAATATATGATCTTGTTGTAAGAAAAGGTGGTTTTTCGAATGAAAATAGTTATGACTCGTTTCTGATATTTTTCGGTATTGAAAGAAAAAATAACAAAAAAAGCTTTTTCATAAAACATCAGGTAACTGAAACTGAGAATGGAACAATAGAAGAGTTAATAATACCAGGAGCAGGTAAATCTAAAAGCTATTTTGTTCTACCGTATAAGTTCTTTCTGAACTGGCTTGAATTTGTTATTGAAAATATTTCTTCAGGATACTTTGTTCCAATTGCTGTTGAAAAAAAATTAAATAGATTTCTAACATACGCTGCCAGAATAAGTGAAAAAAATCTTGCAGAGAGCGGTGAAAATAAAGAAAAGAAGTGCATAAATTATCATCAAAGTTGTTACTTCGCAGATATATGTAATAGCTTTGAAATATATGAAAATGTACGTCTTTTAAAATAAAAAAAAGGAAGAACACATGTGAGGGGGATGTCATCCTGAGGAGTGGGAAGGCGAAGGATCTTATTTTACCAACCTCGCTAACTCTCGCTAAATATAAGATTCCTCACCCTTCGGGTTCGGAATGACATGGGCGATGGATTCCTCGTCGCGTGCGCTCCTCGGAATGGCACGGAGGGGGAATTCCTCGCCTCCCCGCTCCCAGGAATGGCGTTCTCCTTTTTTATCATCCCGAGGAATATTCCTCTCTTGTCATCCCGAGGAACGAAGTGACGAGGGATCTTATTCCTATTGTCATTCCGAGTAAAGCGAGGAATCTTGTTTTTTTACTAACCTCGCCAACCTCGTTAATTTCGCCAATCAATGACTATGAAATTTTTCTTTTACTCTATAATCAGTGTCTTTCAATATACCTTTTAAATAGGAATTGATCACTTCTTCCACTGTTCCACTTGCTCCTCTTATAACATTTATTTCAAAGCGTTTCAAAAATTCTACAGCGCGTGCTCCAATTCCCCTTACTATTAAAACTGAAACTTTTTTACTGGAAATATATTCCGGTATGGCTCCAGGTTCATGTTCCTCATAAGGATTTCGCTCTACTAATATTTCTTTTACACTTCCATTCTCTATTTCAACAAAAGCAAAAAATGGAGCATGACCAAAATGTTCAGAAATTCTCGAATCTTTACCTTTATTTTCAACAACAGGTATCGCGATAATCATTTTTTTCGCTCCTTTCTTAATATCTTTCTTGCTACTAAAAACCCACACACCAAATTAGTGTGTGGGTAAAATTATCACCATCTACCGCGTCTGTTAAATCCTCCAAATCCTCTGCTCCAGCCAAAAAATCCTCTACCAAATCCATAACCTCTATTCCAACCAAAAAACCTTCCTCTGCCAAATCCTCTACCGAATCCTCCACCAAATCCATAACCTCTGCCAACACCGTATCCCGGAGCATGTAGATTAAACAATCTTAAACTCCTTTTTGGCGCTGCACCGCAATAACCTCTACCCCAGCCTATTGGACCAGTTCCCAATGGGCCTGTACCATCAAATCCTGGCATATCACTCACCTCCTTCTTGAAGGTATCTATTTAACATGTTTAATCTTTCTTCAACGAAATCCAGTTCACTTTTCAGATAATCTCGGTAATCCAAAAGCATATCCCTCTCATTTTCAATAAAATATTTTTCCTCTTCCGGTGTTGGAGCATAACCATAAGCTCTACCATACCCTGCTCCCCAGTTTCTACCAAATCCGAAACATCTACCAAAGCCTCTCCCGTAACCTCTCATTTTTCCGCCTCCTTATTTTTACTTAACCTTTCATATTCTTCCAAAAATTTGCTAAATAGTTTTGAAAGTTCTTTTATCTCTTTTGCCATTTCTTTTAAAAACATCTCCCCTATTGATGTTATTCTATAAACTTTTCTTATTGGACCTTCTCCTTCTTGAAGAGAATAAGTTATAAAGCCATTCATTTCCATTTTTCTTAACATACGATATATAACTCCTGGATCATGTTGAAATCTGTAAAAGTTGAGTTCGTTAAGCCGCTGGATGATTTCGTAACCATGACCTGGTTTTTCTTTTAAAAGAAGCAAAAGCATTGCTGCTAAAACCCCACCCTGACCAAATCCTCTTCTTCCTCCTCTTCCAAAACCTCCCGGCATTTTTTTACCTCCTATCTATATTCGCATTCCTTCAATACTAATTATATATCACTATTGATAAAATGTCAATAGTGGCAAAAGATAATAGCGAGATTGGCGAGAGTTGGCGAGGGTTAGCGAGGTTAGTAAAAAAACAAGATTCCTCGCTTCGCTCGGAATGACAATAGGAATAAGATCCCTCGTCACTTCGTTCCTCGGGATGACTTTCTTTTTTTGTCATTCCGAACCCGAAGGGTGAGGAATCTTGTAATTAGCAAGATTGGCAAGATTAGCGAGGTTAGTAAAATAAGATCCTTCGCTGCACTCAGGATGACAAAAAAGAAAAGAGCCTTCGTCACTGGTACTTTTCAGATTGACAAATTATAATATGTTTGCTAACATTATTATGGATAACATTATGTTATACATCATATATAATCAGGGGGAGATATTATGAAGTTTTACAATCGAAAAAAAGAATTAAGTTTTTTGAATGAAATCAAATCAAGAAAGAATGAAAATATTTTTGTTGTTATCTACGGTCGAAGAAGAATAGGAAAAACTACTTTGGTAAGAAAGGCTTTCGAAAACGAAGAAAATGTTTTCTATTATTTCGTAGAGGTTTTGAACCAGAATAATTTGCTTGAAAAAATAAGTCTATCTTTTTCAAAAGCTGTTTTTAAAGATTGGTATGACTTGTTTATGGAACTCTTTGAAAAGTTTGAATATGTTATATTTGATGAATTTCAAAATTTTTATAAAGTGTCTCCTTCTATTCTTTATTCGCTTCAAAAAGCATGGGACGAAATAAAATTTAGAAATTATAATACCAAATTAATTGTTTTAGGTTCGTATGTGGGACTTATGAAAAAGATATTTTACGACAGCAAGATGCCACTTTTTGGCAGGAAAGATTATTTAATGAATCTTCAGGAGTTTTCATTGAACGAGTCAATAAAGATGCTGATAGAGTTTGGTTATTCATCCGAAGAAGCATTTGAAATTTATTCAATAGTTGGAGGGATTCCAAATTATCTTTTATTTTTTAAGGAAAAAAAATCTTTAGATAATCTCATTTTTGAACTGTTTTTGAAAGATTATGCGCCACTGAAAAACGAAGGAGAAAATATTTTGGCGCTGGAATTTGGTAGCGAGCATAGAAGTTATTTTTCAATATTGGAAGCACTTGCAGGGGCACCAAAAAGTATTTCTGAAATTTCTGATATTTCAAAGGTTGAAAAAACATCTTTACCACGTTTTTTAAAAGAGCTCAAAGAAGAGTATGGAATTGTAAAGGGTGAAGAACCCCTATTGTCTCAGAAAAAAAGAATGAAAAAATACAAAATAAATGACTTCTTTTTTGATTTCTATTTTACCTTTATTAGAAAAAATTTATCTACAATAGAATTTACTCCCGAAAAAGCATTTGAAATTGTCTGGAAAGCACTTCCACAGTATTTTGGATTGAAATTTGAACAAATTTGTACAAAATTTCTAATGGAAAAATCAGAATTTTTAGGATTTATACCAGAAAGAATTGGAAAAACATGGGGGAAAATACCTGGGGAGAAAAATAAATCTTTTGATATTGACCTTGTTGCATATGACATGGAAAATATAGTGTTTGGTGAATGTAAATGGACAAATAAAAAAGTAGGTATAGAAGAATATAATAAACTTGTAGTAAGAAGTAGTTATGTAAAAAGTGGAAATAGAAAAAAGAGATACATAATTTTTTCAAAATCCGGTTTTAAAAAAGAGTTATTTAAAATTAAAGACCTGCTTTTATTAACCCCAGAGAATATGGTGAAACAATAATATTGGCAAATTAGCAAGTGTTGGCGAGATTGGCAAGAGTTAGCGAGATTAGCGAGAGTTAGCGAGGTTAGTAAAAAAACAAGATTCCTCGCTTCACTCGGAATGACAATAGGAATAAGATCCCTCGTCACTTCGTTCCTCGGGATGACACTCTTTTTTTGTCATTCCGAACCCGAAGGGTGAGGAATCTTGATTTAGCGAGTGTTGGTATAGCAGTTTTTTCAAACGTAAAAAAACACAGCAAAAAAATGCGAAATGCTACCGAGTAACACAATAACATGCCATATTGCATGGTGATATGGTATTTTTCTCCATATGTAAAATATTGTTCCAATTGTATAGAAAATTCCACCAATAACAAGCCAATAAACTCCTTTTTCTGGCAAATTAGAAACAAGCGGTTTCATAGCAAAAACAACCAGCCATCCCATTAAAATGTAAAGCAATGTGGAAGTTATACGCAATTGTTTAACAAAAAAGACTTTAAATACTATACCTAAAATTGCCAGTGTCCAGACAATTCCAAATAGAATCCATCCAATAGTTCCTCTCAAAGTTACCAGGGTAAAAGGTGTATATGTTCCAGCAATTAATATGAAGATACTGGCATGGTCAAATATTTCGAAAATATTTTTAACTTTTTTGTGCGTTATTGAATGGTACAGCGTGGAAAAAAGATAAAGAACAAACAATGAAAAACCGTATATTGAAGTGCTAACAATTTTCCAGACATTTCCTTCAATACTTGAAAACACCACTAAAAGAACTATAGCTACCAGGCTTAAAAGAGCACCTATTCCATGTGTTATGGCATTAACTATTTCCTCTTTTGGTGAATATTTTTCTTCGTTTTTTAAATCAAATTTTCTTAATTTAAACACGTTTTACACCCCTTTAAATGCAAGTTTAAATATGATATGATTTAATTATAGCATTAAAATTGCATTAATAGTAGGGGGGATAAAATCATGAAATGGGATCTTGGTGTTTTTTACAAAAATGCGAAGGACCCAGAAATATTGGAAGAGTTAAAAAGGAATCTCGAAAATATGAGAGAACTTGCTGAAAAGTATGAAAACAGATTAAACGAACGGATCCTTGCAGAAGAGTTCGAAAATTTCCTGAGAAATCAAGAAAAGATTTTAGAAAGAACCTTAAAAGTTGTACAATTTGCAGGACTGTATTTTTCTGAAAATACTCAAAATCCTGAAGCACAAAAGCTTTTAAACATATCGCATCAATACTTTTCTCAAATGGAAGAAGTAATGGCATCGTTGAAAAGTGCTGTTGCAAAACTTTCCGATGAAAAATTAACAAAGTTATCTGAAGAAATTCCACAATATTCTTATTTTTTCGAAAAAATTAAAGACGAGAAAAAACATATTCTGTCAAAAGATGCTGAACAAATTTTAGCAGCTACAAGTATATCAAGAAGAGACGCTTTAGCTGAACTGTATGAGAAAATAGTTTCATCTTATACATTTGAAATAGAGATAGATGGAGAAAAAAAGGTTCTAAACGATAGTCAAATGAGAGCTCTTAGAAAATCCCCAGATGGAAAGCTCAGAAAAGAAGCTATGAGACTGTTATTTAAAAAATATGAAGAGGATAAAATTCCTCTGAATGGTCTTTATAATATCGTTGTAAAAGACTATGACACAGAAGCTCGACTTAGAAAATTTCCTAAACCAATTTCAATGAGAAACCTCGCCAATAGCGTAACAGATGAAAGTGTAAATAAACTAATTGAAGTAACCACTGAAAATACTGAAATTGTTCACAAATATTACAAATGGAAAGCAAAAAAGATGGAAGAAAAATTAACTTTAGCAGATATTTATGCTCCAATAACTAATGATGTTAAAAAATATAGCTTTGATGATGCAAAAGAAATAGTGATAGAGGCTTATTATGAGTTTAACGAGCAGGCTGGAAAAATTATTAAAAGCTTTTTTGATGAAAATAGAATTCATTCTGACATAGTTCACGGTAAAGCTGGTGGTGCTTTTTGTTCTTATTACACCCCCAAAATTAAACCTTTTATACTTATGAATTTTAATGGAAATATAAGTGATGTAATGACACTTGCACATGAACTTGGTCATGGATTACATGGAACACTTTCTGCGAAACAAACATTGTTGAATTATCATACTCCATTAACTATGGCAGAGCTCGCCTCAGTTTTCGGTGAATTTTTAGTATTCGACAAACTTAAATCACAATTGACCGGTAAAGAAAAAATTTCTCTTATTGCTTCAACAATAGAAGAAACATTTGCCACAATGTTCCGACAAAATATGTTTGCACGCTTTGAAATTCAAGCCCATGAAAATATTTCAAAAAACGGTTTTGCAACGTGGGAAGAACTTTCCGAATTTTATAAAAAAGAGTTGAAAGTTATGTTCGGAAATAGTGTCGAAATACCACCTGAATACCATTTTGAATGGGCCACTATTCCACATTTATATCATACACCCTTTTATGTTTATGCATATAATTTTGCAAATTGTATTGCAATAGCAATTTACCAGAAGTATCTTGAAGAGGGAAAAAGGTTCGTTCCAAAGTATATTGAACTTTTGGAAAGTGGTGGAAAAGACAAACCAGAAAGACTTCTTAAAAAAGTCGGAATAGACCTTGGCAACGAAAATTTCTGGCAGAAAGCTTTTGATTATTTAAAATCGATGGTAGATGAGATTAGCGAGGGTTAGCGAGAGTTGGCTCTTCCCCATGTCATTCCGAGGAGCGCATGCGACGAGGAATCTTGTAACTGGCGAGGTTGGCAAGATTGACGAGGTTGGTAAAAAATAAGATCCCTCGTCATTACATTCCTCGGGATGACCTTTTCTTTCTTTGTCATTCCGAACCCGAAGGGTGAGGAATCTTATAATTAGCGAGGTTGGCGAGGATTAGTAAAAAAATAAGATTCCTCGCTCCGCTCGGAATGACAGGAGAAAGGATTGTCATTCCGAGGAGCGCATGCGACGAGGAATCTTATAACTGGCGAGGTTGGCGAGGCTTGGTAAGATTGATGAAAAGAAAAAACGCTGTTTCACAAAGCTTGATTACAAGCCTTTTTTCTGGTAAAATTACTATGATTTTCTTAACTTAAAAAACGAGATGGGGGTATAAAAGTGGAACCAGAAATTTATGAAAATGAACTTACTCTGGAAGATATATTTCATATATTTAGAAAGCGTTTCTGGTGGATGTTTCTAACATTTGCAGCTACTGTTAGTCTTACTATATTATACTTATTTTTGGCCACTCCTATTTATGAAGCGGAAGTTACATTAAAAATTGAGTCTTCTCAAGGAAGTTCTATAGGTGGATTATTTTCAGCTCAATTACCTTATGGTGGAAGTTCTGAAATTTCAACGGAAATTGAGCTTATAAAAAGTCGAACAAACCTGGAAAAAATAGTAAAAGATTTAAATTTATTGGAATATTTTAAAAATACCCTAAAGGATCCAAAAGATGTTGAAAACTTAGATGTCCATTCGATAATAAAAATACTTGACGAAATGATAGATGTTTCTCCTGTAAAAGACACAAATATTGTAAGAATCTCTGTCCAGAGTGATGATCCAGTACTGGCAAAGAATATAGCTAATAAACTTGCAGAAGCTTACAATGAGCTTTTAAGAACGTTATCGAAAAATGAGTTTACTATTAGACGAAAATTCATTGAAGAACAAATTCCTAAGGTAGAAAAAGAACTAAAAGATGCAGAAGAACGAATAAGAAAATTTAAAGAGGATAACAGAGTTTTTCTTCTTGATGAGGAAGCAAAATATATTCTCCAATTTTTACTTGAATATGATGGGCAGATAAATTCTTATAATCTTCAAATTCAGGAAAATAGCGCAAAGATAAACGCACTTAACGAGCTGTTAAAAAAGGTGGATATGAAAATCATTTCTTCAGAAACTATTTCATCAAATCCTATAGTAGAACAATTAAAATCAAAATTGGTTGAGTACAAAGTTGAGTTATCGGGACTTCTTCACAGTTATTCGGAAACTGATCCAAAAGTGCTTGAAATAAAAGAAAAAATAGCTGAAACTGAAAAATTGTTAAAAGAACAGGTAGCTCAAGTTGTATCTTCCCAGATAAAAACTCTGAATCCAACATACCAGGATTTATACATGCAACTCATAACTACACAATCTCAACAGGAAGTTTTAAATGCTACTATACTCTCTTTAAAAAAACTCAGGGATAGTTACCAGGAAAAATTATCAAGGCTCCCTCTTTTAGAGCAAAAGTTGTTAGAATTATCAAGAGATTTAAAGGTTAAAGAAAATCTTTATACACTACTGCTGGAAAAACTTGAAGAGACCCGTATAGCAGAAGCCGGGGTTATAGGAACTGCAAAACTTATAGATAAAGCAATAGTTCCCAAAGAACCTATTAAACCAAACAAAAAACTTACCGCTGCTATAGGCGGTGTTCTTGGAATTTTTCTCGGAATTCTCATGGCTTTTATTGTAGAGTATCTTGATAAAAGTGTTAGAGATGAAGATGAAATTAAAAGAATTTCAAGAAATCAAACTATCCTTGGAAGGATTCCAACATTTGAAATAAAAAGTGACCTTAAAACTCCTGAATTAGTTGTTTTAAATTCTCCTATCTCACCTGCTGCAGAATCTATAAAATTAACTTCCACAAATATATCATTCTCAGAAACCCCTCCACCAAATGTAATATCGATCACAAGTTCTGGTCCTGGAGAAGGAAAAACATTAAACGCTGTAAACCTTGCTATATCGTACGCTCAGAATGGCTTTAAAACATTATTAATGGACATGGATATGAGAAGACCACGTATGGAAAAGGCGTTAGGTCTTGAAAGATTTAACATAGGAGTTGTCAACTATATTTTAAAAGATATTCCACTTGAAAGAATTAAACAAAAATACATTGAAAATCTTGATGTTATACCGGTTGGTCCATTACCTCCAAACCCAACTGCACTGCTTACTTCTAATAAATTTGTAGAAATGATGAATATATTAAAAGATGAATATGATAAAATAATAGTTGATCTACCACCAATACTTGCAGCAGCAGACGCTTTGATAGTAACAAGACATACTGATGGACTTGTCCTGGTCGTTAGAGCTGGTAAAACTCTTAAACATTCTTTAAAGATTGCTCTTGAAAATATCTTAACTTCAGGGAGTAAGCTATTGGGAATTATCATTAACGACATAAATGAAAAGAATTCAGGAAACTATTATTATTACTATTATTATCATGACGGAGAGAAAAAAAGAAAAAGAAGGAAAAAAGAACAATAACAATAGTGTAAAATAAAATCAGAAAGGAGGGATATATTTGTTCGATATTCATAATCATCTCTTACCGGGGGTAGATGACGGGGTTAAAAATTTCGATGAAAGTATAAAGTTTTTAGAGACTTTTAAGAAAAATGGTATAACTACTGTTTTCTTTACCCCGCATCTTAATCATCCGTCAGTAAAAACCAACGTAGCAAAGATTAAAGAGAATTATGAAAAGATAAAAATCCATTGTGAAGAATTTGGAATTAAAAGTTTTTTGGGAAGCGAGATATATTTGACTCCAGATGTAAAAGAATTTATACCAATAAAGGATTATTTTTTACTCGTTGAACTACCTACTGATATTTACCCTGTCTACTTACTTGATAAACTTTTTGATCTTCAACTGGAAGGTTATGAAATAATACTCGCTCACGTGGAAAGATATAAATGGCTTGAAGGAAATGGTTTATTAGTGGACAGATTAAAGCATATGAATGTTTATTTCCAGGTTAATTTAGAAGCACTTAACGGAAGCAATTATTTTTTAAAAAGAGATTTAGTTGATTTTATAGCCACAGACTTTCATGGGGAAAAAAGATCTTCTATTGATTTTTCACTTTTTAGAAAATATAATGATATTATAGAAAAGGGTAAAAGCATATTAAAATTATAAAAGACTATAATCAACTTCATTTTAAATTTCCTTCATCTTTTTCACCGCTTCCCTTATTTTCTGTACACCTTCATCTGTAGATACCAATATTCCATGCTCAGATTCCACAACAACAATATTTTTCATTCCTATGACAACAACAGGCTTTGTTGATTTTACAAATACATTTTCACAATCCAACGCCACTACAGAATCACTACTTTTAACTTTTAACTCCTTCAAAGATAACCAGTTTCCAACGTCTGACCAGACAAAATTTGAAGGAATAGTGTATATTCTGTCAGCTTTTTCCATCAAAGCATAATCGATACTGATAGAAGGCACCCTCTTATATATTTCCTCAATATTTTTATTACCTTCAAAAGGTTCAATAACTTCTGGTGAATGTTTTTTCATCTGATCAATAAAATATTTCTTTTTCCACATAAACATTCCACTATTCCAGAAATAATTTCCTTTTTCAAGGTATTTTTTCGCTGTTTCAAAGTCAGGTTTTTCTTTGAATTTTCTAACTGGTACCACGTTAGATTTTTCATTTTTCACATATTTACTTTCTACTTCAATGTATCCATAACCTGTTTCCGGTCTTGTGGGAAATATTCCAAATGTAACTATTCCCTCATTTTTTTCCAGAAAAACAGATGCTCTATCAACCTTTTCCCAGAACGTTTCAACATCTGGAATGTAATGATCAGCTGGAACAATAAATATTATTTCATTATCATCTTCTACACACAAAGTACCAAGCACGCATGCAGGTGCTGTATTTTTCTTCTCAGGTTCTCCCAGGATATTTCCTGACGGTATTTCCGGTAACTCTTCTTTTGTTTTGTTAATATATCTGGCATTTGTTACAACATAAATATCCTTCGGTTTTAATCTGTAAGCAAGCCTTTCAAATGTCTCTCGAATCAAACTCTTTTTCCCAAACAACTTTAAAAATTGCTTGGGAAGTGAATCTGTTGAAAGTGGCCAGAATCTTTCACCAACCCCACCAGCAAGAATTATAGCTTTCATATCATTCCTCCTGAATTATTACTTGAACAATCCACTAATATTGTTGTAGAGATTTATTAAAGCAGTTATCGTTGGAACCCACTCTAACGCCGTTTTAAATGGATCATTTGGTACAAATATAACATCACCTGTTTCAACAATTGGATTGTCCTTCACAACTTTACCTGAAAGAGCACCAGAAAGATTTATTTTTATAGGTGTACCCTGAGGTCCTCCTCTGTAAAGGTATATACTGGAAGGTATGGCTTTCGTTGTAAATGCACCAGCTTTGAGAATAGCTTCTAAAACAGTTGTTCCTTCGTTAATTTCAACAAGCCCTGGTCTGTTTACTTCACCAAGTACGTACGCATAATTCTGTGGAATGTTCAATACAGTAATAACATCGCCAGGTTTTACAACTATCCCAAGAGTTTTTGAAAAGTCTGTCACATCTATTTCCTGAACATTTCCTGAACTTCTAATCATAACTTTTTTATACGATTTGTTAACATTTATCCTTGTAAGAACATCATATAACGTGGTTTCTTTCCTATCAAGGTATATTGATTGTGGTTTACCAGAGGCGTCTATAACGTAAACATAATTCTTATAATCTTTATTAAATACAACTACGCTTCCTCTTTCAAGTTGTATGTTTTTCCTCTCATCCCATGTATAAATCGTTTCTGTACTACCGTTTAATATCATTATTTCTTTACTAATTCCTTCTGGAATACCTCCTATTTTCCCAATAAGTGTTTTCATATCAAATGTTTCTCCATAATTAAAACGTACTACACGATTCTGAATACCTTCCCCAAAAACGTAAACATAATTTGGCTCACGCTGAGTAACGTAAACAAAGTCGTTATCCTGAAGGTCAAAATTAATTTCGCCTTTGTAAACTTTTTCAGCATCAAATTCATATGTTTTATCTTTTCTAAATACGTACACTTTTTCAGAAGTGTAATAACTTGTTTTATCTAATATAAGTCCTCCCAATTTTCCAAACAAATTCTTAAGATCAGCCGTTTCGTAATAATCAAATTTGACATTACCCGTGTTTTTAACATAGCCCATAACCGTTACATTTATTGGGCGCTTTAACGAAATATTTAATACGCTACCGTTTTCTATGTCTACATCTGTGTCATATGGTATTACTTTACCGTTAAGCGTTATTTTTTCTATTTTCCTGTAATCATTAATTCCGGATTTTGCAAGTATTCGCTGGAGAGATATAGGCTCGTCATACTCAAACCTTATGTATTTTGCCACGTCACCTGTGAGATAAACTGCTCTTGTTACCGCTGATTTTATAATCACAGTGTCATTTTTCATAAGTGTTTCATTCACTTTTCCTGAAATCAGATCCTGTATACCATATTTCTTTGTACTTCCTTTTCTCACAAGTAAAACACTTTCAATTAATTCCGGTTTAGAAATACCAAGACTTTTTATAAGATATCCAAGAGTTCTTGGATCCTTATAGCTTATTTTTATCTTTCCATTTTTTGCTGGTCCAATTACTGTAACACTGAAAGGTTCGTAAAGTATTTGAACAATGTCCGCCTTTGAAAGTAAATAATCCTTATTTCCGTAAAGTACCTCTTTTACAGGAATTCTTACATTGTTATTTATAAGCGCTATTCCCTCATTTTCAATTTCCTCATCTGGAAGGCCCACTTTTGAAAGCAAAATTTTTAAACTATGTTTCTCATCTGGCTCAAATATTATTTTCCCTTTTCTATTTGAAAATCCCTGAATATAAACATAAAATTCTGGATATTTTTTTATTTCAACAGTATCTCCATCCAATAGCTGATAATCTACTTCATCAAATTTTGAAAGGTCTACAGTTATATCAGTTGAATCTCTTATTATTTTTATACTTTTTATCCATTTCATTTGCTCCGTTGATATACCACCAATTTTCGAAATAAGTGTTTTAAACGTACGTGGCTCCTTTGGTAAAAATTCAATAATCCCTTTTGCTATGTCCCCTGTCACATAAACTCTAAACTTCTGATAAGATACAACTTCTACAATTGCACCACGTTTAAGTGGAACAGTATTATCCTCAAAAAGAATGGTGTTTGAATATATCTTTTCCTGCCCGTTTTGCGTAACTTTTATATCTTTTACCCATTCTTCCATATTTTTTTGAATTCCACCAGCTTTTGCCAGTAATAACTTAAGAGTTATAGGTTCATCTGATGAAAAAGTTTTATACCCAGGGTTGTTAACCAGACCTATTATATAGGCATATTTTTCACGCCTTTTAGGAATATAGAGCCTTGCCCCTGGCTTTAAATTGTAATCCTCTTCGCCGCTTATAACTTTTTCTAAATTTATAGAAAGCATTTTGTTGTTAATAAACAATTTTGCATTTTCAAGTTCGGCAATTTCTTTATCAAGTGGTCCAATATAACTTAAAAGAACGCTCAGCGTCAAACCTTCCTGGTAATTTGCAGTGTATGTATAAACACCGTTAACCTGTATATTTTTATCAACAGTCATAGGCGGAAGAAATATTATATCATTTTCTTTTAACTCTACGTCTTTTGAAAAATCCCCCTGATAGAAAAACGGCCAGAGATTTAATTTTGTTATGTTTCCATTACGGTTTATAACAACATTTCCAAAATCAATAGCATCGAAGAGATCTACATTAGATTCAGAATCACCAGAATTAGATGGACCTACACCAAGCTGAGCAAGTAATTTTGTAAGAGTTATTCCAGGAGTTTGAGAAATATCAGCAACTTTGTTAATAGCTCCTTGAATATAAACATACATTGGAGCGTATTGTTCTACCCACACATTTATAAAAGCATCCCTCACAATTTTTTGTGCATATGGTTCAAGGAGTTTTGCAACTTCTTCTGGAGTTTTACCTTCAACATATATATTACCCGCAAATGGATATGGGATGGTACCATCAAGCGAGACTTTTACAGTCCTGCTAAGCTGCGGCTGATTAAAAACCTCTATTGAAATAACATCGCCAACCCTCAGTTTGTAAGCAAACACAAAAAAAGATAACATTATCAATATAAAAAGAAAAAATCTTCTCATGTAAACTACCTCCTAAAGTCCTATTTCTCTTTAATTAACCATTTAATTAACCATCCAAGATTATACCATAAATTGGCAAGGTTAGCGAGTGTTAGCGAGAGATTCTCCCCCTGTGTCATTCCGAACCCAAAGGGTGAGGAATCTTGTGTTTGGTGAGGGTTGACGAGATTGGCGAGGTTAGCAAGATTAGCGAGATTGGCGAGAGTTAGAAAAAACAAGATCCTTCGTCGCTGACGTTCCTCAGGATGACATCCCCCTCGTCATTACATTCCTCGGGATGACATCCCCCTCGTTTTGCTCGGAATAACAATAAGGAATAAGATCCTTCGCCTTCACGCTTTTCAGAATGACAAAAAGGAAAATCAGAATGACTGAGAAATGGGTTGTCATTCCGAAGAACAAGAAAGCGAGGAATTCCCCCACCAGTGTCATTCCGAGGAGCGTGAAGGCGAGGAATCTTATAATTAGCAAGAGTTAGCGAGTATTGGCGAGAGTTAGTAAAAGAAAATAAAAACAAAAAAGATGTAGACCTTACCAAATGTTACAGAAATAATTACCAGAAAATGATATAATTTATGTGTTTATGGAAATAAGGAGGTGCTGGATGTGGATTTAAAAAAGATTAAAAAAATAGCAATTGTTGGTGCCACAATAAACAGAGAAAAATTTGGAAATATTGTTTTGAGAGATTTATTAAAGAAAGGATTTGAAGTTATTCCTGTTACTCCAAAATACGATGAAGTAGAAGGATTAAAAGTTATTAAGACAATTGAGAATTTACCAAAAGATACTGATCTATTGGTTTTTATTGTGCCACCTCATATAGGACTTGAAAATACAAAATTAGCGATTAAGTCTGGATTTAAAAGATTATGGTATCAACCAGGGGCATTTTCTGAAGAAATTGAAAAATTTTTGAAAGATTATGAGATAGAATATATTGCAGGAAAATGTATAATGGTGGAAACAGGAGGGGTTAGTGTTTAATAACTAAAGTGAAATAAAATCTACTTTTGTATACATAGGGAGGAATTTATGGACGTTTTAGAAAAAGTTCAAAAGATATTTGCACACATGAAAGTGTCAGAATTTATGAACCAGGATGTGATTTATGTACTTCCAAACAGATCAATAGCACAGGTCAGAGAAATTTTAAGACTCAAAAGAATTTCCGGGCTACCTGTTGTTAATGGCGATAAAAAAGTTATTGGAATTATCAGTATTGAAGATATCATAAAGTGTATAGAGGCTCGAAGGCTAAATGAAAAAGTCGAAGATCATATGAGTAGACGGGTCATTACAATAGATGTCAACGAAACGTTAAGTGATGTTATGAAATATTTTGAGAAATATGGATACGGCCGCTTTCCGGTAATAGATTCCAATGGAAAGTTAGTTGGAATTATAACAAAAAATGATATTTTAAAAGCTGTTGCGTTAAAGTTAGGTTTGTTATATTTGCACGATGAAAGACGCAGAGAAGCACTTGAAAAAGATTTTGATAAATCTTTAATAACCGGGCAAAATATCGACAAATCTGGAGCAAATTTCTATTTTCTTATTGATTATTACGATGTAAATTCAATAGGAATTGGCGCAGCTCAACTAAAGAAGTTCCTGAAGAACAACAATATAGATGAACAATTAATAAGAAGAATAGCAATTAGTGTATACGAAGCTGAAGCTAATGTTGTAATTCATAGCGGAAGTACTGGTGAAATCTTTTGCTTTCTCAAAGACGATTCAATTGTTGTCCGGGTTGAAGACAAAGGAAGAGGAATTGAGAATTTAGAACTTGCTATGAAAGAAGGCTATTCAACTGCTCCTGATCATGTTCGAGAGCTTGGTTTTGGTGCAGGAATGGGATTACCTAATATAAAAAGATATTCAGATAAAATGGTGGTTCTCTCGGAAAGAGGTAAAGGTGTAATCCTTGAAATGATTTTTTTCAAAAAATCAAATAGCTAATGAATAAGTCCCTGAACAAATAAATTAATATTCTTTTGAAATTCTGTTACATATTCGAGCGAGCTAAAATCTTCTTTTGTTTTTAATGTTTCATTTAATATTTCTACACTTTCTTTAGATAACAACCCTTTCTCAGAGGCTTTAACAACCATTTCAAACGCCTTTTCCATGGTAAATGCTTCTCGATAAGGTCTTTCTTCAAGGAAGGCAGAAAAATAATCTGCTGTTTGCATAATCTCATCTTCCAATGTCATTTCTTCTTTTGTAAGTTTCCACGGATACCCTTTGCCATTAAGCCTTTCTTGATGACGAACTGCTGGCCAAAACCAGGGGTGCTGTGAATAATCTAAAAGTATAAGATAACTATAATACACATGTTTTTTCATAATTTCCATTTCTTCACGTGTAAGTTTTCCTTTTTTTTCAAGAATTCCAATAGGTGTGGTAATTTTTCCTATATCATGAAAAAGTCCAGCTATAAAAAAATTTTTTTCATCTAATTTTGCTATTTCAGCCATTCGTGAAGCAACTTTTGCAACACGCCAGGAATGCTCCTTTGTAAAACGGCTTTTGGCATCAACTATAAACGATGCGATTACTCCTATTTCAATTAGTTGCTCATTATTTAACCCTCCAGATTCTTCGGAAATGATTAGTTCATTTCTCACTATTCCTTTTCTTATATCTTCAAGCGTCCAGAGAATATACTCCCTTTTTATAAGATCTATTGCTATGTCAAATATATTTTTAAAAAATCGATTTTGAATAGAGACAAGCGGATAAAAAATATCTTCAAATCCTACTTCCTTATTTATAAAATGATATTTCGATATCTCTTCAGAAATAGAAATAATATTGGCATATACATCTTCTTCTAAATTTTCATTTAAAAACTTTGGGAGTGCATGATGTTTTAAAACTATGTCTGCAATATCTGAAAAAATATTCGATTGCCCAAAAATAAAACTCCCAACGACAGTGTGAATCCTTACCATTTCATTAAGGCTTGGTACATCGTGATGTATAAGAAAACTTGTATTTATGTCATCTAACACCACACTCTGATGTGGAGCGAGCACACCAATATCATGAAGATATCCTGTTTTAAATGCAAATGAACTGTCAAGTCCTAATTCTTTAGCAATTTCCGACGCCAGAAACGCTACCTGTAATGAATGAACACCTAAATTTGGAACTAACTTTAAAAGTTTATACAAGATACTTATCATTTTATTTCACCTTTGTCCTCGTACATCCTTAAATCAGCAACATGCAAAATTTCCCATAAATCCTCTCCGTCATCTGGATAAATCGCATAACCACAGGAAATATTCAAAAAAATTTCAAGACCCTCAATATTTATTTTATACCCTGAAACTGCTTTTTTTACTCTATTTATAAGATCTCTTATTACATTTTCATTTACCGTCTTTGTAACAATAACAAACTCATCTCCACCATAACGAACAATTTCATCAGATGATTTTAAAACATTACGTATTCTTCTTGCAATAATTTTTAAAACTTCATCACCTATTCGATGACCATACGTATCATTTATTTGCTTAAACTTGTTCAAATCACAGAATACAAATGTCAGTTTTTCATTTTCCTGGTTGCACAAAGACTCAAGATATTGTCTGTTTCTCAACCCTGTGAGTGGATCTTTACTTGAATCTTCAATTATTTCACGAAGCACATGAAAATCTATGCTGTACTTTCGAAAGTTTTTTACAAAACTTTCCAGAAATAATCTTTCTTTCAATTTCAACTTTTTATATCTAAAAAAATCAAAATTTAAAACACCAAAAAGCTGATTATTAATGTAGAGTGGTACACCTGTCCACGCTCTTATTTTTTTATAAGGAAACCATATTCTTTCCCTTTCCAGATTTTTAACATGAATGAGTTCTCCTTTTCTTATAACTTTCATGTACATCGGATTTTCCAGCCGTTTTAATTTTTCATTTATTTCCTCTACTTCAAATCTTTCATACACGTGCGATAAGGCTATAAAACTTGGTTCATTACTTTCATCACGCGCTATTACAGACCATCCATCATACTGGAAATGTGGTCGTATTTTTTTCATAAGTTCGTGGAAAAATTTTTCTATATTTCCATTTTCATGCTTTATGACCTTTATCGAAGATTCTAAAAGAATATTCGAAGTAAGTAAATCAATATGTTCTTTTAAATAATTTAAGAACAAATTACCCCCCCAACAATGTATTGACTAAACTTTCTGGAGCTTTTGCCTTAATCGTTTCTGCTGTTTTTCTTCCAATACCTGGAATAGCCATTAACTCGTCCATTGTTGCTTCTGAAATTTTTATATCCGCCCTTATTCCTGTCAGCGATCTTGGACCATACCCCACCACCAAAATGTCGCGTTTTTTATCTAAATGCGCTGGTATCCCCACAAGGATAGGATACGTTCCAAGTGGTCTTGCAAATGTCAATTTTCCCTCGTGATATTCAGGTATTACATTCTTTATTCTTGTTCCAATTGGAAACACTCTTTTAATCATTTCAATATCTATTTTGTTTCTAATTAAATATTTGTAATGCTTGAAAAGTCTGTGATCAAACTTTATTTTTTTTCTTTTTGAATAAAACCATAACGGTGTTTCAGGAACCACTATCACCTGTCTGAGATTTATTCTCCTGATTAAAATGTTATCACAAAGATAGTTATTCAACTTTTCATATAATATTTCATAAGAACGCTTTTTTTCTCCTGGTAATCCAAATATAAAATTTAATCCTGGCAAAAGTTTTGGAATCCCATTTCTGGTTCTAACTTTACCAATTTCATTTACAATTTTTATAGCAAAATCTATTTCCTCTACTGTACCATCTATATTGTTTCTTTTTCTTACATATGGATCAAAAGACTCAACACCAAATGATAATACATCACCTTCAGTATTATATTTAACAATGGTTTCAAGTGCATTTACTATCTCAGGATAATTTCTTGCTATAAAAGCAGGATTGGCGTTATCTGTATGCAAAACCTCTAACTGTGGTGCAACATTTCTTATACTATTATACAACTCGTATATTAAGTTATTGTTAACTTTACCAGAATTTTTTTCCATACCATAAGCCAATATGTTCGCGCTTCGTCCCAATCTAAAAGCTTTTACACCAGCTTTGTACAATGCTTCTATTTCGTCTACTATATCTTTTAGAGGTCTTGAAGAAAAACCTTTGTGTAATATTGGTTCACTACAGAAAGTACAGTAGTTTTTTCTTTCACATCCAAGTGAAACTTCTATCTCGCAGATAATATCAGGAAAACGAGGATGGTATTTTACAATTCTTGCACCTTCTACTGCGACAGTTCTTTTAATTTCGTAATTATTTGTTTCAAATGCATATTCAATAAAATCTTCAACAAATTCATCTGCTCCAATGTTTTTTAAAACTTCTCTGCTGTTTTGTAATACAGCTCCTGTAAGTATTCTGAATGGTTTTTTATTTTTTGAAAATATTTTCTCTATCTCTTTTAACGTGATGGGTGTGCCTCCAATGTATCTTCCTGGAACAGTTACTCCACTGATAATAACCAATACATCATATTCATTAAAACTATCCCATTGCTCTTTTTTTCTCACCTCATCTATTGTAGTGTATCTAACATCAAAATCTTTTAAAAATAAAGTTCCCGCTATATAGCGGGGATAGGTACTTACATATGGTGGAACTCCAAGTACAGCAGGCTCATCTACATATCCATCAATTATTATCGCCGAGCGCATTTTCTATTTCCTTCCATGTTTTTCCAGAAGCTTTCTTGATTGTTAAATAGTATTCATCTATTTTGTAATCTCCAGATTTATCAGAAATTTCTAAAATAGCTTCTTCTCCTTCTTTATCAACAGCTTTCACTATTAATTTGTTATTTATGTAACTTACCGAAAACCACAGAAAAACATTAAAAATTTTATACATTCTTTCAGGTATATAACTTTTTTCAATTAATACGTACCTCTCCAATATTTCATCAAATGTAAACACGCTGGGGACATAGGTATATTGCATTTCAGTGGAAACATCTTTAAATTTTCTTATGATTTTGTAGATTTTCCCATTAAGAGTTTGCACTTTAATTGAAAATGCATTTTCTACAATTGTTATTTCCCCATCCATGTTTAGACCTAATTTATGCTCTGAAGCGTATTTTTTAAATATGTCTTCAAGATCTTTAATTGGAGGACATTTCAATAGTTTATTGGTAGTACCTATATAGTAATTATTTCCAAGTTTTACCCAGGTTATCTTTTTGGGACCTTTTACAATTACTATTTTGTCACCATCTTTGTAATAAATTTCTTCGTATCTGAATGTCTGAAAATTTTTACCGTATTCTAATATAAATCTAAAAGCATGATAGGTTTCCGGGAAAATAATGCTCACAAAAATTATAATGTACACTATTCCAAGAGTTTTTTTCATAAGTGGTTCACCTCAATCTGTCTCGACTCAATCTAAAACCCATCACTTACAAGGCTTATATTATATATAGGCTCAAATTTTTTAGGAATCTGTTGTTCTATATTGCTGGAAGAATATAATACTTCTGAATTTTTGTTTTTCAAAGAAATTAAATCAACAAGCATAAATGTCGCTGCAGTTGTAACAAGAAGTGCTATAACAAAAGTTTTAAAAAAGTTGTTTTTTCTTTTTCGAGATATCTCTTTTATAATCTTATCTTCCAATAATGTACCTGGCTTGTAGCAAGTTCGACTGTTAATCGCTTTTAACACCTTAAAATACAACTCTTCATCTTTCATAACAATCCTGCCTCCTTGATCGCTTTCTTCAGATGAGCTCTTGCGTTATGCAATCTGCTTTTTACAGTACCTTCTGGAATATTCAAAATGTTGGCTATTTCAGAATAAGACAGCTCGTCTATATCTCTAAGTTTTATTAATATACGTTCCTGCTCTGGAAGTTTTTCGAGTATTTCAAGTATTTTTTCGTACAAAATTTCCAATTCCACTTCTCTCTGGACATCTTTATTAAAATCTTCGATTTGTATCTCTTTATTCTCATCACCTGAACTTTCAACGCTGAAAGTCTTTTCGTTTTTCTTTTTATATTTTTCATACAAAGAATTGCACACATTTATTGTAATTCGGTATATCCACGTTGATAGGCTCGAGTGGCCTTTGAATTTTTTTATTCCCTTGTATATTCTTAACATCACTTCTTGAATTACATCGTCCACATCATCTGTATTAAAATAGGTTCTTGCAAGTGAACCAATTTTAGGGGCGTATTCTCTGTAAAGTTTTCTATATGCCCATTCTTTACCACTTTTTAGCGCTTCAATAAATTCTGTATAACTTGTCCTGTCATTTATTTGACTATGTTGGGCTTTCTTATGTTCTTTTCTATTCAAAAAAGCCAATTTTTTCACCACCAGATAAATTCCTGAAAAGTAAAGCGTTTTTTAAAGCGTTCCCTCTGTAACAGTTATTAAAGTAAACAAAGATATCTCCGTGAAAGGTTTTAATTTTTTTTAGTATAAGTTCTAATTCTTCTTTTGTATAAAAATAATCATAACGCTTTTTCGCATTTTCTTCAAACCATTTCATGTTTTTTCCGTGGAGGCGAACATAAAGGATCTTGTTCGCTTTTATTTCGAAAGGATACATTCCAGGTATTTTTGGAAGATCCACTGTGACTATTTCAGTATCTTCTAAATTGTTTTTCCACATGCTCCATGAATTGTGCCTGAATTCAACAAAAAGTTTCGGAATTTTATCAGCCAAAAGCATTAAAAATCTTACATTTTCTTTTGTAAGTTTAAACGAAAATGGAAATTGGGCCAAGTATCCGACAATTCGACGCTCTTCTAAAAGTATTTTGGTAGCTTCGAGAAATTTTTCAACATGCTCTATATTTTTTTCGTGAGTTATTCCCCCAAACAACTTTACAGCAAATACAAAATTTTGAGGTGTTTTACGAGCAAAATTTACAATTGAACGGTAAGATGGCATCCTGTAAAAAGTGTAGTTGAGTTCAACTGTTGGAAATCCATATTTCAAACAATAAAAGCTTAGCATCTCTGAATTTTTTATATCCCGAGGATAAACTTCCCCTATCCAATCGCCAAACGAAAAACCACTTGTTCCAACGAATATTTTTCCCAGAAATTATCGCCTCACTTTGTATTCAATGTGTTCAACAAGATGAAATGGAATTTTGTCGATGAAACTTTTCCCGCACCTTAAAATGTAGTCGTTTCCATATAAAATTCTTGATGATCCTCCAGCGCTGTAAATTATATACAGATAATCTTTTGCGCGGGTAATAGCTACGTAAAATAAACGTTCTTCCTCATCGATATTCCCATCTCTAAGTGACATTATGTGGGGAAAATCTCCGGGATTTACACTTATTATGAAAACAACTTTCCACTCCAGACCTTTTGCCTGGTGCACCGTGGTTAGAGTAACTTTTTCGTCGTATTCGAGTTGTTCAAGGTTACTATTTGTTATTTCAAATGACTCGCTTACAAGTACATCCGTGAGAAATTCTTCGGTACTTCTGTAAAAGCTTGCCATTTCAATTAGTCTTTCCAGATCCTCTTTTCTTTCTCTATAGTTATCATAGGTATACTCGAGGTGTTCGTTGTAGAATATTTCATAAAATTTCTTTATTCGATCACCTGGATTTTCCAGTTTTAGAGAATCCTGGTATATTTTTTTCAATTTTGAAAAGTCATCGCTTTTTTCTTTGATTTGTGTGAGTGTCTGGTAAGGTGTTTCTGAGCCTATAATTTTGTTGCTTATTCTATTGGCTTTTATTTTTCCTATTCCGTTTAGTAACTTTAATACTCTGAGCCAGGAAACTTTTTCTTTAGGATTGACAGTAGTTTTTAGAAATGCAAGTACATCTTTGACGTGTGCTGTTTCTGTAAAACGTAGTCCTGAGAATATCCTAAATGGAATACCAAGTTTTGAAAGAGCCAGTTGAAGTTCTAAGGAGTGGGAGTGAGCTCTGTAGAGTACAGCGATTTCGTTTAAGTTAATCCCTTCAGTATGGAAATTCAAGATTTCATTTGCAACAAAATCTGCTTCGTCGTAATGGTCAAAAACTTCAACTAAGAATGGTTTTATACCTGTTTTTCTGATTGCTTTGAGTTTTTTTGGAACAGATTTTGCCGGGAGCATTTCGTTTATGAAATTAACCAGTTCCTGTGAGCTTCTGTAATTGGTTTGAATTTTGAAAATTCTGGCATTTTTTTGAAATTCAACAACGTTTTCAAATCGTGCACCTCTAAAGGAGTAAATACTTTGTGCATCATCACCAACTACCATGAGATTGCCGTGAGTTTCAGATAAAAGCTCTGCTATTTTGTATTGGACAATGTTAGTGTCCTGAAATTCGTCAACTAAAATCCATTTCAGTTTTGTAGATTCTCGCTTTCGGATATACGAGTCTGTTGAAAGGATATGCAGAGTGTTTATTAAAAGGTCATCGTAATCAAGTGCATTTTGTTCGTTTTTTTCTGCAGAGTATTTTATTAGTATCTGTTCTATGATGTGTTCGGCTTCTAAAAATTTTGGGTTGAGTTTTGCGATTGATTCTCGGAGCGAGCATAAGGTGTTGTTCATGTAAGAATTTATTGTCAGGAGTTGTTTGGCTGATGGAATGTGTTTTCGTTCAGATTTGGGAACAATTTCACTTCTTGCGCTTTCCATAATGTCTTTTGCGTCTTCACTGTCAAGAATGGTGAAGTTTGGATTTATGTTGATTGTTTTTCCATATTTTCTCAGGAATATGTTGCATATGTGGTGAAATGTACCGGCAGTTATTCCGTCTAAGGTTGAGTGTGAAACATTTTTTGCGCGTTGGATCATTTCACGCGCAGCCGCTTTTGTAAAGGTTACAAGCATTATTTCGTGAGGTTTTATTCCGCTTCTTATGAGATATGCTATTTTGTACGTAATTACACGTGTTTTGCCGCTTCCCGGGCCTGCGATTACAAGAACCTTTCCAGTGGAGTTTATTACCGCCTCTTGTTGTTCGGAGTCAAGAAGGTCTAAGAATTTTTCCGGTGTCAAATTTTCACCCTTTCCTCTTTGCGCTGGATATATTATACCGCAATCTTTTTATCTTATATAGTAATAATAATATATATGCCGTTTCTACTGGTTAGTTATGTTATCACTCTATTTTTATAAGATTTTATAAGTTCTTATATGATAGCCATTTATAAAGTTTCACTCGAAATTTTCAAAATTTACCAAAGTAGTGGTAAGTTTAAAAATTGCTATTGGTAATTTGTAGTAAAAAGCTTTTTTATTTTTTCTTCTGGTGGTTAGTTGTTAGCATAAGCTGTTGTTATCAGGAGTTTTACATCTAAAAATAAATTTTGAATTAACTGTTCCGGTAAAAAGTTAAGATAAATTTTCTAACCGCTGGTAAGTAAGTATATATCTTGTTGTACTAACTATCCATTTTCCATATATAGTATGTAATTCTTTCCAGTTTGTTTTTAAGATGTTTATAAATAACGATATTTTGTGGATGTAACTTACCATCACCATTATATAGTGTAAATCCGAAAGTGAATTAATTAGATTAATATTATTTTCTTTTCAAGGTATACCTTTGCAAGGAGAAGCATTTGCCCCCAGCCATAGGCACATCCATATCTTATTTGAAGTTCATCGATGGTTTTTACCAATGTGTGGTCTACAATGGTTACCCATGTTTCTTCATTTTCGTTTTCCTGAAATTTTATCTCAACTCGTGAGCGAAATCCATCTTCATATTCATACCACCAGAACTCCCAGAGTCTGTGAGGAATTAGTGCGATGGTTAAGCCGTTGTCAGTTACTTCTTCGCCGTTTGTTATTCGTTTCCATCGAAAATGAATTTTTCCGCCATTTTTTAGTTCCATTTTCATTCCATCAGTAAACCATGGGTCCCATCCATTTTCATTCACAAAAAGTTTCCACACTCTTTCTACGGGAGCGTTGAAATGTTCTGTAAATTCCATGGGAGGAATTTCAAGCATTTTTTCACCTGCTTTTTATTTTTTTTTGTTTTATAATCGATTAAAATGATAACACATAATTGGCGAGAGTTAGCGAGATTAGCAAGGTTGGCGAGGGATAGTAAAAAGAATAAGATCCTTCGTCACTTCGTTCCTCAGGATGACATCCCCCTCACATACGTTCGGAATGACAAAAAAACAGCGAGGTTGGTAAAAAAAATAAGATCCCTCGCGTGCGTTCGGGATGACACACTCTTTTTATGTCATTCCGAGGAGCGTGAAGGCGAGGAATCCCTCTCCTGTGTCATTCCGAGGAGCGAATGCGACGAGGAATCTTGTTAGCAAGGTTGGCGAGATTAGCGAGATTGGTGATATAAGATCCCTCGTCATTTCATTCCTCGGGATGACAGTAAGGAAAAGATCCTTCGTCGCTGCGCTCCTCAGGATGACTCCCTTTTTTGTCATTCCGAACCCGAAGGGTGAGGAATCTTGTATTTGGCAAGTGTTAGCGAGGTTAGCGAGAGTTAGCGAGGTTGGGAAAAAGAATAGAATAAGATCCTTCGCTACGCTCAGGATGACATCCCCCTCGTTATTTTATTCCTCGGGATGACAATAAAGAATAAGATTTTTTTATCTGGAAGATACTTTATAATGATAAGATAACAAAACACAAAAAATGATGGTATAATTTGCGTATAAAGAAAATAACCTGGAAAGCTGTGAAATATTAGAGGATGTTATTTTTTTAACTTGTGGTATAATCGTTTAAACGGAAAAATTTTTGGAGGTGACAGCATGAAACTCCAAGCTAAGTTGATACTTTCTCTGGTATTAGTTGGCATATTAGCGACGTTTATAAGTGTTTTTACAGCATCTTTTATAGCATTTAAACATTTAAAAGGTGCTGCAGGAGAAATAAATAGCCTGGTTCTTGATTCCATTAGTAAAGATATAGAGGTAACTATTTCGGAAAAAATAGATCCATTGTATAAATATGGAACAGGAGGTTCACTATCGCCATATTTAATGAATGTTACCTCAGAGCTTGGAAGAAAGCAACTTGGATGGGGAGTAAGAAACGCAGAGTCTGCTATGAAAAAGGTAGGTTATGTGGGTGTTTATCTTATTCTTAAAGATGGATCTGTGTTTAGCTCAAAAGGAGAGATAGAAGCAGAAGTTCCACACAGTGTAAATGATGTTTTAGAAGGTGTGAAAGAATATACTCTCGAGGTTCCATTTGTGTTTAATGGAGAAAATACCATAGCGATAATAACTCCTGTAAAAGACTTTGCAGGAAATATTGTAGCAGCACTTGTTGGTTTTTATCCTCAAACGCTTTTACAGGACGCGATAAAAGGTTTAAAAATAGGAGAAAATGGATATATAGTGATCCTCCACAAAACTTTAGTGGTGGCACACCCGGATGAAAGTTATGTGAATAAGTTGGATATAGCAAAAGAAAAAGGTCTGGAAAGTGTTGCAGAAGCCCTGAAAAAGAGCAAAGGAAATGTTGAATATACGTTCAATGGTGAAAAGGAATTTGCAAGTTTTGTAGAAGTAGATGATTTGCCTATAAAAATAATGGCGATAATACCGTACGGTGAAGTGATAGGAAAAGCTGTGATGATAATAAACACAGGGATATTGGTGGGAGTGTTAATAGCGATTGGTGCAGGTGTGTTAGCCTATTTTGTCTCAAAGTCTATAGCAAAACCGATAATAGAGATAAGCAATATAGCCAGAAAAGTTGCAGAGAATGATTTAACAGTTGAACTCAAAGAGAAAAAGGGAAAAGATGAGATAACGCAGTTAAATAACGCGTTTAAAATGCTAATAGATAGTTTTAAAAGAACAGTAGGAGAAGTAATGAAATTAGGAGCGCAGGTTTCATCTGTATCGCAATTGATGGATGAGCTTGTAGAGGAATCAAACAAAGCATCGGCAGAAGCAGCTGAAACAGTAAGAACGGCTACAATGCAAATTCAGGATGTTGCAGCAGCTACTGAAGAGGCTAACAGCGGAATGGAAGAAATAGCAAGTGGCGCGCAGAATATAGCAAATTACTCTGAGAATTTAGCTGGTGGCGCGGAAGATATGAAAGGAAGAGCTGAAGAATCTTCCAAGAAAATGGAAGAGCTTCGGGAAGTTATAAGATTAATAAGCAAAACTATGGGAGAATCGCTGGAATCTGTAAAGGAAATGGAAAAATCATCAAACCAGATAGGAGAAATAGTGGAGACTATTACAAATATTGCAGAACAAACAAACCTTTTGGCGCTAAACGCAGCTATAGAGGCCGCGAGAGCCGGAGAAGCCGGTAGAGGATTCGCTGTAGTCGCGGATGAAATTCGAAAATTAGCAGAGGAAAGTAGAGGAGCTACTCAAAAGATAGCTGAAATTCTCGAAGGCATAAGAGGTCAGGCAAAAGTGGTGGCAAAAACTACAGAAGATGTAAATGAAAAGGTGGAAAAATCCGTTGATTCTGTTGATGAAGTGTCAAAGTCTATGGGACAGCTTCTTAATAAAATAGAAGAAATTTCAGTAATGACAAATGACCTTGCTGCTACTGCTGAAGAACAAAGTGGCGCTGCAGAAGAAGTGAGTGCAGCGATAGACAGAGTAACGGGTAATGTGGTAGAAGTTGAAGAGAAAATAAAAGAAATGGCAAGTCAGGTGGAAAAACAGGCTACTCAAATAGGAGATGTAAAGAAATATTCTGATGAATTAACAGATGCTGTGGAAGAGTTGAACAATTATCTGAGGTCATTTAAGATGTAAAATAATTCTTTTTGTGAATAATTCTTGTTTCTTAAACGTTCGGGTGGGTACATCCCGAACGTTTTTTATTTGCTTAAAAATGTAATATATTATAGTATCTTTCGTGATAAAATATACATAGACCCCCCAAAGGAGGGATAGCGGTGATTTTTGTAAAAGATTACGATGTGACTCCAAAAATTATTGAAAGAACAAATTCAAAAGTGGTGCTTTTTTCGAATTATCCGTGTGATTATAAAGAGTCAGAAAGGCTTTTTCTCTACATATATGAACCTGAGAAATGGAATGGAAAAACGCTTCTTTTTGTTCATGGACTTGGCACGAGAAATTTGAAGTATTTAAAGTGGTTTCCGAAAGAATTTGCTAAATTGGGTTACGTTGCTGCGCTTATGATTTTACCGTATCATTTTGAAAGAACACCAGCTGGTTACAAAAGTGGTCAGTTATTCCTTTCAACAACGGATAATTTTACCCTCAGAGCACGCTTCGAGCATGCAGTAGTTGATACACTTACTTCTTTAAATTATTTAAAAAGCGTTTTTGGGGGCAAATTATATTTGATGGGGTTTAGTTTTGGAGGTATGGTTTCAACAATTGCATCTGCTTTTGATAAAGAAATAAAAGGGTTATCTTTATGCGTTACAGGAGGGAATTTTTATCATATTACATGGAAAAGTTTTATAACGAGAGTTTTAAGAGTTCAGTATGAAAAAAATAAAGAATGTAATCCGCAGAAATGTGCGGATTACCACGATGAGAAATTCTGGAAGTTTATTTCAAAATTAAAAAAACCAGATATAGAAAAAGATACAGCCCCCATAGCCTGTTATGAATATGATCCAATTGTATTTGCAAAATTTGTAAAAGTACCAACAATAATGTTTCGAGCAATTTTTGACGTTTTTATACCAAAAGATGCAACGCTGGAACTTTATGAGAAATTAAACGCAACACATAAAGAAATTTATAAGCTTTTCAGTGGACACCTATCTTCATACATATTTAGAAAACGCATTTTAAGACTTACGGATAATTTTTTCAAAGAGCATAATTTATAGTTCTTAATTCTGTAGTATTGAGTTATAACAATTATTTTTTGGTTTTTAAGTTCATCATTAAAGCGGGAATTAGGTACGTCCAGTATACGATAATTTCTATTAAAGATGGGTTTCCATTGTATCCGAAAAGTCCTTTCAATATTCCACCAAGGAAACCTTTTTCGTTAATAAATCCGTTTATATCGTAAACATGTTCTACGAAAACAGGTATAAATCCCGCTTCTTGAAGCTCATGAACACCGTATGCAATAAGGCCAGCTGCGAAAAATATTAAAAGGGTGTTTGTGAATGTAAAAAAAGTTTTTAAGTTCATTTTCAAAACGCCTTTGAAAAGTAAGTAAGCAAGAACAATAGCAGTTATAATTCCAAGACTTGAAGGAAATAGCGCACCGGTTTCAGAACTTACCATAGCAGATTCTAAAAAGACAACAGTTTCTATACCTTCTCTTAATACTGCAACTGATATAAGTAAAATAAGTTGGAGACCGAGGGTTTTTGAAAATTTTATATCTTCCAGTTTTTGTTTTAATTCTTCTTCGATATTTTTGTTTTTGTTTATCCACAGTATGACAGTAGTTAATAGAAAAGCTCCAAATAGAGTGATGATACCTTCATAAATTTCTTTGTTTCTTTCTTCAAACCCGCTTCCTATTACTTGGAAAAGGAAGGCTCCTAAAATACTTCCAATTATTCCCAGTAAAACACCTATCCAGACGTTTTTACGAAGGTTTAATAGGGAAACTTTATGCAAATATCCAAGGACTATACCAACAATAAGTGCTGCTTCTAAAGTTTCGCGAAATGTTATAAGAAATGCTGACATGATAAAACCTCCTTTGAATTATATACATCTGATATTGAGACTCAATTGCAATAATAATTATAACAGTTTTTTTCTTTTTTTCAAGTGTGATTGTGATAATTTATACAAAGTATGCAGGTATATAGATTAGAAATAAGTACTATTAGGAAAATTTTGAGAAATTTTTCATAATTTTTAATGCTATGATAGAATTTTTAGTAGATAAAAAAGGAATGGGAGGAAGATTTTGAATAAATTCAGAGTTAACCAGCTAAGAGGTATTCGTTATCTTACAATTCCATTGTTTGAACAATTTAGAAATTTGAGACACTTTATAACGATACGTGCAGATGCAAACAAAGAAACATTAGATTTCAATATAAATTCACCAGAAAATTTCGAAAGTGTTATCAGAAGCTATATAAAAGTTTCTGAGGCTTTAGATATTGACTTATCACGGTTGGTAGTTGCAAAGCAAATTCATGGGGATAGAGTAGTGTTTGTGGATGAAAGAGATCTGTCATTAGATTTTTGGAGACGAAAGTTAGAAAACACAGATGCAATGATAACGAATAAGAAGAATATAATTTTGCTAACCTTGTTTGCAGATTGCGTTCCAATAATGGTATATGATCCTGTAAAACACGCTATTGGATTGGCGCATTCTGGATGGAAAGGAACATTGCTTGAAATTGGTGTGAAAACTATAAAAAGTATGGAAAAATATTTTGGATCAAAGCCAGAGAATTTGTGTGTGGTTCTTGGACCTTCAATTGGTCCGGAAAGTTTTGAGGTTGGCATTGATGTAGCAAGAAAATTTCGCACTAAATTTGGAGAAGAAGTTGTGAAAAATAAAGGGAAAAGAATTTTCGTTGATTTATGGAAATCTATTGAATTATCGTTATCTAAAATAGGAGTTAAGAATATAGAGATAACAGGTATAGATACTTATTCTGCAACATCCCTTTTCTTTTCGTATAGAAAAGAAAAAACAAATAAAAGATTTGCTGTTTTTATGGAGTTACTTTAATTTTATTGAAAACAACAAAAAAGCTCCACCAGATTGTAGGTGGAGCTTTTTTGCAAAGAAAATTATTACTCACCAACAGTGTACTTAATAAACCTTGAAACTCTGATATTTTCACCTATCTTTGCAATTGCTTCTTTAATAAGCTCTTCCACAGTTTTTTCTTCGTCAAAAGCAAATTTTTGTTCGTATAAACAATTTTCTTCAAAGAATTTGTTTAACTTACCTTCAATGATTTTTTCAATAACGTGTTCTGGTTTTCCAGAATCTTTAAGTTGATCTTTGTAGATTTCTTTTTCCTTTTCTATAACTTCTTGAGGAACATCTTCGCGTCTTACCCATCTTGGGGACATAGCTGCTATATGCATTGCGATTTTGCTGCCAAGTTCCTGGAATTCATCTGTTCTTGCAACGAAGTCTGTTTCACAGTTGAGCTCAACAAGAACACCGATTTTTTTATTGAAATGCACGTATGAAGCAATTATACCGTCGCCTGTTGCACGAGAAGCTTTTTTTGCAGCTTTTGCGATACCTTTTTTCCTTAAAATTTCAATGGCCTTTTCCATATCACCATTTGCTTCTTCAAGAGCTTTTTTACAATCGAGCATGCCAGCTCCTGTTCTATCTCTTAATTCTTTAACCTGTTTAGCGTTAATAGCCATCTTTTTTCCTTCCTCCTTTTTTAATTTTTCAAATTGTATCTTAATTTTACATAATTTTCTTTAAGATCTTTTCAACTCTGAGTTTCAATTCGACTTTAAATATCTATTTTTATCATATTCCATTCAGAGTTCAATGTACTAACATATTTAAAGCCTATTTCTTTTAACAAATCAAGAGCGGATTTTACGTTTCTTCCTATGTTTTCGATCTTATGCGCATCTGAACCAATTGTTATAAATTCTCCTCCTGAATTTTTGTATATTTTTAATATATCTATGGACGGATTTGGCTCTCCATATTTTAACATACTTTCTGTATTAACTTCAATACCCTTTCCATTTAAAATAATTTCTTTAAATATGTCTTCTATTAAAGGGAACAATTTTTTTGAAAATGCTTCATAATTTTCATGATATCTTCTTGGAAAGTCGAGGTGACCTAAAACGTGGTAGCTATCGAATTTTTTGATTATAGAAAAAAGGTTTTCAAGGTACTTTTTGTATTCTTTCTGGTTTACAGGTGTATCGAAATTATGGTATGACAGTATAACAAAATCAAATTGCTTTAAGTCGATATCTATTTCTTTTTTTCCATCCCAGCCAAATTCCACTCCCACGGGAAGGCAATGTTTTTCCATAGTTTTTCTATATTCGTTAACGTCAAATTTCGTATCATGAAGGCTATTTGATAATTCGTAGTGATCAGTTATTATTATACTCTCAATACCGCGGCTGCGTGCCGTTTTTATAATTTGCTCAACAGAAGCTTTTGAATCTGGTGAAAAATTACTGTGAATGTGATAATCCATGAGCATATTATTTTCCTCCTGCTACTTTAACGAACCAGTTAAAAATGGGATGAGGGTTTCCAACTCTTGTTTTGTATTCGGGATGGTATTGTATTCCAACAAAGAACGGATGGTTTTCCAGTTCTATCGCTTCTACAAAATCTGATTTAGCTGAGATTATAAGTTTGTTTCCAGGTTCTCCAGGTTTTTTAAATAGATTTTTGAATTTTTCAGAGTCAACTTCATATCTATGACGGTGTCTTTCGTAGACGAGATTTTTACCATTGTAAATTCTTTCAAGTAATGTGTTTTTTTCTATTAGCGTTTTTTGAGCGCCAAGGCGCATTGTTCCTCCAAGATGCAATATCTTTTTTTGTTCTTCCATCATGTTCACTATGGGGTGAGGGGTTTCCGGGTCAAATTCTGTAGAGTTTGCTTTTGTTAAACCACCTACATTTCTTGCAAACTCTATAACCATAAGTTGCATTCCAAGACATATTCCAAGAATAGGTTTTTTGTTTTCCCTTGCATATTTTATAGCTTTTATTTTCCCTTCGATTCCTCGTCGACCAAATCCTCCCGGGATAATTAAAGCGTCAAACTGTTCAAGATAATATTTTATTTGCTCATCTGCCATTTCTTCAAGTTCCTGAGCATCTATTACCACAGGTTTTTGAACGCCGGAAAGATATATAGATTCTATTATGCTTTTGTATGCATCATCTGTTCCGAGATATTTACCAACAATTCCGATTTTCAGTGGCTGGAATGATTTTGGATAATTCCAGGAAAACTTGTCGATGATTTTTAATCCAAGTTTTTCTCCTACTAAGTTATGAATACCAAGGGAATGAAGGACATTTGGAACCTCGTAAACGTTTGGAACGTCTGGCAAGTTTATAACCATGTTTCTTGACACTCCACTAAAGAGTGCAACTTTGTAAAGACTATTCGCATCTATTGGAGTTTCAGTCCTGACAACTACAGTATCTGGATGAATCCCTATTCTTCTTAACAGCTGTACTGATTGTTGAGTGGGTTTTGTCTTAAATTCATTGGTTGTCCTTAAATAAGGGACGTAAGTTACGTGAACAAACAAGAAATTTTCTCTTCCCACTTCAAAAGCTAATTCTCGGACAGCTTCCAGGAAAACTTCTCCCTCTATATCACCTACTGTGCCACCTATTTCAATAACAAGAACTTCTCCCTTCATGGAGGTTATACGCTCTTTAATTTCTGAAGTAACATGTGGAACAATTTGGACGGTGGAGCCTAAATACTTGCCTTCGCGTTCGCGCTGGATAACGGAAGAATATATCTGGCCAGCAGTTATGTTGTTGCGACGTGAGACGTTAATTCCAAGAAATCTTTCATAATGTCCAAGGTCAAGATCAGCTTCATACCCATCTTCGGTGACAAAAACTTCACCGTGTTGATTTGGGTTCATTGTGCCTGCATCTACGTTTAAATATGGGTCTATTTTTAAAATGTTTACATCTATTCCACTGTCTTTTAAAAGGCGCGCTAAAGAGGCTGAAAAGATTCCTTTACCAATTCCGCTTAACACACCACCTGTTACCACTACAAATTTTTGAGGCATTTTTCTCCCTCCCAAGGATTACTAAGGATATTTTACTATCTCTATTTATAATTCATGTTGCTTTAAAGTTAAATAAATAATAAGTTCGTTATTATTGGCGAGATTGGCGAGGTTAGCAAGATTAGCAAGAGTTAGCGAGAGTTAGTAAAAAAATAAGATCCCTCGTCATTACATTCCTCGGGATGACATCCCCTTCGTCGCTGACGCTTCTCAGGATGACTTCCTTTTTTGTCATTCCGAGGAGCGGGAAGGCGAGAAATCCACCTCCTTTGTCATTCCGAGGAGCGTATGCGACGAGGAATCTTATAATTAGCGAGGTTGGCGAGAGTTAGCGAGATTGGCGAGGCCTGTCCTGAGGAGGGAAACGACGAAGGATCTTGCGAGAATTAGTAAAAAAATAAAAAGCAAAAGAGTTGGGGCTCATTGCCTGGCAAAAATGGAGGGATTTTTAAATTACCTGTACGTGAAATTATGGTATAATGTACTACGATAAGAGTCTTATAAGAGTACAATAAGAGTGCAGGTGATTGATTTGAGAGAAAAGGTTACTATCAAAATTCCAAAACTTTTGTATGAAAGAATAAAAAAAATAATTGAAGACACGAGCTACGGTAGTGTTACTGAGTTCATTGTAGATGTACTACGAGATTTAGTAACGCTTGATGTAGAGCAGCATGAAAAAACAGATGAACTTGGTTTTGAAAAACTCACAAAAGAAGAAATAATAGCTTTGAAAAAAAGATTAAAAGATCTTGGGTATTTTGATTAGAAATCAAGGAGGTGTGTTTTAAAGGTGGAACCAAAATCCAAACATATTTACTGGCATGAAGGAAAGGTATCTAAAGAAGAAAGGGAAAAGCTTTTAAAACAAAAGGGAGTTTTACTCTGGTTTACAGGGCTTTCCGGTTCTGGAAAATCTACTATTGCTCGAGAAGTTGAGTGGAGACTTCATGATATGGGAAAGCTGGCATATGTTTTAGATGGCGATAATATAAGACATGGGCTTAACAGTGATCTTGGCTTTTCTCCTGAAGATAGAAAGGAAAATATTCGAAGAATAGGAGAAGTTGCAAAATTATTCGTTGATGCTGGAGTTATTACAATGACTGCTTTTATTTCTCCATATAAAGTTGATAGGGAAAGAGCGCGGAAGCTATTAAAAGATGGAGAGTTTATTGAAATATTTGTAAAATGCCCAATAGAGGTTCTTATTGAAAGAGACCCAAAAGGGTTGTATAAAAAGGCACTTTCTGGAGAAATAAAAGAATTTACAGGAATCAGCGCACCTTATGAGGAACCTGAAAATCCTGAAATATTGATAGAAACAGATAAAGAAAGTCTGGAAGAGTCAGTGGAAAAAGTGATGAATTATCTTAAAGAAAAGGGGATAATATAGCGTGTTTGTAGATATGCATGTGCATACTACAGTCTCAGATGGGACATACTCTCCTGAAGAAATCGTTGAACTTGCTCTGGAGAAACAGATCGAGTTTTTGTCTATAACAGATCATGACACTATTGACGGTGTAAAAAATGTAAATGTAAGAAATTTAAAGTTTGTTCCCGGTGTAGAAATAAGCGCGGAATTTCCAGGGACACTTCATATTCTTGGCTATAATGTTGATCCAGATAATGAACAATTGAACAGGGTATTAAGACAGCTTCAACAATATAGGTCAAAAAGAAACGAATTAATGGTGGAGAAGATGAACAAATATGGTTTTGATATAACAATGGATGAACTGAGGGAGATAGCAGGGGAAGATCTTATAGGGAGGCCTCACTTTGCTCAGCTTTTTTTAAAAAAAGGTTATGTAACATCTTACCAGGAAGCGTTTGACAAATATCTAAAAAAAGGTGCGTTGTTTTACATAGATAAAAAGCGATTGAATCCAGACAAAGCAATAGAGCTAATTGTACAGGCTGGTGGGGTAGCTGTACTTGCTCATCCGTATCAAACTCACCTTGATGATGAGGAACTGGAAAATTTATTAAAAAAGCTAATTTCTTATGGTCTTAGAGGCATTGAGGTGTATTATTCAGAGCATTCACAAAAACAGATTGAGCAATATAAAAATCTTGCAAAGAGATTTGATCTTTTAATAACAGCAGGAAGTGATTTTCATGGCAACAATAAAGATATACAACTTGGAATGGAAGTACCTTTGGAAGATATCAATCCATTTTTTGAGGAGGTGGGTATATGAAACAGGTGAACATTCCTGACGAACTTTACAAAAAAATAGAAGAGAATCTTGAGGAATTTGGCTTTAATAGTGTCGATGAATACGTAGTTTTTGTTCTTGAAGAAGTATTGAAAAGCGATGAACAGGAAGAACAGGTTTTCAGCGAAGAAGAGGAAGAAATAATAAAAAAGAGGCTGAGGGACTTAGGGTATTTAGATTAATATGAAACGAAAGATAATATTTGGAATTTCTCTGATCGTTTTTTTACTTCCCTATTTCCTATCACCTCCAGCTGGTTTGACTATTCAGGGCTTTAAAGCCCTGAGTGTTTTTGCTATCAGTCTCTTCTGGTGGATAACAAATGTTGTCCCTTTGATGATAACAAGTCTTTTTGCCATTGTTGCTTTTCCATTAATGGGCCTTGCAAGTTCTAAAGAAGTTTATAGTTATTTTGGCAATACTGCTGTATTTTTTCTTATTGGGTCATTTATACTGGCGTCGGCTTTTAAACGCTCAGGACTGAGCAAAAAGATAGCTTTTTCAATGATAAAACTTTCGAAAAGTTCTAAAGCTCTGGTATTATTTGTTCAGTATACAGCTATGTTTCTTTCCTTTCTTATGTCCGGCCATGCGGTTGTGGCAATATTGATACCTATCGTTCTGGAGGTAAGAAGCAGTGAAAAACTTCTAAAACCGCTTATTTTTTCTGTAATGTGGGGAGCAATAATTGGGAGTAATGCGACGTTACTTGGAGGGGCAAGAGGGCCTCTTGCTATTGCTCTTTTACAGGCGTGGAACGGACAAAGTATTTCATTTTCAAAATGGAGTATCGCTTCTTTGCCAATTGTTGTTACAACCTCCATAGCATCAAGTATTTTACTTTTTAAAATAACACCTTATGAAAAGTTGGAAATTCACGTGGAAGAAATCTCTACTACAAAACGACAAATTCAGGTTGGAATGATTATGGCAGCTTCGATATTTTTTTGGTTTTCATATGGCGAAAAATTTGGGATAGCTAATATATCACTTGCTGCGGTTATAATTTTGTTTATGTTGAAGCTAATTAAATGGAAAGAAGTGGAAGAGGATGTGAATTGGGGAATTATATTAATGTATGGTGGGGCTATAGTGCTGGGAAAGATGCTCCAGCAAACAGGAGTTGCTTCATGGTTTGTAGAGTATATAAAAAATATGCCGGGAGGTTTATTTCTTGTACTTCTCAGCATAAGTGCTTTGGTATTGACAGAAACGATGAGCAATTCAGCGGTTGTTGTAATGCTTATGCAGATAGCACTTCCTGCCGCTACTCGTATGGGTATAGACCCACGTCTTGCAACACTTGCTGTTACGATTCCCGCAGGATTTGCATTCATGCTGCCAATGAGTTCGCCATCGGTGGCAATAGCGCTTTCAACGGGGCGGATAGACTTACGCGATACCATAAAATATGGGATTTTATTGGAAGTAGTTGCTGTAGTTTCTATAATACTTTTTGGCACAGTAGTCTGGAAGGTGATAATATGACGCTTCTTGTTCCAATAGATTTCAAAGAAAACAAAAAAGTGCTTTTAAAGGTAGCTAAAAAGGAAAGCGAAGTTTTTTTACTTGAGATAATAGATGAGCAAATAGTGGAACTTGCTGCAGAAATTGCTGTGGAAAAAGGATGGCTTGGGGATAAAACAATAGAGGAAATAGCAAATTTTTTAAAAAAGCAATATGAACAAATGGCGGATAAATTTGTAAATGATGCGGAAAAATTTTTGAAAGAAAAAGGGATAAATGTTAGATCAAAAAAAGTAAAAGGCAAATTTATAAATGTGCTTGATGATATCAAAGGAGATAAATACATTTTTGTTTACAAAAGAGGTTACAATCCTTACTGGCAAATATTAAAGCCGGTTATATACACCTGGTGTAAAGATAAAAAATGCGAAATAAAAGGAGGGTAAAGAAATGATAGAACCACATGGAGGAAAACTTGTAAACAGAATAGCAACAGGAGAAAAGCGCGAAGAACTTCTGAAAAGAGTCAAAGAAATGAAAAAGTTGCAGGTATCCTACTGGGACGTATCTGAACTTGAGAATATTGCCACAGGTCTTTTTAGTCCTCTTGAAGGATTTATGACAAAAGCAGATTATGATAACGTTCTTGAAAATATGCGTCTAAGCAATGGAATAGTATGGTCTATACCTATTGTGCTTTCGGTAGATAAAGATATAGCAAATCAATTTAAAGAAGGAGAAGATATAGCAATATATTACGAGGGAGAAATATATGCTGTACTTCACCTCGAAGAGAGGTTTGAAAGAAGAAAGAAAGAAGAAGCAAAAAAGGTTTATAAAACAGATGAAGATGCACATCCAGGTGTTGCGTTTTTATACAGCCAGGGAGATGTAGCACTTGGAGGAAAGATAACACTTCTCAACAGGATAAAACATGAAAAGTTTAATGAATACAGATATGATCCAGTGCAAACCAGAAAAATTTTTGAAGAAAAAGGCTGGAAAACAATTGTTGCATTTCAGACACGAAATCCCATTCACAGAGCTCACGAATATCTTCAGAAAACAGCACTTGAAATGGTAGATGGATTGTTTATTAACCCTCTTGTTGGAAAAACAAAAAAAGGAGATATTCCTGCGGAAGTGAGAATGCATTCATATGAAGTAATCCTTGAGCATTATTACCCAAAAAGCAGGGTATTTTTGGGAGTTTTCCCTGTTAACATGAGGTATGCAGGTCCAAGAGAAGCGATATTTCATGCAATATGCAGGAAAAATTATGGATGTACCCACTTTATTGTTGGAAGAGATCATGCAGGTGTTGGTAATTATTATGGAACGTATGAAGCTCAGGAAATATTTGATCAATTTAAACCAGAAGAGATAGGAATAGTACCGTTGAAATTTGAACACGCTTTTTATTGTAAAAAATGCGGTAATATGGCAACGAGTAAAACCTGTCCACACGATAAAGAAAATCATGTATTCCTGAGCGGTACAAAGGTAAGAGAAATGTTATCAAATGGTGAAATGCCCCCTGCAGAGTTTACAAGACCGGAAGTGGCAAGGCTTCTTATGGAATTTTATCAGGGGGAGAAGTGAGAAAATAGCGAGTGTTGGCGAGAGTTAGTAAAAAATAAGATCCTTCGCCTTCCCGCTTCTCAGGATGACATCCCCCTCACATTTGTTCGGAATGACAAAAAGGATTATTGAAAAATTGGTGTGAAAAGGAGGCTTTGAACATGTCAAAAAAAGTAGCTGTTATAGGACTGGATTGTGCTGATCCCGTATTAATGTTTGAAGAATTCTGGGATGAGCTTTACAATATACAAAAAATAGCAAAAAGTTACGGACCTTTAAGATCAACGATTCCTCCAATAACTGTACCTGCCTGGATGTCAATGGTTACGTCAAAAGATCCAGGGGAACTTGGAATATATGGTTTCAGGAATCGCAAAGATTACTCGTACGATTCTGTTACATTTGCAAATTCGAGGATGATAAAAGATGAAACAATCTGGGATACCCTTTCAAAGAAAGGTTATAAAAGTATAGTATTAAGTGTTCCACTTACATACCCTCCAAAAAAGCTTAACGGAAATCTCGTAACAAGTTTTCTTACACCGGGTACCGATGTGGATTTTACTTATCCAAAAGAATTGAAAAAAGAAATAAAAAATTGGGTTGGGGAATATATGTTTGATGTTGAAAATTTTAGAACTAACGACAAGGATAGACTTTTAAAAGATATATACAAGATGACAGAAAAACGATTTGAGGTAGCAAAGCATCTTGTAACAGAAAAAGAATGGGATTTCTTTATGATGGTTGAGATAGGTGTGGATAGAATGCATCATGCATTTTGGGCACATCATGATAGCACCCACTTTAAACATGATCCAGATAGCCCATACAAAAGTGCTATAAGAGATTATTATAAATATATTGACAAAAAAATAGGGGAATTAGTGTCACTCTTCCCCGATGACACTGTTATAATAATTACTTCAGATCACGGGATTCAAAAAATGGATGGAGGAATAGCAATTAATGATTGGCTCATTGAAAAAGGCTATCTTGTCCTTAAAGAAAGGCCTGAGAAACCAACCAGAATAGGGAAACTTATATCTGATGGAATGATAGATTGGTCTAAGACAAAAGCCTGGGGAATGGGAGGATATTACGGTAGGTTGTTTATTAACGTTGAAGGAAGAGAACCAAATGGTATAGTAAAGAAAGAGGAATATGAAAGTTTTAGAGATCAGCTGATAAAAGAACTGGAAAATATCACAGATGAACAGGGGAATAATATAGGAACCAGAGTGTTTAAGCCTGAAGAAGTTTATAAAGAAGTAAGAAACATTGCCCCTGATTTGATAATATATTTTGGTAATTTAAAGTGGCGTTCAATGGGAACAGTTGGAAATGAAAGTATCTGGCTTCATGAGAATGATACAGGGCCAGATGATGCCAATCACGCAGTAGATGGGATTGTAATTTCTTCAGAAGGTGATGTGCCAGGAGAAATATATGATATAAGAAACTTTGTGTTAAATTATTTTTTGTAAAATTCGGAGGTGCAGTGTTTGACCGAAAAATACAATAGGTATGTAAAGACTGTTACAAAACAAGCGGGATTAGTGTTTAGTAGTAGAGTTTTAGGCTTTATTTTTGGTTTTGCCCTGCAAACACTGTTTGCGAGGCTTCTTGGTGCTGACAAATATGGGCTATATTCTCTTGGTCTTACAGTTGCAAATGTTGGAGTAATGGTGGCCGTTTTTGGTATGGGCTCAGGTCAGACCAGGTTTCTTGGGGAATACCTTGGAAAAAATAATATTTCAAATGCGAAAGGTGTAATATTTGCGTCTTTTCAAATTACAGGTATATTGTCCATAATACTTTCAATTGCTCTGGTTATATTTAGAAGATTTGTAGCAATCAATATATTTCACGATGAAAGACTTATATCTATTTTGCCGTGGTTTTCTGTAATCTTATTGTTTTATTCTTTTTTAAATCTTTTTTCAGGCACTTTTCAAGGGTTAAAAAGACCTTCTGTCTTTTTCTTTTATAAAGAAGTTGTTGAAAGGATAATAAGAATAGGTTTTTTCCTGATATTTTACTTTTTAGGGTATAAACTTGCAGGTGCTATAGCTTCAACTGTAATTTCAACGATAGTAATATTGGTTCTTTTATTTCTGAGTTTTAAAAAATACGCACCATTTTTGTTTAATCGTGAAATAAAGCCTCGTGTTGAAAGAAAGAAACTTTTGAAATATTCTTCAAACATGTTATTTGTAAGTTTTACGTATTTTCTTATGGGTCAGGTGAATAAATTAATTCTGGGAATGTATTTAAATTCAAAAAGCGTTGGATTATATACTGTGTCTGATACTGTCGCTCAATTAACCGTATTTTTCCTTATGGCTTTTAATTCGATATTTTCCTCTATGATTTCTGAGCTTTATCATACAGGAGATAAGAAAACACTTTCGAAATTATATTCTGATATAACAAGATGGATTATATCTTTAACGCTTCCCATAACTATCTGGATAATAATATATTCTGAGAGTATTCTGAAGATATTTGGAAAAGAATTTTCAGGAGCAAAATATGTGCTCATATTTCTTGCGCTTGGTCAGTTTGTAAATGCTGCGGTAGGTTCCAATGGGTTAATGCTTTCAATGACAAAATATCAGCGATACGAGATGATAAACGGTGTTTTTATTGCGAGTTTGAACATAGGATTGAATATATGGCTGGTTCCAAAGTATGGAATAATAGGTTCTGCGATAGGTGGAATGGTTGCAATTTCGACAGTTAATATAGTTAAGTCAATAGAAGTTTATATTGCACTTAAAATGCTGCCCTACAACTTGAAATATATAAAACCAGCGATTGCTGGGTTTATAACAACGTTTGTTGTGCTTATATTGAGATATTTTATAACGAGTTTAGTAGGGACGCTATTGGTTCCTGGTATAGCTTTTGTAACAATGCTTGGAGTTTTAACGTTGCTTGGCTTATATCCCGAGGATAAAGAGATAGTGAAAACTGTACTGAAAAAGTTTTTTTCAAAATAAACGTTGAAATAGCGAGATTGGCATCCCCTCCTGTGTCATTCCGAGGAGCGGAAGCGACGAGGAATCTTACCCCACTCATGTCATTCCGAACCCGAAGGGTGAAGAATTTTGTATTTGGCAAGGGTTAGGGGAAACAAGATCCCTCGCATACGCTCGGGATGACAAAAAACAGCGAGGTTGGTATCCCCGAAATGTGTCATTCCGAGGAGCGTAGCGACGAGGAATCTTGTAATTGGCGAGGTTAGTAGAAAAACAATTTAAACGTGCAATTTGAATCATAAAATGTATTGTTATTGTTTCTCAGCTATTATTATGATTCTTGGAGAAGTGGCTGTGAATTTTTCTTTTTCCCAGTTTCCATAAACTTCCAGTAATTTAAAACCTGCGCTTAAAAGTAACTCATTTATTTCAGTTAGATTGTAAATTCGTATTTCATATGTAAATTCTCGTTTTTGATTATCCCGGATTATTAATCGTCTCACCTTTAATCGGCCATTTAAAGGATTAAATTTTGGAAAGTCTATCATTAAGTCATTATCTACTTCAAGAACAGATTCTTTAAAAAGAGTTGCTCTTGAGTCTCTGTTTGGTATATCAAAAAGAAGTTTTCCGCCGTGTTTAAGAGTTCGATGGACGTTTTTCAAGATAGTTTTATTTTCTTCATCGCTAAAATATCCAAAGGAAGTGAAAAGAAGAAGTGCTATATCAAAATCTTCCTTAAAGTTGAGATTTCTCATATCTTTTTTAAGGAAAGAGACATTTGTTTTTTGTCTTTTTGCTTCTTTTCTGGCAATGGCTAAAAAATCTTCCATTATATCAACTCCTGTTACGTCAAAGCCCCTTTTTGAAAGTTCAATAGAATGTCTCCCATGTCCGCATGCTATGTCTATAATTTTTTGTGAAGGTTTTGGGGCTAATAAAGAAATAATATTGTCAACTTCTTTTTTGGTGCGTTCTTCTGTGAGAAATTTGGAATAAAAATGCATATAATCGTCAACCTTGAAAACGTCTGATATGTTGAATCCCATGGTGTCCCTCCTAACTTTTACATTCGGAAGTTTCTTTACTTTCTTGCTTTTTGAAATTGCTAACCTCACTAACTCTCGCTAACCCTCGCCAATTACAAGATTCCTCACCCTTCGGGTTCGGAATGACATGAGTGGGGGTAAGATTCCTCGCCTTCACGCTCCTCGGAATGACATGGGAGGGGATGCCCCTCTCACTAATCTTGCCTGAGTTTTTTTAATCGTTCTTCTGGAGAAGGATGACTATAGTACCAGATTTTATAAATTGGCAAGGGTGTTACGTTAAGCAGATTTTCTTTTACAAGTCTTTTTAGAGCAGAAATTAAGTGTTCTGGAGTACCAAGCAGCTTAGCTGAAAAGCTATCTGCATCGTATTCAAACTTTCTTTGGAAATAGTTGATTATAGGAGTTGCAAAGTATAAAATAGATGCTATAAAAAGAAACGCGTATGTGAATGTAGCGTACACACTGTTTACACCGAATATGTTGTTGTTTTGCAAAAAATTGTAGACTAAATTTGTGAGATAAAACATGAAAGTATAAAAAATTGAAAAGGAAATTAACAGTTTGGGTATATGTTTTTTGACATTGTGACCTAATTCATGAGCTATTACTGCAAGAATTTCTTCAGGTGAATAATTCAGGATAGTATCGAACAGTACTAATCGTCGCGATTTTCCTATTCCTGTCAGATAAGCGTCTTGTTTTCTGGTTCTTTTTGATGCGTCCATAATGAATATTTTTGAAACTTTAAAATTTGCTTTTTCCAATAGTTTGTTTATCTTTTTTCTCAGATTTTCATCATCAAGCGGTGTGAATTTATTAAAAAGTGGAGCAAAAAATATGGGATATGCCCACGAAATAAATAATTGAAACGCTATGAAAGCCAGAGAAACTTTCCACCACCAGTTCTGTTCCAGGTTTAAGAACCAGATTAGCAAGGAAATAAGAGGAGCGAAGAAAATAATTGTAATAATAATATTTCTAATTATATCTAAAACAAAAGTTTTTCCGCTCATTGTATTGAAGCCGTATTTATTTTCTATAACAAATATTGAATACGCTTTTATTGGAAGAGTTATTAAGGAATGAATTATCCAGTATATACCAAAAAACAATAAAGATTGAAGAATTAGAGAATCTGTGAGATTTGAAACGAATTTTTCAAAATAAGGAAATCCCCATATTATAAACCATAGGTTGATGAAAAGATTAATGTATATTTTTATTATTTTTACTCTGGTTGTATCTTTAAGATATTTTTTAGATTTTTCAAAATCTTCAGGAGAAATTTTGTCAGACAGTATATCTGGAATTTTAGAAACTTTTGTTGAATAGAATACATTCCACACATTCAATACGGAGTCCCATAGATATTCTAAAATTATGACAAATAAAAATAAATAATAAAAAGACATGCAAAAGCACCTCCAACAAGTAGTATTTGTTTTCTTAAAAAGTTTATAATTCGTAAGTTTCTACGTTTAAATTTTCATCTATTTCAATAATATAAAATTTGAGAAAAGTTTCAAAAGCGCAGTTTATAAATGTTACATCGTTTATTTTAATGTCTCCGAAAGATTCGTGGATGTGACCGAAGCAGTGTACAAGCGGGTTTTCTTTGAACACAAAATCCCTGATAGCTTTGCTGCCAAAGTTTCTCCGCCGTGCCTCATCGAGTATCTTAAATGGTGGGGCGTGTGTGATAAATATGAAGGGCTTTTTGACGGTCAATTTTTGAAGTTGTTCTTCAATAAGGTCATCTGAGAGCTCCCTCCAGGTATTAAATGGAGTTAAAGGGACTTTGTCATAAGATATAATAGAAATACCATTTTCAATCTCGAGGGGGTCATTCAAAAGTCTTTTTCCTTCATAATGAATTTTATCATCGTTACCTAAAATGAAATAACCATTTATTTCTTCTGCTAATGGTAGAAAAATATTGTAAAACCATTCCTGCTGAACTTCCTTTAAAGACTTATCTTCGTCAACAAATTTTGGAAGAAGGTCTCCACAAAATATAAAATAGTCAAAACAATTTTTAATAGCTCTTAACTTTTTTACAGCAAGCTCAGAGCCGTGAATATCTGATGTTAAAAGTATTTTTATCTTCATTTTTTAATCCCCCCACCTTTTACTTTAGATATGTTAATAATTATAACAAAACAATTGGAATAAGCAAAGGATTGGCGAGGGATAGTAAAAAGACAAGATTCCTCACATACGTTCGGAATGACAATAAGGAATAAGATCCCTCGTCACTTTGTTCCTCGGGATGACAGGGAAAGAGGTTGTCATTCCGAACCCGAAGGGTGAGGAATCTTGTATTTAGCGAGGTTGGTAAAAAAGATCCTTCGTCGCTAGCGCTCCTCAGGATGACATCCCCCTCGTCATTGCATTCCTCGGGATGACATCCCCATCGCTTTGCTTATTTATTACTATTTTTTACCAAATTGTCGTTTTTCATCAATTTTGGAATGATGTTTTTTTCAATATACTCTTGCATATGCTCCCGGGATAATTTATCAACAAGATTGTTATACTTATCATCTTTATGAGCCGTTACTTTTTTGAATGATATGTTTGTGTCTTCTCGCATTTTTGATAGAGTTTTTATATAAGCGTTTATGATAGGATTTTTTGTTCTCCTGTATTTTGAAGCAAACATAGGGAGTTCGTTATAGTCATGGTAAATTACGACATTCTTTATATTATTTTTTGCGCAATATTTTAATGCCTCGATTGTTCCTATTATTTCAGAAATAACTGAGTTCCCTTTTTTTAAATATCTGGCTCCTTTTTTGATTTTTAATATGTTCTCTTCATCATCTACCAGGCAAAAAGCGTAACTTGCTACTTTAAATAAATCAGAATAAGAGCCATCAACATATAACTTCATAAAATCCCCCCATTCTTATTTCGATGTTTATGTATATTTAATTAACCTGAGTTTTCTTTATGTATAAAATATTATAACAAAGAATTAGCCTCTTTTTTAAATAAACTATGAAAAAATTAAAACTATACATTGTAGATTTTTAAAGATTACAGGAAGATAAAGAGTTACATTTATATATACGAAAAGTACAAAATGGTTTTGACAAAATTTTTGGGACTTGAGAGAAAGTAAGTGAAAAATGCTTTGGTTTTAAAGTTACTAAAATGATAAAATATAATGTTAAGTCACTAACACAAATATAGTTATATAAGGAGGGGGAATGTATATGAATGAAAAAGCGCTTTATAAAATTTTTTATGGAATGTATATAGTATCTTCTTTTGATGGAGAAAAATTAAATGGACAAATTGCAAACACTGTTTTTCAGCTGACAGCAGAGCCACCTTTGCTTGGCGTAAGTATTAATAAAGAGAATCTCACGCACATGCTTATAGAAAAAAGTGGAATTTTTACTGTTTCAGTTTTAGCTAAAGAAGCTCCCATGAAATTCATAGGGTTATTTGGGTTTAGATCAGGTCGTGATATAGATAAATTTAAAGAAGTTAGTTATAAAATTGGTTTAACGGGCGCTCCAATAGTGCTTGATAATACCGTAGCTTACATGGAAGCTAAAGTAGTTAATAAAGTTGATTGTGGAACACACACGATTTTTATAGGTGAAGTAACAGAAGCCGATATTTTGGCTGATAAAGATCCAATGACTTATGCTTATTACAGAGAAGTGAAAAACGGGAAATCCCCAAAAACTGCTCCTACGTATATGAAAGATTAGCAAGATTAGCAAGGTTAGCGAGGTTAGTAAAAAAAATAAGATTCCTCACGTACGTTCGGAATGACAATAAGGAATAAGATCCCTCGTTACTTCGTTCCTCGGGATGACATCCTTTTTTTGTCATTCTGAGAATCAGAAAAGCGAGGAATCACCCACCAGTGTCATTCCGAGGAGCGTACGCGACGAGGAATCTTGTAATTGGCGAGATTAGCGAGATTAGTAAAAAACAAGATTCCTTCTGATGTCGTTCCGAGGAGCACATGCAACGAAGAATCTTAATTTGATAGTAGTCGATGATATCAACTATGATGATAGTGTAATGTTTTCATATAAATTTTGAAGGGATTTAAGTTTCTCTTCTAAAGTTTCTATAGTTTCTAATATTTCAAGTATTTTTAATTCCAGGGTTTCTTTTTCCCGGGTCAATTCCATTGCTTTCTGGTAATTTGACCCTACAGTGTCTAATAATTTTATCGTTTTCGAGAGTTTTTGAGAAAGTTCTTCTTCTTCTTTTTTTAATTTTTCAATTGTTTGCATAGTTTTTTTTATCTGGTTTTTTACTTTTTTCCTTTCCTCAAAATTGTTTTCTTTGTTTTTTGTAGGATTTTTGGTTTTTAAATTAGTGTAGGATGTATCATAATTTTCTAAGTTTTTAAGTTCGACGAGTTTTTTGTCTTTTATAGCGAAAAATCTATTGCATACGTTTTTGATAAGTTCCTCATCGTGAGAAACTAACATTATGGAACCCTTATATTCTTTTAAGGCTTTTTCTAAAATTTCAACAGTTTCAAGATCCATGTGATTAGTTGGCTCATCAAGTATAAGAAGATTAGGCTTTTTTAGAAGAATTTTTGCAAGCGCGAGTATTTGTTTTTCTCCACCACTTAATTCATTCACCATTTTAAAGACGTCTTCTCCACGAAAACCAAAGCGTCCAATGTAAGCTCTTACAGTGTGCTCTGGTTCCATAGGCATTTCATCGGAAATTTCTTCAAAAACAGTGTTTCTGTTATTTAAGTTTTCAACAAACTGATCTAAAAACGCGAAGGTAACATTATGGCCAAAAGAAACCTTTCCCCTGTCTGTTATTTTTCCAATAATGAGTTTAAGAATAGTGGTTTTTCCGCTTCCATTTGGCCCAAGAATGGCAACTTTGTCTTTTTCATACATTGTAAAAGAGACATCATTTATAATATTTTTAAATCCTAATTTACTGGCTTCTAAGATAATGTATCCTGTAGGTTCAGGTTGGGGAATCTTTACTTTTTTTGATGATTTTTCGTCAGTTAAAAGTGTTATGTTTTCAAGTTCATCCAGCATTTTTTGAAGTCTTTTTTCTTTGCTTTTTGCCTGTTTGAGAGATTTTTCTCGTCCCCACCTTCTGTATCTTTCAATTATAGTTTTTAAACGCTCAATTTCCCGGGTCCTGTTTTTCAATTCTCTTTCTTGATGTTCTAACAATCTTTTTCGTTCTTCTAAGTATTTATCAAACGGCATACGAAAGTCCCAGATCTTTTCGTTATTTATTTCCAGAAATCTTGTGCAGGTATCTCTCAAAAAGCTTCTATCATGAGAAATTATAATGTAACCTCCATTAAAATTTGAAAGAAGTTTTTTTAAATAATGAATCCCCGCTATGTCAAGAAAATTTGTTGGTTCATCTAAGAGGATGAAATCAGGGGTTTCTAAAAAAAGTCTTCCAAGATGCAATCGTGTCTTTTCTCCCCCACTGAATGACTCTATGCTTCTGTTCCAATCATGCTCTTCAAACCCGAGCCCCTTTAAAATGCTTCTTACCATTCTTTCTTTTTCGGGGGTGTCTGCTTTTTTCATATAATATTCGTAAGGAGTATCGGCGTCAAATGTTCTGAATTGATCAAGATAGACTATGTTTCCAGAGGTAGAAATTTGCCCCTCATAATCTTCAAAAAGCTGGCCAATGGCTTTTAGTAAGGTAGTCTTCCCTGAACCATTTTTTCCTATTAATCCCACTCTATCTTTGTCCTGAATAGTCAGATTAACATTTTTAAACAGCAATTTTCCAGGAAAATTTATTGTTAGGTTTACTATGGATATCATCTTTATGCACCCCTTAAGGTTTTTAACGTAACAGATTATACCATAACGCAACATCTCATGTTAACTTAGGCTGTACTATATCTATGATATAATGTTAATAAAGAATGTTCTTTTTGGAGGTGTAAAAATGGCGAATCCACAATTTAATTTGCAAAACGATTTAAACAAAGTTAAGGAAAAGATGGGAAAAATAAAACATAAAATAGCAGTGTTGAGTGGTAAAGGAGGAGTCGGTAAGACAACTGTTGCGGTGAATCTTGCAACAGCTCTTGCAGAAAGCGGATATAAAGTAGGGTTACTTGACCTTGACATGCACGGCCCGAATATTGTTAGAATGCTTGGAAGTAAAAATCCAACAGTAGATGGAGAAGAAATTGTTCCAGCAGAAGTCTTGCATAACTTGAAGGCATTGTCTATAGGTATGCTTGTCGAAGAGGGCAAGGCAGTTATATGGAGAGGTCCTTTGAAACATTCAGCAATTAAGCAATTTTTGGGAGATACAAAATGGGGGGAGCTTGACTATCTTGTTTTTGATTTACCACCTGGAACGGGAGACGAAGCTTTGAGTTTATTTCAAATGATAGGGAAACTTGATGGGGTGGTTATGGTTACGACACCTCAAAAAATATCGCTGGATGATGTAAGAAGGGCTGTTTCTTTTGTCCAGACAATGGGACAGAAGCTTATAGGAATAGTAGAAAATATGTCATACGTAAAATGTTCTAAATGCGACGAAATAATAGAAGTTTTTGGTAGTGGAGGCGGAGAAATTTTAGCTAAAGAGTATAATGTTCCGTTACTCGGTAAAGTACCACTTGATCCCAAGGCTGCAAAGTATGCAGACGAAGGAAAACCGATAACTCTTTATTTAAGGGAAACAGAAATAGAACAGGTATTTAGAGACATAGCTGAGCAGGTTGCAAAAATAGTAGAGGTGAAATAATTGAGGATAGAACCACCAGGTGATCCCAAGATAAAAAGTGGTGCTATTAAAAAGAAAAAAACGTCAAAGAAAAAGAAGGTATCTTTTGAGGGAGAAGTAAAAGGATTTTTTGATGTTTTAATGGATGTAGAGGAAGAGGTAATAAACAAAGAAATAGAGCGAGTTGTTCAGGAAATACTGGACGCTGGAAATGATTTTGTGAGATCACCAACGCCTGATTCTTTAAAGAAATATAAGGAGAAAATAAAGGAGTTTTTAAAATTAATAGAGAAAAAGCTGTATAAATTGGGTGGAAAGATGGACTATTCTACGAATAGTCCACGTCTTCATATAATTGTAGAAAAAGTTGATCAGAAATTGAAAGATTTAGCAGATAAATTAATGACAGCGGAATCTGGTACAATAAATTTTGCTGCAAGAGTGGAAGAAATCAACGGATTAATCCTTGATTTGTATAAATGAGGTGGAAATGTGAAAATTTTGGTTACAAATGATGACGGAGTAACCGCTCAGGGAATATTATGTCTTGCAAGATATCTTAGCAGGGAACATACTGTGACAGTGGTTGCGCCTGAAACTGAGCAGAGCGCTGTAGGTCATGCTATTACCATAAGGTTTCCGTTGTGGCTTAGAAAGCTTGATATAAATGAGCCTTTTGAAATATATGCAGTTTCAGGAACTCCGGCAGATTGTGTGAAAATGGGGATGGATGTTGTGCTTGGCTCTCCTCCTGATCTGGTGGTGAGTGGTGTAAACAGAGGAAAAAATCTGGGTACAGATGTGATTTATTCGGGAACAGTGAGCGGTGCGTTAGAAGGTGCTATAGCGGGGATTCCTTCTATAGCTATTTCAAGTTCTGATTTTAAAAACCCGATGTACGAGACCGCAGCAAAGTTTTTGTTGAAATTTTTGAAAGAATTCGATGTAAAGACTATTCCAAGATTTACCGCGCTAAACATTAATGTTCCATCAGTTTCATATGAGGAGTTAAAGGGCTGGAGGCTCACCAGACAGAGCAAAAGAATGTATGAAGATTACTTTGAAAAGCGTGTGGATCCTGTGGGAAGAGATTATTACTGGATGATGGGGAATGTGATAGAAAATGATCCTGATCCATTAGCAGATTACAAAGCGTTGAAGGAAGGCTATGTTTCTGTAACCCCCATAAGCGTTTTCATGACAAATGAGAAATATTTAAAGTATCTGGAGGAAGTATATCATGAAAGTAAGACTTCTCGGTGATCCTATTCTTAGAAAAAAGGCAAAGCCGGTAACAAATTTTGAGCAAATAAAAGAAATAAAAGAAGAGATGTTAAAAATAATGTATCTGGAGGACGGAGTTGGGTTGGCGGCGCCCCAGATAGGGTTATCTCTGCGCTTTTTTTTGATGGATTATGGAGAGGGGCCAAAAGTAATAGTAAATCCTCAAATTTTTGAACATTCTGAAGATACAGAGGAAGGAGAGGAAGGTTGTCTTAGCGTACCTGGAATTTTTGCCGATGTGAGAAGATATAAGTGGGTAAAGTTAAGATATCAAGATGAAAATGGAAGCTACCATGAGGAGTTGTTTGAAGGTTATGCGGCGCGTATAATACAACATGAGACGGACCATCTCGATGGAATTTTATTTATAGATAGATTACCATCTGATGTGAAAAAACAACTTGCTCTTGAGCTTCGAAAAATTATGCGAAAAAGACTGGAGGAGACGAAGTGAATTTTGAAGAGTTTAATTTGAGTGACAGTGTGTTGAGTGCAATTTACAAAAAAGGTTTTGAGAAACCAACCTATGTTCAGGAGAAAGTGATACCCTTAATGCTTTCGAAAAAAGGAAATATAATAGCCCAATCGAAAACGGGTACAGGGAAGACTGCTTCATTTGGCATACCACTAATCGAACTTTTGAAACCAAAAAAGTATGTTCAGGCTTTAATATTAACTCCAACAAGAGAACTGAGTCTTCAAGTAGCGGAGGAGATTAGTAGCTTGAAGGGAAAGAAGCGATTGAAAATTTTTCCAGTATATGGCGGTCAGTCAATAAATTATCAGATTCAGCATTTAAAGCGCGGAGTTGATGTAGTTGTAGGAACACCTGGTAGAATTCTTGATCATATCAATAGAAAAACTCTGGATATTTCAAAAGTTGAATATTTTGTTCTTGATGAGGCTGATGAGATGCTGAATATGGGGTTTATAGACGATGTTGAAAGGATAATGGAGAACGCTTCAGATGATAAAAAGATACTTTTGTTTTCTGCAACAATGCCTTCAAGGATAATTTCACTTGCAAAAAAATATATGGGAACATATGAATTTGTGAAGGCGACTGATAACCAGCTTACGGTAAATCTTACGGAACAAATATATATAGAAGTTTATGAAAGTGAAAAATTTGAGGTTCTTTGCAGGGTAATAGATGCAACTGAAGAATTTTATGGTCTGGTGTTCTGTAGAACAAAGTTAGAAGTTGATGAAGTGTCAAACAGGTTGATAGAAAGGGGCTATGATGCAGAAGCTCTTCATGGAGATTTTTCCCAGTATCAACGAGAGAGAGTTTTAAAAAAATTTAGAACACGTAAAGTGAATATACTCATTGCAACGGATGTAGCAGCAAGGGGAATAGATATAGGTGGGCTTTCTCATGTGATTAATTATTCTATTCCGTTAAATCCAGAGTATTATGTTCATCGAATAGGAAGAACAGGAAGAGCGGGAAAGGAAGGGGTTGCTATAACTTTTGTTACACCAAAGGAGTACAGAGAATTATTCAGAATAAAGAAATTTTCCAACGCCAGAATAAAAAAAGGAGAAATACCAACGATAGAAGAAGTTTTGTCGGCGAAGTTAAATAAAATCAAAAAGTTTATTTCTAATCGTAATGAAGTGAAAGATAACAAAGTGTACAAAAAACTAACAAAAGAATTATTAAGTGAGTATTCAACAGAAGAAGTGGTAGAGGGCTTATTAAAATATATTTTAAGAGGTTCTATTTCTGAAATTTTTCAGGATTTATCTCAAAACAGGAAATTTAGCGAGAAAGTACGATTATTCATCGCTCGAGGAAAAAATAGCGGGATGGATAAAGCAAAATTAGTCAGGTTTATTTCTGAAAGAGCGGGGATAAATGATAAAATAATTCGTGATGTCCAGCTTTACGACAAATTTTCTTTTATAACAGTTCCGTATAGAGAAGCTGAAATTATACTGGAAGCTTTTAAAGTTAGAGGGCGTCGTTCGATTGTTTCAAAAGCAAGAGAGAAATCAAAAAGCAAATTTATAAATTAGGAGGTGCTCTCATGAAAAAATGGATTCCATTGATTATTGCGTTATCTCTATTAGCTTCTGTTATTGTAATTTCTGCCGGGGATACGACACAAGGTCCAAAACTTGCATACATTGACTCATCCAAGGTTATTCAATCTTATGATAAGTGGCTTGAAGTGCAGTCAAAATATCAGGAAGATGTTCAGTTTTATACTAAAAAGTTGAATGAACTCGCAAATGAAATAAAAGAATTGAAAGCAAAAGGTGCTTCTCAGGATATTATTAATTCTAAGATGCAAGAATATGCTCAAAAGCAACAGCAGTACAACAAAATGTTAAATGATGAGTATCAAAAGAAATTTGCGGAAATAGAACAGGAAATACTCTCCAAAATAGCAGAGTATGCGGAAATAATGGGATATGATTTTGTGTTTAATAGTAAATCAATGGCATATGGAAGTACCAAATACGATATCACAGCTCAATTTATTGAATATTTAAAAACAATAGGTCAGTAAGGTTTTTATGAAACTTTATTGTGAAAAAATAGTAAAGAAATTTGGTAGAAAGAAAGTTTTGAAAGGTGCAAGTTTAAATGTTCAAAATGGGGAAGTAGTTGGGTTGCTGGGTCCTAATGGCTCAGGAAAAACTACTCTTTTCAATATTATTCTTGGGGTTGTTGTGCCAAACTCGGGGAAAGTTTATCTTGGGGATAAAGATATAACAAAAGTTCCTATTCATAAACGTTCGTTAATGGGGATAACCTATCTTCAGCAGGAAACATCTGTTTTTAGAGAATTAAAGGTGGATGAGAATTTAAAGCTGGTATTGGAATTTCATTCTCAGAAAAATAGGATAAATGGAAGAACGAATAAACTTCTTGAAGAGTTTGGAATAGCGCTTTTAAAAAATCAAAAGGCGTCTGATTTATCTGGCGGAGAAAAAAGGCGTTTGGAGCTTGCACGTATGATGACTCTCTCGCCACGTTTTCTTTTACTTGACGAACCATTTGTTGGTATAGACCCAAAAACAGTTAAAGAAATACAGGGGATGATATTAAATTTAAAAGAACGTGGCCTTGGAATAATTGTAACTGATCATAGCGTTGAAGCTTTGATACCGGTTGTGGATAGGTTGTATGTAATACACAAGGGGGAAATAATTTCAGAGGGAGAACCGGAGAAGGTGCTGAAAGATGAGGTGGTGAAAGAAGTATACCTGGGGGGAGAATGAAATGAAAATAGTTATGAGCATTCTTTTTTCAATATTTGGTTTGTTTGTTCCTGAAAGTATATGGGTAACTCAGGAGGGATATTATATCTCTCAAATGGGAAAATTGTACACAGCTGATGGAAGTGTATTGTACCAGTCAAGAATGGGGAACTATGTTATAGAAAATCTGGTGGATCCTCGAGGAATTTATGTAGAAAACGAGACACTGTGGATAGCAGACAAAGATAGATTAATAGAATATAGTTTGAAAAGCCACACTTATAAGATATACACGCCAGTAACAGGTAGTGCAAAGTATTTAAATGACGTGGTGAAGTATAATGGTGAAATGTATGTATCAGATACATATGGGGACACAATTTATATTTTAAGGGAAAATGAATTGTATCCGGTGCTGAGTATAGCTTATCCAAATGGCCTGAGTACAGATGGAGAATATCTATATATCGTTTCTTTTACAGATCCAGCAAGTTTATTTGTTAGTGATGGAAATAAAGTGGTGAAAAAAATGGTTTTGAAAGGAATATCATATGGAGATGGATTGGCTTACGATAGGAAAAACGATCTTTTTTTTGTAAGTGGATATGAATCTGGGAATATTGGAGTGTTTACCAGGGATGGACGTTTTTTATACGAATTTTCTGGACTTGGAAAGCCTGCTGATTTGTTTTTTGACGAAAAAAATGAGATACTTTACGTACCAGATATGGAAAATGGGAAACTTACTGCTTTGAAGGTGGAAATAAAGTGAGTAGAATATTTATAATGAGATTTAAGAAGCTGGGATTATTCAGATATGTTTCGGCTCTGGACACCATTCGTAGTATAGAAAGAGCTTTGCGGCGTTCTGGGTTAAAAATGGAATTTACTCAGGGATTTCATCCCATGCCAAAAATTTCTTACGTTGATCCTGTTCCCACAGGTATTGTGGATAAGGCTCTGTATTTAAAAGTTTTTTTTGAAGAAGATTACGATACTAATTTTGTATTAGAAAAAATCAGGAAAGTATGCCTGAGAGAAATTTGCGTATTTGAAATTTTTGATAAAAATTATGATTTTAATGAAATAGATGGTTATAGTTACAAAGTTATAATAAAAAAGCCCTTTAGTTATGATCCTGATTATGTTGTAGAAAAGAAAACAAAGAGAGGTATGAGATACTTTACATTAAAGGAAACATTGGAAAATCTTCGAATAGTTGGTTTAAAGGATTATGTTGTGTTAAACTATTATCTTAGGAAGAAGAATTTGTTTAATCCACATAGTATTTCCGAGAGTGTTTATATAGCGATGAGGGAAGAAGCACTTATTGGCGAAAAAAGGTTTTCTGAAGTTTTGAGAGGGGTGTCTTAATGAAAGCCAGAATTCTCGTTATCGATGATTCAGAAGTATTACGGAAGATAACTACTTTTAACCTGAGAAAAGCAGGATTTGAAGTTTTTGAAGCAGTCGATGGAATAGATGGGTTAGAAAAAATGCGAGATGTAAAGCCAGATTTAATAATCCTTGATATAATGATGCCGCGTCTTGATGGATTTGGAGTGCTTAAACAAAAACAAAAAGAGGAGGATTTGAAAGAAATCCCTGTAATAATTTTAACAGCTAAAGGTGGGGCTGAAGATGAAAGAATTGCAAAATCACTTGGAGCTTCTATTGTGATGACAAAGCCCTTCAGTCCAACTTTACTTATAGAAGAAGTAAGAAGGTTGATAGATGATGCAGGAGCTTAAGAAAATTTACAAAATGTTATGTGAAATTTCAAAAAGTAAAGAGCAAGAAGCAGCTACGAAAGAAGAGCTCTTAAAGCTCATTGAAGAGGAAATAGTCAGGATAAAAGAAGAGCACATAGCGTATAAACAGGAAATAGAGACTTCAACCCTGCTTATTGAAAGTCAACTTGAGGAAATTTCAAGGACTTATGAAGAGATTTCCACGCTTTTTGAAGTAAGTAAAATTGTTTCGAGTAATTTAAATGTACTTGATATGCTGAATCCCATCCTGCGTACTTTGAAAAAAGCGATAAAGTTTAAGTGTGGAGTAATTTATATATCTTATGAAAAAGCTTTTGAGAAAATAGGAAATTGTGAAAATGTGACAGAAGATTATCTTGTTGAACTGTACAATGAAAATCCGTTAAACGTTGTATACTACGATGAAAGTGAAATTTACTCAGAAAGTTTTTTGCTTGTTCCTATATCAGGTGGGGAAGAGAAAAAATGGGGATTTATTGCGTTAATTGGAAAGGAAACGGGAGGAATTCTGACAGCCGGGGATAGAAAAATAATCGAATCTACTGCGCAGCAAATAGCAAGCAGTATTGAAAGATATTTTTCCATGAAAGAAGAGATTGAAAGGCAAAGGTTTAATCAACAACTCGATATTGCGAGAAATATACAGATTAACTTTTTCCCAAAAAAGTTTCCGCATAACAAAAAGTATGAGAGTTACGGCGAAAGTATTCCTGCGGTTCACGTTGGAGGAGATTATTTTGATGTATTTGAAACTGAAAAAGGAGAGCTATTTGGCATCCTTGCAGACGTGTCAGGAAAAGGACTGCCCGCCGCTCTTATAATGTCTTCTCTTCGAAGCGCTTTTAAATCTCTGGTTCAAAGCTCATCTGCGTGTTTAAAAGACATATTTTTCAGATTGAATAATACAATGTTTGAAGACATAGGAGAGGATAGATTTGTTACTACTGTGGCGTTTAAATTAAACGGAGAAGGAGTTTTAGAAGTAATTAACGCAGGCCACGACCCATTATATATTGTGGACGATAGTGGAATGGAGAAGGTATGTTCTTCCGGTACACCGCTTGGAATGTTTGAAAATGTGATGTATGAGGTAGAAACTGTAAAGTTGACACAGGAATCTCTTATATTTGCATATACCGATGGAATAGTGGAGGCAAGAAATATTTCAGGAGAAGAGTACGGCTTTGAAAGGCTTGAAAGGATTTTAAAACGAAGTATTTATCTGAACGCAAAATCAGTTGTTGATGTGGTGGAAAAAGATGTATTTTCCTTTTCTCAGGGGGCTCCGCAACATGATGATATTACATTGCTTGCAGTGAAATATAAAATAGTCTAATTGTCTAAGAAAACAGGGAGGTGTTTTTGTGATAGATGTTGGTTCGCTGAGCAAAGGAATGTATATTGTTTACGGAGGAGAAATTTATCGAATAGTTGATGTGAATAAACATTTCAGGGCACGAGGTTCAGGATTAATACGAACAAAATTGAAAAATGTTTCAACAGGATTAATAAGAGAAGTAAATTTTAATAGTGGTGAAAAGGTCGAAGAGGCGCAAATAACCTTTAGAAAAGCTGAATATCTTTACAATGATGGCTCATCTTATTATTTTATGGATAACGAAACATTTGAGCAGTACGGAATACCAGAGGATGAAATAGGTGATGATAAATATTATCTTGTTGAGAATACAGAAATAGATTTAATAATGCACGATGGGAAACCTATAGGCATTCAGCTTCCAACGAGCGTGGTTTTAGAAGTTACTGAGACTGAACCAGGATTTAAAGGTGATACAGTTTCGGGCGGAGGAAAACCTGCTATACTCGAAACAGGCTTAAAGATAACAGTCCCCTTTTTTGTAGAAGTGGGAGACAAAGTTAGAGTGGATACAAGAACAGGGGATTATATTGAAAGAGCCTAAGGAGGTGGCAATTATGGAATTTGAACAGGGGAGTATAAATATTAGTGATGATGTTTTAAAAGAAATAGCATTCAGAAGTTTTCTTGAAGTACTGGAAATTACTCCCGATGATAAGGAATCTAAAAGGTTAAAGAAAAGTGTAGAAATTGAAAGAACGCCTGAAGATGGTGTGATTGTTTATGTAAAAACAAGCGCTCCTTACGGGAAAAGTATAGTGGAGTTTGGAAGAAAAATTATGAAGAACATTAGCGAAAACATTCAAAGGATGACAGAGTTACAAGTTGTAGCTGTTAATGTTACAATAACAGATGTTACAGAGACATTTGAAGAATTAAATAAAGAAGCCGAAGAAACAGAAGGTGAGGAGGGGCAGTAATTGGCAACAAGACGCCGTAAGATGCGTGAATACATATTTAAGACATTGTTCCAGTGGGATTTTCGAGGAGATGATTTAGAAGAAATAGCAAAAGAAGAGCTTTTGTATATAAGAGATAAAAAACTTAGAATACAGGCTTTTGAATATGTTAAAGAAATGAAAAAAGTGATCGGTGAAATAGATAAAATAATAGGTAAATATCTTGAAAATTGGTCTTTGGAAAGGCTTTCTGCAGTGGATAGGAATATTTTAAGACTGGGGACTTATGAATTGCTTTATGTGAAAGATGTTCCCATTGAGGTTACACTTGATGAGATGATAGAACTTGGAAAGACGTTTGGAACAGAAAATAGCGGTAAATTTGTAAACGGTGTTCTGGATAAAATTGCCAAGGGGGAAGCACCAAAAGAAAAGTTTGAACTTTAAGTTTTGAGTAGATTTTGGGGGGATAGGGGGGAAAATATATCTTTTGTAGAACTTATTATTTGCATAGTTATCTTTGCAGAAATAATTTTTGGAGCATATATGTTATTAGACGCGACAATGAGTTTCTATAGTTATATAAAGGCAGATTACAACGATTTTTTAAAAACATTTCACATAGTAAATTATATAAGATACGATTATTATAACAGAGGAGTATCAGAAATTTCTGTTTTAAATAGTAAGAAAATATCGTTTCAGGAGATTTTGAATAAAACTTTTGAGGTTAAGAGGGTTACGTATCAGGCGATTACTTTTTATGATACAAAAGAAAAGAAAGAAAAAACAATATTAAAGCGAATGGTATCAAAGGATTACAGTAACAAAGGTGTTAATTACTTTGACCCGATTACTGGAAAAATCACCTTTTCCAAAGATGGCTCTTCGTGTGTAATAAAAACTTCCATTGGAGAGTTTTCTTTTCCTGTAAATATTCCCAGCCGTGAAATAATACTTGGTATTTCCGTGAAACCTATCGAAAATTAAGAGTAATTTGAATGATCAAAATAAATATAAAAAGCCCCGCTAAGGGGCTTTTTAAACTATTTACTGAAATATTTCAGAATTTCCATGTCTCCCAGAATAACGGTCCCGTTTTTGAAAATGTCGTTATATGAACTTAAACTACGCCAGAATTCGAAAAATTCAGGATCCTGTTGATATGCTTCAGCGTATATTCTTGTGGAACTTGCCTCTCCTATACCTTTCAGCTGTTCAGCTTTGCTTTGAGCTTCAGCAAGAATCACTGTTGCTTTTTTATCAGCCTCTGCTCTGATTTTTTGAGCTTCTTTTTGACCTTCAGCGCGAATTTGAGCTGCTATACTGTACCTTTCCGCTTTCATTCTTTCGTACACTGCTCTGATGTTTTCATTTGGAAGATCAGCGTGTTTTACTCTAACGTCAACGACTTCTATTCCAAAATCTTTTAAATCTTCGCGCGAGAGTTTTGTAACTTCACGTAAAAATTCTTCACGCCTGTCAGAGATAATTTCGTCAAAGGTATGCTTTGCAAAAACATTTCTTATGTGTGAGTAGACTATATCGTCTATTCTGGATTCAGCGAGCGCTTTGGTTCTCATAGTTTCAATAAATTTCTGAGGATTTGCTATTTTCCAGAGCGCGTATGTGTCTATAATGAGAGTCTTTTTGTCTTCTGTAATTATTTTTTCAGGTTCTATATCGTATAGCAGTATTCGCTTTTCAAATTTTTTTACATTGTCAATAAAAGGAGTTTTGAAATGAATGCCAGCCTCTGAATAAGTATTTATGATTTCTCCAAATCTTAAAACTACCGCCTGCTCCGTCTGGTCAATGATAAAAATAGAGAGAGATAAAATGATCAACGCTATTACAATTATTACAATTGTTGTTATTAATTTACCACTCATTGTGAACCACCACCAATAAATTGGTTTAAGTCTATTAGTTTTAATGTTCCAGATTTATCCAGTATAAATACTTTTTTTATGTCTGACAATACTTCTTGAATTTTTTCGATTTTCAACCTTGTTTTTGTTATTTCAGGAGCTAATCTGTATTCTTTTAAAACACTTAAAAATCTCCGGGTTTCTCCTTCTGCTTCCAGGACTTTTTGTTTGGCATAAGCTTCTGCTTCTCTTAATATTTGTTCAGCCTGTCCTTCCGCCTTTGGAACTATATCGTTTGCGTATTTTAAAGCTTCGTTTACGAACCTTTCTTTGTCCTGCTTGGCGTTATTTACATCATCAAAAGCGGCCACCACATCATCAGGAGGAGCAACTTCCTGCAAATACACATTCGTTATTGATATACCTGCATCATAAGAATCCAGTATTTCCTGGAGAACCTGCGCAGTTTCCTGGGCGATTTTGTCTCTTTCTATTGTTAAAACATCATCGATTTTTCTCACGGCAACTCTTTCGCGAAGTACCGATTCAGCGGTGAATCTTACAATGTCTTTTCCGCTGATGATATTAAATGCAAACTTTACAGGGTCTTTGACTTTATATTGTACAGCAGCTTCTACACTAATTATATTACCGTCTCCAGTAAGCATAAGAGCTTCAGAAGGTACGGACCTATAAGTTACTTTTCCGTAAGTAGTAACTGTTCTGAAACCAATTTCTTCTTTTCTTACACTCTGGATATCAACTATTACCCGGGATTGTATGGGGTATGGCAAATGAAAGTGGATACCTGGTCCTGTTGTGTATGAGTACTTTCCAAAAGTTTTTATAAGTGCAACTTCAGATGGGCCAACCTGATATACACCTGTACTTAGAAATATAACAACAATGATAGCAATAACTATCAAAACAATAAACTTGCGAATCAAAATATCACCTCCAAAAAAATAAGGCGCCAGGTGGCGCCGATCATCTGGCAAATTATTCTACGGAAATTTCTAAGTCATTTTCCCAGAGTCCATGAATGTTGCAGTAAGATAATGCTATTAATCTGCAGCTTTTTTCAAGTTTAATTTTTGTTTTTACAAACGGTTCAGAAAGTTCAGGAACGAACTCAAATCTTCCAATGTGCTGTATGAAATTTGCGCCTTCAGGTATTGCGTAAAGGTCTATCCAGGCAATATGATGTTCTATAGTATTTGGATGAGGTATTTCTTTTCCCACAGAAACTTCTACTTCAAACCATTCATTGGCTTTAACCTTTTCAGGAGCGACTATGACGGGAACATGTTTTTCACCCTTAAAATCACCTGATTTGATAAAATTTCCCAGCATTTTGTCATCCCCTTAAAATTCCACGAACTTTTCCTTTGGAGCATTACATACGGGGCATGTTTCTGGTATTTCATCTTCAGCAGTGTAACCGCATATAGAACAAATATAGATTTTTTCCGCAGAATAATCTTCACCTTTTTCAACAAGTTCTTTGGCTTTTTTGTACATTTCAGCGTGAATTTTCTCGGCTTCCATAGCAAAATGGGTTGTTCTTACAGCGTCTTTTTCATCCTGGAATTCTGCTGCATTTTTATAAACAGGGTACATTTCTTCGACTTCAAATGTTTCCCCGTCAATACATTGTTGCACATTCTCGGCCATTTCCTCGGATAATTTTGCAAGCGCTTTGAAATGATTTCTTGCGTGGACAAATTCGGCATATGCGATAGCTTTAAATAAATTTGCTAATTTTTTTAGTCCTTTTTTTTCAGCTTCTTCTGCAAAGATGGAGTATTTCATATGAGCCATTGATTCACCTGCAAAAGCGGCTTCTAAAAATTGTTTTGTCATATCTCTCATTTTATCACCCTCCCCCTTTAAACGTTAGCTATACATTTGTCGACATTATATATTATACCACGCTATTGTAATTTTTTTTCAATTTTTGTTAAATCACCTACTGACATAAAAAGTTTATCCAGGTTTTTCAGAAATCCCAATCTATTCATTCTCAAATCGTCCTGTTTTGTCATCACAAATACATTGTCAAAATAATTATCTATGAATGGTCTTAATTCAATAAGCCTTTGTAGAGCTTCTCTATAATTGAGTTCTTCAATGGCGCCTAAAACTTTTGGTTTTACTTCAATGTATTTGTTAAATAACTCTTTTTCGGCTTTTTCAAGAAATTTATCCCCGTCAAAATCATAAGAATCGTACTTTTGAGATATGTTGTGCACTCTTTCAAATCCGACGAGAAGATGCTGGAAATCTTCTCGAGAAGAGATCTCATTCAACGCTTCAGCGATTAATTTACCGTGAAGTGGTTTTTTCCAGAATTTTCGTACAGCTCTTGCTATATCATATCTTGTTGAAGCGTGGTAGAGTTCATAGCGGGTAATTAGAAATTCTATTAAAGATTCTGGAATCTCCTTTCCTAAAAGGTTTGCGATTTCGCCAATAATATTTTCTAAATTGATATCCCAGTTAAACTTTGTAATTATTCTGAAGACAGTGTCCACTTTTTTTCTGAGGCCAAAAGGATCTTTTGAACCAGATGGAATATTACCAACTATGAAGCTCCCGACTACAGTATCGAGCCTATCTGCTATAGCTACTATAGCACCGGTTATTGTTTCTGGATAATCTGTGTAATGTTCTTCAATACCAATGGCAACAGATGGATCTTCTTTATCTTTTAAAGCATAAATTCTTCCCATAACGCCCTGAAGTTCTGGAAATTCGTAAACAACGTTTGAAGCAATATCGGCTTTGCAAAGCTCTGCTGTTCTTATTACTCTTTTTTTGGTGGAGAAATCAAGCTTTATTTCTTCGCATATGTGCGAGGAAATAGTTTTAATTCGATTTACTTTGTCCATGAGAGTTCCAAGATCTTTCTGAAATACTATTTGTGTTAGTTTTTGTGCAAAAGTTTCAAGAGGCAATTTCATATCTTTTTCGTAATAATATTTTGCATCTTCAAGCCTTGCATTTATTACTTTTTCATAACCGTTTTTAACAATGTTCAGGTTTCCAGATGGAGAATCTGAAAAAGAAACAAATGAATTTGTGATTTTTTCACGCCTATACACGGTGAACGATCTCTGATGGTGTTTTATAGTTACTGTAATGAGTTCCTCTGGAAGGTCAAGATATTGTTTTGAAAAATTGCCGGAGATTATAGTCGGATACTCTGTTAAATAAACAATTTCTTCTATTAGTTCTTCATCTTTTTCAATTTTGAGGTTGTGTTCATTTTCGAAAGAGTCTATCTGAGATAAAACAAAATCTTTTCTTTCTTTTATAAAAGGAATAACTTTTAGTTCTTTCATTTTATTTATGTAATCATTTACAGAATTTATTTTAACAGGGGCTTCTTTAACGAATCTATGTCCGTATGAAATATCTGATGATTTAATGTCAAATATTTCAATATTAAGAGGTGTGCCGTTGTAAAGAGATAGTATCCAGTGAGGAATTCTTACAAAAGAATATTTACCATTTCCCCATTTCATGGGTTTTCTGAAATTCATTTTCATAATTATTTCGGGAAGTCTATTGCTAATTATTTCCATAGCTGTTTTTCCAGGAACTTTTTTTCTTATGTATACATAATTGTTTTTTATTTCAATATCATCTAAACTAACACCGTTGGATTTTAAAAATCCTTCAAGAGCTTTTGTGGGAACGTTATTTTCATCGTAGGCTACTTTTAACGAGGGTCCACGTTTTTCGATAATTTTATCCTCTTGCTTTTCCTGAAGTCCGATTATGAAAAATCCAAATCTTCTTGGGGCGGCGAAAGTTTCGAATTTATCATATGATAAGGCTTCCTCTTCAAGAAGTTTTTGAATCTTTTCTTTAAGCTGGGATACTATATTTTCGAATTCTGTTGAAGGTAATTCTTCAACACCTATTTCAAAGAGGTATTCAGCCATTTTGTTCACCTGCCTCTTTTTTAACAAATTTTTTAGCACATCTTGTAGCCATTGAACGTATGTCTTTTATATAACTCTGCCTTTGAGTTACGCTTATGGCATTTCGCGCATCTAAAAGATTAAAAATATGAGAGCATTTAACAAGGTGTTCGTATGCCGGGAAAATGAGTTCATGGTTTATTAATTCTTCAAATTCTTCTCTATAGATGTCATATAGTTGAAAAAGTTTCTTTGTATCAGCTTTTTCAAAATTGTAAATTGAGAACTGTCTTTCATTTTCCAGGAACAATTCGCCGTATTTTACATCCTGGTTCCACATTACTTCAAAAACGTTATCAACTCCCTGTAGATACATTGCTATTCTTTCGAGTCCATAAGTTATTTCTAAAGGTATTTCTTTTAAAGATATTCCACCAACTTGCTGAAAGTAGGTGAACTGAGTAATTTCCATTCCATCCAGCCAGACTTCCCAGCCAATTCCCCAGGCGCCCAGAGTAGGGGATTCCCAGTTATCTTCAACAAATCTTATATCGTGTTCTCCGGGATTTATTCCAAGTACTTCCAATGATTCTAAGTAAAGTTTTTGAGAGTCTTCTGGATGAGGCTTTATTATTACCTGGTACTGGAGAAAACGCTGCATTCTATTGGGATTTTCCCCGTATCTTCCATCTGTTGGACGTCTACTTGGTTGGACAAAAGCCACTTTCCACGGTCTTTTTCTCAACGTTCCAAAAAATGTTGATACGTGAAACGTTCCAGCGCCCATTTCCATGTCATATGGAAGGTCAATAAAACACCCTTTTGAAGACCAGAATTCGTCTAACTTTTTTATGAGATCTTGTAGGTACATATTTTTCCTCCTTTCGCTATTTACCGGGGACATAGAGATTGAATTTTTTCCTTATATTTGTAATTTTGTACTCGTTTATAAAAACTACTTTTGTTGGATGATATTTCACACCCACCCCAAAAACCAGCATGTAAACTTTGCCTGGTTTGCCAACAACTATATCTGAATCAGCAGATATTTTAATGTCGTAATCTGTTTTAATGCGGGGTTCTTTAAAATAATAAAACTTGTATTTGGACAGTCCAGGTTTTATTTCCCGTGAGAAATAAGTAGTGTCTCCTTTTTTGATAGTTACCCAGCTTGGCTCATCTCCTATAACAAATAGCATAAAATACCCGGTATCAGGTGTATCTTCCAGGTTGCTTAGAACATATTCAAGATCTACTCCGAGATTTCTTAAGTAATTTGTAGAAAGAATGTATTTATCTATAAGAGAATTTGGTCCAAGTTTAACTTTTAAATCTTTTAGATCAGTTTCGAAGCTGTTCAATGTTTTTTCCACGTAGGATTTCAATGCGTTGTATTTATTCAAAATGTCACGGTACCTTATAAAATTGCCAATCGATAAAACTACCGTGACAATGAAAATTGTTATCAGAGAGAAAAGAATAAAAATTGGAAGCAAATCCAGGTTTTTTCGCCGCTTTGTCACCAATTTACGTTCGCCTCCTTTTTAATTTGTCGGAGAGGGCCTGGGCTTTTAGCAAAAATCCTATCATAACTCCAAATATAAAAGTAGATGATCCCCCGTAACTAAAAAAAGGCAACGGAATTCCAGTTACAGGGGTGATTCCAATGTTCATTCCTATATTTTCAAATATGTGAAACATAAATGTAGCAGATATTCCTACAGATACAAATTTCCAGAAAGCATTTTTATAATATGTCTGATATAACAACACCCGAAATATTATTATTCCAAAAGCTATTATTATCAAAATAGTTCCAAGAAAGCCAAATTGTTCAGCAAAAGCAGAGAAAACAAAGTCTGTTTCTATTTTTGGCACAAACATGCCGTTGACAGATGGTGAAACAAGAAATCCACGGCCAAAAATACCGCCAGAGCCCACAGCATTTTGTGCCATTATCACATTGTATGCCGCTCCCTGTGCATAATGTTCTGGATTTATGAACGATAGAATTCGTGCTTTTTGATAATCTTCAAGGAAAAAAGAATATATAATAGGAGCTGAACCCGCACCAATTCCTACTATAGAAAGGGGATAAATGATTTTGATTTTGGAAAATAGAACCATTATGAACCAGACAAATAAATGTAAGATTGACATTCCAAGATCTGGCTCCTTAATAATTAATGCTATTGGTATTAAAGTGAGTACTAAAGAAATAAAGAATTCTTTTGTTTTAGCATTTGTTAATAGATAAGCCAGTATTAAAATTAATGCCAATTTTGACAATTCAGACGGTTGAAAAGAAATAAGATAAAATTTAAACCATCTTTTTGCTCCTCCAATATAACTTCCCCACAACAAAACAGCTGTTAAAGAAAAAATAGATAATATATAAAGAGGGATTATTATCTTTTTTATAAAATTTTCTTTTAAAAAATAAACAACAAACATTCCAAGAATCGCGAGCACGTTCCAGATTAGTTGTTTTATAAAAATTGAAAAATGTTCAGAAGCTCTTGCGATGCTCCACAAATTTAAAAGTCCCAGGGCCATTATTAATATAGTGGGGAGAAATATAAAAAAATCAAAAAAATTATTTTCTTTGACTTTCATTCTGTGTTATGCACCGCCCTCAAATGTAAAATTTGTTTTTCAGGTGTATTATATCATATATTTATATTGGCGAGTGTTAGCTTCCCCACTCATGTCATTCCGAGGGGCAAAAAGGCGAGGAATCGCCCGTCCATGTCATTCCGAACCCGAAGGGTGAGGACTCACCCCTCAATGTCATTCCGAGGAGCGTATGCGACGAGGAATCTTGTATTTAGCGAGATTGGCGGGATTAGCGAGAGTTAGCGAGGTTGGTAAAATAAGATCCCTCGTCACTTCGTTCCTCGGGATGACATTCTCCTCACGTTCGTTCGAAATGACAATAAGGAATAAGATCCCTCGCATACGCTCGGGATGACAGGAGAGGAATATTCCTCGGGATGACCTTTTCTTCCTTTGTCATTCCGAACCCGAAGGGTGAGGACTCAACCTTCCATGTCATTCCGAGGAGCGTATGCGACGAGGAATCTTATATTTAGCGAGAGTTAGCGAGATTAGCGAGATTGGCGAGGGTTGGTGGAAAGGGAATAAAAAACAAAAAGCGGGCTATTTTTCAACAAGCCCGCTTTGAGGAAAAATCTTTTTTTGATTAATTTACCGGTAGTGCTTTAAGTTTTGCGATTGTTATTTTTCCTTCGTTTTCGTCCACCTGTATTACTTCGTTTTCTTTTAACTCTCCAGCTATTATCATTTTGGATAAAGGAGTTTCCAGTTCTCTTTCTATCAATCTTCTTAATGGTCTTGCGCCAAATGCTGGATCGTATCCTTTTTTTGCTAACAGTTCTTTTGCTTTATTGCTAAGCTGGATTTTTATATTTTTATCTTCGAGACGTTTTTCGAGTTGTTTGACAAGTTTTTCGACGATTTGTTTCATATGTTCATTTGTGAGCGGTTTGAATATTACCACATGATCTATTCTATTTATAAATTCCGGTCTAAAGTAATGTTTTAATTCTTCTCTTACGGATTCTTCGATTTTTTCGAACGATAATCCTGCTTCAAGTTTTCTTAATATCTTATCACTTGCAAGGTTACTTGTCATAATGATAATAGTGTTTCTGAAATCAACGGTATTTCCTTTTCCATCTGTTAATCTTCCATCGTCAAAGACCTGGAGTAATACGTTGAATATTTCGGGATGTGCTTTTTCCACTTCATCAAGTAGTATTACACTGTATGGTTTTCTTCTTACCTGTTCTGTTAACTGCCCTCCTTCGTCGTATCCAACATATCCTGGAGGAGCGCCTATTAGTCTTGCAACTGAGTGCTTTTCCATATATTCACTCATATCTATGCGTATTAAAGAATTTTCTGAACCAAATAAAAGTTCTGCTATAGTTTTTGCGAGTTCTGTTTTTCCTACACCACTTGGTCCAAGGAATAAAAATGTTCCAATTGGTCTGTTGGGATCTTTAATACCTGCACGAGCTTTTCTTATAGCATCTGCGACTACTTTTACTGCTTCTTCCTGATCAACCATTCTACGATGAACAAGTTGTTCAAAATTTAGCAATTTTTCTTTTTCTGACTCCATCATCTTAGTTGCAGGAATTCCAGTCCAGGATTCTACAACCTTTGCCACGGTGTCCGCTGTTACTGTATCACTACCGTATTTTTTTTCTAATTCCTCGTACTGTTTTTGAAGAGTAAACATTTGCTGTTTCATTTCAGCTGCTTCCTTATATTGAGAGTTTATTGTGAGTTCATCTATTTTTTCGCCGAGAGCATTTATTTTTTCTTTTAGTTCAGAAAGCCTGGGATCAGTGTTTTTAAGTCGGATTTTAGCGGCGGCTTCATCGATAAGGTCAATTGCTTTGTCTGGCAAAAATCTATCCTGAATGTATTTAGAAGAAAGTTTTGCAGCAGCTTCAAGCGCTTCATCAGATATTTTAATATTGTGATGACTTTCGTAGGTTTCTTTTAAACCTTTTAAAATTTCTATAGTTTCTTCAACACTTGGCTCTTTTACCATAACAGGCTGAAATCTTCTTGCAAGAGCTTTGTCTTTTTCTATATGTTTTCTATACTCATCTAATGTGGTGGCTCCTATACAATGCAATTCTCCACGTGCTAAAGCTGGTTTTAACATATTAGAAGCGTCCATCGCTCCTTCTGCAGCTCCTGCGCCTACAATTGTGTGTAGTTCGTCTATGAAAAGAATTACATTGTCTTTCATTTTCCTTATTTCATCTATGACTTTTTTTAATCTTTCTTCGAATTCTCCTCTGTATTTACTTCCTGCTAACATTTTTCCAAGATCAAGCATAAGTACTTTTTTGTTTTTCAATGCATCTGGAACATTTCCCGATATTATTTTTTGAGCCAGCCCTTCAACTATAGCAGTTTTTCCGACACCTGGATCGCCAACTAAGACGGGGTTGTTTTTTGTTTTTCTTACTAATATTTCAATTACCCTTTGTAACTCTTCGTTTCTGCCTATGACAGGGGATAATTTTCCTTCTTTCGCTAATTTTGTTAGATCTACGGTATATTTATTGAGAATGTTTTCTTCGCTGTTTAATTCCCCACTTTCGACAAGTTCTTTTACTGCTTTTAAAAGATTTTCATATGTTATTCCAGCCTTTCCAAGAACACTTGCAGCTTGTAATGTTCCATCTTTTAAGAGGGCCAATACAAAATGAATAGGGGAAACTTTGTTGTTTCCTAATAATTTAGCCTCTTTTCGGGCTAAATCCAGAACACGAGACAATTCATTTGAAATATAAACCTGGGATCCAGAACCATAGTAAACGCCATATTGCGATTCGATTAACTCCTCCAGACTATTGAGAATTTCTTCAGTATTTACATTTAGTTGTTGAAAAATTTTTGATACATCTTCTTCCTGCATTACTTCGTATAACACGTGTTCAGGTTTGAGCAAATTCTGCCTTTTGTGAGTTAATTGTTCAGCTGCTTGCTGAAGAATGTCGTTCATCCTTTCATCTAAAAACCTCATTTTTTCACCTCCGGATATTATTTTTTTATTTATCACTCATATATTTAGACTGCTAAAATTATTTACAGTTCAGTGTCGTTTGTATCTAAAATATTACTAAGAGTATAAATTTTTATCAAGGATCTTGTTTTTACCAACCTCGCTAACTCTTGCTAATTACAAGATTCCTCACCCTTCGGGTTCGGAATGACAAAGGAAGAAAAGATCATCCCGAACACATGTGAGGGGGATCTTATTTTACCAGCCTCGCTAATCTCGCTAACACTCGCTAACCCTCGCCAACTTCTCCAACTCTCGCCAACTTATTTTTTTAACAAAAGAATGTTAAAATTTAAGGTGATTATTTAGAGATAAATAAAAGCAAAAAAATCAAGAAAATGTGAGGTGGCGTTTTTGGTTTATAAGGTAGCTGTTTCAAATTTGAATTTAAATAAAACGTTTTTGTATTCATCGCAGATAAAACTGGAAATAGGTGAGCGTGTTCTGATAGATTTTAACGGAAATAGAAGAGTTGGGTATATTGTTCAGGAGAGCAATGAAAAAGGCGCAGTTAAATCTATCATTGAAAGAATAGATGGAAAGAGTTTTCTGGAAAAATGGCGTGTGAAGATTCTTTTAGGGGTTTCAAATTTCTTTGGTGCGCCTGTTGGAAAACTTTTTGATCTATGTTTTCCCAAAGGTTTAGATGATTATTTCGTAACTTATGTAAAGTCCCGGAGTCCTTTTCTTGGCTTTGATAACCTGTCGGTAGAGAGCTTTATTAGCAAATATGGAAAAAATAAGCTTAATGAATTTATAAAACAGGGAATAGTTGAAATAGTAAAAGATTTTACGGTTCGTACTCCACGTCCTAAAAAGGAACTTTTTGTAAAACTTATTTCCAATCTGGAAGAACTGGCATATAAACGTTTAACAAAAAAACAACTCATGGTTGTTAATTATCTTCTTTCTACCAAAGTAGTATCCTATGAAGAATTGAAGGCTGAACTGAATATTAATTTAGACGTAGTTTATCAATTGAAAAGAAAAGGAATTGTTGAAATTTTCGAAGAAAGAATAGAGCAGTTTGAGAAAATACAGCTCACAAACTTACAAAAAGAAGTAGTAAATGAAATAATAAATAATCCGGGGATGCATTTATTAATGGGAGTAACTGGAAGCGGGAAAACAGAAGTTTATATAGAGGTTATGAAACATTATTTGAAAATGGGTAAAGTTCTTTATTTAGTCCCTGAAACATCTTTGATAGAACAGACTTCCATTAGAATAAAGACCAAAATTCCTGATGCCAAACTTGGAGTTTACCACAGCTATCTTACTAAAGCTAAAAGAGTAGAAACCTGGATAAAAGCAGTAAAGGGAGATCTGGATATTTTACTTGGTACAAGGAGTGCTGTTTTTGTTCCTTTGAAAGATATTTCTCTGGTAATAGTGGATGAATTTCACGATGAAAGTTATTACCAGGACTCAAATATTACTTATGATACTATTAAGATTCTTGAAGAGTTTCCAGTTCCCGTAATTTTTGGAAGTGCAACACCTCGCATAGAACATTATTATAAAGCGAAAAAGGGGATATACTATTTTCATAGATTAACAGAGAGGTTTGGTACTACTCTTCCAACAGTAGAAATAATCAATATGAAAATCGAAGACAAAGTTTCGCCATATCTTTCGAAAAAAGTATTAGATGAGATCGCAGAAGTTGTAAAAAAGAACGAAGAAGTAATGGTATTCGTCAGAAGAAAAGGTTTTTCACGAATAGTGTGTCAGAATTGTGGATATTTTGTAAAATGCCCTAATTGTGAAACTTCATTGACCTACTATAAATCAAAAGGCATCTTAAAATGTCACATTTGTGGTTATGAACAATCTACAATCTCAGCGTGCCCTTCGTGTGGTTCTATTATGCTACTTGAAAAAGGTACCGGTACGGAAAGAATGGAGAAAGAGTTAGTCAAACATTTTCCAGGTAGACAGATAGCAAGAGCTGATACTGATCTCATATTCAAACCAAAACTTTTTGAAAAATTACTAAAGAAACTGATCTTGGGAGAAATTGATATTCTTGTTGGTACGAAAATGATAACTAAAGGATTGGACATTCCCAAAGTATCTTTAACTGTTGTTGCAGACATAGATGCAATTGCCACAATACCGGATTATAATTCAGAGCTCAGAGCGTTTCAACTCCTGGTTCAGGTTACAGGACGTTCAGGAAGAAAAGCCCCTGGAAAGGCTGTGATTCAAACCTATTATCCAGAAAGTGATATACTGAAATATGCGATTAACCAGGATGTGGAGTCTTTTTATGAAATTGAAATAAAAAAAAGGAGAGCACTAAACTACCCTCCATTTTCAAACATAGTCCATATAATAACTTCTTCGCAAAATCAGGCTCTTGGTTATGAAACGGCAAAAAAGATAGTTGAAGAATTAAAAAAATCGTACAACGATCCCATTATTGGACCAACGGAATATCTTATACCAAAGATAAGAAATAATTATTTATATCATTTTATAGTTAAAACTTCCAATCCTCAAAAAGTTATCAATAATATAGAACAGTTAAAAAACAAATACCCAACTAAACTTTTTCTAAGGGTAAATCCCCCATCAATTCTTACTTATTTACATTGACAAGTTGTTCCAGAGCAATTTTTTCGCTCTTCAATAAAATCTTTTCAACATCAAGAACAAGTACCATCCTATTTTCAAGTTTGGCGATTCCTAAAAGATATTCAGAAGATGTATTTCCATATTCGGGAGCCTGTTCAATTTGCTCTTCTGTCAAGGTTATGACTTCTTTTACGTCATCTACAAGAAAGCCCAATTTCTTTTCGTCTGAAAAACGAATAACTATTATCTTTGTTTTTTCCTTGTCTTCAAAATCAGGCAGGGAAAACTTTTTTCTGAGATTTATAACAGGGACGACTTCTCCCATGAGATTTATTATTCCTTCTACAAAGTCTGCTGCGTTAGGAAGTTTTGTTGTTTTTTCATATTCTTTTACACGATCAACTTTCATTATATCTACTGCAAATTCTTCAGATTCAAGCATGAACGTAAGAACTTTTAGTTCCATAGGATCACCTCCTGTTAATTCTATACAACCTGTAGTAATTATTTTACCATATTATACTCAAGTATTTTTAGTTTATGTAAAATTGGCGAGATTGGCGAGTGTGCTCCTTTCCTATGTCATTCCGAACCCGAAGGGTGAGGAATCTTGATTTAACGAGTGTTAGCGAGGTTGGCATTTTCAAAACATGTCATTCCGAGGGGCGCATGCGAGGAGGAATCTTATTTTCCTATTTCTTCTAACTCTTTTAAAATTTTAAAAATTTTTCTTTTTAGTAAAGGAATCTCATTTTGAACTACAACCCAGACTATTTCCAGCTTTATACCAAAGTAAAAGTGGATTAGTTTATCTCGCATTCCGGCAATTTTTTTCCAGTCTATTTCTGTGTATTTGTTTTTTAATTTAGTTGAAACATTTTTTGCAGCTTCTCCGATTATTTCTATATTTCTTATAACAGCATCCTGTTTTTCATAGTTTTTTTGAAAATAGTCGTAGTTCAAATTGTTAACATATCTTTCAATTCTCCTACACGCTTCAAGTATATCGAGTAAGAATTCTCTGTCGCCTCTTTTAGACATATATAATACTCCTCTTTATTTCTTCTTTTATATAAGGAATTCTTATGGTTTCAACACCATCTTTTGTTATTATGTCAACTTTTCTACCAATGATAGATTCAAGATATTCGGATAGTTCATAATACTTATCGAAAGTTATTTTATTAATATCGAATTCAATATAAATGTCAACATCACTTTCCAATTTTTCTTCACCTCTGACAAAAGAACCGTAAACACCTATCTTTTTAACAGCAAATTTCTGTATAAGTTCTTGTTTATGTTCTCTAAGAATATTGAGTATCGTTGTAAGATTTGTGTTTTTTACAACGCTCATTTTTTCTACCTCCGAAAAAAACATAACGCTTCACTTTTTAGGAAGCACAATTACAATATGCGGTCTTAATAACTTACATTTTTATTATAACATTTTATTGGCGAGAGTTAGCAAGGCCTGTCCTGAGGAGTGAAACGACGAAGGATCTTGCGAGATTGGCTCCCCCACTCATGTCATTCCGAGGAGCAGGAGCGAGGAGGAATCCACCGCCCATGTCATTCCGAACCCGAAGGGTGAGGAATCTTAATTTAGCGAGGGTTAGCGAAAGTTAGCGAGGTTGGTGAGATTAGTAAAGGAATAAGATCCTTCGTCACTTCGTTCCTCAGGATGACAAAAAAGGAGAACATCATTCCAAGAAGTATAAAAACGACGAATCCCCCTTTCATGTCATTCCGAGGAGCGCATGCGACGAGGAATCTTATAATCGGCGAGAGTTGGTAGCGAGAAACAAAAAATAAGATTCCTCACATGCGTTCGGAATGACATAAAACAGCGAGGTTGGTGAGTGTTGATAAGGCCTGTCCTGAGCACGGAGTGCGAAGGATCTTGCGAGAATTAGTATCAAAAATATTTATCACCTGATTTATATATGTAGGGTGTAAATGGTATAATGAATTATACTGATGCTATAAGGCAGGTGGGATGGGATGAAACTTTTCGTTGTATTGGTTATGGATATATTTGGTGGGATAGCCAGAGTAGAGAACGATCCAATAGATTGGAGTTCTAAAGAAGATAAAGAACATTTTAAGGAGATAACAATGGAAGCTGGTACTATTATAATGGGAAGAAAGACTTTTGAAAGCATAGGAAGGCCTCTTCCTGGAAGATTAAATGTGGTTTTGACAACTAAAAATTACGAAGATTATGATAATGTGATTTTTTTGAAAGGCTCACCGGAGGATATTATTCAACAATTGGAAGAAAGGGAAATAAGAACAGCAGCAATTATAGGAGGAGCGAAGGTAGTAAAAGAGTTCTTTCCATATGTGGATACGATATACATTACTATAGAACCGCTGATTTTAGAAAATTCTTTAAAACTGGATTTACCTATTACCAGGAAGCTAAAATTGGAATCCATAGCTGTTTTAAATGAAAGAGGGGCATTGCTTTTGAAATATCAGGTGAAGAAAGACAAATAAGCTGTACTTTGTTTTACAAAGTTAGCATGTATTTATGCTCTTTTAACCATAAATGATATTTTTTATAGTCAGGCATTAGCTGTTCAACTTTTTTCCAGAAATTTTTTGAGTGATTTTTTTCTATGAGATGGACAAGTTCATGAATAATTACATAGTCTATTACAGCTATTGGAGCCATAATAAGATACCATGAGAAGTTTAGATTTCCTTTTGAAGAGCAAGAGCCCCACCGTTTCTTTGCATTTGTGATGTTTATTTTGTTGTACTTGAAATTGTGTTTTTGAGAATAGTATTCCACCCTTTCTGGAATTAATTTTTTTGCCTGGTATTTATACCATGCACTGAAAATGTTTTTCGCATCTGTTAAAACGTTTTGTGAGAGAAGAAAGGCATTGTCAAATTTTAAAGGAACGTTTTGGCCGGTTACGATTTTTAATGGATAAAATTTTCCAAGGTATAAAAATTTTTCTCCTTCCACAAATTGTTTAGGAGCAGGTATAGCTGTTTTAACTTCTTCTATTTTCTTTTCTATCCATTTTTTATGTCTGGAAATTATATGAAAAATTTCACAGTTTTTCATTTTGCGAGGGGCTCTAACAATTAGAGTAGCTCTTTCGGTGATTTGCAAAGCTACACTTTTTCTGTTTGTTCTTATGATTTTTTCGATTTTTATATTTTCTATATTCATGTAAACCTCCACATAAGGATTTGTGAGTTTTAAAATATTATAACAAAAGATATATATGATTTTGTAGGTAATGCTATAATATGAATGAATGCGAATAATCTAAAATGGGAGGGAATATTATATGCAGATGCTTTCACCAAAGAGTGCACCAAAGGCTATTGGACCGTATTCTATAGCAGTGAAAAGCAATGGGTTTATATTTATATCCGGACAACTTCCAGTCGATATTGAAACAGGAGAATTAATCAAAGGGGATATAAAAAAGGCTACTTCAGTGATACTTAAAAACGTAAAAAACATTCTTGAAGAGGTGGGAAGTTCTCTTGAAAAAGTTGTAAAAGTTAATGTATATATGAAAGATATTTCTAAATTTTCTGAATTCAATGAAATTTACGGAAAATTTTTTGAGTCTCACAAACCTGCAAGAGCTGTGGTACAGGTTTCTGGTCTTCCAAAAGATTCAGATATTGAGATAGAGTTTATAGCGGAGGAATAGGATGTGGAAGGCCTTGAAAATTTATACTATATTCTTAAGGATATATATGGAGAACTGGGGAAATGGTGGCCAGGAAGTTCTGAGGAGATATTTGTTACAGCGATTCTAACTCAAAATACAAATTGGAAGAATGTTGAAAAGGCATTAGAAAATATTTATCAGATGATAACTGCCGATGGAAGTTTGCTGAAAAAACTAAATAGTTTAAACGAAGAAAAAATAGCAGAACTTATTAAACCAGCAGGTTTTTATAATTTAAAAGCGATGCGTTTGAAGAACCTGCTTTCATATTTATCTCGATATGATTTTAATATTGAAATATTAAAGAAAAAACGGAATGTTTATGTTATTAGAGAAGAATTGTTAAATATAAATGGTATAGGAAAAGAAACAGCCGATTCTATAATTCTTTATGCGCTTGAAAAACCTATTTTTGTGATTGATAGTTATACCAGACGTCTTGTAAATAGAATGTATGATAAGAATTATAAAAAATATGATGAACTTCAAAATATGTTTCTTTCAAAATACCCGGCGGATGTCAAACTTTACCAGGAACTTCACGGTCTTATTGTTGAGCATTCAAAAAAATTTTGCAGAAAAAATCCTCGCTGTAAAGAATGTCCTGTGAAGGATTGTTATTTTCGTGTGCGGTGTATAGGAGGTCAAGAAAATGGTAGAAAAGTCGATAAATAGTGAGGAGATATTTAAAGGTGTGCTTTTACATGTGAAAAGAGATGAGGTTTTGCTTGAAAATGGCGTGAAAAGTGTTCGAGAGTATGTTCTTCATCCAGGAGCAGTGGCGGTTGTACCTGTTACAGAGGATAACAGAATAGTATTTGTGAAGCAATATCGTTACCCCATAAAACAGGTATTGTTAGAGATTCCTGCCGGCAAATTTGACTCTCCTGAAGAAAACCCCTTAGATTGTGCAAAAAGAGAATTGAAAGAAGAGACAGGATTTACCGCATCTAATTATACCTATATGGGATACATTTATACCACCCCGGGTTTCTCAAATGAGATTATTCATCTTTATCTGGCTACGGGACTTACAAAAGGAAATATGAAAACAGATGAGGATGAAATTATAGAGATTGAAATTAAGGATTTTGAAGAAGCTGTGCAGAAATGTATAACTGGTGAAATTACAGACGCAAAGACTATAATAGGAGTAATGAAGGCTTATCACATGTTGAGGAGTGAAAAATGATGGTTAAACTTATTGTCAATGGAAATTTGCAGGAATTTGATGCGAGCGCATATAAAAATTTTGGGGAATTATTGGATGCTGTATCAAAAGAACAGTCTGGAAAAGTATTAAAAGAGCTTTCAATAAATGGCAAAATGATACCAATTAGTCGTGTAGATGAATTGCGAGGAGCGGTTATAGATGAAAATATAGAAATTGAAATGAATTTCGCTTCTCTGCAGGAGTTTTTTGTTTCCACACTTTCCGACGTCGTTGATTATATAGATAATATTCTTTCTTTGCTGGATGAAGTTTCAAAAGAAGTCATGCTCGGAAATAGAGAAGGATTTGATAACATAAATAACCTCGCCGAAGGAATCTCTGCTATGGAAAATCTGAGAACAAATGCTATAAAATTAACGGGACTGACTCCCGCAGATTTTGAGAATAATATAGAAGAAGTGGAAGTTATGAATATACTAAGTGAATTTGTTAAAGCTCTTGAGACTAAGGATTTGATAGAACTTTCCGATTTACTTCAGAATAAGATTCCAATAGTTTTGAAATATTACAGAGGATATTTTAAAAACGTTTTAAATTCTATTGAAATGAATAATTGAGAAGTGTGTTTGAAGGGAAGGTGAAAAGATGGATTATACAGAACAAATGGTAAGAACTGCAAGCCCTGCAAAACTTATAGAACTTCTTTACGTTAGAGCTATAGAGTTATTAGAGCAGGCTGGTAAATCTATCGATGAGAGGAATTTTGTTGAAGCAAATGAAGCTATTACAAAGTGTCAGGATATAATTACAGAATTAAATCTTTCTCTTGATATGCAAAAAGGTGGAGAGATAGCCCAGAACTTACGTGCGCTTTACAATTATATGTTCAGAGTGCTTGTTGATGCCAATGTGAAAAAAGATAAAAAATTACTGGAAGAGGTGCGCTCACTTGTATCAGAGCTTTTGGAAGTGTGGCGTGAAGCTATGAAAAAGATAGGAAACACAGCTAACCAGCTTCCTGATCCAAATAGGCCAAGACTCAATGTGAGTTTGTAAAGGAGTAGGCTTTATGAAAATAGTATCAAATATTTTTTTCATATCAGCTGTAGTATTGTTAATTGGCGCCATCATATTTTTTGAAGTGGGTTTGCGATCTATGAGAAAACGTAATTTAAAAAAGCAAATAGCAAGTAATAAACTGGGATGGAGATTGTTATTTCTTACAGGAGTTTCCTTTGCACTGTCTGCGTTGTTTGCCTATTTTGCGTAAATAGAAATATGGAGAATATAGGGAATATAAAGAAAATGGCTCCTGAAATCCAGGAGCCATTTTGATAATTATTAACTCAGGGTTATTTTTCCCTCATACAACGGGAATTTTTTACAGAGATTCAGGACTTGAGCGGAAACTTTTTCTATGACTGATTCGTCGACATTTCCTTCCTCGTCTTTTACATTTTTAAGAACAGTTACGATCAATTCTGCAATTTCCTCCATTTCTGCTTCTTTCATTCCTCTTGTAGTAAGAGCGGGAGTTCCGAGTCTTATTCCACTTGCTATGAATGGAGAACGTGTTTCATTTGGAATAGTATTTTTGTTTACTGTAATGTGGCATTTTCCAAGAGCAATTTCAGCAGCCTTTCCTGTAACATTTATAGGAGTTAAATCAACAAGCATTAAGTGTGTATCTGTACCACCAGATACTATTCTTAGTCCGCGCTTTTCAAGTTCTTTTGCAAGTGTTTTAGCGTTTTTAACCACCTGCTTTTGATACTCTTTAAATTCTTCTGTGAGAGCTTCCTTGAAACAAACAGCTTTGGCGGCTATTACATGCATGAGTGGTCCGCCTTGAATTCCAGGGAATATACTTTTATTAATGGCTTTGTATAAGTCTTTATCGTTTGTAAGAATCATACCGCCTCTTGGACCTCTTAGAGTTTTATGAGTTGTACTTGTAACTATGTGGGCATATTCTGCAGGATTAGGATAGATTCCAGCAGCCACGAGCCCTGCAAAATGGGCCATGTCAACAACAAGATAGGCGCCTACTTCGTCTGCTATTTCTCTGAACTTTTTAAAATCAATTATTCGAGAATAAGCACTTCCACCTGCAACTATTATTTTTGGTTTGTGAGTTAAGGCAATATCACGTACCTGGTCATAATTAATCACTTCTGTTTCAGGATCAACACCATATGGAACGACTTTATAAATTCTTCCTGAAAAATTGACTTCTGCACCATGGGTGAGATGTCCTCCGTGGCTAAGTGACATTCCCATAAGTGTGGCACCTGTTTCGGCTATGGCGAAATAGGCCCCCATATTTGCCTGTGAACCTGAATGTGGTTGTACATTTGCGTATTTTACGTTGAAAAGTTGTTTAGCTCTATCTCTTGCTAATTTTTCGGCAACGTCCACCCATTCACAGCCACCGTAATATCTTCTTCCTGGATATCCTTCTGCGTATTTGTTGGTAAGTAAACTTCCCATGGCTTCTATTACCGCTAAAGATGCGAAATTTTCTGAGGCGATAAGTTCTAAACCGTATTCCTGTCTTTCCCATTCTTTCAGGATAACTTCGTATATTTCAGGATCTGTGTTTTTTACATGTTTCCACATTTTTTATGCCCTCCTTTCAAGGTTGTATAAGCTAACATCAATTTTAACATTTATACTTTAATCAAAAAAGTGTTTTGTGAACATGATTATATTAACGTGGAGTAGATATCCGAAAAATATTTGAACTTTTCTTAACGATTCGAGTTTTTGCGTGAAATTATACTTAGTTGGCAAGGTTGGCGAGATTGGCGAGTGTTAGTAAAAAAACAAGATTCCTCACATGCGTTCGGAATGACAATAAGGAAAAGATCCCTCGTCACTTCGTTCCTCGGGATGACATTCTTTTTTTGTCATTCTGAGCACGGAGTGCGAAGAATCTTGTAATTAGCAAGGCCTGTCCTGAGGAGTGAAACGACGAAGGATCTCGCGAGAGTTGGCGAGGTTAGCCTCCTCTTCATGTCATTCCGAACCCGAAGGGTGAGGTATCCCCCACTCTGTCATTCCGAATCCGAAGGGTGAGGAATCTTGATTTAGCGAGGATTGGCTCTCCACTCATGTCATTCCGAGGAGCGGGAGCGACGAGGAATCTTATAACCGGCGAGAGTTAGCGAGAGTTGGCAAGATTAGCGAGGTTGGTAAAAGATCAAGATTCCTCGCTCTGCTCGGAATGACAATGGAAAAGATCCTTCGTCTTCACGCTCCTCGGGATGACATCCTCCTCACGTTCGTTCGGAATGACAATAGGGAATAAGATCCCTTAATTAGTAACGTAATAATTCTGCTTAATTGTGTTATAATTCTATAAAAAAGGTAAGAAATTTATGCTTCACATAGGTTTTATGATTTAGGGGGGATTTTGTGGTTTACACTTTGGAAGTTAATACCACTGCCAGAAACCAGTTTGTTGATATAACAGCTGATATAGAACGTTTAATAAGAGAAGCGGGAATTAATTCAGGAATATGTATAATTTTTGTTCCACATACCACCGCAGGTATAACTATTAATGAAAATGCAGATCCTTCAGTAAAGAGAGATTTAGAAAACACTTTAAAAAAGATTGTACCTCCAAACTGGGGTTATACGCATCTTGAGGGAAATTCCGACTCTCATGTAAAATCTTCGCTAATAGGTCCAAGTATAAGTTTAATAGTAGAAAACGGACAATTACTGCTTGGAACGTGGCAGGGGATCTATTTTTGTGAGTTTGATGGACCAAGGCGAAGAAAAGTATATGTAAAAATATTAAAGGGATAATGGGGGGATAAAATTGCCGTTGTATGTTACAGGACTTCCAGGCTCTGGAAAGTCGGCTGTGGGAGAGATTTTAAAAGGAGATTTTGGCTATGATGTAATAGATTTTGATGATCTTATTTCAGTGGAACTTCAAAAAGGATTCAACAGAGTTCTTAGAGATAACGGTTTTGTGGAACTTCAGCACGTTGAGGGACGTTTATTAAAGCGATTCAAAAAGTTTGACAAAAAGATAGTTGTTTGTCTGGGTGTTGTTTCCAACATAAGTCTGTTTGAAGGAAAAATAGTATATATAAAAATTTCCAAAGATAAATTTATTCAGAGAATAAAAAAGGTATCTCAAAAAATAAAAGATATGGAAAAGATATACGAAAATGTTCACAAAGTATTTTCTCAACACGCTGATCTGGTAATTTCTTCTGAAAATAAGACAAAATTCGAAATAGCAAGGATTATCGACGATTTTTATCGACGAGAGTTTAATAAGTAAAAAAATCTTCAAATATTTCTTTGTTTCATTATAAATCACTCAAAACGTTTATATATGCGCTTCTTGCAATACTTGGTTAAAAAATGCTATATTATAAGCGTATTTGATATCACTTTTTAAAAGGGAGGGAAAGATATGAGTAAAAAGGAACTTGTTAATGCAGTGGCTGAAAAGGTAACGGGGTTAAAGAAGAAAGATATTAAAGTAGTTGTAGATGCTGTTTTTGAAGCTATTTCTGAGGCACTTGCTAAGGGGGAGAAAGTTCAGCTTGTAGATTTTGGTACATTTGAAGTAAGAAAAGCAGCTGCAAGAACTGGTGTAAATCCAAGAACAAGAGAGAAAATTAAAATTCCTGCAAGAAAGGTTCCAAAGTTTAAACCAGGTAAGGCATTGAAGGAAAAAGTAAACAAATAATTAATTGAAAGAAAAAAGCGTGCCTTTTAAGGCACGCTTTTTTATTCTCCTATAGTTTTTTTAAAGGCTTTTTCTATTTCGCTTAATTTTCTTGTAGAATTTTCTCTGCTGTGGTCGAAAGAGTAGATGTATACTTTCAACTTTGGTTCTGTACCAGAAGGTCTTACCGCATACCAGGAACCATCTTCAAGGAAGAACCTCAATACGTTTGAAGCTGGTATATGCTTTTGATTTACTTTTCCTATTTCATTTCCGTTAGCATTGTAAATTATGCCTGTTAAATAATCTATGTATTTTGTTAGTTTGAGGCCAGAAATTTCTTTTGGGAAATTTTCTCTGTAAATTTTCATGATGTTTTTAATCTTTTCCATACCTTCTAATCCTTCATAAATAAGAGAGAAATTATTTTCAAGATAATAACCATATTTTTCGTATAAGTCATTTAAAACATCTATAAGTGTTTTTCCCTGTTTTTTGTAAAAAGCAGCTGCCTCAGCTAAAATCATGGAGGAAATTACACCATCTTTATCGCGCACAAAATTACCAGTGACAAATCCAATACTTTCTTCATAACCAAATTCAAATTGATGGCCTTCTTTTTCTAATCTATTTTCAAGTCCACAGATGTTTTTGAACCCTGTGAGAGTTTCAAAAGTTTCTACTCCAAATTCTTTTGCAATCTGTTTTCCAAGTTCTCCGGTAACTATTGATTTTATAATTATGCTTTTATCAGAGAGTAAACCTCGTTTTTTTCTTTCGCTGAGCAGATAGTTGATTAAGATTGCACCAGTTTGGTTTCCGTTTAGGCTTATATATTCGTTATTGTGTTTTACCATTACGGCCAATCTGTCACAATCTGGATCTGTTGCAAGGATTATATCTGCATCGACGTTTTTAGCAAGTTCGAGGGATAATTTAAATGCCTTAATGTCTTCAGGGTTTGGATATCCTACAGTTTTGAAATCAGGATCAGGTAATTCCTGCTCCTTTACTACAAATACATTTTTAAATCCACGTTCTTTCAAGATGTGACGAACGGGGATATTTCCCGTGCCGTTAAGAGGTGTGTAGACAATTTTAATTTCTTTATCTATGTTGTCATTGTTGAGTGATAGATTTAAAACTTTTTCGTAATAGGCGCTATCGATTTCTTTGCCTACTATCTTGATTAGACCCTCTTTAATGGCTTCATCAAAATTTTTTCTTTTGATTAAGCCAAAGTTTTTAATCTTTTTTATGTTTTCCTGAATGGGAGTTGCTATATCATCAAGGATTTGAGAGCCTTCTTCCCAGTAAACCTTGTAGCCATTATATTCAGGCGGGTTGTGGCTTGCAGTGATTACAATTCCAGCTGTAGCTTTAAGATATCTTACTGCAAACGAAAGTTCAGGTGTTGGGCGTATATCTTCAAATAGATAAACTTTTATGTTGTTGCCTGCGAGTACTTCTGCTGCTGTTCTGGCAAATTCCTTTGAATAATGCCTGACATCAAAAGCGATTACCACACCTCTACTTGCATAATTTTCGCCTTTGCTATTTATAAGTTCGGCTAACCCTTGAGTGGCTTTTGATACAGTGTAGATATTCATCCGATTTGTTCCTGCTCCTATTTTTCCTCTCAACCCTGCTGTGCCAAATTCAAGTTCTTTGTAGAATCGCTCCTTAATCTCTTCTTCGTTGTTTTTGATAACTTTTAATTCGTTTTTTGTGTTTTCATCAATAGCAGGATCATTTAACCAGCTTTTATATTTTTCTAAAAAATTCACCTGATCACCTCCTATAAATGCCCACAATTTTAGCACTATCAATTATATGTCCGTTCATAGCTTTTTCAAGTTCTTTTTTTCCAGAAGATGCTGGAATTTTTAGAACAGTGTTTAAAGCATAAATTTTAAAATGATAATGGTGAACTCCATGTCCTCTGGGGGGACACGGTCCGTTGTAAGCGTTGTTTCCAAAATCGTTTTTTCCCTGTATTCCTCCAAGAAAGTTTTCCGGTATTTTGATAGCATCAGTATTTGGTGTTATATTCCAAACTACCCAGTGAACAAATGTTCCAAAAGGAGCATCTGGATCATCGACAATTATGGCTAATGATTTAGTATTAGATGGAATATCCTCAATTTTTAACTCGGGATTTACGTCAACTCCTTCGCAGGTGTATCGTTTTGGGATTTTATCCCCGTTTTTAAAAATAGTCTGAACAGTCATTTTATCATCCCCTCAAAGTTACGTTTATACAGAAAGATTATACCAGAAAGTTAGAAATAAATAATGCAGGTCCATTCCAGAATTAAATAGAAGTTTCTTAATTTTACTATAAAATGAAAATAATAAGAACTTTTATATTTTATTATTGACACTTAAATAGCTTTGTGCTAAAATTGCAATCGCGAGGCGACGTAGCCAAGTGGTCTAAGGCGGGGGTCTGCAAAATCCCTATTCGTGGGTTCAAATCCCACCGTCGCCTCCAAAAGGTTAAGTGGGCTCGTAGCTCAGTTGGCAGAGCGTCCGGCTCATAACCGGATGGTCGGGGGTTCGATTCCTCCCGAGCCCACCAAGAAGGGAGCGAATGCTCCCTTTTATTCTGAATTATCCCGTTCCACTGAAAAGCAGTGGGACCGGAAAAGTCCGAGGGAGGAGGTGTGTTATGAGGATCTATGAAACCATGTTTATAGTAAAACCAGATTTACCGGAAGAAGAAAGAGAAAACATAGCCAATGGTGTGGTAGACTTTTTAACAAACAAGTTGGGTGTTCAGGTGGATAAGCTGGAAAGGTTAGGTGTGAAAAAGACCGCATACCCATTGAAGAAATATACAGAGGCAGATTACTCGGTTGTATATTTTAGAGGAGAAGAAGTAGATTTGACGGAATTTGAAACATATTTTAGAGTAAGACCTGAATTCTTGAGATGGCAGACGTTTAGAAGAGAGGATCTTGAGAAGAAGGAGAAAAAACAGCTTAAGAAAGAAGAAGATAATCAACCTGTTGAGAAGGTGGAATAATGAATTATAATAAGGTCGTCCTTGTAGGGCGACTGACGAGGGATCCAGAGGTTCGTCAAACGTTGAATGGTACTTTGGTGGCAACGTTTACTTTAGCCGTAAGCAGGCCGAATCGTTCCGGATTTGAAGGTAACGATAATACAGATTTTATAAGAATAGTGACTTTTAGCAAATTGGCAGAATTTGTTCAAAGTTATTTAACAAAAGGTCGCTTAATATTGGTTGAGGGGAAGTTAAGAATTAATAGATGGCAGGGAAATGATGGTCAATATAGAACTACTCCTGAGATATGGGCTGATCAGGTAGTATTTATGGATAAAAAGAATGCAGCAGTTGAAGATACAGAAATGGTGGAATATGACGAACTTTTTGAGGATACTGAGAATGATGAACCACCATTTTGATCTTTGAAAAAGGAGGGAAATAATAAATGGCATACAGAAGAAGGAAAAAGGTAAGAGTTTGTAAACTTTGCCAATCTAAAGTTGATTATGTTGATTATAAAGATGTTAAGTTACTTAGAGAGTTTTTAACCGAGAAGGGAAAAATTATTCCAAGACGTATCACTGGAAATTGCGCAAAACATCAAAGAATGGTGAAGATTGCTATAAAAAGAGCAAGGCAAATGGCATTACTTCCATATGTAAAGTATTGACACGTTCTTTGACATAGGTTATAATAATTATCGCGTGCGAGCCAGCGTAGCTCAATTGGTAGAGCGATTGATTTGTAATCAATAGGTTGAGGGTTCGAGTCCCTCCGCTGGCTCCAAAGTAGAGGTGGTGAGGTGCCCGAGTGGCCAAAGGGGGCGGACTGTAAATCCGCTGGCAGAATGCCTTCGAAGGTTCGAATCCTTCCCTCACCACCAGATTTTTTTATCGGGAGGGAAAAACGTGAGAATACAGGTTGCTCTTAAATGTGGTGAATGTGGAACAAAAAATTATTATACGACTCGCGAAAAAAATAAAAAGCAAAAATTGCAGCTTAGAAAATACTGTCCTAAATGCAATAAACATACTCAGCACGTAGAGACAAAGGCATAATAATCTTTTTTTGCAGGGGCGTAGCTCAACTGGTAGAGCACCGGTCTCCAAAATCGGGTGTTGCGGGTTCAAGTCCTGCCGCCCCTGCCAGAATTTTTTTATTATGGGGGAGATTTAAATGGAAAAATTGAGGAAGTTTTTTAGAGAAGTAAGGGCAGAAGTTAAGAAGACTCACTGGCCAAATCGAAAAGAGCTCTGGGGAGCCACAGGAGTTGTTTTGTTGATCCTGGCATTTACGGGAGTTTATTTCTTTGTACTGGATCTTATCTTCTCAGGAACACTTGGAGCGATTTTGAAGCTTTTCTAATTCTTTTTGAGGTGGTAAAATGAGAAAAAGATGGTATATTTTGCAAACACTGGCCGGATATGAGGCCGCCGCTAAAGAAAACCTTGAGGCAAAGGTTAAAGCTCAAGGTGTGGAACATTTGATTAGCAGAGTTCTTTTGCCGGAAGAGACCATAATAGATGCCTCTTCGAAATCTATTGAGAGGCATATAGTTTCGTCTAATGCAAAATTATATGTGGTAAATGGAAAAGAGGTTAAAAAAGGAGAGCTGTTAGCGGAAGAACCAGCAGTAAGAGTTAGAAGAGACGGAAAAATAGTTGAAGTTAGAAATGCAAAGAAAATAGTTATTGAAACAGCTGATAAAAAATTTACTAAAACATATGTAATTCCCCAGAAAAGTAAACCGATTACAGGTTTAAAAATTGGTGGCTATGTAAGGCAGGGGATGCCCCTTACAGAAGATGAAGAAATAATATGCGAACTTGATGGAAAAATAGTTTACACAGAAAGAATGAAAAGAGTTGTGGTAAAAAACAAAATAGGCGAGGAAGATGTTTACGCTCTTCCATATGAAACAGTTAACACAGAATTGGTAAAAAAAGGAACCAATGTAAAGGTTGGACAGGTTCTTGCAGAGCCAAAAAAAGTTCTTTCAAAAAGTTCTGGACGTGTTGAAGTGATAGATTTTCCTGCAAAGAAAGAAATACGGATTTTAAAAGTAAAAAGCCGAAAGTTATTTCCAGGATATATTTTTGTGGAAATGATTATGAATGACGAGTTATGGCATTTTGTGCGAACAGTTCCTGGAATAATAGACTTTGTGTCTTCTGGTGGAAGGCCCCTTCCTATTAAAGATAGCGAAGCTCAGGTTGTTTTAAGGTTATCTGGAGAAGAAGAATATGAAGCCAAGAAACCGAAACAATTGAAAGTGGAATTTGATTTTGAAGTAGGAGATGTTGTAAAGATTGTTTCAGGACCATTTGAAGGATTCGTTGGTAATGTAAAGGAGATCAACCCAGAACACAGTGAACTGAAAGTTATGGTTACAATATTTGGTAGGGAAACACCTGTAACGGTTCATACATCCGAAGTGGAAAGAATAGATTAATCTTGTAAATACGTGGGAGGGAGCATCCCTATAACCACAAAAAGGAGGTAGAGTATACATGGCAAAGAAGGTAGTTGCAGAGGTCAGGTTGCAACTGGAAGCCGGAAAGGCTACGCCAGCGCCACCAGTAGGTCCAGCATTAGGTCAGCGTGGCGTAAATTTGATGGAATTTTGTAAAAAGTTTAACGCGGCAACTGCGGATAAAGCAGGAATGCTTATTCCAGTTATAGTAACTGTTTATGAAGACAGATCTTTCACTTTTGTGACCAAGACACCACCAGCTTCATTTTTGCTAAAAAGAGCTGCAAAAGTTAATTCTGGTTCACAGGAGCCAAAGAGAAAAATAGTTGGTAAAGTGACACGAGATCAGTTAAAAGAAATAGCGGAAATAAAAAAAGAAGATTTAAATGCAAATGATATTGAAGCGGCTATAAAGATAATTGAAGGAACTGCAAAAAGTATGGGTTTAGAGGTAGTAGATTAATAATACTTTAGGAAGGAGGAGGCAGAATGCCGAAGCACTCCAGAAGGTATAATGAGGTAAGAAAATTGGTGGATAGAACAAAATTTTATAATTTAGATGAAGCAATTGAACTTGCAAAAAAGGTAGCAACTGCTAAGTTTGATGAAACTGTGGAACTTCATATTAAAACCAATATAGATTATAGAAAATCAGAACAGCAAATTAGAAGTACAGTATCTCTTCCACACGGAACAGGAAAGCAGATACGCGTTTTGGTTTTCGCAAAAGGTGAAAAAGCCGAAGAAGCCAAGGCAGCGGGGGCAGATTACGTTGGAGCAGAAGATATGGTTGAAAAAATTCAAAAAGAAAACTTTCTCGATTTTGATGTAGCAATAGCAACGCCGGACATGATGAGAGTAATAGGAAGACTTGGTAAAATACTTGGACCTCGAGGGTTAATGCCTAATCCAAAAGCGGGAACTGTTACTGAAAATGTTGGGGAAGCTGTTAAAGAGTTCAAAAAGGGTAGAATGGAAGTACGAACAGACAAAACTGGAAACTTGCACTTGCCAGTAGGAAAAGTATCTTTTGATGATGGAAAGTTGAAAGAAAATATAAAATCAGCTTACGAGCAAATATTGGCGTTAAAACCTGCCGGAGTAAAGGGAAACTTTATAAAAAAAGTTGTATTATCTTCAACAATGGGACCAGGTATAAAAATTGATCCTGCTACTATAACAGAATAAAAAAATTAATGATCAAAAAACAGCCTTGCTTTTATTGGCAAGGCTGTTTTTTTAGAAATTGGTGAGGCCTGTCTCATCGCCCATGTCATTCTAAGGAGCAAGAAGGCGAGGAATCCACCGTCCATGTCATTCCGAATCCGAAGGGTGAGGAATCTTATAATTGGCGAGAGTTGGCGAGAGTTAGTAAAAAAACAAGATTCCTCACATACGTTTGGAATGACAATAAGGAAAAGATCCTTCGTCACTTCGTCCCTCAGGATGACATCCTCCTTACATATGTTCGTAATGACATGGAAAGAGGTTATCATTCTGGAGAACAAAGAAAGGAATTTGTAAAAAAAAAGAGGCTTTAAAAGCCTCTTTTAGATTCATCGTTTCGATATTAATATGTTTTGGAGCGGGCGACGGGATTTGAACCCGCGACCTCCTGCTTGGCAAGCAGGCGCTCTACCACTGAGCTACACCCGCATTTTTCCCTTGGTGCGAGAGGTGGGACTTGAACCCACACGGACTTAAGTCCACTGGATTCTAAGTCCAGCGCGTCTGCCAATTCCGCCACTCTCGCTCCTCTGGTGACCCGGGCGGGATTCGAACCCGCGGCCCCCTGATTAAAAGTCAGGTGCTCTACCTGCTGAGCTACCAGGTCATCCAGGCTTTCAAGAGCCGATAAAAATAATAACATATCAAAAGTCCTGTGTCAAGCATTTTATTGCGAATTGAAAGTAAATAATACATTAACGTTGTCTTTTATCCATATACATTTTTTTATCAGCTAAATCAATTAATTCTTTTATAGAAGTAGTCTTGCTATTTAAGACATATCCAATGGCAGCGGAAACTCTAAATGAGCTCATATCTATTGTTATAGGAATTTCTATGATTTTTTTTATCCTTGTGACAATGCTTTTTATTATTTCTTCATCATCTATATCTTTTAGTATAACAACAAATTCATCTCCGCCGTATCTAAAGATTAAATCTTCCTTTTTAATAACCCTTTTAAGTCTTTCAGCAATTATTTTTAACGTTTTATCACCTAATTCATGACCATATTTATCGTTTATCTTTTTAAAATCATTTAAATCAATAAATAAAACAGCTGATTGGCCAGCTATGTTTTTAAAATTTTCAAGAGCCCTTCTGTTTAATGTTTCAGTTAATATGTCAAGATTTGCATCCAGAATCAATTGTTTTATATGAAGCACGTGGGTTACTATATTTGAAAGTTCTGTCGCAAGAACTTCCGCTAAAGACAAATGGAAACTGTTCAATCTTTTCCTGTGAGACCAGTCGATGTTTAAAATACCCATTACAGAGTTTTTGAATACTATTGGAATTCCAATCCAGGTTGATATTTTAGCTGAAAGCTTTTCAGAATCAACCCATCTGGAAAATTTGTGAACATTCTGGAGCGCGTATATTTTTTTGGTATCCAATATTTTTTTTAGGTTATCTGGTTTCTTTTCATTTAATTCCCTGGCAAGTTTTTCTAACTCAAATTTGTCGTATTTTTTACACCATACATAAAAGCTCCATTCCTTATTTTCCGGGGTTAGCAAAAACGACCAGCCGCTTGCTTTATAAACGGAAGATATTTTTTCAAAGATCTTTTTTAATATTTCTTCCTCCGGGTAATTTTCGTTGAGTAATTTGAAAACCATTCTCAAAAGTCTTATGCTTATCCCATTTCTAAGCACATTTTTTGAGTTAGGAGGAAGAAATATTTTTGATTTTTCTTCAAAACGCGCAATGTATATCAGGGATCTTCCGTGAAATACGGTCATCAAAATAAAGATGAAAACAAAACTTGTTAATAAACTTGTAAGTATAATAGTAAGCATTTGAAGAACCCCACTTGTATTTTGATGGTTTATTTCAAAAAAACTTTTAAAGGTTACATGAGAACCGTAGTAGTAACAATAATTATAACACTTTTGTAGAGGAATTAATGTTTGGTATATGATATACTCTTATACCGTGCAAAAAACACCGTGTTTGTGTTTGTTTTATGATTTTTACAGATAAAGGTTCTTTATTTTTAATAAACTTTGATAATTGAACTTCTTCTATGGTTTTTATTATATTTTAACATAGACTATAATTTTAACAAATACTGTAACTTTTTAATGATAGAATTTGTTGGTGAGGTGATTTTTTGTGGGAAAGTTTATGAATTTTGCCAGGCGTGAGGAAATTTATGAAAAGTATATAAACTTGTTTAAACCAGAAAAAAATTTCGAAATTCCAGTTGATTCTGCTATGGGATACGTAAGTTTTGAAAAAATTTTTGTGAGAGAAAATTTACCCGGTTTTGATAAATCCACAGTGGATGGATATGCGCTTATAGCTGAAGATACTTCCGGAGCATCTCGGGAATTTCCTAAAACGTTTAAGATAACTGGTAAAGTAGAAATGGGAAAGGGCTATGAAAATGTTGTAAGAAGCAAAGAAGCTGTGTGGGTACCTACGGGAGGTGTTATTCCTTCAGGAGCAAATGCTGTAGTAATGGTTGAGGATACAATGGTTGAAGGGGAATTCCTGAAAGTTTTTAAACAATTACATCCGTGGGAAAATGTTATAAAAAAGGATTCAGGAATGAGAAAGGGAGAGGTTTTGGTAAATCGTGGAGAGAGAATAACTTTTGGAAAAATAGATGCGTTACTTGCAAATGGGATAACAAAAATAATGGTTTATAAAAAACCATCGGTTGGGATAATTTCTACGGGCAGTGAGGTTGTTGAGCCTGATGCTCAAAAAAGTTTTTTTGAAGTCAGAGATGGCAACACTTATACACTAAAGGCTTATCTTAAACATCTTGGATACGAAGTAGAAAGAGTGGCACATGTTAAAGATGAATATGAAAAGTTCCTGAGAATAGTAAAGGAAGCGCTGGAAAAATACGATGTAGTTGTTACTTCAGGGGGGAGCTCTGTTGGCAAAAAAGATTTTACCAGGGAAGTTTTCTCAGAAGTTGGAGAAGTATATTTTCATGGAGCGTGGATAAAACCAGGTAAACCGACTGTTTTTGCAAAAGTTGGTGAAAAAGCGCTTATAGGACTTCCAGGTAAACCTGTATCTTTTATGGTCAGTGCCTATCTTTTTTTGCTGCCGCTTTTAAAAAGATTAGAAGGAGATACAATGTGGAAGCCAAAGGTATGTGCATACGTTGTTTCTGAGGATAGTTTAAAAGCTGCCCATGGACGTGAGACATTTATCCCAGTAAAAATATTCGACAATTTTGAGAATAAAATACTATACGCAAAACCTTTTCCTGATGAATCTGGATTGGTAAAACCATTGTTAAATGCCGATGGGATTATAAGGATTCCTTTGGAAAAAGAAAAAGTTGAGAAGGGTGAAGTTTGTGAGTTTTATATGTTTTAAAATAGAACTTTGTTGTCAGTATTAATATGAAAATTTGAGAGGAAGTGGTGTAAGATGAGACGAATATTAATAATAATTATGTTTGTGTTATTTTCATTGTATGTTTTTTCAGACATTCTCATATTTTATGCATCTTCTCTTACACCACCTTTGAAAGAAATAGCAAAAAAATACGAAGAAAAATATGGAGAAAAAGTTTTGCTGGAACCATCTGCGAGTATAGTAGTTGCTCGTAAAATAACGGAGCTTGGTAGAAGAGCAGATATAGCTCTATTTGCAGACAAAAATTTGTTTTTTAAAATGGTTTATCCAGAATTAACTGACTGGCAAATAGTTTTTGCTTCAAATTCTATAGTTCTGGCTTATACAAAAAATTCCAGGTATAGTGAAAAAATAAATTCTTCGAATTTTTTTGAGATTTTGCTTGGTGATAAAGATGTCCGATTCGGGTATCCTGATCCCAGAATTGCTCCTCTTGGTTACAGAACACATTTTCTTTTTCAATTGGCTGAGAGATATTATAATGTTCCCGGACTGTATGAGAAATTTAAAGAGGCAAAGAATATATATCTCTCGAGAAAATCCATAGATTCGTTATCACTTCTTGAAGTTGGAGAGCTTGATTATGTTTTTGAGTACCGGTCAGTTGCAAAAGTACATAATTTAAAATATGTGGAGTTTCCTGAAGAGATAAATTTAAGCTCACCAGAATTTGAAGATAGTTATGAAAAAACTGTTATAAGCATTAATAATAAAGTTATAATGGGTTCTACTATAGCGTACACTGTCTGGATACCTAAAAGTTCAAAAAACAAGGAAGGGGCAATAAGATTTCTTGGATTTTTTTTGAGCGAGGGACTTAAAATACTTGAAAAAGATGGCTTTATCCTTATTAAACCTTATATTGAAGGTAATGAAGAGAAAGTTCCAGAAAAAATAAAGGCGATGATAGAAAATGCTGGAAGTTAAGGATTTGTATGTAAAACTACCTGAGTTTGAACTTTACGTTGAAAAGTTTGTGGTTCATCCCGGTGAAGAGGTTTACATAGTTGGTAAAACGGGTTCCGGGAAGACAACGTTTTTTGAAACGCTGGTAGGTTTTCACAAACCTGTGAGCGGTAAAATTTTTTTATATGGCAATGATATTACACACATTCCGCCTGAAAAAAGAGGTATTGGTATGGTGTATCAGCATTTGCATTTGTTCCCACACATGAATGTAAAAGAAAATATTTTCTTTGCATCTATGGATAAAGATTTTACACTGTATTTGATAAAGCGGCTCGAGTTAGAGAATTTTCTTGAAAGAGATGTAAAAACACTTTCAGGAGGAGAAAAGCAAAGAGTTGCTATTGCAAGATGCCTGGCCACAAAACCAAAATTGCTTTTACTTGACGAGCCTTTTTCCCACATTGATTCTATCAGTGAAAAGCGTATAAAAGCTGTGATAAATGAATATATGAAACTTGAAAATATACCGGTTGTTCATGTGACTCACAAGCTAAATAATATTACCGGTAAACGTCTCTATGATATGAGAGAGGGGAAGCTGGAATGTTCAAATGTTGCGTGATATTATTTTCAGTTATTTTAATTATAATTGTTGTTTTTCCAATATTAAACATTTTTCTGAATCTGGATTTTGGAAATTTTTTTGATACATTATTGGGAGAAGAATTTTTGAAAGCGGTTTTGGTTACGTTTTCTGCTTCTGTAATTTCCGTTGGGATGATTTTAATTCTTGGGATTCCTTTTTCATATATGATTGCGAGGTATGATTTTCCATTTAAGACATTAATAGAAGCACTTGTGGATCTTCCACAGTCTATTCCAAATACAGCGGCGGGGATCGCACTTCTTCTCGCTCTTGGTCGTACCTCTGCTACTGGAAGGTTTTTAGAAAACATGGGATTAAAATTCTCAGCGTCATTTTTGGGAGTAACTGTGGCTATTTTTTATGTTAGTTTCAGTATTTTTGTTAGTACTGTAAAAGAGGGTTTCAGAGAATTAGATATCAGATATGAGAAAGTTGCACGTTCCTTAGGGAAAGGAGAGTTTGAAACGTTTTTTAAAGTATCAATTCCCATGGTAAAAAAGGAAATAATAGCAGGTACTGTACAAATGTGGGCCCGGGGGATATCGACGTTTGGGGCTGTGGCTATAATAGCTTATAATCCGAAAACTTTATCTGTGCTTGCTTATGACAAATTTTTAACGGAAGGTGTAAAAGAATCTCTCAGCGTTGTGGCAGGTATATTTTTAGTTTTTGGTAGTGTGTTTTTATTGTTGAGAACACTTGAAAATCGGTGGAAATCTGAGGAGATGAGATAGTTGAGGGATCAATATAATAGAGAGATACGCTATGCAAGAATTTCAATAACCAATAGATGTAATTACAGATGTACATATTGTTATCTTGATAATGTGAGAAAAGAAGAAATGACTTTAAACGAATATGAAAAATTATTTGAAGCTTTAAAAAGCATTGGAATAAGAAAAGTTAGAATAACTGGTGGAGAACCAACTGTGAGAAAAGATGTAATAGATATTGTAAAGCTCGCAAGTAGTAACTTTAAGGAAGTTAACATGACTACCAACGGGCATTTTGTCAAAGAATTAGCTTCCAGGTTAAAAAAGGCGGGATTAAGTGGGTTAAATATCAGCCTTGATACTCTTAATGAAAGATTATTTGAAAGAATAACGGGAGTAGATGGTTTGAAAAATGTTCTGGAAGGAATTGAGGAAGCGTTGATAGTGGGACTAAAAGTGAAACTGAATACAGTTTTGACTGTTGATACAAAAAACGAAATTTTCGAATTGATAAATTTTGCAGAAAGACTGGGAGTTCCTATCAGATTTATTGAGCTTATGCCTTTTGGTAATTTCACGGAGGATTTAAGGATTAAGGAAGAAGAAATTTTCAAGTTGCTGGAAACCCGCTATGGGAAATTGCACCCTACAAAGTTAAAACCTGGCGAAGGTCCCGCTAAGTATTATAAAATAGGAAAAACTTATGTAGGCTTTATCTCGGCTTTCAGTCGAGACATATGTAGCACCTGTAATAAAATACGCATAAGTTTTGACGGCAAGCTAATACCATGCCTGGGTAAAAACATAAAGTATGATATAAGGAATTTGTTACATAATAAAGAAAAGCTTGAGGAAAAAATACGCAAAGCTATATTTTTCAAACCAAAACACCACAACTTTGAGGAATTGAAAACAAAAGGTTTGAATGAAATGGGGGGATAGAATGGAGTTTTCCCATATAGATAAAGATGGAAAGGCAAAAATGGTTAATGTTGGTGGCAAAGCAGATACAAAGCGAACAGCAGTTGCATATGGTAAGGTAACAATGAGAAAGGAAACGTTAAATGCCATTATAAATGATGAAATACCAAAGGGTGATGTTTTTACGGTAGCAAAAGTAGCAGGTATTATGGCAGCTAAAAACACTTCCAGTATTATTCCTATGTGTCATAACATATTTTTAACAGGTGTTGATATTAATTTTGAATCAAAAATAGAAAAAGAAAAAGGTATTGTGGAGATTTTTGCCAGGGTTAATACAATTGGTAAAACAGGTGCTGAAATGGAAGCACTGACAGCTGTTAGTGTGGCGGCACTTACGCTTTACGATATGTGCAAATCAGTGGATAAAATGATTACTATTGAAAATATTTATTTAATGGAAAAATTCGGGGGGAAAAGTGGACATTGGAGGAGAGAAGATGAGAGTTTACATAATAACTCTTAGTGATAAAGGTTATGAAGGAAATAGAAGAGATAAGAGCGGAGAAAGATTGAAAGAGCTTTGCAGTAACCATGGCTGGGAAATAGTTGGCTATAGAATACTTCCAGATGATAAAGTGATGATAGAACAAACATTGATGAAAATAACGGATGATAATCTCGCAGATATAATATTTACAACAGGTGGAACAGGAGTTTCCCCAAGAGATGTAACTCCTGAGGCTACTTTAGCGGTTATAGAAAAAAGGCTTCATGGTATAGAAATTGCTATGATGGTGGAAAGCCTTAAAAAAACCCCCCGGGCGATTATATCACGTGCAGTTGCAGGTATAAGAAAAGAGACAGTAATTATTAATTTTCCAGGAAGTGTGAAAGCAGTGGAAGAAAACTTTAAGGCAATAGAACAGGCAATAGAACATCTTGTTGAAAAGTTACAGGGAAATGATGAAGATTGTGGCAGAAGATAAGTAAAGGGAGGAGTTTTTCAGTGAAAAAGATTATAGGTAAAATTGTATCCTTGAATATATCAGAGAAAAGGGGAACTATAAAAAAGCCAGTTGAGCAGGTAGAGTTGATAGAAAATTTTGGAATTAGAGGAGATGCCCATGCGGGAAATTGGTTGCGACAGGTTTCCATGCTTGCTGTAGAGAGTATAGAAAAAATGAGAAAAAAAGGGATAGATATAGAATACGGCGAATTTGCAGAAAATATAACAATAGAAGCTGAGAAGATATATAAGTGGAAATTAGGAGCAAAGATAAAAATAAAAGAAGCTGTGCTTGAAGTCACTCAGATTGGAAAACAATGCCATGATTTTTGCGATATAAAAAAACGTGTAGGAACATGTGTTATGCCTCTTGAAGGGGTGTTTTTAAAAGTTATTAAAGGTGGGATTATAAGCGTGGGAGATGTGGTGGAGATAATTAGCGAGGTTAACGAAAGTTAGTGAGTGATTGGCGAGAGTTAGCGGGTGTTAGCGAGAGTGGCTCCCCACTCATGTCATTCCGAGAAGCGTATGCAACGAGAAATCCATCGTCCATGTCATTCCGAACCCGAAGGGTGAGGAATCTTAATTTAGCGAGAGTTAGCGAGTGTTGGTAAAAAAACAAGATCCTTCGTCGCTGTGCTCCTCAGGATGACAAAAAAACAATGAGGGATAGCATCTACGAAATGTGTCATTCCGAGGAGCGTATGCGACGAGGAATCTTGTAACTGGCAGATTGGCGAGAGTTAGCGAATGTTTTAGCAAGGTTTGTCCTGAGCACGAAGTGCGAAGGATCTTGCGAAGTTAGTAAAAGAAAAGGTCATATTCCTCCAATTTTTTGCTTCGTTCAAAATTATAATAATGGAAATTAGTGAGTATTACTTTTTTACGTTGACATGGCTAAAAAGTGTGATATTATTTAGATATAATATATGAGTTGTAGTTAATGTAATTTTTTGTTGTTTTGCTTTTATTTTTGACTAATTGCTCGTAAAATCTACAGATATTAATTGAAAGGGGGGATTTTATGGAGATTGAAAGAATTTTTGAAATTGTTGAGGAGGAAAACATAAGATTTATACGCCTGCAGTTTACAGACATTAACGGTAGTTTGAAAAATGTAGAAATCCCTGTGAATGATTTAAAGCGTGCATTTGAAAAAGGAATTATGTTTGATGGCTCGTCTATTGAAGGGTTTGTAAGGATTAATGAATCTGATATGTACCTCCGCCCGGATCCCTCTACTTTCGCTATCCTTCCCTGGACTCTTGAAGGTCAAAAAAGTGCAAGACTTATATGTGATATATACAGGCCTAATGGAGAACCTTTTGAGGGTGATCCCCGGTATAGGTTGAAGCTTGTTATGGAAGAAGCTTCCGGACTTGGATTTGTTCCACATGCAGGACCTGAAGTAGAGTTCTTTTTGTTGCCAAAAAAGAATGGAAAAGTAAGTTATGAGTTTTTAGATGAAGGTGGTTATTTTGATCTTCTGCCAGTAGACATTGCCGAGCATCTTAGAAGTGAAGTTGCTGTTATGATCGAGGAAATGGGGATTGACGTTGAAGCTACTCATCATGAAGTTGCTCCTTCTCAACACGAGGTCGACTTCAGATACGCAGATGCATTAAATTCTGCAGACGCTGTGCAAACAGTTAAATTGGTTATAAAAACTCTTGCTATAAAAAATAATTTACATGCAACTTTTATGCCAAAACCATTTTTTGGAGTTAATGGAAGTGGAATGCACGTTCATTTGAGCCTGCTTTCTAAGGATGGAAGTTCCAATGGATTTTATGATGAAAAAACCGGTGATATCTCTGAAAATATGAGATACTTTGTAGGTGGTGTATTAAAACATGCCAGAGCAATAACTGCCGTAACCAATCCAACAGTGAATAGTTATAAAAGACTTGTACCAGGATATGAGGCACCAGTAAATGTAGCCTGGTCTCTTGGAAATCGTTCTGCATTGATAAGAGTTCCTATGGCACGTGGTATGGGAACAAGGTTAGAGTATAGAGCTCCAGATCCATCGTGTAATCCATATTTAGCTTTTGCTGTTTTAGTAGCCGCAGGATTGGATGGAGTAAAAAATAAAATACAACCTCCAGAACCTGTTGAAAAGAATATATACAGTATGAATGAAGAAGAGAGAGAAGGATTAGGAATAACTACTCTACCAAAGACTCTCGAAGAAGCTCTAATAGAAGCAGAAAAGGATCCATTGATTAAAGAGGTGCTGGGAGATCATATATACGAAAAATTCATGGAGCTTAAGTGGAAAGAATGGAAAAGCTATTCAATATATGTGACAGAATGGGAAAGAAAAAAGTATGAAAATGTGTAATTAAGGTTAGATTTAATAAAATCCGCGGGAAAAAATCCGCGGATTTTATTTTAGGAAATGTCAGGATGTATATATAATAATTATACACAAAAGAATAAAAAAATTGGAACGTTCCATAAAAGTCTTGACGATTTATGAAAGTTTATTAAAATCAATTAATGTAGATGAATATTGTCTAAATGTTGTGTTGACAATTCTAAAACAAAGGAGGGGGAATTATGAAAAAAATCTGGAGAAAGGTAGTAGTTGTGGTTTTGATGACACTTCCATTGGTTATAGCAGCTGTGGGAAATCTTGAATTGTGGCCAATTAAGAAAGGATGATTGAAATCGGTTATTAAGTCTCAGCTTAAAAAATTTAAGTGGCTTTATGTTATAATTTATTGTAGAAATATAGAAATTAAATACGAGCATTCATAGGTGGTGTAATAATTGAAACAGTTTTCAAAGGTTTTAAAAGAATTTAGAAGCGAAAAAACTTATTCATTACTTTTGTGGACCATTTATATGGTCCTTTTTGTTTTGTATAGCCGTAAATATGGCATGGATCTTTTTGATAAGAATTTTTTAATTTTTTTGAGCTTTTTTGTGTTTTTTGAGTTGTTATCTGTTAGAATTCAATCGTTTATTGTTAAATCGGGCTTTAAAGGTGCAGAATTATATGTAACCACGGGTATGATTATTAATATAATTGCTGGAACTGCGCTTATGCCGCATCAGGCAATGCTTATCCCTTTTCTGGGTTTTTTGGTTTTAAGATTTAAGGTTCTTTTTAGTTCTGACTACTGGAATTTTTTGTTTAATGTTTCCCAGATAGGGTTAACTGCGTTTTTAAGTTCTCTGTTGTCTCATAAAATTTTTTCAGTAACACCTTCAAATAATCCGATTTATTTATCGTTTCTTTTATCGTTAGTGGCTTTTGTCTATTTTCTGGTGAATTTAAGTTTTATAGTACTCTTTTTATTGTCTATGTATGGTGAACTCAGTCGGGAAACGTTGACGTTTTTGTTTGGCGGAAGCAGGGTTTTCAACCTTCTGTCCAATTCTCTGAATACTTTCATAATTTTTCTCCTTTATAAAACTGTGGGGATTGTTGCGATTCCTCTTTCCCTTATTACCATTATTAGTATTCAGGTGGGGAATTATTATGCAGCAAGATATAGAGAGGCTAAGTTTGATTTGTTGATAGCTTTAACAAAAAGTCTGGAGGAAAAGGATCCATACACAGCAGGACATGGAGAAAGAGTAGCCGATTTGGTAGATAAACTGGCTACAAAGTGTGGTTTTTCAAAAAAGTATATTGATTGGTTGAAAAAAGCGTCACTTTTACATGATGTTGGAAAAATTGGTATACCAGATAATGTGTTAATTAAAACAGGGAAGTTGTCCAAGGAAGAATATGAAATAATGAAGGAGCATTCCAGAAAAGGGTATGAAATTCTTAAGGAGGTAAATGAATTTAAAAATACGGTAGCTGTGTGGGTTAAACACCATCACGAAAGATGGGATGGAGAAGGATATCCAGATGGTTTAAAAGGTGATGAAATACCACTTGAATCAAGAATGATTACATTAGCGGATGTTTTTGACGCACTAACAAGTGATAGACCGTACAGGGCGGCTTTAACAAAAGAACAAGCAATAGAATTTCTGAAAGAAAATTCAGGAGTAATTTTTGATCCTTCTTTAGTTGAATTGTTTTTAGAACTTCACGGGGAGGGGAAAGTGTGATTATTTATGTGTTTGTGGCAGCTTTAATAGTTTCTCTAATTACGAAACGAATAAAATACGTAGTCGAAAGAACTTATAGGTATATATACCTGTTTCCTATTCCATTTATTCTTCAATTACTTCCCTACTTTCGAGGGGTATTAATGCCCTTATCATTTGCCATGTTAATAACTCTTTTAATTCTGAATAAACATATTCCAGGATTTAAATTTATGGCAATAGGTACCCTTTTAAATTCTTTTGTAATGATGATTTTTGGATGGAAGATGCCCGCATTAAAGTCATTGGTGGAACAGATGGGATTAAGAGTAGGGGTACGCCACACAGTGGTGGATAAGTTTGATATAAAGCTTTTATTGGGAGATTGGATTCCTGTTTATCTTCCATGGAATGAAAGTTTCATTATTAGTATAGGGGATATATTTGTTTACGTTGGGATATTTATGTTTATGCTGGGGATTTCCAGTATGGAAAAAACTTCTGAAAAAATATAAAGTAGTCGTTATTAATGAAAAACCAGGATATTTTTCTATTTTAGTCGGAATCTCATGATGGATTTTCCTGCCATGTTTTTGCATTCCTTATATTTTCAAAGAATCCTTTAAGTTTCTTGTGGTAAAATAAAAACAAAGGAGTTTTAATGATTTGAAGGGAGGTAAGTGCTTTTAGCACGAATTATTTATGAATATTTTGGCGTTGGATACTTCGACTAAGCGAATATCTATAGCATACAAAAATGAAACAAATGTAGTTTCTGTAACATTTGAGGGAAAGGATAAACATGGGAGAAATATAGGAATTTTAGCAAAATATTTAAAGGAAATAGGTGTTAATTTTTCAACGCTTGATGTTATAGGAGTTGGAATAGGTCCAGGAAGTTTAACGGGGTTGAGGGTTGGAATATCTTTAGCGTTGGGATTGGCTGTGGAAAAGAAAATAGTTAGTGTACCTTCTACAAAATTGATAGCCGCAAATTTAATGTATTGTTCTAAAAATATAGTTGTTGCAAGGAAAGCACGGCAGGGGTATTTGTATGGGGCAGTTTACGATGAAAACCTTGATGAGATAATATCACCATTTATCGAAACTATAGAAGGATTTAAACGAAAAGTGAGTTTCTTGAAAGATGCTATTGTGGTTGGAGATGGCGCAGACCTTCTTTTTGAATATGAAAAGGCAGAGGAATTTCTTTCATTTCCTGACCCGTTGAGGATGTTAAACATCGTAGAAGATGAAATAAAAAATCAAAATTTTGTTGAAAAGCTGAACCCACTTTACTTGCAAAAATCTATTGCTGAGTTGAATTTTGAAAAAAGGAAGGGTGGCAGGGTTGAAAAAACCTAATAAGTTAACACCTATGATGAAACAGTATATGGATATTAAAAGAAATTATTCAGATGCAATACTTTTGTTTCGTTTAGGAGATTTTTATGAAGCATTTTTTGAAGATGCTAAAATAATTTCTAAAGTTTTGAATATAGTTCTTACCAGAAGACAGGATGCTCCAATGGCAGGGATACCTCATCATGCACTTGATAATTATTTGAAAAAGCTAATAGATAGTGGTTATAAAGTAGCAATTTGTGAGCAGATGGAAGATCCTTCACAGGCTAAAGGAATAGTACGACGGGAAGTAACACGCGTAATAACACCAGGTACACTTATAGAAGATGAGATGCTTTCCCAGGATAATAATTATCTTATGACAGTTGACAATGCAGAAGAAACATTTCAAACGGTGCTTGTGGATGTGTCAACTGGTGAGGTTTTAATAAAAACGTTTGAGAAAATAGAAGATTTAATTGACTTTGTAAAAGTTTCATCTGTATCTCAAATTTTAAGTAAACCAGAAATCGCTGAATTTATAAAAGATAAGCTTCCAAAAATATTCATTGAAAAATTGGACGACTGGTATTTTGAAGATGCAAAAGAAAAAATAAAAGAAACCTATGATGTGATTTCACTTGAACATATGGAGCTTGGAGAAGCAGTGAAAGTACTTGGTGCAACTTTAAAATATCTGGAATACACTCTAATGTCGTCGATAAAACTTTCTATGCCAAAGTTTTTAACCGAAAATAAGTGGATGATCCTTGATTCCAGAACAGTTGAAAATCTTTCACTTGTTCCTGGAGAACGCGGAAAGAATTTATACGATATATTGAATAAAACTAAAACTTCAATGGGTGCAAGAACACTAAAAAAGTGGATTTTACAACCTCTTAAAGATTTGGAAGAAATCCACTTAAGACAAAAGGCTGTTGAGGCTTTTTATGCTGACAGAATTCTTATGAATGAGGTGAGAGAATATTTAAATGGCGTTTTTGACCTTGAAAGGATTGCCACCAGACTTTCTTATAGAAAAGCTACTCCAAAAGATCTTGTTTCTTTAAAAAATACGCTCGAAATTATTCCTGAGATTATTTCTGCCTTAAAAACAAATGAAGTATTAGAGCCCATTTCCGATGAACTTAACGATTTTCCAGAATTGAGGGAGTTAATAGATAAAGCTATAAAGGATGAACCATCAGCTGCACCAGGTGATGGAAATGTAATAAAAGAAGGGTATTCTATGGAACTTGATGAGTATAGAAGTCTTTTGCTTCATTCGAAGGAAAAAATGGAGGAATTTGCGCGCCGGGAAAGAGAAAGAACCGGAATTCAAAAATTGAAGGTTGGCTACAACCAGGTTTTTGGATATTATATAGAAGTTCCAAAAGGGCAGGTGAATTTTGTTCCTGATTATTACACGCGAAGACAAACACTTGTTAATTCTGAACGTTATATAACACCTGAGCTCAAAGAATTTGAAGATAAAATTCTTTCTGCAAAAGAAAAGATCGAAGTAATTGAGAAAAAATTATTTGAAGAGTTATGTGAGAAGGTATCAGAATACTTAGATAATATAAAAAGGGTAGCAAAAATCTTATCTGAAATAGATGTATTAAGTACTTTTGCTTATGATGCACACGTTTATGGGTATGTAAAACCTGAATTTTCAAAAGATAAATTAGTGATAAAAAACGGCAGACACGCTGTTGTAGAAAGATTTTTATCAGAATTTGTTCCCAATGATACGTATATGGATAGAAATATTCGAATGTATATAATTACCGGGCCAAACATGAGTGGGAAAAGTACTTATATAAGACAGGTCGGATTAATCGCTGTTATGGCTCAGATGGGATCGTATGTCCCTGCGGAATACGCAACCCTTCCTGTTTTTGATCGGATTTTCACGAGAATGGGGGCAAGGGACGATATATCAACAGGTAAAAGTACATTTCTTGTGGAAATGAGTGAAGTTGCGTTAATTCTTTCAAAAGCAACAGAAAACAGTCTGGTTCTTCTTGATGAAGTTGGTCGCGGAACAAGTACGTTTGATGGAATAAGTATAGCATGGGCCATGAGCGAATATATATACAGCGATTTAAAATGTAAAACTATGTTTGCTACTCATTTTACTGAACTTACTGAACTGGCAGACGTATATAATGGGATAAGAAATTTAACTATAGAGGTTGAAGAAACCAGAAGTGGTGTTGTTTTTGTTCATAAAGTTGTTGAAGGAGTGGCTGACAAAAGTTATGGAGTTGAAGTAGCTGCTATAGCAGGTGTTCCGGAGGGAGTTGTAGAGCGAGCCAGAGAGATACTTGATATTATTGTGGAAAAAAGTGATCTGGAAAAGAAAATACGAATAGTTAAAGAAGGACAATTAAAAAAGATAAAGAGAAAAAGAAAAATTCCTGAGGGGCAAATTAAACTGTTTGAAATGAGAGGAGGGAATTTTGATTGAAGCTTGAAAGATTATTATGGAGAAAAATGCTATATGTGGTTATGTCTGGAATGTTAGTGCTTTTTATTGTAGCGATTGTGTTTAGTTTGCAAGCGTATAACGTGGTCAATAGAGAATTTGAGAAAAACGCAATAAACATTGTTCAATCAACGTTAAATACCCTTCAGAGGTCTCTGGGAGATATAGAAGCCAGATTTTATGAGCAACTTCAAGAAACAATGGAAAAAATACAGGCGAATAAGGAAAATGCTGATAATATAATAAGTAGATTTTTTGCATTTGAAAGCGAACGCTATAAAAGAGTTTTATTTAATTTTATTCCTTATAGTAAATTAGATAAATATATTCAGAAAAAACTTGAGAAAAGCGTTGATTATTTCATACTCAGGAAATTTGAGAGTGGTGTATTTATGAAAACAGTTTATATTCGTGTGGATGATAGAGTTTATATTTCTACGTTTTCCCAGGGAATGCAGAAAATAGCTTTGTTATTTAAGGACCTTTCGAATATAAAAAGTAAGGCGCGTTTTGTAAAAACAATAACAGTTTGTACTCATGAGTTAAAGCCCATAATACCGGGGTTGGGAGAAGTTGGCTCTAAAGATAAAGAGTATCTCATTAAAGCATTTGGGAGCAAGGAGCCGATAACAGTTAAAAATGGAAAAATTTATTCTATATATCATTCCTGGGGATACGAAACAGATATAGAAAAATTTGAGCCTGTAGGTATAATCATAAAATTAGATGTTTCTCCTTTATACTCATTTGCTTATCTGGGAATAGGTAGTTTTTTCGGTGTTCTGGGACTGGTTATATTTATAATGTTGAGGAATTCCAGGAAAGTTGCAAAAGAAGTATCTAAACCTTTCGAGCAACTTATAAAAAATATGAGGGATTTCAGAAAAACAAAAGAGTTTCAATTGGACAGAGATTTTGCAACGTGTGGTATAGAAGAAGTAAATAATTTATTGAAAGAATATAAAGAAATGGCTGAAGAAATTTCGGCATCCTTTCAGGAAATTCGTGCAATGAATGAAGATCTTGAAGAAAGTTATAGAGAGCTTGAAAAGTTAAATAACGAATTAGAGGATTCTTATTTAGAATTTAGTACTCAGCTTGCTACAATAGCAGAAGGTTATGATGAAAATACAGGCAATCATATAGAGCGAGTTGGAATTTTATCGGCTTTTATTGCGAAAAAACTCGGATTAAGTGAAGAAATGGTCTACAAAATAAGGTATTATGCACCACTTCATGATATAGGAAAGTTAATGATTCCAAAGGAAATTCTGTTAAAACCTGGGAAGTTAACTGAAGAGGAATTTGAAGAAATGAAAAAGCACACAATTTATGGTGCGGCTTTGATTGGGAACAAAGAGCGTTTTAAAATAGCAAGAAACATAGCACTTTATCATCATGAAAAGTGTGACGGTTCGGGCTATCCTTACGGATTAAAATGTGAAGAAATACCAATTGAGGCGGCCATTGTAACTCTTGTAGATGTTTACGATGCTTTACGTTCTGAAAGACCTTATAAATCAGCTTTTTCGCATGAAAAAGCTTTGAAAATATTGACAGAAGGCGACGAGAGAACAAAACCGGAGCATTTCAACCCCAAAGTTCTGGAAATTTTTATAAAGTATGAAAAAGAAGTGGAAGAAATATGGAACAATGTTTCAACAAATATTCCTTCGGTGTTGTTGCAGCGCTTGAAAGAAATAGAGAGAAATGGTTAGGTTATTCGTATCTTTCCACAGTGAATTTATATAAGGTATAGTTTTCGTCAAAAATACCAGCTTTTAATTTGGCTATTCGAATTTGCTCTTCTACTGTGTTTACACCTTCAATATCTGGCAATAAAAGCCCACGTTGCCAGCCTTTTGCAACGATAATACCAAATTTTTTTGGATCGAGTTCGTCAATTTGTTTTACCGGTTCAATTTCACTAAGAACATCAACATTGACTTTTATTGTGCCAAGTTCATCTTCTGTAACAGGTGGAAAACGCGGATCTCTTGTAGCAGATGCTATAGCATTGTTTCTAATTTCAAGAGCTAAGTTTTCTTGAGTGGCCTCATATGTACCAATACATCCTCGAAGGGCGCCGTTAAAAGTGTGAAGAGTTACAAAACAACCAGCCTTTTTTTCAAAAAGCTCTTTCGGTAACCTGTCTGGATCAGGGTCTAAAATTTTTTTGGTCTTTATGTAAGTTTCAATGACTTCAATTGCCCATCTTACATAAGGGTGTTCACCTCTCATCTTTTTCACCCCTTTGACCTACTCATAAGATCAATAATTAACCGAACTTCACCTATTCCCATGTTAAACTTTTTAGCAATATCCACTTCGGAAACTCCATTATAAAACATTTCAATTATTTGCTCTTCAATACTTTTTTCTTTTTTCGTTTCTGACGCTGGTTTTTCTGAAGCTTTTCTTTCAAATTCGTTTGTAAGATCAGCTTTAACTGCCTGGGTATCTTTTTGGGGTTCCTGAGAAATATCACCAAACTGCCGATTTTTAAAGTTTATTTCTTCCTTTAACTTTTCTATTTCCACTGATTGGAGCATGAGTTTTGAATACATATCGTTTAATTTCTCAGTTACTTTGTTTACTTCTTCTAATTTTGCGTCCAGCAATTCAATTTTTGAATCAACAAAAATTCTTACCTTTCCCATAAGGTCTAATAATCTTTCTTCTTCCTTTTTTAGCTCTTGTGAACCACTTTTCTTATAAAAAGATTCCAGTATATATATTCCCCAGGAAAAAGACAAAGCGCCTATGGTGCCGAAAAGCACCAACCATTCGAGCACACCCATCCTATTCAGCTCTCCTGTACCTTATAGTTGGAAATCTATTCAGGGCGGTTCCTTTCCAGGTAATCTTATTTTTCATGATTGAAGTTGGAGTGGGATCTATTAAAACAACAGTAGCATTTTCTGGCAGGTAAATTGCGAATTCAGAATTTTCAGCAGCGTTCAATTTAAGTGCGCCCATACCAAGTTCAAAAAAAGTACCTTTTTTTGTGACAAGATTGTTTATATATGCCACTTCTTCAATCTCTAAAATACCTGCTCGCTCATTTATGCTATTTTTGTAATCAATAACTTTTAAGGTTTTACCTATTTCTTTTGATATTTTGTTGAAATAATCTATAAAAGTATTTGAAGCGGCTAACTGATAATTTGAAATATAACTTTTCATACTTTTTTCATCTTTAAATAAAAGATTGGCTGTGGTTGTTAAAGTTGCGTTTTCAGAATAGTCTGTTTCAATTTTTGTAAAATAAGAAACAACCTGGAAAGAAGGCTTTCTGTTAAAAATTGAAATAACATCGATTATCAAAAATACAATAACAAATATCATTAGAATATAAAACAACGTTTTATTTTGCAAAGTGACTCCTCCTTTCTGAAATATTATAGCATAAAAATGTTTTTAACAATTAACATATACATTATTAGCGAGAGTTAGCGAGGATTGTAAAATAAGATCCCTCGTCATTTCATTCCTCGGGATGACAAAAAAGAGTAGCTCATTCCAAGGAGCGTAGTGACGAAGAATCCCCCACCTGTGTCATTCCGAGGAGCGGGAGCGAGGAGGAATCCACCGCCCATGTCATTCCGAACCTGAAGGGTGAGGAATCTTGATTTAACGAGTGTTAGCAAGGTTGGTGAGATTAGCAAGAGTTAGCGAGGTTGGCGAGATTGGCGAGGTTAGTAAAAAAACAAGATCCCTCACATTCGTTCGGGATGACACTCTCTTTTTATGTCATTCCGGGGAGCGAGAAGGCGAGAAATCTTACCCTCACTTATGTCATTCCGAACCCGAAGGGTGAGGAATCTTGTATTTAGCGAGGTTAGCAAGGCCTGTCCTGAAGAGTGAAACGACGAAGGATCTTGCGAGAGTTGGAACAGAATCGTCCTCTTAAATAGATATTATTTATCAGGAAATGTTATCAATTAATTTACACAGTCAAAAACAATTGTTAATTGTTAATTAACACATGGGGGTTATAATAGAAGTGTATCCCCCCATATGGGGGATAGGAAAGGAGGAGAGTGTATGCCAGAAAAGGAAATTTTAGCTGAAAAAAAAGAACAAAATACGGTAGAAAAAGAAATGAGTGTTATTGGAATGACGTGTGCATCATGTGCGCGCACCATTGAAAAAAGAGTTGCGAAACTGGAAGGAGTGGAAAAGGTTAATGTAAACTTTGCTACAGAAAAGCTTTTTTTAAAATTTGATCCGGAAAAAGTTAAAGTGGAAGATATTAAGAAAGTGGTAAAAGATGCAGGGTATGATCTGGAGTTTGAAAAATCGGCCAAGACGGTTACCATACCAATTTCAGGAATGACATGTGCTTCATGTGCGGCGAGGATAACAAAAGAGATTCAAAAACTTGAAGGTATAGAAAAAGTGGATGTGAATTTTGCCACGGAAAAAGCGCTGGTAACTTATGATCCTTCCAAAGTAAGGGTTTCAGCTATTAAAAAGGCCATAGAAAATGCAGGATATAAACCTCTTGAGATTGATGCGAAAGATCAATATGATGTAGAAAAAGAGAGAAGACAAAGAGAAATGCGAATTCTCTGGAGAAAATTTGTGGTTTCGGCCATATTCTCTGTACCGTTACTTTATATAGCTATGGGACACATTCTGGGTGTGGATTTACCAACTTTTATAAATCCAGAAATACATCCATTTAATTTTGCATTAATCCAGCTTTTGCTTACTATTCCTATAGCAATTGCAGGATACAAATTTTATACTGTAGGTTTTAAAAATCTCATAAAACGTAGTCCAAATATGGATTCTCTAATAGCTATAGGTACAGCGGCAGCGATTTTGTATGGATTGTATGGAACAGTGGCAATTTATTTTGGTAAGACAGAATATACAAACGATTTGTACTTTGAAACAGCAGGTGTTATCATAACGCTTATTTTACTTGGAAAATATCTTGAAAGTGTCACCAAAGGGAAAACCTCAGAAGCTATTAAAAAACTTATGGGATTGCAACCTAAAACAGCGTTAATTTTGCAGGATGGAGAAGAGATAGAAATCCCCGTTGATGAAGTTGAAGTTGGAGATTTGATTATAGTAAAACCAGGTGAAAAAATCCCTGTTGATGGAGTTATTATAGAGGGACGGACTTCTGTAGATGAGTCAATGTTAACAGGAGAGAGTATCCCTGTAGAAAAAAATGTTGGTGATAAGGTAATAGGAGGTTCAATAAACAAGAATGGAACCATAGTATTTAAAGCTACAAAAGTGGGTAAAGATACAGCACTTGCTCAAATAATAAAATTAGTGGAGGAAGCTCAAACCTCTAAAGCTCCTATAGCGAAATTAGCAGATGTGATTTCAGGATATTTCGTACCAACAGTAATAGTAATTGCGATAGTAGCTGCTATATTATGGTACATTACAGGTGCAAGTCCAGTATTTGCGTTAACAATATTTATCTCAGTTCTGGTTATAGCATGTCCATGTGCTCTTGGTCTGGCAACTCCTACTGCGATAATGGTAGGAACAGGTAAGGGAGCAGAGTACGGTGTCTTAATAAAGGGTGGCGAGCCGTTGGAAATGACTCATAAAATAAAAACGATAGTCTTTGATAAAACAGGTACAATTACTGAAGGTAAGCCTAAGGTTACAGATATATTCACAAAGGGTAATTATTCTAAAGATGAGCTATTAAGCATCGCAGCTTCAGCTGAAAAGGGTTCAGAACACCCACTTGGAGAAGCTATTGTAAAAGCCGCTGAAGAGAAGAATCTGGAATTGAAAAAGATAGATAAGTTTATGGCGATTCCAGGGCACGGTATAGAAGTAACCATAGAAGATATGGATATCTATCTGGGAAATTTAAAATTGATGAAAGATAAAAATATAGAAATAACATTGGTTGATGAAGCTAATAAGCTTGCTAACGAAGGTAAAACTCCTATGTATATAGCAATTAACGGAAAACTCGAAGGAATTATAGCTGTTGCTGATACTGTAAAACCATCAAGTGCAAGCGCAATAAGAAAGCTTCACAAAATGGGTATAAAGGTTGCGATGATTACAGGAGATAATAGAAGAACAGCGGAAGCTATAGCAAGACAGGTTGGTATAGATATAGTTTTAGCTGAGGTTTTACCACAGGACAAAGCAAACGAAGTTAAGAAATTACAGGAAAATGGAGAAGTTGTAGCCATGGTAGGTGATGGTATAAACGATGCTCCGGCTCTTGCACAGGCAGACGTGGGAATCGCTATAGGATCCGGTACAGATGTGGCTATTGAATCAGCAGATATAGTGCTCATGAAGAGTGATTTAGAAGATGTTGTTACAGCGATACAGTTGAGTAAGGCTACAATAAGAAATATTAAAGAGAACTTGTTCTGGGCTTTTGCATACAACACTGCCGGTATACCAATAGCTGCTGGGTTACTGTACATTTTTGGAGGACCATTATTGAATCCAATGATAGCGGCTGCAGCTATGGCATTTAGTTCGGTATCTGTGTTAATGAATGCATTAAGGCTAAAAACATTTAAACCATCAAAATGAGGGAGGTTATATTATGAAAAAGGTAGTAACTATTGAAGGGATGACATGTGAACACTGTATAATGCACGTAAAGGAAGAGTTAATGAAATTGCCAGGTGTTAAGCTTCTTGAAGTAGAAGTAGGTAAAGCGATTATAGAAGGTGAAGGTATAGAAAACAGTATGATTGAAAAAGCAGTGGAAGAAGCAGGTTATGAGGTAAAAGAAATAAAAGAAATGGAAATGGAAGGTCATGGACACTCAGGACATCATGGAGAACATTCCAAGCACGAGAAACACAAGAAACATAGCGGCGGTGGTTGCTGTCATTAATCTTTTCGGCGGGGACTTTTCCCTCGCCTTTTTTGTTGATGTGTGAGAGTAAAACTCTGGACAAAAATATAAAAATTTTCTTGGTTCACATAAATCAGGCCCATTGTTTTGTTTTAAGTTTAAGAAGCCGAATTTTTTCGGCTTCTTTTTTATTTAAATTTTATTCTAAGTAGAGATGTTTTTTATGTGTTACAATAAATTTACTTTATTTTTTGTTGCCAAAGCAAGTAAAGCGTGTTATATTTAGTTAGGATAACCTAATCACATAAAGAGGTGATTTTTATGGGGTGCGAAGTTTCCTGAGAGAATTGAGAAATTTAAAAAAGATAAGAGAAGAAGATATAAAGGAGTATTTAAAAAAAGACCCTTCTCTTGAATCAAAATGGCAGCTTTTCTTTCACGGAGGTTTTCAGGCTCTTCAATTGTACAGAATTTCCCACCTATTTTACAGGCATGACTTAAAATTTATTTCCTATTTCTTTTATTATTTATCCCGGATATTTTATTCTGTTGATATACACCCTGGGGCTATTATAGAACCTGGTGTGGTTATTGATCATGGAATAGGAACTGTTATTGGTTCTACTGTTACCATAGGAAAAGGAACATTAATCTATCATGGTGTCACACTTGGCTCGAGAAATATTCAAAAGGGTAAAAGACATCCAGATATTGGGAGGAATGTTTTAATAGGCTGTGGAGCGTCTGTTCTTGGACCAATTAAAATAGGCGATAATGTTCAAATAGGTGCAAATTCAGTGGTATTAAGCAGTGTACCTTCCAATGTTAAAGTTGCTGGAATACCAGCAAAAATTGTTGGGTGGACAAATGTACAGGAAATACCAGAATATATAGAATGGATAGTTTAAGGAGGGTTACTTTTATGATAGGAAATACACCGACAGTTTACGTGGAAAAGTTAGGGATATACGCAAAACTTGAAAGAAACAATCCTGGAGGAAGTGTGAAAGATAGGCCGGCGTATTTTATGCTAAGGGCCGCTATGAGAGATAATTTACTTTCTTCGAAGATTATTGTAGAGCCAACCAGTGGAAATACTGGAATAGCACTTGCATGGATAGGAAAAAGATACGGGCTTCGGGTGATATTAACAATGCCTGAAACAATGACAAAAGAAAGAATAGAACTTATGAAATCTTTTGGTGCAGAAGTAGTTTTAACTTCCGGAGATAAGGGAATGAAAGGAGCTATAGAGAAAGCAAAAGAAATAGTTCAAGAATTAAATGCTTTTATGCCAAACCAATTTGAAAATTTTAATAATGTATTGAGTCATGAATTTACAACAGGTCCGGAATTGTTAGCGCAGATGGCGTTTGATATTGATGCGTTTGTTGCTGGTGTTGGAACTGGTGGTACGATAAGCGGTGTGGGGCATGTTTTGAAAAAATTTTTCGGTGAGAAAGTTAAAATAGTAGCTGTTGAACCTTCAAATTCTCCTGTTTTATCAGGGGGTAAACCAGGGAAACATAAAATTCAGGGAATTGGCGCAGGATTTATCCCCAAGATATTGGATATCAGTGTTATAGATGAGGTAGTTCAAGTTTCAGATGAAGAAGCTATTCAAATGATGGAATATTTATCAAAAAAAGCAGGATTTTCTGTTGGAATTTCTTCAGCTGCAAACGCAGTTGCTGCTGTGAAAATAAAAGAAAAGTATAATCTTGAAAGAGTTGTTACAATGTTTCCAGATGATAGTTTAAAATATCTTTCAATTATGTCCTGAAAAAACGGTGTGATATGATACTGCTAAGATTTTTGTATTAAAGATTACGCATGATGGGGGATTCTTATTGTCCCCCTATCTTATTATATAAAAAACAATAAGTTGTTATACATTGCTAACCTCGCTAACACTCGCCAACTCTCGCTGTTCTTTGTCGTCCTGAGCGCAGCAAAGGATCTTATTCCTTATTGTCATTCCGAACGCATGTGAGGAATCTTGTTTTTTCACCAAACTCCCAAAATCCTTCGTTGTTTCACTCCTTAGGATAGACTTTGCTAACTCTTGCCAAATAAAAGATTCCTCACCCTTCGGGTTCGGAATGACAAAAAAGGAAGTCATCCCACAATCCCTCTTTATTGTCATCCTGAGGAGCGTCAGCGACGAAGGATCTTATCCTTTCGAAAGTCAATCAAGATTCCTTGTCGCGTGTGCTCCTCGGAATGACACATTTCGGGGATACCAATCTTGCTAACCTCGCCAATCTCGCTAATTACAAGATTCTTCGTCACGTTACTCCTTGGAATGAGGAAAAATTAAACTTTTGCTGTTCTTTTTAAAAATCTTTTATAATTTTTTCTATCTTAGATTTTAAATTTGGAATGTCTTCAACAGCAGTTTTCCACACAGCTTCTAAATCAGTTTTAAAATACCCGTGGATCAAAACATCTCTCATACCAGCCATTTTTCTCCAAGGAATTTCTGGATACTTTTCCCTGAATTTATATGAGAGGTTTTTAGTTGCTTCACCTACGACTTCTATTTCCCTGATAACAGCTGACCACATCATACGATTTTTAACGAATTCATTGTACGTTTTTCCGCGTACAAAATTAAGAATAGCATCCATTGAATCAAGAATATGTTTAAGATACACTACGTCATCTTTCATTGTATACCACCACCATTGAGTTCAAAACCTTTTCTTTGATGTAATCATCCAGACCATCGAAAGTAATCAAATCTACTTTTTCTCCTATATTATCCTCTATTTCGAGTTTTATGCCTGCAATTTCAAGAAGACTTGGTTTCTTGGAAAATTCTACAAGAATATCTATGTCACTATCGTTTTTCCAATCATTTCTAACTCGAGAACCAAATATTGCTATTTTTTTTGCACCATTTTTCTTTAAAATTTCCATTATTTTTTCAAGTTTTTGCTTTTCTATATGAACCTTACTAACAGAAGTCATTGTCTCACCTCAAAAAATTTCATTAGCAAGATATTAGCCAACAACACTGATAATTTAGACTTTCTTACTAACATGTGTAATTCAGTTAGATTATATCACATAAAATACTTACAAGATTCCTCGTCGCATACGCTCCTCGGAATGACATGAATGGGAGGCTAATCTCGCCAACCTCGCTAAATAAAAGATTCCTCACCTTCGGGTTCGGAATGACACCCCTTTTCCTGTCATCCCGAGGAATGAAATGACGAGGGATCTTATTTTGCAATCCTCGCTAATTTTCCTTCTTCATTTCCAGATTTTTATTTGGTATAATTACATTGAATTTTTTATAGTGGAGGTAGTTTATGAAAAAAAATATTGCGGTGATTTTTGGCTCTCGTTCTGTAGAGCATGAAATATCTATTATAACAGCTCATCAGGTTTTATCTGCGATTGATAGAGAAAAGTACAATGTTATTCCTATTTATATTTCTAAAGATGGTCAATGGTATACGGGAAAATGTCTTGAAAAAATAGATAATTTTAAAGATACGTTAAAACTTGAAAAAAAGGCAACACCTATAAAAGCGTTGAATGGCCTGAATGGAAAACTTATTGTAAAAACACCTTTGAAAAAATTTTTAATAGATGTATGTATACTTGCAACTCATGGTACATATGGAGAAGATGGTTCTTTACAAGGTTTGTGTGAGGTCTTTAATGTTCCGTATACCGGTTCTGGAATTCTGGGTTCTACAGTGGGGATGGATAAAGTCATTTCAAAGATTGTATTGCGTAGCAACAATATACCTGTTGTTGATTTTTTACATATTACAGATCATGAGTGGAGAAAAAATAAGGATGAATTTGTAAAAAAATGTGAAGAAGAGTTAGGTTTTCCGTTGTATATAAAGCCCGCGTTGCTTGGTTCAAGTATAGGGATAAATAAAGCAAAGACCCGGGAAGAACTTTTTGAAGCAATTGAAACAGCATTGCTTTTCGGGCACAAAGTTATTGTAGAAAAAGCGGTGGAAAATGCTCGAGAAATAAACTGTGCGGTTATGGGATATAGAGAACCTATAGTTTCAGTATTTGAGGAGATTTTGAGAAAAAGAGATTTTTTCGATTACAATGAAAAATATCTTTCAAAAGGAAAAGATGGAAAATTTTCTAATCATAAAATCCCGGCTAATTTGAATAAAAAATTAGAACAAATGTTAAAGAATGTAGCTATAAGCACTTTTAAGGTGCTGGAGTGCTATGGAAATATAAGAATAGATTTTTTAGTAAAGAATGAAGAAGTTTACGTCAGTGAGGTTAATACCATTCCTGGAGCGTTTGCATATTACCTATGGCAGGCTTCTGGATTGACATTTTCTCAGGTCATAGATAACATGATTTCTATAGCTGAAAGTGTACACAAAGACAAAAACAGGAAAGTATTTTCTGTAGAAACGAATGTACTTTCCTTGAGGGTGGGAAAGTGATTATAAATTTTTCGGATGTTTCTATAAATTATGAAGAAATAGGGGAAGGAGAAAAGATAGTTTTTTTGCACGGATGGGGAGGAGATTTAAAGTCTTTTCTACCAGTTGCGCGGCAATTACCATATAAATCGTACTTGATTGACCTCCCGGGATTTGGTCAGAGCTTACCTCCGAAAATTCCATGGAGTACAAAAGAATATGCAAGGGCTATTATAAATTTTGTTGAAGCGTTGGGACTGAGTAAAGTGACTTTAGTCGGTCATTCTTTTGGGGGAAAAATAGCATTAGAGGTAGCGTTTGAGAAACCGGATTGGCTAAGTAGTTTGATTCTGGTTTCAAGTGCTGGATTGCGGTTGAAGAAAAATATAAGCAAACAGGTGCGAGAAAAAACATACAAAACTTTAAAAAATATATTATATATTTTTCCTGAAAATTATAGAAGAAGGCTTCTTGAAAAATTAAGACGGCTTTTTGGATCGCAGGATTATAAAAATGCTTCAGGCGTTATGAGAAAAATTTTAGTAAAGTCTGTGAACGATGATTTAAGTGGAAATCTTGGCTTAATAGATATTCCCACGCTTCTTCTCTGGGGGGAAAATGATACAGTAGTTCCGCCAGAAATAGGCAGTGAATTTAATAACAAAATCAAAAATTCTAAATTGGTACTCCTTAAAAATGCTGGACATTTTCCGCATTTAGAAAATATGGTAAGCTTTCTTGAGGAATTGAAAGTTTTTTTAAGTGAGGTATATAACCATGTTTAGATTTATTTTTTTGTTTTTGATTGGTTTCAGTTTTGTTTTGCGTTCTCTTTATTCTCTTCATATGCTTCAGCTTGAAGAATATTCTGGAAAAAAATTTATAAAATGGGCTATTGCGAATGTGAACAGATATTTGTCAAATGTTTTTTTGGTTATTGGAATGATTTTATTCTTTTTTGATTCTCTAATTTTTATTGCTATCTCCGCAGTGATTATTGCTATATACATTGATTTTAGAAAATTCTTTTTTAGAAAACAAAAAAAACCTCTTGTGTATACAAAACGTTTGAAAAGGTTACTGGTAGTATCTTACGTATTGTTTGGTGTACTTTTTTCAAGAGTGGTAGTTTTAAACAGTTTACTTTTAGAGTTGCCTTTTTTGGGAGTTGTTATTTTTAACTCGTTTTATTTCTGGATAATAAACGCTTTAATGCTTCCACTGGAAACAGCAATAAATAACTATTATTTGAAGGATGGTATGAGAAAGTTTAAAAGTTTAAGGCCTGTAACAGTTGCTGTTACAGGAAGTTATGGAAAAACGAGCACAAAGTATTTTATTAACCACCTTTTGGGCGAACATTATAGTACTCTTATGACACCTGAAAGTTACAACACTTCCATGGGAATAACCAGAACAATCCGTGAGAAACTGGATAAAAATCATGAAATATTTGTTGTAGAATTTGCTGAAAATGAAAAAGGAGGGTATAAGAGATTATTAAAGCTTGTAAAACCAGATATTTCTGTTATAACTTCTATAGGTATTCAGCATTTTGAGGAATTTGGAAGCATGGAAAACATTTTGAAAAATTTTGCAGAGTATGCACAATTAAAAGACTCTGGAAAAGTGTTGATAGTCAACGCAGACGATGAGAACATAATGAAGGTAGTCAAAGATATGAAAAGTAAAAAGGTAATATCAGTAGGAATAGAAAACGTTGAAGCACAATATAGAGCGGAGAATATAGATATCTATAAAAATGGTTCAAAATTCACTTTAAAAACAACAACAGGACTTTCAATGGAAGTTGAGACACCTGTCTATGGTCTGGAAAACATCAGAAACATTCTTTTAGCAATTGCAACGGCGTTTGAGTTGAAAGTTCCTGTGGATGAGGTTTTAGAAAGATTAAAGACTTTAACCTTGCCAGATCACAGGCTTCAAATTATAAGGGATGATACGGTAACCGTTATTGATGATACGTTTAATTCGAATCCGAAAGGTTCAAGAATGGCTCTTGATTATTTAAAGCTCTATAATGATAGAAGAAAAATAATAGTGACTCCTGGGTATGTGGAGCTTGGAGAGAAAGAAGATGAGGAGCATGTTAAATTAGGTAAAGAAATAGCAAAAGTAGCAGATTATGTGTTTTTGGTGGGAGAAGGTAGAACGAAAAAAATTTATGAAGGGTTAATTTTAGAAGGTTTTTCCAGAGATAAGATAAAAGTGGTAAGAAATTTAGAAGAAGTTTCTAATATTTTAAAAACATTTGTTAAACCAGGCGATGTCATACTTTTTGAAAATGATTTACCTGACACTTATGAAAGTTAACCTCTGATTATTCCCTTCCAGGCCCTGCAAACCATTTCAATCACCGATTTTTTGCAATCCGGCTAAAAAGATTAAATCCTGACTTAATTATACTTTAAGTTTTGTTGGATTGTTATATTTGAACAAAAAAGAGATATAATTGAGTTGATTGGAAAAGCGAAAGATAAACTGTGAAGGAGTGGGAGGTATGAAAAAATTAAAAATAGAAATTTGTGTAGGAAGTTGTTGCCATATGTTAGGTGCTCAGGAACTTGTAGAAACGACGAAAAATTTTCCAGAATGGCTTAAAGAAAAAATTGTTGTAGAGTTGTTTCCGTGTTTTGGCGTGTGTTGTGAAGACAAAGAATCACCCATTGTAAGAATAGAAGGCAAATATTATGAAAAAGTAACTCCTGAAGTTCTGAGAAATGTGATTGTAGGGTTACTCGAAAGAGGTGAAGAAAATTGAGAAAATTAGTTTTAAATAATATTATGAAAATAAGAAGAAAATTATATCTGGAACTTGTAAGGAGCTATAAAAATGGTAAATTGAAAGAGGTTTTACCGAGATTACCTAAAATGATAATACCTGATAATGATCATTTTTCTGATAAAATTAGAAAATTTTATGAAAGGGAAATTGTAAAGGAAAAAATAAAGTTTGCTCTTGGATTAGATTACTCTAAGGTGAAAGATATGGAATTGTACGAAATCCTTCCCTTTCTGGAAGATATAATACGTGGAGAGTCTGAGTTATTAGAAAAGGAAAAATTTGTGGAAGTTATAAGAGAAGTGTGCAGTGAATGTCCAGGAGGAAAATATTATGTTACTGATCTTTGTAGAAACTGTGTAGCTCACTCGTGTGTGAATGTGTGTCCTAAAAATGCAATATCCATAGTTAACAATAGGGCAAATATAGATTATGGTAAATGTATAAATTGTGGGCTTTGCGCCGCTGCCTGTCCATATTATGCTATTATAAAGCTTGAACGTCCCTGTGAATCTGTTTGTTTTTCTAAAGCAATTCTGTTTTCGGAAGAGGGGCACATGGAAATAGTAAAAGAGAGATGTTATCTGTGTGGAGCATGCTATGTAGCCTGTCCATTTGGTGCTATAGAAACTCCTTCGCAAATTATGCAGGTGGTTCATAAACTTCTAAACAAAGAAAAACTAATAGCAATATATGCACCATCTGCGATTACACAATTTGGAAGTAAAGTATCTCTTCAACAATTTAGAAAAGCACTGAAAAACCTGGGCTTTTCTTTTGTTTTTGAAGTTGCTGTGGGAGCGGATATGGTAGCTGAAGCTGAAGCAGAACATTTTCTCAACACAAAACAACTTATGCTAACGTCATGTTGTCCTGCATTTGTTTATTTTGTAGAGAAAAAATTCCCTGATTTTCTGGAAAATGTTTCCCCTATTTCTTCTCCCATGGTTGCTTTGGCCCAAAAGTTGAGAAAAGAGTTTCCCGATTACAAAATAGTTTTTATAGGGCCATGCATAGCCAAAAAGAAAGAGGCAGAAGATAATAATATTCCCGATTATGTCCTGACTTTCGAAGAGACAGTTGCCATTTTCGCTGCTTTTGGTATAGAGCCTATGCTTCTGGAGGAAGAGAATCTTGAAGAAGCCACTCCATACGCATGGAAATTTGCCGCAAGCGGTGGTGTGGCCGGGGCAGTTGAGTATTATATAAAAAAGTTATCAAAGGAAAGATTAAAGCAAGATCTAAATTTGTTTTCTGCGAGCGGTATAGAAGAGTGTATTAAAGGTTTTAAAGAGATGAAATCAGGAAAATTAACAATCGACATATTTGAAGGAATGGCATGTGACGGAGGCTGTATAGCAGGTCCCTGTATTCTTGTGGATCCCAGAATTTCTTTGAGCAAATTAAAAAAGGTCTTTTTTACTTAAGTACTGATTAATATTAATAAAAAGCAAGGCTCCCATATATGCCTGGGAGCCTTTTTCTAATTTAATAAGATTAACGCTTAACTGCATTTACTCCAACCGCATTTTTTACAGCTCATACAACCTTCCTGTTTAATAATAGTGTTTTTTGATAAACACGAAGGACAGTAAACATTTCCGTCGGCGTCAATGTAATATCCTTCATTCCATTCTAAATTATTTGCCATTACAAACTTTTCCACCTCTTCGGCACTTTTTGCAATACCATCAATTGTGAAAGTCTCGCTGTCTTCTATTTTTGATTCTCCCCAGAGTTCTACGAAATCCTTGATGGCCTTTTGTATTTCTAAAGCAAGGCCGTTGGAGTAAGTTCCTTTTACTTTTTTCAATTGTTCAAGAATTTCTTCTGCAGAGACACCTGCTCTTAGAGCTATTGAAGATAAACGACCTATTGCTTCTGCTAATTCTGTGCCATTTGAAAGAAAAATTTCAACGGCTTCGCCGTTATCATCGAAGGATACAGTTATATATGTTGTTCCGTTTTCTGTCTTGTACTTTCTTGTCACACTTCTTAATGTGTTTTTTCTTGGACGCGGCCTTAATTTGTGCTTTTCATCAAGGAGAAAGAACTGAACTTTTGGTGCATCTTTTGTTTTTACATGCTTTGCAGATGTAAGTACCTGGGTTTGTAAAGAACCATCTCTATATATAGTGAGACCCCTTACATTAAGTTTGAAAGCTTCAAGATAGATGTTTAACACATCTTCTTCTGTAGATGATGATGGCATGTTTATAGTTTTTGATATATTGTTATCTGTGTATCGTTGAAACGCATCTTGCATCAGAAGATGATCCATTGGTGAAATATCCATAGCGGTTACAAACACTCGTTTTATTTCATCGGGAATTATATCTATGCCTTGTAAAGAACCCTTTTCTATTAACTGATTTTTTATCTTATTTAACAACTCAATTCCTAACCTTTTTTCGAGTATTTTGTTTACATAGAATAACGCTTCTTTACTGCCATCATGTTTGTTCATATATCTAATGTATGCCAATAAAAAGTTTGGTTCAAGGCCGCTACTTGTATCTGCAATATTTGAAATGGAGCCTGTGGGGGCTATAGTTAAAACAGCTACATTTCTTTTTCCGTTTTTAGACTCTTTCATAATATTTTTGATTTCGTCATCATATTTACTCATTCCCATAGCAAATGGAATAAATTCGTCTTCTCTATAATATCGACTCTTTTCAAATAATGGAAAACTTCCCTTATCACGACCGAGTTTATTTGATTCGTCATGAGCATGAAGAGCAATAAATCCCATAAGATCAGCGGCGATTTTTCTACCGGTTTCCGAATCATAAGGAACGTTTAATTTGTAAAGTAAATCAGCGAATCCCATAATTCCAAGACCGAGTCGCCTGCTTTCTCTCACTGCCCTGGTGATTTTCTCAAGCGGAAATACACTTACATCAATTACATTATCTAAAAATCGTATGGCTAATCTTACAGTTTTTTCCAGAGCTTCCCAGTCATAGTTTCCATGTTCATCAGCAAATTTTGCAACATCGATTGAGCCAAGATTACATGCTTCGTAAGGTGCAAGCCCTATCTCTCCGCATGGATTTGTGGATATGATCTCTTTTTCAGGATATAAGGCATAGTATTTGTTCATCTCGTGCAAAAATGCAAATCCAGGATCACCGGTTTTCCAGGCGTTTTTGGTTATCTTCTCCATTAACTTTCGAACTTTTATTTTTCTGATGATTTCAAACTTTGGATGTTTTAATTCGATCTCACCGTCTTCTTCATACAGTTTCAAAAATATCTCTTTTTCAAATGGTATACCTACAGAAATGTTGAAAAACTTTAGTATTTTTTCTCCGTCGTTGTTTTCTTTTGCCGTAATGAACTCCTCAATGTCAGGATGGTTTATGTTAAGAATTCCCATAAGTGCTCCTCTTCTTCTGTATCCCTGTTCCACCACAGCTATAGCGGAGTTAAAAACGTGCATAAAAGATATAGGTCCCGATGCCTGCCCATGAGTTCCGGCCACAAAACTTCCTTTTGGACGTAATTTTGAAAAGTTACTACCAATTCCTCCACCTGCTTTAGTTATCAAGGCATATTCTTTAACAGCTTCAAAAATCCCATCGATACTATCCTCCACGGGTACAACAAAACATGCGGACAACATGTGCAAATGATTTCGTGTGTTATAAATTTCCCAGTAGTCGTTTAAGCTCATATTTTCTAACGGTTTCCAGAGCAATTCTTTTTTTACACCCATTCCAGCGTTAAATAAAGTCGGACTATTTGGAATAAAGATACGTGATTTGAGAAGTTCGTAAAATGACACTTCCCATTCTTTAATTCTGTCGAGCTTTTCTGCATCTGAAAGGTTTAACATTGCTGGATCATTCACTAATTCGGCTGTGGATATTACCCGAGCTACTCTCCGACAAACATCTGCCCATGTGTTTTCAAGGTATGTTCCGTCTAAATCTTTTACGAAATACCTTTCAGAAAGAATTTTGTAGGCGTTTTTTGAAGGCTCAACATTTTTCCACGTCTGAACCACTTCACTGTACAATTTTTATACCCCCTCTCCTTCCATCTATCTACAAACCAATGAGATATTATACCATATATTGTGTTGTGTTTATACATAAATACCATATATAGTTTGTTAAATATGCTAAAATGTTAGAATTTACATCTATAAATATCAAAAAACTCCTGGACATGTGGTGTTGTTTACGTTATCGTTGCTTACAATATTCATGTTGTTTACCATTTGTATCTTTACATGTCACATTTTATGCTGTACAATGATAATCGCTGTGCGAGCGAAAGGGTCTTGAAAAAGAAAAAAGAATAAAACCGGATGCAAAGATATAAATCAAAAAACGTCCAGGTGAAGCAGTAAACCATGTAACAAATCAGAAGCAAAAGTTAACGCATCCGTAACTTGACTCTGAAGGGCAAACGTGGTAAATTAAATATCGCGCCACGAAGGGTCAACAAAAAGAGTGAAGCAGAAGAGAAGAAGCGGAATCGATGAAGGTCAGGTAAAATGAAATCCGGGTCATTGAAATGTGGATAGCAGTCCCAAAAAAACGAGAAATCAATCAGGATGAGAATCCTTCATGTATTCATGGAGGGTTTGATCCTGGCTCAGGGTGAACGCTGGCGGCGTGCCTAACACATGCAAGTCGAGCGAAGCTGCCTCGACTGATCCCTTCGGGGTGACGTTGAGGTAGACTGAGCGGCGGACGGGTGCGTAACACGTAGGTAACCTGCCCCTCAGAGGGGGATAACTGGGGGAAACCCCAGCTAATACCCCATACGTTCCGGGAGTTTCGGCTTCCGGAAGAAAGGAGCGTTTGCTCCGCTGAGGGAGGGGCCTGCGGCCCATCAGGTAGTTGGTGAGGTAACGGCTCACCAAGCCTACGACGGGTAGCCGGTCTGAGAGGATGGCCGGCCACAAGGGCACTGAGACACGGGCCCTACTCCTACGGGAGGCAGCAGTGGGGAATTTTGGACAATGGGCGAAAGCCTGATCCAGCGACGCCGCGTGCGGGATGAAGCCCTTCGGGGTGTAAACCGCTGTGGTGGGAGACGAATAAGTCAGGGAGGAAATGCCCTGACGATGACGGTATCCCACTAGAAAGCCCCGGCTAACTACGTGCCAGCAGCCGCGGTAATACGTAGGGGGCAAGCGTTACCCGGATTCACTGGGCGTAAAGGGGGCGTAGGCGGCCGTGTAAGTCCGGTGTGAAATGCCACGGCTCAACCGTGGAACTGCGCTGGAAACTACACGGCTTGAGGACGGTAGAGGGAGACGGAACTGCTGGTGTAGGGGTGAAATCCGTAGATATCAGCAGGAACGCCGGTGGGGAAGCCGGTCTCCTGGGCCGTTCCTGACGCTGAGGCCCGAAAGCTAGGGGAGCAAACCGGATTAGATACCCGGGTAGTCCTAGCCGTAAACGATGCCCACTAGGTGTGGGGGAGTAATTCCTCCGTGCTGTAGCTAACGCGTTAAGTGGGCCGCCTGGGGAGTATGCCCGCAAGGGTGAAACTCAAAGGAATTGACGGGACCCCGCACAAGCGGTGGAGCGTGTGGTTTAATTGGACGCTAAGCCAAGAACCTTACCAGGGCTTGACATGCTGGTGGTACCAACCCGAAAGGGAAGGGACCCGCTCCTTTTGGAGCGGGAGCCAGCACAGGTGGTGCACGGTCGTCGTCAGCTCGTGCCGTGAGGTGTTGGGTTAAGTCCCGCAACGAGCGCAACCCCTGCCCTTAGTTGCCAGCGGTTCGGCCGGGCACTCTAAGGGGACCGCCGGCGACGAGCCGGAGGAAGGAGGGGATGACGTCAGATACTCGTGCCCCTTATGCCCTGGGCGACACACGCGCTACAATGGGTAGGACAGCGGGTTGCGACCCCGCGAGGGGAAGCTAATCCCTTAAACCTACCCTCAGTTCGGATTGCAGGCTGAAACCCGCCTGCATGAAGCCGGAATCGCTAGTAATCGCGGATCAGCCACGCCGCGGTGAATACGTTCCCGGGGTTTGTACACACCGCCCGTCACGCCACCCGAGTTGGCAACGCCCGAAGATGGGTATCCCAACCCGAAAGGGAGGGAACCTATTGAGGGCGAGGCTGGCGAGGGGGGCGAAGTCGTAACAAGGTAGGTGTACCGGAAGGTGCGCCTGGATCACCTCCTTTCTAAGGAGTTTCCAGGGACTGCTATCCATATTCCAGTGGCTCGGGGGCTCGTAGCTCAGCAGGTGAGAGCGCACGCCTGATAAGCGTGAGGTCGGAGGTTCGATTCCTCCCGAGCCCACCATGGGCGGGGACGTAGCTCAGCTGGGAGAGCGCCTGCTTTGCAAGCAGGAAGCCAGGGGTTCGAATCCCCTCGTCTCCACCAATGGGGAGGGTCATTGAAAATTGCATAGGGAATATAGAGGTGAAGGTACTAAGGGCACGCAGTGGATGCCTAGGCGGCAGGAGGCGATGAAGGGCGTGGCAAGCTGCGATAAGCCCGGGGGAGCTGCACGCAAGCGTTGATCCCGGGATTCCCGAATGGGGCAACCTGGGTAGCTGTAAAGCTACTCGCCTCAATGGCGCGATACCGGGGGAAGTGAAACATCTCAGTACCCCGAGGAAAAGAAATCAAACGAGATTCCCTGAGTAGAGGCGATCGAAAGGGGAAGAGCCTAAACCGGCGTGCTTGCACGTCGGGGTCGTGGGACATGGCCGGGCGTATGCCGGGAAGTTACAAATCTTCTCTCTAGCCGAATGGTCTGGGAAGGCCAGCCATAGAGGGTGATAGCCCCGTAGGCGAAAGGGAGAAGACTTCCTGGGCCATGAATCCCGAGTACCACGGGACACGTGGAATCCCGTGGGAATCAGGGGGGACCACCCTCCAAGGCTAAATACTACCTGCCGACCGATAGCGCACCCAGTACCGTGAGGGAAAGGTGAAAAGCACCCCGGAAGGGGAGTGAAAGAGACCTGAAACTGCGTGCCTACAAGAAGTCGGAGCTCTCTCTTGAGGGTGACGGCGTGCCTTTTGATTAATGAGCCTGGGAGTTGTCGTATCTGGCGAGGTTAAGCCGGGAGAGGCGAAGCCGTAGCGAAAGCGAGTCCGAATAGGGCGTTTAGTCAGATGCGGCAGACCCGAAGCCGGGTGAGCTACCCATGGCCAGGGTGAAGGTGGGGTAACACCCACTGGAGGCCCGAACCGGTGGATAGTAAAACATCCTCGGATGAGCTGTGGGTAGGAGTGAAAAGCTAACCGAACCCGGTGATAGCTGGTTCTCCCCGAAATGCATTGAGGTGCAGCCTCGAGCGGTCTGTGTTGGGGGTAGAGCACTGATAGGGCTAGGGGGGTTACCTCCAACCCCTGTCAAACTCCGAATCCCAACACACAAAGCTCGGGAGTGAGCCCGTGGGGGATAAGCTCCACGGACGAGAGGGAAACAACCCAGACCGCCGGCTAAGGGCCCGGAGAGATGGCTAAGTGTGGAAGGATGTTGTGTGTCTTAGACAACCGGGATGTTGGCTTAGAAGCAGCCATCATTTAAAGAGTGCGTAACAGCTCACCGGTCGAGACGCACAGCGCCGAAAATGTACCGGGGCTGAAGCCATCCCCCGAAGCCGCGGATCAGTCTTTGACTGGTGGTAGGGGAGCGTTCCGCTGTAGGGTGAAGGTGGACTCGCGAGAGCCACTGGACGAGGCGGAAGTGAGAATCCAGGCATGAGTACACGAGAGGAGAGTGAGAATCTCTCCCCCCGAAAGCCTAAGGTTACCTGGGGAAGGGTCGTCCGCCCAGGGTTAGTCGGGACCTAAGGGAAACCCGAAAGGGGTACCCGATGGAAAACCGGTTAATATTCCGGTACCACCTGTATACCTATAGTATGCGGGGTGACGCAGGAGGGTAGGCGCCGGGGTCAAGTGGCATGGCCCTCCAAGCGGTTAGGGCGATGATGGGTGTAGGCAAATCCGCACCCGGAGTCTGAGCCGTGAAGGGGAGGACCTTTTGGTCCAACGGCGCTGACCCCACACTGCCAAGAAAAACCTCGCTTACTGGTATGCAGGTGCCCGTTCCGCAAACCGACACAGGTAGGCGGGCTGAGAAAGCTAAGGGGAGCGGGTTAACCCTTGCCAAGGAACTCGGCAAATTGACCCCGTAACTTCGGGAGAAGGGGTACCGCGTGTAGGCTGAACCCAGGGGAAAGGGCAACCTGGAAACTGGGGGAGGCCGAGGCGGTCGCAGTGACAAGGCCCTGGCGACTGTTTACCAAAAACACAGGTCTCTGCAAACTCGTAAGAGGAAGTATAGGGACTGACGCCTGCCCAGTGCCGGAAGGTTAAGGGGAGGGGTGAGAGCCCCGAACCGAAGCCCCGGTAAACGGCGGCCGTAACTATAACGGTCCTAAGGTAGCGAAATTCCTTGTCGGGTAAGTTCCGACCTGCATGAATGGCGTAACGACTGGGGCACTGTCTCGGCAGGGGACCCGGTGAAATTTCAATCTGGGTGAAGATGCCCAGTACCCGCAGCTAGACGGAAAGACCCCGTGGAGCTTTACTACAGCCTGGTATTGGGTCTTGGTGCATCGTGTACAGGATAGGTGGGAGGCTGCGAACCCGGCTCGCCAGGGTCGGGGGAGCCGTCGGTGGGATACCACCCTCGGTGTACCGAGATTCTAACCTGCGTCTGTGAAGAGCAGGCGAGGGACAGTGCCAGGTGGGTAGTTTGACTGGGGCGGTCGCCTCCTAAAAAGTAACGGAGGCGCGCAAAGCTCGGCTCAGGTGGGTTGGAAATCCACCGTTGAGTGCAAGGGCATAAGCCGGGCTGACTGCGAGACCGACGGGTCGAGCAGAGGGGAAACCCGGTCCTAGTGACCCGGCGACTCCGTGTGGAAGGGTCGTCGATCAACGGACAAAAGTTACCCCGGGGATAACAGGCTAGTCTTGCCCGAGAGTTCACATCGACGGCAAGGATCGGCACCTCGATGTCGGCTCATCCCATCCTGGGGCTGAAGCAGGTCCCAAGGGTTAGGCTGTTCGCCTATTAAAGGGGTACGTGAGCTGGGTTCAGACCGTCGTGAGACAGGTCGGTCCCTATCTGCTGCGGGCGCAGGAGGTTTGAGGAGGGTCGCCCATTGTACGAGAGGACCTGGGTGAGGGAGCCTCTGGTGTACCAGCTGTCCTGCCAAGGGCATACGCTGGGTAGCTACGCTCCTAAGCGATAACCGCTGAAAGCATCTAAGCGGGAAGCGCGCTCCAAGATAAGACCTCCCATCCCGTTAAGGGAGTAAGGCCGGTTCGAGAAGAGGACCTTGATAGGCTGGTGGTGGAAGCACCGCAAGGTGTGGAGCCAACCGGTACTAATCGGCCGAGGCCTTCACCTCTAATATTCCCTATGCAATTTCCAGTGATTCTCCAGCTTTCCCGGGTGCCGATACCAGAGCGGGAACCACCCGGTCCCATCCCGAACCCGGCCGTTAAGCCGCTCTGGGCCGATGGTAGTAAGGGGTCCGCCCCTTGCGAGAGTAGGTAGTGCCCGGGATTATTTTTGTCTATTTGACAAAAAGGACTCCATTTACGGAGTCCTTTTTTGTTGTTAGATTTTTATTATTTCATCACTAAAGTCTAAGACAATTGGATCATGTGAAAATATTAATATAGTCTTATCTTTGAAGTTTTTGTTGATGTTTTCTATTATTATCTTTGCTGTGGAATTATCAAGAAATGCTGTTGGTTCATCCATAATAATTATTGGTGTATCTTTTAATATTCCTCTTAATATTCCCAATCTTTTTCTTTCTCCCCCGGAGAGTTTAGAAAGTTTGCAAGAAGATATATTTCTTGAAAAAAGTTTCCTGACAAATTCTTCTATTCCCAATTTTTTTGCTGTTTCAAAAATTTTTTCTTTATCTATCTTTTCATTGGCCATTTTAAGATTCTCAATGAATCCATTACTAAAAAATTTCGGTTCCTGTTCAACAACACTTATTAATCCCATTAATTCGTCAAGTGGCATTTCTTTTAGTTCTTTACCAAAATATGTATATTTCTCCTTTAGAAGGTTTGTATAGTTTAAGTATTATGTTCAATAAGGTGCTTTTTCCTCTTCCGCTCTTTCCCATTATCGAAATTATTTTATTTTTTGGAATTTTCAAGTTTAGTCCTTCAAAGATTTTGTTTTCACCTATTTCAATGTGAAGGTTTTCTATCTCAATTGAGTAGGATAATTCGGTGGTTTATGGACCTTTTTAATGCTTTCTATTTTCCATTCTTCTGGCCAATTTAAAATTTCACGAACTCTTTTAAGTGACACAAGAGAAGGTTCAATTTGTGATGCAAAATTTGACATGAAATTCACGAAAGTGACCAACCAGCTTATGTATTGTGTGAAGGCGATTAATGTACCTACTGTGACTGTTCCACGAAATATTAGCCAGCCTCCAATAAAAAGTATACCAATTTCAGCAGCCAGGGTTATTGCATATGTGAATTCTCCTTGAAATTTCAGGTTTAATATATAGAATGAAAATTCCCTATCAAAATAATGTTTTAATGCATTTGAAAATCGTTAAAACGAATGGCATATCCCTTGGTATAAAGTAATAGAACCTGTGTTATCTCAATTACAAGAAAAAGTGCAATAAACTTTACGAATAGTTCCACATTACCAGTTGTTAATGAATCTATTACCTTTTTAAAAAAGAATGGAAGAACAGCACTTATGAAGAAGAAAGCTAATTGCAACGCAAAAGAAATATTCCACAAGAAACGATATGTGAATACGTACTTTTTCCAGAACCACATAATTTCGTGGAATTTTTCTTTCATTTGTTTTCATTCCAATTTTAATTTGTAAATTCATAAATAGCTCATTAAGTGTAATTAAAAAGTTATAAAATAAATTTAATGTCAAATTAGATTAGATATTTATTGGAATATGTGAAAAAAGCAACATTCAAATTTACATTTTTACTTTATCAAATGTTTTTATATCTTTCAAATATTGAAAAATTTTCATTATTTGCTTTTTTTAAGAAGGAAATATTGTTAATTTTTTCTAATTTTCATAATAATGTAATAATTTGCAAAACAATTATAAAAGTATTTATGGTTAGTAAAAAGTCAGGATTTCTCATGTTTTTTTGGAATAACAGAAGAGAAGATTTTCAGATTTTTTGTTTTATTTTTATTTGTTAATGTTTTGTTGTCAAGTTAGCTATTGAATTACGTAGATATGATATAATTAACATGATTTTAAATAGGGGAGGTGCTGCTCATGCGAAGAGTTGTTGTTTTTCTTATGTTGATTGCAGTAATATTTGCATTTTCTGCCATTAAAATTGGAATTTATGTTCCTTTAACAGGTTTTGCTGCAGCTGATGGTGAGAGTGCTCTTCATGGTGCTATGCTTGCTGTAGATTATATTAACAACCATGGTGGAGTATTAGGCGAAAAAGTAGAGCTTGTTTATTATGATGATGGTGCAAAAGCTGATCAGAGTGTTAGTATAGCCTATAAATTAATTCAGAAAGATAAAGTAGTGGTTGCCATTAGTGGATCATATAGTGGTGCTACAAAAGCTGCTGCCGGGATATACCAGCAGTTGGGAATTCCTATGATATCAGCTTATGCAGTTCATCCTCAAATAACGAAAACAGGTGATTTTATATTCAGAGTTGGAACACTGGCTACTGTGCAGGGAAGAGCAGGAGCGTATCTTGCTGTTAAAAAATTAGGTGCTAAAAAGATTGCGGTATTAACTATAGACAATGATTTTGGAGTTTCTTTATCAAATGCTTTCAAAGAAGAAGCGGAGAAGTTAGGCGCGAAAATAATTTTTGAAGCAAAATATCCTCTGGGCGAGACTGATTTTAAACCGATTCTTTTGAAATTAAGAAAGAATTTACCAGATACAATATATGCAACGGCGTATTTTAGTGAGGCCGCGCGTCTGGTTACGCAAGCAAGGCAGTTAGGAATATTTGTACCAATTATAGGTCAGGAAGGGTATGATTCACCACAATTTCCAAAGCTCACTGAGCAAAAAGCAGCTAATGGTGTAGTTATTACTACAGACCTTGACCGTGATAGTGAAAAGGAAATAGTAAAATGGTTTATATCTAAATATTATGAGGAATACAAGATAGACGCTGATATGGTTGCAGCTTCTGCTTTTGATGCGGTAATGATAGCTGCAGAGGCTATCAAATTAGCCGGAAGTACAGATCCAGTAAAAATAAAAGAGGCTTTGAAGAGTATTAAAAGTTTTGAAAATTCTGTGACAGGTTTTAAAGGATTTGCTGAAAATAGAGAAGCTATACGTACAGTAACCTGTCAGATTTATCTCGGTAATAGATTCCATAGATTCTGGGAGATTTCTGATCCTGAAATTGTAATGCCAAAATAAGTTTTTAAGGCGGGCGCTATTCCCGCCTTTTTTAGGGGGGATCCTTTTGTTTTTGCAGAATTTTTTAAATTCTCTTATTCTTGGGAGTATATATGTTTTGATAGCTATTGGGTTGACTATTATTTACGGCGTTCTCAAGATTTTACATATTGCCCACGCGGGGGTTTACGCACTTGGTGCTTTACTTTTTCTGTATTTTTACAACATCGGGATGAGTTTTGCTTTTTCTATTGTTTTGTCATTAATAATTTCCGGGTTTAGTGGAGCGTTTATATATAAGTTTCTTTATAAAAGAGTTCTTAAAGAAAGTAGAATAGTTCCATTGATAATCAGTATAGGACTTTTTGTTGCATTACAGGATTTTTTTCGACTTGTCTGGGGGCCTTATAAAAGGTCTATAGATGTTTTTTTACCTATTCCCGATATAATTACTGAGAATGTTTATTTGAGTCAGCGTCAATTGTTTGTATTGATTTTAACGGGTGTTACTCTATTAGGGCTTTATCTTTTAGTTGTGAAAACAAGATTTGGTAAAGCGTTAAGAGCATGTGCTGATGACATTATGCTTACTGAAAGTTTTGGTATAAACACTGAAAAAGTGATTTTTTACGGCTTTTTTCTCGGTTCTGTATTAGCTGCTTTAGGGGGAATTCTTGTTGGGTTGTATGAAAATAGTGTATATCCGACTATGGGGGAAATCCCTTCATATAAGGCTTTTGTTGTTATAGTTCTTGGAGGTTTTGGAAGTATTAGAGGAGCTATTATAGCAGGATTTTTACTGGCTATTGTTGAGACATTTATAGTATATTATTTTGGCTTTTTACTTCCAAGAGATGCTATTGCTTTTTTAGCCATGATAGCAATTTTGATGTTTAAACCCGAAGGATTATTTGGGAGGGCAGGTAAATGAGTATAGATTATTTAATGACATTAGTCGTATACAGTTCCGTCAATATAATATTGGCTTCCAGCTTGAATGTTTTAGTTGGATTTGCAGGGCAGGTATCCCTGGGTCATGCGGCTTTTTTTGGGATAGGGGCTTATACTTCGGCCATATTTACTGTTAAGTTTGGCTGGAGTTACTGGTGGGCTCTTCCTATGGCTGTGTTGTTAGGAGGGATAATAGGTTTTTTGTTAGGACTTCCAGCTTTGAGAGTGAAAGAAGATTTTCTCGTACTTGCAACTATAGGAATTAATTTTGTTGTTGTTGCCATATTTAATTATATACCTTTTTTCGGAGGGCCGTACGGTATTGTAGGACTTCCAAGGCCTGGCTTTGGGAATTACAGATTCAATACGTTTACGTATGCTTTTTATTCGTTTATTGTTTGTGTTGCAGTTTTAATTTTTATTCGTTATATTTCAAAAGTATATGTAAAAATGGGGTTTGATGCATTGCGAGAAAATGAATCAGCTGCAGAGTCAATAGGAGTAAGTACTGCGCGATATAAAATTTATGCTTTTTCTATAGCAGGCGCTCTGGCAGGACTTGCAGGTAATTTATGGGCGCATTATATGGGGGTTATTTTTCCAGATAATTTTTCTTTTGGCGTTTCCATAGGGATAATTACTATGGTAGTTATAGGTGGAATAGGAACCATAATAGGTCCTGTTATAGGAGCAATAATTATAACACTTCTCCCTGAAATGTTAAGAGTCATAGAGAATTTTAGGATGCTTGTGTATGGAATCATTATAATTTTGACAATGATGTATTTACCAGATGGCCTTGTAAGTTTGTTTAAAAAGAGGAGTGTATAATATGAAAGTTCTTGAAATAAAAAATATAGTAAAAAGGTTTGGTGGATTAGTTGCTTTAAATGCCGTGAGTTTTTCTATAAAGAAAGGAGAAATTCATGCGCTTATAGGACCAAATGGCGCCGGGAAAACAACGTTATTTAATATAATAAATGGTTTTTTAAAGCCTGATAATGGAGAAATTATTTATAAAGGACGTAACATTGTTGGATTTCGACCAAACAGGATAGCAAAACTTGGTATAGGAAGAACTTTTCAGATTGTAAGGGTTTTTGGGCATTTAACGGCGCTTGAAAATGTATTGGCAGGATTTGGTATAAATGTTTATGATAATTTCAGAGCATTTTTTGAAAAACCAGTAAATGAAAATTACATAAAAAAAGCGAGAGAGTTGCTGGATATGTGTGACCTGTCTGAGTATTACAAAGTAAAAGCCAGTTTGCTTCCGCTGGGACTACAGCGTAAGCTGGAAATCGCCAGAGCTCTTGCTTTAAATCCAGAAATCCTTCTGCTTGATGAGCCGGCATCCGGGTTAAATGATCTGGAAACAGAGGAGCTGTCAAACATGATAAAGATGTTAAATAAAAAGGGAATTACTATACTGTTTGTAGAACATAACACTCATTTTACTGTAAAAACAGCACATTGGATAACAGTACTTGATTATGGTGTGAAGATAGCTGAAGGAATTCCTGAGGAGGTAGTTAAAGACGAAAGAGTTATAGAAGCTTATCTGGGGAGTGGTTCTATTGGATAACAGGAACATAATTTTAGAGGTTAAAGGCATTACAATTAAGTATGATAATATTTTAGCAGTTGATAAGGCATCGTTATATGTAAAAAATAATGAGATAGTGGCACTTATAGGAGCAAACGGTGCAGGAAAATCTTCAATACTTAACTCAATTATGGGCTTTATTAAACCTGAAGAAGGAAAAATTGTATTTGGCAGTAAAGACATTACAATATTTCCCGCATGGAAAAGAGCTAAATTGGGATTGGGCATTGTCCCTGAAGGCGGGAGAATTTTTTCTAATTTAACAGTTTTTGAAAATTTTGAAATAGCGGGTATTCATTATTCAAAGAAAAGTTTTGAGGAAAAATTAAGATTTATCTTTGAAATTTTTCCGCGACTTGAGGAGCGAAAAAAACAATTAGCTTCAACTCTTTCAGGGGGAGAAAAGCAAATGCTGGCAATAGGTAGATTGTTGATGTTCTCTCCAAAATTGTTACTTCTTGATGAGATATCTTTAGGACTTATGCCAAAATTGGTTGACGAAATATTTGAAGTTGTTCAAAAACTTAAAAAACTGGGTTTTACAATATTATTATCTGAACAAAATACAAAAAAAGCGCTTCAGGTATCTGATAGGGCGTACGTGGTTCAAAACGGCAAAATAGTTTTAAGTGGTTTCAGTAAAGAGTTAATTAACAACGAAAAAGTCCGAAGAGCATACTTAGGTTTATAGATGATGGGTGTTATATTAAAGTTTATTTAATAAAAATCAAACAGCTGTTAACACGGATAGGTCTTATAGTATAATATTTATTGTGAATAGTATAGGTGAGAGTTTTTGATAAAATTTAATGGAATCTGGTATAATAAAAACTCACAAAGAAAGGGAGGTGATTAAAGTGAGTGAAAAGAAAGATATGAACCATTCTAAAAACGCTCATGATATGAACAGTCATTCTCATCATTCAGAATCTGAACATCAGGCTTACGAGAAACACGAACATACAGAACACACAGAGCATATGAAACATACAGAGCATAAGGAGCATGAGCATATGGAGCATAAACACGAGGGACATGAGCACATGAATCATGGGCATGGGGATCATCATGAACACATGGTGAAAGATTTTAGAAAACGTTTCTGGATTTCTCTTATATTTACAGGTCCTGTTTTACTTTTGTCACCGCTAATACAAAGTTTGCTGGGAATTTCTGAGGCTTTAAGCTTTCCGGGGGATTTATACGTTCTTTTAGGTTTGTCAACGTTTATCTATTTTTACGGTGGTTATCCATTTTTGAAAGGTTTTTACGATGAAATGAGGACCAGAAGGCCTGGTATGATGACGCTTATTGCTATGGCAATAAGCACAGCGTATTTGTATAGTCTTATGGTGGTTCTTGGCTTAGAGGGGAAGGTATTTTTCTGGGAACTTGCAACCTTAATAGATATTATGTTACTTGGACACTGGGTTGAAATGAAATCTATTATGGGAGCATCCAGGGCCCTTGAAAAGCTTGCAGAATTGATGCCTTCTGAGGCTCATAAAGTGATGCCAGATGGAAAAATCGTGGATGTTTCTTTGAAAGAATTGGTGCCAGGGGATATAGTTCTTGTAAGACCTGGTGAAAAAATACCGGCTGATGGAAAAGTAATCGAAGGAGAAACTTCAGTAAATGAATCCATGTTAACAGGTGAAAGTAAGCCTGTTTATAAAAAAACAGGTAATATAGTAATAGGTGGTTCCATTAATGGAGAGGGTTCAATAAAAGTAAAAGTTGAAAAAACTGGAGAAGATTCATTCTTATCTCAGGTGATAAATTTAGTTAAGGAAGCGCAGGAGAGCAAGTCAAAGACTCAGGATTTGGCAAACAAAGCAGCGGTCTGGCTTACAATAATAGCTCTTTCAGCTGGAGCGATAACTTTCTTTGTGTGGGTGTTTTTATTGGGAAAAGATGTGGCTTTCGCATTGGAAAGAACAGTTACTGTTATGGTTATAGCATGTCCTCATGCTCTTGGACTGGCCATACCACTGGTAGTTGCTGTTTCAACAGCACTTTCCGCAAAGAATGGGTTGCTTATACGTGATAGAACAGCTTTTGAAAAAGCAAGAAACCTTCAAGCTATAATTTTTGATAAAACTGGGACTCTAACTGAAGGAAAGTTTGGTGTTACTAATATAGTGCCACTTTCGGAAGATTTTTCCAAAGAAGATGTTCTCAAATACGCAGCCGCTATTGAAATGCATTCAGAACATCCTATAGCAAAAGCTATTGCAGCAGCTTCTAAGGAACATATGAAGGTAGAAGAATTTAAAGCAATTCCCGGAAAAGGAGCGGAAGGAAAAATAGATGGAAAACACGTTATGGTAGTTAGCCCAGGCTTTTTAAGAGAGAACGGTATAAAGGTGAATAATGAGGAAGTATCCAGAATGCTTTCTGAAGGAAAAACGGTTGTTTATGTGTTAGTAGAAAAAGAAGTTAAAGGAGCCATAGGATTAGCAGATATCATACGTTCAGAATCAAAAGAAGCTATAGCGAAATTGAAAGAAATGGGCATAAAATGTATGATGCTTACAGGTGATAACAAACAGGTTGCTGAATGGGTTTCAAGAGAAGTGGGGCTTGACGAGTATTTTGCTGAGGTACTGCCACATGAAAAATCCCAGAAAGTTAAAGAGATTCAGGCTCGCGGTCTTGCAGTGGCAATGGTTGGTGATGGAGTTAACGATGCACCGGCCCTTGTTCAGGCAGATGTAGGAATTGCTATTGGTGCAGGAACGGATGTTGCAGTGGAATCGGCAGACATTGTTCTTGTAAGGAGCGATCCAAGAGATGTTGTGGCGATCATTGCACTTGCAAAGGCAACATACAAGAAAATGGTTCAGAATCTTGCGTGGGCAACTGGTTACAATACGTTTGCTATACCTCTTGCTGCTGGAGTTTTATACAGTGTAGGAATTCTTCTTAGTCCAGCGATGGGAGCAGTTCTTATGTCCTTGAGCACCGTTATAGTTGCGATTAATGCAACGTTGTTAAAATATGAAAAATGACAAGTTTTTTTGAAGGTAAGCACGGAGTGATGTGTAACTCCTCACTCCGTGCTTATTTTTTGGATTAACGTGATTTTGCTTTATCTAAAGCTGTTATATTAAACCCGTCGATTAAATTATGAATTATTATGGGATAAATTAGACTTCTGGAGATTTGAAAACTGTATCCAAGGATTAAAGCCGCAACAAAGCGTACAGGTATCATACTCAGAAAAACTTTTAAACTTTCCGCTTTGTTTACAGTATTTAAGTAATGAATAAAAGTAAATATTATACTGGCTAAAATGGTAGAAAAGTTAAATATAAACAGGTTGCCGTGAATTATTGTACTTAAATTACCCTGAAGAAAACCTCTGTATAATGTCTCTTCAACAGGTCCAACTAATATCCCCATGTAAATAATTTTCCACTTTGAATCAGGGAGAAGGTAGCTTATTTCTTTGAATGTTTCTTTAGCTGTTTTTGACGTAAAGAAAGCCGATATTACAGCTGCTGGTAGCCCTATGAGGAAAATGCTTATAAGTCCCTCTTTAAGATTTCCTATTGTGAATCCTGCATCTTTTAAAGAAAGATTTGAAAATTTTATGAATATAAACGTGAGTAGAATGTTAATAGGTGCTAATATAGTGTGTAATTTGAAAATATCAAATTTTATTTTTTTAATAAATTGATTTGCGATTTTTTGAATTATGTACCAGTGCAATAATAAGATTATTATGATTCCTATTAATTTCATGGAGCTACCTCCTTATGTTTTGTCAAAGTGAGATGTATGATTTTGTTAAAACAAAAAAATTTTAACACATGTCGAAGAAAGCAGTTCAAATATGTTAAAATATTGGTGAAAAAAACTTGTTACAATAAGATTCTCAGGAGGGGTTTTTGTGTTTGATATGAACGAGTATACCGAAAATGGTCAAAGAATTTTGATGGCAGTTACTGATATATTATCAAGATACAAACAAAATCAGTTATCCTCCGAACATCTGTTATTAGCTATTCTTGAGGATGAAAAAAATGCTGCAAAGGATATTTTATCGTATTTGAAAATAGATATAGGGGAACTAAAAAAAGAAATTGAAACGTTTATTTCGCGGTATGGAGTGAAAGCATCTGCACCATCGGGACAGATTTTTATTACTCCCGAGGCAAGGCATGTTCTTGAGGAAGCCAAGAAAGAAGCAAAAAGAATGGGAGATGAGAAAGTTGGAAGTGATCACTTACTACTTGCGATGACTTTACTTCCAGAGAGTATGACTTACCGAATTCTTTCTCGTTACGGTGTTACTCAGGATAAAGTATATCAGGCTATAAGAGAACTCAGGACTTCCGGGGCACTGTCAGAGGATGAAAATGTAGATATACTGGTACGATTTACTGAGGATCTGACAGAACTGGCAAAACGTGGAAAACTTTTGCCGGTTGTTGGAAGAGACAAAGAAATATTTAGAATTATGGAAATATTGGGAAGAAAATTAAAAAATAATCCAGTAGTGATAGGAGATCCCGGTGTTGGAAAAACAGCAATTGTTGAAGGGTTAGCGCAAAGAATAGTGAAAGAAGAAGTTCCTGATTTTTTGAAAAATAAAAAGATATTAAAACTTGATATTGCAAGAGTTGTTGCCGGGACAAAATTTCGCGGAGAATTTGAAGAAAGATTGAAGAAGATAGTTGACGTAGTAAAAAAGAAACCGGATGTAATACTTTTTATTGATGAAATACATACAGTAGTTGGAGCGGGAGCTTCTGAAGGTTCTGTGGATGCTGCAAATATTTTAAAACCTGAACTTGCCCGGGGGGACTTAAGATGTATAGGCGCTACAACAGTTGAAGAGTATAGAAAATATATAGAAAGAGATAAAGCTCTTGAAAGAAGATTTCAACCTGTAATAGTTGAAGAACCAACAATTGATGAAACAATAAAAATATTACATGGTTTAAAATCGCTTTTCGAGGAATTTCACGGTGTAAAAATTGAAGATAAATCTCTGGAAGTAGCGGCCAGATTTTCAGCAAGGTATATTACAGAGAGATTCTTACCGGATAAAGCTGTTGATCTTGTGGATGAGTCTGCTTCAAGAATAAAAATTCTTGGAAGAGAAGTAGTAACACCTGAAGATGTTGCAAAAACAGTTGAGATGTGGACAGGAATTCCCATTGGCAAAATAATGGGCGCAGAAAAAGAAAAATTAAAAAATCTTGAGAAGTTGATTCATGAGAAGTTTATTGATCAGGAAGAAGCTGTAAGGGTGGTAGCAAGTGCTATTCGAATGTCGCGAACAGGTATCAAGAATACCAAGAGACCTGCAGGTGTTTTTTTGTTTATAGGTCCTACAGGTGTGGGAAAAACAGAGCTGGCTAAAAGATTAGCAGATATTCTCTTTGGTTCTGAAAATAGCCTTATAAGAATAGATATGTCAGAGTATATGGAGAAACATTCTGTTTCCAGGTTAATAGGTGCACCTCCAGGATATGTTGGTTATGAAGAAGGTGGGCAGCTCACAGAATCCGTAAGGAGGAGACCTTACAGTGTGGTTTTGCTCGATGAAATTGAGAAAGCAAATTCCGAAATTTTTAATGTGTTATTACAGGTATTCGAGGATGGTAGACTTACTGATGGTAAAGGTAATACTGTTGATTTTAGAAATACCATTATAATAATGACAAGTAATCTTGGAAGTGAATCTATCATAGAGACCATTGAAAAAGGAAACGAGGAGGAACTTGCAATTGTTGCAGAAAGAGCTATAAAATCAAAACTAAAGCCAGAATTTTTGAACAGGTTAGATGCAATAGTAATATTCAAAACTTTAAAAGAAGAACATATAGTTAAAATTGTTGATATTTATGAGAAGGAACTTAACGATAAACTTGGAGATCAAGGTATAACAGTGGTTCTTGACGATAGTGCAAAACTTTATCTTGCAAAACATGGTTATATTGCTTCAATGGGAGCAAGGCCATTACGAAGGTTGTTCGAAAATACAATAGAATTTACAGTTTCAAATTTGATAATCAACGATGAACTTAAAGAAGGAAATGTGGTAAAATTTACTGCTAACGAAAATGGAATTTCGTATGAGATAGGTTAATTTGGAAACTGTTCCAGTAATGTTGTAAAAAATATACTTTTTTGGTGTAAAATAACTATCGTGGCAGATTACATGTGTAGCATCACATTTTATGAAGGAGGGATAGATATGAGGAAGTGGCTTGTTGTTATTACAGCTATTTTGATGATGTTAAGTGTGTTTGCAGTAAAACTCACCATATGGACTTCTGAAGCGCAAGTTGATATCCTTACAAAATTAGCAGATGAATTTAAGGCAAGTTATGGTATTGACGTAGAGGTTGTTCAGGTGAATTTTGGCGACATAAAGTCCAAATTTCTTACAGCGGCTCCTGCCGGTGAAGGCGCAGATATAATTGTTGGTGCTCATGACTGGGTTGGGGAGCTTGTAGCAAATGGATTACTTGAACCAATTCCAATTTTGCCAGATAAAGACAAGTATTTACCAGTGCCATTGAAAGCATTTACGTTTAACGGTAAACTTTATGGAGTACCATATGCGATTGATGGTCCAGCTCTTATTTACAACAAGGATTATGTGGAAGAACCACCAAAGACATTTGATGAACTTATTGATCTTGCAAAGCAAATTAATGAGGAATATGAAGGAGAAGTTCGTGGTTTTGTTTATGACTACAAGAATTTCTATTTCAGCAGTTATGCATTCTTTGGATATGGCGGATATGTGTTTGGAGAAAAAGGCGGAAAAGTCAATGTAAAAGATATTGGACTTGCAAATGAGGGAGCAGTTAAAGGATTAAATCTTATAAAGAGACTTGTAGATGAGGGATTACTTGAGTCTGGAGATAATTACAATGTGATGGACGGGCTTTTCAAGGACGGTCAAGCAGCCATGATTATAAATGGACCATGGGCAGTTCCTGGATGGCGTGAAGCAGGCGTTGATTTCGCCGTTGCTCCAATTCCACAACTTGAACCTGGAGTTGATCCAAAGCCATTTATTACCGCACAGGGATTTATGATTAACGCGAAAAGTCCTAACAAACTTTATGCTATAGAATTTTTGACCAAATTTATTGCTACAAAAGATGTAATGTTCAGAATTTACCAGGCAGATCCAAGAATTCCTTCTCGAAGTGATGTTCTTGCGCTGGTTGATGACAAAGTTACAAAAGATTTTGCTGACTTCCTTGGTACATATGGATTACCAATGCCAAACGTTCCAGAAATGGCTGGTGTTTGGGGAGCCATGGGAGACGCACTTGCAAAGGCCCTTGACCAGGGAATTCCTGTTGAACAGGCACTTAAAGAAGCTGTTGATACAATTCTTGCAGGGATTAAATAAAATTTTATTAATTTTGTATAGCGGGGGGCATTTTACCCCCCGCTTTTCATAACTGACCTGGGAGGAGATGAGATGAAACATTTCTGGAAGATAATTGGCTGGCTTTGTCTGGGATTGTTTAATATTTTCTCAGTCTGGGGAGCTTTTTTCCTGTTTGGGAAAGGATTCTACGAGCTTTCTGTAACGTTTTTTGTGCTAATTGTGTTAATAGATTATTTTATACTTAATAAAAAATCATATCCTTACAGATATATGATACCGGCGGTAATATTGCTTTTTATTCTGGTTCTTTATCCGATAACTTTTACTATAAAAACGGCATTTACAAATTATGGTACAGGTCACATAATGACCCGACAGGAGGTAATTGATAGATTACTAACTGATCCTGTGTATACGTACGTTCCTGAAAATGCTAAAGAGTACAGATATGAGATATTTATCAGGTATGATGGAATAAAACCAACGAATGATTACAAAGTATTGCTAACCTCTCAAAATGGAGAAAAATATATTATGGGTGAGATAAAAGTAGTAAGAATGCAGGCGGGAAAAATGCTTTTGGGAGAGGCTCAAATGGTGCCTCTTGATAGAGCGGGGTTAAATATTATAAAAGAAGACGGAAATATCATAGCTATTGTTGAAGATGGAAAAACTTATCGTTATTTTTATTCCCCTTATGATCCAGAAACGCGGGTTAATGAAATATTTTTTAAGTCGCAAGTTGGATTCCCTGTGCTAAGTAAAGTAGAAATTGTAGATCCAGAGAACAATAGACTATCTCTGAGATTTTCAGAGGATGGGAGCTTAAGGTTAAGGACTGTTCGACATCTTTACAGATTATCATTGGCAGAGGTTCAAGAAAAAGGAAAAACAGTTGTTAAAACAGTTCTTTTTAATGATAAAACTAACAAACCTTTAATAGAAGAAAATGGAACTTTTTATGATTTAGATGAGAACGGGGAAAAAGTGGCTATAATGGGCTATATATCTTACATTGGTGGAAAAAATTTCTCAAGAATATTTATGGATCCCACTGTTTCGGGACCGTTTACCAAGATATTTTTGTGGAATTTTACTTATGCAGCTTTAAGCGTGCTCTTTACATTTGTAATAGGACTATCCTTTGCACTTGTCCTTAATAATAGAACACTTACTGGAAAAGCAGTTTATAGAACTTTACTTATAATTCCCTGGGCAATTCCTGCATTCATATCTGTGCTGATATGGAAAAATGGTTTTTTCAATGAGACCTATGGAATTATAAATAGATTTATCATAACGAATGTATTTAAAGGTAATCCCTTGCAATGGATGACCAATCCTTTCTGGGCCAAGGTGGCAGTTTTGGTAGTGAACACGTGGCTGGGGTTTCCGTATATGATGACAGTATCATTGGGGGCTTTACAGAGCATACCAGATGAGCTTTATGAAGCTGCATCAATTGACGGAGCGAGTAAATCGCAAAGATTCTGGAAAATAACTTTTCCTCTTTTAATGACAACAATTGCGCCTCTTCTGGTTGGAAGTTTTGCTTTTAATTTTAATAATTTTGTGAATATATACCTTTTAACTTCTGGAGGACCGGCTATTCCAAATACAAGTACACCAGCAGGTGCGACTGATATTCTTATATCGTATACGTATAAACTTGCATTTGAAGCGGGAAGAGGACAGGATTTTGGGTTTGCAAGCGCGATTTCTATTCTTATATTTTTCATAGTAGCTGGTATAAGTTTTGTAAACTTTAAAATTTCTGGTTCTTTTGAAGAGGTGAATAGATAATGGTGATAAGAGGCAAGAATTGGTTAACTCACATAATATTAATATTGCTTATTGTAGCCATTTTATTTCCTGTTGTCTGGGTTATATCAACTTCTTTGAGAAGAGATAACGCGGCGTTTTCAACAAAACTTTTTTCATCTCGAATGAGTGTTCAAAATTACAAAGATTTGCTATTTCCAGAGAAGAATATTCCGCGCCTTTTGTCTGATATTGAAGCTGTTACAACAAATGCTATGCCTTATACAAACAGGGATATTGAATTTCTTCTTTCAAAATTCGACAAAGATATACAGTTGCTAAAAGGATATGTATTAGAGACTCAACAATTAATTGAATCATCTGATAGGGAATATGAAAAAATAAAAGAGTTCATAGAAAATAACAACAAATTGATAATTGAGAAGATAAAAAGCGAAGCGGAAAATATAAAAAGAAACATTCAAGTACCTGAAACTTCGGAAGAAAAATTATATCTCGCTGTATTGTACCTTTTAGATAGTAAAAAATTGAAAGAGACAAAGTTGAGTTTAATAAAAAGAATATCATCAGACACATTGGAAAAATATAAGTCAAAATGGGAAGAAAAAATTAAAAAAGACAAAATTAAGTTAGATGCTTTGAACACGAGAGTGAAAGAGCTGGAAATAGAAATTAGTAAAGTTAGAAAAGAAATGGAAAGTTATCAGAGAGAATATTTAAATTTGATGACGATAATTCGTGAATCAATTTTACCTCAGTTTCAAAATTATTATACAACTCTGCAAATAGCTCTCGAAACCCTTGAAAGCGGGGAAAATTCAAAAGTGGGAGCAGCGGTTTTTGAATCTGATGAAATGGAAAATTTTGAAAAGTTATACAGGTATATTCTTGAAATTTCGAATTATGAAGTGGAGGACTTTTCCGAATATAATTCATTGATAACAAATCTGGTAAAGGTTTTTGAAAAAATCAATAACCTGTGGAAAGAGTATCCTTATAAGTCTACAAGCGCTTATGCTGATTTTATTTCTTTGATTAAAATGTTTAATTTAAAAGCCACTAAACAAATAAAAGAGAGTGTAAATGTTATAAAAGGCTTAAAAAAAGCTGTTGACGAATATCAGAATTTTTCAAAATCTTACGAAGCACTGAATGAAGAACTGAGTTCTGTGAAATTAGAATATGAAAAAGTTTCGTTAGAGTTTAATGAAAAGATATCGTCTCTCAATGAAGGATTTCTTTACATTTACGGAATTTTGTTGAGTGAAAATGTTAATAAATTTATTGCAAAGGTTGAAAATTATAAACTTCCAAAGGATATAACAAAGCTTTATTTTGCGTTGAAAAGCTTGAGATCATCGGCAAATGCATACTTTGTATATTTGTCAGATGCTGATTTAAAGAAAATTATAAGAGCAAGTTTGAGTAAATTAGAATGGATAAACTCGTATAGAGATTTCAATTCTAAGTACAAACGTTTTTCAAAAGATATGAAAGATTTTCTGGAAGATTTTTCAAGGTATGTGAATAGCATAGAAGCTACTGGTCCACGTGCGATTAAATCTGCTAAAGGTGGTATAAAACTAAGAATAGCGGCGCTTTCACAACTTTTCCCGAAAGTTCAAAGCGATTATCCATCTAAGATTGGTTCAACTCTTGGCCTTTCTTCAAAAGAAGCGGCGAACCTTGTGGATCAGTTCCCGCTTAATGAATTAGATAAGAGATTTAAAACTATAGATGCAAAACTTTTTAGAATTGACCAGATATGGAAGCAAAAAACGAAACACTATCTTGTTAGATGGATATTTAACAGTGTTGTTGTTGCGGGAGTAGTTGCCGTTGTTACTACTCTTGTAAACGCGCTGGCAGCATATCCATTTAGCAGAATGAGATTTAAGGGTAGAAGGTACGGTATAATGTCGCTTTTGCTTATTCAAATGTTTCCTGCGATAATGTATATGGTAGCTCTCTATGGTTTTTTGAGTTTTGTTGGAAGGTACTTAAGCTGGATGGGGCTAAATACACTGGGCGGTTTGATGTTCATTTATCTCGGTAATATAGCATTTAATATGTATTTGATAAAGGGATTTTATGATACTATACCAAGTTCTTTAGAAGAGGCAGCCATGATAGATGGGGCAACAAGGTGGCAAACATTCTGGAGAATAGTGCTACCATTAGCATCACCTATACTTGCTGTTGTAGTTATATTAACTTTTATGGGAACGTTTAATGAGTTTGTCCTGGCAAGAATCATACTCCAGGATGTTGAAAAATATACATACGCGGTTGGATTATGGACATTCTCAACAGGACCGTACGAAACTGAATGGGGTCTTTTCTCTGCAGCGGCGCTGATAGGAATGGCACCAATGGTGATTCTCTTCCTCTCCATGCAAAAATATCTTGTCGGAGGATTAACAAAGGGTTCTGTTAAAGGATAATTAAAGGGCCGCCTGTTGCGGCCTTTTTTAAAAGGGGGAAATTTTAGTGTTAAAACCTGATTATGATCTGAGTATTGTAAGTTTTGTGAACACCGTGATAAAGTTTTTAGGAGCTACACCGTTTTATGAAAGCAGGAAAATGCAGGAATTAATAGGAGATAGCCTTTCAAATATTAAAAAGGTTATAATTGTAATTATTGATAGTCTTGGATATGAGAAACTTTCGAAAATAAATAATGTATTGCAATTTGAAAGAGTTGAGAAAATTTTTAGTGTTTTTCCAACTACCACTGTGACTGCTGTTACAAGTTTGGTGACAGGATTAACCCCACAGGAGCACGGTTTAATGGGTTATATACAGTTTTTAAGAGAAATAGGAATGTTATTGAATATGATTGACTTTTCGTATCCTGGTATGTCAACATATAGTTTTGAAAGTATCGTCAAAAAAAATCTGAAAAGACTTCCAAATGTGTTTCAGCTATTAAAGAAAGAAGGTAAATATGCGGGGATTTTGACAAGTGCAAATATAGCTAATTCAGGCCTTTCTTTTTTAACACAGAAAGATGCCAGTGTTATGACGTATTATACCGTTGGTGACCTGCTTTCTGGAATTTCAAAAATTTTGAGAAAGGAGTTCAAAGGAATAGTTTTTGTGTATTACGGTCTTTTGGACGGACTTGGGCACAAAAAGGGTCCAGATAGTGAAAGTTACGAGAAAGAGTCCGAGTATATATTACGTGAGATAAAGAGAATTGTCGAAGAATTCAAGGATAAACATACGAGAGTGTTTATAACAGCTGATCACGGAATGGTGCAGACGCCGAGGGATAAAAATTCTTATCTTGGCTCTGAGTTGAGAAGATTTTTGCGTATGCCACCTACAGGGGAAATGCGGATGATGTATTTCTATACGAAATATAAAAGAGAGAAAGAGTTAATAGATTATTTGCAGGGCAACTATAAGGGGCGTTTTGAGCTTTTCAATTCAAAGGAAATGTTAAGCGATGGATATTTTGGTTATGGAAAACTTCATCCGGAAGTTTTAAACAGAATAGGTGATATTGTTCTGGTGTGTAAAGAAAATTATTCATTTACTTATCTTTACACAGGTGGAGAAGATAAACTTAAAGGGATGCATGGTTCTTTAACTGAAAAAGAATTACATGTTCCCCTTATAGTGCTTTGACATCTTTAAATTTTCTCATTTTTGTTGGTGTATCTTTTCGCTTGAAGGGTTTTGTCAGCTTTTCTTAAAATTTCTCTGGCACTTTTTTTAATTGAAAGCGCTTTATCAAAGATTATGTGTAATATAGTCATCTGGCACACGTGAGGCGAAAGAAAAGGGATACCTGTTTCATGGCCACTTGGTGGTATATATATAGTTGTATCCACGACTTCTGTGATTCTTGATTTATATCCACCCGTGATTGCTACAGTGTATGCACCAGATGATTTTGAAATCTGCATGGATTTTACAGTGTCTCTTATGTTTCCACTTGAGGATATTCCAAACACTACATCGTTTTTTCCAAAGCTAACAGCGCTTATAATCTGCATATGTGGATCTGTATAAAAACTTGCTGGAAAACCTGCCCTTGTAAATAATACTGCTCCATATTCTGCAATTACTCCGCTTGAACCCACACCAAAAAATATTATCCTTTTTGATTTAACAACTTTCTTAACAACAGCTTCTATACTTTCTTCATCAAGCATTTTGTTTAAATTTGAAAGTGTGGAAATTAGTTTTGTTATTAATTCGTTGGAACTTTCAAAAAATATATCTGACTCTGGAGCAGCGAGCTCCCGAGCCAGAGAAATCTTTAAATCCTGAAAACCTTTGAATCCAAGTTTTCTACATAATCTTGAGATAGTAGCTTCCCCTACTCCAGCAAGTACAGCAAGTTCACTTATGGAATGATGTATCGTATCATCAGGGTATTTAATTATGTATTTTGCTATTTTTTGTTCAGCAGGTTTTAATTGTGATAAAGTTGCCCGGAGTTTGTCCAGAATTCCAAGCTTTAAATTTTCCATATTTTTGTCAATTCACCTTTCCTTTCGATAAACTTTTCGAGGAGTTTTTCGATTTCTTTTTCCGCTTCTTTTTGGTTCATGTGAGTAGTTTTTATCACAAAGTCAGCGGTTTTTCCAAAATATATTGGAACGAGGATTTTAATAATTTTATCACGTAAATCAGGTTTTCTGTAGGCGTTGGAAAGTTCGAAAATTACAGAAATCCATGTATCTTCGTCTACTCTACCAGATGAAGAAGCTATTTCAAATATTTTCTCGGAAATTTCGTAAGAGAAAATACTTTCAATTTCTTCTTTGTTGTTAGTAATACCTTTTTTGCAGCTGTTTATTAAATTGTCAATATCAACATTTATAGGTTCGGGAGTTATTTCTAAAAATTCGCCATATATAGGAGAATTTTTCAGTGAACTTGTTTTTGACCAGTTATTTTTATAAGTTTCCATTAACGAAAATAATGTACCTACAACTTCTTTGAACATTTTTCCAAGCTGTTTTCCTGGATCTTTCACGTCGTGAATTTTTGCTCCAAGAGAAGCCTGATAAACAGGTAGCTTTGATTCATTTATAGCGGTTGTAGTCATCCAGATATCTATGCCAAATCTTGAGATATCCGATTCCCATATTTGCGGATCTTTATTTGTATATATTTCGATCATTTCTCTTCCTACTCCAAAATCACCACCGATTGGTTGCCTGACTTTTTGTCCGTACAAAGTACTTGTTAATGGGTAACAGATAGAGTTTGTTATAGTTCCATCGTATTTGTGCCTTATATAATATGGAGTTACGTAAGAGGTTTTGCCAGAAAGAATAGGATTTATGAGTCTCTCAATCCAGAAAGGTTGAACGCTTCTTAAATCTGAATCCAGAAAAACTACAGCTTTTGCACCAGCCTCGGCTGCTATTTCTAAGATGCTTCTCATTGCTGTACCTTTTCCAGAAATTCCCTCATAAACAAAACTATATAGGTCTACATTACCAGTATTACTTTTCAGAAACGTTTCCCGGGTTTCATCACTGGATCCTCCATCGGAGTTGATTATACAGGCTTTGTAGCCCGGGAAAAATTCTGTAAGGCCTTTTGCGGCAGTTTCTGTGACGTAGCGAATTGTTTCAGCGTTGTTGTAGCTTGGAATTCCTACAATTAAATCATAGGGGGCTTTTTCTAAAATAATTTCCAGTAATTCTTGAGGTACTGTGTAAGTCATAGTAGTTCCTCCTTTCATTCTTTTACTCCCCCTGCTGTAAATCCAGCGGTTAGATATTTTTCCATAAGACCAAATATCAATATAATAGGTACCGCAGACACAAGAGAAGCCGCCATCAACCTCCCCCACACAGAGTGAGCAGACTGACTAAATGCGTTTAACCCAAGAGGCAACGTGAAAAGTTCTTTATAAGATTTTAAATTTAGAAAAGCGGATGCAAAAAGATATTCGTTCCAGCCTATCATGAAAGCGTATATGTATACGGTAACTATTGCAGGAGCAGACAATGGGAGAACTATCCTGAAAATTGTCTCGAATCTTCCACATCCGTCTATTATAGCAGCTTCTTCTATTGAATATGGGATTGTTCTGAAATAATTTCCAAGCATGTATAAAGATACTGGTAAAGTCTGGATAACATAAACTACAATTAAATAAACACTTGCTCCAAATGGTGTTGAAAGTATGCCGAGTTTGACGGCCATCTGGTAAAGAGGAACCATTATAACAGTGCCACCAAATAAATATACAATCAGTACAGAGCGCTGTAAAACACCTCTTCCTCTAAATTTTAACCTTGAAATGGCATATCCACCAAGAATGGCAAAAAACAGGCTTAATAAAGCAGCGATTCCTGCAAACATTAGCGAATTTCGTAAATACTTTAAAAACGGAAATTCAGTAGCTTTTTCTACTAATATTCTTTCTTTTTGCTGCTCTAATTCTTTTATTTGAACATGGATTTTATCTAACTGTGAATTTATAAATTCGTCTGTAAAAGCAGAATTTACAAAATCTCTAAGATTTAAAAACATTTGCATATCACTTTCACTTAGTATTATAGCTGCATTTTCTTCTATTGTTTTTGCTTCTGGAGTATCTTTTTTCATAGCATTCAATACAAACTCTTCTCTATTTTCAAGTGCAAGACCTGCAAAATCGATTACCAATTCAATGATGTTTTTTAACTCCTTTTCTTTTTGAGGATATACTTCATTTTTTAAATAAGCTACGTATGCCTCTTTTGAACCTGATATTTTTTTTAGTCGGGCTATTTTATCATCTATAGACTTTACATTTCTTTCAAGAATTTCTTTTCCGAAAACTTCTTCCTCAGTGCTTTGAATTAACCCAAAAATTTCTGCGTAATTTCTCAGGGTTAGATTTTTAAAACTGGTTTTGTAAGGGTCATAATCTGCGTGAAGTGAAACTAAAACCATAAAATAAAATGGTATGAGGATTAAAAAGGCTATAATAATTATTCCAGAGTAGAATAAGAAGGTTTTTAATGGAGATTTTTTCTTTACCATTTTAGCACCTTCTTTACGTAGAAGATGATGAGAGTTACCATAACCACCATTAATATAGTTGCAATAGCAGCTGCTATACCAAATTCTGGAGAAGTGGTTCCTATGACTCTTTCGTATATGTATATAGGTAATGTCCCGGCGCTTTTACTCATAAGGTAAACTTCGTCGAATTTGTAAAAATTCCATATACCCCTTAAAAGTCCCACTGCTGCCATAACAAAGTATAACTCTGGAAATGTTATATTTTTAAACCTTTGCCAGGAATTAGCTCCATCTATTTCAGCTGCTTCGTAAAGTTCAGAAGGTATTGATTGTAGTTTGGAGAGGATCATAAGGTACACAAACGGAAAATTTCTCCAGATGTTAAAAACTGAGACAACTACAAAAGCGTTGTTTACGTTGTTCAAAAGATCAAGTTCAGAGGAAATCCATCCAAGTTTTCTGCCAAAGAAATCTATAAATGGTCCAAGACTTGGATCAAAAATATAATGCCACGAAGAAACAATAGAAATTAACGGTGTTATATAAGGCAAAAGAATTATTGTTCTCATTAAACTTCTTCCTTTAAATTCTTTATTCATCATAAGAGCTACAATGAGTCCAAAAAATAAGCTCCCGATTACTGTCAGCAATGTAAACGCTATAGTTATTCCAAAAGATTTCCAGAAGTCTGAGTCAGCAAGTATTTTCTTATAATTCTCAAGTCCAACAAATTTCATAGAGGTGATTCCTACATCAAAAAAAGATATGTATATATTGTACAGGACAGGGTATAAAATAAGAAGCATTAATAAAAGTACAGTTGGTATTACAAGTTTCCAGGCAAACCTCTCTTCTTTTTGACTGATCGTTAGCTTCAAAGGTTTCACCCCTTTTGATTATATAAAAGCAAAAAAGCCGGGGGAAATCCCCCAGCGTAAAATTTATTTTCCTGTAACTTTTTTCATTTCAGATTCCCAGTAATTTAAGATTTCTTCTGGAGTTTCGTTGTTGTCGAACATTCTTACAATTCCTTTTCCTATTATGAAAGCTCCGGATATTTTACCCATTTCCGGGAAAACCTTTCCATTAACATAGCCAAATTTTTCAACATTTGATAAACCATCTATAATTTCCATTATCTTTTCTTTTCCATATCTTTCGTAAATACCTTTTGGATCTTTTAAAAATTCAGGGCTTTCTACCATTTCTTTTGTTGTTGGAAGCATTCCACCGGGAGCCATATGAAGGAATTTCACATAATTTTCTGGATCAAACATGAAATTTAAAAATTTCCATGCTCCAAGCTTATTTTTTGTTTCTTTGATTATTGCAAGGGAAACTACCTGACCAAATGATGATTTTCGAGAATGTGTCATGTAGGGAGCAAACCCTGTGTTTTCAACTAATTTTGGATCAAATTTTGATACAAATTTTGTTTGAACTTCTGCGAGAGCTAAATCATCCATAATGTATGTGGAGTAGAAAAACATGGCTGTTTTTCCCTGCAAATATAATTCTCTTGCTTGCTTCCAGTATGTGTGACCAGGCGCGGAATATTTTCCAAGTTCTTTGTAGAAAGAAAGAGCTTCTTTCATTTGTGGAGAATTCACTATTATGTTTCCATTCTCATCGAAAATTCTCGCTCCATTTGACAAAGCAAAAATTGTGAAAACTTGTTCTGCGTAAGAATCTGCATTTTTAGCAAGAACTATTCCGTAAATACCTTTATCAGGATTATGGAAGTATTTTGCGGCTTTTAAAATAGCGTCCCATGTTACAGGTGGTTCCAGACCTGCTTTTTCAAACCAATCTTTTCTGTACCAGATACCCTGTACCCATCCATGGAAAGGAACTGCATAAAAACTTTCTCCATCAGGTGTTCTAACAAATCTTGCAGCCCCTTCATAAAAAGTAGCTGCTGAATTGATAAATCTTGTTGGAAGAATTGTATCAAGAAGTCCATCTGCTCCCAGACTTAATACTGTTTCTGCGCCGGCTTCAATTATATCGGGAAGAGTACCAGCGGCTTTTGCAGCAGCGAGTTTTGAGAACATTTCGTTTTCTTCAACTGCTACAACATCAACGTTGATTCCTGTTTCAATCTCAAATGTTTCAACAAGTTGATTAATAATCTTTTGCCTGTTTTCTTCAACCTGAGTGTGCCAGAATACTAATTTCCCCTGACCTAACACTACAGTGAATACTAATATCAATGAAATTATGAAGAAAAACTTTTTCATAAAACCCACCTCCGAAGGAAATAATTTTCACAACGCGATTAAATAATAACAAAACCATAAGTCAAAATAAAAGGTTTGTGACGAGTGATTATAAGCTTTTAAAAAGGATTAAACGTAATTAGCTGGATAATACTTCAAAAAGGGGAGTAAAATTCAGATCAATTTTTGAACCATTTAATCAACTCTAAAGCTACTTTTTCTTTTTCTATATCGTTTGTCATTACGTGGCCACTTTTTTTGAAAACGATTATTTTACGTTTTTCAGAGGAAACGTTGTGATAAATATAATGTGCAGCTTTCAAAGGAACTGTTTTATCATTTTCTGATGCAAGTATTAAGATATCAGATGATACTTTTTTGAGATTTTTTCGGGCAATTTTCATAAGTTTGTATAACTGTTTTCCCTGTGGAGGCCAATTATAGCTCCAATATTCTTTTGAGAGATACTCTAATTCTGGATTATCATATTTTTGTTGTGGCTGTTTTTTTGGTAACTGTTTGAGGAAAACTGAAAGTATAGGTGTTAATTTTATTCTCCAATCATTTATTATAATTGCCCCGGCTATAGTTGCAATTTTTGGAGGATGAAATATACTCGCAAGTATTAATGTAAGAAGTCCCCCCATAGAAAGTCCGGCCACATAAACTTTTTTGTATATTCCAGACAGGTCAAGATACGTATCGATTACTTTTCTGAGCCAATCTCTCCATGTGCTCCTTAAAAAATCTTCGGAAGAAGTGCCGTGACCTGGGAGGCGTGGGACAGATACGGTAAACCCTGCAGCGTTTAGTTGATGTGCAACATAGGCCATGTCTAAAGGAATTCCTGTAAACCCATGAATTAGTAATATGGCTTCTTCTGATGTTCCTTTAAGAAAAATAGGTTGTGACACAGTAGTTGCTTTAATGTTTTCAGGTAATGTTAAAAGATTCATAGATGTTTCCTCCCTGCCATTTATCGAGGTTAATTATAATTATAGCATAGTGGTATAATTGTTGGCGAGGTTGGCTTCCCCTCTCATGTCATTCCGAACCCGAAGGGTGAGGAATCTTGATTAGCGAGATTGGCGAGAGTTAGCGAGGTTGGCGAGAGTTGGTGAAAAAGATCCCTCGCATACGTTCGGGATGACAATGGAAAAGATCCTTCGTCGCTGGCGCTCCTCAGGATGACAAAAAAGGGGAAAGTCATACCTGGGAGCGAGAAGGCGCGGAATTCCCCCTTTGTGTCATTCCGAGGAACGTATGTGACGAGGAATCTTAAAATTGGCGAGGTTGGCGAGGTTAGCGAGGGTTAGCAAGATTAGCGAGGCCTGTCCTGAGGAACGAAGTGATGAAGGATCTTGCGGGAGTTGATAATTATGAAAGATTTATTAATAAATTAGACGGGGAGGAGATGTTTTATGTTATTTGAATACACAACTCCGAGAAATAAGGTTATAAAATTTGATCATACGTATGTTATGGGAATAGTAAATGTGACACCTGATTCCTTTTATCCTGGAAGTAGAGTGGATAAAGATAAATTACTTTCTACGGTGAAAGAAATGATAAATAATGGGGCAGAGATTATAGACGTTGGTGGTGAAAGTACGAGACCTGGTTCTGAAAGGGTATCACTTGATGAGGAATTGAATCGGGTGTTGCCTGCAATTGAGGCTATTAGAGAAAATTTTGATGTGCTTATTTCAATTGACACATACAAATCTGTTGTGGCAGAAGAAAGTTTAAAAATAGGAGTTGATATAGTCAATGACATTAGTGCAATGAAATTTGATGAGAATATGGTGAATGTTGTAAAAAAATACAATTGTCCGGTAATACTAATGCATATGAAAGGGACCCCCAGGAATATGCAGGAAAATCCATATTATCATGATACGGTACAGGAAATATACGATTATTTAAAAGAAAGAGTTGAATTTGCAAAATCTAATGGTATTTCTCAGATCATTGTGGACCCTGGTATAGGTTTCGGAAAAAGACTGATTGACAACTTATTGATAATTAAACACCTTTCAAAATTTAAAGAAATAGGTTACCCCGTTCTTTTAGGTGCCAGTCGTAAGTCAATGATAGGAATGATATTGGATTTACCTGTTGAGGAAAGATTGGAAGGGACTTTGGCAATAACTGCAGCAGGAGTGATTAATGGGGCAGACATTATTAGAGTCCACGATGTGAAAGAAAATGTTAGAGTTGTTAAAGTAATAGAAGCTATTATTAATGCTACCCAGGGATGAAAAGTGAGGAGATAGTAAATGCGTCTTGATAGGTTTTTATCCAATGCAGGAATTGGTTCAAGAAAAGAGGTAAAGAAGTTGATAAAGTGTGGAAGAATAAAGGTGAATAATAAAATTATAAGACATCCTGCTTATTATGTAAATGAAGAAGAAACAGTTTTTCTGGATGATGAAAGGGTAATACCTTACCATAATGTGTATATTGTTATGAATAAACCTGAAGGTTTTACGTGTAGCAAGTCAGAGTATGAACCAAACATATTTGAATTTTTGATACATCCATATTTAGATAAGCTGCATATTGCAGGAAGGCTGGATAAGGATGTAGAAGGTTTAATAATTATAACTAATGATGGACAATTTACTCATAAAGTAATTTCACCAAAATCTAAAGTGGAAAAAGAATATCACGTGGAAGTAGAAGGAATTTTGACGGACAAAATGATTAATAAAGTGGAAAAAGGAATAGTGTTGAAAAATGGAATGGTTTTTGCACCTGCAAAAATAAAGCAGTTGTCTGATGGAATGGTATCTCTTGTTATTACAGAAGGTAAATATCATGAAGTTAAATATATAATTGCGGCGATAGGACTTGTTTTAAAAAGAATGAGAAGAGTTAGAATAGGAAATTTGAGATTAGATGAATTTAATTTAAAAAAAGGGCAATGGAAAGAAATTCCCAGAAAAAAAGCGCTAAAAGCTTTAGAAGGATACGATAAATCAGTTTATAGCGAGTAATCGATTTTAAATCGATTTTATCGGAATTTACAATTAGTTTACATAAATGATATAATTTTTACGTTAATATACTTTTTTGAATGGGGGGATTTTTGTGGAAAAGATAGAAAAGGAAATAACCCTTGAACTGGTCAGAGTGACAGAAGCAGCTTCATTGATGGCAAGTAAGTTTTTGGGTAGAGGAGACAAGGAAGCAGTGGATAAAATAGCGAGTGACTCCATGCGAGGAATGCTCGACTATATAGACATGCAGGGAGTAGTTATTATAGGAGAAGGTGAGAAAGACAAAGCGCCCATGCTGTACAAAGGGGAACAGGTGGGAAACTGGGAAGATGGAACCCCGGAATTAGATATAGCAGTTGATCCTGTGGATGGAACAAGGCTTGTAGCGTATGGATTGCCAAATGCGATAAGCGTTATTGCAGCAACAGATAGAGGAAGTATTGAATACCTTCCAACGTTTTATTCCTATAAACTTGCCGTTGGTCCAGAACTTGCTGGAAAGTTAGATATTAATGCCTCAATTAGAGAAAACTTGAGAGTAGCTGCTGCTATATTGAATATAGATATCTCTGAACTTACGGTAGTTATTTTAAATAGAGATAGGCATAGGGAAATTATAAACGAAGTACGAAAGGTGGGAGCAAGAATAAAGTTAATAAGCGATGGAGATATTGCAGCGGCTATTGCTACGGCACTTCCAGATAGCTACGTTGATATTTATATAGGTATAGGAGGTTCTCCTGAAGCGATTTTAGCCGCGGCTGCTTTAAAGTCTCTTGGCGGTGAAATTCAAATAAAATTATGGCCAATTGATGAAAATGAAAGAAATCTTCTCGCAGAAAAGGGTTATGATGCAAGTAAAGTTTATAAGACAGACGATCTTATAAAAAGTGAAAATGTAATTTTTGCAGCTACAGGGATAACAGATGGAGATTTGTTAAGAGGGGTGAAATATTCTAAAAATAAGGCAATAACAGAATCAATAGTGATGAGGTCAAGATCAAAGACTTTAAGGAAGATAATATCTTATCATGATTTAAGATATAAGACTATACCCCTGAAATCCGAGGGTGAAATACGATTTTTAAACGGCCACATCTAATTAATTCATTTGATAATACATTCAATGAAAATGAAGGAGGGTTTAATATGGAAAAGGTTGAACTTGTCTTGAAAGTTTTATCAGATTCTGATAAACCGTTAAGACCTGGCGAAATAGCAGAAAAAGCGGGAATAGATAAGAAAGAAGTGAGTGAATTGATAAAACAGTTGAAAAAGGAAGGAAAAATAGAGTCTCCTAAAAGATGTTATTATGCCATAAAAAAATAGCTGGTGTTTCAAGTAAAACATTTTTTTATTAACAAATAATTTACTTTTTGATTACTTGTCATGTGGGAACATATGTGTTAAAATTTAGTCGCTGCCTGAGACGGCAGGTTTAAGAAGTGCGAGAGCCGCCTGCCCGAGGCACAAAAGGGATGTTATTCCCTTTTGCGTTTGCCTCGGTGAAGCCGAGGTTATTTTTTTTAGGAGGTGATGTGGCGTTGCTGACAAGAGCTCAAAAAGAAAAACTTGTTAAGGAATTTGCGGAAACTTTCAAAAATTCTTCCCTTATAATGTTTACAGACTATAAAGGGTTAAATGTTCAGCAAATAACGGAATTAAGAAGAAAACTCAGGGAAAAACTTGAGAGTGGAGCAAGGTATAGGGTAGTAAAAAACAGTGTGATAAGGTTCGCATTAAAAGAAGCGGGTTGGGATATTGAAGAGATTTCCCACGTGTTTGAAGGACCAACAGCTGTTTTATATGTTGAAGAAGGAGATCCAATAGAAGCTATAAAAATCGTTTACGACTTTTCAAAGAAAATGAAAGGAGTACCATCTTTCAAAGGTTTGTACCTTGATGGAAAGTATTACGGTCCAGAAGAAGTAGAAGAACTTTCCAAACTTCCATCCAAGGAACAGCTTCTTGCCATGGTTGTTGGAGGCGTTCAGGGACCAATTAGAGGTTTCGTCAATGTTCTTGCAGGCACTCTTAGGGGCTTATTATATGCTCTTAATGCTATTAAGGATAAAAAGTCTGAATAATTTTTAGGAGGTGTTAAGGATGTCATTAGAAGAAATTGTTAGCGCAATTGAAAATCTTACAGTTGCAGAACTTGCAGAACTTGTGAAAATGCTGGAAGACAAATTTGGTGTTAGCGCATCAGCTCCAGTAATGGCTATGCCCGTCGCAGGTGCAGCAGCTGGAGGAGCTGCCCAGGCAGAAGAGAAAACAGAGTTTGATGTTGTTCTCAAGAGCTTTGGTGCAAAGAAAATAAACGTTATTAAGATTGTCAGAGAAATTACAGGTCTTGGACTCAAAGAAGCAAAAGATCTTGTAGAAAAAGCTGGAACACCAGATGCTGTAATTAAGGAAGGAGTAAAGAAAGAAGAAGCAGAAGAGATCAAGAAAAAGATTGAAGAAGCTGGCGGAGAAGTAGAACTTAAATAATAGTAACATAAGTTTCTGATAGGAAAATATTTTGTATCAACCCCGTGCCAAATGTGACGCGCGGGGTTTTTTGTGATTTAATATATAATTGGCGTATTATTTACCCTCCTAAATTTTTCTAACTGAGGTGATAGGATGAAAGAACTTAAAGCTGGTAAAAGGACCCGTTTATCATTTGGTAGGGTCCATGAACCTATCCCTGTCCCAAACCTCGTGGAAATTCAGACCCGCTCTTATTCTGAATTTCTCGAGAAAGGGATTCTTCAGGTACTCAAGAAGTTTTCCCCTATAACGTCTTCAAAGACTGATACGAGAAAAGAAAAAGGATTTAGTTTAGAGTTTGTGTCGGTACGCGTTGGAGAACCTCAGAATACTGTTCAAGAGTGTAAGGAGAGATTGCTGACTTACACTGTTCCCGTTTATACAACTGTGAGAATAACTGACAACAGTACCAATGAAATGCTGGAAGAGGAAGCATTTCTTGGTTACATACCTTACATGACGTCCAAGGCAACATTCATCATAAATGGTGCTGAAAGAGTGGTTGTGAATCAGTTAGTTAGAAGCCCCGGCGTATACTTTGTAGAAGAACCGACAAAAAACCCTGGAGCAAAACCTATTTATGTAGCTCACTTTTTGCCTGTAAGAGGTGCGTGGTTTGAAATCCTGTTAAATCTTAACGATGAAACTTTTTATGCAAGAATTGATAGAAAAAGAAGGATAAACCTATTTTTGTTTTTGAAAGCTCTTGGATATACAGAAGATGTGGAGCTTCTTTCGTTATTCCCTGATTGGGTTGATGTTGAAGATGAATATTCTTTGACTCATGCGGAAGGGTTAGTGGTGCTCGAGGATGTGAAAGATAAATCTGGTGAATTAATAGCAAAAAAGGGAGATGTTCTCACCACAGGTTTGATTGAGAAACTTTCCGAATCAACTGTGGAAAGGATAAAAGTTTCCCACAGATATGCACATAACACTCTTGAAAAATTAAAACACACTTATGGAGAAGTTGATGAAAATAGAGCTTATATTGAGGTTTTTAGAAAATTAAGACCTGGAGAACTTCCAAGGATAAATGCCGCGAAATTATTCCTGAATAATCTTTATTTCAACGAGGAAAGATTTGAACTCTCAGAAGTTGGTCGTTTCAAGATGAATAATAGACTTGAAGAAGCTTACAGAAAATACCTTGTGGAAGTGGAAGGTAAAGACCCGGAAGAAGTAAAAGATATGAAATATAATGAATCAGGTAATGTTTTAACCAAGATGGATATAGTGCTTGCCGCACGAAATCTTCTTGAAATATATAAACATCCCGGGACGATGGATACAAAAGACCATCTTGGAAATAAGAGAGTTAGAACTGTTGGAGAGCTTATAAGAATAGAGTTTGAACGGGCGTTTTCCAAAGCGGTGTTTATAATTCAGGAAAAATTGGCTACTTACACATCGCTGGATAAGATTTCTGTTCAAAGCTTGATAAATGTTAGATCCATAATAGCTACTATAAATTCTTTCTTTGCTACAAATCCATTATCGCAGTTTATGGATCAAACTAATCCTCTGGCGGAACTCACTCACAAAAGAAGGCTTACAGCTGTCGGGCCTGGAGGATTGAAAAGGGAAAGGGCGAGATTTGAAGTACGTGACGTACACCATTCACATTACGGAAGAATGTGTCCTATTGAGACGCCGGAAGGTGCCAATATAGGACTTATAACTTCTCTATCTGTTTACGCTACTATAGATAAATATGGATTTTTAGTTACGCCTTATATTAAAGTTGTAAAAGGACACGTGACCGATGAAATAGTTTATTTAACGGCTGATGAGGAAGAAAATTATAAAATTGCTCCTTCGACTACACCAGTTGATGAAAACGGTATGATAATTCCGGAAAGTGTTACTGTAAGATATGAGGAAAAGGTGCTTTATGTTAACAGAGAAGATGTACAATTTCTTGATGTGGCACCTAACCAAATAGTAAGTGTTTCGACATCGCTGATACCATTTTTAGAACACGACGATGCTAATAGGGCATTGATGGGTTCTAACATGCAAAGACAGGGCGTACCATTAATAGAAACGGAAGCTCCAAGAGTAGGTACAGGTATGGAATGGCATGCGGCAAAATATTCTGGAAGTATTGTTCTGGCAGAGCATGATGGAATAGTTAAGAAAGTTGATGCGGAGAAAATAATTATCCATAGATTGGATGAAAATGGTAAGGAAATGTACGATTCTATGGGAAATCCTGTTTTTGATACTTACAGGCTCCTTAAATTCATCAGGACAAACCAGGATACGTGTATAAATCAAAGGCCTATAGTTAATGCTGGAGATTTTGTAAAAAAAGGTGATCCAATAGCAGATGGACCGGCCACAGATATGGGAGAATTAGCCCTGGGGAAAAACGTACTTGTTGCGTTTGTTCCATGGGAAGGATACAATTTTGAAGATGCTATACTTGTTAGTGAAGAGCTCCTTGAAAAGGAAACTTATACATCAATTCATATAGAAGTTTATGAAACAACAGCTCGAGATACAAGATTAGGGCCGGAAGAGATTACACCGGACATTCCAAATGTCAGCAAAGAAAAATTAAGAAATCTGGATGAAGAAGGAATAATAAGGATAGGAGCTTATGTTGGACCGCAGGATATACTTGTTGGAAAGGTTACTCCAAAAAGTGAAAGTGATACGACTCCTGAAGAAAAAATAATCCGTTCTGTGTTTGGAGAGAAAGGAAAAGAAGTAAAAGATTCTTCTTTAAGAGTACCGCACGGTGTAGAAGGTCGTGTAATAGCCGTTCACGTTTTTGATAAAGAAAAAGATGGAGACCTTGGCCCTGGTGTGAATAAACTTATAAGAGTGTATGTGGCTATCAGAAAACCTTTAGAAGTAGGAGATAAATTAGCGGGAAGACACGGAAACAAAGGTGTGGTTTCTAAGATTCTTCCAAAAGAAGATATGCCTTTCTTGCCAGATGGTACACCAGTTCAAATAGTGTTAAGTCCGCTGGGTGTTCCTTCACGTATGAATGTAGGGCAGATTCTTGAAACAAGTCTTGGATGGCTTGCTGTCCTTACCAATAGATGGTTTGCAACGCCAGTATTTGATGGAGCAAAAGAAAAAGATATATTACCAGAACTTTATAAGGTTAGAAAAAGTCTGGGCCTTGAAATGGGAGACAATAAAAAGAATCCTACAGGTAAAGTCATGCTGAGAGATGGCAGAACGGGGAAAGAGTTTGATTCTCCTATACTTGTAGGTTATATGTATGTGATGAAGCTTATCCATATAGCAAGGGATAAAATACATGCGCGTTCTACTGGTCCTTATTCTCTTATTCACCAGCAGCCTCTTGGTGGTAAGGCGCAGTTTGGTGGACAGAGATTCGGGGAAATGGAAGTTTGGGCTTTAGAAGCATATGGCGCGGCACATACACTCAACGAAATGTTAACAGTAAAAAGTGATGATATAAAAGGTAGAAATGATGTTTACAAAGCGATTTTAAAAGGAAAAAATATTCCTGAACCAGGATTGCCGGAAAGCTTTAAAGTGTTGGTCAGGGAACTTAGGGGTCTTGCCCTTGATGTTCGCGTATATGACGAACACGGCAAGGAAATTGACATAGAGAAATTATAATGTCCCCTTAAGGAGGGAAAAAGATGGGTTCAACTTTTAAGAGGAAAATTGCACAGGTAACTGTTGGTGTGGCTTCTCCAGAAGTTATTAGAAGCTGGTCAAGTGGAGAAGTGAAGAAACCAGAGACAATAAATTATAGAACTTTTAAACCTGAAAAAGATGGATTATTCTGTGAGAGAATCTTTGGACCGACAAAAGATTACGAATGTGCTTGTGGAAAATATAAAGGAAAGAAATACGAAGGAACAGTTTGTGAAAGATGTGGTGTGAGAGTTGAGTCAAAAGAAGCCCGAAGAAAGAGGATGGGGCATATAGACCTTGTAGCTCCTGTGGTTCATATATGGTATTTAAAGAGCAGCCCCAGCATATTGTCTTCTCTTCTTTCAGTACCGGCAAAGGAATTAGAAAACGTGGTTTATTATGGCGGAAAAAGAATTATTGAAAAGGTGCTTATAGTAACCGATCCAAAAAATACAGATTTTATAAAAGGTTCGCTTCTTTATCAAACAGAATACGAAATATATTCTCAGAAACTTGATTTTGAAGTTATGCCTGGTGTGATAATAAAGTCACCAAGATCACCGGTTGTTACAGATATAGATGGGGAAGTAAGAATTAGAAAAGAGAAAACTCATACAGATAGAGAGATAACATGGGTCGATGTAAGAAATATTTCCAGATCTCCTCATAGAGTTTATACAGGAATGGTTTTAAATGTGAAAAATGGCGATAAAATAGAACAGGGTGAAGAGTTGGTCTCTGAAATGAAAATAGAACCAATTTATTCTCCTTTTGATGGAACAGTGGAAATTGATGAAATTTCTGAGACTATTACAATAAAGCCACTTACAACAAGCAAAGAAATGCCACTGACATTTTCACTGCCATACGGTGTAAAGCCAACAGTCTCTGATGGTAGTAAAGTGAAAAAAGGTGATCAGTTAACCACCGGTACAATATTACCGGCAGTCATTGCCTCTGTTTCTGGAATTGTTAGCTTTGGAAAAGAGCTCAACGTTCGTCCGCGAGAAGATGGGAAGTATGAAGTGCTTGCTACAGGAAATGTATACATAGAGAATGTTGTTGAGGGAAAGAGCTATCCATTGTTTGAAGGTTCACTTGTTTATGTAGAGGATGGTCAGGAAGTTTCAAAAGGAGATATAATAGCTGATAGATTCCTTTTTGAAGATGAATATCTGACACTTGAAGAATATAAAATTTTTGAAGATCACTATCCTGCAATGTTTACCGCTGAAACAGAAGTGGAAAATGATAGACCAATAGTTGTTATTACTAAGATAGATGATGATGTTTCTCTGGAAACTGGTTTGAGCATAGGCGATATCATAACAGATGACCAATATGGAGCTTACAGGGTACTTTACGGGGAAAAAATAGAAGCTGAGTCTGGAGCAGCTGCGGTGAAGAAACTTTTACAGAATATTGATCTTGAGAAACTAAAAGTTGAAATAGAAAGTGAGTTAAAAAAGATTTCAAAAAGTAGTGGAAGGGCAAAGAAACTTCTTAGAAGATTAAAAATAGTCAAAGATTTGATAAAAAGTGGAGCACAACCCGAATGGATGGTACTCGAGGCTATCCCTGTTGTTCCACCTGACATAAGGCCAATGATTCAGGTAGAGGGTGGAAGATTTGCAACAACGGATCTTAATGACCTTTACAGAAGGGTTATCAACAGAAACAACAGATTGAAAAAATTGTATGAAATGAATTCTCCAGAAATAATTGTTAAAAACGAAAAGAGAATGCTTCAAGAAGCAGTGGACAGTCTTTTATATAACGGCAGAATGGGTAAAGCTGTTACAGATAGAAATGGCAGACCTTTAAAATCGTTAACTGATCTTGTAAAAGGGAAAAAAGGAAGATTTAGAAGAAATCTTCTTGGAAAACGTGTTGATTATTCCGGGCGAGCTGTTATTGTCGTTGGGCCACACCTTAAAATTCACGAATGTGGGTTACCGAAAAAGATGGCTATGGAATTGTTCAAACCATTTGTGCTTGCAGAGCTTATAAATCGTGATGAAGAGTCGAGTAAAACGGCAAGAAAAATGAAAAAGGCAATAATAGAAAAAGAACTTCCTCAGGCATGGGAAGTACTTGAAGAGGTAATAAAAGGACATCCAGTATTATTAAATAGGGCCCCAACGTTACACAGAATGTCTATACAGGCATTTGAACCAAAACTTATAGAAGGAAATGCTATACAACTTCACCCTCTTGTATGTCCTCCGTTCAACGCAGACTTCGATGGGGACCAGATGGCAGTGCACGTACCTCTTTCTGCAGCAGCACAGGCAGAAGCGAAGTTTCTTATGCTTTCTCGTTACAATATAATATCACCTGCTCATGGTAAACCAATTTCAATGCCTGGAAAGGATATTGTGGCAGGAGTATATTACCTGACAATGGTAGATAAAGATTACGAAACAGTGAATCCAGAAGATATTAAATGGAAATTTTCATCTATAGATGAGGCTGAGCTTGCATACGAATTTGGATATATAAAATTGCATGACCCTATACTTGTGAAAGTGGACGATAAAGTTGTTAAAACAACTTATGGAAGGTTAATATTTGCCAATATTGTTCCTGAAAAATTTAGAGATTACAATAAGACATATGGCAAAGGTGCTATAAAAGAACTTGTTTATAAAACTTTCAAAACATATGGAGTTGACAGAACAGCGGATCTTCTTGATGACATAAAAGATCTCGGATTTCACTACGCTACTGTTTCTGGATTGACTGTAAGTATAACAGATTTCTATATATCGCCTGAAAGAGAAAATATTATAAAAAACGCGCGCGAGAGGATAAAAAAGGTTGAGGCTCTTTATGAACAGGGTTTTTTGAGCGATGAAGAAAGATACAGAGAAACGATAAAAATATGGGCTAAGGCTACGGAAGAAGTTCAGGATGCGACTTTTGAGTATCTTGGAAAAGATCCGTTTAACCCAATCTTTATAATGGTAGATTCTGGAGCAAGAGGAAACAAGGACCAATTAAAACAGCTTGCTGGTATGAGAGGATTAATGGCGGATCCATCGGGAAGAACAATTGAAATTCCTATTATTTCTAACTTTAGAGATGGATTATCTGTTCTTGAATTCTTTATCAGCACCCACGGAGCTCGAAAGGGTTCAGCTGATACTGCATTAAGAACAAGCTCAGCGGGATACTTGACAAGGAGATTGGTTGATGTTGCGCAAAGTGTTGTTATTACTACAACAGATTGTGGAACATACGACGGCGTTAGAGCAACGATACTTAAAAGTAGTGATGGTTTAAGAGTAGAAAAGCTTGAGGAATTTCTGTTTGGAAGAGTTTTGGCAAAAGAGGTATACGATCCTGAAACTAACGAAGTTCTTGAAAATCCAAAGACAGGTCGCAAATATACGCGTGATACAATGCTTGACGATGATGATGCCAGGTTCCTTGGCAATTATGCAAAAAGAATACCTGTAGTAAAAAGTTATGAAATAGATTTACAACAGCCAATGATTCCAGAGAATTATGCAGAAATAGTAGAAGGATTTGTTTCAAAAGATGGAGTAAGTTATGAACAGGGTTCAGAATTAAACTGGGAAGTTATCAAGGCGGCAAAAGAAGCAGGAATCAAGGCGTTGAAAATAAAAGAATATCCTGTGGTTGGTAAAGTATCTGTTGAGGTTGTTTTGTCACCAAAAGATATGAGACAATTAGTTATAGAAGATGAATTAATAGATTCCACTACGGCTAAAATACTGGAAGAAAACAACGTAGAATCTGTTGAAGTGCGACCAGATATAATTGTGAGATCAGTCCTCACTTGTGAAGCTGAGCATGGTGTGTGTGCAAAGTGTTATGGAATGGATCTTTCCAATCACAAGATTATTAGCGTTGGTGAATCTGTAGGTATTGTTGCTGCACAGTCTATAGGAGAACCTGGAACGCAGCTTACCATGAGAACTTTCCATACTGGAGGTATAGCTACTGCAGCAGACATTACGCAGGGTCTCCCACGTGCAGAAGAATTGTTCGAGGCCAGGAAAAAGCTCAAAGAGCCAGAAGGAGTTTTCTCAGCAGTTAAAGGTTTTATAAAGGATATAGTTGAAGATGAAACAGGTCGCAAAAAGGTTTACGTTGAAGATGAAGCGGGAGACATTCACGAGTATGAGATACCGACCAAAGTTAAAGTCAGTGTGAAGAAAGGGCAAAAAGTACTGCCTGGTCAATCGCTGACAACAGGTGCTATAAGACCAAGAAAAAGTCTTGATACTCTTAGTGTAGATGCAACTGCTTTGTACCTTCTTAAAGAAATTAAAAAGGTGTATGTTGAACAGGGTGTTGATATTCATGATAAACATTTTGAAATAATAATTAGACAGATGCTTGACAAAGTTGAAATAACAGACCCTGGAGACACAGATTTCTTACCAGGTGATCTTGTAAGATTGCAAACAGTGGTAAGAATAAATAAGGAAATACTTACTGAAAATGCACATGTAGAAAATAATAAAAAGCGTGTTGTTGGTAAAGTGCTTGCAAAGCCTCTTATAGGCGAAGATGAGAATGGAGAAATAGTAGAAATTGCACCAGAAGGTGTGGAAGTAACCGAAGAAATAGTGGAAAAAGCGGTGTCGCTGGGAATAAAAGATTTAATAGTAAAAGATGGAGAAGAGGAAAAAACGATTTATCAGATACTGCCAAAAGAACCTATCAAATACAGAAGAAGACTTCTTAGAATTACAAAAGCATCATTAGAACATGTAGGCTGGTTGAGTGCTGCGAGCTTCCAGCAAACGCCGCAGGTATTGACTGAGGCAGCTATTGAAGGAGCAATTGACGATTTGCTTGGCCTTAAAGAAAACGTCATAGTAGGTCAGCTCATTCCAGCAGGAACAGGGTTAGATATGTTTGCCAATGTTCAAATAGAAGAAACACCAAGAATGGCAAAAGAAGAAAAAGAAAAAATGGCGTAAATTAAACATGGTCCCCGATGCCCGGGGACCATGTTTTTTATTTCCTGCTTCCAGGTTTCACAATGTCAAGGCCTTTTTTACATAATGGACAGTCGGTTGGTTCATACGTTTCTACGTTTATTTTAATCAGTGATTTTATGCTCAAATTTTCTATGTGGTTTTCTTTACTTCTATTTACTATACATCCTATACTTATTATCTTCGGGCTGTATTTTTTTATAGCGTTTATTACTTCCTTTGTGGATTTTCCAGTTGTAATGACATCTTCAACTATTATAACCTTTTTTCCTTCTTCTATTTGAAAGTTTCGCCGCAATTCCATTTTTCCATTTTCATTTCGTTCTGTAAAGATAAAAGGAACATTAAAACTTCTTGCTACCTCGTATCCAATTATTATTCCCCCTAAGGCAGGAGAAATTACATAGTCTGGCTTTTCGGGAAACAATTCTGCTAAGCGTTTTCCAAAGGCTTCTGCATATTCTGGGTATTTTAACGCCTGCGCACATTGAATGTATGTATTTGAGTGTAAGCCAGATGATAATAGGAAGTGCCCTTTTAATACAGCGTTGGTTTTTTTCAGAATTTCTAATACATCCATTTTTTCACTCCTTTGATTGATAATATTTATTGATAATATTGTTGAATTCGATTGTTTTTTGTCTTGGATTTTCATCAAAAATAATTGCTCTTGAAACGTTTATAAGGATATTTTTGTAGTTATTCAGGCTATCAAATAGTTCTTTTATATTGCCGCCCTGTGCACCTATTCCAGGAATTAAAAAGAGCATATTGTTAGAATTTTTTACAATTTCTGAAATATATTCGGTATTTGTAGCACCAACGACTATACCTACTTTGTCTTTGTAGACTTTGTTCAGTTCATTCATTTTTCGGGTGATTTTTAAATAAAGTTTATCTGGAATTTCAAAATCCCTGGCTCCTGTGTTTGATGTGAGAGCCAGTGCAAATACATGAGCGTTTTCATATTCCAGGTAAGGTTCTATAGTATCTATTCCCATTAAAGGATTAATTGTTATTGAATCTACTGCAAGGTGTTCAAAATAATAATAAGCGTAAGCTTTTGCTGTATTTCCTATATCACCTCGCTTGGCGTCGAGTATTACTGGAAGTTCTGTGTATTTTCTAATATAACTTATTGTTTCTTCCAGAATTTCCAGGCCTTTTGGTCCCATTTTTTCGTAAAATGCTATGTTGATTTTATAGCCACAGATGAGATCATGAGTGTTTGAAATAATCTTTTTGTTAAAGTCAAGGACATTTTCTGTTATTCTCTCAAAATCACTATCAAGACCAACCAATAGTATAGAATTATTCTTCTGTCTTGTTTTGAGATATTTATCTATCATAGAATCCCTCCAATGCGCATCCAATTGTTTTTTCATAACTATCATTTTTAAAGTAATTTTCAAGGTCATGTGCGATTTTTATAGGTATTTCAGGGTCAGCCATGACTCCTGAACCAATTGCTATCAGGTTGGCTCCAATCATTATAAATTCAAGTGCATCTTTGTAATCAAATATTCCGCCCATTCCTATAATTGGAAGATGCTTGAATTTTCTTTTTATATTGAAAATAGCGGCCAGTGCAATAGGTTTAATAGCTGGACCGCTGAAACCTCCTATTCCCCTTTTTAAAATAAGTCTTTTTTTCTTTATATCAACTTTCAACCCCTTCGAGGAATTTATTAATGAAACACCATCGACGCCTGCATCTATTGCTCTTTTTACAATTTTTTCAAGAAACAGATTGCTTCCCAGCTTTATAAATATAGGTTTTTTGGAAATCTTTTTTGCTTCTTTTACAAGTTCATAAATAGCATCACTATCATGCTCCAGATTTGTATTGTGTTTTGAAACATTTGGACAGGATAAGTTCAGCTCAAAAAATACAGCTTTTGAATCGTTTAGTCTTTCTATTAACGATAGATATTCGCTCTTAGTATCGCCACCTATACTCAGAATGATGTTTGTGTTTAGCGATTCTAAAAATGGCAGGTCTTCTTTTATGAATTTATCTATTCCAGGGTTTTGAAGACCTATTGAGTTTATAATCCCGGCTTTCACATTTACAATTCTTGGAGGAGGATTTCCTGGTCTTTCTTTTAATGTGACTGTTTTTGCGGTAAAACCACCTAACCTGTTCAAGTCTATATAATTTGATAGTTCTTTTCCGTTCCCTCCTGGACCTGAGGCGATAATAACAGGATTTTTAAACGTAAATCCTAATATATTTACCATTCTAATTCCACCTCACTCAGGTTGAAAATGGGCCCATCTTTGCAAATCATTTTTATGCCACTTTTAGTTTTTACCGGACATCCTTTACACATACCTATTCCACATCCCATTCTTTCTTCAAGAGAACCGTAAATTAGATAATCTTTGAATTTCTTTTTGGCCGCTTTTATAAAATTCGTACTTCCGCAAATTAATATAGCATCGTCTTTATTTATGAATTTTTCTACCTTTTTAAGAGGAGACATTCCTTCTACTTTATCGATATGAAGATTGTCATTTGTCAGTATTTGTTTTATTTCAGGGGTTACAAATCCATAGATTTCTTTTTTTACAAGTTCTGGATATATATTTTTGAAATGTATTAGCGGCGCTGAGCCGCAATCTCCACCGATTAATATGTACTGTCTATTTCTATCGATTTTTTCTATGAAAGGTGTTCCAAGAGGTCCACGAATCTCGATATGATCTCCTGGTTTTAGTTTTTTCATTTCAGATGTCATTTCTCCAACCACTGCTATTAAAAATACCATCTTTTTACCTTTTTGATCCATAGGTGAAAATGGTTTAGGGAACACAAAACCTTTGATATTTATCATTACAAATTGTCCCGGTTCGATTTTTAAAATATGTTCCGTTTCAACTTCCATGATTATATAATTTTCCGTTGTCTGAATTTTGGTTACTAAACTTTTCACACTATTTCCTCCCATCGTATTTTATTTCCCCGTTTACTATTGTTAAGATAACTTTGCCATGCAATTGTTTGTAAGGTAGATTTTTTCCTTTCGAAAATATTTTTCCATCCCATGTTTTATTTGTATCTACCAGTACAATATCTGCATAGTACCCCTCTTTGATATCTCCTATATTGTTTAAGTTAAATATTTTTGCAGGTTGATAGGTGACTTTTTCAATTAGTTTTTCAAGGTCTATATTGTATTTTTTGGAAATACTACAGAGTGCAGGAAAGAAGACATCTAGTCCGGAAATTCCATTTGGGGCATTTTCGTATTCTAAATTTTTTTCTTCAAAAGAATGAGGAGCATGATCACTTACTATGATGTCTATGTGCTCAAGATTTTCAATTAGCTTTTTTTGGGTTTGTATATCGGGAAGGGGAGGATTAATTTTTTTAAGGGGATCTTTTTCCCGGTTTGTCAGCAGCAGGTGATGAAATGTTACTTCACATGTTATGTTTATATTTTCTGATTTTGCGTATTTTATTAAATCAATGGTATTCGATGTGGAAATGTGTGCAATGTGAACTCGCGCTCCAGTATATTTTGAAAGTTCAACATCTCTTGCCACCATCAAAGATTCAAACAAATCGGTGTTTTTAAACCTGGTATCTTCACAGTGATTAATTATTATCCCATTGAATTTTTTAAGAATAGTTAATGATTCAAACATTATTTTGGCGTCGTATATTGGATTTCCGTCGTCTGAAAAAAATTTATAACCATTTTTTATTAACAATTTGATGTTGTTCAACTCTTTTCCTGCTCTATTTTTTGTAAGGGATGGTATGATAATTGGTCTGGCGAGGTTGTAAGCCTGTGCTCTGGTTTTTATATTGTTTGCAATTTTTAAATTATCAATTGATGGATTTGTATTTGGCATAATTCCAAGTGTTGTAACTCCACCGTGGACTGCTGCCATTAATCCTGTTTTTAGCGTTTCTTTGTATTCGTAGCCAGGTTCCCTTAGATGAGCGTGCATATCTATAATTCCAGGAATAGTTATAAGATTTGAAGCATCTATAACAATGTCAGCTTCAGGAATATTGGTTGTTATTTTTCTTATTAGATGATCTTCTATAAGAATATTGAAATAACCATTGGTTGAGTGCGAAATTACTTTTGAATTTTTGATTAACATCTTCATGTTTTTCACCTAAATATTCCATATTTCTTCAAACGTATGCGGAGTTTCGCAATATTCACATACGAGGAATCCATTTTCATCCTTCACAAATGAACCCTGTACATTTTCACCATGTACAGGATTTGTAATACAATTTTCATTCTTACATTTCAGTTCTGCAAATCCGTAAATTCTTGGAGGAAGTGTTATTCTGTATTTTTCCACAACACGTGAATCTTTAATGATATTCACAGTTGTGTTCGGTGAGATAGCAGAGAGTTTCTTAATTTCCTTTTTTGTGAGGTATTTATCTGGAAGGCTAATATAGCCTTTTAAGTCTCCGTTTTCTGAGCGGAATATCCCATCGGTGCTGTCCACATAATAAAGTTTTAGTATTTTTCTTATTTTTACTATGGTGGAATAGATTTCTTCTACATTTTTGCCTTTTGCAATATGGTCAATGACTGTTCCATTTTCAATGGGTTTAATTCCTCTTTTGCCATCTTTTTGAACACCCTTTGTTCCGTTAAGTATCGGAGCTTTTATTATAAAGTCCTCCTCTTTACCTGGAATATTTTCTCTGGAGTTTGTACTTTTATATTTTAAAGCTCCACCGAACATTGAAAGAAGTATTATTCTTGTCCAATACCCATTTATTGCCTGTTTTTCCCAGCCATTTAAAGAAAGAGAATCAAGAAAATGCGGAATGGTTGGGTGTATTTTGTGTCTGGGAAGAGGGTGATAGAATTTCGTTTCTGGTGGGAGGAGAGGAAGGAAATCTTTCTGGAAGGTAACGGCCTTTCTTAAAATAAACTCCTTTTCTAAAATATCCTCTCCCATCCGCTCTAATTGAAGCCTTGTAAAATACCAGATCTTTGAAACGTCATTTTGCTTTAAATACTCAGAAATAGATGAGAAAATTCTAACTTCAAAGCCATTTTTTTTCATTTTCTCAACATAATGGGTGGGCATAGCAATTTCTGGAGGGGCAATTAAATCTACTTTTACGTTTTTAAAAATTTTCAGTCCATTAACCTTTGAATGTACAGTTCTTCCATGAAGTAGGTCACCAATAAGGGCTATATGAATAAAGCTATTATCAAAATTGTTTTGTTCTAAGAAAGTATATTCATCGAGCAATTCCTGGGTAGGATGTTCATGTTTTCCATCTCCCGCGTTTATAAATGAAGGAGCAGGAAGGCCATTTCTATGAGCAAATTGAGAAACAGATTCTTTAAGTAATTTACATGTACCTTCGAGTTTTGACCGTACTACGAAAATAGAATAATCATTGTAACCTGTGAGCATATTGAATGTGTCTACATAGCTTTCTTTTTTGTTGAAGGAGGAGTGAGTGGAATCGAATATTGTAACGCGGGCATTTCTGTGAAATTTGGAGGCATTTATGAATGATTCTTTTGTTCTTGTGCTTGGTTCTATGAAGACAATGTAAATTCCTACGTTCTTTTTTATCATAAATTCGGATAGATCTTCTTTGTTCTTCCACTTTTGCTTTAGCCTTCTTGTTTGATGATAGAGAAACAGTTGTTCATCCACGCTTAAATCACTTATTACTGTGAGAGACCTGCTTAGAAAACTGTCTTTTTCAGCCAGATTTTCCAAAATCATCACCCCCCGAAGATTTATTCTTGAATATAATACAACTTTTCTTCTGGAAATGGCAATTAACATCAGGTAACGAAAGTAATAAAAAAAGGAAAATACTAAAAGAATAAAAAAAATCAATATGAATTTATAAAAGATTGTAAACATTTCTTTTTATTTAGAATTTAGTTACATCTAAACTTTTTGTATAAACGTGAGTCAACCTGTTTTTTTCAAATTTGCCAGGAAAAATTCTATATGTTATGATTTAGGCGTGAAATAGTATGCAAAAACACATAATAATAAGATTTTTATTAATATACACGGTTATTTGCGCGAAATTGTTATATATGCCGTGTAAATTACTTTTTTGAAAACAAGAGGAGGTGCGGTATGGCAAAAGTATTAATTATTGCTGGAAGTAAATCGGATGAAAATTTTGTTAAACAGGCTCTTGATTTATTTGATGAATGGGGAATAGAATATGAGTTCAGGATTTTTAGTGCCCATAGAAATCTGGAGGAGTTAATAGAATTTTTGAAGAATTTAGAGTCTGATTTTAAAGTTATAATTGCGGTTGCAGGCCTTGCAGCGGCTTTACCTGGTGTAGTGGCTTCCATGACTTCCCTTCCGGTGATCGGTGTTCCAAATAACGTTGGACCGCTTAATGGAATAGATGCTTTGCTTTCTATTGTACAAATGCCCAAAGGGGTACCTGTGGGTACTATGGGTATAGGTAATCATGGGATGAGAAACGCGGCTTATTTTGCAAAAAGAATTCTTGATCTGGAGGTGAGCAAATGAGCTTCCATGGTTTAAAGATGTTGTACGAAGGAAAGGCGAAAAAGATATTTGAAAAATCGAAAGATGAGGTAGTAATTTATTTTAAAGATGACGTTACAGCTTTTAATGGAGAAAAAAAGGATTCTATTTCAGGAAAAGGGAAGATTAATAAAAAGATAAGTGTATTCTTTTTCAAGATTCTTGAGGAAAAAGGTGTTCCAACACAGTTTATAAAAGACCTTGATGAAACATCTTTTGTTGCAAGAAAACTGGATATAATACCTCTTGAGGTTATCGTCAGAAATTATACAGCAGGTAGTTTTTGTAAACGATACGGGGTAAAAAAAGGAATAAAGTTAAAAGAGCCTATTGTGGAGTTTTCTTTGAAAGATGATGAACTTGGAGATCCAATGATTTGCAAAAACGTGATTCTTTCTCTTGAACTGGTTGATGGAGATATTCTGGAGAAAATTGAGCATTATGCCCGGAAGATCAATGAAATTCTTACCAGATTACTTTCACAGAGTAATATTATTTTAGTTGATTTTAAACTCGAATTTGGAGTAAAAGATGGAAATATATATTTAGCAGATGAAATATCGCCAGATACATGTAGATTCTGGGATAAAAACACAATGGAATCTCTTGACAAAGACGTTTACAGAGAAGAAACGGGAGATTTAGTTGAACGATATTCAGAATTTTTAAGGAGGATAGGCTTATGAGGTCTTTCCTTTTTGAAGCTTTAATTACATTAAAAGATGGTATTCTGGATCCTCAGGGAATAGCAACACAAAAAGTTCTGAAAAGATTGAATTATTCTGTGTATAATGTGCGATTTGGTAAATTGGTTACTTTTGAAGTCAGCGCTGAAGATCTGGAAACTGCCAAAAAAGTAGCTAAAGAGATAACATATAGAGTTTTAATAAACCCCGTTTTAGAAAATTATGAATTAAAATTGGTGAGGGAGTCGGAAAATGGTTAAAGCAGGAATAATAGTGTTTCCAGGGACTAATTGTGATAGAGATGCTGAATTTGCACTGAAAATGGCTGGATTTGAAACAGAGTATGTATGGCATGATTTTAAAAGCGTAGAAAATTATGATTTGATATTTATTCCAGGTGGATTTTCATACGGAGATTATTTAAGAGCGGGAGCTCTTGCAAGATTTTCTCCTGTGATGGGTGAAATAGAGAAATTTGTATTAAAAGAAAAAGGATTGGTGATAGGAGTTTGTAATGGATTTCAGATTTTGACAGAAGCTGGAATATTACCCGGGGCTCTTTCACGGAACAATTCTTTAAAGTTTATATGTAAAGATGTGGTAATCAGAGTAGTTAATAAGAATACACCATTTAGCAAATTTATATCTAAAGAAGAGCTTGTTATACCTATTGCACACGCTGAAGGAAATTATTATATTAGCGATTATAAAAGGTTAAAACAAAATAATCAGATAGCCTTTGAATATATCGATAACCCCAACGGTTCAATTGGAAACATAGCAGGGATATACAACGAAAAATTCAACGTTCTTGGTATGATGCCTCACCCTGAAAGAAATTCTGTAAAACTTTTAGGAAACGGCGATGGGCTGGAAATTTTACTTTCTATCAGGAGGTTCCTGGAAAATGAACGAGATGAATAAAATGAATAAGTTGTATTCGGAGCTTGGTTTAAAAGATTTTGAATATGAAAAGATAAAAGAAGATCTGGGGAGAGAGCCAGATGCTCTTGAAATATACATGTATTCAGCTCAGTGGTCAGAACACTGTGGATATAAACATTCGAAAGAATTGTTAAAACGATTGCCAAGGAATATTGAGAATGAAAATGCAGGCTATGTGAGTATAGGTGATCATGCAATAGTGTTTAAGGTGGAAAGTCACAATCATCCAAGCGCAGTTGAACCATATCAAGGAGCTGCAACTGGTATAGGAGGTATAGTTAGAGATATTTTGGCAATGGGCGCAAGGCCCATTGCTCTACTTGATTCATTAAGATTTGGGAAAGATGAAAGGTCAAAAAATATTTTTGAAGGAGTAGTAGCAGGCATAAGTGGTTATGGGAATTCTATAGGAGTTCCTACAGTTGCGGGGGAGACTTATTTTGACGAGAGCTATAACACTAATCCGCTGGTAAATGTAATGTGCGTTGGAATTTCAAGGATATCGGATCTGGCTTCTTCGAAAGCGACTTCACATGATAAATTATACGTTTATGTTGGTTCAAAAACAGGTAGGGATGGTATTCATGGGGCTTCATTTGCGTCAAAAGAATTAACCGGGGAAGATGAGAGATCATCAGTTCAGGTAGGGGACCCCTTTTCAGAAAAAAACCTCATAGAAGCTACACTGGAAATTTTGAAGTTAGATGGTGTTTTAGCCTGTCAGGATATGGGAGCAGCCGGGATTTTAAGTTCTTCCTCAGAAATGGCATTTAAAGGAAATCTTGGATGTGAATTATATATGGAGAAAGTTCCTTTAAGGGAAAAAGATATGGAACCCTGGGAGATATTACTTTCAGAATCTCAGGAACGTATGCTGTTTTTGGTTGAACCTGGTACTGAGGAAAGTGTGGAAAAAATTGCGAAAAAATATTTCCTTAGCTTTGCGGTAATTGGAAAAACCATCAAAGGGAACAATATAAAGGTTATGAAAAATGGAGAGGTCCTAACTGAATTGCCAATATCTTCTCTGGTTGATGCCCCCTCTATGTATAGAAAAACCAAGCAACCAGAATATATAACAATTATCAGAAATAAAAAGTTTGAAATAGATCTTAAACCAGAGGAAGCCTTGTTCAAAGTGCTTGGTAACTTAAATATAGTAAAAAAATCCTGGATATATGAGCAATACGATTATAAAGTTGGAACAAATACTATTATTTCTCCAGGAAATGGCGATGGAGCTTTAATATGGATTAAAGGGACTAACAAAGCTATAGGGGTTACAATTGATGGAAATCATTTATATACGTACCTGGATCCATACGAAGGAAGCAAAAACGTAGTATTTGAAGCTGCAAGGAATCTAATTTCTATTGGTGCAAAGCCGTTAGGTGCCACAGATAACATGAATTTTGGTAATCCTGAGGATGATGTAGTGATGTGGCAATTTGAACAGAGCATAGAAGGCATATCAGAAGCTTGCAGAGCGTTAAAAATACCAATAACTGGAGGAAATGTGAGTTTTTATAATGAATCTGAAAATAGTTCTATCTTTCCAACTCCTGTTATAGGAATGGTTGGGGAAGCTGATATTAATAGCATTATGGATATGAAGTTTAAAAATCCTGCGGATAAAGTGTATTTAGTGGGTAAAGTGAATATTGATAAAGACAAAATAGGGGGAAGTATATATCAAAGGATTTTGAAAGGATTTATAGGAGGAAGAATTGATACTGTAAATATAAAATTTGAATTAAAACTTCAAAATATCATTTTGAAATTGATAAAAATGAAACTGGTAAATTCTGTACACGATGTTTCTAAAGGCGGAATAGCGATAGCTGTTCTTGAATCAGCGTTGAATGGAGAGAAAGGCTTTAAGGGAATACTTGGACAAAGTCTTGAAGAATTATTTGGTGAAAATCAATCAAGATTTATTGTGTCTGTGTCCCCTGAAAAGGTAGAGCTTTTTGAGTCAACGTTGAAAAGTTCTAAAGTTCCGTTTAAATTGTTAGGTGAGGTAATGCCCCCGGATTATGGCATTGAACTTGGTTTTGGACGTCTTGATTTCAACGATTTATACACTTTGTATACAAAAACTATTGAAAAGTACATGGAGGAATAGTTATGATTATGGAATCATGCGGCATTTTCGGTGCGTTAATGTTAAACGGTGAAAATGCTGTGCCCTATGTAATAGAAGGATTAATAGCACTACAGCATAGGGGGCAGGAATCGGCTGGTATAGCGTATGTAGAAAAAGAAGAATTAAAAGTGTATAAAAAGATGGGAATGGTTACCGAGGTTTTTGGCAACGGAGTGATGAAAAAGTTCAAAAGTTTCAATGCTATTGGTCACGTAAGATATTCAACAAGAGGCAGATCAGATATTCAAAATTCTCAACCTTTCCATGTAAGATTTCGAAATGAGCATTTTGCTATAGCACATAATGGACAGATAGAAAACGCGGAAGATTTGAGAAACTATTTTGAAAAAACTGGAACTATTTTTCTAACGGAAACAGACACAGAGATTATACTACACATGTTAATTAAGAAATTGAATAAAAGAATTTCAAAATGGACTCTTGAAGATATTGCGCAGATTATTTTTGAAAACATTTTTCCTTCGTATTCCTTGTTGATTTTGTTTAAAGATAGGATGATTGCAGTAAGGGATAAGAAAGGGTATAGACCTCTTTTTTATTATGTTTCAAAAGAAGGTTATTTTGTTTCATCAGAAGATAGCGCTTTTAATTTCTTGAATGCTGCTTCTGAAAAAGTCTATGAAATAAATCCAGGAGAAGCGATAGAATTTTCTGTGCATGGTGTAAAAAAATATAGGGTACCAGACACCGAGAAAATGTTTTGCTTTTTTGAGCATATTTATTTTGCACGGCCGGATTCAAACATTTTTGGAAAAAACGTCCATTTTGTAAGAAAGAAGTTAGGAGAATTATGCGCCAGAGAAAATCCAGTTGATGCTGACATAGTAGTTCCTGTTCTTGACAGCGGTTTTTCAGCAGCTATTGGTTATTCAAAAGAAAGCAAAATTCCTATAGAAATGGGACTTATGAGAAATAGATATGTTGGAAGAACATTTATATCTCCTGATCAAAGAGAAAGGGAAATAGGTGTTAAAAGAAAACTTCCTCCAATTCCTGAGGTGATAAAAGGAAAAAAGATAGTATTAGTTGACGATTCAATTGTGCGTGGGACTACAATGAAAAAGATAGTTAAAATGCTCAAAGATTCTGGAGCAAAAGAGGTTCATGTTAGAATAGCCAGCCCAAAAGTTATAAACACATGCCGCTGGGGAGTTGATATCCCTGATAAACGTGAATTAATAGCAGCAAACTTTTCTCTTGATGAGATGGTTAAAGAGATAGAAGCGGATTCTATTGGCTATGTATCATTAAAGAGTATTAAAAGTTTTTTGATGTCAGAATATGACAATTATTGTTTTAATTGTTTTATTGAAAATATAAAGAGAGTTAATACGAGGTGAGAAAATGGAATATGTAAATTACGAAGATAGTGGGGTTAATATAAATGAAGCAAATAAAATGGTTGAGTCTATAAAAGACAAATTGAAAGAAAATGCTGGAATGTATGGGGCTGTTTTTCCCATAAAAAATATTGTAGGCGAATACAAAGAGCCTGTGCTTGTGATGAGTACAGATGGAGTAGGAACAAAAATGATACTTCTTGAAAAGAAGAAAAGGTGGGATATTGCAGCGCAGGATCTGGCAGCGATGGTATTGAATGATATTGTTTGTGTTGGTGCAAAGCCTTTGTTTTTTCTCGATTACTATGCAACAGGAAAATTGAATAGTGAAGATGGTTCTGAATTTTTAAATAATCTGGTGAAAGTGCTGGAAAGCGTAAATTGTAAGTTAATAGGTGGTGAAACAGCTGAATTGCCAGGCCTGTTAATAAATGGTAGAGTTGACGTTGCTGGTTTTGGAGTTGGGGTTGTCGAAAAAGAAGAAATGCTTGGGAAACACAAAGTTTGTGAGGGAGATATCATAATTGGCTTGAAGTCAAATGGTATTCATTCAAATGGGTTTTCTCTTGTTAGAAAGTTGCTGGAGATGGGGAAATTAAAATTTACAGAAGATCTCATAGCTCCTACAAAGTTAGTGGTAAATCAAACCCTTGCAGTTTCTAAATATATAAAGTCAGCAGCGCATATCACAGGTGGTGGGATAGTTGAAAATGTACCAAGAGTAATACCAGATGGGTTAACAGCTAACATAAAATTTACCTGGGAGATACCAGAAGTTTTTAAGGAGATTTTAAATACTGGTGTTCTATTAAAAGAAGCATTCAGAGTTTTTAATATGGGAATAGGAATGGTTTATATCCTTGATGAACGTAATTTTGATACAGTAAGGGATATTCTTAAAACATTTGGAGAAGATGTAATTTTACTTGGAAAAGTAACTTTGGGCAATGAAAAAATCAAAATTAGTTTTTAGTTAAAAGAGGTTGAAATTGTGAAAAAGAAAAAAATGGTTATTCTGGCTTCGGGAAATGGAAGTAACTTTGAAGCGATTGTTAAGGCGCTCGGTGAAAAGTACATTATAAAACTAATTTGTGATAGCAAAAATGCATATGTTTTAAAAAGAGCAGAAAAATTAAAAATAGCATACAGGTTAATAGATTATAAGAGGTATAGAACCAGAGAAGAATTTGATAAAGCAATTTTTAAGGAATTAAAAAATGAAACACCTGATTTAATAGTCCTGGCAGGTTATAAGAAAATTTTACCTTCTTACATAGTAGACTATTTTAGAAACAAAATTATTAATATTCATCCATCATTACTTCCAGCCTTTAAAGGCTTAAACGCTATAAAGCAGGCTTTTGAGTATGGGGTCAAATATACGGGAGTTACAGTGCATTATGTAAATGAAGAATTAGACGCAGGTGAGATTATTGCTCAGGAAGTTGTGAAAATAGAAAATGAAGACACACTTGAAACGCTGGAAATAAAGATACATAAATTGGAGCATAAATTATTTCCCAAAATAATAGATGAAATTTTACAATCGCAGGAGGGAGATAAATGAAAAGAGCATTAATAAGTGTGTTTGATAAATCAAATGTAGAATTTCTGGCAGCTGCACTGGTAGAAAATGATTTCGAAATAATCTCTACTGGCAATACGGCCAAGTATTTACTGAAAAAAGGAATTAACGTGATAGATATTGAAAAGATAACAAATTTTCCAGAAATTCTTGATGGAAGGGTAAAAACATTGCATCCAAAGGTTCATGGAGGAATTTTAGCAAGGGATACGATGGAAGATAAAGAAATATTGGAGAAGTTAAACATTAAAAAGATAGATCTTGTTTACGTAAATCTTTATCCATTTGAAGAAAAATTAAAAGAAGGTTTGAAAATAAAAGATCTGATCGAATATATTGATATTGGTGGCCCGACTTTGATAAGAGCAGCAGCGAAAAATTTTGAAAACACAATTGTTCTTGTGGATCCAGGCGATATTAAACTTGTTATGGAAAAAATCAAAAAAGGTTTTATTGATTATGAAACACGGTTGTATTTAGCGGCCAAGGCGTTCAACTTAACTGCGTATTATGATTCTTTAATTTCAAACTATTTTAACAGGTTGTCCAAAAATTATTTTCCAGAGTATTTTACACCCTCTTTAAAGAGAAAAAAAGAATTAAGGTACGGGGAAAATCCCCATCAAAGGGCTGTTTTCTACGAAAATTCTTTTGAAGAAGGTTTTTTTAATACATTTGAACAGTTAAATGGTAAGGAGTTATCTTATAACAATTTTAAAGATATCGATGTTGCGTGGAAGATCGTAAATGAATTTGATGATGAAATGGTGTGCTGTGCTGTAAAACATCAAACCCCGTGTGGTGTAGCAATTGGAACAAATAATCTGGAAGCTTTTAAAAAGGCGTATGAATGTGATCCAGTGTCAATATTTGGGGGAATAGTTGCGTTTAACCATAAGGTTACTGCGCAAACAGCAAGTGAAATGAAAAAGATCTTCCTGGAAGTGATCATCGCTCCTGATTTTGAAGACGAAGCTCTGGAAATACTGTCAAAAAAGAAGAATTTGAGGATCATAAAAGCTAGCAAAAAGCCAGAGGATAAGCTGGAATTTTCGACTGTAGATGGAGGGGTTCTTGTACAGGAAAGGGATGTTGAATTGTTTGAAAATTTAAAACTGGTTACCGGTGAAAAGGTCAGTGATTCCCTGATGGAAGAGTTAATATTTGCTTTCAAGGTAGTCAAGCATGCAAAGTCAAATGCAATTGTGGTGTCGAAGGATAAAGCGGCAAAAGGAATAGGTTCAGGTCAACCAAATAGGATATGGGCGGCAATCGATGCTCTTGATAGAGCAAAAGATGGGGTAGTACTTGCTTCAGATGCTTTCTTTCCATTTGACGATGTTGTAAGAAAAGCGGGCGAATATAAAATAAAGGCCATAATACAACCAGGTGGTTCTATCAGGGATAATGATTCAATAAAGGCAGCAGAAGAGCTTGGAATCGCAATGGTATTTACGGGCATGAGGCATTTTAAACATTAGGGGTGGTAAAACATGAAAGTTATGGTAATTGGCAGCGGTGGGAGAGAGCATGCTTTAGCGTGGAAGCTTGCTCAAAGCAAAAGAATAAAGAAAATATATTGTGTTCCAGGAAATGGAGGAACTGCTCTGGAGCAAAAATGCGAAAATGTTAACATATCGGATGTAAAGGATATAGCTTTATTTGCAAAGGAAAACAATGTAAAACTGACAGTTGTTGGTCCGGAAGATTATTTAGTGAATGGCATCGTTGATGAATTTAAAAAATATGATTTGAAAATAATAGGCCCGGATAAAAAAGCGGCCTCTCTTGAGGGAAGTAAAGTTTTTGCTAAAAACTTTGCAAAAAAATATGGGGTTCAAACAGCGAATTATGAGGTGTTTGATAACTATACAAAAGCTCTGGACTATTTGAAGAATGTAAAATTTCCTGTTGTAATTAAAGCAGATGGACTGGCTGCCGGGAAAGGAGTTACAATTGTCAACGATTTTTCTGAAGCTCAAGAAGCTGTAACAAATTTAATGGAAAAAGGTATATTTTCAGGCGCTGGAAAAAGAATAGTTGTAGAACAATTTTTGAAAGGTTTTGAAATGTCTGTGTTCATACTTCTGGATGGTAAAAGCTATAGAATTTTTCAGACAGCTAAAGATCATAAAAAGGCTTTAGAAGGTGAAAAAGGCGCAAATACTGGAGGAATGGGAGCTATTTCACCACATCCTGAGTTTAAAGGAGAATTGAAAAGGAAAATACAAAGGAAGATCATTGAGCCAACTATTGAAGGTATAATAAAAGAGAAATTGGAGTACACAGGTATATTGTTTATAGGATTAATGATAAAGGAAGATGAGCCTTATTTGCTGGAGTATAATGTAAGATTTGGTGATCCAGAAACTCAGGCTATACTGCCACTTCTTGAAACAGATTTACTGGAAGTGTTTGAACATGTTGAAAACAGAGAGCTGGAGAACCTCAAGTTAAAATGGAAGAACGCAGTTTCGTGCTGTGTTGTTGCAGCTTCTAAAGGTTATCCATTTAATTATGAAAAAGGATTTGAGATAAAAGTTAATGCAACGTCAGATATTTCCACGATATTTTTTGCGGGAGTGAAGTACAAAAATGGTAAGTTGTTAACCAATGGTGGAAGAGTGCTTGCTGTTGTAGAACTTGGCAAAGATATTTTAGAGGCCAGATACAGGGTCTATAATTCAATAAAAAGAGTTCATTTTAAAAATATCTATTATAGAAAAGATATTGGAAAGGTTTGAATTTTTCTATATTATCATCATATTTTTTAATTGCTTTTTAAGTTCTAAAGGATTTTCAAGATGAATGGTTGAAAAACCTAATTCGCGAGCGGTGTTTATATTTTCAATTTTATCGTCTATGAATAGAGACGTAGATGGGGTTATATTGTACTTTTCAATCAGGATCTGGTAAATCTTTTTTTCGGGTTTAACCGTTTTATGATGACTCGAGATAACCATTCCATCAAAATAATTAAAAAAGTCGTATTTCTTGTATATTGCTTCAAAGCTATTTTTACTGAAATTCGATAGTATAAAAAGCCTGTAACCTTTTTCTTTTAGTTTAGGGATAAGTTTTATGTTATCTTCAATTGGTGTGAGAAATTCTGTGACTTTTGATTTTAGATGTTCTATATAAAATTTCAAATCCGGGAACCTTTTGAGATGTAAATTCCAGAGTTCCTCTTCTGATAGAAGTCCCTTGTCCATTAAGTTCCACTCAGTGGCATTGAATATTGCCTTATTGAGTTTTTCTGCTAAATCTTCTCCGAATTTCTCTTTCATATATTTGTATGGGTACCAGTTTATCAGGACTCTTCCAAGGTCGAAAATTACCGTGTCTATGGTCATTAATTATCACTCCTCAAATTCTCTGTATCATATTGTGAGATTTGGTACAGCTTCAAGACTGATGTCGTCAAATTGTTTTTTGGATAGTTTGTAATAACCTGCCATTGCAATCATTGCCGCATTGTCTGTACAGTATTGAAGAGGAGGTATTAAAATATTGTAATTGTAAGCATTAGCAAGTTTGTTAGCTTCTTCTCTAAGTCTTTTATTTGCCGCCACACCCCCGGCAAGCACAATGGTTCTTATGCCGCTGTTTCTTGCGGCTTTAAAGGTTTTTTTCAGCAAAATTTCAACGACGGCTTCCTGAAATGATGCAGCTATGTCTTCTACAGGGATGCTTTCATTTTGAAATTCTTTTGTTTTGTACAGTACAGAAGTCTTTAGCCCTGAAAAACTAAAGTTATAATCATTGCTGTTAAGCAATGGCCTTGGGAACTTGAATCTATCTTTTTTGCCGGTTAATGCTGCTTTTTCTATTTCTGGGCCTCCGGGATAACCTAATCCAAGGATTCTTGCTACTTTGTCAAAAGCTTCTCCTGCGGCATCATCAACTGTTTTCCCCAGTACTTCTATGTTTTCATAGTCTGATACTTTCAGTATTTCTGTATGTCCCCCTGATACCATTAACACAATGAAAGGAGGTTTTAAATCGGGGTAAACTATATAATTTGCAAAAATATGACCAATTATATGATTTACACCTACAAACGGTATGTTAAGGCTTAGTGATAATCCTTTTGCAAATGACAATCCAACAAGAAGGGCCCCTATAAGTCCGGGGCCGTAAGTTACGGCAATTCCATTTAATTCATTGAGTTTAATGTTAGCTTTTGACAATGCTTCTTTAAAAACTATAGGTAAATTTGTAAGGTGATGCCTTGCTGCTATTTCTGGAACAACTCCTCCAAATTTTTTATGTATCTCTATTTGTGAAGCCACGACATTGCTTAAAATCTTCCCATCTTTTAGAACTGCTACAGAAGTTTCATCGCACGATGTTTCTATCCCAAGCACAAGCATCAAGCTGACTCCTTCATAACGAGTTCAGGCTTTTTGTGTTTTATTATACATTCTTCTGTTACTATAACCTTTTCTATGTTTTTCAAGTCTGGGAGTTCAAACATTATATCTATCATTGTTTCTTCGAAAACGCTTTTTAGTGCTCTTGCACCGGTTCCGCGCTCTAAGGCCTTTTTTGCTATCGCATAGAGTGCTTCCTGGGTCACTTCTAATTCTATGTTGTCTATTTCAAACAGCTTTTTATATTGTTTGAGAATAGCATTTTTTGGCTCTGTTAATATACGAACCATTTCATCTTCGCTGAGATCTGCAAGCGCTCCAATAACAGGGAATCTTCCAACAAACTCCGGTATAAGGCCATATTGTACTAAATCATCTGGTGTAACATGAGATAAAATTTCTCCGAGTTTAAGCTCCTTTTTACTTTTTACAGGTGCATTGAACCCAAGCGCGCTGCTCTGTATTCTTCTCTTTATAATTTCTTCTAAGCCGTCGAACGCTCCACCAACTATGAAAAGTATGTTAGAAGTGTCTATTTTTATAAATTCCTGATATGGATGTTTTCTTCCTCCCTGTGGGGGAACATTAGCAATCGTTCCTTCTACAATTTTCAATAGAGCTTGTTGAACCCCTTCGCCTGAAACATCACGGGTAATAGATGGATTAGGAGATTTTCTTGCAATTTTATCGATTTCGTCTATATATATTATTCCATACTGTGCTCTTTCTACATCGAAGTTTGTCACTTCTAAAAGTCTTAAAATGACATTTTCTACGTCTTCGCCCACATACCCTGCTTCTGTAAGAGGTGTTGCATCTGCTATAGCAAAAGGAACATCGAGGATCTTTGCAAGTGTCCTTGCAATGAGTGTTTTACCACTTCCCGTTGGGCCTATTAGAATAACGTTAGATTTCTCAACTTCCACATCATCAAAATTTATCCCTGAAAATACTCGTTTATAGTGGTTGTAAACTCCTACAGACAGTATTTTTTTGACCCTTTCCTGGCCAATAACGTATTTATCCAGTTCTGCTTTGATTTCCGAAGGCTTTGGAAGTTTTTTAATTTTTCCCTGAAATGGTTTAACTTTTCGATCGCTTTCAAGAATGTCATGAAATATTTCCACACAATCGTTGCATATATAAACGTTACCGGGTCCTGCTATGAGTTTTTCAACTCTCTCAGCTGCTCTTCCACAAAAAGAACAAAATTTCTGAGCCATTTTGTTGCCTCCTAAATTTTACTTACTATTTTTCAACATTATTTTAACATGATATCACATTGTATATGTTTCCTCTATGTTTAACATTCTTTTCACATCATTAACTATATATTCGAAATGGTCGGGCTTTTCTACAAAATCATATTTATCGCCGTCTATGATATAAATGGGGGACTCTTTGTAATTTTTGATCCATGTTTTGTATAATTTATCAAGTTGTTCCCAGTATTCTCTTGGAACATTCATTTCCATTTCTCTTCCACGCTTTCTTATTCTTTCTATTATGGTATCCACGCTTGCATCAATGTATATTAAGAGATCTGGTTTTTTTAAAAATTCAAGCATTGTATAGAATATTTGGCGATAAGTTTTATATTCTCTTTCTTCCATTTTTCCTGTGATATATAGATTTTTTGCAAAAATTTCTGCATCTTCATATATAGAGCGATCAAGAACAGAGTTTTCTCCACTTTCTATTATCTGTTTTATACTATTGAATCTGTGGAATAGAAAAAACGTTTGAAGATGGTAAGCCCATTTTTTCTGGTCCTTATAAAAGTCTTCAAGAAAGGGGTTGTCATTTACAGATTCATAGTACGGTTTGAAACCGAGAATGTTTGCGAGCATAGTTGTTAAAGTTGATTTTCCCGCGCCAACGTTTCCAGCCAATACTATCATTTTACCCATTTTTTTACCCCCATTTTTTCTTTTATTTTGATTAGTAATTTCTCAACTTCTTCTGGATTAAAGACGTTAAAATTGTCTCCATCGATGTGTATATAATCGCTACTTTTCAACAAAGAAAAGTACTCTTTGTATTTTTTGTCTACGAGTGTAAGATATTCAATATCTATTTGATTTTCAAAACTTCTGTTTCTTTTTTTTATCCGTTCCACTATTGTTGGTACACTGGTATCTATATAAATGAGTATATCGGCTTTTGGTATGTTATCTGTAAGTATATTGTAAATTTTGAAGAACTTTTCTTTTTCAGTTTCATTTTTAATTGTGATTGAAGCAAATATTTTATTTTTCAGCATGTCATAGTCAGAAATAATGAGCCCATTTTTACACTTAGAGGATAAATATTGTTTATATCGCGCAACCAGGAAAAACATTTCCGTTTGAAATCCCACGTCAAGTCCTCTGTATAAAAGTGGAAGATAAGGGTTATTTTCGAACTCTTCTAATATTAATTCGTCCGCTTTTAACGTTTCAAAAAGAACCTGGGCAAGTGTTGTTTTTCCAGAACCTATATTTCCTTCTATGTTTATTCTCAAGATTTCCCCTCCTTTTTGAGAAAAGGATACCAGGAAAGAATAAAAAATTCAACCTTTAAAAATGGTGGGGAAAAGCTGAATGGCTGCCTTTACAATGGAAGGATCAAATTGTGTGCCAGCTTTTTCATTTAGTTCATTTAGTGCAGCTTCCATGGTGAAAGCAGCTCTATAGGGTCTTTGAGACGTCATGGCATCAAAACTATCAGCTACTGCGAGAATTCTCGATTCCAATGGGATATCTTCGCCTTTTAGCTTGTCGGGATATCCCTTTCCATCCCATCGCTCATGGTGATGCTTGACAATGAAGGCTATATCTTCTAATCCATTTACACTTTTAATTAATTCATAACTTTTTTTCGCATGACTTTTTACGCTAATATACTCATTTACGGCAAGTGGAGCTTTTTTGTTGAGCACGTGCTGGGGGATAACCAACTTTCCGGTGTCATGTAGTAATCCAGCCCAGTATATTCTTCTTACGGTCTGTTTGTCAAGTTTCAAAAATTTGGCAAGTTCTGCTCCATAAAAACCGACTCTTTCCAGGTGTGTTTTGGTATAATTATCAAAGTATCCGAGAGCTTTAAGCAGTATTGAAATTATTTTCTGGTGGAAAATTCGTTCGTATTTATTGTACCTTCTTAAGATGTAAAAAGGGGCTATTATTTTTTCCAGGTTCTCAAGATCACGCAAAGACTGTTCGAAAAAAGTTTCAAAGGAAAAAAAGAAAAAGCCCATGTTATCTTTTTTAAGTTTTATAGGATAGACAATTATCTCTTTGTTTGGTAGTTTTTCGAAAAAAGGGACAGCCGCTTCAAATTCTGAATTTTTCAACCAGTTTATAAGGTCAAATTTCTGTACAACTTTTTCTGGAATTTCTGGGACTTTTGGAGAATACCATGTCTGAAAGCTTTCTTTTTCTACAAGAATTAAAATGCTTTCTGTTTCTATATCTATAGGGGTTAAAAATGCTCCTGCGTATATTATATACGGAACATTGTTTTCCAGGAATCTTAAAACATCAACTATGAATTTTTCTTCCGGTGTTTCAAGAATGGAAATGTTACCAAGAAGGTCAACAAACGACTGAAATTTTGCAAGAGATGCTTCCAATGCATCATATACATTGTATATATCTTCTTTTTTAAACATCTTTTCCTCCTTTGTAAATAGCAGGAAATGAGCGAAATTTGTAAAGTGTTAAGGTTATTAACATTCAATAAAATAATAAATTTGTTTTTGACAAAAGTTTTACTCTTTTGGTAATTTTTATTATAACATAACTGTGACAAAAATTACAAATCTTTTTTTAAAAACATAGTATGTTTAAAATTTGGAAGGGAAGTTTTACGAATCAGAAACATCAGGATAATAGATAAAACAAAAGTAATCAAAATAATATAAATAGGGAGGTATTTTTTAATGGGAGTTGCGCTTGTTATTGATTGTGGAACGCAAAGTTTAAGAGCTCTTCTTTTTGATAAAAAAGGAAAACTTTTGGATAAAGAAAAGGTTGAGTTTGAGCCGTATTTTTCATTAAAACCAGGCTGGGCGGAACAGAATGTGAATGTCTATTGGGAGGCACTCTGCAAGGCGACTAAGACATTAAAATATCGAAATCAAAAGCTTTTTGAAAAACTTTTAGGAGTTAGTGTTACTACTCAGAGAGATACAGTAGTTGTAGTTGATGAAGCTGGAAAACCGTTAAGACCGGCAATATTGTGGCTTGATCAGAGAAAAGCAAAGAATGTTGTCTCTTTAAAATTTAAAGATAAATTATTGTTTTCAGTGGTTAGGATGAAGGAAACAGTGGAAAGGATTTATAAAAAGACTCGAGCAAACTGGTTGAAAGAGAATGAACCGGAAATCTGGCGGAAAGTGCATAAATATTTACTTTTGTCAGGATATCTAATTTATAAATTAACAGGTGAATATGTAGATTCTAAAGCGTCGCAGATAGGGCATATACCTTTTGACTATAAAAAGCAGAATTGGCCGGAAAATGATAAAAGTTTTAGATGGAGAGTTTTTGGGGTTAAACGAGAAATGTTACCGAAACTTGCTGAGCCATGCACCGAAATTGGGCAAATAGGGAGAAAAATTTCTGAAGAGACGGGGATTCCTGAGGGAACTCCTGTTATTTTATCAGGTTCTGATAAAGGATGTGAAACTCTGGGTACAGGATGTGTGGATGAAAAGTGTGCAAGTTTAAGTTTTGGAACAACAGCCACAGTACAGACAACAAGCGCCCGTTATTTCGAACCAATTTTGTTCATGCCACCATATCCAGCTGTTTATCCAGGATATTATAATCCTGAGATAGAGATATTTAGAGGGTATTGGTTAATAAGCTGGTTTAAGAAAGAGTTTGGATTCATAGAAATTGAAAAAAGTAAAAAAGTTGGAATACCAGCAGAAGTACTTTTAGATCACCTGCTTGACGAGGTTCCAGCAGGATCTCACGGATTAATACTTCATCCCATGTGGACGCCAGGGCTTGATATGCCCAATGCCAGGGGAGCTATTATAGGATTTAGTGATGTACATACGCGTGCTCACATTTATAGAGCTATTATTGAGGGAATAAATTACGCTTTAAGAGACGGGCTGGAACGAATAGAAAAGAAAGGAAAAGTTAAAGTTAAAAGATTGACAGTGTCTGGAGGAGGATCGCAGAGCGATAAAATTTGTCAGATAACGGCAAATATGTTTAATTTACCAGTTTGTAAAGTGCAAACTCATGAAACTTCAGGATTAGGTGCGGCGATTTGTGTTTTTACTGGAAGAAAATATTACGCTTCAATTGAGGAAGCGGTAAAGGAAATGGTCAGGTACGTAAAAGTTTATGAACCAAATCCTGAAGAAGTTCGTGTGTACGAGAGGCTTTATTATGAAGTATATAAGAAAGTATATTCTTCTCTCAAGAGAATATACGTAAAAATAAAGGAAGTGACTCAGTGTGAAGGTGATTAAAAGGGGGATTTAATTGCTATTTAATAAGAATTTTATAGTTTCTTTTGCGATGAACTTTTTAAAAAGATACGAGGTTTTATGCCCTGCTGGTAGTGTTATCCTTTTAGCGTTAGATAAGGCTTTGTAAAGATTGTTCGAGCTATTGTACGGGATTATTTTGTCGAAAATACCGGAGAATAAAAGAACTTTTTGATTTATAAACTTTGCAAAAGAAATAGGATCATAATGGAAGCATTTTACAGGATAGGCGAAAATGTCGTCTATGGTTTTAAAGTTTTTAATCACAGTTAGTGCATTTCCACGAAGCTTAACACAATGATTTTCAGAGTGGCAGCCCATTTCGTTGCCCTGTGTCTGGTATTCTTCTCTGATTTTTTGTGTATGGGGGGAATACCAGTTAATCCAGCGCCAATCACCACCTGTGAAAGCGAGGATTCCTTTTTTTAAACGTTTATCCACAGAGAGAGCCAGTGTGGAAATCATTCCTCCAAAAGAAAATCCCATTATGTTTATTGGTAAATCAGACTTTGTTTGAATATAGTCTATAGTTTTTCTGACGTCTATAACAGCTTGATGGAATCTTCTTCTGCATTGCTCAGGTGATGCAGAAAGAAATAGTTCTCCACCTTGCCAATCTTCGGGAGCTCTTGCAAGATGATAAGGAAGTATTAAAAAGTATGTGTTTATTCCAGAATTTCTAAAATATTTTGCAAACCATGTAAGATATGGAATGTGTCCGTTTCCTATTCCGTGAAGAAAGATTAAATTTGAAGAAGCATTGGGATTTTCATATTCATAGATAACTATTTTTTGAGAATGTGGAATATCGGATTTGTATGGTGCATCAAGTATTACCAAATTAAAGTCATTTCCTCTTTTTATGGTAACACCTGTTGGCAGGTTTTGATCATATTCAAATGGTAACAAAATTTATCACCTCCAATTTTTATTATAATAGAATATTTTTATCTGGATGTAAAGTCAAGATTAGCGAGGTTGCCCCCCTACCCATGTCATTCCGAACCCGAAGGATGAGGAATCTTAATCTGGCGAGAGTTGGGAAAAAATAAGATTCCTCACGTACGTTCGGAATGACAATAAGGAAAAGATCCCTCGTCACTTTGTTCCTCGGGATGACAAAAAAGAGTAGCTCATTCCAAGGAGAGTAGTGACGAAGAATACCCTCTCCTGTGTCATTTCGAGAAGCAAAAAGGCGAGAAATTCCCCCTTCTGTGTCATTCCGAGGAGCGCACGCGACGAGGAATCTTGACTTAGCAAGGTTAGCGAGATTAGCGAGAGTTAGCGAATGTTGGGGAAAAAATAAGCTCCTTTGCCTTCCTGCTCCTCAGGATGACATCCCCCTCGTCACTTCGTTCCTCGGGATGACAAAGAACAACGAGGTTAGTGAGAGTTGACAAGGTTGATTCACGGGAAGCTGGAAAATATGAAATGATTGAAACTTTTAAAGGGTTATTTTTATATTTTTTCACCGCAGAGAATGAAATGATTTATTATCAAAGTTTATTTATTTATCGGACAGGTGGCATAAATCTGGAGCGAGGTCAACGAGAAAAATTGTTTTAATTGTAACTTTCTTTTTTGAACTGTAAATATTCCTAAAACTGTACTTAAAGTCAATTGGATAAAATTAACTATGAAGTGTCTATGGAAAGAGAGGTGGCAAGATTTGAAGAAAAAGATAAAAATACTTTCTCAGATAGATCTTATAAAACTATCCTCTTCTGGAAACACAGATGCAAAGAAAGAGCTTGAAAATAGGCTAAAGAATATGGTGGAAGATAATGGGAAAACAAAAGGAAAAAAGAATTCTTGAAGTAACTAATTTAACGGGATATGCTAATAAAATAAAACTGTTTAGTGATATCAGTTTTTATCTGGGAGTGGGTGAATCGCTAGTCTTATATGGGCCACGTGGTTCAGGAAAGTCCGCGCTTTTGAGAACATTTGTTCGTTTAAATGAAGAGGTTTATGATAATGTAAGATATGAAGGAAATGTTTTTCTGGATGGAAATGACCTTTTTGCCATAAATATAAAAGATCTCAGAAATCTGGTTTTTTATGTGGACACTAATTTTTTAGAGGCTCTTGATTATTTGAGGTTCGACGAATTGTTATCTCTGGGGCTTGGCGAAAGTGTTGATTTTGAAATAGAAGAGAACGCAGAGACATTGGATGACTTTGGGATTTTGAAAGCTCTAAGAAATGGAGAAAAAACGAGATTATCTGAGTTTTATATATTAGAGAAAATAGAGCTTTTGCTTTATTTAGCCTACCTGAAAAATTCCTTCCTTGTAATATTTGACTGTATTTTTGATCATCTTGATGACGAACATCTTCAGCATATTTCTCGAACTGTTAAGAAAAAACTACTTTCAGAGAATCGTTCTTTGATTATAGCAACCCGCTTCTTAAAAAGATTTATGCCTCTTTCCGATTTGTTTATTTTTATGAAAAATGGTAAAATTAAATACAAAGGAGAGCCGAAAGATTTTGCCAATGTGAGGTGATAAACTTGTCTGTTTTAACAGTATGTTTGAACCCTGCACTTGACAGGGAGTTTTATATTAATGATTTTTCAATAGACAAACTTCATAGATTGACACCGGAAATGTCAGAAATGACCCCTGGTGGAAAAGCCGTGAATGTAGCAGTGGATCTTTCTTATTATGGTATAAATTCTGTTGTGATGGGCTTTATAGGTGGTTATGTTGGAAATGTAGTATTATCAGAGCTGAGGAAAAAAAGTGAACTTATAACAACAAATTTTGTACATATTGAGGCAGAAACAAGAGAAAATATAGCAATAATTGATGAAAAGAATCATGCACTTACTGAAATAAATTCTTCGGGACCATGGGTTCCTCTTGAGGACTTACAGCATTTTATAAAGAGATATGAGTTAATAGCAGCAAATGCCGAAGTAATTGTAATTTCAGGTAGTGTTCCCCTTGGGATACCAAATAGTGTATACGGTGAATTAACAAAAATTGCTCAGAAACTTGGAAAAAAAGTTTTCTGGGAAGCAAGAGATCCCATTATAATGGAATCTACAAAAATAAGCGTTCCATATATTTTGAAGCCGGATATGAGAAATAAAAAAGTACTCTTAGGAAAAGAATTAGTAAGTCAAAAAGATTATATTGAGGCAGGAAAAGAGTTAGTAAGCATGGGTGTAAAAATGGCGGTAATTTCTTATGAAATAGAGTACGATATAATAGTAACTTCTGATGGAGTCTGGATAATTTCTCCTACTGTAGAGGTTGAACATTCCCATTTGCTCGGAACAGGTGATACCTACATGGCGGCAATGGTTTACAAGTTTTTGAAAGGAGAAAGTCTTCTTGAAATGGCGAAATTTGGCTATGCAGCGGCGCTGGCGAAAACAAAATATAAGGCAAAAGAGACTCCTCCATTTAAAGATATAGAAGAAGCGTTTGAACACTTCAAGATTGAGAGGGTGGAGTAGGTATGAAGGTCAGAGACTTTATGATTCGTGATATAACAGCAGTGCTACAGGATGAAAATGTTGGAAGAGTTTTGAAAATATTATCAAGGCAGGAAATTACAGGTATTCCTGTGGTAGATGAGGATTTAAGAGTAGTTGGATTTATAAGTGAGAATGATATTATTCGTGCTGCATTGCCAAGTTATTTTGCATTATTGCAAACTGCTTCTTTTATACCGGATTTGAACCAGTTTGTGAAAAACTTAAAAAAGCTTTCTTACAAGCCTGTGGCAGACATTATGAGTAAGCCAGCTATTTCTGTAAAAGAAAGCACTCCGTTATTGCACGCTGCGGATCTGATGATAAGACATACTTTGAAAGTTTTGCCGGTAATTGACGAGTCTGAAAGGTTGATAGGAGTAATCACCAGGATGAAAATTTTAGAAGCAGTTACGAAAGGAGATATGTAAATATAATGAGGGTTAGCATTTTGACATATGGTTGCAAACTCAACCAATATGAAACAGAATTAATGACGGAAAGGCTTGAGAATATAGGTTTTGTTGTTATGACGGAAGAGGTGGAATCAGATGTTTTTATTTTAAACAGTTGTGTGGTGACAAATGAAGCTACAAGAAAAATTCGTCAGGAGATTAGAAAATTGAAAAGGAAATATCCTGAATCGAAAATAATAGTGGCCGGTTGTTATTCTCAGTTATCTGCAGATGAGATTTTGAAAGAAGGTGTAGATTTAGTTGTAGGTAATGGAGAAAAAAGAAAAATAGATGAGTATATTGGTAGAACAGGAGTTTATGTTGATAAGGCGTATTGGAAAGATGGAAATGGAATAGAAGAAGAGACAATATACGCGGCAATTAGTGATAGAACAAGGGCTTTTGTTAAAGTCGAAGATGGATGCAACAATGTATGCACGTATTGTGCTATAAGGCTCGCGCGTGGTGTGAAAGTAAGGAGTAAGCCTGTAGAATTTGTAGTTACAGAAGTTCGGCGTTTAATAAAGAGAAATTATAAGGAAATAGTTATAACCGGATTAAATCTTGGTAAATACGGGCTGGAGCGTGGGTATAATTTACTGGATCTCCTTGAGGAATTGGTAAAAATTGAAGGTGATTTTCGAATAAGATTGAGTTCCATAAATCCTGAAGATATAACAGATAAGCTAATAGATTTTATAATAAACGAGATTAAGATATGCAACCATCTTCATATACCACTTCAAAGTGCAAGCGATAGAATTCTGGAGAAAATGAACAGGAATTACAGGCAGAGAAATTATATAGAAATAGTAAATAAGCTTCGAAAAAAAGATCCTATTTTTTCGATTACAACAGACATAATGGTGGGATTTCCCGGGGAGACAGAGAAGGATTTTTATGAAACCTTAAAAGTAGTGGAAGATTTGAGGTTTTCAAAAGTCCATGCCTTCAGATATTCCCCGAAAAAGGGAACCCTTGCAAGTACTTTTACAGATCAAATACCTGGAAATATTAAAAAAGAGCGCTTGATTAAACTCGAACAATTAAGCAAAAAAATGGCAAAAGAGTATAGAAAAAATCTTGTTGGCGCAAAGTTGAAAGTACTTGTTGAAGGAGCAAAGAATGGTATATATAGAGGGTATGATGAGTATTATGTGTTACACGAAATACCTAAGGGGAGTTTTGGGAATTTTGAGGATGTAATAGTGTTTTCTGTAACCGAAGAAGGAGTGGTGTCTAAAAGTGTCAGAAAACAGGTCTCAAATAGATGAGATTTTAAATGGATTGATAAACGGGATAGGTATATACGAGACTGTTAGATTGTACAATGGAAAGCCATTTGCCATTGAGGAACATTACAAAAGGTTGCTGAGTTCTCTTTCTTATGTAACTGATGAGAAATTGTCGGTTGAGGATTTTGAAAGATTTGTGTTTTCAAATGATGAAGGTGATGTTCGAGTAAAAATAATATGCGTTGTTTCCGATAGATTGCGCTGTTTTTCTAAAGAAGAAAGAATAGAAAGTGATGAAGAATTTTTTAACAAGGAAATAGTCATTGATATTTCTAATATAAGACATGCTGATCCATTGAGTATTCCACCGAATTTTAAATCACTTGGTAGACCTGATCTTTACCTCGCGCGGTTGAATAAAGGAAATTTTTACGATGTAATTCTACTTGGTAATAAAGGTCAGGTGTGTGAAGGTAGTTTTTCCAATATTTTTATAATAAAAAACAAAAAAATTATAACTCCTTCACTGGAGTCTGGTATACTCAACGGTATAACGCGAAAACATGTTCTTAAAATGTTAAGAGAATCTGGATATGAGGTTATAGAGAAGTATGTCGAGTTAAAGGAGATTATTTATGCCGATGAAGTGTTTTTAACTCACACGAGCAGAGGGATTGTACCTGTTAACAGCTTAGGAAATAAGGTAAATTTTTCTGTAGAGATGTCGAAGTATTTAACGAAAATGTTTGAGGAGTATGTAAATGCAAAGATTCAGTGAAGTTTTGAAGGAATTATCAAAGAGAAATAATTTTTTTAGAACAGTGTACATAGGTACTGTTGCAAAGAGCGAACTTTCCAGGATAATAGGCATACCTTTTTCAGAGCATTGTTTTTCTACAAAATTTTCAAAAGGTGTTCTTTATATACATTGTGATGACCAGATATATGTTACAGAAATGGTCTTTTTTAGAGAAAAGATAAAGGAAGAGTTAAACAAAAAAATAGGATTTAAAGCTATTGAAAAAATTGTTGTTAGAAGAGGCTATAAAGGAGGTTTTTGAATGGAATACAGTGCAAAGCAAATAAAGGTTTTAAAGGGATTGGAACCCGTGAGACAGCGCCCGGGGATGTATATAGGTTCTACAGGTAAAGCGGGACTTCATCATCTTATTTACGAAATAGTGGATAACAGTATTGATGAGGCGCTGCAGGGATATTGTGACAGTATAAAAATAACCATTTTTAAGGATGGGAGTGTTGAGATAGAAGATAACGGGAGAGGAATTCCTGTTGACATACATCCTGAAACAAAAAGAAGTGCACTTGAAGTTGTTATGACAACCCTGCATGCAGGAGGGAAGTTTACAAAAGATTCTTACAAAGTGAGTGGAGGTCTTCATGGGGTAGGTGCCTCAGTTGTTAACGCACTCTCAGAATGGCTTGAAGTGGAAGTTCATAGGGATGGAAAAATTTACTATCAAAAATACGAAAGAGGAGTGCCGTTGTTCGATGTGAAAATTCTTGGTGAAACTGAAAAACGTGGAACAATTGTAAGATTTAAGCCTGATGCTACTATTTTTTCAACAACAGAGTTTGACTCAGATACAATAATGATAAGGCTTCGCGATCTTGCTTTTTTAAATCCAAATGTGACCATCTTTTTTAAGGATGAACGTGACGGAACAGAGAAAACATATCATTTTACAGGTGGGCTTAAAGAATTTATAAGTTATGTAAATAAAAATGCAAGGACTCTTCACGAACCTGTTCATATTGTTGGAGAGTATAAATCTACGAAAGTGGAATTGGTTTTCCAGTATACAACATCTGATAATGAAAGAATTCTTTCATTTGTTAATAATATTCGTACAGTAGAAGGTGGAACTCATGTTACAGGATTTAAGAGCGCATTTACCAGATTAATAAATGAGCTTGGAAAAAAGATAGGTATGATAAAGAACTTCACTATCAGAGGAGAAGATATAAGAGAAGGAATGGCAGCAATAATCAGTGTTTTGATGATAGGAACTCCGGAATTTGAAGGGCAAACAAAATCGAAGTTAGGAAACGAAGAAGTTCAGGAGGCAGTTGCAAAAGTTATAAGGGAAAAACTTCTGGAATTTTTTGAAGTAAACGAGACAACACTGAAAATAATCTTACAAAAAGCACTTGAAGCAAGAAAAGCACGTGAAGCGGCAAAACATGCTCGAGAAATGGTAAAAAGAAAGAGCGTTTTTGGCAGTTCTTCTCTGCCTGGAAAACTGGCGGACTGTATCACAAAAAAGCTTGAAGAATCTGAATTGTTTATTGTTGAGGGAGATTCGGCGGGAGGATCTGCAAAGCAGGCGCGCGATAGGAATTTTCAAGCAATTCTACCTTTGCGAGGTAAAATACTTAACGTGGAAAAAAGCAGCTGGCTTAAACTCTTAAAAAATGAGCAGATTCGGGATATTATCACAGCTCTTGGAACGGGAATAGGCGATGACTTTGATGTAAAAAAATTACGTTATGGGAAGATAATAATTATGACTGACGCTGATGTTGACGGGGCTCATATAAGAACACTGCTACTTACACTTTTCTACAGGTATATGAAAGAACTTATAGATCACGAAAGAATTTATATAGCTCAACCACCTCTGTATAAAGTCTCTGTTGGAAGAACAATATATTATGTCTACAGCGATGAAGAGCTGGAAGAGTTAAAAGAAGAAATTGGGGACAAAAAATACGATATTCAAAGATATAAAGGTCTTGGAGAAATGAATCCCGAGCAGCTCTGGGAAACAACAATGGATCCGCAAAAAAGAAAGCTTTTAAAGGTAACGATAGAAGATGCAGAAGAGGCTGATGAACTGTTTGAAATGTTAATGGGAAATGATACAGAAAGCAGAAGAGAATTTATAATAAGACACGCATTACAGGTGAAGGAGATCGATGTTTAGTAAAAATGAAAAAGTTTTTTCTCTTTTTGGCTTTTTTGGGGCAAGCAATAGTTTTAGGTGCTTACATTGAATTTTTACCATTTGCTACGGTTACTACAAATGTTGTAACCGTATATGATGTGAGTGCTACTTATGTTACATTCGATGCTACAACACTGAGAAATATTATTCTGGCATATATTCCTGAAAACGGAAAAATCGACATAAGTGTAAAGTATATTTTGCAGCGATTATCGAGAGTTACTTCCGATATTGAAGCCACACCTACAGAAGGTTTTATAAGTGTTTCTTATTCGCCTGTAGTGGTTAGTGAAAGCACCTCCTCTACGCTTACCGTTGAAAAAGCCTACAAAATGGCAAAAAATTTGGTTTTATCGTCTTTGCCGGAAGGAGCTTACGCTACAATTACAAGTTCTTATGGTACTATTGTTGAGCATGACAATTATTCAATAAAACTTTTGGGAGGTGCGGTCGGGAATTTTCTTGTAAGATTTTCTTTGAAAAAATCTGGAAGAACAGTGGGATATTATAATATAAATCTTAAGGCAGAACTTTTCAGGAAAATCCCTGTAGCTGCAAGAAATATAAACTATGGAGAGCAGGTAACTGACAAAGACATAATAAGAAAGTCTGTTAACATTTTGTCGTTACACGGTACACCAGTAAATGTTTCCGAACTTCCAATGATAGCCCGAAAATCATTTAAAGAAGGCGAAGCTATATTAAAAGAATATCTGGATAAAATACCCGATGTGGTTACTGGACAGTTGTTAATAGGTATTGTAGAACTACCAGGGGTTAAGGTAACAGCGCTTTTGAGAGCTATGGAAGATGGAAATATTGGTGATGTAATAAAAGCAAGAAACGTGGATACAGGGAAATTGGTTTATGGAATAATTGTAAAAGGGCCTCTTCTCAGGGTTTTGGAGGTGTTAAAATGAGGAAAATTTTTATGATAGTTTTTATGTTAAGTTTGAGTATTTTACTGGCAAATTCTATATATAATCCTTCAGGGAAGTTTGGGCATATTATAGCATCTCCCAGAGCGTCAAAAGTGGGTGATGCTATTAACGTATTAGTTTATGAAACTCCCAGGTTTTCCACAAGCTCTGAAGTAGACTCTTTTAAAAATGTAATTCTCAATGCAATTAATAATGGAACAAAACTTTTAGGTACAGACCTTTCAGGTTTTATTCCAATTAAAGATAGCGACAGGGTAAAAACATCAAATAAAAGTCAGACAAGCGTGATAGTTGAAATAACAGCAATTGTTAAACAGGTGGACGAATATGGGAATCTATATATTGAGGGAAGAAAAAACATAAAAGTCGGGAATGAATTAAGAGAAATAGTGATAACCGGATGGGTTAGTCCCATGGTAATTTCGGCAAAAAATACAGTTGATTCATCAGATATAATGAATGCTCAAATCTGGGAAAATGGGAAAATAGTTTTTCAGGATGATCCAAACGAGGGAAGCTGGCTTGGCCTTATATTAGCAAGTATAGCTGAGCTTTTTAGATAAGGAGGAAAGCCATGAAGAGAACAGCAATTATAGGATTATTATTGATTGTTTTTCTTGCTTTTTCTACAGTTGTGAGAATAAAAGATATAGCAAAGTTCAGAGGGGCTCGTGATAATCAGCTTTTTGGTGTGGGAATAGTTGTAGGCTTGAATGGAACAGGTGATGGCGGAACATTAAATTCTCCTTTGCTTGCTAACATGTTTAAGAATTTTGGTATACCAATAACAGAAGCAGATATAAAATCAAACAACACGGCGCTGGTTATGGTGACAGCAGATATCCCCGCTTTTTATAAAGAAGGAATGAGACTTGATGTTATTGTTGCTTCTATTGGAAATGCTAAAAGTCTGGAAAACGGTGTACTTGTTCAAACTCCCTTGTACGGTGCTGATGGCAATGTATATGCAGTTGCTCAGGGTCCTGTTTCTGTTGGAGGTAGCGACGTTAAGTCGAGTATAAATCTTCAAAAACGCTTTAAGGTAACTGGATACATTCCAGGTGGGGCGTTGATTGAACGTGAAATTCCTTCTAATATAGTTGATGATAATAGTATAACCATTTTACTGATGAATCCAGATGTAACCACTTCTGCGAGGGTAGCGCTTGCTATTAATGAAAAATTTCAGTCGCGACTTGCGAAAGCAGTTGATCCATCTTCTATAAAAGTTTTGATACCAGATGCTTTTTCAGATGATTTAATTACTTTTCTTTCTATAATTGAAGAGATAGAGGTTGTGCCTGACCAACCTGCAAAAGTGGTAATAAACGAAAGAACGGGGACGGTTATATTTGGAGGCAATGTCAAAATAGCTGATTTTACATTAAGCTACGGTAATTTTGTGATAAGTATAGAAAATGGAAAGATAGATGAAAAACAGGCTACAATTTCAAATTTGATAGCGGCGTTAAAAGCGCTGGGAGCAACCCCTCAGGATATAATAGGAATAATTCAGGAGTTATACAAAGCGGGAGTAATATTTGCAGAAGTTAAAATAATGTGATCAGGGGGAATAATATGAAGGTTTTTAATAATTTCAACTTCAAAAATGCTCCAATTAGCCAGAATAGTAATGATAAGTTAAAAAAAGTTTCCGAGGAATTTGTTGCTCAATTTTTCTTCCAGGTATTTAGAAAAATGTATGACACAATTCCAAAATCACGCTTAATACCGGAAAGCTTTGGGGAAAAATGGTTTAGAGAAAATCTACTATACGAATATTCTAAAAAAGCAGCAGGCAGTGATTTGAAAATCCTTACTGATGAAGTTTATAAATCCCTCGGTGGAAAAATGTACAGCAAAAACACAGTATTAAGAAATGTTGGAAAGTATAAAGTTGAGTCAAAGTAATGTGGGTAGCAAGAGTTAGTGTTTCCTTTCTACCATTTCGAGGAACGCAGTAATGAAGAATCTTAATCTGGCGAGAGTTGGTAAAATAAGATCTCTCGTCACTTCGTTCCTTGGGATGACAGGAAAAGGGGTGTCATTCCGAACATAAAGGGCGAGGAATCTTGTATTTAGCAAGATTAGCAAGGCCTGTCCTGAGCACAAAGTGCGAAGGATCTTGCGAGATTAGCGAGGTTAGCTTTCACCCATGTCATTCCGAGGAGCGTAGCGACGAGGAATCTACCGTTCATGTCATTCCGAACCCGAAGGGTGAGGAATCTTATAATTAGTGAGATTGGCAAAATTAGCAAGATTGGTAAGAAAAAACAAGATTCCTCACATACGTTCGGAAAAGCATTCTGTTTTTATGTCATTCCGAGGAGTGCATACGACGAGGAATCTTGATTTACCGAGTATTGACGAGAGTTAGTAAAAAACAAGGTTCCCCGTTTCACTCGGAATGACAATAAGAAATAATCTCCCTCATCATTGTATTCCTCAAAATGACATCTCCTTCAGCACTTTGTTCCTCAGAATATCGAGTGGATTCGCCACCTTTTAAGGTCTTCCCAGGTTGTATATTCATGTGGTTTTTAAACATGTTAATATGAAAAAGTCCTTTAAAAAAAATTAACATTTGTCAGTATCTCTATTAAATATTTGATTTTGCAAAACTTCTATTTAATAAATTAAAATACTATATATTGTGTATAACTATACAATATGATACAATATGTTGTGGTAATTCTGAAAAGAGGGGGGAAGAAAATGCGTTTAGTTTATGATTATATTAATGATAATGATTGGAAAGTAAGAGAAAATTCAAATATGCAGTACTCTTTGCAGGGATTAAACAATCATATTTATCAGGAGGTAATAAAAAGATTCTGGCTGGAAGAAATTTACGACAGGTACAATAAAAAAATTAAAGAATATTACATAAAGGGTTTTATACATATCCATGATCTGGGGGTTTTGGCTTCATATTGTGTTGGCTGGGACCTTGAGGAGTTATTGAGAAAAGGATTTAACGGAGTTTCCGGGAAAGTTGCATCAGGCCCTGCTAAACATTTTAGAACTGCTCTGGGTCAGATTGTTAATTTTTTATACACGTTGCAGGGGGAAACTGCTGGTGCCGTTGCGTTTTCAAATTTTGATACATTACTTGCCCCTTTTATAAGGTATGATAATCTTAATTATTATGAAGTAAAACAGGCATTGCAGGAGTTTATTTTTAATATGAATGTTCCAACAAGGGTAGGTTTTCAATCTCCCTTCAGTAACATTACAATGGATTTAACGGTTCCTTCGACTCACAGAAATAAACATGTAATTATTGGCGGGGAGGAGCAAAAGGAAACGTATTCTGAGTTTCAAAAAGAAATGGACATTTTAAATAAAGCATTTGTGGAAATTATGCTTGAGGGTGATTATAATGGAAGACCTTTCTCATTTCCTATACCAACTTATAATATTACAAGAAATTTTAAATGGGATAGTGAAGTTGCGAATATGATCATCCTTATGACAATGAAATATGGAACACCATATTTTGCAAATTATATTAATTCTGATATGAAACCGGAGGATGCGAGGTCAATGTGCTGTCGTTTAAAGCTTGATAACAGGCAGGTGCTGGAGCATTTAAAGGAACTTTCGTATGGTTTTACAACGGAAAATAACGGTGAAGATGGCAATATAGTAATAAAAAGACGAGGAAGCTTGTTTGCTTCGAATCCTTTAACGGGTTCAATAGGTGTTGTTACTATTAATATTCCAAGGATAATGTTTCTTTCAAAGGGAAATGTAAATAGATTTTATAGTATATTGGACGAAGTAATGAATGTTGCAAAAGAAGCTCTGGAAATTAAAAGGATTTACATTGAAAATTGGACTAAAAAAGGGTTATATCCGTATACAAAAGTGTATCTGGATAGCGTTTATAGGTTAACAGGACAGTACTGGGCTAATCATTTCTCTACAATAGGACTTGTTGGGATGCATGAGGGTCTTGTTAATTTTGGGATCCAGGAAGGTATAGTGTCGATGAATGGGAAAAAGTTTGCTCAGGAAATTATGGATTATATGTTGGCTAAGTTAGATGAGTTCAGTAGGGAAACGGGAAATTTGTACAATTTAGAAGCATCACCTGCGGAGGGAGCAAGTTATAGACTTGCGAAATTGGATAAAAAAGAATTTGGTAGCTTAATAAAACATGCGGGAACAGACGAAAAGCCATATTATACAAATTCAGTACATCCTCCTGTGAATTATTTTGAAGATCCTTTTGATTTACTGGAGCATCAAGAAGGGTTGCAAAACAGATGGACTGGAGGGACAGTTGTACATATTTATGTTGGGGAAAAAATTACCGATCCAGAAACTTTAAAAGAATTTATCCAGTATAGTTTTGAGAATTATTCCTTACCTTATATGAGTATAACACCTACATTTTCAATTTGCCTTGAGCATGGCTATATAACCGGTGAGTATTTTAAGTGTCCATACTGTGGAAAAGAAACAGAAGTTTATTCAAGAGTTGTTGGATATTATAGACCGGTACAGAATTGGAATGATGGGAAACAGCAGGAATACTATGAAAGAATACAGTTTAAATTTGATAATGCGACTTTAAAAAGGTGAATTATATGATTCTGGCCGGTATTAGAACTTTCAGTTTTGTAGATTATCCTAGAAGAATATCTTCCGTTGTTTATACAGGCGGCTGTAATTTTAGATGTCAATGGTGTCATAATTGGAAAATAGCATATGCAAATGAATATAAAGTAATCTCTGAAGATGAGATGTTGGACAGGTTAAAATTTTTAAGGGCAAGAATAAGTGCAGTATGTATTACTGGTGGTGAGCCAACAATACATAATGATTTAATAGAGTTTGTAAAACAGGTAAAAGACATGGAATATATGATAAAAATCGATACAAATGGTACGAACCCGGATATGATTTATAAATTAATTGAACAAAATCTGATAGATTATGTGGCAGTAGACATTAAAGCTAAGCCTGAAAATTATAGCAGGTTGGTAAATGTGTATGGCCGTTACTGGGAAAGTATATCAGAAACGATAAAAATTTTGAGAACATCTAACATAGAATATGAATTTAGGATGACATATGTTCCAGGTCTTTCATCACAGGATGACATAGATTTTTTTGAAGAGTTTTTAGTTGAAGGTGAAAGGGCATATATTACTGTTGCAAACTCTACGGAAATATTCAAAATAAAAAGTAGAAGAAGTAAAAGGATGAAAATAAAAAGATTGATTTTTAGATAATGTTTATCCCGGAATATTTCACAATAGAATAATTTAGCATGGGTATAATTTTTCGAAAAGTTCTGTTAGAATAATGTATAAGTTATGGAGAGTCATAAGAAAAATTAAATACCTCCGGAATTAAAGGTGAGTAATCTTAAAAGGGAAGCCGGTGAAAATCCGGCGCGGCCCCGCCACCGTAACTGGGGACGAAACCAACAGGAGGCCACTGGGGAAACCCGGGAAGGCGTTGGGAGTAGGATGATCCAGAAGCCGGGAGACCTGCCTTTAATTCCAGGGAAGTCCCATTTTCGAGGGTGAAATGGGATGATTTTATATTTTTTAAGGAGGTGGATTATGAAAGTTCATGAGTTCGTTGGAAAAGGGATTTTGAAGGATTATGGAATTAAGGTTCCAGATTCATACCTTATTCAGAGAGAAAAAGAGGTGAAAATTCAGTTTTTACCAGCTGTTTTAAAATCTCAAGTTTTAGTTGGTGGGCGAATGAAGGCTGGAGGAGTGCTTTTTGCAAGAACAGAAGAAGAATTTTTTAAACATGTAAATACGCTATTGAACAAAAAAATAAAGGGAGAAAAACCTTACGGTGTTCTTGTTGAAGAAAGGGTAGCTGTGAGAAAAGAGTATTACATTTCTCTGGTCTTGGATAGAGAAGAAAGAGATGTGATTATTCTATTTTCTGAAAACGGAGGTATAGATATAGAAAAAAACAAGGAAAATGTAATTAAAACTGACTTTGAAACTTTCGGAAATATTATTCCAGATAAGATACAAACAGTTCTTCTAAAATTGGGGGAATTATTCAAAGAAAAAGATCTTACATTACTGGAAATAAATCCGTTGGCTGAAAATGATAAAGGTGAAATATATGCCCTTGATGTTGTGATGCATCTGGATGATAATGCGATATTTAGACAAAAATGGGCAGAAGAGTTTGTGATGAATAAATATCCATTTCATTTTGTAAGATTAAGTGGTAATATTGGAATAATAGGTTGTGGAGCGGGAATCGTTATGGCGACAATGGATGCTATAAAGCTGGCCGGTGGAGAACCAGCAGACTTTCTGGATCTCGGTGGCGGAGCAGAAAAAGACATAACCATTGAAGCGTTGAATCTATTGAAAAGTTGTGGAATAAAAAAAATAGTGCTGAACATATTTGGAGGAATCACCCGATGTGATGAAATAGCATCTGGAATAGTTAAGTTTAAAAAAGAAAATCCGGAAGTTCAACTTTACGCAAGATTGACGGGAACAAATGAGCATGAGGCAAAGAGAATATTGAGAAGAAATCATATAGGTTATTATGAGGATATGTATTCTATGATTCTGGAAGCGGTAAAGGGGGGAGACAGATGATTAATGGAAAAGAAAAAGTCTGTGTGCAGGGGATAACTGGAAAATATGGAAGATTACATACAGAAAAAATGTTAAAATATGGAACAAATATATTATGCGGCGTTTCTAAAAACAAAAAAGTTGATAATGTGTGTGGAGTGGAAGTGTTAAACAGTATGGAGGAAGCGATTGTAAAATATGATATAGATACTTCAGTTGTATTCGTGCCAGCCTTGTATGCAAAAGAAGCAGTATTTGAGGCTATAGATGCTGGCGTAAAGAAGATAGTTATAATCACAGAACATATTCCGCAACATGATATGCTTGATATATATAAAAAAGCACGAGATAATAATGTAAGAATAATAGGACCAAATTGTCCGGGGATTATTTTGCCAGGAGTTTCAAAAGTTGGAATAATGCCTGAAAATGCTTTTAAACCAGGGGATATTGCGGTAATATCAAGGAGTGGGACATTAATGTACGAAATATCAAATTATTTGTCTTTGTATTCTACGGGAATAAAAATAGGAATAGGGTTGGGAGGAGATCCTATTATAGGTACATCTTTTTCAGAAGCTTTAGATTATATAATGGAAGAAAGTATAAAAAAGGTAGTTATAATAAGCGAAGTTGGAGGTCTGGATGAAATAAAGGGAATTGAGTATATATTAAATAAGGGTTATGATGGAGAAATAAGGGTGTTTTTTGCAGGAAGGACTGCTCCACATGGAAAAAGAATGGGGCATGCAGGTGCTATAGTTGAAGGGTATAGAGGAAGTATAGAATACAAAGAGAAAAGTTTGAAAACTTTAGGTGTAAAAGTGGCAAAGAAAATACCGGAACTTGCATGGGAGGGATAAATTTGATAGTTGACAATCCCTTTTTCTTATTGTTTTTGTCAATGCTAACAGGGATTTTATTGGGAAAAATACGCGTTGGAAATTTTAAACTTGGAAATTCTGGAGCGCTGTTTAGCGGTTTAATAATAGGATGGTATATAATTACCAGAATTAATGATCAAGAGGTTGTTGACAGCTTAAACAGTACCTTTCATACTTTTTTTATTTTTTCGTTGATATTGTTTATATCTTCGGTGGGATTAATAGCCTCAAAAAATATAAAAGAAATTGTAAAAAGGTTTGGAGTTAAATTTATGATGATAGCGTTTTTCATAACATTTTTCGGATTTATTGGTACATATTTTTTATCAACGTTTTATGAGAATAAGTACAATTTTATAGGTATCTATTCTGGAGCACTTACCAGTTCTCCGGGGCTGGCGACTGCTATAGAAAGCGCCCCGGAATTTCAAACAAGTATTACCTACGGCTATTCTATAGGATACATACCGGGAGTTTTAGCTGTGATTTTTGCTATGTACTTTATTCCTGTTATCTTTAAAATAGACATAAAAAAAGAAAAAGAAAATTTACTTGCAAAATCGGTTTTTTATAAGGATGATAACACTGGTTTTGATTTTATATCGTATATGTTTGTTATTATTACAGGAATATTGGTTGGGAAAATAAATATAGGTGCTGGAATCAATTTTAATCTTGGAATAACAGGAGGGGTATTGTTATCATCTTTAATTTTAGGGGCTGCTGGTAAGCTCTGGATCTTTGATTTTAGAATGAATTACAGAGTTTTAAAAATATTTCAGGAATTTGGCTTATTAATGTTTTTAGCTTCGGTGGGATTAAAATCAGGGTACAGGACATTTACCACTTTAAATTTTAGCACGTTTATGTTGATGTTGTTTTCACTGATAATAGCTTTTGCTTCTATTTTTGTTGGTTATTTAATAGGGAGATACATATTTAAAATGAACTGGATAATATTATCAGGGGCAGTTTGTGGTGGAATGACAAGTACACCAGGATTGGGCGCCGCCATTGATGCGAATGATTCCGAAGAAGTAGTAGCTGGATATGGAGCAACGTATCCTTTTGCTTTGCTTGGAATGGTGGTATTTAATAAGGTCTTTTTGATTCTGTTAAGCTAATTGTTTGTGTAAAATTTGTTAATATTGAAAAATAAGTTGGGTGGACTTTCAAAATAAGGTTTACAGTTTCTATATTCTGATTTAAAATCTATATATAAGAAAATGTAAAGGCTGAAGAATAATTTATTTACATAACTTGAAAATTTTGAAAAATCAATATGGAGGTTAATTATGAAATCTCTGAAATTCCTGGGATTATTAAGCATAACTATGTTTTTTGTGGGGGTTTTCATATCCGTTTATTTCAATGAATGGTTCAATTTGTCACAGTATACTTTCAGCAAACTTGGAAATAGTTATTTAGCGACTTATCCCTGGATTTTTTCTTTTTTTGTGATTGTTGGTGGCGTATTTATGACGTTTTATGGATTAGTATTAATCAGAAAATCTATAGAAAAATTGAGAATAATAGGTGGCGCTTATGTACTTTTAAGCGGTATTTTTATGATACTTGTTGGGGTATTTCCAGACGGAACGAAACCACACGATTTTGTAGCTCTTATGACGTTCTTAATATTTTATGCTGGAATGATGGTTTATGGTTTCAAATCGTCTGATAAGGTATTTCAGGTTTCGTCTGTTGCAATTTTTATAACAATTATTATTGTTCTTGTCTATAACCCTTTTCCATCAACGGGATATCTGGAAATTTTTGGATTACTTTTGGTGGTGATTGACCTTATTTTAGAGTTTTTTGAAGGAAAGCTGGATAGATTATTTAAAAGTTTTTTATAGTCATTTTTTAGAATTATCAGGTTTTAGAACTCCAGGGAGGTGGATGAATGGTTAAAGCAGTGGACCTTACAAAAGAATTTGGCGGGGTAAGGGCGGTAGATGGTATAAATATTGATATTCCAGAGGGACAAATATTTGGATTTCTTGGACCAAATGGTGCGGGGAAAACTACTACTATTCGTATGCTCACAGGAACTTTAAAACCAACCAGAGGCAAAATAGAAATTCTTGGAATGGATATGAAAAAACATGAAATAGATATTAAACGCAGAATAGGTGTTGTGCCAGATGAGCCAAAGATATATACCCACTTGAAAGGTTTTGAATTTTTAGAATTCATAATGGACATTTTTGAAGTGAATAATTCTGATACAAAAAAAAGAATAGATGAGTTGTGCGCAGCTTTTAGCGTAGATTATCTCGATAAGTTTGTTTCAGATATGTCTCATGGCATGAAGCAGAAGTTAATGCTTGTCAGTGTTTTAATGCGAAAACCTGAGGTAATATTTTTGGATGAACCAACAGTGGGATTGGATGCACGGAGCGCGAAAATATTAAAAGATTTATTAAAAAAATATTCCACTCAAGGGGTAACAATTTTTCTTACCACACATATACTTGAGATAGCGGAGAAAATGTGCGATGTGATAGCAATAATCGATAAAGGTAAAATAATCGCTCAGGGTACTATGGATGAATTAAGAAAACTCACTGGTAGTGATGATAAGACACTTGAAGAGCTTTTCATAGAACTTACTGCCCAGGAAGAAGATATTAAAAGTATAGTGGATACTCTTTAATTCAATATTTATAGCATTTAGAGGTGAAAATATGAGAGAATTTTTGATACTTTTAAGATATGGAATTTTTGTTGAAAACAATATGTACGGCGGGGGAAAGGTTAAAAAGGCCAGAAAAATAAAAAGGGCAAAATTTAAAAGTAACCTTTTCTGGAGTTTTCTTGGGGCCATGAGCTTTGGTGTGATAGTATTTTTCTTTATGAAGAATACATTTAATCAAATGGTTTCTGTAAATCCTGCGCTTCCTGAGATTATGATATCTTTCTGGATGACTCTTCTTTCGTTGTTTTTCATAGTTGGTTTTGTAGGGATAGCCATGTACTCTTTTGCAAGGAACGATGAAATAGAATTATTATTAACTCTCCCTATAAGACGAAGGATACTCACTGCGTACCAGTTATTTGTTTCTACAATATCGCAAGCGTTAGTGTTATCAATTTACATTTTTATTTATCTGGCATATGCTGTTGTGGTTAAAGAAGCTATATTACTGGCATTTTTAAAGTTAATTGTTCACGTGGCTTTTCTGATTTCCATTTCTTCAGTTATAGCTATTCTTTTAGGAGGAAAAGCTTCAAAAGGATTATCACGAAAGATTTCTCTGTTGGTTTCCCTTTCAATGATTTTTATATATTTCATAATAGTCGGGGCACAGGACGTTGATATAAGTAAATATGAAAATATAATCAAATTCATTCAGTTTTCACAATCTTCCTATAACGTATTTGCCTGGAGCTTTTTAGGAGGAGTTAAAATTTTATATTCAGCTTTGCTTTCGATAGTGTTTGGCTTTCTGTTTTTTGTAATGGCTGAAAAAATGAGCTTTGAACCTGTTCAGAGGAGGAGTGCAAAGAAGAAGCATGCAATAAAAGGAAGTGGCTCTTCAATACTGGCAATTTACAAAAAGGATTTTAAGGCGGTTTTAAGATACGAGCAGTTTCTTTTCTTTATACTGTATCCTGCGGGTTTTGGTGTATTTATGGGATTAATGAATCAAAATCCATTTGTAATGTTATTTACAGTCATTCCTATAACCACATTTTATGTTGCAATGGAGTCGGGAATACTTGCTTCGCGTGAATTTCTTTGTATGGATACAGCCAGAACTTTTCCTGTTCACTTTAAGAACATGATGTTCCCTAAAATCATAATACCTGCTTTGATAAACTTTCTTATAATTCTTGTGGTTTTTGGATTTATACTGTTTAAAGTGGAATTTAGTTACATGTACCTATTATTAATTGTTGTTCCGTTTATTTTGTTTGGCATGAGCGCGATTATAGGATCATATTTTGTGGCAAAAAATCCACCCAAGATAGAAAATATTGGAAAGATTTTTGGTGTGGGAGCAACTTTTGCCATCGAAGGGATAACCATGGGAATAGCGTTTGGATGTATTTTTCCACTCATTTATATTATAGAATCTTCGAAATTGTCTTTGATGGGATTAACAATTGCCTGGATTTCTTTTGTGGGTTCAGTAGCACTTGCTATATGGGTTTCTTATTATTTTTATAAGAAATTGAAAAAGTGTTTTTATTAGATACTGAAAAGACATCAAATTTTGTTCTTTCATTGTTATAAGAAACACCCCCTCAGATAAATTTTTATCATTTGAGGGGGTGTTTTTTCATAAAAGTCTTAAGTTTAATAAGTCTAAAGAGTACTACACAAAGTGTTTAAAAGCCAGGTGCTCCAGATACTCCATAGAGATTCAACCAGGGCATATCCAGAACAAGAGATGGTGACTTTACGTTGGATACATCTAATATAACAAGACCATTACTATCATCGGCAATGTATACATACTTTTCAGATACATAGAGACTTTTTGCTTCTCCGTCTGTATCAAAACGGCTAACTTTCACAGGCTTTTTGGGATTGGATACATCCAGTATCACAAGTCCTGCACGCCCACTTGCAATGTATGCATACTTTCCAAGTATACGGACCTTTTTTGCGCCTCCATAATCATTCCAGTATCCGATTTTTACCGGATTTGCTGGATTGGACACATCTATTATTACAAGGCCATTGTCATCATCGGCAACATATGCACGCCTTTTTTCGTCGACATAGACTCCATATGACCATCCATAAGTATCATATTTTCCAATCTGGAAGGGATACGAAGGGTTAGACACATCTACTATTACAAGGCCATTATCGAAATTGGCAATATATGCGTATTTTTCATCTACATAGACCCCTAAAGCATCATATCCTGTTCTTACTTCCCCTACTTTCACCGGATTTGCTGGATTAGACACATCTATTATTACAAGGCCATTATCATCGGCAGCAACATATGCATATTTTCCGACCACGTAAACGTCCCATGCATAATCGTCAGTGCGAAAATGTCCTACTTTTTTCGGCATTTTTGGATTGGACACATCTGTTATTACAAGGCCCTCGTAACCATCAGCGATATATGCATATTTTCCAGATATGTAAACTCTTCGTGCATTCCCTTTCGTATCAAAACGACTAACTTTCACAGGTTTTTTTGGATTGGATACGTCCAGTACTAAAAGGCCGTCTAATCCATCAGCAACGTATGCGTAGTTTTTAGATATATATACATCTTTTGCACTGTAACCATTTTTTAAGGAACCGATTTTTGCGGGATTTTCAGGATTAGATATATCAACGACCAAAAGATCATCTATCTTATCAACAATGTATGCAAAATTTCCGGATATATATAAATCCAATGGTTTGCTTGATGTAACACCTTTCCTGCCCTTTAAACTACTAACTTTCACTGGATTTGCTGGATCAGACACATCAACTATTACAAAATTTTCTTTTTCATCAATAACATATGCGAAATTCCCGGTTCCCAGAACTTTTAGTGCAGTTCCGGTATCAATTATGCCAACTTTTATTGGTTTTTCTATATTAGACACATCTATTATTTCAAGACCTTTGGAGCCATTTGCAACATATGCATATTTTCCAGACACATAGATTTGACGCAAGCTGCTTCCCAGGTACTTGCCGAGTTGCCCAACTTCCACTGGATTTGCTGGATCAGAAATGTTAAATATTATAAGGCCCTTGCGGGGATTAATAACATACGCATAGTTTCCAGATACGTAAACTCCATATCCCCCATCGCGAATATCCATTTGCCCAATTTCTACTGGTTTTTCTTTATTAGACACATCTACTATTACAAGTCCCTTGTTTTTATCAGCGATGTATACATAATTTCCGGATACATAAAATCCTCTGGTGTATTTATATTCAATATCAAATTGTCCAGCCTTCTCGGGATTTTTCGGGTTAGAGACATCTATTATAATAAAATTTCCTTTATTGTTGGTAACATACGCATAATTTCCTGATAATTGGATTTTTTTAGCCTCTATATCAATGTTCAGATGCTTCGCAATTTTTGGAAATTTCGGATTGCTAATATCTATGACAAATATTCCTTCCTCCCCGCCAGCGACTACAATGATATCATTTAGCGACAAATTCGTTACAGTATCAGTTGTTTCCTGAGTATTTACAGTTTTTTCAACGCTGGAGTTTGCTTTAGTGTTCGGATTTTCTGAGGGGTTTGTGTCTGCCTTAGTAGATGCTTTTACTTTGGCGTTTCCTGTGGCGTACAGTAGAGCGGCAAAAAGTGCAAGAGCTAGAAATAAAAATAGAAAAACTTTTTTTCGAGATAAGTTACTCACAATAAGACCTCCTTTAAAATATCAAAATGATAAGGTAAAATACAACACCACTCCTACTATTCTACCATGGAGCGGCACTTTTTGTAAACAACCACTTTTTCTAACATTATGATTGTTAGATTCAGCTTTATTTTAATTTTTTGACTTCAAATTTAAAGAATATGGCGCAGGAATTCTCTGGTTCTTTGGTGCTGAGGATTATTCATTATTTTTTCAGGCGTTCCTTCTTCTACAACCACACCTTTATCGATAAAAATGATTCTATCAGCAACTTCTCTGGCAAAGCCCATCTCGTGGGTTACGACAATCATAGTCATACCTGAGCGCGCTAAGTCTTTCATTACTTCTAATACTTCTCCAACGAGTTCTGGATCAAGAGCAGATGTTGGTTCATCAAATAACATCAGAACAGGTTCCATCATAAGTGCGCGCGCAATTGCTACTCGTTGTTTTTGCCCTCCTGAAAGACTTTCGGGGTAGGAGTTTATCTTTTCAAGAAGCCCAACTCTTTTCAGAAGTTCTTTTGCTTTTTCGATAACCGTTTCTTGAGATAATTTTTTAACTTTTATAGGAGCAAGAGTCAGGTTTTCGAGAACAGACATGTGTGGGAAAAGGTTGAAGTGCTGGAAAACCATACCTATTTTTGTTCGAATTTTATTTAAATTGGTGTTATGCCTGTCTATTACTTCTCCCAGGAAAATAATTTTTCCATCTTCATATTCTTCTAAATGGTTTATACATCTAAGCAAGGTACTTTTTCCGCCGCCACTTGGTCCGATTATGACAATTGTTTCTCCGCGGTCTACTGAGAGGTTTATTCCTTTTAATACTTTTAGATGGCCGAAACTTTTTTGCAAGTTCTCTATTTTTAAAATTTCACTCACGCTACCGCCATCCTTTTTTCTACATATCTTGTGATTCTGGAAATTATAAACGTAAGAATGAAGTATATCAGGGCTACTCCAAAGTAAATAGAAAAAGTCTGGAACGTTCGTGTGATAACAAATTGCCCTCTTCTCATTAATTCTGTAACACCTATTACAGAAGCGAGTGAACTATCTTTTGTCAGTGTAATAAATTCATTTCCAAGGGCGGGTAGTATGTTTTTAAATGCCTGAGGCAGAATTATATATCTCATTGTTTGCCAGTGGGTTAATCCAAGCGAGCGAGCCGCCTCATATTGTCCCCGAGAAATAGATTGGATGCCAGCTCGCACAATTTCTGCTATGTAGGCGCCACTGTTCAATCCCAGAGCTGTTATTGCAGCTGGGTATGCGTCTAATTGTATGCCAAGTTGTGGGAGTCCAAAATAAACAATAGAAATTTGTACTAAAAGAGGCGTTCCTCTTAAAAATTCAACGTACGCAGTACATGGAATGTTTATTATTTTGAGTTTCGATAGTCTTCCCATTCCTACAAAGGTTCCTATAATTAAACCTATTAACACGGAAAAAAACGTTAATCTTAATGTATCCCAGGCTCCAAGGAGTAAAAAAGGAAAGTTTTCTACAACTGTTGTTATTCCTCCCATTTGATTTTCACCCTCTTTGAAAAAATAAGTATTTAAAAGAAAGACAGCACGTAAGTTTTACGTGCTGTCTTTAAATAAAAATAATCATTGTTGAGCTTTTTCAAACCATTTTTCTACAAGTAAATCATAAGGACTTTTGAACATTTCTGAAATCACGTTGTTTACAAAATTCAAAAGCTCAGAATTTCCTTTTTTAACTGCTATTCCGTATTTTTCACCGGTATCAATTACAGCTGAAACGACAAATTTTGGGAATTTTTTTACATAAGCCCGGGCCACAGCTTCGTCTAAAACAACAGCATCAACTCGTTTGTTTTGAAGTTCGAGGAAAGCGTCAGTAAATTTCTGGAATCTGACGACTTTTATTTCTGAAATTTCTGAAACGACTATGTCTCCAGTAGTGCCAAGTTGAACTGCTACTTTCCTTCCTTTTAAATCTTCTAATTTTACTGGCCTGAATTTCTCACCTTCTCTGACGACTATAGACTGATTTGCGTTGAAATATGGGACGGAAAAATCTACGACTTTAGCACGTTTTTCGGTAATTGTCATCCCGGCTATTATAAGATCGATTTTATTTTGCATTAAGGCGGGTATCAGGGAGTCAAATGGTAAATTCACAATTTCAAGCTTTACGCCAAGTTTGTCCGCTATACGTTGTGCAATGTCAATATCGAAACCTACTATATTGTTATTTTCATCGACATATTCAAATGGAGGAAAAGTTGGTTCTGTACCAACTAATAGCTTACCTTTTGCCTTTATTTCTGTAATTGTGGCGGAAAATACCATGGAAAAAATGATGACAGACAGTATTACCACTATCATTTTTTTCATACCCTATCCCTCCCCTGGATTTATTGTTCACTAAAAATTTAAAACCACACTGAGCTCAAATTGCTCAGGCTCGAATTGTTCGTTCAAACTTACAAAGGCCCATCCTTGCAGTATTCCAAGATCTAAACCTGCTCCGGCTTTGTAAGGAATTTCAAAATTGGAATAAACTCCATAAAATGACAGAGTTTTTCCAAAAATAACCTTCACAGAGTACAGGAGTTCTTGTTGCTCTAAGAATAGTTTTAAATCTTTAAATGTTACGTCTATACCAAACTTTTGATATCTCTCAGAGTAAAGATTTATGCGGAGTGCTGCGTTGAGAGGATCAAAGTCAGGGTTCATGTTTATTTCCCCGTTAATAATCGTAAAGAAATTGTGAGGAATGTATGAGATGTCAACTCTATTGTAGCTTCTGTAAGTTTCTTTTTGACCTGCTATTCCAAAAGCTATCGATGGAATGCCTACAAGATATATATTATCAGTTCCAAGTACAAATGGAGCAGCAACAGCTGCGTACAACGGACCAAATGTTAAAGCCATGGCACCCTCAAAATCTAAAAATTCCGGGGAATCAATAGTGGTAGATGAAAAAGTTGTAAAAGCGTGAATTCCAATTGTTATTAGTGGAAAGTCAATTCGAACAGTTCCGTCAATGCCAATAACTTCCTTCTCCAGATAAAGATCGTTGTAATAGGTTCCACTTACTTTTAGAAAATAATCTCGGGCAATAATATCAGAAGGTTGTTCTATAAGACTGCTGTTTATTGTAAAGGAAAATCCTAAGGAACCAACAAGTAATATCAAAATAAACAGCAGATGCTTTCTCATAATATATCTCCTCCCTCCTAAAAAGGTTTTGATTAAATTTAACTTCTTATGTTGAGAACGGCATTTCTTTAAATATGATTATAACATATTTTTAATATCTTTTACAAAATAGTCTTCTCCTATATTGTCAGCGAGGTTGGCCTTCCATTCATGTCATTCCGAACCCAAAGGGTGAGGAATCTTATGATTAGCGAGGTTGGCGAGAGTTAGCAAGGTTGGTAAAAAGAAAGATCCTTCGCTACGCTCAGGATGACAAAAAAGGTTGACATTCCGAGGAGCGTAGAAGGTGAGGGCTCCAACCCACCCCTGTCATTCCGAACCCGAAGGGTGAGGAATCTTATATTTAGCGAGGGTTAGCGAGATTAGCGAAAAAAGAGCCACGAAATTTCGTGGCTCTTTGATTATTCTACAGTCACACTTTTTGCAAGATTGCGAGGCTTATCTGGATCGTATCCTTTCATGTCAGCAACAAAATAAGCGAATATTTGAATAATGGGAGCAATAACCAGCGGGTACATATCTTCCGGGCTTTCTGGCACAAAAATAACATCATCAGCTATCGATGAAATTTCTTTGTTTCCTTCAGTTGTTATTGCAATAATTCTTGCCTTTCTTGCTTTTGATTCCTCTATATTACTTTTCATTTTTTCATAAAGCGAATCTTTTGGAGCTATTGCAAAAACGGGAAAAGTTGGGTCAAGAAGAGCGATAGGTCCATGTTTTAATTCGCCAGCTGGATATGCTGTTGCATTTATATAACTAATTTCCTTTAATTTCAACGCTCCTTCCAGAGCAGTTGGGTAATTTATTCCACGTCCTATGTACATAAAGTGGTTAAAGTTTTTATAATATGAAATAAGTTCTTTTAAATCTATTGTTTCAAACATTTTTCTGAAAATATCCGGGGAATTTTTCAAAAAGTTCAGGTCTTTTTCTAAATTTTCAGACCATACGTTTCTTTTCTTCAAAATACTCATTCCAAGTAAATATAATACAACTAACTGATTTATATATGTTTTTGTAGCAGCTACCCCTATTTCCGGGCCTGCATTCATGTAGATTGTAGCGTCGCTTTCCCGGGTAATTGTGGAACCAACAACGTTGGTTATTGCTATTACTTTTGCACCTTTTCTCTTTACAACTCTAACAGATTCTAATGTATCAGCGGTCTCTCCTGATTGAGAAATTGCTATAACTGCGGTATTATCGTCAATATAAACGTTTCTATACCTGAATTCTGAAGCAACGTCCACTTCTACATCTATGTTTATATGTTTTTCAAGGAAATATTTGAATACTAAAGCAGCATGATAACTTGTTCCACAGGCGACTACTTTAATTTTGTTAATAGTTTCCAGATTAAATTCTTCAATTTCTTTCAAAAATGGTCCCTCAAGTTTTATTCTCCCTACAAGCGCGCTTTCAATTGCTTCAGGTTCTTCGTATATTTCTTTTATCATAAAATGTTTATATCCACCTTTTTCTGCAGACGACTCGTCCCAGGTAATATGAATAGTTTTCCTTAATACTATATTTCCATTGACGTCTGTTATTCTAATATCATTTCCTTTCAAAATTGCAATATCACCATCTTCAAGGAATACAACATCCTTTGTGTATTTTATTATTGGGGTTATATCAGAGGCTAAAATTGTTTTGTCATTAGCCTTTCCAACAACAAGAGGGCTTCCTTTTCTTGCCGCTATGAGTGTTTCAGGATGTGCTTTGTGCATAACAGCAATAGCGTATGCACCTTTTAATTTTTTAACACTTTTGAGTACGGCAGAGTACAGATCTCCTTCATAATTTTCTTCAATAAGATGCGCAATAACTTCAGTGTCTGTATCTGATTTGATAGTGTGACCGTTTTTTATTAATATTTCACGAAGCTCAGCGTAGTTTTCTATTATTCCGTTATGAACAATGGCTATATTACCTGTACAATCAGAGTGGGGATGAGCATTTATGTCATTTGGCGCACCATGGGTTGCCCACCTTGTGTGGGCTATGCCGATGTTTGAGAACAGGTCAGGTTCAACTATTTTTCTAAGATTGCTTATTCTTCCTATAGATTTCTTTATGTTTACTTTTTCCGTGGATAAGAAAGCAACACCTGCAGAATCATAACCTCTGTATTCAAGTTTTTGAAGATCATCTATCAATTCTCCAACAGTAAACTCAGTCCCCACTATCCCTACTATTCCGCACATTTTCCAGCGCCTCCTTTATTTTTTCTGGCAGGCGATTTTTAACTCCGTTTTTTGCAACTTTTAAAGCGTTATATATTGCTATTCTGTCAGAATTTCCGTGAGCTTTTACTACCACTCCGTTAACTCCTATGAAAAACGTTCCTCCATACATTCTTGGATCTATCTTCTTTTTCAAATTCCTGAAGGTTTTGTACATAAGCAGCGCACCAATAGCTCCAAGTATATTTTTTTTGGCTTCAGATTTTATCATATTTGAAATTAATTTTGCAACACCTTCCATGGTTTTCATAGCTACATTTCCAGCAAAGCCATCGGAGACAATGACATCAACTACACCTTTATTTATGTCATTTCCCTCTATATTTCCTAAAAATTGCTCTTTAAAAATATTTTCTAAAAGGGTAAAAGCTCCTTTTTCGCGCTGGGTACCCTTATTTTGCTCGGTTCCCACATTCAATAATCCAACTGTGGGGTTTTCAATTCCCATAACTTTTGCATATTCAACAGCCATTATTCCAAATTGAGCAATGACTGAGGATTTAACATCAATATTGGCTCCTGCATCGGCAAGAATTGAAAAACCTTTCTCTGTTGGAATTGGTACTGCGAGCGTTGGACGTTCTATTCCTTTTATTCTTCCAACTACAAAAGTTGCGCACGAGAGAAGAGCACCTGTATTTCCAGCACTTACAACGCCATCCGCTTCTTTGTCTTTAACAAGCCTGCAACTTGTATACATTGTACTCTTTTTTCTTCGAAGTGCTTCCGTTGGTTTTACATCCATGGGGAGGTAATCTTCTGTTCTAACAACAGAACAATTTTCTGGAATTTCAATATCTTTAAACGCTTCGTCTATTCCAACCAGAATTAATTTTGTGTCTTTGTTGTTTCTGGCAAACGTTACAGCGCCAGCTAATATTTCAGCTGGCGCCTTGTCTCCTCCCATAACATCTACTGCTAATTTTATCATTTTGCTAATTCAAACACCTGTTTCTTTCCATAGTATCCACAGCTCAAACATACCCTGTGAGGAAGCTTGGGAGCGCCACAGTTTGGACAAACAGAAACTGGTACTGAAAAGGCTCTGTAAATTTTTGCTCTTTTATGATGTGTTCTGCTGCGAGATCTTTTTTGTTTTGGAACAGCCATAATTTATCCCTCCTCTTTTTCATTTTTATTCAACATATCTTTTAATTTTTCTAATTTTGAAAAAGCGGACTTGTTTATCGTATAGCTTTCGTTTTTTTCGCACTTGTGATCGGGGTTTTTGTTTAAGTTCACTCCACAATATGGGCAGAGCCCTCTGCAAGTCTCTTTACAGTAAAACACATCTGGCGCTGCAACAATTAGCGCTTCGATTATTCGTTCTTCGAGATCTATAGTATCACCTTTGTAGTATATCACATTTTTTAGATCTTCTATTTCGGAATTTTTAAAATTTGGTTCATTTTTTAAGTCATAAACAGCTTCTATTGTACCGTTAAGTTCCATTACAGACATTTCAAGGCATCTATCACATGGTCTTTCAACTTTTCCTCGAACGTACCCGCCAACTACTATAGTGTTATTGGTATAAACTAAAGAAACTTTAACGGAAAAAATGCCATTAATTACTTTGTAAGTCCCTGTGTGAAGCTCTATTACATCTTTTTCATAGTTTCCTTCTATTTTGAGTTTTTTGTTTGCTATGACATCTTTGACATTTATAATCCACTTCAAGATTAACACCTCTTTTAATTTTGTGGTATTATATAACTGAGTTAGATTAAGGGGGTGAGATAATTTGATGATCAGGTTGACTTTTATTTTGATACTAATTTGGTCTACCCTTTTTGCTTTTGCATTTGTACACGATCCAGTATTATACCTTACATCTTCAAGACTAAACGTGCAATTTCAATTTTACACCAACGGGGTACAATTTTCCATATATAATCCTATAGTTTACAGAATCGTATCATTTAATACATTTACGAAAAACATGCGGTATCCCAGTATAGTAAAAGGGTTAGCCTATCTTGAATCAGGCTTTAATATTCATGCTTTGTCAGGTGTTGGAGCTATGGGAATTGCTCAGTTTAAAGATATTGCGGCAAAAGATTATGGGGTGTCAAACGCCTGGAATCCATCGCAAGCTTTAAATGGGGCGGACAGAATGCTGAGATTTCTTGTGAAAGAGTACGGAAGTCTTGAAAAAGCACTTGCTATTTATAATGTTGGAGCTTCAAATTATAAAGAAAGTGCGAGCATGCGTAAGGCGGGGAAAAATTATGCACAAAAAGTATTTTCTCTGGCAAATAAAATAAGTAACAATTCATCTTTATATGATAGATATGTGCTGTATATTTCTGGAGGATATTTTGTTACTGAAGATTCGACACTTATAACAGCTGGTGTTGGGGGAATGTGGAGTATTTTAGGTACAACTGATTTTGATGTGTTTTCCGATTTTGAATTTTCAAAAGATGCTACAGGAGTTAATATTTCAGAAGTAACAATTGGTGCCGACGCTTTTGTGAGGTTAAGCCATTTTAACTCATTAGTATTTGGTTATAGATTGGGTTATAATAATTCAGTGGTGAAATCAGGGCCGGTACTTGGATATTTTCATACAAAGCCTGTGGGGTATAATTTTGGATTAAAATACGATTTCTCTGAGGGATTTGACATTTCAGCTTTTTCCATTATTGTTGGTTATGGGGCAAAAAGTTGGCGTTTAGGTGCAGGATATGATAGTTTACGAAAAAATATATTTTTTGAATTGAGATTTTGAGGTGATAAATTTTATGGATTGGTTTCGAAAATTTTTGGATAGTTTTCAGAAAATTCCTGAATTCTGGAAGAAAGCAAATCCTGTCCAGAAGATACTTATAATGGCAGTGACGTTTTCTGTTGTAATTGCAATTATAATAACTATAATATTGAATGCCCCAAAGTATGTTTTACTTATTACAGCCAACAATGAATCTGATGCGGGAGCCATAATTCAGCAACTTGAATCATTGAATATTCCATATCGTGTTGAAGCCGGAAATCGTATACTTATTCCCTCTTCGTATAATGTTTACGAGGTTCGAATGAAGATAGCGACAACCGGGGCGTTGGGCGGAACTTCGTCAGGTTTTGAAATTCTTGAGCAAACAAGCTTTGGCGCGACGAGTTTTGATAAGCAGGTGAAATATCAAATAGCGCTTCAAGGAGAGTTAGAAAGGACTATATCTACTATAAACGGTGTAAAGTATGCTCGTGTTCATCTGACGTTACCTAAAGTATACTTATTATGTTCGCGGGGATATGGCGGAACCCCGGGCCTCGGTACAGCTTGTTTTAGAACCAGGTGTAACACTTTCTAAAGAACAAATAAAAGGTATAATTTATCTTTTGACAGGTGCGGTTGAAGGATTAAAACCGGAAAATGTGAAGGTGATTGACAACTACGGTAGAGCATTAAGTGATCTTGTTAATTTAAGTGGAAGTCTTTATGCGGCAGGAACGAAAATAGAACTTAAAATGCAGCTTGAAAATTATTACAGATCAAAAATCAAACCTGCGCTTGAAAATGTTTTTGGTATAGATAGGGTAGAAGTTATTACGGATGTGAGATTAAATTGGGAGAAAACAGAAAAAACCATAACAACTTACAGTTCTCCAAGAGGCGGACTATTGAGAAGTCAGGAAAAAGAAACTGAAAAAACTGTAAATAAGCCTGCAAATGGAGGGCCAGTAGGAACAGAATCTAATGTGCCAACAACATTGTATCAATCTGTGGAAAGTAGTGAATCAACGGTTTATGAGAAGACCCATGAGATTTCAAATTATGAGCTAAATCAGATAGTTGAAAATATAGTAAATAATTCGGAAGGAGAAATAGAAGATATTTCCGTATCTGTTATAATTGATTCTTCGTCCACAGTGTTGAATTCCATGAATAAGGAAGAGGTAAAAAAAGTGGTGTCTGATATTGTGCAAAAAAGCATTCTGGCAAATTCCAGGGATGCTACACTTGCTTATTCGCTTGCATTTATACCCTTTAGCAGGGAATTGGAAGAACAGATAAATATGGAGCTGGAGAAGCAGCGATTGCAACAAAGCTTCATATATAAAATGATTCTAATATTGATAGCTACCGTTCTGATATTCTTTGGATCTTATGGAACAATTGTCCAGATACGAAAAGTTAAAGCTCGAAAACTCATAGAAGAAAGGTATAAAACCCTTGAGGAAGAGGTTAAAAGAAAGATTGAAGAAACAAGTAAAGAAGAAGCTGAGGAATTACTATCTGAAGCGCAAAAAGTTATTGAGGAACTTAAAGCATATGCCAGAAAAATTGCTGAAAAATCTCCAGAAGAGGCAGCGGCTGTTATCAGAATATGGCTTTCTGAAAGAGGGTGAATTTTATGCCTGAAAAGGGAATAGCAGGTAAAAGAAAAGCTGCAATTTTATTGGTTTTGATGGGGCCAGAAACCGCGGCTAATGTTCTGAAAAATTTAGATGATACAGAAGTGGAACAACTAACCATAGAAATAGCAAATCTTGGGAAAGTGAGTGATGAAGAAAGAGAAGCGGTTCTTCAGGAGTTTCAAAATCTTACCAAAGCAAGAGAATTACTTTTGTCCGGTGGTATTGATTATGCTAAAGAGATGTTGATAAAAGCTTTTGGTCCAGAAAGAGCTATGAAGATAATTGAAAGACTTGTTTCGAACCTCCAGGTGAAACCTTTTGAATTTATGAGACTTGCGGATCCAGTTCAGATAGTTAATTTCCTTCAATCTGAGCATCCTCAAACGATAGCTCTCGTACTGAGCTTTTTAGATCCCCCTATTGCGGCGCAAGTTTTATCTTCGCTGCCTGAAAATGTACAGACAGAGGTTGTTAAAAGAATAGCGTTGCTTGAAAGGGCATCGCCGGATGTTGTAAAAGAAATAGAGAAAAATCTTGAAAAGAAATTCTCCGGTCTGGGTGTTCAAACAATGAGTCAGGTTGGAGGAATTGACACAGCTGCTGAAATTATTAATAACATAGATAGAGCAACAGAAAGAGCCATTATGGAAAAGCTTGGATATGAATCTCCAGAACTTGCAGAGGAAATCAGGCGCAGGCTATTTGTATTTGAGGATCTTCTCAAACTTGATGATAGATCTGTACAGCTGGTGTTAAGAGAAGTTGATACACGTGATCTTGCTATAGCTTTAAAAGGCGCTTCAGAAGAACTTAAAGAAAAAATATTTAACAACATGTCAAAGAGGGCTGCACAATTACTCAAAGACGAACTTGAATTTATGGGGCCAGTGCGGGTAAAAGATGTGGAAGAGGCCCAGCAAAAAATAATAAATGTTGTAAGGCGTCTGGAAGAAGCGGGAGAGATAGTTATAGCCAGAGGTGGCGGAGAAGAATTAATTGTTTAAATTTTAGTTGGCCGAACTAAGTAATAAAATGGAGGTTTTCTTTTGTTTGACGAAACAGTTTTTTGTGTTATGGATACCGAAACTACAGGATTAAACCCATTTTATGGTGATAGAATAATAGAAGTTGCAATAGTTCCAGTTTATAAGGGAAAAATAGTTGAAGAGTGGATTTACCACTCTCTTATAAACCCGAAAATAAGAATACCTGCACTTGTTGAGAAAATTCATAAAATTTCGAATAGTGAGATAGCGAACGCTCCCGGACTCGAAAACATGGTGAATAGCATTCGCGCTTATTCCAAAGGTACAGTTTTTGTTATGCATAATGCAAATTTCGATCTATCGTTTGTTGACTTCGCAACAAAGGAAATAGGAGAATTTCCTATTTCTTTTCGATACATTGATACCCTGGAAATTTGCCAGGTTTTGTATGGCAGAAAAAGATCTCTGGAAAGCTTAATAAGGGAATTTAAGATAGGTGAAAATGTTCCACATAGAGCTCTTGAGGATGCTATTTTGACGGCTAAGGTTTTTATAAAATTGGTAGAGAAGATAGGTTATAGACATATTTCAGAATTTATTCGGAAATGGCAGGGGAGGGGGTATTAATGGTAAAGAACTTTATACTGGATACAAATGTTTTGATTCATGATCCATTGTCAATTTACTCATTCCAGGATAACAATGTTTTAATACCATTGCCAGTACTCGAAGAACTTGACAAACTTAAAAGAAATCCAGGTAATGTTGGAAAGTCTGCCAGAGACGTTATACGTGAACTTGATAAACTCCGCGAAAAGGGGAAACTTTCTGAAGGAGTAAAGCTGGACAGTGGAGGGACATTGAAAGTAATAACTCTTTCAAGAGAGGTTAAAGAGCACGTTGATTTTTTGTTTGAAAAGTATGTTGATAACTGGATATTGGTTTACACACTTCATGTAAAAAACAGTTCAAAAATTCCGACATTTTTAGTTTCCAAAGATATAAATTTGAGGGTGAAAGCCGATTCTCTTGGAATACCAACTCAGGATTATTTAAGTGATAGGTCAGAGCTTGAAACTTTAAACCCGGGATATTTTGAAACTGCCAATATAGAAAAATGTGATAGGGCATCTCTTTACCCAAATTTATATATTGATGATAGGCGGCGATATTACAGATTTGATGGGGAAAATTTTATAGAGTTGCATAAGAAGATTGAAGCGTGGGGAATAAAACCGCGAAATCGTGAGCAATTCTTTGCTATGGATGCTCTTTTAAACGATAATATAAAACTGGTATCTCTTATAGGAATTGCAGGGACGGGAAAAACTTTTATTACTCTGGCATGTGCTCTTCAGAAGGCGGTTACTGAGCAAAAATATGAAAAAATAATAGTTGCTCGACCTCTTGTAGCTATGGGGGGGAAAGAAATAGGTTACCTTCCCGGAAGTTATGAGGAAAAAATGCGTCCGTGGATGGCGCCTATTTATGATAATCTTGAGTATCTTTTCAGAATAGCCAACATGAATATGAAAGAATTTATGAAGAAAGGGATACTTGAAATAGAAGCTTTAACATATATAAGAGGACGCTCTATACCAAACCAATTAATTATAATAGATGAGGCGCAGAATCTAACCCCGCATGAAGTAAAAACAATACTTACAAGAGCGGGGGAAAATACCAAGGTAGTACTTCTGGGAGATGTTTATCAGATAGATACCCCATATTTAGATAAAAACAGTAATGGACTTATTTACGCTGCTACAAAATTTTTGAACAGTTCATTGGCTGCGCATATTGTTCTTATAAAAGGGGAGCGTTCTACTCTTGCAACAGAGGCGGCAAATTTATTGTGAGGAGGTCGTTAAAATGGAAGTTATTGTAGGAAATCTTGAACTTTTCAGTATTCCCTCCGGGATAGCTAATCTATGGAATATTATATATCAAGCTAAAATTGAGCTTTTGTCAGCTATATCACAGGAATATCCAGATTCACACTTTAAATTCTTCAATATTTTTGGAGAATATGGACTTGAAGATAAAGTTTATGAGGTTTTATCTCTTCATTTTAAAAGCTTTGAAATAATAAATGGTGAAGATTTAGAACTAAACTCTTCACCAATAAATAATATTCCAAAGATATTAGTTGATGGGGAAGAAAGAATAGTAGATGTACCAACGGTTGGTATACATTATATTGATGGGATAGAAAAAATTCCTTCCAGAGAACACGATACAGAGATATTGGTTATTAACGCTATTATAAATCAGAAAAGTTATGAAGAACTTTCGAAAGATTATATTGTGGTTTCTCTCGTTGAAAAATTTGAAACAAAGAATTTGTTTGAAGATACTTTATTAAAAAACATAGATGATGATATTCTTAAATTCCTGGTTTTAAAGGTTTTAAGGGGTGAGAACATATGTTGATTAAACGTTTAAAAATAGATGGATTTGGTAAACTAAAAAGAAGGGATTATAAGTTTAAGCCGGGAATGAATGTTATTTATGGGCCAAACGAATCTGGAAAAACGACGCTGGCGTATTTTATACTTAATGCCCTTTCTCGCCCTGGCGAAGAACTTAGAAAGTATGAACCATGGGATTATGAAAATTTTGGCGGGGAAATATTTACTGATACGGGAAATTATAAAGTGGACTTTTTTAACGGAGAATTCAACGAAATTGTGGAAAGGGATCTTTTTGAAACAGTGGCTTTTATAATGGAAGGAGAAAAGTTAACAACTACTAAGGAAAAAGATGCGTTTGTTATATCTTATATGAAGAAGAAAATGCAGAAAAACGAGTGGGGTTTAAGATTGTCCAATGCTATTGAAGCAGTGGACAAATATTCATTGAAGATACAGGAATGTATTGATAAAACTTTTGAGGAAATAAATAAACTGAATGAAGAAATATCCAGTATTAAAGAACAGGTAAAAGAATACAATGCTTTGTTTAAAGAAAAGAAAAATTTAGCAGAACAGGTTAAAGCAGCAAAGGAATTGTTGAAAAAGAAAAAAGAAGAACTTGAAATACTGAAAGAAGATTATCTAAGAGGTTTGAGGAAAGAATTAGGAGAATTAAAAATAAGAAAGGAATCTTTGCATAAGCGTTTTCAAAATTACGAATGGATCGGGGAGCTTGACAAAGAAAAAATCCTTCAGGCCAGAGAATTTTTTGAGCATGTAAAAGTGGCAGAAAGGAATATTGAAGGGTTGTCTGGACAGGTAGAAGAACTGGAAAAAAATTTGAAAGAAATAGAAGAATCTTTACAGAGTAAGTTAAAACAGCTCAATGTAGAAGATGAAAATGAACTTGACAATGTTTATTTGAGAATAAAAAATATTTCACTTTTGAAAAAGATGTATGATGAAAAAAAAGAAAGAGTGGAAAAGGCTTTCGGGGACAATCCCCTATGGAAATTGTTTTACGAGGATGAAAGTGTTGTTGAAAAATTAGAACAGGAAGCGTATGAGTACAAAAAACAGCAGGAAGTTGTTCAGGAAAAATTAGAGCAGGCGAGAAAGAAAATGATAAGCACAGAAGAAACTGTGAGATTACATAGAGATTTTAGTATATCGCTATTTTTGGCTGCGATTGTGACTTTGATTCTGGGATTCTTTTTTAAAGATTTAAATTTGTGGATGTTTGCTGGAACAGTTTTTCTTGGAATTCTTGGAATAGTAGAAACTATTTTCTGGAGAAGAAAGGAGTTAGAAAGAGAGACTATAACAAATGAAGTTGAAAGTTTGACAAGGGCAAGGGTGTCCAAACCAGAATATTTAAAATTTCTGAAAAAATACAATCTTAACGATTTAAAAGAACTACGAGAGAAATTCTATGAGTATTTACAATGGAAAGCGCAGAGCGCAGAACAGAAAAAGTTGAGTGATGATTTAAAAGAACTGGAATCTGAAATAATTAAGGAACTCAAAAACTTCAGTGTGGGTTCAGCTGCTCAGATGATAGATTCAAGTGTTGACTATCTGAATAGACTTTATTCTGAAGCACAAAAATTGTTGCTTTCAAAAGCTTCCCTGGAAAGGGAACTGAATAATATTAAGGATAAAATATTGAAGCAGAGAAAAGATAAAGAAGTTATGCAAGAGCGGTTAAATAAAATTCTGCAGGAGGTAAAACTATCTTACGACGATTTGAGAAATTATGAAGAAATTTATGAAGAATATTTGCAAATTCGCGATGAACTTGCAAAGATAGAAAGCAAAATGTCTATTCTTGAAAACCAGATAGAAAATCACATATATTCAGATGAAATTAACGAAAAGATAGTGGAAATATCTGAAATTGAACATCAGATAGTAGAAAATGAAAAACATTATTCTGCTATCTCGAACAATTTAGATAATACGCAGGTGGATTTTGATAGATTACTTTCTCTTTTGAAACAACGTGATGAACTCCAGCAAAAGTTGGCCTTTTTGAAAGTTGTTCCTTCTAATCTGTCGGGTGCAAAAAGGATATTTGAGGAAAAATTGTATGAATATGTGGAAAATTATGGAAAGAAGTTTAAGGAAGAATTTTCAAGAATTATTTCCACGGTAATTGAGAGATCTCTTCCAATTGTTATAGAAAATAATCTTTCAGTAAAACTTACAATCAATGGTGACACCGCAGAACCTGATGAAATTCTCAGTAGTGCCACTTTTGATCAAATGTTATTTGCATATAAAATAGCTCTTTATCATTCTATTTCTGAGTATAACCTTCCTTTGATAATAGACAACGCTTTCATAAGATACGATGATAAAAGATTGGAAAATACTATTAAAATTCTCAAAAAAGAGGCGAGTAAAAGACAGGTACTGTTACTTACAAGTGATAAGCGAATCCTGAATTATTTTGATGACATAATATTGCTGGAGGGATAATATGTACAAACGGGTGCTTTTAAAATTAAGTGGAGAAGTTCTCAGTGGAGAAGGAGAAAAGGGATTTAACTATGAGAGGGTAAAATATTTAATAGAAGAGTTAAAAAGTATACTGGAATATGGAACTAACGTAGGTATCGTTATAGGAGCAGGGAATTTGTTTAGAGGTCGTGAGATGGAAGAACTTTCTCCGACAATAGCTGATCAAATAGGTATGTTAGGAACGGTTATTAATGCTCTTTATTTAAAAGATATTTTTGAGAAAGAAAATGTAAAAACAGTGGTTGTTTCTCAGGTTTCCACACTACCTTCTATAAGGCCAATTCATTACGATGATATAAATCTTTATTTTGACGCGGGATACGTTGTTATTTTTGCTGGTGGAACGAGTAATCCTTTTTTTACCACGGATACAGCGGCGGCTTTGAGAGCGGTGGAAATGAAAGCGGAAATATTAATTAAAGGAACAAAGGTTTCGGGAATCTATGATAAAGATCCTAAAATATATAACGATGCGGTTTTATATGAGAAATTAACCTACGATGAAGCCATAGATAAAAATTTGAAAATAATGGACACAGAAGCTTTTTCTATTTGCAGAAGGTATTCCATGAAAATTCTGGTGATGAACTTCTTTAAAAAGAGGAATCTTCTTTATGCAATAAGAGGCGAAAATGTTGGGACGCTTGTTGTCCCGAGTGAGTTATAATGTGGTATCCGGGGCATATTGAAAAGGCCAAAAGGAAGATAAAAGAATTTGTAAAGGCAGTGGATACTGTACTTATAATTCTTGATGCAAGAGCTCCATTAGCTACAACTGCTTTTGAGATGGGAATATTTAAAAATAAGCAGTTGATATTTGTGTTAAACAAAGCAGATATAGCAAATGATAATTACACTAAAATATGGAAAAAGAAGATAGCTCATACTAACCCTGTTGTGGTTTTTCACAAAAAAATGTCGTCGAAGCAATTGAAAGATTTTGTGATTAAAAATTCAAAAAGTAAATACGGTGAAATTCGATTACTGGTTGCTGGCGTTCCAAATGTTGGCAAATCTACTATAATTAATAAGTTTTCTGAGAAAAAGAACGTGAAAACAGGAGCTATTCCAGGTATAACTCGTGGCATTCAATGGATAAACCTTGGAAGAATAAAATTATTAGATACTCCAGGCATATTATATTCTAAGTTATTTAATAAAGATATAGCAGCAAAGTTGCTTTTAATAGGTTCTATACCTTTTGAAAGTGTAAGTGATTATGAAATAGTCAAAAAAGCGTTTGAAATATTTAAAGTCGAAGCAAAAGTAGAGGAAACGTATGAAGAATTCATTGAAAAGTTTGGTGCTTCTCGTGGTTTTTTAGGCAAAGGAGGAGTATGTGATATAGAACGTTCTCAATCAACATTTTTCAAGCTTGTCTCTGAAGGAAAAATGGGAAAATTTACATACGATAAGGAGGTAAATCTATGGATGCAAAAATAATTAATTCTTTAATTAACTCTGTACATTCCACATTTAAAACAGTGCTTAAAGTAGAGCCTGAAATAATGAAACCAGAACTTGATAGGGAAATAGAGCCGAAATATCCAATAGTGACTGTTATAGGTTTTAACGGGGCAATAGAAGGAAATTTGATATACTCCTTTAGCGAAACAACAGCTATAAAAGTTGTCTCAACTATGATGGGAATGCCGTACGAAACCCTTGATGAATTAGCACTTAGTGCATTGGGAGAGCTTGGGAATATGACAAGCGGTTCTATAGCGATGAATCTTGAAAAAAACGGATATAATGTTGATATTACACCTCCAACGGTGATTACAGGAAAAGAAATAAAAGTTACCGCAGAAGGAGTGATTTTAAAACTACCACTGAATATTTTTGAAAAAGGTGATTTTGAAATCCATATGGTTTTAAGAGGTGGTAAATAGTGATTGTTCTTACAAGTGTGTTGAAGGAGGAAATTATAGGAGCTTTTAGAGAGCTTTTACCCGTTCTTGAAAACGGAGAAATTATAAAAAGGCCTTATACAAGGGGAATAATTGGTAGTAATGAAATAGTATTGGTCTATGGACTTATTGGAAAAGTAGAGGCAGCAATGCTGGCACAGGCAATAATAGATAAATTTAACCCCCGCTATTTCATTCATTGCGGAGCTGCTGGGGCTTTGAATCCGGAGCGAAAGATAGGGGACATTGTTTGTGGAAACTTGTATATAGAGCATGATGTTTATGCTCGCCAGGGTGCAAAATGTGAGATCTATGGTTCTCAAATTTTAACAGAAAAAATAGTGGATGTATATGATAAAGTCATTATAGGAACAATAGCCAGTGGAGATGTATTTGTAGAATCTGAAGATGAAAAAGCGAAAATATATGAGGTTACAAAAGCAGAGGTTGTAGATATGGATAGTAGTGCCATGGCGAAAGTATGTTATGAAAATGGAGTAGATTTTTGTGCTTTAAAAATAGTGGTTGATACAAGTGAAAAAGAAACAAGAAAAGAGTATAGATTAAACTTTAAAAAACTTGCACCATTTCCTTCAGCGATAGTCGCTGAAATGTTGGAGAAGCATTTGCTATAACCTGGAATGTATATTATTCAGGAGGAAAGAATGATGTTTTATGTTTCAAAAGAATTTTTATTTGATGCAGCTCACAATCTGATTAGTTATAAGGGGAAATGTGAAAAACTTCACGGGCACACATATAAGCTTGTTGTGACAGTTTGTGGAGAAAGAGATGATGAAGGTATACTGCTGGATTTTTTGATTTTGAAAAAAGTTGTTAAGGAGAAAGTTTTAAATATTCTTGATCATTCTTACATTAATGAAATTATTCCTCAACCAAGCGCCGAAAATATCGCAGAGTGGATATGGAAACAATTAGAAGAAGATTTGAAAGGGAAAAATTATAGACTTTACGAGGTAAAAGTTTATGAGACTCCAACCTCTTATGTAACTTACAGGAAGGATTGAGAAAGTGTTCAATTTTGATCGTATACCAGATAGAAGCGGGACAAATTCATTTAAATGGGATTGGAAGTGGAGAGGAAAATCTTCAGAAATCCTTCCTATGTGGGTAGCTGATATGGATTTTGAGGCCCCTCCTGAAGTTATAGCGGCTATAATGGATAGAGCGAAACATGGAGTATATGGCTATACATTTTATCCACAGAGTTATTTTGAATCTATTATAAACTGGTTTGACTCTATGCACGATTATAAAATAAAAAGAGAATGGATATTGACAATACCTGGTGTGGTACCTGGTATTTCTTTTGCAATACAGGCGTTTACATTGCCTGGCGATGGGATTATAGTACAACCTCCTGTTTACAGTCCATTTTATAAAGTGATTAGTGAACTTGGGCGAAAAATAATATTGAATCCTTTAAAGGAAAGAAATGGTTATTATGAAATGGACTTTGAAAATCTTTTAAATATTATAGACGATAGAACTAAAATGCTTATTTTGTGTAGCCCACATAATCCAGTTGGAAGAGTATGGAGAAAAGAAGAACTTTTAGAACTTGGAAAAATTTGTTTGAAACATAACATTTTGGTAGTTTCAGATGAAATCCACTGCGATATTGTATATTCTCCGCACAAGCATACTGTATTTTCTTCTCTTTCAAAGGAAATTTCCGACATATCCTTGGTTTTAACAGCTCCAAGCAAAACCTTTAATATAGCTGGTCTTCAAATGGGAAATGCTATAATACCGAATTTTGAGCTACGAAAACGTTATAAAGCTCTTCTAAAATCACACCATCTTGTTATGTCAAATTTGTTTGGGATAGTTGCTACTGAGGTGGCGTATAAATACGGGAAACAGTGGCTGGAAGAACTGCTGGTTTATCTCAAAGGTAATGTAGATTTTGTGCAGGCATTTTTACAAAAAAATATCCCAGAAGTCAGGCTGACTATTCCTGAAGGGACATTTCTGTTGTGGCTTGATTTTAGGCAGTTTAGAGAGGATATTAATAAAATGCTTTTAAGCAATAATTTATGGCTCAGTGATGGGAACGAATTTGGTTTTGGAGGGAAGGGATTTCAAAGAATGAATATAGCTACATCACGTGATATAATAAAAAAAGCGATGAATATTATAAAATCTACCGTTGAAAGTGTGAAAAAAGTTTAATTTTTGGAACTTGAAACAAATCAGTTTAAATCAGCTTGTTGGGTATTTCTGGGGATGATATTCATGAGGTTAGCAACCTGGGTGCAAAAAAAGATTTTAAGAAAGATTTTTATTTTGTATGTAATAGTGATAATAGGTGCAGTTGTGGGCTTTACTTTTTTTACTTTTTATGTGTCTTTAAAAAATTTAAAAGAGAAAGTTTATATTGCTGAAAATTGGTTGAATGAAGTTTTTAGCGAGTTTGTAAATGATATTAGTTTGTTTTCAGAGCTTTATTCGCATATGCCTTTTCCAGAGCAATATTTTGGAAAAATGATGGAAAATTTTACATGGGTTGACGATATTTATACATTCAGCGATGGTTATAAAAAAATAGAAAGTCATATTAGACCACTTGAAAAAGCGTTTACTTTGAGTAGCACACAGGTTGCTCTTTTGAAAGATAATAAAACGTTGGAGGTTGTAAAAAATAAGAAGCTTTTTGTAATAATTCCGCGAACAAAATCAATGGATAATACTGAAATATTTCATGAAGCACTCATTTTTGAAATTAGTCCAGAAAGATTTGTTTCAAAATTAACACAAATGATTCAGGCAAAAAATTTAGGAATATCACTGACAAAACCTGCAAAAGTATTCACAATAAGTTATCCAGGAAGATTTCATGGGTATACTTTTTATGTATCAACTAACTTTCTTAAAGATTACATAGGAGTATACATATACATTTTTCCCATTTCATTTGCTGTTTTTGTTGTATTTTATATATATTTTTCAAGGGTATATTTAAGAAAGCAATTTAAAGAGAATATAGAGAAACCTGTTAATAGTATTATGCGAGCTATAAATATTTTCGAAGAAAGACGTGATGTTGTTGAAGAAGATATTTCAGGACTTGATGAATTTTCCATAATATATTCCGAGCTTTATAATATGATGGTTTCAATTTCGGCAGGTGAACAGGAACTTGAAATGTCTCTGGATGAAATAAATTCTTTAAGAGAAAAGCTTGAGGATATTAATAACAAATTGATAGACATCTATCAAGTTTTAAGAAGCAGCGATCCCAATTTAAGAATAGAGGAGTTTTCACAAAATATTCTTGAAAAACTTGTCGATCAAATACCTGGCGCTGATGCGGGGAGTATAATTTTAAAGTTTGAGGATGGATATCATTTTACAGCGTTGGTTGGCTTTTCAGAAAATCTAAAATCTGTTGTTATAGAAAATCCAGAGCATATTGCTGCAATGAATTTAGATGGGCATGTTGGACAAAAAGAGTTTTTGGAGTTTCATAACAGGCTTCCAGAAAACGTAAAGCAAAAATTGAATATTTCTGGAACTTCAAAAATACGTTCTTCTTATTTTGTTCCAATATATGTATTGTCGGAAAAAGTGGGAGCTATATGTTTTGATTCTTTTAATAATGATACAATTGATATACCTCCGTACATAGTAGAAATTTTCAGTAGAGTGGTTGGGGGTTTTTTGTATCTTAAATCGCTTGCTGATATGAGAGAAAGTTGCCTGGAAAGTATTATTCTAACTTTTGCAGAAATGGCAGAGATGAAAGAACCTTATATGAAAGGACATTCTAAAAGAGTTGGAACAATAGCCAGATATATTGCTAAAGAAATGGGATTTGAAAAGTCAAAGTGCGACATTATCTGGCGTGCTGCAATTTTGCACGATATAGGAAAGATGGGGATTAATGAAGTCATTTTAAATAAAAAGGAACCTCTTAGCAAGAATGAATTAAAAAACATAAGAAAACATCCAGTGTATGGATATAAGTTATTGGAAAATATAAAACCTCTAATTGAAGAAGCAAAAATATTGCTTTATCATCACGAAAGATGGGATGGGAAAGGATACCCAGAAAGATTGAGAGAAGAAGAAATCCCTGTTGAGAGTAGGATAATATCAATAGCAGAAAGTTTTGATGTTATGGTTATTGACAAGCCTTATAAAAAGGCTTTATCGATTAATGAAGCTAAAGAGATATTTCAAAATGAAAAAGGTCAGTGGGATCCGGAAATAGTTAAAGTTTTTCTTAAAATAATAGATAAAGTGTATGAAGATGTTTATAAAAACGAATAAGTTAAGGGAATCAATCGTATATCTATTTTAATTAAATTCTGAAAGTTTGGAGTGATGCTTTTGGATTTTAGAAACTTGTTTTTTGAGGAATTAAGGAGAAAATTAAATGAAGCAAATGTAAAAATTGAAAAATATGTTAAAACAGAAGACGGGGAACACTTAAAAGATCTTCAGAGGATATTTCATACAATAAAAGGTGCCTCGGGTCTTGTAGGGTTTGAGAATTTTCAGGAATTTATGCACAGATTAGAGACGTTTTTTAAAGAACAATATGAAAAAAAGAAAAAGGTGACAAAAGAATATTTTGAAAGGTTATTGTATGTTATGAACGAAATTTCCAGAAAAAACGAGGATTTATCTGAAGACGAAAGTTCAGAACTTTACAAGATATTGTTAGGAGAATTGCCGTTGAAAAGCGTCCCGAAGTTTCTGGATGAACCCAGAAGAAATACTGAACATTGTGAAGAGATATTGAGATTAATTTTTAAAATAGAAAACACTATCAAAAATGGAGATAGTATGAAGGCTTTGAGCGAATTGAATGTATTGAAAAAAAGGGTGCAGGAGTCCATAGAAAAGATTAAGTATATTAATTTAAAGGATATGTTGAAAGGATTTGAAAAATGGGTATTTCAAGAGAGTATGTCTCAGGGGAAGAAAGTAAAATTGAAAATAGACTGCGGCAATGTGAAAATAAAAAGAGAAGATGCATCGAGATTGAGGGATATACTGGTTCATCTTGTGAAAAATGCTATAACGCATGGTATAGAACTTCCAGAAGAAAGGATAAAAAAAGGAAAATCACCAGAAGGAGAGATTACAATTCGTTCTTATTTGAAAGGTAACTACATTTATCTTGAAGTGATAGATGATGGTGCGGGAGTGGATGTAGAGAAAATAGAGAAAAAAATAGAAGAAGAAAAATTAGAAAACATGGATTGGAAAAGGGCTATTTTTATGCCGGGATTTTCTACAAGGGAAAAAGTTGATTTTGCTGCAGGGAGAGGGATAGGTCTTGATGCGGTAAGGACCTTTGCCTTACAAAAAAGTGGTGATGTAACGGTTGAGTCCGAAAAAGATAAGGGCAGTAAGTTTTTAGTTTTCTTCAAAACAGCAGAAAGAGACCAAACTTTTGAAAAAGTGAGTGATACAATGTAAGGATTCACATAGTTAATATAAAACAGACTGAAAAACAAGGAGGTGTTAGGTATTCTTAATTTTGTAGCTTTTATAATAGTTTTCATGGTAGTTGTAATAGTGCATGAGTTGGGACACTTTATTTTTGCAAAGCTTTTTTCTGTAAAAGTTCTTGAATTTGCGATAGGGTTTGGAAGTGCTATCTGGAAGAAAAAAATAAAAGGAACGCTTTTAAGAATAAATATAGTACCTTTTGGAGGTTATGTGAGGCTTAAGGGAGAAGATATTACAGAAGAGGGAGAAGATTCTCTGTATAGTAAACCCGCATGGCAAAGGTTGTTGATAGCATTTGCGGGGCCGCTTTTTTCCATATTAACTGCGTATGTTTTATTTATACCAATAGTAATAAATTGGGGAGTTCCTGCGGTAACTATAGATAAAATTGTTGAAGATTCCCCGGCAGAAAGAGCGGGACTTAAGAGAGGCGATGTCATTCTTGAGATTAATGGAAAAAAAGTATTTGATACAGTTGAAGTGAGTAATGTTATTTCTAAAGGGGAGACTGTAGTATTTACGATCTTGAGAAACGATGAAAAATTGAAACTAACAATTACACCGCAATTAACTCCTCCAGAATACTTCATAGTTGTCGATGATGTTAGAGGAAAAGTAGAGAAAGAAATTGTAAAAGTTAATAACTTTGATATTGATAAATACAATTTTGAAATAGGCGAATATATTACTATGAAAGATATTTCTGGCAATAAGTTATCTGGTGTGGTGAAGGCTTTCCAGTATACTCCTGAAAGATATACAGTCGGCTTTTATTATGCCGGGTTGTCACCGGAAATAGCAAAAGACGTGGAACCTTTTCAAAAAGGAGATATTCTTGTAAAAGTTGATAATATTTTAGTGAAAGATTATCTGTCACTTATAAATCTGGTAAGTGCTCTTAACCTGAAAGATAACCAGTTTGAAATACATATGTGGGGAAAAAAAATAAAAAATGTGGTTAAACCTCTTTCCGACACACTGGAAATAACCATTTTACGAAATGGTAGAGAGATTAATCTTAGTATGAAAAAAGAAGTGTTTGCTCAAAAAATTTCTACACCAGGCTTTTTCAAGACAGAGAATTATGTTTTAAAACCTAAAAATATAGTAGAATCTGTAATTCTTGCTGTTCAAAGATGTAATTCTGCAGCTTTATATATATGGAAAACATTACCCGGGATATTTTTCGGGAAAAACACTAAAGAAGTTGCCGGACCTATTGGGATAGCAGTACTTGTTGGTGAAGCTGCAAAAGCTGGCTGGGAGGTTATTTTAACAGTTGTAGCTCTTATAACTTTAAATCTGGGAATTTTCAATCTCTTTCCACTCCCTGCGCTTGACGGTGGCAGAATAATTTTTTCCTTGATAGAAATAATAACCAGGAAAAAAGTAAACAGAAAACTTGAGGCACTTATCCATACAATTGGATTTTTTGTGCTCATAGGGATAGCGTTTTATTTTATAGTACTTGATGTTTCAAGATTCTTTTAAGGAGGTACAATGAGAAAAGAGATAAAAATAGGTAGCATTAAAATAGGAGGAAATAATCCTGTAGTTATTCAATCTATGACAAATACTAATACAGAGAATATATCTGCGACATTAAAACAGATAAATGAATTAACAAATGCTGGCTGTGAAATTGTAAGGGTTTCTGTACCAACTATTAATGCGGCCAAATCATTGAAAAGTATAGTAAGAAATGTAAGAGTTCCAATAGTTGCAGATATTCATTTTGATTACAAAATAGCAATAGAAAGTATAAAAAATGGAGCGAATAAAATTCGAATAAACCCTGGAAATATAGGTGGTGAAGAAAAGGTAGTTGAAGTAATAAAAGCTGCTAAAGATTACGGAGTTCCTATCCGTGTTGGAGCAAATTCAGGTTCTATACCAAAAGATCTTCACAACCTTCCAAAAGTTGAGGCGTTGTGTGAGGCAGCTTTGAGAGAAGTAAGGCTTCTTGAAAAGCACGGTTTTGAGAATATTGTTGTATCTGTTAAAAGTTCTGATGTATATGAAACTATTGAGGCGTATGAACGCATATTCAAACTTATTCAGTATCCATTACATGTTGGGGTTACAGAAGCTGGAACTTATGATTGGGCCGTTGTAAAGTCGTCCATTGTTTTGGGGTATTTATTGATGAAGGGGATAGGTGACACTATAAGAGTTTCTGTTGCCGGAGATCCTATCGAAGAGGTTATTATAGCAAAAAGAATTTTGATTTCGCTTGGTTTAAAGGAAGGAATACAGGTTATAGCTTGCCCTACCTGCTCTCGGAGTGAATTTGATGTGGAATTTGTTGCTAAAGAAATTGAGAAAGGGATAAATATGGAGAGGAATTTGAAGATAGCTGTACTTGGTTGTGTTGTTAATGGAATAGGTGAGGGGAAAGACGCTGATATAGGTGTTGCTGGAATAAAAGATGGCGCTGTGATATTTTATCATGGGAAAATATTCAAGCAAGTAAAAATCGAGAATATTATAGGAGAAATAAAGAAACTATTACTAAATCTGGAGGATGAGAGTTGAATTATTCAAGTGCAATAGTAGCAATGGTAGTGCTGGCAATAGCAATTTCAACTGTTTATCCTACTATTTATATACAGTCAAAATTATATCAACAGGAAAAGGTAAAAGAACTTGTACAGCTGTACTCGGAAGACATTTTCTGGAATAAATTATATGGGAATGCGATAAACCTTCCTGAAAGCATGACTATAATTGATGTAAAAGATTCTACCAAGACATTTTACATTTCAGAAAATGGTGTGATAACAGCTTATGAAAGAAATGTAATGAAAATCACTTTGAAATATCTCGATAAAGAGTTTCAAGTGGAAATAATATACAATAACAGGACATATTAAGGTATTAATGTATGTAAAAATTGGCAGGGATTATGATACAATAATATGATACAGTAAAAATTGTGTCTTTATTCCATTAAATTTAAAGGAGGGTCAAGCTATGAAAAAACTTCTTGTGATTTTGATGCTTTTAGGTGTTATTCTTTCATTTGCTCAGACAAAAGTTATTTTCTGGCATGCTATGGGTGGAAGGCATGGTAAAACTCTTGAACAGATAGTAAATTCATTTAACGAAACACATCCTGATATTTATGTGGAAGCAATTTATGTGGGGAACTATGGTGCTCTCAGCCAGAAGCTTCTTGCAGGCGCACAGGCTGGAGAACTTCCAACAATTTCTCAGGCGTATTCAAACTGGACTGCCAAATTGATTCAAAGTGGTGTCGTTCAATCTCTTAATGAATTTTTGAATGATCCCAAGATAGGTCTTACAAAAGAGGAATGGGAAGATATCTTTAAACCACTTCGAGAAAATGGTATGTGGGGAGACACTGTATATGCTATACCATTTAACAAGAGTCTTTACATGCTTTACTACAACAGTGACCTGTTAACACTTTATGGAGTGGATGTACCAAAGTCTATTAACGAGCTTTATTATGCAGCTAAAATGCTCACAGAAGATATAGACGGGGATGGAAAGGTAGATCAATATGGTTTTGGTATTAGAACAACTGTTGACTTTTTCCAGATTCTTCTATCTTTGAGAGGCGGTTCTATACTGAAAAAAGTTGATGGAAGATGGGTTTCTAATATAGACAGCAAGGAAACAAGAGAAGTACTTTCCTTTGTTAAAAAGATGATAGATGATGGCATAATGTACTATCAGGGAGGATATTTAAACAATCCTTTTGGTATGCAAAAAATAGCAATGTATATTGGAACTATCGCAGGAAGACCATATGTTGCATCTTCTGTAAAAGGTAAATTTAATTGGTCCTGGGCACCAGTACCTGTCTGGAAAACACGAAAAGTTCCATTTGCTGGGACAGATATAATAATGTTCAAGTCAGCTACAGAAGAGGAAAAGAAAGCCGCATGGGAATTCATGAAATACCTTATCTCACCTGAGGTTACAGCTTTCTGGTCCATTAATACAGGTTACATACCTGTCAGAAAGAGTGCCCTTGAAACAAACATATGGAAAGAAAATGTAAAGTCAGATCCCCTTGCCGAAATTCCATTGCAACAAATTGATAATGCAGTATTTGACCCACAAATTGGAGTCTGGTATGAGATTAGAACAACAGTTGGAAATATGTTCTCAGACTTTGTAAACGGAAAAGTTGATATGGAAACAGCAATTAAAACAGCTGATGATCAAATAAAAAGGTATCTTGAAGAGGAATATGGGAAGTAATAGGTATTAAACAAGTAAATAATCTAAATACTTCAAACGGCCACTTGATCAAGTGGCCGTTTTTTTTGTGGAGAAGATTTTGACTGATTTTATGAGATTTTTGTGTCAGCATGGTATTGTGCAACGAATAATTAAAACAAGAAACTTAATATTAACAAATAATTACTCAAGGTTAAAAATTTCATTGAATAGTTACTATATGTATCAGAATAGAAATTATTTTTATAGTATTTAATTGTGATTATTAATGATTAGCAATGGTAATTATTATTTTTCTTTTAAAAACTGCTTGACATGATAGGTTTCAATGTTGTAAAATATGTGTAACTACTATTCGGGAAGGAGGGGTAATATGAAAAAGGTTGTTGTGGCGCTGCTCGTGTTAATTATTTCTTTACTGACTTTTGGGGTTATTAAGATAGGTGTTGTGCTTCCTATGACTGGTGGTATATCAGCGTTTGGGGAACTTGTATGGGAAGGTGTTCAATTAGCTCACGAAGAAATGCCCAAGGTGCTCGGAGAGGATGTAACACTTGTTCTGGTTGATAACAGAAGTGAAAAAATAGAAGCTGCCAATGCAGTTTCAAGGGCTATTGATAAAGAAGGGGTTGTAGCAATAATTGGACAGGTTGCAAGTTCCCATTCTCTTGCTGGTGGACAAATAGCGGAAACGAAAGGTGTACCAATGCTTTCGCCATCTTCTACCAATCCACTTGTTACCCAGGGCAAAAAATTTGTTTCAAGGGTCTGTTTTATAGATCCATTCCAGGGAGGAGCCCTCGCTGTTTTTGCTTCTGATCTTCTTGGAGTAAAAAAGGTGGCAGTTTTTGTTGATATTGAACAGGATTATAGTGTAGGCCTTACGAACTTCTTTATAGACAGATTTAAAAAATCTGGTGGACAGGTTAAGAAAATATATTACAAAACTGGAGATCAGGAATTTAGTGCGCAAATCACGCAAGCGCTGGCTTTTGGCGCAGATGCAATTCTCGTGACAGGATATTATCCAGAAATTGCCCTTGTAGCACAACAGGCAAAAATGCTTGGATTTACAGGATATTTCCTTGCAGGCGATGGTGCTGATGCGCCAGAACTTGTGCAAATTGGCGGAGAAGCCGTTGAAGGATTGTTCTTTACCACACATTTCCATCCAGATGCAAACGTTACTGAAAGATCCAAACGGTTTGTAAATGAGTTTGTAAGAAAATATAAAAAGAAACCATCTGCACTTGCTGCACTTGGATACGATGCTTACATGATCTTAATGGAGGCTATAAGCAGGGTAGGAAAAGCTGATCCAAAGCTTATCGCTGAGGCTGTAAGAAGCATAAAGAATTTTGAAGGTGCTACTGGTATTATTACAATCGATGAGAATGGTAATGCGTTAAAATCTGTTATTGTTGATGTTGTAAAAAATGGTGAATTTGCATTCCAGACTGTTATTCAACCTGATCAAATTCTTGGAAAATAATGTTGTTGTGTAATGTTTTCCCGTGGCGAAAGCCACGGGAATTTCTGATTCTGGAGGTGAGCTGATGCAATTAAATGCTATTCTTGTTACTCAAAATGTGTTTAACGGGATTATGGTTGGCGGATTATACGCACTTATTGCCGTTGGATATACGATGGTGTATGGAATATTGAGATTAATAAATTTTGCTCACGGCGATATTATGATGATGGGAATTTATTTTGCATTTTATGGTGTTATATTGATGAGAATGCCTACTATTTTAGGGATTGTTTTTGCGATATTGGCTACAGCATTGCTGGGTTTTGTAGTTGATAGAGTTGCTTATAAACCGTTGAGAAATGCTCCACGAATTTCAGCACTGATAACGGCTATAGGGATGTCTTTTTTTCTGGAAAGCTTTGCAGTAGTGGTTTTTGGTGCAAATTATAAATCATTTTTGCAGGTTCTTGGCAAGAATAAAGCTTTTGTTTTTAAAACATTCAAATTAGGCGGTGTAATTATTCCTCAAATAACTTTTGTTGTTATAGGAATTACAATTGTTGCCTTGCTAATTTTGTTTTATATAGTTTACAGGACAAAAATTGGTATGGCTATGAGGGCCATATCTGCAGATATACCTACAACTTCTTTGATGGGAATAAATGTTGATCTTGTTATAGGTTTTACTTTTGCCTTGGGTTCAGCATTTGCAGCTATAGCGGGTATAATGTGGGCTATGAGATATCCAAATTTCTATCCATACACAGGGTTTATGCCAGGACTTAAAGCTTTTATTGCCGCTGTGTTTGGCGGTATAGGTTCTTTACAGGGGGCTGTTTTAGGAGGTTTCTTGCTTGGAATAATTGAAGTTATGCTTATTACATTTTTCCCATCGTTAATGCAATATAGAGACGCATTTGCATTTTTGATTCTTATTATAATTTTGCTTATAAAACCTTCTGGACTTTTGGGTAAAAAGTCGATAGAAAAGGTATAAGGTGGTGATTGCAATGGATAGAACAAACAGGCTTTCAAATAAAACTGTTACAATACTGACAGTATTTTCCATTATAGGTATGGCAATATTACTCTGGGTGGCTCGGGAAACTCTTGATACTTATAGACTTAGGGTTTTAGATCTCATGGCAATTTATGCGATTATGGCTGTTAGTTTAAATTTAATAAATGGAATTACAGGAATTTTATCGCTCGGGCACGCAGGATTTATACTTATTGGGGCATATACATCATCTCTTTTAACTCTAACCCCTGCTCAAAAAGTGAGTTCTTTTATAATTCAGCCGGTAAATCCTTTTATTCAGAACCTTCATGCAAACTTTTTTGTTGCAACTATTGCGGGAGGGATTCTGGCTGCGGTTGCTGCTTTTATAATAGGATGGCCTGTTCTTAGATTATCAGGTGATTATCTTGCGATTGCATCGCTTGGATTTGCTGAAGTTATAAGAATTGTAGCTTTGAATGCGCAAAGTGTGACAAATGGTGCGCTTGGATTGAAAGGTATTCCAGCTTATACAAACACATGGTGGGCATGGGGATGGCTCCTGGTAACAGTGATTTTTATGGTGAGTCTTGTTAAAAGCTCGTATGGTCGTGCGCTGCTTGCAATAAGAGAGGATAGAATAGCTGCAGAGTCTATGGGTATAAATGTTTTTAAACATGAATTAATGAGTTTCGTTATAGGTGCTTTTTTTGCAGGAATAGCAGGAGCCTTATATGCTCACTGGCTTACAACCATAGATCCAAGAATTACCACTCTTGGACCAATTCTAACATTTTATATCTTAATAATGATAGTTCTTGGAGGGCTTGGAAGTATTTCAGGTTCCGTTGTTGGAGGAATATTGTTTGCCCTTCTTATGGAATGGCTGAGAAATCTTGAAGATCCATTCTCCATATTCGGTTTTGATTTTCCAAATGGAATAAAGGGAATGCGGTTGCTCGTTATTTCTGCAATATTCATTTCCACAATGATTTTCTGGAACAGGGGAATTTTTGGTAGAAGCGAACTTACATGGAATGGTATTTACAGCTTTTTCAAAAAGCGAGGTGGTAAGAAATGACAACAGTGTCTGAAAAAAAATTACCTATTTTAAATATTGATCATGTCACTATGGCATTTGGTGGACTCATAGCGGTTAACGATTTTGACAATAGATTATTTCCCGGGGAGCTTGTAGGATTAATAGGACCAAACGGTGCGGGGAAAACTACAGTTTTTAATGTTATTACAGGTATATATTATCCGACAAAAGGACGTATAATTTTTGATGGAATTGATATTACCCTTCTAAAACCTTATCAAATCACGCATATTGGCATTGCAAGAACATTTCAAAATATTCGGTTATTTTCTGACCTCAGTGTTCTGGACAATGTTTTAATAGCTCAACATCATACTCTTGACAATTATGATGTAGACAAAGTATTAAAAAAACATAACAAAAAGCCAAGAATAAAAGGGAGACTCTGGTTCTGGCGTTCAGTAACAAAAGTAGGTTATTTTAAGAAAGAGAATGAAATGAGAGAAAGGGCGTATTCCTTGCTGGAAAAGGTGGGATTAATTGACCTCGCTGAAGAGAAAGCGAGCGCTCTTCCATATGGACAGCAAAGAAGGCTTGAAATAGCTCGTGCCCTTGCTACTGAACCAAAATTATTGCTTCTTGATGAGCCAGCTGCGGGGATGAATCCAAAAGAATCTGAAGAACTTATGGAATTTATAAGGTATATCAGGGATAAGTTTAATTTAACAATTTTACTAATAGAGCACGATATGAAAGTGGTTATGGGGATTTGTGAGAGAATAATAGTTATGGATTATGGAAAGATAATAGCAGAGGGTAATCCTATGGAGATTAGACACAATAAAAAAGTCATAGAAGCCTACCTTGGTAAGGAGTGGGAATATGCGGAATGAAAATAATCTTATGTTAGAAATAAAGGATCTTCACGTGTATTATGGAGCGATTCATGCGGTAAAAGGGATAAATGTAAAAGTACCTAAAGGGAAAATAATAACCCTTGTAGGAGCAAATGGTGCAGGGAAAACTACAACACTTTCCTGCGTCGCTGGTCTTGTAAAGTCAAAAAGAGGGCACGTGATTTACAAAGGTAAGGATATTACAAATCTTTCCCCACATGTTATAAATATGCAAAAAATAGCTCTGGTGCCAGAAGGGAGGAGAATTTTTCCAAACCTTACTGTTTATGAAAACCTGATGATGGGAGCTTATAAAAGAAAAGATAAAGAAGGAATAAAAGAAGATTTAGAGTGGATTTTTTCGCTTTTTCCAAGGTTAAAGGAGCGGACAAATCAGCTTGGGGGAACATTATCAGGTGGAGAGCAACAGATGCTTGCTATTAGCAGGGCTTTGATGTCACGTCCAGAACTTATTATGATGGATGAGCCATCTCTTGGACTTGCTCCTGTGCTGGTGGAGGAAGTTTTTGATGTTATAAAGAAAATTAATGCTGAAGGTACTACGGTGCTTTTAGTTGAACAAAATGCCGTGGGGGCTCTTTCCATATCCGATTTTGGTTATGTACTTGAAACAGGCAACATTGTTCTTGAAGGAACAGGAAAAGAATTGCTGGAAAATGAAGATGTAAAGAAGGCATATCTTGGAATCTAAAGAGGGCAAATGCCCTCTTTTTTTAACAGCATAAAATCTCGCAAACTTCGTTAAATTAACATTCTTTGTACTACACGCTCAGAATGACAAAAAGGAAGAGACCAACTCTCGCTAATCTCGCAAGATCTTTCGCGCTTTGTGGTCAGGACAAGCCTCGCTAACTCTCGCTAATCTTGCTAATCTCGCCAACCTCGCTAATTACAAGATTCCTCACCCTTCGGGTTCGGAATGACAGGAGCGGGGGGAATCCTCGTCGCATGTGCTCCTCGGAATGACCTGAAAATAGAGTGTCATTCCGAACGAATGTGAGGGGGATCTTATTCTTTTCTAACTCTTGCCAACCTCGCTAATATCGCCAAATTAAAAATTCAGATATTGAATTAAATTTTAAGTTATGCTATTATTAAACTAAAGGGAGGCGTGTCCGAATTGGCTAAGGAGCCGGTCTCGAAAACCGGTGGGCCTCTGGCCCTTGTGGGTTCGAGTCCCACCGCCTCCGCCAGGAATACAGGATATTAGAAAAGGGAAGGTGCTTACCTTCCCTTTTTTATTTTGTTACCTCGAATATTAATTGTTGTTCCTTATGAGCTTTTAATGTTATTTTTAAATTAGGGAAACTTTTTATAATAGATACTATTTCATTTAAACTGATGGATGTTTCAATTTTGAATGTCCCTTTTTCAGTTTCTTTTAACATAAGCTGGACTTTATCAAAATGTCTGGAAAGATAATCTTTTAGCACCAGTATATACACAGGGCGTTCTACGTAAAATATCAGGGTATATTCCTTTATAAAAGATGCTTTTTCAGAAGAGGGAGAAGTTTTAAGGAGTTGAGCTATTGATTTGATAAAATCTATGTATTTTTGGCTATTTATTATCTTTGAAATAGCAGATTCTTTGGTCGCACCAGAATTAACTTCTTCGAAATTTTCACTTTTTATTATTTCTCCAGTTCGTGTGTCGATTATCTGAACGTTTGTAAACAAACGCATGGACCACAATTGATAACTTTCCACGTAAGTTTCACCGTAATGAACTTTCACGTTTATAATATATTTTGCAGCTGTAAGAAGTGCTAATTTTGCCAGAGTTTCTGGATCATAGTTTTCAGACTTTTGTTGTTCTAATATCTTTCTGGAATATTCTTTCGAAACAAGTTTTATGTTATTCTCAATAAGAATGTTCTCCATAGAAGAACTTATATATTCATAGTTGTCACCTGTTACCATTAGCAAAGCATATCCTGGGGGTTGATTCTCGATTACTTTATTAATTGCCGAGGAAAAAAGAGATTTATTGAAATTCACATTTAATATTATGTAGTAAAGTGTTTCTTTTCTCTTTTCACTGACTATTTCATAATTTATTACTCCCATTAATGCGTTTATTATTGTTTCATCTACCGGAATATTTAACAACATATTTTCATTTCCAGAAAAAACTATTCCCGCTCCTTTTTTAATAGCCTGAACTATTGCAGATTTTATAGCGTTTTCCCTCGCAGAGGCCAGGTCTTCATTTTCAATGGTAGCTACACCCTGAGAAGAAATTCTTATAATGTCTTTTGAAACTTCAGCAGAAATTCCAGGTCCTTCACGTGTTCCTGGTGCCCATGTGGCCTGTATAACTCCACCAAGACTAATAGTAACTTTTACGTTTGTATCATTTACAAGGCCACTGATTATACTCTTTCCATTTGTGAAGGTTACTAACTCCGGGAATTTTGCCCCATTTGCTTTTACAACAAAATTGAAGTTTCCTGATATACGAGGATTTAACGAAGCTTCCAGAACAATTCTCTGGCCTAAACTTACTTTTGAAGGGCCGGAAATGTTAAGGCTATAATTTTTTACATATTTTCTTGCCTTTTCCCTGTATTTTTTAATAATCTCGTCTGGTATATCAATAGACGTTTCATGAATACGATCAAGTATTTCAAGGGCTTTTAAACTACTTTTCTCATCTACAATATTCAGCTTATCTAAATTTTTAAGTTCCTGTTGTATGATGTTCCATTCATTTTTAATTTTTGCAACTATGTATGTAAGTTCAGAGAACATTTTTGGTGGAAGAATATTTTTATTATCGCTTAAAAGTTTCTCATAGCGATTTATTATGTTATAAGCTGAATAAATCATTTTTGTTCTAAGCAGTGCTTCGCCAGTTTTTATGGCAAGATATGTGTTAAAAATATTGAGCGCGATATCTTTGTCTAACAGGGCAAGAACTTTTACATAGTAATTATTTTTTTCAAAGCGCTTTTCTATAAGGTTAAAATCTACGTTTAGAAGTTCGATATTTACTTTTGTTTTTACAATATTTTCATAATTAGTTATAGCAGTTTCTTTTAACTTTTCATTACTAATCACCTGAGTTAACTCTTCTTTTAGTGTGGATTCAGCCTGAAGTTCGACATATATTTGCTCAGACAGCCTTTGAAGAGCAACTTTTTGCGCAATATTTTCTGCTTTGCCTTCATTTTCAGAAACTCCTTCACCAATTGCTCCTAAATATCCAGGAGGTATAGTAATTTGCGTTGCTTTTTTAGAATCTGATGATGATTGGAAAAACACGTCACATGAAAAAAGCAACATTATTAGTATAAAGATTGAAATTATAAAAAGAACTTTTTTCATAACCACTCACCCCTATCCTTTTAAAAAGAAAAAGCATATCCAGCTGTTATTTGCATAAAACTTGTTTGATCTATTCCAAAAATATAGGTTAGAATATATTGAGTAAATGAATCAGGAAACGTCATAGTATATAAGACTTCAGCAAAAAGTTTACTCTTTGGTTCAAAGTCGTATGAAATATGAACACCACCTGCAAGTCCGAAAGTTGGAAGGAAAGGTTCTGTCGATGTTTCACTCATATCATATAAGGAGAGCAGATGAACGCCTCCCACAACGCTTGTTTCGATTCTTCCCAATTTTAAAAGACTTTGCTTGATACCAGCAGTAATTTGCATTGGTATATAGTTTGTGAAATTGGCCATTATTATTCCTGTGTTCAAGTAAATTTTTTGTGAAGTGCTCCAACCAACCATATTTAATGAAACTTTTCCAGAGTATAGGCCTATTCCTATACTTGCTATATAAGGTGAAACTGGGTATTCTGTCGCAGGATCATACTCCTGTGGCATCGCTCCATACATGAATTTTCCCATTACTGCGTTGGTCCTTTTGTTATATCCGAGTATTTCTATAAAACCAACGTTCCCATCTTCAGTTTCTACTTTGAATATAAATCCTTTTTTAATAATTTTTGGATCAATACCTCCAAGATACACCTTTCCATTTTCTACTTTAATTACATAAGCTTCAAGTTTGAAAAATTCTCTCAAAGTTAACCATATATCATCAGCCAATATGGTTATGACGGCGTTTATGGCCTGTTCGTAAGTTTCTTCTCCAAAGAAGGTACTTTTTTCAAAACTTTTCGCGGCTAACAATTCCCCATTCTTTAAATCGTATAGTTTAAGTGATAATCTTGCGCTTCCAAGATAACCGTAACTGCTTTCGCTGTACTGTGCTGATAAACTTGTAAGTGTAAGGAGAATGGCGTATCTTGCTCCAGCTAATTTACTGGCTTGTAATGCATTTTCTGTTATGCCAAGATCACCTAAATTTCTTTCTTTGATTATCGTTTCAATGTCATTTCTCGAAAACACTTTAAAGCGTTGAAGCTCAAGAGCTTTTTCTTCAAGAATTGAGATAAGATGGTCTGCATCACTTATATTCCACCCGCCACTTACTTTAGCCGGCAGTATCACTATTCCAATTTTTTCTGAAATTGATATACCCCTTCCAGCACTAAAAATTGTTGTAAGGCTTAACAACAATATTAAAAGAAGAAATAATCTTTTCATAAGTGTCACCTCCTTGATGAAAGTATTATAGCACTTTTTATATGGGATAAACAAATTAAACTTCAAATTTATTTTTATATCACAAGATGAATGAAATTGCTTGAAATTACGTTATTAGGGTTATGTGTGTTAAATAAAAAAGGCAGCCAGATCCATGCGGCTACCTTTTTTCTGAATTATCCGTTTCTTTTTAAAAGTCCTTTTCTTTTAGCGTATGCTTCAACCTTTGAAAAAATTAAGATACCCAATGGTAAAAGAATCAATCCCATCCATGCAAGCGCTGAAAGCTGAGGTAATAACTCTTTGACTTCTTGGCCTTTTAAAATTGCCTGTCTCATTCCCTTTAAAGCATAAGTTGCAGGGGAAAAACGCCCGATTTTCTGCATCCAGGTCGGCAGAACATCTATCTCATAATACACTCCTGAAAACATAAGAAGTAAAGATTGGAAAATGTGCACCACATGAACGCCTTTCTCAGGTGAAATCAACGGTAATACAGCTGCCACGATTCCAAGTCCTATGAAAGAAAGGCTCGCGGTTACAAGAACTATACCAGCTGATGCGATGTTTGCATTTGACAGATCAAGGTCAAAGAACCATGAAACTACAAATAATATTAACCCGCTTCTCAAAATTCCATACAAGATACTAAATATACACACACTTAAAAGATGAGTAACCCGTGAAACCGGGGCCATAAATGTATATTCAATTGTTTCTTCCCATCTTTCCCACGCGACTGTTTCCGCTACTATTGCGAAGATTATGGAAAGATACCCCCACAGAATAGAACCTAAAAGCATGTATAATATTAGATAATCAATATTTACTTTTTGTCCGCCGAAACTTTCAATGCCTTTACCAATAAATCCCATGGTCACTGAGTTAGCTATTGTATATACAAAAAAGACAAGTTCCCATTTCCAATATCTTTTTATAAGGTTGAAATTTCTTTCTATAAAAGCCCAGCAAGCTCTTAGTTCTTTTATGACAAGTTCCATATTAGCTCACCTCCTGAAATTCCTCTTCAAAAGTCTCACCGGTGTAAAACATGAAAACATCTTCAAGTGTAACGTTTTTAGAATGTGGGTTTACAGAACGTTTTAACTCTTCAGGAGTTCCTATAACAATTATTTTTCCCTTGTGGATAATTGCAACTCTATCACAGAGTTTTTCAGCTTCTAACATATCATGTGTTGTTAAAAGAATAGTAGTTCCTTCTTTTCTTGCGTTTACTATAAGTTCTTGAACTTCTTTTTTTGCTCTTGGATCCAGACCTGTTGTAGGCTCATCCAAAAGCAACAATTTTGGAGATGTTAAAAACGCCCTGGCAATTGCCACTTTCTGCTGCATTCCCCTGGAAAAGTCTTCCAGAGGTTCATTTAATCTATTATGAGGTAGATTTACTTTTTGGCTTAGTTCTAATACTTTTTTAAATGCCCTTTTTCTACTTAACCCATATAATCCAGCTGCAAATAAAAGATTTTCTTTTGCAGAGAGCTTTTTAAAAAAACTTGCTTCTACTGATACGCGATTTATTATATTTCTAATTTTAAAGGCATCTTTAATTACATCGTATCCAAATACTTTTATAGTTCCCTCATCCGGAATTAATAATGTTGAAATCATTCTAATAAGCGTGGATTTTCCAGAACCGTTTGGACCTAATATTCCAAATATCTCTTTTTCGTAAACTTCGAAACTAATGCTGTCAACTGCTCTAATGAGTTCTTTTCTTTTCTTTCCCTTATTAAAATATTTACTGACTTTGTAAACTTCTAATGCTTTCATGTTAATACCCCCTCTGTTCTCAAAGTTTCATTCTGGCTAAAAAAAAAGCCGTGGCGCTTCGCCACGGCTTGCATTTTTTACGATTAAATCACAGATTGTTCGCAAACCTAACCTCCGGCGAAGCAGAGCAATAGCGTAAAGATATTCCACTTACCTGTGTTCTAAACCCAAATCTAAACATCTGCCTCGCCTCCTTTTCAAAAAAATTTTTCGGAAATTCTTGGAAATCATTATAACATGGCAACGCACACAGATAATTAAGAAATAGTTAATTTTTTGTTACTTAATTTATTCCGCGCCTTGTCCTGTTCGATTGACTGTATTTTACATTTGCTGTATAATAGTGTAAAGATTAAAAAGCGGAGGGAGATTATGCGAATATTTTTTCTGGGAGCGGGAAATTCTGCGAGTATCATTTTAGAAGAACTTCGTGGAATAATAGAGAAGGCATATTTTTATGATAAAAATCTTAACCAGATTAAAAAACTGCAGGAAAGATTTGACGCTGTTTATATTGAATACAAAGAGATAGAAGAATTAAGACAACTCAATGTTGATTATGTTGTAGAAGTTGCCTCAATAGAGGCGTTATGTGAATATGGTATAGAAATCTTAAAATCGGATAAAAACTTAATAGTGTTGAGTACAGGAGCTTTTGCAGATGAAAATTTCAGAATTTCTTTCATGAATGAATTGAAAAGTTCAAATAGTAAAGTTTACATAGCCACTGGAGCTATAGGAGGGCTTGATTTAATTGAGGCTATATATGATAAGGTATATAACATTACGTTGATAACAAAAAAAAGACCTGAAAGTTTAGGGTTGAATGTAAAGGATGAAACAGTAGTATTTGATGGAAGCTCCACAGAAGCTATTAAAGTTTTCCCCAGAAACGTTAATGTTGCTGTTACGTTATCATTAGCGGTAAGAGATTTTAATAAAGTGCAAGTGAAAATAGTGGCAGATCCATTGATAGAAAGAAACAAACATATAATCAAAATAGAATCAAAAGTTGGTAATTACAAACTCGAATTTGAAAACTATCCATCGGAAAATCCAAAAACAAGCTATTTAGCTCCTTTATCTATTGTTCGAATTATAAAAAGACAAAACATTAAATTTAAAATAGGGGGTTAAAAAATGAGACAACCAGACAACTATAAACGTTTAATAGAAGAGATTTTAACCTTAAAAAATGATAAAAACTACATGATTTTAGCTCATAATTATATAATACCAGAATTACAGGATATCTCGGATTTTACAGGGGATTCTTTACAGATTGCTAAGTGGGCCACGAAAATAAACAACGATAATATCCTGTTTTTGGGAGTGGATTTTATGGCTGAAACTTTAAAAATCTTAAATCCCGAAAAAAATATAATAGTACCGACGAAAAATTCAACCTGTCCAATGGCAAATTCATTAACACCAGAAATAATCAAAGAATATAAAGATAAATATCCAGATGCTCCCGTGGTATTGTACGTTAATAGTACAGCCGAATGCAAAGCGTTAGCAGATTATACATGCACTTCCTCAAACGCCGTTGAAATAGTTAATAAAATTGATTCTGATACCATATTATTTGGGCCTGACAAAAATCTGGGTAGGTTTGTAGCTGAAAAAACAGGAAAAAAGGTAGTGGTTATACCAGGAGAGACAGGTTATTGTTATGTACACAACAGATTTTCAGTAGAAGATGTAAAAAAAGCAAGAGAGAAATACCCAGATGCGAAGATAATGATTCATCCAGAGGCACCTGAAGAGATTCGCTCATTGTGTGACTATACGGGAAGTACAGGTCAAATGATGAAATTTCCAGAATTTGAAGAAGCAGATGAATATGTGGTTGGTACTGAGATTGGAATGATTCATAAACTTTCAAAAACTTTTAAAGATAAAAAGTTTTATCCACTAAAAGAAGATGCTATATGCAACAATATGAAGAAAAATTATTTGAAAAACGTTTACTTTTCGTTGTTAAACGAGGAACATAAAATAACACTTCCAGATTGGCTTATAGAAAAAGCAAAAATTCCAATACTAAATATGTTTAAGCTAATGGAGGTATAAAATGTGTTTGAATATGAAATACGCCTTGTAAAAAACTGGATTGAAAAGGATAGTTCATTTTTTGATATAGCATCGTACGGATTAAAAGATAGAAAAGCTTCTGGTGAGATAATTTTAAAACAAAGCAATGTAATAATTTCCGGAATAGAATTTATAAAAACGTTGTTGGATGAGTATCAGATAGAGTATGAATTTTTTGTTCATGATGGAGAACTTGTAAATAAGAATACTATAGGAATAATTTCAGGTAATGCTTACAATATATTGATTGTAGAAAGAACTATGCTTAATATATTCTCTTTAATGACTGCCATAGCAACAAAGACATACAATTTAGTTAGTAGAATTCGTGGGACAACAAAGCTTGCGGCTACAAGAAAAGTTTTTCCAGGAATAGGTAATCTGGAAAAGTTGGCTGTAATGCATGGAGGAGGAGACACTCATAGGTTTTCTCTTTCAGATTGTATAATGATAAAAGACAATCATATAAAACTATACGGCGGTGTTAAAGAAGCTATAGACGAAGTTAAGAAATACGGGTCATTCACAAAAAAAATAGAGGTAGAAATTGAAAAAGAAGAAGATGCGTTTATTGCAGCAAAATATGGAGCAGACATTGTGATGCTTGATAATTTTTCTCCTGAAAAGGCGAAATCTTTAGCATGGAAATTAAAACAAAGTTTTTCGGACTTAATTATAGAGGTTTCAGGTGGGATTAATGAGAATAATTATCTTGAGTATGTAGATGATAATATCGATGTAATTTCTATGGGGAAATTGACAACAGAAATCAGTTATATAGATTTTTCCCTTGAAATAAAATAAAAACACTGGCAAGTTTTATAAAAAGCCCGGTTTAAAAAACCGGGCTTTGCAAAATAATTAATAAATTAGATCTTAAGACTACCAACCTCTATGCATCATAAATGGAGGATGGTTATACATAAAGTACGGTCCATATGGTTCAGGGTGACATGGTGGGAAATCGTATAAATTGTTATTATAGTTTTTGTAATAGTAAAATCTTTCCATCCATTCTCTTACAAAACCTCGAATGACTTTTATGGGTATTCTGACAGTTATATTGTCTATTGTTGCTCCAAATGCGACTTTGATAGTTTCGTCATTTATAGTTATTTCTCTTATGTTCAGTTCTACTGATAATCCCGGTTTAAAGTCGAAAAATTTCCATATAGGTCTTACTATAACTTCAACATCTCCTTCTTTGGTTTCAACAGTTAGCGTTACTCTTCTTAAAGTTCCTGGTTCTATTAAGATATTTTTTATAGTGCCAACAACTGTTGCTTCATCACTTATTTTAATATTTTTTAGAGGAATATTTTGAAATTTTTGAGGAGTTTGAGGAGTATAACTTCCCATCATCTGACCATCTGCGAAAATGATTCCTGTGAAAAAAGTGAGTAAAAATACAAAAATCAAAGATGCTTTCTTCATGGTTTCACCTCCCTGTTTTTGATTTACACATAGATTATATGGAGATTAACTTAGAGTTTGCTTAGAATTTTTAAATGACTACAAAGTCTTTTGTCTTTCAGAGGAACGAAATGACGAAGGATCTTTCCCTTTTGTCATTCCGAACGAACGTGAGGGAGATGTCATCCTGAGAAGCGTCAGCGACGAAGGATCTTATTTTTTCCCAACCTCGCCAACTCTCGCTAACTCTCGCTAATCTTGCTAAATACAAGATTCCTCACCCTTCAGGTTCGGAATGACATGGGCGGTGGATTCCTTGCCTTCTGCGCTCCTCGGAATGACATAAATGTGGGGACCAACCTTGATAACCTCGCCGTTTCAAAAAAGTTTAGAGATCAATTTAAATAAATATTTGACAAAAATTCGGTATGGGTGTATACTGAATGTAACCCCGCATTGGGGATGGAAATTGATTTACGAGGAGGCGTTTTTACATGAAAGGTACAGTTAAGTGGTTTGATGCAAAGAAAGGTTATGGTTTTATTACCAAGGAGGACGGAGAAGACATATTTGTTCACTGGAGTGCTATTCAGACTGATGGTTTTAAAACATTAAAAGAAGGTCAAGAGGTAGAGTTTGATGTCCAGGAAGGCCAAAAAGGTCCACAAGCAGCAAATGTAAAACCTCTCTAATTCAAACCAGGAAATAATTAAGCCCCCCTAAAAAGGGGGGCTTTTATATTATTTAGAGTTTGCTGTAACGGAAGATTTACTTTCTTTAGAAGAATCTTTGCTACTGCTATTATTACTTGATGAATTTTTTCCACCGTTACCTATACCTGTATTTTTACTATCTGTTATGTAAAATCCACTGCCTTTAAAAACGATACCTACACGTCCTATAGCTTTTGTCATTTTACTTCCACATTCATCACAAATAATTTCAGGTGTTTCATTCATGCTATGAAGTTCTCTTTTTTCCAGGCCGCAATTTTCACAGATATATCTGTACATTGGCATGCTTTCACCTCCCGGTCCAGGTTATTTTTAACAATACTTCATGAATATTATACAGACTAATAGATTGTATATCAAGTGCTTTTAAGTTTTAGCAAGATTGGTAAGGTTGGCGAAAGTTGGCGAGGTTAGTAAAAAAAGATCCTTCGTCGCTGGCGCTCCTCAGGATGACAAAAAAGGAGAAAGTCGTTTCTGAGAGCGGGAAGGCGATGAATTCCCCCCTCTCTGTCATTCCGAGAAGCACATGTGTCAAGAAATCCCCCGCTCCCTGTCGTTCCGAGGAGCGTAGCGACGAGGAATTTTAATACCTTTTGAAAAGAGAATAAGATTCATTACATGCTTTGGAATGGCAAAAGAAAATTTGAAAAAAATGCAATACATTTGATATACTCTTTATATAAAGAAGCTTAAAAAGCCAGATTTTTTGGCATATTTAGTATAAATGATGTAAAAACCTGGGTTACTAAATGCAAATTAAAGATTATTGAGATGGTTTGGATTAAAAAATAAAAAATATATGAGTCCGTTGTTTAGTCCCCAGTGTTAAGGAGGCAGAAATATGAAAAAAGAAATGGTTATAAAATTAATAAAGGAAAATATGGATGAGATCAGGAAGTTTGGAGTAAAGAGAATAGGGATTTTTGGATCTGTTGTGAGAAATGAAGCTAATGAGAAAAGTGATATAGATTTTGTAGTTGAGTTTGAAAAAGATAGAGGAGGAATGAAAGATTTTATAGGTCTTATAGAGTATCTTGAAAATCTATTTGATAGAGAGATAGACGTCATAACACCTTCAGGTATTGAAGACATAAGAATTAAACCTGTAAAGGAAAGAATAAAGCGTGAGGTGGAGTATGTATAAAAGAGGAGACAGGGAATTTGTGTTGGATATGTTTTTATCATGTCAAAAGATTTTTCAGTATACAAAGGATTTATCTTTTGAAGATTTTAAGAAAGATAGTAAAACTATTGATGCTGTGGTAAGAAATATTGAAATATTAGGCGAAGCAGTTAAAAATATATCAAAGGAATTTAGGAATAAATATCCATATATAGGTTGGAGCATGATAGCAAAAGCAAGAGATAAAATGATTCATTTTTATTTTGGTATAGATACGTATATTTTATGGAAGATTATTAAAAAAGATATTTTTGAACTTTTCGAAAAACTGAAAAACATTATTGAAAAAGAAGGCTGGAAAGACCAGATTGAATATTAGCAGTAGCCAGTATGTTGTCTGAACTTATTTTAAATTTTTAGGTTACCTTTTTTGCTATTCCTGAGGAATCTTTTATTTGGCGAGAGTTAGCAAGGCTTGTCCTGAGCACGGAGTGCGAAGGATCTTGCGAGGTTGGTAAAATAAGATCCTTCGTCGCTGGCGCTCCTCAGGATGACAAAAAAGGAGAAAGTCGTTCCTGAGAGCGGGAAGGTGATGAATTCCCTCTCTCTGTCATTCCGAGAAGCACATATGTCAAGGAATCCCCCGCCCCCTGTCGTTCCAAGGAGCGTAGTGACGAGGAATCCCCTGCTCCTGTCATTCCGAGGAGCACACGCGACGAGGAATCCCCCGCTCCTGTCATTCCGAGGAGCACACGCGACGAGGAATCCCCCGCTCCTGTCATTCCGAGGAGCACACGCGACGAGGAATCTTTATAAGAAAATTCAAAAGTTTTTCAAAGTAAGCTATAGTTGCTATTCAAGTCTGAATCTTTTATAAATCATATAGGATACAGAAGACCCTATAACTGCCGGAATCAAAGCTTTATATCCACAGAGTTCAATCGGGAAAATAACAGCGGCAATTGGGATGTTTAACATGGAAGAAAGCATAGAAGATATACCAAGAACAGCGCCAATTTGATGTGGAAGACCAAAATTTGAGGCTATATGTCCAAGGTTTATTCCCACCGTTGTTAAAGGTGTAAAATATCCACTACTTCCCATGGATTCTATTGTGAACACTGTGGCTAAAATTTTGCCAAAAATAAAATTTATAGGATTTTCTCCAAGGATAACACGAAGTCCTAAAACTTTCGCACCAAATATAATTCCAACAGTCGAAACTAAAAGGCCAGAAAAGAAAGTCTTTTTGTACATAGTCAAATTTTCTGTGTATTTTCTATAAATCCATTTTAAAAAGTATATGCCTGTAGCTATTCCTCCAAAGATTATGGCTATCAAGAAAGATATAATAACATATTTTGTGTTAATGGAAGGAAGATCATTTATATTTACAATGCTTAAAAAGATGGGTTTATATCCTAAGGCTTTGTAATTGTAATAGCTTATGGCTGAAGCCAGCACAGCGGGCATTAGATCTTCATACGAAACCTCGTCCTTTCTAAGATATTCCACAGAAAGAAGAGCCGCTGTAAGCGGTGTACCCAGATAATATGTAAGCATTCCAGATGCAAAAGCTATTGAAAGAATTCGTTCTCTTTTCATATATACGCTTTCTGAAATACCTCTTCCTAAATAAAGAGTAGGAGATACAAGTCCTCCACTTCCTCCAAAACCTAAAGTAACAATTGTGGAAACGTATTTAAGGATAGTATCTGTTAAAGAAATTCGTGTGTTTTCATTGGCATACGCGTTAACTCCTGTACCAAGAATGATAGGAGACTTTTTTGCCAATAATCCAACTATACAAAAACCAAGTACAGGAGTAAAGATTATAAACTCTCCCAGAAAATTGTTTATAAAACGAATAAGACTCACCATCGAGCCTTCTATAAATGGAGATATAATCCCAGATGCTATACCAGCTATTATTGTAAATACAACTTCTCTCATACAAAAAATTATATCAAAAACATCGAGTTTTAATACTCTTTTTTTGTCGTTTCAACGATTTCCTTATTCTTTGTCGTTCCAAAGAGTGTATCGACGAAGAATCCTCCACCCCTGTCATTCCAATAAGAGCGCAGTGACAAGGAATCCCCCGCCTCCTGTCATTCCGAGGAGCGTAGCGACGAGGAATCTACCGCTCCTGTCATTCCGAACCCGAAGGGTGAGGAATCTTATATTTAGCGAGGTTAGCAAGGCCTGTCCTGAGCACGGAGTGCGAAGGATCTTGCGAGAGTTGGCGAGGTTGGGGAAAAAAATAAGATCCTTCGTCGCTGGCGCTCCTCAGGATGACACCTTTCTCTTTTGTCATTCCGAGGAGCGTAGAAGGCGAGGAATCTTAATACCTTTCGAAGAGAAATAGAATTCCTTAAATGCGTTTGGAATGGCAAAAGAGAATTTGAAAAAAGAGCGATGTATTTGATATACTCTTTATAAAAGAAAAGTTTGAAATAATGTCCTATGAATGGGTTAAAATAATAAAGGGTGAGAATAATGAAGGAGAATGTAAAGTCTTTAGAAGAAATTATACAGATTCTTATCCAGCACAGAGAATATCTTGAGGAAAAGTATAGAATAAAAAGCTTGAAAATCTTTGGTTCATATGCAGAAGGAAAGCAAACAGAAAAAAGTGATATAGATTTAATTGTAGATTTTTATGAAGTGCCAACACTTATTGAATTTGTGAGAATTGAGGAAGAACTAAGTAAGATACTGGGCGTGAAAGTGGACCTTCTTACAGAAAAAAGTATAAGTCCTTTTATAAAACCTTATATAAAAGAGGTCGAGGTTATATAATGAAAAAAGCAAAGCCGTATCTTGAACATATATTACAGGAATGCGAGTTTTTAATAGAAAATTCTAATGGACTTGAGTATGCTGATTTTATCAGTAACCCTGTTATGATTCGGGCTTTTATCAGAAGTCTGGAGATTATAGGAGAAGCTGTAAAGAACTTACCGCAAAGTTTTAAAGAAAAATATCCATATATTCCCTGGAGAGAAATAGCGGGTATGAGAGATAAACTAATTCATGAGTATTTTGGCGTAAATTATGAAATTGTCTGGAAAACAGTAAAAAAAGATATTTCGAACCTTAAAATTCAAATAAATAAAATATTAGAAAAACTGGGTTATAATGACCAGTTCTAATAATTCCTGATACATGATAAATGTTGTGTGGTATACCAATTAGGAAGGTAAAAAGATGGGCTCTTTGTATAAGATCCTTCGCTACGCTCAGGATGACACCTTTCCTTTTTGTCATTCCGAGGAGCGTAGAAGAGAGGAATCCCCCACCCCTGTCATTCCGAACCCGAAGGGTGAGGAATCTTTTATTTAGCGAGGTTGGCGAGATTGGCGAGATTAGCGAGAGTTAGCGAGGTTGGTAAAAAGAATAAGATCCTTCGTCACTTCGTTCCTCGGGATGACATCCCCTTCGTCACTTCGTTTCTCAGGATGACAAAAAAGGAGAAAGTCGTTCCTGAGAGCGGGAATGCGATGAATTCCCCTCTCTGTCATTCCGAGGAGCACATGTGTCAAGGAATCCCCCGTTTCCTGTCATTCCGAGGAGCGTATGCGACGAGGAATCTTGATTTTAGCAAGGGTTGGGAAAAGATAAGATTCCTCACGTGCGTTCGGAATGACAAAAGGATAAGATCCCTCGTCATTACATTCCTCAGGATGACATCCCTCTCGCTTTGCTCGAGATGACATTCCTTTCATTTTATTTCTTTTTGTGTTGTTCTTACGATTTTAACGTAATCATGCATATTTGATAAAGAATATGGAGAGGTATTGTGATATAATTAAAAAAGAAATAAATAAAAATTATCTGGAGGTGATGAAGTGAAAAAATTTTATATCACTACTCCTATTTATTATGTAAATTCTGAACCTCACATTGGAAGCGCTTATACAACAATAATAGGGGATATAATTGCGCGTTACAAAAGATTACTGGGTTACGAAGTTTTTTATTTAACTGGTACTGATGAGCATGGGCAAAAGATTCTTCAGGCAGCCCGGTCAAGTGGTAAGACACCACAGGAATTGTGTGATGAGCTTTCTGGAAAGTTTAAACAGCTCTGGAAGGATTTAAAAATAACAAATGATTTTTTTATAAGAACCACTGATGAAAAGCATATGAAAACTGTTCAACTTTTTGTGAAAAAAATGAAGGAAAATGGAGATATTTATAAAGGAGCTTATAAAGGATGGTATTGTATTCCGTGTGAAACTTACTGGAACGAAGATGAAATTGAAAAGTCTGAGGAAGGAAAGCATTTATGTCCATCCTGTGGAAGGCCTTTAAATTTTGTTGAAGAGGAAAATTATTTCTTTAAACTGTCAAAATACACAGAACCGCTTTTAAAGCATTTTAAAGAGAATCCAGACTTTGTTGAGCCTGAATTTAGAAAAAACGAAATGTTAAAAATTCTGGAGGGTGGATTAAAGGATCTCTCAATCACAAGAACGACTTTTAAATGGGGAGTTCAAATGCCCGATGACCCCGAACATGTTATATATGTCTGGGTTGATGCTTTGATAAATTATATTTCTGCTATTGGATACGGTGAAAATGAGGAAAAGTTTAAAAAGTGGTGGCCTGCGGATGTTCATTTGATTGGAAAGGAAATTAATAGGTTTCATAGTTTAATCTGGCCTGCGATGCTAATGTCTGTTGGGTTGCCTCTTCCAAAGAAGATTTTTGCTCATGGTTGGTTGACAGTGAATGGCCAGAAGATCAGTAAATCGCTTGGAAATGCTATTGATCCCAGGGAATTTGTAAAAAAATATGGTAACGATGTTGTAAGGTATTATCTTGCTCGGGACATAGTATTTGGAAAAGATGGAGATTTTTCCGAAGAGAATCTTGTACAAAGGTTAAATTCTGATCTTGCAGATGATTATGGAAATTTATTGCACAGAACTATTGCTATGGTAAAGAAACATTTTGATTCAAAGATACCAGATCCTGAGGATGAAACTGATTCGGATGTAAGGTTAAGAACATATTATTCAGAATTGTATGAAAGTTATATAAACTCCATGGATAATTATAAGCTTACAACTGCTCTGGAAGAGATCTGGAAGTTTATTGCGGAAACAAATCGCTATTTTGATGAAAATAAGCCATGGGTACTTGCAAAGGAAGGAAATAAAAAGCGTCTTGCCACTGTTCTTTACAATACTTTAGAAGCTGTGCTAAAAATAGCAGTTCTTCTGTCGCCATTTATGCCTGATTCTTCCAGTGAAGTGCTCAGAAGGTTAAATGTAACTGCTTCTTTTGATGAAGTTTTTTCTGAAAAATGGGGATTTCTTTCAGCTGGTTCTTCTGTGATTCACGGGAAACCGTTGTTTACCAAAATAGATATGAGGGCTTTCAAAAAAATAGCTGATGGGGTGAAAAAGATGGAAAAGAAATTAGAGAGCGAAAATGTTGTTGATTTGATAAGTATAAATGATTTTGCAAAAGTGGAACTTCGAGTTGCTCAGGTATTGGAAGCGGAAAAAATTCAAAAGTCTGAGAAACTTCTTAGATTAATAATTGATTTAGGAGAACTTGGCAAAAGACAGATAGTTGCAGGGATAGCAAAGTTTTATGCACCAGATCAGCTTGTAGGGAAAAAGATTATTGTCGTTGCAAATCTTAAACCTGCAAAACTTATGGGAGTTGAATCAAATGGTATGTTGCTTGCTGCAAAACGTGAAAACAAATTAGTTCTTTTAACTGTGGATCAGGATATAGAACCTGGCGCCAAAATTTCGTGATTATTTCATAATTGGAGGGAAATAAATGGAAATTTATAGATCTATAGAAGAAGAGTTGAAAGAGTCGTATCTTAGTTATTCAATGAGCGTTATTATAGGAAGGGCTATACCAGACGTACGCGACGGACTTAAACCGGTGCAAAGGCGAATTCTCTATAGTATGTACGAACTGGGTGTTACTCATAATAAACCTTTTAAGAAATCGGCTCGTATTGTGGGAGAAGTAATGGGTAAGTATCACCCACATGGAGATGCCGCTATATACGATACTCTCGTAAGACTTGCTCAGGATTGGTCAATGAGATACAAACTTGTTGAAGGACAGGGAAATTTTGGATCAGTTGATAGAGATCCTCCTGCTGCGATGAGGTATACAGAAGCCAGGCTTGATAGAATAGCTGAAGAAATGCTCGAAGATATAGACAAAGAAACAGTTAACATGCTCGATAATTTTGATGGTTCGTTAAAAGAACCTGAAGTTTTGCCTTCTAAGTTTCCAAACCTTTTAGCAAACGGTGCATCGGGTATCGCTGTTGGAATGACAACTAATATTCCTCCACATAATATAAGTGAGTTGGTTAGTGGATTTATTGCTTTGATTAAAAATCCTGAAATGAGTGTGGAGGAATTAATGAATCACGTTCCAGGGCCTGATTTTCCAACCGGTGGAGAAATTATAGGAAAAGCTGGAATAAGAGAAATGTATTTAACAGGGAAAGGAAGTTTCACCTTAAGGGGTAAAGTTAGTATAGAAGAATCTAAAAAGAAAAAGAGCATAGTAATAACTGAGATACCATACTCTGTGAGTAAATCTGATTTAATCAAAAAAATTGTGGAATATGCCGAAAGGTCTAATCTTCCAATAAAAGATATAAGAGATGAATCAGATAAAGAAGGGTTACGAATTGTTATAGAGGTTGCTCCAAATGTGAACGAGGAAATTATAATTAACAATCTTTACAAACATACGCAGCTTCAAACACAGTTCCATGCGCAATTGCTTGTCATTGACAAAGATAAAAGACCCATTTTAATGAATCTAAAAGAAATAATGTGGGCTTTTGTGCAGCACAGATTTGAAATTGTAAGGAGAAGAGCCCAGTTCTTCTATAAACAATACTCAAAAAGAGCTCACATTCTTGAAGGATTGATAAAGGCTTCTCGCTCGATTGATACTATTATTTCTGTTATAAGAAATAGTGCAGACCAGAATACAGCTATTTCTGAGCTTATCGATATGTTTGATTTTACCAAAGAGCAGGCAAAAGCTGTTGTTGATTTGCGTTTAGGTAAGTTGACAAAACTTGAACTTTCAAACCTTATTAAAGAGTATGAAGACATGATAAAGAAGATGCAAATAGAAAAGGAATTAATAGAAAGTGATACTAAAGTTTATGAAAAAATAATCGATGAATTAACAGATATAAAAGAAAAATATGGTGATGGAAGGAAGAGCATTATTCTCTCAAAAGAAGAAGTGTCCACAGAATTTGATATATTGCAACTTCTTCCAGATAAAGAAGTGGTGATTTCTTTAACCAAAAAAGGATACCTGAAAATGATGGATTTAAAAGAATTCAGGACTCAACGACGTGGAGGAAAAGGTATAACAGGTTCTTCTTTGATGCAGGATGATGCAATAATGGAAGTTATATACACGCATTTGCACGGGAAAACTTTATTCTTTACGTCTTCTGGAAAAGTTTTTGTGTTGAACAATTACGAAATTGAACAAAACTCTCGTACAAGTAAGGGGAAACAGGTTGCAAGGTATTTGAATATAGATGCAAATGAAAAGATTCTTACAATGCTTTCAGTTGACAATTTTGACGGTGAATTATTCTTTGTAACAAAGCTTGGTAAAGTTAAAAGAACAAAGCTTGCAGAGTTTAAGAATATAAACTCTCGTGGAATGAGAGCAATCAATTTTGAAGACGGTGATTCTTTAGTTTCAGTGTTAAGAATAGAAAACAATAATCAAACAGTATTTATTGCCACGAAAAATGGAATGTGTATAAGATTCAGTATTTCAGAAGTTAGGACAATGGGAAGAAGTGCGATAGGAGTCATAGGGATTCGCCTTTCAAAGGATGATGAAGTTGTGAGTTCTACTTTGTTAACAGATGAAAATAAGTACATATTGACTGTGACAAACCGGGGATATGGAAAAATGACAGAGATTTCTCATTATCGTGTGCAAAAGCGAGCAGGTACCGGGATAAGGAATATTTCAAGTCCGGAAAAAGCAGGAAATGTGGTGGGAGTATCCTGTGTAAGTGGAAAGGAAGAAATGATGATTTTTACAAAACATGGCATGAGTATAAAGATAAATATTAATAGTATAAGTGTTTTAGGACGTGTGACAAAAGGTGTAAAACTGGTTAACCTTTCAAAAGAAGATGAAATAGCAGATTTTGCTATAATAAGAGGGGAAGAGTGATGTATAAAGAAATAGAACATACCGCAGATGTTGCTTTTGAAATTATGAATGAATCATTCCTTGGAGTGTTGAAAGACATTCTGGATATTATTGTTGATTTTTATAAGCCTGAATATTTGAATTGCTCATATTATAAAAGGCAGATCTATGAAATTTCTGAAGATGAAGATGGAATATTTGATATAGTTAATGACTGGATCGCGGCTATAGATTTAGGATACTTTCCTAAAGAAGTAGATTTTGAGAATGGGAATTATGTCACTTTGTTTTGCTCATATACGGGGTTACTTGGTGAAAAGTTCAAGGCTCTAACGTATCATTCATTGAGACTTGAAAAAGATCAAAGCATGTACAGAACAAAGGTGGTGTTTGATGTATGAGGGAGTTGACTGAGCGTCAAAAAAAGGTGCTTGATTTTATTACAAATTATATTCAACAAAGGGGATATTCACCTTCTATAAGAGATATAGCAAGGCATTTTAAAATAACGCCAAGGGGTGCTCAACTGCATCTTATAGCCCTGGAAAAGAAAGGTTATATTACAAGAAACGGTAATAAATCGCGAACAATATCGCTTGTAAAGAGGCCTGAAAGTATTAGTGTCCCTGTAAAAGGGCAGATATCGGCAGGCCAGGGAATAGAAATGTTTGAGATAGTTGATGAGGAGATAGAAATTCCCATTAGAATGCTTCAGGGATATGGAGATTATTTTGCGCTGAAAGTAACAGGAGACAGCATGGTTGATGCTCATATAATAGATGGTGATTATGTTATTATAAAAAGACAGTATAAAGTGGCAAATGGGCAGATTGCAGCAGCGGTTATTGGAGATAAAGTGACTTTAAAGAGATTTTATTTAAAAGAGGACAGAGTAGAGCTTGTGCCGGAAAACGAAAATATGGGGACTATTATCTGTTCTCCAGGAGAAGTGAAAATTATTGGAAAACTTGTAGGAATCATAAGATTTTATAAGTGAGGTGATGAAATGTTTGATATTAAATTAGTAAACGATGTTCCCGTAGTAAAAATCAAAGGAGAAATTGACGTTTCAAATGCACCTCAAATGAAAGCTTACATTCACGAAAATACCATTAAAAAAGGATATAAAAATTGCGTCCTTGATTTGACAGATATGGAATATATTGACAGTTCAGGACTTGGGATATTGGTTGGGCTACTCAAAACTTTTAAGATAAATGGAGGAGAGGTCGTACTTGCGAATTTGAATTCTAATATATTGCATTTGTTAAGGATGACAAATCTTGATAGGGTTCTGAATATTAAAAATTCAGTGTCAGAGGCTATTAAGTTTTTAAACAGCTGAGGTGATTTTATGTATACTTTAAGTGAAATCGATGGAGTTTCCATAATAAAATTAAAAGGGGAACTTTCATTTAGTAATGCAAGTTCATTAAGGGCGTGGGTCAACGATGCTCTTATTTCAAAAGGCAAGACAAAAATTATTTTCGACTTTACAGGAGTTTCAAGAGTGGATAGTTTTGCTCTTGGCATTTTTTTAAGTATTTACAAAAACACAGATGGAAATATAGCCATTTTTGGAGTAAATGATATGGTATTGAGGATAATTTCGCTGACTTCACTGGATAGAATTATAAAGATATATCCTACTCTAAGCAAGGCTCTGGAGGTGTTTAAAGAATGAAATTAGCAATAGGTTCTGATCACGCGGGATACGAGCTTAAAGAAAAGCTAAAAGAATATTTAACTCAAAAGAATATAGAAATTGAAGATGTGGGGCCATATAGCACAGAAAGTGTAGATTATCCTGATTTTGCTTTAAAAGTTGCTGAACTTGTTAAAAAAGGCGAGGTAGATTATGGAATTTTAATATGTGGAACCGGGATAGGAATGTCAATTGCGGCAAATAAGGTTTCTGGAATACGCGCAGCATTATGTGTTATACCTGAAATGGGTTCTCTTGCAAGAAAGCATAATAATGCCAATGTTTTGGTTTTGCCTGGTAGATTAATAGGTTATGAATTGGCAACGTGGATTGTTAGTGAGTTTTTGAACACTTCCTTTGAAGGTGGACGTCATGAGCGGCGTGTAAACAAAATAAAAATGTTAGAGGAGAAATAGCCGTATTATGAAAGTAATTAGTGTTTTGAATAAGAGTTATAGACCAACCCTTGAAATAGATAATGGAAAAATTGTTGATAACCCTGAAGTTCCAGAGAGACTGGAACTAATAGAAAGTTTTGTAGACCAAAATTTTGAAAAACTTACGTTTAAAAAATTTCCAGAGTTTTATGTTTATCAAGTTCATCCTGAATGGTATGTGAAACACATAAAAAAACTTTCTGAAAAAGTGAGAGATAATGAATACATTCCGGAATTTTTTCTTAAAGATAGAATATTAGATTCTGGAACTCCAATAAAAAACAACACTTACTTTGCTGCTCTTGAAGCTGTGAACGCATCTCTGACTGGAGCAAATGCTTTGATAAATGGTGAAAAATATGTGTATGTTTTAACAAGACCTCCTGGCCATCATGCGACAGTAGATTTTGCGTGTGGTTATTGTTATTTTAATAACGCGGCTATAGCTGCTCAATACCTTCTAAATCTTTCAAAAACAAAGATTTGTATCTTTGATATAGATTTTCACCACGGAAATGGGACGCAGGAAATATTTTATGAAAATCCTGACGTGTTGTATATATCCATTCACGGTGATCCTGAGTATTACTTTCCATGGGTTTCCGGGTTTAAAAATGAGGTAGGAAATGGGAAAGGAAAGGGAAGCAATTATAATTTCCCGCTACCGGGAAAAGTCGAGTGGAATGAGTACAAAGAATGTTTTGAACACGCTTTAGAAATAATAACTTTAAATAATATAGAGTTCCTTATAGTATCTCTTGGATTTGATACTCACAAAGAAGATCCTGTGGGAGATTTTAATTTAGATGACGGTAGTTACAGAAAAATGGGGAATATGCTTAAAAGTTTGAATATTCCTATACTTTTTATACAGGAAGGTGGATATAATCCTGATTCAAATTATAGAGCTGCAAAAGAGCTTTTTTACAAATTTTAAGGAGGTAAAAAAACATGTTAAAAGAAAAAATTATGAGTGATTTAAAAGATGCTATGAAAAAGCGAGATGAAATAAAAGTAAGAGTTTTAAGACTTCTAAATACTGCTATAAAAAACTTTGAGGTTGAAAAAATGAAAGAAGCAGGTGATGAAGACATAAGTCAGTTAGTATTGAAAGAAATAAAAAAGCGCCAGGAATCAATACAGGCATACAAAAAAGCAGGAAGAGATGATTTAGCCATGGAAGAAGAAAATGAGTTAAAGATATTGCAAGAATATGCGCCTAAAATGATGACTGAAGAGGAAATAAGAAACTTTGTAAAACAAGTTATAGAAAAGCTGCAGGCTACTCAGAAAGATTTTGGTAAAGTGATGAAAGAAACAATGAAAGCGTTAAAAGGAAAAGCCGAAGGTTCCGTTGTAAGTAAAATAGTAAAGGAGCTTCTTTCGTGATATTACCAATATTTCTTCCAAATGCTGGTTGTAAGCATAAATGTATTTTTTGCGATCAATTTACAATGACAGGCGAAAAGATGCCAGACTTAAAAAAAATAGAGGCGCTATTAAAAAGTAATAATAATGTTTCTGAAGTTGCTTTTTATGGGGGGACCTTCACGGGTCTCCCTTTTAGGTTACAGGAAAAGTTTTTTCAAACTGTTAAAGATTTTTTTCCGGATGCCTTGCTGAGGATTTCTACAAGACCAGATGAAATATCAGAAGAAATTGTTCGTATATTAAAAAATTATAAGGTAAATGTTGTTGAGCTTGGAATACAAAGTATGTACGACGATGTTTTAAGTGCATCAGGAAGAGGCCATACTGTAGAAGATAATATAAGAGCAATTAAACAGCTTCTGGAATCAAATATTCAGGTATCAGCACATTTAATGATAGGACTTCCTGAAGATAGTTTTTACAAATCATACATGTCAATGCTTTTACTTATAAAAAACGGTGTTAAGATTTTTAGAATACATCCGACTCTGGTTTTTAAAAACACAGAATTGGAAAAGATGTTCATCGATGGAAATTATGAGCCACTTTCGTTAGAAGAAGCACTTTATACAACTTCTGAAATGTTTTTACTTTCAGTTTCTGAAAAGGTAAAAATAATTAGATTGGGATATTATGTTCCAGAGTCTCAGAAGAAGTCGATAATTGCCGGTCCATATCATCCATCTTTTGGAGATATGGTAAAAGCAGATGCAATAAAAAAAATAATAACACGATTAAATATTAAAAATGTATTTTTCGAAAAAAGGTACGAGAGCTGGTTTAATTCGTATGGGAACAAACAACTGCCACTTAAAAGTCGTAAAATAATATCCAGAGGCATTTTTTTTGAAAATCTGTCGTTTGAAGAAGCTGCTAAGCTCGCTCTTGAAAAGGGAGTTGAAAAAATATGAACAAGTTTCAGGTGTTTGCTGAATTTTCCCGGCTTAACCAGGAAGGTTCATTTGATATAGCACAATGGATTTTAAACAAAATAGAAAATTGTTCCTTTGAAAAAGCAAAAGAAATTGTAAAAGATCTGCAGCATCTCAAGCCAGAAATGGGAATTATTAGCTGGATATATTCTCTGTTAGAAAAAGAAGTTGATATAACGCATATAAAAAAAGAACTGGAAGCTTCATTGAAAAACACCATAAAAAACGCCCTTGAGATATTAAATTTTGAAGCTACTATTACCACAATAAGTAATAGTTATACACTATTTGAGTTTTTTAAAAACATAGAAAAAAAGCTGAGAATATATATACTCAAATCTGAACCAGGTGGTGAAGGGGTTGTCTTTGCTGAAAAGATAAGAGCAAGTACTTTACACGAAGTTATGTTAGTAAATGATAGTGAAATGCATATAGTAGTGGAAAAAAGCGATTATATATTGATAGGTGCAGATAGTGTTCTTGAAAATGGAAATATTATTAATAAAGTAGGTTCAAAATTATTAGCTATTGTTGCTAACTATTATAAAAAGCCGTTTTTTGTACTTGCCGATAGAACAAAATTTTTTGAAGCTAAGCCAAAAAATAGCATATTTGAAATAGTTCCAAACGGTTTAATAACAGGTATAATAACTTCTTAATAGAGGAGATAACATGAATTTTTTTAGCTGGTTCAGAAAACCTAAAAAAAAGAGCGAGAGGTATATTTTGGGAATATTAATAGTGACAAACCCTATGGAAAAACTGGAAGATACTATTATTTCCGTGTTTAAAAGGGAAAAAGTTAATGGTGCGGTTATTTTTTTATCAAAGACGAATTTTCCAGATTATCATAGAATAAAGAAAATAAGAAAAAAGTTACGAAAAACTTTAGATGATGTGGTCATATTTATAGACAAAACACCAATTTTTATTTCTCAAAACTTTTCTATTGTGGATAAGCTCGATGTAAGACAACTTCGCAAAAAACAAAAGAGTGTAAAAATACTTTTTACAAATGAACCTTACATGGCATGGCAAATTTCACAGTTGTTTCCTTATTATGGAATATCTTACGATAAGGGTTTGTTAACTGTTACTGCACCAATTCCTATAACCAGAGATTTTTCAGGATTTATTCTAAAAAAAACTGTTAATACTCCTTTTTTGGCACGTGTCAGTCTGGATTTTAATATTATTTACGAAGTTCACAATTTACGTTAAGCAGCATGTTATAATTTAAAACGAAGTCAATCGTTGAAAGGAGGATAAGTGTTGGTTAGAGTTAGGTTTGCGCCGAGTCCTACAGGGTATTTGCATGTTGGTGGAGCAAGAACTGCTCTCTTTAACTGGTTGTATGCAAAGAAAATGAAAGGTAAGTTCATATTAAGAATAGAAGATACTGATATTACTCGTTCAACTAAAGAATCAGAAAAATTAATTATGGACGCTTTAAAATGGCTGGGACTCAATTGGGACGAGGGGCCAGATTTGGGAGGACCTTATGGACCATATAGACAAAGTAAAAGAAAAGAGATATATCAAAAATATGCAAAAAAATTAATAGAGATGGGAAAGGCGTATTATGAGATATACGAACCAGGTAACACAGAGAAGCCAATTAAAAGAACAGAACAGTTCCCGGCAGAAGAAATTAAGAATGGATATTCGGTAGTTATAAAGTTTAGAGTTCCACCTGGAACAACATCTTTTCGAGACCTTTTAAAAGGTGAGATGGTGTTCGAAAATAGGTATTATGATGACTTTATTATTATTAAATCCAATGGGTATCCCACATACAATTTTGCTGTGGTTATAGACGATTATTTAATGGAAATAACTCATGTATTTAGAGGAGAAGATCATCTTTCAAATACTCCAAAACAAATAATGATTTATGATGCTTTTGGCTGGAAAATTCCTGAATTTATGCACATTCCTTTGATTCTTGGACAGGATCGTTCTCCGTTGAGCAAAAGACATGGTGCAACATCAGTTGATCATTTTAGAAAAGAAGGGACTTTAAGAGATGCTCTTTTGAATTATCTTGCTATTCTGGGATGGTCTACGGAAGAAGAAATATTTAAAGTTGCACAAAAAGTAGAAGAATTCTATCCCGAAAAAATTTCTAATAAAGGAGTTATATTTGATTACAAAAAACTGGAATGGTTGAGCGGTCAACATTTGCGAAAAAAGGACGTAGAAGAAGTTTTTAAGGAATTTGTTGAATACCTTTTGTTTATTAATGAAGATATGAATCTGGCGAGTGACGAGTATTCAAGAAATGTAATATCAATTTGTAGAGAAAAAGTTAATACATATAAACAACTTTTAGATATTTCTCGTCCGTTTTTCTGTGATGATTATGATTATGAAGAAGCTTACGTCGAAAAATTTCTAAATAAAGAATTCTCAAAAAAAGTGTTGACTACCGCTTATGAATATTTTTCACAACTTGAAGATTATTCCATAGAAAACGTAGAGAAAGTTTTACGTTCTATTGCAAAGGAGCTTGAGCTTGGAACAAAAAAAGTTTTTCAAACTATCAGGGGAGCAGTTACAGGAAAACTTGTTACTCCTGGATTATTTGAAACTATACATGTTTTAGGAAAAGAGAAAACACTTAAAAGAATTAAAAGAACTGTACATTTTATGGAAACTCTGGCTGAGGGATGATAAATGAGGATAAAGATTATTATTGTAATATTTGCTTCAATGTTTTTAGCCCTTGTTGCTGTTTTGTTTAAAATTCAGGTTTTAAATTATGATAAACACAGGGCTTTTATTGATTCACTTCAACAGCATACTAAAATAATTACTGGACTTAGGGGAACCATTTACGATAGAAATGGAGAAAAACTGGCATGGAGTAAGTACATACCTTACTTATATTACAGAGAAAATTTTTCCTTTGATGAAATAAAAAAGGTTTTGGGACAGGAAAAATTTAGAAATTTAGTAACCAGCGGGAAGGTTGCTTTAGAGCCACAGGAAGTTTTTGAATTGGAGAAACTTGGATATGAAATTTCTTATCAGGAAGAACGTTATTATAGTGGAATAGCATTTCATGTGGTGGGATATACGTCGATTGATGTAAAAGGACTTTCAGGTATTGAAAAGATATATGAAGAAAAATTGAAAGGAAAATATGGTACAGAGTTAATATTAACCACACCTTCTGGAAAAATACGTCAGAGAATTTTAAAGGTTCCTCCTGAAAATGGCGAGAGTATAACTTTAACTATAGATGCAAAGCTTCAAAGATATATAGAAAAAAATCTGGAAATCGTTAATAATCCTGGGGCAGTTATTGTTGAAAATGTGAAAACTGGTGAAATTCTGGCAATGGCGTCCTATCCCTCAATTAAAGAGTATCCAACTAATATGGATTTGTACGAGTGGAAGAAGATAATATATGATAGCAGGTATCCTTTGTTAAATAGAGCTGTAGCTGGACTGTACTCTCCCGGGTCTGCCATAAAGCCACTTATAGCTATAACATATTTGCTTGAAGAAAGTACACCTGCAACTTTAAATTGTACGGGAACTTTTAATTACGTAGGATCTTCCGGCAAAGTCCTTGGAACATATAAAGATTGGCTCCTGTCCGGTCACGGCGAAACAGATCTGATAAAAGCTATAAGAGTTTCGTGTAACGTATATTTTTACAATACGGCGTTGAAACTTGGGATAAATAAAATTGAAAGTGTGGCTAAAATTTTCAACATAGCTGGAAAGACTGGTATAGAAATAAACGAAAAACAGGGAATATTTCCTGATCCTGCCTGGAAAATGAAGAAGTACAATCAACCATGGTATCCCGGGGATACGATAATTACCGGGATAGGGCAGGGATATATTCTATTAACACCTTTGGAACTTCTGAATTTTTATGTGTCAATAGCAAACAACGGAATTATGCCACGTCCACATTTAATAAAAGGATCAAAGCCAGACTATAAGACTATAAATTTGCCTCAGAGAATATGGAAAACTATCAAGGAAGGATTAATTGAGGTAACAAGTGTTGGAGGGCCATTGTCTGAACGCGGGACTGCGTATGAAAGTTTTAAAGATTTTCCCATACCAATAGCAGGAAAAACTGGAACGGCTGAGGTTGGTGGTGGGAAGCCACCACATTCCTGGTTTGTAGGATTTGCTCCCGTTGACAATCCAGAGTATGCGGTTATTGTACTTTTTGAAAATGGTGGAAGTGGTTCGGAAAAAGCTGCGCCGTTTGCAAGAAAAATATTTGATTACTTGCTCCTTCAAAAGTAAAAACTGTTAATAAAGGAGTTGAGAAAAAATGGATAGACTTGAAATAACAATAAAAACCGTGCGAAAAATCGGATATTATTTAATGCAGTTCTGGGGTAATGTTTTATCAGTTGATGAAAAGACAAGCTTTTATGATCTTGTGACAGAGCATGATAAAAAGGCACAAGACATGATGATAAAAGCTATAAAGGACAGGTATGAAAGTGATTCAATAATAGCGGAGGAAGGAATTAATGAGTATGGAAAAAGGCTGTGGATTATAGATCCAATAGATGGAACAATAAATTTTATTCATGGACTACCTTTTTTCGCCATTTCAGTTGCATATCTTGAAAATGAAGAGCCATTATTTGGGGTAGTTCATCTTCCTGTGTTTTCTGAGACATTTATTGCTATTAAAAATGAAGGGGCCTATTTAAATAATATAAAGTTAAAAATATTACCAAAAAAATCTTTAAGCCAGACTGTTGGAAGCAGCGGGTATTCTCCGGAATTTACCGGGAGACTTATTTCTAAATTTGAAAACAAGGTCAGGCGAATAAGAATACTGGGAAGCGCTGCAATATCAGCATCCTATGTGGGCGCCGGGAAATTTGATTTTTTCATTGCACGAAAAACAAATCCGTGGGATATTGCCGCAGCTACACTTATAGTAAAAGAAGCAGGGGGAGAAGTTGTTAATTTTGATGGTGAAACACCTAATATACTCGAAAGAGGTGACTTTGTGTTTACAAATCCTGGTATTCTTGATGATGTTTTAAAGATCGTGAAAAATCTTTAAAGAAAAAGGAGGGAGAGATTATGAAGCTTATAGAAAGTGTTCCTAATTTCAGTGAAGGTCGCAGAGAAGAAGTTGTAAGGGAGATAGTGGATGAAGCATCAAAATACAGTAATATAAAAGTGCTTGATTGGTCAATGGATTATGACCACAATAGATCTGTGGTTACACTTGTTGGAGAACCAGAACCGTTAATTAATGCTTTGTTTGATATGACGAAAAAAGCCTCTGAATTAATAGATTTACGTGACCATAATGGTGAACATCCAAGGATGGGTGCAACTGATGTGATCCCTCTTATTCCTGTTATGAATACAAAGATGGATGAGTGTGTGGAATTATCAAAAATATTGGGAAAACGTATAGCTGAAGAACTCAAAATTCCAGTGTATCTTTACGAAAAATCTGCGACAAAGCCTGAGAGGGAAAATCTTTCAAACATAAGAAAAGGTCAATTTGAAGGCTTTTTTGAAAAAATAAAAAATCCAGATTGGGTGCCGGATTTTGGACCAGCAGAAGTTCATCCCACAGCTGGTGTGACAGCGGTAGGTGCCAGAGAATACTTAATAGCATTTAATGTAAACCTTGGGACAGATAGACTGGAAGTCGCCGAAAAAATAGCCAGAGCAGTGAGACATATAAGCGGTGGATTTAGGTATGTTAAAGCGCTGGGCATAGAGTTAAAAGATAAAGGAATTGTTCAGGTAACTATGAACCTTACAAACTACAAAAAGAGTCCTATATTTAGAGTTTTTGAAGTTATTAAAAGGGAAGCCCAAAGATATGGTGTTCCTGTGTTAAATTCCGAGATAGTGGGAATGGTACCTTTGAAAGCTATTGTTCAAACAATGGCATGGTATTTACAACTTGACGATTTTAAAGAAGACAGAGTTATTGAAAAGAAAATCCTGGATACTTTCTGATTATTGTAAATGAAAGTTTAAAATAGATTACAGATTAAGTTACGCTCCCGTGTTTAACCATCGGGAGCGTTTTTTTATAATTGGCAAGAGTTAGCAAGATTAGCGAGATTGGCTCTTCCCTATGTCATTCCGAGGAGCGCAGCGACGAGGAATCTTATAACTGGCGAGGTTGGCGAGTGTTAGCGAGGTTAGTGTGGTTGGCAAGACCTGTCCTGAGCACAGAGTGCGGGGGATCTTGCAAGAGTTAGTAAAAGAATAAGTTTTTTGTCATTTTGAATGTTCTTCTTTTAGTAATAAATCGTATATTTTAGCGAGTTTTGATTTTAAAAGAGGAAGGTCTTTTTTTATTATTTCCCATATAATTTCGTAATCTACGCCATGATAAAAATGTATTATTTTATCTCTGGTTTTTGCCATAGCTGGCCAGGGAATTTCTTTGAATCTATTTCTAATTGACTCAGGTAATTGCTTTGTCGCCTCACCGATTATTTCAAGTTTTCTAATTACCGCACTTGAAGTCTTATCGTCTGTTGTAAAATCTTTAAAATTCATGTTGCCTACGAATTCTTCAATTTTTGTTATGGAATCTATTATATCTTTTATGTAAAGTGAGGCTTTTCTTTTCATATTTCAATGACCTCCTTCAAAATATCGTTCCTGATTTCTTTTCTTAAAAGTTTTTTTCTTACAAGGTCAACTTTACATCCGAGAAGTTTTTCAAGTTCATCCCAGAGCTCGAAAAATTTCAAGCCTATAGGTTTTTCGATTTCAATCAGTATATCTATATCACTCTCTTCACTCTGCTCGCCTCTTACAAAAGAGCCGAAGATACCAAGGATAATCACTCCGTATTTTTCTCTTATATCTTCTCTGTGCTTTTCAAGAACATCTTTGATTTCTTTAAGGTTTTTCATTAAAAAACCTCCTTTATGTGTCTATATCTTTTTTATATGCAATGATACATTCTTTTAGCATGTCAATCATTATCATAGTAATTCCAAGATGTTGATTGTTGTAACATTTAGCTTTTAACAATTTGCAGTGTTATTATAACATTTTTGGCAAAATATGGAGAGTTTTGGTAAGAGAGATAATAAAGAAGCAAGAGTTGGTCTCCTCCTTTTTGTCATTCTGTAAAAGACAAGATCCTTCGTCGCTTCGCTCCTCAGGATGACATTCCCCTCGTCACTTCGTTCCTCGGGATGACAGGGAAAGAGGTTGTCATTCCGAACCCAAAGGGTGAGGAATCTTGTATTTAGCGAGAGTTGGCAAGATTGGCGAGGTTAGCGAGGTTGGTAAAAAACAAGATCCTTCGCCACGCTCAGGATGACAAAAAAAGAAAATGTCATTCCGAGGAGCGCAGCGACGAGGGATCTTATAAATGGCGAGGTTAGCGAGAGTTAGCGAGAGTTAGCGAGGTTAGTGTGGTTGGCAAGACCTGCCTTGAGCACGAAGTGCGAAGGATCTTGCAAGTGTTAGTGGAAACAAAAAATAATTTTTACAATTTACAACCTCAGAAATGAGGCGAACATGGAAGATTTTTTAATTTTTTGCATTATTTTTATTGATATTGCTTTCTAATTGTCTTTGGTTTTTTATATCTATTTATGTTATTTTCTTTCTGAAAAAAAATAACTGTCGTTCCATATTTTAAATAGGGAGGTGTAAGTATGAAACGGTTTATCATTGTTCTGGGTATTATGTTTATTGCCTTTGGAATGGTCTTTGCTGCAGAAAATGCTCTTGAGATATTTAGCTGGTGGACAGGCGGTGGTGAAGAAGAAGGTTTGATGGCATTGTTTAAACTCTTCAACCAGTATTATCCAGATGTAAAGATTATTAATGCGGCAGTTGCAGGTGGAGCTGGAACAAACGCAAAAGCAGTGCTTAAAACAAGAATGCTAGGGGGAAATCCTCCTGATTCATTCCAGGTTCACGCGGGTATGGAACTAACAGATACTTATGTTATTCCAGGATTAATGGAGCCAATCACAGATTTGTTAAAAGAAGTAGGTGCTTACGATAAGTTTCCAAAGGCCCTCATTGATATCGTAAGCTACAAAGGTGAAGTGTATTCTGTTCCAGTAAATGTTCACAGGGCAAATGTTGTGTTTTACAACAAAGAAATAGCTAAGAAAATAGGCATGACAAAAGAGCCAACAACATGGACTGAATTTTTGATGTACCTTGATAAGGCTCAAAAGATGGGATATGTAGGAATAGCCTTGGGAGATAAAAATAAATGGACATCACTTCATCTGTTTGAAAGCATAATGCTTGCAGAATTAGGTCCTGAAAAATACAACAAGCTCTGGAAAGGTGAAGCTTCATTTAACGATCCAGCTATAAAACGTGCGTTATCTATTATGAAAGATATTTTGAAATATGTAAACGCGGATCATTCTGCTTTGACATGGCAGGATGCAACGAGAATGGTTTTTGAAGGTAAAGCATTTTCCAATATGATGGGTGATTGGGCTGAAGGATATCTTAAAACACTTGGCTGGAAACCTGGAAAAGAGTTCGGATGGTTTGCACTTCCAGGAACACAAAATGCATTTATGCTTGTTTCCGATACATTTGGTCTTCCGAAAAATGCTCCTCACAGAGAAAATGCTATTAAATGGTTAAAATTCCTCGCTACAGTTGAAGCTCAGGATACATTTAATCCTATTAAAGGTTCAATTCCTGCAAGAGTTGATGCTGACAAAAGCAAATATGATGTTTACCTCCAATGGTCTATGAAAGATTTCTCAACAAAGGCGATTTCTCCTTCCATAATCCATGGTTCAGCTGCTCCTGAAGCCTTTGCTACAGCATTAATGGATGCAATAAACAAGTTTGTTACCGAGCAAGATGTTAATAAAACATTTAAGGAAATTCTCTGGATAGCAGAGGATAATGATTATCTTATAGACTAAAATCCTGGGTAAAGAGGGGCGGATTTCCGCCCCTTTTGTAAGGAGGGAAAAAGCTTGAAAAAGAAAAACGTTATAATTGGCATTTTTGTGATTTTACCTTCTATAATAGCAATAGCAATTTTTGTATATGGGTTTATTTCGTGGACAGTTAGAGTTTCTTTTTCAAATTGGAATAGTTTTTCGAAGTTGCTAAGAGGTGTGTATAAATTTGTCGGCTTCAGAAATTACGAGCGGTTATTTCAAGACACCAGATTTCAAACTGATCTGTGGAATACTTTATTTTTTACAATTTTCTTTTTATTTGGTGCTATTAGTTTAGGGATTTTGATGGCTATTCTTATTGACAAAGGTCTTAAAGGTTCAAAGTTTTTTCAAAATATCTTTTTATTTCCCATGGCTATTTCTTTTGTTGTTACAGGTACAGTTTGGAGCTGGATTTTTGCCCCTGGTACGTTACCAGCAAATCCACAGGGATTAAATTTACTTTTTCAAAAATTAGGACTCGATAACTTTATGTGGGGCTGGTATACAAGCACTTATTCTCTGGGAAAGTTTAACGTTGCGCTTATCGCTGTTATAATTGCTGCAGTTTGGCAGCTTGCAGGTTATACTATGGCAATGTATCTTGCAGGGTTACGAGGAATTCCAAATGACATAATAGAAGCTGCTAAAGTTGATGGAGCAAGCGAATGGAAGATATTCTGGAAGATTAAAATGCCTTTATTGAAACCTATTACTTTAAGCGCGCTTATAATATTAGGTCACATTTCTCTGAAGATATTTGATCTTGTATTTGCCATGACAGGAAGTGGACCGAACTTTGTAACAGATGTTCCGGCCATATACATGTTTGAATTAACATTTAGAAGTAACAGATACGCTATGGGTTCTGCAATTGCGATAATAATGCTTTTGTTTGTAGCTATTGTTATTATTCCTTATCTGGTTTCAAGCATGAGAGGTGAGAAATAATGAAAATTAGAGAATTTTTTACTTACTTTCTCCTGGCTGTAATTGCACTTTTTATACTGATACCAATTTATGTTCTGCTTGCTACTACGTTTAAGCCTTTAGAGGAAATAGGAATTTCTGACATGTGGAAGCTACCTGCTAATTGGTCCTTTAGTGGTTTTATAAAGGCTTTTCAGAAACTCGGCCCAAATTTAAAGAATAGTTTTTATTTAACTATTCCAGCGACAATAATATCAGCTTTTCTTGGTTCAATAAATGGGTATGTTTTTTCAAAAGTGAGATTTAAATATGCTAATTTAATTTTTACATTGATATTATTCGGTATGTTTATACCTTATCAGAGTGTCCTTTTTCCACTTATCAGGTTTCTTCAAAGTATAAAACTTTACGGAACGATTCCTGGTTTGATACTCGTCCATGTAGTTTATGGGATACCAATAACTACACTTATATTTAGAAATTATTATAGTGAGGTACCAGATGAACTTGTGGAGGCTGCGTACATGGATGGTGCAGGCTTTTTTAAGACTTACTCTAAAGTATTGTTTCCAATTTCCATTCCCGCATTTGTTGTTGTGATAATATGGCAGTTTACAAATATCTGGAATGAGTTTTTATTCGCAGTTACAGTAACAAGTAGTCCTGACAAGCAGCCAGTGACAGTAGCTTTAGTAAATCTTGCTGGAAGTCAGGTGGTAGAGTGGAATGTTCAAATGGCTGGAGCGTTGATTACTGCACTGCCTACTCTCGTTGTTTATGTGTTACTTGGAAAATACTTTATAAGAGGCCTGTTAGCAGGTTCGGTGAAAGGATGAAAGAATATGAAAAGATTGCATCATGGAAGCTTAAGAGAAAACAACAGATTGTTAGTTTTGAAAACTATTTTTGAAGCGGGTGAAGTTTCAAGAACAGAGATTTCACAGATAACAAATCTGTCTCCTACTACTGTTTCACGTATGGTGAAAGAGCTGATGGAAAGAGGTTTTGTGGTTGAGAGTAAAAAAGAGGCTTCTTCTTTAGGTCGAAGCAGGATTCTTTTGGCGCCAAATAGCAAAGCCTATAAAGTTTTACTTTTTGATGTGGGTGTTACATTTACCACTTACGCTATTGGTAAATTTGATAAATCTATAAAAATTTTAAGTAGATTCAAAACGCCAGATACTCCTGATTTATTTTTTAAAAAAGTTCATAAAATTTTGGAAACACTTCCAGAAATTGATGCTATCTCCATGTCTTTTCCAGGGATGGTAAATATGAACACGTTTGAAATTTCTTATGTTCCGTATTTAGACTGGCGAAAAGTTTCAATAAAAAAATTCCTCCGCACAGATACTCCTATTTTGATGGATAACGAGGCTAATCTGGCAGTATTTGGAGAAATACATGCAAATTCGGATATGAAAACCACTTTATCTGCTGTTTATGTTGTGATTAGAGAAGGTGTAGGAACAGGCTTGTATTTAAATGGAAAAGTTTACAGGGGACCAAGCTTTACCGCTGGAGAGGCGGGACATACCACGATCGAATTTTCTGAGAGTGAAAAGTGTAGATGCGGCAACAGAGGCTGCTGGGAAAATTATGCTTCAATTTATTGGCCTGTGCGAAAATTTGGACCTGATAAACTTGCCGGGGATACGATACTGGAAAAATTTCATACTCTTATTGAAAAACCAGAAGCAAAAAAGCTTATAAATGATTACATAAAAAATATTTCGGTAGGAATAGCAAATATTGTGAATATTTTAAATCCGGAAGTTGTTATTCTGGGAGGAGAAGCACTAAATTTTGACGATGAAACAATTAAACGCATTACCAAAGAGGTTAAACAGCGAGCCCTTTTTGAAGCAACAGAAAGTTTAAAGATTGTGCGTTCTACGTTTAAAGGTAATCCGTATTTATATGGGGCATTGCTTCTTGCAATTGAGAAAAATCTGTTTCATATAACAACCTGAACAGAAGAGGCGTAAAGCCTCTTCTGCGATTAACTTTTAGCCCACTTTTCTACTTCCTCTACATCTATTGTAGCAAGAGCTATATAATTATCTGCTCCTCCATAATAAACGTAGTATTTATCTTTGTATCGTACCATTGCATCTGAAAATACAACGTTAGGTACCCCTCCAAAAATTTCCCATTCTTCTTCTGGTTCCAGAATCGGTTCTTCTGAACGTTTTATTACCTTTGTAGGATCATTTAAATCAAGAAGTATAAAACCAAGCCTGTATATAGAACGTGCTGCCTTTTCTACTCCGTGGTATAGCAAAAGCCATCCATGTTCTGTTTTTATTGGCGGAGCTCCTGCGCCAATCTTTAAATTGTCCCATGAGTCTTTTCGAGGCTTTGCTATTGAGACATAGTTATCCCAATGTATTAAATCATCTGAAAAAGCAAGCCATATATCGGGTTCTATTCTGTGTATTAAAACATATTTTCCATTTATCTTTTCTGGAAACAATGCCGCGTCTTTGTTAGGACTTTCTGGTAAAATGGTGCCAAATCTTTCGTAAGTTATAAAATTTTTGGTACGTGCCATTGCAACTTTAATACCTGTTGGTGAATATGCAGTGTAGTTAATATAATAGTAGCCTTCAAGATACGTGATTCTTGGATCCTCTACTCCATAAAGTTCTGCCTGCGTTGACGGTGTAAATACAGGTTTTTCAAAGCGATTCCAGTTAACTCCATCGACACTCACAGCATAACCTAATCTTGAAACCATGTCTTCGCCCTGAGCTCTGTAAAGCATATGAAATAATTCTCCATCGTAAGCAACCGCAGGATTAAATACAAACCTGCTTTCCCATAAATGATTTGGGTTAGGACCAAATAAAGGATTTTTAGGGTGGCGTTGTAATTTAAGTTCCATTTCAAATACCTCCTTTACTTTAGTGATAAAGAAATTCCCTGCAAGAAATATTTCCTGAACATGAGGAATATCAACACCATGGGAATTGTTTGAATGACGGAACCCGCAAGAATTGGACCTACATAACTGCTGTATTCATGGTTGAAACTTGCCAGGAGTACAGAAAGAGGCATTTTTTCATAATCTTTCATTACTATCAACGGCCACATAAAGTTGTCCCATGTCCCTATAAAAGTGAATAGCCCTACTATGGAGGCCGTTGATCGTACAAGCGGGAACATTACTCTTGTTACAATCCAGAATGTATTGGCACCATCTATTTTTGCGGCTTCTATATAATCAGATGGTATCGATTTATAAGCCTGCGTGAACATAAATGTACCCCATGCGCTTACTATTGCAGGTAAAATAATAGCAGAATATGTATTCAAAAGCCTGAGATTTCTAATTAATACAAACAACGGTACTATAAACATAAATCCAGGGAATAGCATCTGAAACAGTATGAAATTAAATATAGTTTTTCTTCCTTTATAGTCTAATTTTGCTAATACGTAACCAAAAAACGCGGAAGTCAGAACCACTGAAAAGGTTACGGTAAAAGAAATGTATATACTATTTCCAAGGGCTCTTAAAAACGGTCTTTGCATTTTTCCGGCCATTACAAATATAAATTTATAGTGATCTAAAGTAAAACGGGTAGGCCAGAATTGTGTATATATTTCACTTGAAGGCTTGAAAGAAGAAAACAAAAGCCAGAAATAGGGATATATCCAGATAATAGCCCCTAAAAACAGGAAAAAATATATAATAAAATCTCCTATTTTTTTCTTTTTCATACTATATTCACCTCTTTTTCCACCAACCATCTAACTAACATGACACAGCCGTAACTTAACAGACCTGTTATAACAGCTAAGGATGCAGCATAAGATGGATTCATTCTTTGAAATGCTGTCGTATAAATATGCATCATAAATGTCAGTGTTCTTCTCATTGGTCCGCCACCAGTTATCATATACGGTTCGGTAAAAATTCCAAAAGTTAAATTCACAGCAAATACCAGAACAGTGGTTAAAGCTGGATTAATAAGAGGTAGCGTTATTTTCCAGAATTTTGTCCAGTTTGTAGCACCATCAAGATCAGCAGCTTCGTAAAGTGATTTTGGAATAGCATTGAGGCCGGCAAATAATATTAATCCATAATATCCAACAAATTTCCAGGTAACCATTATGGCAATTGATAATAAAGCAAGTTGTGGGTCACTGAACCAGGGAATAGTTTTTCCTATCCATTTGTATAAAAAATTATTGAGTGGACCACTTTCAGAAAACAGATTCGAAAAGAGTATTGAATATGCAACACCAGAAGAAACATTGGCTATTAAGAAACTTAAGGCGAAAAAGGTTCTAAACAGTCGTACTCTCGACAAAGCCAGAGCAAAAAGAAAGGAAAATATTAAAACCATGGGAATAAAATATATCATAAAATTTACTGTATTTAAGAATATTCTCCAGAAAATGGGATCAGAAAAAAGCCTGACAAAATTTCCAAAACCAACAGGTTTCGGTGTACCAAAAAATCTCCATCGCGTAAAAGATAAAATAACCAGCCAGACAAAAGGGTATCCCCAGAATATAGCGGCATATATTAAATATGTTGCTGAAAATCCCCATCCGATTATTCCTTCTCGCTTTTTTAACCTGGAAGCCATTGTATAACACCTCATTATTATTTAAATTTTTTAAGAATTAAAAAGAGGCCCCAAAGGTATAGGGGCCACTTATTTATTTAATATCAATAAAGAATTTTGTTTATTTCTTTTACAGTTTTTTCAACAGCTTTTTCTGGTGTTGATTTTAAATAAGAAAGTGGTTCAATAAGGTATGTTGTCATAATTTCTTGAACATCTATGGTCATAGTTGTTAAAGCGGGTGGAACGGCGTTACCCACTTCTTTCGCATAGGCTGCAAAGTATGGATCCTCATCTATGAATTTTTTGAACAGTGGATTAGTTCCAAGGTCTTCACGTGCTGGAGGCATCTTCGTTATTTCTATCCATCTTACATCATTTTTTACATTTGAGAATACCCATTTAACAAATTCAAACGCTTCTTTTTTGTATTTTGTGCTTCTGAAAATTACAAGACCTTTTGTATCGGCGAAAGTTTTTACTACATTTCCTTTGTAGTTATCTGGAACTGGAGGAGGAGTAATCCACAGGTTTTTATAAACTTCTGGATATGTGTTTTTAGCCCAGTTGATAGACCATGGTCCCATGAGACTTCCAATAGCTTTTCCATTAGCAAGAGCAAATACTTTTCCCCAATCGATCGTTGTCCATTTGTTTTTGAACATAGTATATATGAAATCAGCAACAGCTAATCCAGCTTCATTGTTGAAAGTTGCTTTACTTCCTTCAATGTATGGTTTACCATTACCTGCAGCGTAGTAATATGTTATGTAATCGAACCATCTGTCCCACCAGTTGCGTCCTTTGGTTACTACAAGGGCGTATTTTTCTGGTGGATTGGCATATTTTTTTGCAAGTTCATAAATCTCAGAATATGTTTTGGGAGGTTTGTCATAACCAAGTGATTTTAGAATATCAGCTCTCCACCACATTAAGATAGGATTAGAATAGATTGGTATAACGTAATAATGTCCGTTGAATTTCCAGCCTTCTATGATATTTCTCATTTTTCTTGCTTCAGCCAGTTCGAAAAATTCGCCGCCAAATGCCACATCAAGTGGCAAAATAGCGTTTTGTTCAGCAAGTTGTGCCGCAAATCCACTGAATATGTTTGTACAAATATCTGGAGCGTTTCCAGCGGCTATAGAAGTTAATATAGCCTCTTCTGAACTTCCAGCTGCTGGAATAGTTTTCCATTCAATTTGAATATCTGGATGAGTTGCATTCCATTCTTCAACAATAGGTTTCCAGAATTCTTCCTGTAAAGGATTTGGAGCAGTCCAGAAAACCAATTTCTTTACAGCGAATACATTTAAAATCAGTACTGATAACAGAAAAATAACTAATAGTTTCTTCATGTAACACACCTCCCGATAGTTTTAAATGGAACTTTTCCTTTTAACGAATTTGGTGAAAAGAGAAATAACAATGGGGTGGGGATCTTGTTTAACAATAAGCTCATATATCCGCTTTGCAGCAAGTGAGCCCATTTCATCTTTAAAAACTTTAACTGTGGTTAAAGGAGGGTCAAACTTTTCTGCACTTATAATGTCATCAAATCCAATAACAGATACATCTTGAGGAATGTTTAATCCGCGTTTTTTTAATTCTCGTATGACTCGCATAGCTGTTATATCATTTGATGCAAAAATAGCATCTGGTACACCATAGTTTCTTAGAATAATTCCTATCACGTCGTTCATATTGTCGTTCACATCATCATATTCGAAATATCTTGGAAACAGACCTGCTTCGGTCATTGCCATGGTGTATCCCTCGTATCTACTTCTAAAACCATAAGAGTTTAGTGGTCCGTGAACATGAACAATTTTTTTAAACCCTTTTTCAATTAAATAATTAACAGCGTAATATGCTCCATCATATCCATTACTTACTATGCAGTCAACTTTTTGGCCAGGAATATAGTGATCAAGAAGTAAAAAAGGTTTTTTCATATCTTTGTACATCTTAATCGTTTCTATTGTAGTATCTCCACCGAGTAATATGTACGCATCATGCTCTTCAGGTGCATCTAAATTTGTTTTGTAAAAGGAGAGGCCGTAGGTTGTGCCGGTCTCAATTAAAGCGGTTAAAATTACCGAGTAAAACTCAGGAGTAAAGCTCTCTCTTTCCATTTTTTGCAGTCTTTTACTTTCACAGATCCCCACCCTGAACACCTGCTTATGTCTTGCCAGAGAGGCCGCAGACAATTTTGGCTTGTAATTAAGTTTTTTAATTGCGCTCCAGACTTTCATCTTTGTTCGTTCAGATACGTATCCAGAATTATTAAGTACACGTGAAACAGTAGCTATTGAAACATTTGCTTCTTTTGCAACATCTTCAATTGTAGGCACAATCCCACTCCTTGTGAAAACGCTTACAGATTTCTTTTAAATTAATGCTACTATATAATATTTTCAAAAACCAAACATTATTTTAAAAGACTAAGAAGAATTATGCGTAATTAAATAATAATAATCAAGAAATTTTTCAATTTGCTTAATATTTTATTTATTAAGAGAACAGGTTGATTGTTAAAAACCACAGGAATAATGAAAGCGCTTACAAACCTGTCAATGCAAACAGTAGTGTCTTTTATTTCTTTTTGAATTTACAATTAAAAAGAAAACAAAGAAAGGGGGATAGTAAAAAACAGTTCCCCCTGAAAAATATATGAATTTCTGAAGAATATTTTTACCAGTTTTTTCTTAGCGTTTTCTTAAATCAGTTTGTTCCATTTTACAACTTAATTTTTTTGTCAAACAAACTATGAAGTTCTTTCTCCCCATGAAGTACCATTATTAACGTTTTAGAAGTTAATTTTTCAAATATCAACTTTATTATCTTTTCTTTACTTTGTTCATCTATATTTGCAAGTGGTACATCAAATATATACACATCTGCATTGTTTTCAAGAGCAATACCGATGGCTACTCTCTGTTTTTCACCCGCTGAAAGACTGGAAGGTAGTTTTTCTTTTAAGTTCTCTAAACCAAGTCTTTTAATTAATTCTTCATCTTTTATAAGTTCATTTATGGGGATTTCTGGAAGTTCAATTGGCATGGTTATTGATACAACATTTTTTGGTCTTAATATTTTTCCACTATCTGGTGATAAATATCCAGATAATATGTTTAAAAGAGTTGTTTTTCCAGTTCCATTTTCTCCGAAGATTAATACTTTACTTCTTGGGGTTATTTCTAAATTATCTATATTAATTACTTTGTTTCCGTTGAAAGAGAGTTTAACGTCTTTTAAAGCAACTTTATTATCCAGAGTAAAATATTCTTTTTGTTTGGTGTTTAACAAACCTTTTATTCTTTCAAGTATCTGAGAATATCTGTGAAGCTCTGGAATGGCCTGAACAATTCCAAAAAGAGATGAAACTGCTCTCCAGAACGTGTTTATTATTGCTACAAATCCACCAAAGCTCAATTTTCCAATCAAAACAAAATATCCAGATACTATAAGTGAAAGAGTATCCGCTGTATTTCGAATAACATCACCTAACATTTGACTGGATTTAACAGCTTTGAAGCTTTCAAAGCTGCTGTCTAAATACTCTTCTAAAGTTTTTCTATGTTTTAAGATCGCAAGGTCAAATATCCGATTGAAAGTTCTCATAACTTTGAAAGCTTTAAGTGCACTTGTAAGAAAACTTGTATAAATTCCTTCTTTTTCTCTTTCAAGCGAGGTTTTTTTTCTGACCTTTTGACTTATAATATTTGAAAAATACATTAAAGGTGGAATAATGATAAATAGTACTAAAGAAGCTCTCCAGGAAATAAAAAACATAGCAAGCAATAAAGCTACTTCTGATACAATCATTGAAACTATGTTTATCGTCATTCTAATCATTGGGACAACACTTTCATTAACATCTTTGTGAATAGAATTTATGAAATATCCTGCCCCTTTTCTGGTAAATTCTTTTAAGTCGTGATTAAAAGTCTTTTTTAAAAGTTCAGATTCAAGATTTAACACAACTTTGTTCTCGTATCTTTTTTTTCAGAGGCTGTTTATGTAAAACAAAAATACAAAAATCAGTCCGAGTCCAAGGTAAACTATGCTTAAAAATACAAATCTCTGAAAGTTTAATTTCAATACAGCCTCATCAAATAACCACTTTACTATTAGTGGTTGAATTAATCCTTCAAAAAAACTTAAAATACTTGAAAAGATGAGGAGTAAGACAAACTCAAATCTCTTTGTTTTTAAAAGTTCCCAGCATAATTTCATAAAAAATGCCTCCTTTTTTTAATCTTCATAGTCGGCTGTATGAAAAATTTTGCATTACTTTAAAAAAATTATTTTTGGTTGTATGTCTTTTATTTTTACAGCCAATTATGCGAAATATATATTACAATATCATTATAAAAATATGTTTATATGATGTCAAACAAAATCTATCACGTTTATTGGTCTTTATCTTTCTTTATCTTTCTTTATCTTTCTTGGCGCACGTTATGTGCTGCCGTGAATAATTATATAAAGGTTATAACGTGCATTTTTAAATATAAATATTAATTAACAATCATATATAGTAAATATTAATATTAAGATAGCACTGCTTTTTGTTTTATATAATTTACAAAAATATTATAATAATTTTTTAACTATAAAAAGATTATATCCAAAAGATAGCGAGGAAAATAGAGGTAATCTTCATAAAATTCTGGAAGACAGATAGTCATATCAAGATGCCAATCTAAAATTGCAAGTTTTACTCCTCTAAAGTCTTTCTTTTTTAATTGTTGTTATTTTTATTTTTACAGAATTCAAGGCTTTTTCTTTTGTGTTTTTTACACTACCGAAATTTTAATGATATTAATATTTGAAATATTATAAATTAAAAACATCATTATTATATAAACATTATTTTTGATGTTAGTATACTTTTTGAATCGGATTAACTGACTGATATTTTGATGTTGCTTTTATTAATCGTTTTGAATATTAGCGATGTCGCTTGTATGTGAGTTTTATTGATATAAAAAATGTTATAAAAAATGTTAATGAATTCTGGAAAATATAATAAAAAATTGTTTTTTTGAAATACAAAAAATTTTCTGAATAATTTCTATTAAAAAAGAAAAAAAACGGTGAAATGACGGTTTCTGAAAATTGCTCGAACATATAATTGAATTATACAATATTATTTGAATTACACAATATATTTTGTATAACAATATTTCTTAACATTTTTGATGTTTTTTTGCAAATACAACTCTGAAAGTGAGGATAAAAATTTATGAATAATGTTTTGAAAAACGTGTCTGTATTGTTTTGGGATTAAAACCTCAGATTTATGTGTGAAAGTACAGATTTCACAGAGCTTAAATCATGTTATGTTGTTGACTTACCTGAGTACAACGTATATTTACCTGTACAACTTGGAGAACATAAAATTATAAAGCTCAGGGAAAAGTTCGTATGTGATCCGTTCACCAAGTTAAAACAGAAGGTGAAGATCCTTAGTTTCCAAATAACGGATGAAGGGGAGAGAAACATATTTAAAACTTTTTATGTTTCGTCAATGAACACAGAAGTAGGAGTAAAAATCAAATTTAACATTAAACTTGTACCAGAAACTTTTCGCTCCTTTGTTATGGTGCTGAAAGGAAAAGACGATGATGAGGTATTGATAAGGGTGTTTGGTTTGATTGAAAAAAGCGGAGAGATGGTGTTTTATTTGAAATTTGATGGTGAGAGGATAAGAGGAGAGAAATATCTGGAACTCTATAGTTGTGGGGAAAAAGTATGGTCCGAAAGTATTGAAATCATAAAAAATACGTATGGAGGTGTTAGGGTATGGTGAGAGCGTATGCGCTAACAGCGAACGATGGAACTGGGAGAATACACGATGGATATTACAACAAAGAAATTGCAGGAAAAATAGATGAGATTAATACAAAATCCTGGCAGGCTGATAGGAAAGTGGTGCAAAGTTCGTTATTTCAAATTGGACTAGCTGGTATCATAGCCGTAGCAGGAGGTTCTCCTTCTACACTGGCAGGTAAATTTATAGTGGGAGTTGGTAGTGGAGCAGCAAGTATTACTAGGGTCTGTTTCAAAAATAGGAAGGAAAAGGTATAGAAAAAAAGCAAGGGAGATGTTATAATCTCCCTTGCTATGAGAAGAAGAAACATAAAGAAGATATTCAAACTTATCCAAAAATTCTACAAAAATATTTTACCACAACTTCCCCAAAAATCTACCAATAGGGGGAGGCCTAGGAAATATTCAGATGTATTAATACTTTCATTAGCAGTTCTTAAAGAACTGTTGGGACTTTCATTCAGAGAGACATTAGAAATAGGTACAATGTACTTTAACAAAGTTCCATCACTCAGGGACTTTCATTACAGGGTTCTTCAATTAGAAGAGATTATAAAACATCTTATAAACTTCATACACGACACACTCCAGTGTGAGATAGAGAGTATTATAGTAGACGGTACAGGAATAGGGTTTAAGAAACATACTACCTTGAACTGGATGAGAGGCACATATGTAAGACAGATAAAGAACCACGTTAGATGTGAAGTAGTGTTAACAAAAGGAAAATACAAACTTTTTCAGTATGTGGAAGTGGGAAAAGCTTATTCAAGTGAAATAAAACTTCTAAAAAAACTATTGAAAAAGATAGAACTCAAGGGAAAGAAATTCATAGCAGACAAGTTGTACGATGTTAAATGGTTGAGGGAGTATCTGAAAAAAAGAGGAATAAAAGAGGTAATAAAAATAAGAAAAAGAGCAATAGGCAGGAAAGAAGTAGATTATGAAGAATACAAAGAAAGGAACGAAATAGAAGGACTATTTGGAAACATAAAAACAAAGCTTGGGGGATATGTATACGCCTACAGAGAGGACATGGCAAGGATACAGGCACTAATAAAGTTTTTATTGTACAACCTGTATGTGGCATATATTTTTCTTTTTACAAAGCTATGTATTGATATTACAAATTTTATAGAAATTCATATAAAAATATACAAATTTTATATAATTCCATGTAAAATTAGAAAAAACGCATAAATTCACATGAAATTCATAAAAAAATTGTATATTTCAAGTTCATTTTTCTTATTCTTATACGATTTTTGAAACAGACCCTAGTAATTTCTTGACAGAACCTTTTATTCCTCGGAATGCTAAAAAGAAAAACGTTATCCTGGGTGAAGTGAAAGATATGTCACCCTAAAGATTGAAATAAGAAAGAGAATGTCATCCTGACGTGCATTAGCGACGAAAGATCTTAAGATTCTTCGTCGCACAGCTCCTCAGAATGACAATAATCGATTTGTCATGCTTCACACCTCAGAACGACAGAATGAAAAAATGGATATTTTTCTTCAAATGACATAAGAGCGTTCCATGCTGTTTCTTTTGTATCTAAGGATTTTATTCAGGAAATAGCGTAAAAAGAAATAATTAGTTCCTTATTGTTCTAATACTAAATCTCTTTTCAACCTTTTTACACTTAACGATATAATGGGGCTGTTAAGTGCTGAGAAGATTAGCTTTATTATATATTGTGAAAGTATCATATTTACTACTTCTTTCCATTCATATACCCCATAAAAAGAGACCAGTACAAAAATAAGTGAATCAACGAACTGTGTTAAGAACATAGAGATTATGTTTCTGAAATAAATGTTTTCTGTTCTGAAAACTGTTTTTGAGAAACTAAATGCCCATAAATTTACAATTTGGGCAAAATAATATGCCAGAAAACTTGCAAGGATAATACGTGGGGTTGCGTTGAAAACAGTTAAATAAGCATCATTATTTTCAAATATAGGTGATGGAGGATATAAAATCGTTATATAAGAAACGATAGCAAGTATTAATGAAGCAAGAAATCCTGTGTAAATAACTTTTTTTGCGATTCTTTCACCAAAAATTTCAAAAATGATAGTTGAAAGTGCAAAACTTAATGGATAAATTAAAACAGATAGTGTAATTACAAAAGGTCCTATGTTTATTAGCTTTCCTGCGATAATATTAGAAACAACAATAACTGATACAAAAAGTCCTGAAAGGGTTATGAGTTTTTCACTTGCCTTGTTCAACTGGTTGACCTCCTTCCTTTATTTTGCGCCAGAGATTAATTATAGCGGTTTGTAACATTTTTTCAAGGAAAATTATGTATACTTTTTGATGATAAAATGTTAAACATCATGTTTGTAACAGATTAACCAGAAACGGATGTAATTCTTGATGTAGTAAATATATCAGAAGGATTTCTCCTCTCTATTTTTGTCGAAATGATAAAGAAAGGGTGTCATTCCGATCATATATGAAGGGGATGTTATCCCAAGGAATAAAGTAACGAGGAGGATGTCATCCTGAGGAACGAAGTGACGAAGGATCTTATTCTTTTTACCAACCTCGCTAACTCTCGCTAACCTCGCCAGTTATAAGATTCCTCGCCTTCTCGCTCCTCGGAATGACATGGGTGGAAGGCCAACTCTCGCCAACCTCGCTATGATATTAGAGAGAGACCAGCTCTTGCATTTACGAAAGATTTCCTAATTTGTTATCTATTATTTCCGATAATATACATGGGAGGTGGCTTTGATGGAAATAAAAGGTATAAATGGATTTGGACAAATTCAAGGAATTAAACGCCTTAATGCAGAAAAAATAAAAAAGGGAAAGAATGATTCTGTAGAATTCAATGAATCTAAAAGAATTGTTCAGCTTTTAAAGGCTGCAAAAGAATTTCCTGAAATTAGAACAGAGTTGGTACAAAAGTTAAAAGAGGCTATTGAAAGTGGTACTTTTGAAATTAATCCAGAGAAAATAGCAGAGGCTATCGTGAGGGAGTACAAATAAAAATATTTTAGTTTACATTACATATAGAGGGTGAAAACATGGGAATAGGAGAGGTTCTGGATAAACAGGTTAAGGCAGTTGATAATATCATCGAATCTTTTAAAGGAGCACAGAGAGCGCTTATTGAAAGAGAAATTGATAAGCTTTCTTTCTACGTTGTAAAGGTAGAAGAAGCATCTCTGGAATTTGAAAAATTGGAAGAAGAAATTATAGAGCGTGCTAAGAAACATGGTTTTAATTCTGTAAAGGAATTTATTGAAAGTGAAAAAGACGAAGAAGCGTTTTTAAAATTGAGTCACCTTATTGAAAAATTGAACGCGTTAACTATTACAATGGAAAGTTTTAAGGAAATGCTTGATTTTGAAAATCGCTATTTCGAGTTTCTAAAAATGGCGTACAGGGGATGGGAGGGCACAAAAACTAACTATTCAAAAAGTGGCTATTCTGCAAAAAATTCTTCTGTTCTAAATAAAACTACCTGAGGAAGTGATAGTGTGCCAGATATTAATCTATATGGAGCTTTAAACACGGGATTATTAGGTATATATACAAGTAAACTTGCAATGAACGTAGTGGCGCATAATATTGCTAATGCCAATACTCCAGGTTTTTCGCGCCAGGCTCCAATAATTAAGACAATGCCTCCTATTCCAGTGTCAACGCTTACTCAACCATCTCTTCCACTTCAAATAGGAACAGGCTCACAGGTTAAAGATATAAAAAGAATTCGTGATGAATTTCTTGATATTCAATATCGACAGGTAAACAATAAATATAATTACTGGGACGCAGTAACTTCAAATCTTCATTTCGTTGAACAACTTTTTGCCGAACCTGGAGATTCTGGGTTGAGATATCTTTTTGATTCTTTGTGGTCTGGAATGGAAGAAATTATAACAGATCCAACCAACAGTGCAGCAAAAAGAGAACTTGTAAGTCGTGCAGAAGAATTTGTTCAAAACATAAAAGATTTGTACAACCGACTTGAACAATTAAGAGAGGACCTTGACAATGAAATAGAGCAAAGAGTTAAGCAAATAAATGCAATGCTGGAAAGATTATCTGATATAAACTCAAAAGTAAGGTTGTCAGTGGCACTGAGGACTACCCCAAATGACTTATTGGATGAAAGAGACAGAATTCTTGATGAGATTTCGAAACTTGCAGATATTTCTTACACAAAAGATGCGTCCGGGCAAATTAATTTAAGGATAGGTGATCAGATAGTTTTAACTGGCAGCGATGTAAACAAACTTAGGGTCCTCGATAGACCTTATGGAAAAGGATTTAAAGAAATATTTGTAGGAAATTCAAAAGTAGATATTTACAATGGAAGACTAAGAGCCATCTTAGACTTAAGAGACAAAACTATTGTTAAGTATATGAACCGTCTTGATGAATTTGCACTTTATTTATCAGATAAGTTTAATTTAATCCACCGTGATGGGTTCAATTCAGACGGAAGTGTTACCGGCCTTAGATTTTTCACAGAACCAGAAGCAGATGACATAAACAACGCTGTTCTATTTAGATTAGCGGGCTCAAAACGTGTAGAATCAGGACCAATAAATAATATAGTTGGAATGAGCAATAGAGCAAAAGTAGCAGATATTTCAACAAAAACATTTATTGATGAAGGCTCCATAGTCTTTTTTGATGGAAACAGTCAGACTATAGCCATAAATGTTAACGCTGGAGATACCGTGCAGGACTTTATCAATTATGTGTCCGCAGATCCAGGTGCGTGGTTTTCATATAGCATTGAGACACATGGAAACGGGGAGTACCTTCTAAAAATGACAAGTAGTGATAACCTTAGAAATACGTTGGCACTTGACTTTAACGGAAACATGTTTGAAACAATGGGATTTGATACAAAAGATGTAGACATTTTTGTGATAAATGCTAACGATTTTAATCCCCAAACTGGAACGTACACTATTGGTATAAATGGAAACACTATAAATGTTAATGTAACAGACAGTTACACGATAAATGACCTTGCAAATGACATAAACACCAATTTTGGCTCTGATGTAAATGCTTTTGTTCATGGCGGAAAATTATTGATTATTCCCACATCAAAAAACAATTTTAATTACAAAGAAATTTCTTTTCAAGATTCTGATGGATTATTTACCCAGGTAAACTTACACACAGAAACATATAAAGCTCTGGATACAAATAAAGAAACTTTAGAAAATATTCTTGGACGTTCCGATACATTTAAAATTACCATAGGTGCAACTGAAATAGAAATAGACCCCACCCAACTTACATTGAAAGATCTTGTCAAACAATTAAACGACGTAGGAACGGGTATCCTCTTTGATTTAACACCACACAACAAGCTTGTAATCAGGGGAACAGAATCAATGAATTTCAAAATAGGCAAAGTGATAAAGGGACCTGAAGCGTTCTTTGCAGCAATGGGGTTCATTGATCCGGATAGCGACCCAACAAATGATTGGGACGATGGATATGTGTTTCTTGACCCTTTCCAATCTCCTGAAGAACAAAGAGAAAAATATGCAAAAGCTGACACCTTATTCGTAGATGAAATTTTACCTAATGAACCTTATAGATTTGTAGAAAAATTTTCTGTGAACTCAACAGTAAAAGCTAATCCTGAAACAGTTGCTGTAGATTTTGGAAAGGTAGAGCCAAACACCACATGGGATGCTAAAGTCTTTTCTCCAACAGGCCAGGCAAATACAACTATTATGGAAATTTTATCTCAAATGCGCAATGATAAAATTCTTGGAAGTGGAAAAGAAAGTTTTGCGGAATTTTTAGGAGGAATAGTAGCCGAGATGGGCGTTGAAGGTGAAACAGCGACTAAAATGAAAGATAATACAGATATTCTAATGAAAGAAATAAACGGTGAGCGCGAAAGAGTTAAAGGTGTATCTCTTGACGAAGAAATGGCTAATATGATTAAATTTCAGCACGCGTTCAACGCCTCAGCAAGAGTAATGACTGCGGTGGATGAAATGATAGGAAGAGTTATTGATAGACTAGGAGTTGTGGGAAGATAGTTGGGAGGTAGATAGATTATGAGAATCACCAATGGAATGATAAATGAACGTACATTGTTTAATATTCAGCATAGTCTGTACAGAATAGGAAAGCTTCATGATAAGTTGTCTTCCGGAAAAGAGGTTCAATATCCAAGCGATGATGCTGTTGTTGCAACAAGAGCCTCAAACATCTCAAGTAGAATGAGAGAACTAAAACAGTACAAAAGGAATGTAGAACACGTTCAAAGCTTTGTAAATATATATGATACTACACTCCAGGAACTTTCATCTGTGTATCAAAGAATTCGCGAACTAATTGTAAGAGGTGCTAACGGGACAAATGATGTGGCAGAGCGGGAAAGTATTGCTCAAGAACTTGAAAAATTAAAAGAACATCTTGAAGAAATTGCAAACACAAAACTTGGTGACGAGTACATTTTCGGTGGTGCAAGATCAGATTTGCAACCTGTAAAAGAAGGTGAAATTCAAACACCAATTTCTGCAGATGTAAAAAGAAAAGTAAATGTAATGGGATATAAATTAGAATATGGTTTAACAGTACACGATGTGTTTAAATTAAAGACAGGAAAAAGTGCATTTACTGTATTAGATGATGCTATAAAAGCTTTAAGGGAAGGGAACGAACAAAAGCTGTCAAACATCACGTTAAAGGAAGTTATAACTCTGGAAAACTCAGTAATGGAACATTTTGCACGAGTAGGTGCAACATCGAGAACCCTGGAATTAGTTAATAAAAGAATCACCGATGTTAATACATTTTTAACTGAATACCTTTCAAAAGAACAGGATGCGGACTTGACAAAGGTTCTTACTGATCTATCTATGGAACAATCTGTACTTCAAGCTGCTTTGAAATCAGCTGCTCAGGTTTTACAAAAAACGCTGGTGGATTTTGTTAGATGATAAAGCTACCACCTTTTGATAAAAATTTAGGACGCAATATAAAAGTTATAGACTTTCCTGGACATAAACCGACACATGCGTCGGTTCTTTTGTTATGGTATTCAAAACCAACAAGTGATGTAAAAAATGTAGTAGAACTTGGAAGTGGCACAGGATTTGTAACATTTGGATTGAAAATATTGTACAACTTAAAAGTTACAGGGATAGAAAAAGAAAAAGAACTTGTTGAAGCAGCAAATGCAGGAATAAAAATGAACAGACTAAACAATATCAATTTTTTAAATGAAGACGTTAAAAATATTAAAAAAAGAATGTTGCCAGAACAATTTGATATGGTGATTTTTAATCCCCCATATCATTTAGGTCCAGCAAGCAACAATTATTTAAGAAAAACTGCCAGAACAGCTAATAAAGAAACTCTCAAAAACTTTGTGGAAACGGCAAGTTATCTTTTAAGAAACAGAGGAACATTTGTCACCATAATCGCTCCATACCGTTTGCCTGATTATTTTCAAACACTTCAAAAGTTTAAACTCATCCCTCAACAAATGTGTATTGCTTATGGCAAGAAAGCAGAACTCGTCTTAATCCGGGGAAGAAAAAATGGGGGAGCACACCTTGAAATAGACCAACCTGTTTTTCTGTGAAATGCAGTATATGGTATAATTTGATAAAAGAAATTTATTAAGAAGGTGCAAAACCTTGAAATCGAAAATAATTTATATTCTCTCTATTGCCTTAATAGCAGGGTATATATTGGTGTATTTTTTACAACTTCCATGGATTGAGTTTTTTGAATTAAAAATCATGGATTTAATGTATAGAATGAGGGGAAATATCGAAATTAACGCTGACGTTTTAATAGTTGGAATTGATGAGTACTCGCTAACATCGTTAGAAGCAGAAGGAGATGTATGGCCCTGGTCCAGATATCATTATGGAAAAGTCGTAAAAAAGCTATTTGAAGCAGGGGCAAAAGCTGTTGTCTTTGATGTTTCCTTTACCGAAAATGATGAAGTAAATCCAAAGTATGACACATATTTTGCAAGTATTCTGTTAAGATATAAAAATGTTATACTTGGAACATATCTTATAAATGACAAAGAAACATATGAAAGGTATAACGAAAAAATTAAAGAGAAACTCTTAAACAATACTTCTTATTTAAATTATACATACAAAATGAAAAATTTCAGAAATTTGCGGCTAATAACACCAATTAGTATATATAAAGTAAGACCACCGATATCCAAATTATCCGCAGTTGTTCCTTCTGCTACATATGAAATAGGTGAAATAGATATAGATGGTGTCGTTAGAAGCCTGCCACTTTTTATAAAAGAAGTATGGGCTCAGGAAGTTGGACTAACATCTGGATTTTTACCCCATATGGATGTAATGGCTGCCGCTTTATATTTTGGAAAAAATTTAGAAAGTTTAACTGTAGATTTCAAAACTAAAACGGTTGATTTAGATAAAAGAAAAATTAGATTTGATTCAAATGGATTATTTAGATTATTTTATTATGGAGATAGAGTTTTTAAAGAGATTCCTTTCTACGACGTTGAGACTGGAAACTTCCCAAATGAAATCTTTAAAAATAAAATCGTTTTGATTGGATACACTGCAACTGCCAAAGGTCTGTACGATTTGAGAATAACTCCCTTTTCAAACAATACACCAGGAGTCTATATACACGCCACAGCTATTCAAAACATGATCAGCGGAGATACCCTCATAAGAGCTCCCATGTGGATAAGAATAATAATTTTAATTGGTTCGTTAATTTTAGTTGATATATTTCTCATGAAAAAGAAAATTAGATGGAACATCCTGGCTTTTTTAATAGTACCTGCTATTTTACTTCTGGGATACTATCTTTTTTTGAATCAATATTATATGGACGTTTTTTATTCCATTTTTTCTTCTGTAACATTGAGTACTGTAGGATTAAGTATGAATCTTTTACGCGAAAGTAGAGAAAAAAAGAAAATGAAAGAATATTTGTACAGATATGTACCTGACACTGTAGCAGATTATCTTGTGAAAAAAGGAAAATTAGAACTTGGCGGAGAAAATCGAGAAATAGTGGTACTGTTTTCAGATGTGAAGGGATTCACATCCCTATCAGAAAAAAAGTCTGCTGAAGAAGTTGTAAAAATCCTGAATGGATACTTAACACGTATGAGTGAGGTTATAAGAAATAAATACGGCGGAACTATCGACAAGTTTGTAGGTGATGCTATTATGGCTATATTCGGTGCACCTGTTTCGTATGAAAATGATATTGAAAGGGCCTTAAAATGTGCTCTTGATATGAGAAAGGAACTTAACCGCTTCAATGAAGAAATGGGAATCAACCTTGATAGTGGCATTGGAATACATTTTGGTCCAGCAGTTGTAGGAAACATAGGAGCACCGTTTAGAATGGACTATACATCCATAGGAGATACAATAAATACCTGTTCCCGGATGGAACATCTCACAAGGGAGCTGGATGCTGACATAATAGTTTCAGATGTTATAGTAAAAAACACTAAAAATTTTGAATTTAAATATCTTGGTGAATTTTCCGTTAAAGGAAAAAGTAAACCTTTAAAACTTTATGAGTTGAAAGGAGTTAAAAAAAATAATGTTTAAGATACTAAATCATATATTTGACCAGGGTTACAGTATTACCATAAATGGTTCTGGAAAAGCTGGAAATTCTCTTATTTTAGAACTAAAAGATGAAAAGTTTCATATAAAAATTTATGATCAGATTCCGCCAGGTTATGTCGTTAACCTTCTTGCTTCAGAATTGGGAGTTTTTGATCCAGAATTTGCTTTAGAAAGTGTTACTACCATAGTAAATGTTGAAAACCTTGAAGAGTTTTTACACAATGCTCAAAAATGCTGGCAAAAATATGGCATTTTTAATGTAGAATATGAAGAGAAGGAAGATAACTTTGAAATAAAAGATAATTGCATGAACTTTCCTATAAAAAGTAGTTCATCTGGAGTACTGGGAAAATTGAAAATTTATGGTAATTTAAATACAAAATTTGTTTTAAATTTTCTAACAATTTCTGATACTATAGTCTCTATTCTGGAAGGATTAATAATAAGGCATAGAATATCAGAACTTTTAAAAAGTACTATGTCTGCTCTTGCAGAAGCCCTTGGAAGAAGAGTTGAAATTGAAAATGAAAAGAGAAAATTTATTGAAAACAATATCATAAAATTAGGCGAAAAATTTGGTTTTGATAAAGAATTAATGAGACTATGTGCTCAGGTATACGATATAGGTAAAATAGGAGTACCCGATAAAGTTTTCAAAAAGCAAACACTAACAGAAGAGGAACAAAAACTTGTTGAAAAACATGTAGACTTTGGATATGAAATATTAAACAAAATAGAAGGAATTCCTGGTGAGATTTTAGATGCTGTATTATTTCATCATGAGCGAATAGACGGAAGCGGACCTAAAAAGGTTAAAAAAGTTCCGCTAATAGCCCAGATAGTAGGACTTGTTGATGAATTGGCTAATTATCCTGAAAAAGATTTGAAAAAAGAAATCGAAAAATTAAAAGGAAAATTTTCTGACACCATATTAGAGGAGATGAAAAAATCGTTATGAGCAAATTTATTCACCTTTTTCTCGGGCATCTTGTAGGAGATTACGTTTTTCAGAATAGCTGGATAGCAAGAGGCAAATCAAAAAGATTAAATGTTTTGATAATTCATATAGGAATAATATTTCTAAGCCAACTCGTTGTAATATTAGGATTGGATTTCAATAGAAAAACTTTAATAGCTGTGTCTTTGGTTGCACTCATGCATCTTTTCATTGATTTATTTAAGTTTTATTTTAGACGTAAAAAATTCTCCAGGACAACATACTATTATATTTTCGATCAGAGTTTACATGTTCTAAGCTTATTAATAGTACTTCCCGTATTTAAACAAAGTAACTTTTTCATTCCAGACAAAATTGCAGCGGTTATTTCCGTTGCTATATTTAACGCGTATCTTCTTGGTATATTTACCCACTTCCTGAACGGGGGAGGTATTTATAAAAGAGATTTGTATGGGTATTTCTTCAGAGCCATTGCCCCGTTGTTTTACGTATTTGGTGGTTTATCTTATGGAATATATATAATAGTGTCAGGTGTGTTAGCTATTTACACATTTAAAAAACATCAGGTTTTATCCTGGACTTTGTCAGCAATTTTCACAGTAATATTACTGGAGGTGATGTTATGAAAAAGAGCATGGTATTTTTCCTCATGCTATTGAGCTTTACAGTTTTTGCCGGGTTATCAGTAATTCCTGATGCAACGCAGGTGTACATTGGTTCTGAAGTCAACATTAAAATAACTCTTTCTGATGATTCTGGAAATCCGATTGCTGGAAACGTAAACGTAGACTTCAACGTCGGTGGATTTGAAAATCCAGAGATTATATTCGAGGGGATAAACGTTGATGGTGAAGCAAATGTAAAATATCTGGCACCATTGGTTGAAGGTTCAGAGACAATTAGTTTTTCATACGCAGAAGAAATCTTCAAAGTTACACTGTACTTTGTAAAACCACAGGAAGAAGAACTTGAAACAGCAACGGCTAAAATTAAAGATTTTTCAGGAACTGTAGCATTTAAAAAAGCAAACTCAGATATATGGGAAGCTCTTACCATGGATACAATACTTTCAGAAGGCGATGAACTATTAACCATGCAAAATTCTTACGTGGAGATACAATTTCCAGATGGCAGTATATCAAAAATCCTTGAAAATTCACAGGTCTTATTTAAAGAACTCAAATTTGCTAATGGAAAAGTTGCAATCTCTATAGAACTCAAAAAAGGCGATACATACAACGTAGTCGAAAAATTTCTCGTCTCTGGATCAAAGTTCGAAATTAAAACGGGAAGTGTCACAGCAGGTGTTAGAGGTACAAGATTTGCCGTGGTTAACCGGGAAGGAGAGGCAAAAATAATGACATATGAAGGAAAAGTTTTTGCTTACTTTGCAGATGGAAAAATTCTACCAGTTCCCGCTGGATATAGCATAGGACCTGTTTTCGCTCCACCAGCGCCTGTGGAAGTTCCTGAAGAAAAATTCATAAAAACAAAACCTGAAGTAGAAAAACCACCTGTTGAAGAACCTGAAAAGAAACCTGAAGAAATCCCTGAAAAAGTTACTCAACCTCAGGCTCCAGCACAACCAGTTGCAGCAATACCACCTATGTCCATAGGACCTGTAAACAAGGATGGTCAAAACTATTTTGTATACTCAATTGCTCCTGAATTTAACATTGGACCGGTAAGTCTTGGTATAGGATTCACGGCGTATGCTACAGAAGTTGGTGGAGAATTATACTTTGGTCAACCATCCAGCACACCAAGTACTAACATAATAAACGCTTTCACGTTAAACTCAATAGGACTAAATATAGGACCTATGGCATTTAGATATGGCAACATGGCACCAATGTCTCTGGGAATGGGCTTTACAATGAGAGATTATTACAAACCTACTGCCAGGGCATTTGATCTTCAGTTAAGCTTAGGAGAAATTAACTTTTATGTACATGTGCCATACGAATTAACAAAAATCTATCCATTAGAGTTTGTACAATCAGATAGTGTATATTTTGGAGAAGTAGTATTGAATTTTGCTCTTCCTTTAATTGGAGAAACAGAGCTTGGACTTGGAGTAGTCTACGACATGGAAGCAAGCAATGTTTACACATTAAATTCTGCAACCCCTGTAGAACTTGCCGCTATTCTCTCGCTCAGGAAACCTGTTTTTGGTGATTTTAGACTCGGAGTTGAGGTTTCTGTAGAAACGGGAGAAGAGTTAACAACATTTGGAGGATTCGCAGGTTTATATGGAAAGTTATGGGTTGCCAACGTAACCGCTGGTGTTTACTATACAATGGATGGCTTTGTTCCATACATATTCAACAGAAATTACAGCACAAATAAGCTTAACAACACATTACAGGGAATGGACAATCCTGGAGGAGCAGGCTACTTAGTAGGATTTGACTTTGAAACGTCATACGCAGCTGGAAGATTTTACTTGAGCGGATTACTTTCTTCCGAATCCAGTCCAACACTTGAAGGTGAAGCAAGAGCAATTGTACCTCAAATAGGTGCATTCAGTGGTTTGTTTATTACAGCATATTATTACGATGAAACACCATTTGGAGAATTTTTAAGTCCGGATACCATATGTACTGTAAAAATAACCTACCCACTTCTTGGGGAGAACCTGACAGGCGGAATAATTTTTGAGTGGACTGGAACTGAATGGCAAAAAGGTGTAATAATTGGCGCCGACATCTGGAGGTGAATTTTTGTACGCTCCTTTCTGGATAGAAGGATATGAACATTCTCAAAAGTTAGTTGGAAGAGCGTCTGAATATGTAGTAAATATAGAAGATGTAAAATTTTACCTTCTATTTCCAGATGTAAATATCAATATTTTAAACATTGTACTTCCAGAAGCAAAAAAAGAACATCTAAAAGTTTTAACACCAAAAGAAAAAGTTCCTTTTGTTGCTGCGCAATTAAACAGCAAAATAAGGCTGTCGAGTTTGCTGAAAGCTATACAATCAAACATTTGCTCATTGGTTAAAGCAGAAGCAGCCTCCATTTTATTATTCAAAGAAGATCATCTGGAATTTATGGTTACTGTGGGAGAAGCGAGTGGAAAAATAGAAAGTATACCTGTGCCAATGGAATCTATTGCAGGCACAATATTTCTTGAAGGAAAAGTCATGATTTTCAATGATTTAGAGTCAGAAAAGAAACATTTCAAAGGTGTAGACAAAGCAGCAAAGTTTATCACAAAAAATATAGTAGGTGCTCCTATATGGGCTGGAGAAAAAAAGGTAGGTGTAATCGAGGTCCTCAATAAGGATATGGGTTTTAGCAAAGAAGATGCTGAAGTTATAGAAATCTTTGCAGGATTAATTGGAAAAAAACTCCTTAGCACCTGGGAGTACGAAAGAATGAGCAGATTATTTAAAAACATAATTTTAGCAATAACTACGGCAATAGATAAACGTGATAAATATACTCATGATCATTCAAAAAACGTTGCAGACTATTCTTTGAAAATTGGTCAGGTTTTAGGTTTATCTGAGAATGATCTGGAAAAACTTGAAATCTCAGCTATATTACATGATGTGGGGAAAATTGGAGTTCCCGATGATATTTTACTCAAATCCGGGAAGCTAACTAAAGAAGAGTTTAAAGTCATACAGTCACATACAACTATTGGAGCAGAAATTATCTCAAAAATTAAGTACACCACAAAAGAGATAATATCAGGTGCCCTGGAACACCATGAAAAATTAGATGGTTCAGGTTATCCTAACGGAAAGAGCAACGGCGAAATATCTTTATACGGAAGAATAATAGGAGTTGCTGATATATACGACGCACTTGCAACAAAAAGACCATATAAAGAGCCATGGCCTAAAGAAAAAATTTTAAAAATCTTATTCGAAGACTCAGAAAAAGGAAAGTTAGACAAAAAAGTTGTATCTGCCCTGAAAAAAGCGCTTAAATAAAAAGAGGCCCTCCAAGGGCCTCTTTATTATCCTGGCTGGGAGGGGTGGATTCGAACCACCACTGGCGGATCCAGAGTCCGCAGTCCTGCCATTAGACGACCTCCCATAGTGTCCGTATCGTATTTTATCACAACTAAATAGAAAAATCAAGAGAATTGGGGCCCTGTTTCAAAAATCGTATAAGAATAAGAAAAATGAACTTGAAATATACAATTTTTTTATGAATTTCATGTGAATTTATGTAATTTTATCTAATTTTATCTAATTTTACATGGAATTATATAAAATTTGTATATTTTTATATGATTTTCTATGAAATTTGTAATATCATTCCACAACTGTGTAAAAAGAAAAATATATGCCACATACAGGTTGTACAATAAAAACTTTATTAGTGCCTGTATCCTTGCCATGTCCTCTCTGTAGGCGTATACATATCCCCCAAGCTTTGTTTTTATGTTTCCAAATAGTCCTTCTATTTCGTTCCTTTCTTTGTATTCTTCATAATCTACTTCTTTCCTGCCTATTGCTCTTTTTCTTATTTTTATTACCTCTTTTATTCCTCTTTTTTTCAGATACTCCCTCAACCATTTAACATCGTACAACTTGTCTGCTATGAATTTCTTTCCCTTGAGTTCTATCTTTTTCAATAGTTTTTTTAGAAGTTTTATTTCACTTGAATAAGCTTTTCCCACTTCCACATACTGAAAAAGTTTGTATTTTCCTTTTGTTAACACTACTTCACATCTAACGTGGTTCTTTATCTGTCTTACATATGTGCCTCTCATCCAGTTCAAGGTAGTATGTTTCTTAAACCCTATTCCTGTACCGTCTACTATAATACTCTCTATCTCACACTGGAGTGTGTCGTGTATGAAGTTTATAAGATGTTTTATAATCTCTTCTAATTGAAGAACCCTGTAATGAAAGTCCCTGAGTGATGGAACTTTGTTAAAGTACATTGTACCTATTTCTAATGTCTCTCTGAATGAAAGTCCCAACAGTTCTTTAAGAACTGCTAATGAAAGTATTAATACATCTGAATATTTCCTAGGCCTCCCCCTATTGGTAGATTTTTGGGGAAGTTGTGGTAAAATATTTTTGTAGAATTTTTGGATAAGTTTGAATATCTTCTTTATGTTTCTTCTTCTCATAGCAAGGGAGATTATAACATCTCCCTTGCTTTTTTTCTATACCTTTCCTTCCTATTTTTGAAACAGACCCAGAGAATTGGGGCCCTGTTTCAAAAATCGTATAAGAATAAGAAAAATGAACTTGAAATATACAATTTTTTTATGAATTTCATGTGAATTTATGCGTTTTTTCTAATTTTACATGGAATTATATAAAATTTGTATATTTTTATATGAATTTCTATAAAATTTGTAATATCAATACATAGCTTTGTAAAAAGAAAAATATATGCCACATACAGGTTGTACAATAAAAACTTTATTAGTGCCTGTATCCTTGCCATGTCCTCTCTGTAGGCGTATACATATCCCCCAAGCTTTGTTTTTATGTTTCCAAATAGTCCTTCTATTTCGTTCCTTTCTTTGTATTCTTCATAATCTACTTCTTTCCTGCCTATTGCTCTTTTTCTTATTTTTATTACCTCTTTTATTCCTCTTTTTTTCAGATACTCCCTCAACCATTTAACATCGTACAACTTGTCTGCTATGAATTTCTTTCCCTTGAGTTCTATCTTTTTCAATAGTTTTTTTAGAAGTTTTATTTCACTTGAATAAGCTTTTCCCACTTCCACATACTGAAAAAGTTTGTATTTTCCTTTTGTTAACACTACTTCACATCTAACGTGGTTCTTTATCTGTCTTACATATGTGCCTCTCATCCAGTTCAAGGTAGTATGTTTCTTAAACCCTATTCCTGTACCGTCTACTATAATACTCTCTATCTCACACTGGAGTGTGTCGTGTATGAAGTTTATAAGATGTTTTATAATCTCTTCTAACTGAAGAACCCTGTAATGAAAGTCCCTGAGTGATGGAACTTTGTTAAAGTACATTGTACCTATTTCTAATGTCTCTCTGAATGAAAGTCCCAACAGTTCTTTAAGAACTGCTAATGAAAGTATTAATACATCTGAATATTTCCTAGGCCTCCCCCTATTGGTAGATTTTTGGGGAAGTTGTGGTAAAATATTTTTGTAGAATTTTTGGATAAGTTTGAATATCTTCTTTATGTTTCTTCTTCTCATAGCAAGGGAGATTATAACATCTCCCTTGCTTTTTTTCTATACCTTTTCCTTCCTATTTTTGAAACAGACCCAGAGAATTGGGCTCTGTTTCAAAAATTGAATAAAAATAAGCTTGAAATACGTAAATTCATGTGAATTTATGTAATTTTATCTAATTTTATCTAATTTTATCTAATTTTACATGGAATTATATAAAATTTGTATATTTTTATATGAATTTCTATAAAATTCGTAATATCAATACATAGCTTTGTAAAAAGAAAAATATATGCCACATACAGGTTGTACAATAAAAACTTTATTAGTGCCAATTTAAATAGCCTGACTCCTATAGAGTATAGAAGCCGGGTTAAATAAGTCTTTTTTTATTTGTTTCACTTTCGGGGGGCAGTCCATTTTTTGTTTTTTGGGATGACATGAAAAAGGTGTCATTGAGGAATCTTGTATTTAGCGAAGGTTGGCGAGATTGGTAAAAGAATAAGATTCCTCACATTCGTTCGGAATGACAAAAAACAGTGAGAGTTAGCGAGGTTGGTAAAAAACAAGATCCTTCGCTACGCTCAGGATGACAAAAAAAGAAAATGTCATTCCGAGGAGCGTGAAGGCGATGAATCTTATAATCGGCAAGGTTTGTCTTGATGAACATAGTGATAAAGGATCTTGCGAGGGTTAATTTTTGATAAATAAAACCAACCGTTTGGCAAAAGCCAAACGGTTGGTTAAAACAGAGATAGATTTGCTATTATATTTTGAACTTGTTTACTCTTTCATACAATTTGTTAGCTACTTCAGAGAGTTCTTCTCCTGCGTTGCTTACTTGTTTTGCTATTTCTTCCTGTTGTTTTACTCCTGAAACTACTACTCCCATTTTATCGGAAATGTTCATAATATTTTTGCTTGCAACATCCATTGCGCTTGCCATTTCTTCTGCTGCGGCGCTTTGTTCCTGGGCAACTGCTGCAAGATTTTCAATTAATTCAGATATGTTGGTTATTTCCCCAAGAATTCCTCTTAAATTTTTCGCTATGCCTCTTGTTTCCTGACTTGCTTCATTGACGATGTCAACCATACTATCGGTTTCTTTTCTTACTGATTCTGCACCTTCTTGAATGCTTTTTAATATGTTTGTTATATTTTCAGTAGCAGTTTTACTTTCTTCTGCTAATTTCCTAATTTCATCTGCTACAACGGCAAAGCCTCTTCCAGCTTCTCCAGCTCTTGCCGCTTCAATCGCGGCATTTAACGCTAAAAGATTCGTTTGCTCTGCTATGCTTGAAATTGTTTCAACTATTTCCCCTATATTTTTGGCGTTGGATGACAGTTCTTCCACTTTGTTTGCCATGGTGGTTGAACGTTCTTTCATGTTTTCAATTGTTTTTACTATGGTATCAATAGCTTTTTCACTCTCCTGCGCGGCACTTGCAACCTGAGAAGCTTTATCTGTTAGATTTTGAGAGGTTTTAGATACATTCTGTGCACTTGCGGCCACTTCTTCAACGCCACTTGAAGTTTGTTCAATGGCGGATGAAGTGTTTTGAACTTCATAATTTATTTCTTCTATGTTGCTAACAAATGCTTTAACCTCTTCAACCTGTTTTTCAGCCACATTGTTCAGACTTTCAGAAGTGTTTTTCAGCCTATCCATTCCGCTTCCCACTTCACCTATAAGTTCTGAAAGATTTTCAACAGCGTTGTTTAAAGCTTTTGCCATTTTTCCCAGCTCATCTTTTGAGTTCCAGTCAACTCTTGTTGTTAAATCACCTTTTCCAAGATTTTCAACAGCTATCATAACTTTCTTTATAGGTTTTACAATACCAGAGCTCAAAGATGTTCCAAAGAGAAATGCCAGGATTATAACAGCTAATGAAACGCTGAGCAGTACTATCATAATTTTTGTAGCCCTTTCATTTACCGCCGCTTTTGTGGCTACTGAAACAAAAATCCAGTTATTGCTGAGTTTTGAAAAAGCGGCAATTCTTGTTTTGCCATCATCAAGTTTATAAGAAATTGTTCCTATTTTGCTGCTGCTATTTGAGATTTTTTTAAACCAGTCAGCTTCGGCTACGCTTTTTCCTATTTTTTCTGTATCAACGTGTAACAATGTCACTCCATTTTCTGAAAGAAGATAGCTATAACCCTCGTCTCCGAATTTAGCTGAAAGTAATGTATTTGCAAGATCAGCTGCGTTAAAATCTATTGCAACAACTCCAACAACTTTCCCGTTCGAAGTCACCGTTTTTGCAACTGTCATCACTATATTTTCAGACGCAGCATCGATATATGGTTCTGTAATTATCACCTTTCCCTTATTTTCCATGGCTTTTTTATACCATGGTCTTATTCTTGGATCATATCCTTCGGGAAGATCAACTTTTGGGTATATATAAAATCTACCATCTTCTAAACCAATGTATACATACAGAGCTTCTTTGTACTGCTCTTTTGCGTTCTGGAAAGTTTTTAACATCCATACATCTTCTCCATACTTATTTTCAAATACACCAACTACATTGGCATCTGTGGATAGAAATTTTACAAGGTGAGTGTATCCCATTAAAAAGCTTTCAAAACCCTGTGTTCCACTTTCTACAATAGATACAAGAGCCTGTTCACCTAAATCTCTACCTATCTTAAATGAGTTGTATATTGAAATGTATGAGACTATTGACAAAGGTATAACAGAGGCAACAAGAACCAGCAACCATAGTTTTGCTCTTACACTTAAGTTTTTGAACATTTTTTCACCTCCTCATAAGATACGGAATTTTTTAAAGATATTTTTCATTTTTTATGTGAAGATCTATTTGTGTGTACGGTATTTCTATGTTTTCTTTATCGAAGAGATTTTTTATTCGAAAGGCAAGAGAGTTAACAGCATCAAAATAATTGGCTCTTTCCACCCAGAAATAAACAGTAAAATCTATTGAGCTTGAACCAAACCTTTTGAAAGCCACGAAATTACTAACTGTATTGTTTTTTACAACAAGAGGTTCTTCATCAAGAGCTTGTTGGAGAATTTTTACTACTTTTTCAAGATTACAATCATAAGAGACACCTATTTCCATAGTAATTCGTCTTATTGGACCTGGCCAGAACTTTGTTACTATTCCGTTCCAGACAGCTCTATTGGGAACGTAAATAAGTTTTCCATCGAATGTTTTTATTAACGAATGATTCATTTTTATTTCCTGAACAGAACCTACTATACCATTTACATCTACAACTTCTCCTTCAAACAATTTTCGCGTTGTAATAACAAGTATTCCCGAAACAAAATTCGCTAAAGGCTCTTGAAGAGCAAGCCCAACGACAATACTTGATATTCCAAGTCCGGTTATGTAAGGGAGAAGGTCTACGTTCCATATACTCAGGAGTGCAAAAATGGCAAAAACTGCTATGATAATACCTATGAAAAATTGAACAGTTTTTGGTGCTCTTAAATCTTTTCCAAAAGTTTCTAAAGTTTTTTTGAGAACTTTTAATATGTATTTGTATATAAAAAGAGAAATAATGATTGTTATAAAACTCCAGAAAATTTTATCCCAGTTATTTAAAAGCCACTCCCCCATGGTTTGCCCCCAATTAACCATCCTATTTAATTTGTATTTATATTTTATCACAAAACGATGCGATATTTCAGTTATTTTATTTTAAATATTTTGTATAATCTAATTTCATTGCATTTCTCACTAATTCCATAGTTTTTTGTGCTTCTTCTTTTGCACGTTTATTTCCCTCGCAAATAACATCTTTTACGTACTCATTGGTTAACTTATCGTATCGTTCCCAGATTGGTTCAAGAGTTGATAACATATTTTTTAGTAGGAGTTTTTTACAGTCAACACAACCAATAGAGGCTGTTGTACAACCATTTTTTACCCATTGGGCATCTTCTTTTGTTATTCCAAAAGCCTTATGATAATCCCAGACAGGGCATTTTTCAGGTGTTCCAGGGTCAGTGCGCCTTTTTCTTGCTGGATCAGTTATCATTGGCATTATCTTTTTTCTCAGTTCTTCTTTAGTGGCAATTAACGGCACTATGTTTCCATAACTTTTGCTCATTTTTCTTCCGTCGACCCCTAACAATTTTGTGATTTTTGATAGTATTGGTTCTGGTTCAGGAAACACATTTTCATATAAATAATTGAATTTTCTGGCAATTTCTCGGGTCAGTTCTATATGATATACCTGATCTTCTCCAACTGGTACCCCGTCAGCTCTGTAAATTAAAATATCTGCAGCTTGTAATATAGGATAAATCAAAAAACCCGCATTTGATAAATCTTTATCACTCAGTTGTTGCTTTAATTCTTTGTACGTGGGAACTCTCTCAAGGCGAGACACGGACACGAACATGGAGAAAAGCAAAGTAAGTTCGGCGTGCTCTTTTATTTCTGATTGTATAAAAATTATGGATTTTTCGGGGTTAATTCCAGCTGCGATATAGCTTTTTGCAATTTCAAAAGAATTTTTTGTTATCTCTTCTGTATCGTTATAGTGCGTGGTAAGTGCATGCCAATCTGCAATAAAATAAAAACATTCGTTGCCCTCTTCCTGAAGCTTTATCCAGGAATTTAATGCACCAAAAAGGTGTCCTATATGAAGTTTTCCTGTAGGTCGCATGCCGCTTAGTATTCGCAAATTAATCCCTCCCAAATACTTTTACTATTTTTTCCCTTTTTTCTTTTTTCCTTTTGAAGTGTCTTTTCCTTCAAGCTTTTCATACACTTTTCTTAGTTCTTTGGTGACATAATAATTCACACTGCCTCTTGGATATGTACCTCTGGATGACAATTTTCCCGCGGGGAGCTCAGTTAGAATTTCAAGTGCTTCATCAACAGTTTTTACTGCCCAAATATTAAATTTGCCAAGTTTTATATCTTTTAAAATTTCATCATTTAATACGAGGTTTTTTACGTTAGCTTCAGGTATTATAACGCCATGCTCACCGTTTAATCCACGATATTTACATAGTCTATAAAATCCTTCAACTTTTTCATTTACCCCACCTATTGGCTGAACAATTCCATGCTGATTTATAGAACCTGTTATAGCTATTGATTGTTTTATAGGGATTTTTGATATAGCAGAAATAATGGCTATTGTTTCGGCAAGAGAAGCACTGTCTCCTTCTACAACAGCATAAACCTGTTCAAAACTTATTGAGACTCCAAGAGAAAATGGGATTTCATTGGCATATTTACTTCCTAAATAGCCTATTAAAGTCATTACTGCTTTACTGTGAATATTTCCACTTAAATCTGATTCCCTTTGAATGTCTATTATACCAATGTTACCTACATATGATTTTGCTGTAATTTTTACAGGCAGGCCGAAAGAATAATCTCCAAGATGTGTCACAGTAAGACCGTTTACCTGTCCAACTTCTCTGCCATCTGTTTCTATCATTATTTCATATTTTCTCAAGGATTTGTCGTATTTTTCTCTTATAAGACTTACCCGATTTTCATAAGCCTCTAAAGCATTGTCTACATCTTTTTTACTGACGATTTTTGCGTTTCTTAGGGTAGCTTTATAATCTGCTTCCACCATTAGGTTAACTATCTCCCCCATTTTCATCGATAATTTTTCTCTGCTTCCTGAAAGACGCATAGAATACCAGATTATTCTCTGAAGGGCTTTATTAGAAAAGGGTTTGAGCTGGTTATTTTTGATGACGCTGGATATAAAGGAATAGTACTCTTTTACGTTTTTTTGAGTAACATCTATTTCCCAATCAAACTCTACTTTTACTTTAAATAATTTTTTAAAGTCTTCGTCATACTCGTACAATAGATAATATATCTCTGGGGTTCCAACCATTATTATTTTTAATTTTGCATCAACTGGTTCGGGTTTTAAAGATACTGTAGGGTTAAAACCGTATGCCATGTCTACGTTTTCAATCAGGATTTTTTCAGTTAAAAGTGTTTTTTTCAATTTATCCCAAACATAAGGGTATTTCAAAATTTCTTCCGCGTTTATTATTAAATATCCACCATTTGCTTTATGTATAGCACCGCCGCGAATCATAGTAAAATCTGTGTATAAAACACCTAATTTTGAAATATATTCTATTTTTCCAAAAAGATTTGGATAGGTCGGATTTTTTTCAAATATTACAGGAGCTCCTTGAACTTCAGAATTATCTACCAAAAGGTTAATATTCAACATATGCTTTATATATTCTTTTCCTTCTTCAGAGCCTTTTATCTTTTCTATATTATTTATAAAATGATCTTTGAGTTTTTCCAGATAATCAACTAGTTTTGGATAATTTTTATACTTGACTTTTAATTTTTCAAAAACCTCTTCGATTGCAAAAAGAGAAGCGTATTTATCCAGATCTTTCAGTTTTTCAGAGTAATTTGAATCTACCTTTCTAAGTTTGTGAAGTGTCCCTGAGATTAAATGATCAACCTTTTTTGCCTCTTCTTCATAATATTGCTTTTTTTCATCGGGAAGTTCCTCATATTGCTCTTTTGAAATAGGTTTTCCATCCAGTGCTGGCATGTAGATAAAGCCAGTTGGTGTTAATTTTACTATAAAACCTAATTTGAGAGCTTTTTCCTGTAAATCTTTTAAGATTTTTTCTCTTACTTCTCTGTATTCATCTTCAAGTTCTTTTTTCCTGTGCTCATATTCATCACTTTCAAAAACGCTTTTTAGCCTTACAAAAATTTCTTCGGAAATTTTTGACATTTCACGCTTTAGTTCTTTCCCATATCCAGCGGGTAATTCTATTGCTTTAGCAGAGTAAGGATTGTCGAGATCAACAACATATATTAAATCTTCCTGCTTTTTTTTATTTTTGGCAAAACTTTTTACTAATTCAAGTACAAATGACTTTCTTCCAGTTCCAGATGGCCCGACAACAAAGATATTGTAGCCTTTAGAATCTATTGAAAGTCCAAAGTTTATAGCATCCCAGGCCTTTTTTTGTCCTATAAAAGATTCGCAAGGAGTTATTTGATCAGATGTTTTTGTTTTTGGAAATGTGTTATTGGGTAATATTAATTCTTCATATTTCAGAAGTTTCATATTCTACCCCTCTCTTAACAAACTCATAATCCCCTTGAGTTAGACTTATTCCAAAAACAGCGCTTCCTGAGCCTGTTAAAGCTGCAGCAATACAATTACGCTTGAGTTTTTTTAAGTTTCCATCTATTTCTTCATAGACAGGTAAAAGTACATGCTCAAAAATGTTATATGTACATTTACTTATTTGTGAAAGATTTCTGTAAAAATAAGCTTCGTAGAGTTCATAAACTTCGCAGGTGCTTTTTTTGAAATGTTTTTCTTTCAACGTGGCGTACGCGTCTCTGGTGGAAATTCCTTCTTTGGCTACAAGAAGCCTTACCTTATAACCGCTTAGCGGTTTTAATTTTTCTATAATATGTCCCTTGCCTTTTACTATCGCGGTACCTCCATATAAGAAAAATGGGACATCGCTTCCTACAATAGCAGCAACCTTTAACAGTTGATGCTCCGGGATTTTCATTGTGTCTCCAAGAAATCTTAAAAGTGCAGCCGCATCTGCACTTCCTCCACCCAGACCGGCTTTTATAGGGATTCGTTTCTCAAGAATAATTTTTACTCCAAAATCTGGAGTTCCAAGCTGGTTTGCAAAAATATTCCAGGTTCTGTACAATATGTTATTTTCGATGTGCTCATTTGTTTCAATTTCTATTCCTTTATCTTTTTTCTCTATATAAAGAGTGTCATATAGGGAGATATTTTGAAATAGAGAAATTATATCGTGATAGCCGTCTTTTCTTCTTCCTATAACATCTAAATAAAGGTTTATTTTTGCATATGCCCTAAGTGTTTTACTACCGCTTTGCTCCATCCTTCCATCTCCTTGTTATAAATTTCCGGAGCTTCTGAAAAGATTTCAATAAATTTATCTTTCTCAACAAGTCCATAATATTCTATTTCTGCCTCGTAGCACACTCCAACGTGAACTCTGCTCACAGCGTTATCTGTTATATTTATAACTCCTATATAATTCATGTTTAAGACTTTTACGTTGACTTCTTCTGCTATCTCTCGCTGCATTCCTTTTTTGAATGCATCTATGGGATTTAAAGAGTCATCTGTATTTATGTGTCCTCCTACACCTATAGTAATTTTACCGTGAAGCCTTTTTTCACCTTGAGCGCTTGTTCGTTTGAATAAGAGATATTTATTGTTCTCTTTGAGTAAAATGTAAGGTATAACCTGTCTTATTGTTTCATCAAATTCTGCTTTTTCTCTGTCAATAAAAAAACCCGCTTCTTTTATCAATTTTAAAATTTCTACCTCTTCTACCTCAACAAGTCCAATTTTTCCGTTACAAAGTTTGATTACATCATCTGTTGGAACTACTAAAACTTTCTCATTTTCGTATGCCATAATGTCTATCCTCCTATTTTTTCTATATCCATTTTCAAAAGTTTAATTGCAGTTTCTGAATCGATTTCAGAAGCTATAACGCCTATTCCAGCGAATATATAATATTTATCTCTAAAGATTTCTACTTTATATTGAGGCAACAATTCCATAGGGTGCATTCTGGATAAATTGTTGATAGTATTCATTATTTGTTTGGCATATTTTGAGCGACTGAGAAAACCTCCTGTTCCAAACAAATATTTTACAGCAGTTAGGTCTTTACCTTCAGCTACTAATTTTCTTCCGAAAGGAGTATAAAGATGTTTTTTCTTTCCAACGTGTCTTCTGAGACCTTGCTGGAAGCAGTATAATGCAAGTTTTGAAATAAAGTATTCATCTCTTTCTGTTTTCGGGTAAGGTGAAATTCTGTTTACAAGGTTATCGTAATCTTCGAACTCTTTTTTTAGATTAGCCTCTCCAATTAGATCAATAACATTATGAGCGTTTACAAACAATCCAAGATCTCCTTCAACTGTTCGTTTAGCAACAGGTTCAGGAGAAATCATTATTTCTTGAATTTCATTACTGCCTTCAGTTACAGAATCAACATCTGTTGTGGCTCCTCCAATATCTATTGTTACAACATCACCAAACATTTTGTTAAGAAGTTCTGTGGTTTTCATAACGGCTCCTGGGGTGGGTAAAAGATTGTAATCAACAATTTCATAAATTTTTTCCATTCCAGGGGCGCGTGTTATATGCTCTGCAAAAACATTTTTAACAATGTTTCTTGTTGGTTCCACATTTAGCTCATCTATTTTGGGATACACATTTTCTGTAATAAAAACCTTTTTTCCCGCGCTGTTTAAAATATATTCAACGTGTTCGGCGGCTGCTACATTTCCAGCGTATATTATTGGAATATCGAGAGGAAGTGAAGCAAGAAGCTTTGCGTTATGAATGACTGTGTCTTTTTCTCCATAATCAACTCCTCCAGCTAAAAGAATTAATTTTGGGTTGATCTTTTTGATTTTTTCAAGATGAAACTCATCCATCTTTCCCGCTGTTACATACTTTATAACAGCACCAGCGCCAAGAGCGGCTTCTCTTGCAGCGCGAACAGTCATATCATAAACAAGTCCGTGCACAGTCATTTTTAAACCACCAGCTGCACTGCTTGTTGCAGCAAATTTTTCCCAATCAAGATTTTCAACACCAAGCTTTTTTTTCAAGCTTTTTATAGCATTTTCTATTCCTATTGTTACATCTCCCTGGTCTACAGTTGTCCAGTGCTCGCTTTGAGCAAGTATCTCTGGATTATCTCCGATTCCAGAAAAAGCGGTAACAACTGTCGTGGTTGAACCAATTTCAGCGAATATCAGATCTACTTTCACAAAATCCCTCCATCTTTTAATAAAAATCACTATTTAAATTTTATCACAAATATTAGTAAAAATGGCAGGACCTGTCCTGAGGAGTGAAACGATGAAAGAACTTGCAAAGGTGGCGAGAGTTAGCGAGAGTTAGAAAAATAAGATCCCTCGTCATTACATTCCTCGGGATGACATCCCCTTCGTCGCTTTCGCTCCTCAGGATGACATCCCCCTCGTTACTTCGTTCCTCGGGATGACATATTCTTCGCTGCGCTCAGGATGACAAAAGAAGGCAAATGTCATTCTAAGGAGCAAGAAAGCGAGAAATCAACCATCTATGTCATTCCGAGGAGCGTATGCGACGAGGAATCTTATAATTAGCGAGGCTAGCGAGGTTAGCAAGAGTTGGCGAGATTGGCAAAAAATATCCTCCGCTACGCTCAGTATGACATCTTACCTCTTTGTCATTCCGAGGAACGTAGTGACGAGGAATCTTAATTTGGTGATGTTAGCGAAAGTTAGTTTAAATAATGGAAGCAGTTTTTTTCAATCTAATCATCAATATTATAGAGACAAAAGATATAAGTGCTCTAAAAATCAGCAATATAAGAAAAACATTTTCAATATTTGGTTTAAACAATGCTGCTATGATCCACCACAATGGATTTTCATTTAAAAGGTAAGCAATTAGTATTCCTATACTATTTTTTCTTTTATGGTAAACTATTGTGAAGAGCAAACCAAAAAATACAATATCGAACAAATCAAACTTGCCAGATAAAAGGGGAGCGTTGTACAAGCCACTCCACAAAATTACGATCAGTGTTAATTTGAGTTTTAATGGAAAACTATTCATAAGTTCATAAGGGAACGCTTGCCAGAAGGAAAACGAAATAATTCCTGTTAAAGTCCATAAAATTATGGCAAAAAACAACGATTGGAACGACACATCTTCCATGTTAATCCAGGAAGGTTTTGCGGCAACTAACATGGCATTTATCCCTGCAACTTTTACCCCAATAAGCCAGGATAAAAGAATTGGTATTGAAAAAGCTTCCGCTAATAAAAAACTTGAAAACGTATTCTTCTTTCTAATTCCAAGCGTTGCAAAAAAAGTTTTATCATTTTTGTTTATCTTAATTATTGTGTATATAACGGCAAACATCATAAGCAATACTACTGAATTTAAAAGCAGTGTTCCAGAAATTGTTTTTGGTTTGAAAAATTTGTGAAAAGCGGGAACTGCAACATAGGAAATTGTGTATACCAGTATATAAAAAAATACCAAACTGTTTAGAAGTTTTTTATCTGACATTATTTCCTCCCTGCACCTGACATTTTAAACACAAAAGAGGAGCGTAATGCCCCTCTTTCAATAATACAGAAAATATTCTAATCACTGATTAATACCACAATTATATCATTTACATTTGTGCCGGTTGGACCGGTAATCAACAAATCTCCAGACGATTTTAATGCATTATATGAATCGTTATTTTCTAAATATTTTACAGGATTTACACCAGAATTTTTCATTCGCTGAACTGAGTCGCCATCAATGATTCCACCGGCAGCATCTGTTGGTCCATCTGTCCCATCTGTTCCAACCGATGCCAGAACGACATTTTTCATTCCGGCTATGTCCAGCGCAGCTGCCAGTGCAAGCTCTTGATTTCTTCCACCAACACCATTTCCTCTGACCTGCACAGTTGTTTCTCCTCCGAAAATTAGTGCTGCTGGAACACCAACTGGTCTGTTATTTTTAATAACTTCTTTCGCAATTGACATTATAAATTTTGCTGCTTCTCTTGCCTCACCTTGCAAAGTTGTGGTGAATATCATAGGATTATAGCCAAGCTCTATGGCTTTTGAAGCAGCTGCCTGGCACACTTTTTCTACATTTCCTATTATTGTATGTGTTGCATTATTTACACTTTTTGGTGTTTCTCTTAGAATAACTTGTTTTATGTTTTCATCTATGTTTATCTTATACTTTTTTAAAATTAACAGTGCGTCCTCAGAAGTTGTTGAGTCTGGATAAGCCGGGCCAGAGGCTATCATGTCAAGCCTGTCACCAAGAACATCAGATAGCACCAGAACTTTAAGCTTTGCAGGCGCTACATGTTCTGCAAATCTTCCGCCTTTTACCTGAGAGAGATGTTTTCGTACAGTGTTAAGTTCGTATATATTGGCACCTGATTTCATGAGTTTATCCGTTATTTTCATTATGTTTTCAAGAGTTACTCCTTCAGCTGGTTTTTCAAAGAGCGCTGAACCGCCACCTGATACAAGGAACAAAACAGTATCATTTTCACTTAAATTTGAAACCATTTTTAATACTTCATCAGTTGCTTTTATCGTATTTTCATCTGGTAAAGGATGGCCAGCTTCATATATAATGAATTTTTCAATATTACCCTCACTATGACCGTATTTTGTTATGACAATACCTTTTTTGATACACTTTCCAAGAACATCGGCGGTGGCTTTTGCCATCCTCCATGAAGCCTTTCCTATAGCCACAACGTAAACGTTGTTCAATTGTAAATTATTCAATTCTTCTTTTACCGCTACATCTGGCAAAACTTTTTCGATGGAATATTTTATTATTTCTGATATTTCCTGCCTCATCTTTTGTGATTTTGTCATATAAATAACCTCCTGATTTTATACAACGGCAAAACTTATTATCCACACAATTACCGCTGCAGCAAGACCTTCAAAAAGGGTTCCCAGGGTCTGCAACCTGTATCCAAGTTTAATGTCCATTCTGGAGAATTGAGTTACCACCCAGAAGTAACTATCATTTGCATGGGACACAACCATGGAACCAGCACCAATTGCTACAACTACCAATGCTTTTATCGCTGTGCTTGTAAATCCAAGCGGTTCCATAAGTGGAGCCATAAGCGATGCTGTTGTTATTATTGCAACAGTTGAAGACCCCTGGGCGGTTTTTATTCCCGCCGCTATTATAAAAGGAAGCCATATTCCAAGATTTGCCTGCGCAAGTGTATCACCAATAACCTGTGCTATACCGGAATTTTGAAGAACCTTACCAAAAGCGCCACCTGCTGCTGTTATAAGTATTATTATAGCAGAATTAATAAGACCTTCACCAACCCAACCGCTTGTTGAAAGCATTTCTTTTTTCAGCTTTTTTGGAAGGGTAAAGGCGATTAACACACCTATAAGCAGAGCAGTTATTGGATGTCCAATAAAGCCTATAATAGATCTGAAAAGGCCGTCGCCAAAAGGTCTTCCAGGAAGATCAGAAATAGATTTAAAAAGAATAAGAATTATTGGAAGAACTATAGGAGTAAAAGCTTTGAAGGAAGAAGGTGCATCTTCCATTTTCTTTTTTATATCAGCTTCGGATAGTTCTGGATCTGGATCTATTTTTATTTTCTTACCAGAATTTACAGCAAACAGCCATCCAACAATAAGTGCAGGAATGGATACAAGCAAGCCAAACAGGATAACGACTCCAAGATCTGCTCCAAGGATTCCAGCAGCGGCAATCGGACCAGGTGTAGGAGGTACCATTGTATGTGTTGCGTATAATCCTAAGCTAAGAGCTATAGCGCTTGCTGCAAGTGAAATCCCTGCACGTTTTGAAAGAGCCTTATTAAGTGGACTTAATATAACAAATCCTGAATCACAAAAAACAGGTATTGATACAATATAACCTATAATTCCCATGGCAAGTGGTACGTTCTTTTTGCCTGTAATTTTAAGAACACTTTCCGCCATGGTGTATGCCCCTCCAGATTTTTCGAGAAAGGTGCCTATGATTGTTCCTGCAACAATCACAATACCAATTGCTCCAAGTGTGCCACCAAACCCCTGCTTAATCGAATTTATAATATCCACTGGTTTCATGCCTGCAAGAAGTCCAAACGCAAACGCAGCAAACAATAATGACAGGAATGGATGAAGACGCCATTTAACGGTAGAAACAACAATGAAAAATACTGACAACAGTAACAAAATAACCAGCCACATCCCCGCAGCACCTCCCCAATATGTTTTTGCTTCACATGGTTAGTTACCATGTGATTGTTTATAACCTGATTTATTAAAAGTCCATTTAAATTTTAACACAATTATTAGTAAAAATGGCAGGGCCTGTCCTGAGCACGAAGTGCGAAGGATCTTGCGAGATTGGCGAGGTTAGCAAGATTAGCGAGAGTTGGCAAGATTAGCAAGATTGGCGAGGTTAGCGAGGTTAGCGAGAGTTGGTAAAAAACAGGATTCCTCACGTTCGTTCGGAATGACAATAAGGAATAAGATCCTTCGTCACTCCGTTCCTCAGGATGACATCCCCTTCGCTATGCTCAGGATGACAAAAAAAAGAAAATATCATTCCAAGGAACGCAGTGATGAGGAATTTCCCCACACCTGTCATTCCGAGGAACGAAGTGACGAGGAATCTTAATATTAGCAAGATTAACGAGGTTGGACTCTTCCTTTCTGTCATTCTGAGCGTTTAGCGTGAGGAATCTTGATTTAACGAAGTTGGCAAGGTTAGCACGTGTTAGTAAAATAAGATCCTTCGTCGCTGACGCTCCTCAGGATGACATGAAAGAGGTGTCATTTCGAGGAACGAAGTGACGAGGAATCTTAAAATTAACGAGGCTGGAGATAATTGTACTAAAACTTTCTAAATTTCCTTGTTTTCTATTTGCATCATTTTTTCTAATTTTATTACCCGTGATTCGAGCTGGTTGACTTTCTCTTCTAACTCTTTGTTAGTCAATTTCCCCCGCAATTTTTTAGCAACCATTTCAGGAAGATCAAGAACTTCAACCAAAAAGATTGCTGCAATAAAACCACCTATTATTCCCCACATAATTTATTACCCCCTTTTGAAATCTCATTTAAAACACAGTATAACATTAAAACATTTATTGGTCAATTGGAGCTTTTTAAAGAATAGTAATAAATGTGACAGACAGAAATATTTTAGTGTGATAAACTTGCAGGGATAAAAAATCAGAAATTTGTGGAAAGGGGGAACCGAATATGAAATTAACAAAGTTTTTAAGAACAGTTACTGAGATCCTGGCATTTTTGCTGTTTTTATTTTTATTTTTCAATGGAAAGCTCCAATCATGGATATTGATTTTTGGAGGATTGGCAATTTTATCGTTGTTTTTTGGAAGATTTTATTGTGGATGGATTTGTCCCATTCAAACAGTTTTTAGACCAGTTGGATGGATTTATAAGAAACTAAGAATAAAAAGATTTTCTACTCCGAAGTTTATGAAACATCCAGTGGTTCGTTACATAATCCTTTTGTTCTTTATTGGCTTACTCATTGCTATAAGAGTATTAAAAATAAAGATACCTTTACTTCTATTTATCCTGATAGGAGCTTTTATAATCACGTTATTTTTTAAAGAAGAATTCTGGCATAAAGTTCTTTGCCCTTACGGTGCAATTTTATCAATTGTTTCTCAACCGGCGATGTTTGGACTTGAGATTGAAGAAAGTGAATGTATAGGTTGTGGACTCTGTCAGAAGGTATGCAATGCAAATGCAATAAAAAGCCTGAACAATAAAAAGCGAAGAATTATAAATAACGAATGTTTATTATGTTTTGAATGTAAAAATGTTTGCCCTGTAAAAGTTATTTCTTATAAACATTAACTACTATAAACAACAATTAAATAACCAAATCACAAAAACTGTGAGTTATAATGAGTAAAAAACGTCCAGCAGCTGGACGTTTTTATTTTGAATTGTTTTGTTTGAAATAAAAAATTTAGATATTTTTTAAAATTTTACTACCAGGTACTGCATAATAGCCTGCATGCACAATTTTACCTTCGATGTTTTGTCTGTTGTTATCATAAAAGTCTTTTTCTATAATAATTTCAATTTTACCTTCAATCTTTACATCGGTATTGTCAATACAGAAGAAATTTAATAGTGTTATATTTTCGCTTGGAAAATCTGCATTATTTATTTTTCCTTTTTTTATTTCAGAAATAATATTGAAATCTTCTTCCATGCTTTTATATGTCTCTGTGATCTTAGTTATTTTCATCAAACCAAATCCATATCTGACATCTCCACCTACATATATTTCCATTCCTTCTATTTCTTTTTTGATATTTTCCTCTAACTTTATTAAACCAACCCATTTTAAGTTGCTATTTTTATAACCCAATTGTGTTAGTTTTTTGTAAAGTTCGGTGCTTTCAAGTTCCTTTTTGTGTCTTGGAAGAATATACTCTATTTCGTGTAGCGACTCATCCTTAGCTGACTTTGTTTCTGGTAGCACAGCTGTGGAGACAAAAGTGTCCGCAAATAAGAGTTTAAACTCCCGTTCTGGCAAATCTCCCAGATAAAATTCACCACCTGAAAAACGTGGTTTTAAAAAAGATTGATTATCAAAAGCTGGATAAAAACAGGTTATTTCTTCAAATAAATTTTTATTCTTTTCAAACGGTAGTTTTTTATTTATACAATAAGCTTTTGCAAGTGCTCCCCACACAGTCTGACCTGGTATAAAGATTCTGGTTTCTCCTAAAACTCCATAAACAGCCTTTCCCAGATGTATTGGCTGTATTTGATTTATAACCAATTTATACCATTTTTTACTCATTACTCATCACCATCTTCTAAAGCTTTTGCATGGTATCTAACCAGAATAAGAGTTTTTTCTAAGATTTCTTTAAAAAACAATAGATCCTTTAGACTTTTTGAAAGTTCTCTGAAGTATTTCTCATATTCTTCATTTTTATTCTTCCCATTTTCATCTTTAAGATTAACGGAAGTATATTTCATAAGTTCCCTGACCTCTTCTATGAAAACTTTCTCTATTCCCTTAGATTTACAATATACCCAGTAAGCATATACTCCGTTATTAGTAAGCACTCCCAGAGCTTTATCAATTTCATTTTTATATTTCTTTTTGTCTTCTTTTATCTTTTCAACGATTTTCCAAGCTACTTCATTAATTTTATACTCAAGGTTTTCCATTAAGAATCACCACCTTTGCTATCCCCTTCAGTTTCACTATCATCATTACTATCGCTTAATTCAATCTTGATTCTTCCAAAGCCTCTTGTAGTCATTCCTCCAATTCCTAAGGTTTCAAAGAAATGCTTTGAATCTTTTAACGCTTCTTCTATATCTTCTTTAGCTGGTAAATCTTTTAATTTATCGTTAATCCCATTGAACTGGGATTTATCAAATATTCTAATATTTCCATACAGCACCGTACCTCTTGGGATAGCTTCTGATGTGAAAAGCGCTCCTTCTTTTGCTGCTCCTGTAATAGGATCTATCGATACAGATGTACGCACTTCAAGGTTTGAATTTATTATTTGTGAAATTAAGTTTTCAGGAACAACAATAATGTCTTCATCTTGAAAAACGCTTTTGGATTGATCTTCGGATTGAACCAAGGAACCAAAATTTTTATTTAATAACTCACAGTCAATATTATGCTCTCTTTCTATTTCTAAATAAAGCCATCCTAAGTTGATATGCTGATTATCGACTCCATTTGCCAAAACTTTTTCTTTACCTGGACTATCTGTTTGTATACCCAGCTCTTTTAGTTTTGAAGCGGTGGTAATCCATTTAACCCCATACATTGTATGTACCGGAAACAGAAAAATGTTTAAGTCTGAAAAGAATAAAAGTCCCTGCCAGCTCAAATCCTTTTTAGAAAATCCAAAGCTTTTGCATACAATACAGTGACCACAATGGGCTTTTTGTTCAAATTGACTGTCATCGAAATTCAATTGTGGTTTATCGTCCTGCCCTGCACATTTTATTCCTATATACCTATTTCCTTCAAATAAAACCCATTTTTTCTTCTGAGAAAATATTTCTTCTATATCTTTATCTTTTCTTTTGCGCTTGCTTATCCTATATTCTTCTTTCAAAAATTCATGTAATTTTAAAGCCACATAATACCTCCAGACACCAGCCAGACTGGATCCTGGAATCTTGGGAATACGTGTTATGGGTTCTCTTACGATTGTGTTATCTACTCTGCCTATTGTATAACCACCTGTTCCTATGTACACGGGGTCCATAGTCAAAGCGAAAATTTTTAGTTCCTTTACCAAATTGTTCTTAACTTTTTGATTTTCTGACATGTTTATCACCTCGTTTAAAAAATTATTGTTTACATGCATAATAGATTTAAATTACTCTTTCAATGCTCTATGCCAAAAATCATACATATCTAAAAATAACAGCATTTTTTCTTTTACTTTTTCTGGAGAAAGTCTTTTGAGTGCTTCTGCAAAAGCATCTGAGTTTTCACATTCATCTAACTCAAATATATCGCATAACTCTTTTAGTATCTCTTTATTTGTGTTCTTGTTAAGCTCAAGTATGTTTACAAGGCCTGAAATTAACAATTTCACGATTGACTCTTTATTTTGTTCATTCCAGTCATCTAAGTATTTATATATATTGCTCACCATTGTATTGAACCTGTTTTTTGCATTTTTAAAGATTTCTCTAAATTTTAAAAATTTTTCCCAATCTGATGTATCATAAGGTCGATTTGACTTAATTGGTAAAATTCTTTTGCCTTTATAATACTCTATATCATTTCTTCTGGCATTTGAATCTAAAAATTCAAAGTCAAACGTGTTAGGAATTATGCTAACTTTACTATTATTCTTGAATTTGTCTAATGTGCTGAGCCATTTTTTCCATTTATCATCTGGTTTTATATAAAACTCGTAGTCTTTATTGTTTGAGTTGCTCCAGTAAAGAGAATAATAGTTTTCTGTGCTGTTGGCTTTTTCTTCTGAATTTGCAAAAGATAATTTTTTCTTTTGTTTAATGCAAAATTTTGAAACCGCAATCTCTTTATAAAGCTCATCTATGTTTGACGTATCTCTTCTGATTTTACGTAAAGCTTTCACGCCTATATAAAGTGGGCTTTTATAGTTTTGTACTATAACACCAACATGAAGCGGTAGCTTTCCATAAACATATTTAAATCTTTTACTATACTCTTCTTCAACTTTTTCCAATAATTTAGGAACGTATTCTGCTGGAATTGCAAACTGCCACGACACAGGTGTTGGGTCTATGATTGAAAAATATGGTTTATAGCTATAAACACTTTCTATATCAATCTCGCTTATTTTGTAATTTTTATCTGGATTGTCATATTGCTTAAATTTAAGTGAATTGCTATCTTGCTCTGGTTTAAACTCAATATTCTCCTTAACTTTTTCAGGACTTTTGAGAATCCCGGCTAATTCTTCTTGATTTTCCTGCGCATTTTTCAATAATTTTTTTACTTTTGTATTACCGAATTCATTTAAAAAGTCTCTTACGGAACTGATTAAATATAGTTTAACCCTGTCGTTCTTTGAGTCGTTCACAGGCTCAGCCCAGAACAAAATATTTTTGCATTCTAATTCTTCTCCTGTTTGTTTTATGTTACCTTTATCAATTTTTCCTTTCAGTACCAGACCTTTTCTCTCCCAAACTGGAATCTCGAGTAAGTTTATTATATTCTTTTCAATATCTTCCATAAACTCCAGTGTACTCTCCCAGATTCTTCTCAATCTTGCAGGTGAAGGGTTTTTTCGAAGAAGGAGCTGTAATATTGTTGTTGCCAGTAAATCTATATCTTCGTCTGTCAATTTATCCCATTCTATCTTTTTAGTGCTCCAGTCTATTTTTTTGCATAATGATTTGCTTTTAATAAACTCTTCCCATTTTGTACCTATAATCGAGTCAAAAAATATTTGTCTGATAAAATCATTAAAAGAATTTTTGTAATGTCCCTTTATGCTGTCTTCTGAGTATGTCTTAAGGAATCCTATAAACTCCAGCGCAGAAAAATAATCATGTAAGAGTTTTTGTATATTACTTTTTAAAGTTTTAATTTTTTCATCTTTTGCCCAATCTACCGTTTTTTTGATTACATGACCGCCACCTAAATTAATATCATCTTGAAGATTTCTTAATTTTTTCTTATTCTTATTATAATCCTTAGCAAAGAGCAGTTTATTATTTTTATCTTTAGTCAGAAAAACTGATATTTCATTATCTCTGAATTTTGTAAATGTTTTATTGATTTCTTCTAAATAACTTTCAAGCGACATCAAACATCCATACTCGCTTGAGTTTATATTTTTCAAATTTTTAATAAGAATTACAATGTTGTGTGATATAAAGTTTTTGCCTGAAATAATCTTTATAAATTCAATACAATTCTTTTTTATATCATTGTAAAGTTTGCTATCAATTTTATTAGTCAACAAACTATTCAATAAATTTCCATTCAGCCAGTCCTCTGTTTCAAATTTCAAAGTAACCAGAGCAATTCTGTTGTTTTTGTCTTTTATTTGATCAAGCCATATGGTTTCATTGTTTTTTGAACCATTTTTTAAGTTTTCCTTCCATTCTTTAACCCTTTTACTATACGTTCTTTCATAACAGGTTTCACACACTGTCGGTTTTATATTTCTTTTTTTGTCAACTTCATAAATCAACCTCTGCTGGCATACAGGACAGATGTTTATCGCATCACCTTTATTATTATCATTATTATCAGGACTGTTTGCGAAATTTATATTAAATTTAATTGTTTCAGGTTTCAAAAAATTCTCTTTTGCTTTCTGAATTAAATACCCTAAATTCATTAATCCTCTGGAGGCTTTTGTTAAAATTATTGCCGGGTAAAATTCATCATCTGTTTTTTCTTTAAAAATATTCAAAATTTTACACTTAATTTCATCTAAGTCAGAATGTAACTTTGCAAGATCTCCTTTATCTTTTCCCAAACTTTCTCCAACTATAAAATATATCCCTGTTTCATCTCTATAGATCTCATTTCCTATTGGGTATTCATATTCTAAGAGTTTTTTTATTTCATCGTCTATTTCTTTCGCTGTTTGCCTGTACCACTGAATATGCGCGGGTTTATAGCCTTTTTCAGCTAAACCAAGTTTGTCATACTGTATTCCTAATATTCTCCACTTTATCTCTGAGGGCTTTTTAAAATAATTGTGATTTTCAATATTTTTATTTTTCAGTGTTTCATCTAACACCAATTGAGCTAAAACAGCTTTAAACATAGATGCTGTCATATAAGCCTGATCCCATAGAGAAACATCATTAACCGGGAAACGACTGTCGCTGAGCAGTTCAGAATACCACGTTTTTATTTCTTTAAACACGAATTTTCTTATCTCTATCCAATCTGGTTCATTGAAATAATTTTTCTTTTTTAAAAAATCATAGAACTTCTGGTAAAAACATCCCCTTCTTTTATCATAATCTTTTTCATTCAGTTCTCTTTTAAAACTCCCAAAGGCATTTGACAACCATAAGGGTGGGGTCATCTGTACTTTAGGAGCCCCTTTATCTATACCAGAGTTTATGTTTTCACAACCTCCAAAAAATATTCTTTTCATGAATTCAGTATTCGAACTATTGCCTTTAAAAAATTCCACCCAATTTATACTTCCATTTTCATTGTCAATCTTGAAAGGAAATTTAACTTCCTGATTTTCTATAAAATCTTTTAAACCATATTTTTCTAATTCCCATTCAAAAGGAAGTTTTTTGTTCTTATCCTTATTTTTATCATTATCTTTTTCTTTTTCATAATATTTTTTGTAACTTCCAAAAGGTTTATAGCCAAAAATATCTTCAAAAGCACTTTCATGAACTTGAAAATAACGTTGTTCATCTTTTTCTCTCCAAAAACCAATGTGTGTCTTACCTAAATTAAAGAGCAAAGTGCCAATCTCTGCTTTTAATATTTCATCCTTATATTTTTCTAAATTTTTCAAATTCAACTCTGGCATTCTTTCCACCCCTCTGGAACATTTTCTATTTTCAGATCGGCATTTACACAGTATATTTTTTGTTTCAACTCAAAACTTCCCCAGCCAAGTTTTGTTTTAGCACCTATACCGTTTGTTGCAAGTTTTTCAACAGCTTCACATAAATGTTTTAAGTCTTTACATACCTCTTTTTCTATTTCTTCATTTTTTTTCAAAACTGCATCATAAGGTACGTAGATAATTTGTAAAATACCTTTTGTGCCTTCTGGTACTATTTCATAGTGAATAGGATTTTTACCTGCTCTTTTTATTCTGTCATGCGGATTTATGATTTCTAATGAGAGCCTGTCAAAGTAAATAGGATAAAATATAGCTCTTCCTTTATGAGTTTGAAATTCTATTGGCAGATTCTGTGATTTTTCAAGCTTCTCGGAAATTTTATCTTTTAAAAATTCTTCAAAGAGTTCTTTATCGCTTTTTGCTTTATTTATTGTCTCTATATCTTTTTTATCAACATCTAACCCTAATTCAAATAGTATGAATTCAACGATCTTCTTTTTAAATTCTTCAAATTTCTTACCTTTCTTTAGATAATTTTCAATACATTTAATGCTCTCAGAGCCTGTGCCAAATATTCTCAAAAAACTCTCTATCATTATTTTCCGATTGCCTGAATTTTCTTCGCTTTCAGATGGATTTTTAAATGCGTTTGCCATACTCCCTTTCAATCCCGAACCTCGGAGTATTGGAATTTTAAAATTAGTTTCTTTTAATATGGGATTCTGGATGATATAAAATTCATCATCGTCTTTAGAAAAATATGGCGCAGTTAATTCTATTTTCACCCAGATTATAAATGAGTATTTAGGAAGGCTACTTGAATATTTTTTTATTTCTGATGATTCTAAGATCCCGGAGATTTTTTTGAGCTTATTTATTGTTTTATTATCAATTTGGAGGTATTTATCTTCTTTTATAATTTTATCTTTCAGCCAACTTAGAGGAAAATCTTTAAATGTATTATTAGCTTTGTTCTTTTTTAAGTATTTAAACAAATCTACATTAAATTTTCCACCATTCACATCTTTGTCAAAGTCATGTTTCAAAAAAGGGAAATCCTTGCACAAATTATCGAATTTGTCTTTATCTATATCTTGCCCGCTTAGATATCCTTTTATTTTTTCTTCGCTTTTATATTTGAAAAAATACTTACAATATGCAATATATTCATTTAAATCTTTAACTTTCTCAGGATTAATTTCTATCAAAGATTCAAAATGTTTCATTTTGTCTCCTCCTGTAAATTTAGCAATCCGGCGATAGATAGAAATCCACCGTGATATTGCCCATTTTCTTCATAGATGTAAGGAAGTATTTTTGAGCCTTGCGGAAGATAATCTTCTCTTCCTGTTTTTCCAAAAACTTTATGTCTAAATTCTTTGTCATTTCTAAAAATTCCCCTCTTTTTAGATTTAATTTTTAATAGTTCCTTTATTACACTTTTAAAATCATTTTTTGAAAATTGATTCTCCAATATATATAATGATGTTTTTTTAGTAATTAAATTGTCAAAATTAGGACTATTGGTTATTAAATTAATGAACTTTTTGTCTTTTAACATATTATGCAAATTACTAAATTTAAACTCATATTCTCCAGAAATCTCTCTTTCGTACCATTGTCCTTTATTTTTAAATTCTACTTTTTCTATTTTTAATCTTCCATATCCAATGTTCCATTTTCCACCCCAGTATCCATATTTATCCATAAAGTTTAGTAGTGGGTAAAATATCTCATTTAAAATACTTTCATTCACTAAAAATTTAACTCTAAATTGTCCATAGAAATACGGGTTATTAAAATAAAATACTGACCATCCATTGTTGCTTCTATTTGGACATTCTTGATTTTCCTTTATATTATTTGTGCCATTTTTGTTAATACATATCTTTTTAGGGATGTTTAGCTTATTTCCAAAACAATAATTACCGATAGGTTCAATATGTTTAATTTTTATTAAACTTTCCCAATTTGTCGTCCCAAATATTATCGAAGGTAATGGAATGTTTTGGTTTAACAATCCCTTTATCTTGTCTTTGAAAGAATTTCCATTGCTACTTAGATATCCTTTGAATTTTTTACTATCAACTTCTCTTTCAAACCTACCAAGTTTAGTATCAAAATCCTCTCCACTTACAACACCGGAAAAATAGCAAATAACTTCAAACCAGAATCTTAAACTCCCTATCAAAGCAGCTGGTTTTATTTCGTCACATTTCCCCCACGCGTTTCCCGTCCAGAGCGGAGTTATTGTTCTGAATTTCACGGTTATTTCCTGCATTACATCACCATCTCCTTCTTATATCAGTTAAGTTTCAATTCCTCATAGGTGACGTGGCAGAACTCCATTTTAGAAAAAGGCGATAATGCCCATTTATAAGAACTTGATTCATTAATAAAAATAGAAAGGAGGTGAAAACGTGCTAAACCAAAGAATATTTAATGTATTTAAATTCTTCATAGATGCTGTGAAAAAGCTTTTTGTAATACATATAAAAATATCTTTTATACATATTTCAATTTATTTTAAGCACGATAAGAGATAACGTTTTCCAAAAATAAAAGAAATAAATGAAGAATTGTTTCAATTCTTTATAGGAACGGTTTAAATGTTAAAAAAGCCATATGATTAGTTACATTTTTTATCTTTTTATTACCTTTCAAGGTGCCTTTTTTAATTATACATCAGTTACTTTTCAAAACAATTAATTATTTGTTACTCAGAGATAACGCGATCTGATTTTTCTATCAAACACCATATGTTTTTATGTTTATCTCACATTGATGGATTTTTTAAGCCAAATTTCTTTTTCGCTTATTTTACATTTTTGAAAAATTTATCGAAAGAAATTTGTATAACTTTGAGCTATTTTTGATATGATTATTTTTTTAATATTAGGAGAAAATATAGTATGGAGAGAATATAATGGAGGAATTTATAATGTATCATAAAAAAACGTCCAGCATAGCTGGACGTTTCTTGCATCTGGCTCCGGCGGAGGGACTCGAACCCCCAACCTAGTGGTTAACAGCCACCCGCTCTGCCGATTGAGCTACGCCGGAACTTTTCCACATCGCCATATATTATATCATATTTCCTGAATTTTGTCAATTATCTTTTTCAATCAACTGTTTTCTTTCGATATTATGTTATCACAAATTTTTAAGTTGTCAATTGGTGAAAAAATAAGATCCTTCGCCTTCCTGCTCCTCAGGATGACAAAGAACAGCGAGGATTGGCGAGTGTTGGCAAGATTAGCGAGAGTTAGAAAAAGTTATTAAAATAAGATCCTTTGTCACTTCGTTCCTCAGGATGACGAAAAAGAAAGATCCCTCGTCATTGCATTTCTCGGGATGACAAAGAATAGCGAGTGTTAGCGAGATCGGCAAGATTTGTTCCCCCATTTATGTCATTCCGAACCCGAAGGGTTAGGAATCTTATAATTAGCAAAATTAGTAAGGCCTGTCTTGAGGAGTGAAATGGTGAAATATCTTGCAAGGTTTGTAGAAGTAATGTAAGTTTTGTTTAAAGTGATGAAAAAAGGTTATTTTAATTTTTAAGTTTAATTAAGTTATAATATATTATACACGAGGAGGTGATATGATGTTGAGGATAGGGGATACTGCCCCAGATTTTGAGCTTTACAATACAAAGCTTGAGAAAGTGAAGTTATCAAATTTTAGGGGGAAAAAGGTAGTTTTGATATTCTACCCTGGAGCTTTTACAAATGTTTGTGAAAAAGAGCTTTGTACTTTCAGGGATATACTTGCTAAAATGAATAATCTAAATGCAATTGTTTTGGGAATTAGCGCAGATTCACCATTTGCCAATAAGGCATTTGCCGAAAAGAACAGGATAGAGTTTGATTTACTTTCCGACTTTTGTGGAGTAGTGTCCAAAAAATATGGGGGAGTTCATGAAAATTTTGCAGGAATTCCATATTACACTGCTTCAAAAAGAGCGGTGTTTGTAATTGATGAAGGTGGAAAAATAATGTATTCCTGGGTTACCGAAAATCCTGCCATAGAACCCCATTATGATGAAATAAAAGCACTTTTGTAACTTTTGTTGTGAAAAACTTAAATATGTAGTCACTGTTTTTATACATATTGCTGATATACTTATTTAGGGAAACCTAAAAAAGTTTTGTGTTGGGGAAATTATGATATTCTGGAGGGAAAAGATGAAAAAGCTTTTGTTATTTAGTACTTTTTTATTGGTGGCGTTTTTTATAGTAGATATTTATTTTGTGGGAAGTTCTTTTATAATTTCAACTGATGTTTTGAAAGCTCAGATTATTCCAGATGTTGTGGAAGTTGAATTTGAATCATGGAAGGATTTAAAAAACTACTTTGATGAAATAGGTTATTATTCTTATAAGAACCCACCAAATATTATAGTTAAAAGGCTTCCTGAGGATTTGTCTGCTGCTCCAATCGCTGTTAGAAAAGAAATATTTGTAAAGGTAATGGTTCCCATAATAAGAAAGGTCAATTCTGAAATTTTGCAGGAACGTCAAAATTTGTTTTTGGCTCTGGAAAAAGGACAGAGTGATTATATAAACTACCTTATGAAAAAATATAAGGCAAAGAATGTGAAAGATTTGCTTTTGAAAGTGGATGTAATTCCCGAAGATTTAGCGTTAGCTCAAGCAGCGCTTGAGTCAGCGTGGGGAACAAGCCGTTTTGCTATTGAGGCAAATAATATTTTTGGTGAATGGACTTTTACCCCGGGTACTGGATTGGTACCTAAGGAGAGGCCTGAAAATGCAACTTATGAAATAAGAATTTTTCCTGACCTGATTTCGTCTATGGAAAGTTATGCTATGAACTTAAATAGTTTGCCTTATTATGAAACCTTTAGATTAATCCGTGCTGGAAAGAAGAAAGGCCATCCGGCAGATGGCCTTGTAAAATATTCTGAGCTTGGAACAGAATATGTAGAACTTGTAAAATTGATTATAAACAATTTGCCGTGAAGTGTTAGAGGAGTATTATTTTTTCGCGAGTTTTAACGTTTTTTAGAACATTTTTTGTATCAAAAATAAATGGGACATGATTTAATATTTTTTCATAGTCTACTCCTATTGTGTGGGCAGTGGTTATGACAACTCCGTCTATTTTTTTCAGGAAACTTTCCGTTAATTTTGAACTTTTGTAGTGTTTTCCGTTGTGAGAAAATTCGGAAACAAATGGATCAAAATAATATATTTCAGCTTTTTTCTTTTCAAGAATTTCTATAACTTTCAACGCTGGACTTTCTCTAAGATCATCTATATTACCCTTGTATGCCACACCCAATATAAGTATTTTTGAGCCGTTTATGGGCTTTTTGAAATCGTTTAGGATGTCAGAAAGTCTTTGAACAACATAATAGGGCATGTCATCGGAAATTTCGCCGGCTATTTCTACGAGCATCATGTGAAGGTCAAATTCTCTTGCTTTGTACGCTAAGTAAAAAGGATCTATTGGAATACAATGTCCTCCAATTCCAGGCCCCGGGTAAAAGGGCATAAATCCAAATGGTTTTGTGGAGGCAGCATCTATTACTTCCCATATGCTAACTCCCATTTTTTCCGCAACTTTTGTCATTTCCTGAACTAACGCTATGTTAACAAGCCTGAAAGTATTTTCCAGTATCTTTGACATTTCAGCAGCCCTTGGAGAAGACACAGGAAAAACAGGTGCATCTATTACATTTTCGTACAAAGCTCTTGCATGCTTTGTACATTCAGGAGTAACTCCTCCAACAACTTTTGGAGTGTTCCTTGTTTTGTATCTAACATTTCCTGGATCGACTCTTTCTGGACTGAAGGCAAGATAAAAGTCTTTTCCCACTTTCAAATTACTTTCAGAAAGGATGGGAAGCACAACCTCTTCAGTTGTACCTGGATAGGTTGTACTTTCAAGTATTATAAGCTGCTGTGAACGCAGTCTTTTGGAGATGTCTCTGGAAGTTTTTATTATATAAGAAAGATCAGGTTGTTTAAATTTATCAAGAGGTGTAGGAACACAAATACTTATTACATCGCAGTTTTTTAATTCATCAAAATCGGTTGTAGCAGTAAGTAATCCTTTTTCTACAAATTCTTTTAATTCGTTATCATTTACATCACCAATATAGTTTTTTCCCTGGTTTATCATATCAACTCGTTTTTGCTGAATATCAAAACCTATAACTTTGTACCCGGCTCTTGCCTTTTCAACAGCAAGAGGAAGTCCAACATATCCTAATCCCATAACGCCAATAACCGCCGATTTACTTAATATTTTTTCGTATAGCTTTTTGCCCATACTCTCACCTCTTTTATCGTTCATTCACTGAATGAATTATACCACATAAAAAATAATATTTCAACAATCAAAGAAAATCAGCAGAAATAGCAGATTGGCGAGTTTGGCGAGATTAGCGAGATTTGTTCCACTATTTATGTCATTCCGAACCCGAAGGGTGAGGAATCTTAATAATTAGCGAGTGTTGGCAAGGCCTTTCCTGAGCACGAAGTGCGAAGGTTCTTGCAAGAGTTAGTAAAAGAGTAAGATTCCTTACATGCGTTCGGAATGACAGGGATTAAGATCCTTCGTCGCTGACGCTCCTCAGGATGACATCCCCCTCGTCATTACATTCCTCAGGATGACAAAAAGAATGTTATTTCAAAGAGAGCATGCAAAGAAAAATTTTCAATTGGTAAAAGATAGAGGGAATCTTATAATAAACTTTCAAATTTTTTTAGATATTCACTTTGCTTTTGGAACATTTCCTTTTCTTTTGATGTATCATATTCATGATCGTATCCTGAGATATGAAGGGCAGCGTGGATTAATACTGTAAGAAGTTCTTTTTTAAAGCTATTGTTGTAAGTAACGGAATTTTCTTTAATTACATCTGTGCATATGTAAACTTCGGCGTAGACATCTTCTTCGCCGTATACAAAGGTGAGTACGTCTGTGGGGGATTGTATGTCTCTGTATTGTTTGTTTAGTTGAGCTATTGTATTTTTATCAACAGTTATAAGGTTAACGTTTACATCTTTTCCCAATTCTTCTTTCAATACATTTTCCATAGCTTTTAAAAGAGCGCTTTCTATATTTTCTTTACTCTCCAGGTATATCATTTATTTGCACCACCTTTTGAACCTGTTCTTTTGGATATTCAATACGTGTTCTTGTAATGTTGACTATCACTTTTATGAATTCTTCGATAATGATTTCTAAATCTTTTAGTGTTAAACCAGACTCATCAAGTTGACGTTCATTATATATTCCCGAGACTATGTTTTCTACCATTTCTTTTATTTTTTGATAATTTGCACTTTTCAAACTTTTTATTGCTGCTTCCACACTATCGGCGAGCATTATTATGCCAGCTTCTTTAAATTGAGGTTTGGGTCCTGGATATCTGAAGGCATCTTCTGAAACTTTGAAGTCTATTTTCTGCGCTTTGTAATAAAAATATTTTTGAACTCTGTTGCCATGATGTTGAGGAATAATAAATTCTATTCTCAAAGGCAATCTATATTTTCGTACTAATTCAATACCGGACTTTATATGATCTTCAAGTATTATGTGACTTAGATAAGGGCTTATATTATCATGTGGGTTCTCATCACCTGACGGAATATTTTCTGTGAAAAAGTAAGGCCTTTTCATTTTTCCAATATCGTGAAAATAGGAGGCAACACGCACAAATGTTGAATTTGCCCCGATACTTTCAGCGGCGGCCTCTGCTAAGTTTGCAACCATTATACTGTGATAATAAGTTCCAGGAGCCTGTATAGAAAGTTGCTTGAGGAGTGGATGATTAATATTGCCAAGTTCTGAGAGTCCTATGTTGGAATATATTCTTGTAGAGTATTCAATGTATGGAAGAAAACCGAATATGAAGACTGTGGAAACAAAAGGATTTATCAATGCGGCAATATAATCAATATAGTTTATGTAGTAGAACCGTATGTTTAATTGTACTATAAGGGTAACCAATCCCAGGATGCCTGTAAAGAAAGCGGAACGAGCTATTTCTATCCTTCTGTTTATATTTCGAACAATATAGTTCATAAGTAAAATTTGTGGGACCAGATATATAAAAAGATATGGATCGTGCCTGTGAATAGAAAATAAAAGTGCCTGAATGACTCCTGCTGTTATTCCCACTTCGTATGACATAAGTAGTGTTAATAGAAGTGGTGAGATTAAAAATGGTGAAAGTGTGAACCCAAACTTGTCTATCACAGGATATGTGATTATAATTCCGAAAAGAAAAAGGATGTGAAATGTATACCTAAAAACTTTTGCAAGGTGAAAGTGATATACCGATTTAAAAACTATTCCAACAATGACGTACCATATAAATATTAAAATTAAATATTCATTTATAAAAGAGTCTATTCTGAAATCATACAAATTAAGAAGCAAAACGGCAATTAAGGAAACAATTATTCCTTCATAATCGAATTTTTTTAGAAGTTCGTTTATTTTTTTCACTCTTGATCTTTACTCCTTTTTTCATAATTTTCGTATGCTCTTATAATTTTCTTTACCAGCGGATGTCGTACTACATCTGCATCTGTTAAATAAACAAATTTTATCCCTTCAATACCCTGCAGGATTTTTTGAGACATTACGAGCCCGGAATTTTCTTTGATATCAATTTGCGTAATATCACCTGTTACAACAGCTTTGGAATTAAAACCAAGTCTTGTCAGGAACATTTTCATCTGCTCGTAAGTTGTATTTTGGGCTTCATCAAGGATTATAAACGCATTATTTAAAGTCCTTCCTCTCATATACGCAAGCGGTGCGATTTCTATTATGTTACGTTCTCTGTATGAAATGAATTTTTCCATGGGAATCATATCCATGAGAGCATCGTATAGAGGTCGTAGGTATGGATCAACTTTTTCTGCAAGATCTCCTGGGAGAAATCCAAGTTTTTCACCTGCTTCTACTGCTGGTCGTGTGAGTATTATTCTGTTAACTTTACCTGTTCTAAGATAATCTACTGCCATAGCAGATGCCAGATAAGTTTTTCCTGTGCCAGCAGGACCTATTGCAAATACTACATCATTGTTTTCTATGGCTTCTATGTATTTTTTTTGTCCCTGAGTTTTAGGTTTTATTCTGCCTCTTGCAATAGTTTTGGTTACTACGTTGCTTAAAACAGGTTCATTGCTTTCAGGTTCTTTTTCTTCTATTAAATATTCAAATTCACTCCAATCTAAAAGATGACCATCCAATGTTATGCTTATCATTTCTTTTATAATACTTTCCACAGTTTCCACAGTGTTTTCGTTATCGCCTCTTATGATAATATTATTTTCACTTATTGTTATATCTACGCCAAATCGTTTTTTTAAGTATCTTGCTCTATTGTCATACTGTCCGAAAATTTCTACGATCATCAAATCCCGGGGAATTTTTATTTTTTTTATAACAGCCACTCAAACACCTCATTTCAATTCTTTTAAAATCTTCTCTGCTTCCGCTTTTGCTTCTTCGTGTTTTGCAACAAAGGCTGGATGTGGTGGACTATTTAAAACAGTTTCAAGTTCAATTTTTGCAAGGTCATATTTTTTCCATTTATTGTACAATATTCCAAGTTCCAGATGAATATTTGGATAATTTGGTAAAATTTCTAACGCTTGTTTTAAATATTTTTCTGATTTTTTGTAGCTGTTCAACGGCCATGGTACGTCTCGGTATCTCATTCCCATGGCAATTAGTGCAAGACCTTTATAAAAATTATCGTTTAAAAGTTTTATTGCTTTTTCTATGTAGTCATCAAAATCTCCCAGCATGAAGAGACTCTGGACAATTCCTTTATACTGGGCAAGTCTTCCTATAGTTGCGCCTGCAACGTAATATGCTCTACCGTTACTTTTGTCAAGTTCTATAGCCTCTTTTGCAATATCAAGTGCTTTTTGAAAAGTTTCTTCCTTTTTTGAATCATCTACTCCCCAGAGTCCGTATTCCATATAAGCTTCAGCAAGAATTGTTAGCAAATAGCTATCTTTTTTTGAACTGATTTGACTTTCAATTTCTGATATTACTTTTTCCATAAGTTGGACATTTTGTTGAGAACGAGCTTTAAAAAATTCTTTTTCTACTTTTGTTAAATCAAAAGCCAGAATCGTTGCACCCAAGATAACTGTTAAAAGAATTATAAAAAACCTTTGAATCATATTTTCCCCCTCCCCATTCAACTCTCAAACTCTTTGCACAATTTCTCTATAACATTTTTAATTATACTACTTGTGTTTGTAAAATCATATTTTTGAGATTCTATAGTCTCTCGTACCTTTCTTAATATAATTGTTTCAACGTGCTTTTTATTTCGGCGTAATGTTCTTTTTTGAAGTTCTCCACTTTTTTCGAAATTTTTTAAAAGCTCTATGATGGAAGATGTTACATCTTCTATTCCAATCCCCGTGGTGGCTACTGTGGTATAAATGGGTTTTTGTGAGTTTGAAAAAGATAGTAAAGCTTCAAGTTGAGTTTTTAGTACATTTGCACCATCTTGGTCTGCTTTATTAATAACGTAGATATCTGCTATTTCCATTATTCCGGCTTTCATAAGTTGAATTTCATCACCACTTCCTGGAGAAAGCACTAAAACAACTATGTCTGCTGCATAGACTATTTCTATTTCGCTCTGGCCTGCTCCAACAGTTTCTATAAGTATGTAATCGAATCCGAAAGAATCCATAATTTTTATTACATCGAAAATGCTTTCGTTCAATCCGCCAATATTTCCGCGGCTTGCCATGCTTCTGATGAAAACATCTGAATCGAGAAAATGGCGCTTCATTCTTATTCTATCACCAAGAAAAGCCCCACCTGTGAAGGGGCTGGATGGATCTACAGCTATTACTCCTATTTTTTTACCTTTATTTCTTAAGTTTGAAGTTATTCCACTAACAATTGTACTTTTTCCTGCTCCGGGACTTCCGGTAAAACCAATAATTTTCGCGTTTTTTGAAGGCAGGTTATCGCAAAATCTATCGTCCGGGTTTTCTTCGACGTATGTTATGAGCTTTGCAAGTGCTTTTATATCGCCATTTAACATTTTTTTTACCAAATTATCTTTCAAAATTCGACCCCCGCGAATAAATTTTTTATACTTTCTACTATTGTAGATAGTGGTGTGCCAGGTCCAAACACAGCCTTTATTCCCATTTTTTTAAGTTCTTCAGCATCATCTGATGGAATTATCCCTCCAACAAAGACGGGGATTTCTAACATATCTTTTTCTTTTAAAAGTTCAAGCATTTTTTTACAAATGCTCATATGCGCGCCGGATAATATTGAGAGTCCTATTACATCCACATCTTCCTGCATTGCGGTGGTTACTATTTGTTCAGGGGTTTGCCTTAAGCCTGTGTAGATTACTTCCATACCAGCGTCTCTTAATGCTTTGGCAACAACTTTAGCTCCTCGATCGTGGCCATCAAGCCCGGGTTTTGCTATTAATACTCTTATTTTCTTTTCCATGTTATCACTCCTTAATCAAGTTCTATGAGAACCTGACCTGTATCGACGTTATCTCCCTCTTTGACAAGAACACTTTTAACTTTTCCGCTTGCATCTGCAAGTATATCGTTTTCCATTTTCATCGCTTCAAGTATAATAACCTTGTCGCCAGAATTTACATTTTGGCCTGGTGTTACAAGAACTTTTACAATTAATCCTGACATAGGTGATTTAATGGTTTTTACACTACCAGTTGTTTTTTCCGAAACAGATGGTGTTTGAGTTTTTTCTTTAACTTCCTGCTTTTCTATAGGTTGTGATTCTACAGTTTTTTCCACTTTGGGAGTAACTTCCTGAACCTGTTTAGGAACGGGACCTTCGGAAGTTTTTCCCATTTCTTCGACTTCTACTAAATATTCTTTTCCATTTACTCGTACCTTGAACTTTCGGACCATTTTTTAACACCTCTCCACCCAGTTTTTTTCCAGTATTCCCATATGCGATTTTTATTTTCTTTTACAGGTTTTACAGAACGAATTTTAATATTTTCACCCAGCATACAATATACAGCAGCAAAAACTGCAGCTATTTCAGCTTCTTCATCAAATTTTTTCAAACCTTTCTCCCTTGAAGGGATACTTCCAGGAAGTTTCATAGCAGCTTTTTTTGAGAAATAACCAAAAAGCCAGAAAACAAAATATAGTATAAAAAATACCATGAATACAGTTACAATACCTATTGTAGTAATTATCGCTTCCTGTTGCAATTAGCTCACCTCTAACTTTTAGAAATTATAAAGGAATGTTTCCATGTTTCTTCTTTGGACGTGGTTCAACTTTTGTTTTTCCAAACTCAAGTGCCTGGGCGATCCATTTTCGAGTATCTCTTGGATCGATTACAGCGTCTACGTATCCTCTTGATGCTGCAACATACGGGTTGGCAAACATTTCTCTGTATTCGTTGATTTTTTGAATTCTCACTTCTTCAGGATTTTCTGAATTTGCAATTTCCTTTCTGAAGATTATATTAGCTGCACCTTCTGGACCCATGACAGCGATTTCTGCGGTAGGCCAGGCTGCAACAAAATCTGCGCCAAGGTGCTTACTTCCCATCGCTATGTAAGCTCCACCGTAGGCTTTTCTTAAAATTATTGTGATCAATGGAACGGTGGCTTCACTGTATGCATATAGAAGCTTTGCGCCATGTCTTATGATTCCACCGTGTTCCTGTTTTGTGCCTGGAAGGTATCCAGGGGTATCCACCAGTGTTACTATTGGGATATTAAAGGCGTCAAGAAATCTTATGAATCTTGCAGCTTTATCGGAGGAATCAATATCCAGCACGCCTGCCAGAACGTTGGGTTGATTTGCTATTATTCCAACGCTATGTCCGTTGATTCTTCCAAATCCCGTTACCATACTTTTTGCAAAATGGGCGTGTACTTCTAAAAATTCTCCATTATCAACTATTCTTTTTATAACTTCTCTAACATCGTACGCTTTTTTAGAATCTGCTGAAACTATATTTAATATACTTTCGTCCATTTCAAGTGAATCCGAATAAGTGTACGGAGCATCTTCCGCATTGTTCTGTGGAATATAAGATAGGAGTTCTTTTATAAGATTTATCGCATCTTCATCGCTATTTGCTATAAAATGTGCATTTCCACTTTTACTATTATGAACAAATGCTCCGCCTAATTCTTCTTTTGATATTTCTTCTCCTGTGACTGCTTTTATGACATTTGGTCCTGTTATAAACATCTGCGAAACTTTATCAACCATAATTACAAAATCAGTAATGGCAGGTGAATATACTGCTCCGCCAGCACAGGGGCCGGATATTAATGTTATTTGCGGTATAACACCTGATGCTAAAGTATTTCTATAGAATATTTCTCCATAACCGTAAAGCGAATCCACACCTTCCTGGATCCTGGCGCCCCCGGAATCGTTTATTCCAACAAGAGGTATACCTAATTTAAGGGCAAGATCCATAACTTTTATAATTTTTTTCGCATGCATTTCCCCAAGGGAGCCACCCATTACTGTAAAATCCTGCGAGAATGCTGCAACTGGTCTACCATTAACTTTACCTATACCTGTTACAACTCCATCTGCAGGAAGTTCTTTTTTATCCAGGCCAAAATATGTATTTCTATGCTTTACAAATTTATCTATTTCCACAAAAATTCCGTTGTCAAATAATAATTGTAATCTTTCGCGGGCGGTTAATTTTCCTGCTTTGTGTTGTTTTTCAATGAGCGCCTCGCCTCCGCCTTTTTCTATTTTTTCTTCCATTTCTTTGAGTTTTTTTATCAATTCTTCCATTTTAGAACCTCCTTTTTTGTAATTGCTACTCATGTTCACCTTCAACTAATTCTAAAAGAACACCGCCTGTTGTTTTAGGGTGCAAAAACAGCACACGAGTTCCCCCTGCACCAGTTTTAGGTTCACTTGATAGGGGTTTAAATCCCTTTTCCAGTGCAAGGCTAACAGATTCTTCTATTCCTTCCACGTTAACAGCTATATGATGAATCCCTTCTCCTTTTTTTTCAAGAAAACCTGAAATTTCAGAGTTTTCTGACATAGGCTCAAGGAGTTCAAATCTTGTCTCTCCTATTTTTACAAAATAGACTTTTATTCCTCTTTCTGGAAGTTCCTCAACATGTGTTACTTTAAGTCCCAGAAAATCTCTGTATAATTTTAGTCGTTCTTCTGCGTTTTTTACCACTATTCCTATATGATCAACTTTTTTGGTTATCACTTTTTCACCTCCATCAACGATTGTAACATCACATTGTATAGCAGGCAAATGTTTTTAAGCGCAACTAAATCCATCCTAACAATTTCATAGTTCGTTTAGTATAATATTTTAACGCTTTTTTCTCCACATCGGTTCCCGCGTAAAGTTCTTTAAATTCTTCAGGTGAAAATTGGTTTAATTTCACATCAGTTCTTGCAATAGCGTTCTCCTGGTAGTTTTCTCCAACCAGTGATTCTATTCCAAAAACGTTTCCTTCTTCTAAGATCTCTTCATGGTCTCCATATTTTACAACTACTTCCCCTTTTTTTATGAGATAAACGTGAGTGGCTTCAGTATTTTCTTCTATTATTTTTTCACCGGCTTTTATATCAAGACTTTTCATTTAGCATCACCTCTAAAATTTTGCTTAATTTTGCATAGTTCATCCAGATTATATTTCCTTCTTCTCTATATACAAGGGTTAAAAGATTTATTGCATCCATACAATGTTCTAAATCTTTTGGGTAAAAAACTAATAGTTTTTTGCACAATAGTTTCGTAAGGTATCTATCGCCCACTGTTGCATAAACTTTTTTTGCGATGTCTAAAAGTAGAGGAGCACCGTACCTGGACTCCGGAAATTTTTCTACAAAACGTTTAACATAATTTGCTTTTGTTAAGATTTTCGTTTCGTCGAGCGTTTCTATTAAAGTAAGCGCAGTTTCTTCGTCATCAGGTATTTCGCCGACACTTAAACTGAGTAAAGATTCTACATGATCTATTAGATCATCAACTGTTTCAAAATCAAGATCCAGATCTCCAAGAGTTTCTACGCTTGTTACTGATGCTTCTTTAAAAGCTTTGCGTAAATTTACAAGACGTTTTAATATTTTGTCAAATTCGGTTTTTAGATCCACTTCGATTAGTTCCACTTCATCTATAGCTGCTATATCACCATTCAAAGGGATTTCCAGTAGATATTCTGGTAAAGCGACGTAATCCCCGGGTTCTAAAGTTACGTTTCCAGAGGCTCTCATTTCCCTGACAGAACCTTTTGTAATTTTATACAGTCTTTTTGGCACCTCATTTATCGTGAATATTATTCCCTGAACTTTCATGTTCTCATCACCTTTTTACTTTTAATCTTTTGACATTTTTCTTTTTTTCACCCATTCGACGTTCCTTTCTATTAATCAAGCTAAATTCTTCGTGAACAACACTGACTTTTTCGAGATCTTTTTTCGACTCTTTTTCCGCCTTGTCATCGAGTTTCCTCAAGTTTGTAAGGTACAATATAGTTTGCTCATAGATTCTTGCCATCATTTCGTCAAACATTCTGAAGGTTTCGCGTTTGAATTCAACTATAGGATCTTTTTGACCGTAAGCTCGAAGACTAACTGCTTCTTTTACATGATCTACTTCTTCTAAATATTGCCGCCAGTTTTCATCTATTATTCGCACTGCTATAAAGCGCGCTACTTTTTCGAAGTCTTCTCCAAATTCCTGCCTTTTTGAATTAAATTTCTTTTTTAGCTCTTCTTTCAGATAATCTGAAAGCTCCTTAGTTATATCTGGGAATTTTCCATTGATATTTATCATTTTTAATGAATTTTTTATAGCTTCTACATCACAGACTCCATTCTGGCAAAATTCTGAAACTCTTCTTTCGACGAAATCTTCGATAGCCTCGCCCACATGTTCATCTAACCCGCCGGAAAGAATGTATTCTCTATAACCATAAACGGCTTTTCTCTGGGCATCCAGTACAGTATCCATCTGTAACAGATTTTTTCTTATACCAAAGTTAATACTTTCAACTTTCTTTTGTACCTGTTCTATTAATCGTGTAAGCATTGGATGATATATTGGCTCTCCCTTTTCTATTTTTACCATATCCATTATTCTGGCAATTTTTTCTCCTCCAAATATTCTTACAATATCATCTTCTACAGAAAGAAAGAATATTGATTCTCCCGGGTCTCCCTGTCGGCCTGCACGTCCTCTAAGTTGATTGTCTATTCTCCTGCTTTCATGTCTTTCTGTGCCAATTATTAGTAATCCTCCTAATTCTTTAACGCCTGGACCAAGCTTTATGTCTGTACCACGACCCGCCATGTTTGTTGCTATAGTTACTGCTCCCTTCTGGCCAGCTTTTGCTATTATTTGAGCTTCTTTTTCGTGATATTTTGCGTTTAGTACTTCGTGAGGAATTTTTTCTTTTCGCAACAATTTGCTGAGAAGTTCACTTTTTTCTATGGAAGTTGTACCAACCAGAACAGGTTGTCCTTTCTCGTAGCGTTTTTTGATTTCTTTTACAATAGCCTCATATTTTTCGTGCTGGGTTCTATATATTAAGTCATCCCTATCTATACGAATCATTGGTTTGTGTGTGGGGATAACTATTACTTCCATACCATATATCTGGATGAACTCTTCTTCCTCCGTTTTTGCTGTTCCTGTCATACCTGCAAGTTTTTCATACATTCTAAAATAATTCTGGTATGTTATTGTGGCATAGGTTATAGATTCTTCTTTTATTGGTACGCCTTCTTTTGCTTCTATTGCCTGATGTAATCCTCCGCTGTATCTTCTTCCAGGCAGGAGTCTTCCTGTAAATTCGTCTACTATTATCACTTCGCCGTTGTGTATAATATAATCAACATCTTTTTTAAATAAATGGTGAGCTTTCAAAGCATTTAAAAGAAAATACATTTTGTTTACGTGTTCTGGATCATATAGGTTATCTATCTTTAAAAGCTTTTCAACGTGTTCTATTCCTTCGTCTGTTAGTATTACCGTTTTTTTCTTTTCATCCACTTTGAAGTGCTTATCTTTTGTTAGTTTTTTTGCAAGCTGATCAAATCGTCTGTAATCAGAAGCTCTATTCTTAGCAGGGCCACTTATGATAAGTGGTGTTCGCGCTTCATCAATCAAAATACTGTCCACTTCGTCAACTATCGCATAAAAGTGGCTTCTCTGTACCTTTTCCTCTAAGTCTATGACCAGATTGTCCCTTAAATAATCAAAACCAAACTCTGTGTTGGTGCCGTAAGTTATATCGCATAAATAGGCTTCTTTTCTGGATATTTCTTTTAGCTCAATCTCAAAGGCTTCAACAGCTTTTTTTACTTTTTTCTCATCGGGCAGAAATTCATCTTTAAAGTCTTCTGGCCATACACACCAGTTTTCTTTTATAGCTTTATGGGCTAATTCCGGGTTTTTCCATATTACTTCATAAGATTTGTTTTGAGTATTTATAACACTTACCCTTAAACCAAGGGAGAGATAAATAGGCCCCATCCATTGTGCGTCTCTTCTGGCAAGATAGTCATTTACAGTTACAAGATGAACGCCTTTTCCCAGCAAAGCATTGAGAACTATTGGCATGGTAGCTGCCAGCGTTTTACCTTCTCCTGTTTTCATTTCGGCAACTTTGCCTTCGTTTAGAACCATACCACCTATTAATTGTACATCAAATGGCCTCATACCTACAGTTCTTCGTGCTATTTCTCTTACTATTGCGAACACTTCTGGCAGATATTCATCAATTTTTTTCTCAGTAATTTTACTCTTTATGCTGGAAAGTTTTTCTATCAGAGCTTTTGTGGGTTTTTCTTTTACTTTGAGATCTAATTGGTTTATTATATTTACTCTTTTCCTGTACTTTTTTAGCTTCCATTCGTTTTTGTCAAATAATTTCACTAATTGGACCTCCTTTTGGTAGTCTCTTCGCTTTTTAATTAATTTTAACACAATAATTGTAAAAAAGCTCACCTTGATGGTGAGCCTGCGAAAGGTTGAAATTTATTTTAGCTCCATATTTGATTTAAATTATCGTATTTTTCAATTTGTATCTTTCCACCTTTTACAAAAACAACAACTGGTTCTGTGAATTTTTTTGATATATTTTGTCTGATTTCTCCTATTTGAATGTAAGGACTTTGAAGTAACAGAGCAAGTACAAGAGCTGAAGCTCCTTCGTTGGTTCCTGCACGTATGATGCCCTTACATTCACCGAAAACAACTACGCTCCCACCTGCTATAATTTCAGCACCAGAATGAACGTTTCCAACTATTATTACATCCCCTGAATGTATTACATTCTGTCCAGAACGTACGTTTTTTCTTACAATTTTTGTACCAGACTTTGTGTTTCCCTGAAGGACCATGTCAACCTTTTTTCTTATGACGATCTCTTTGTTTTTTTCCTCCATATCTGTTAGAATATGTGAGACCTTTATGCCGAGACTGTCTATAACCTCTATTATTTTTGGTATATCTCCTATATGATTTTCGTAATTTTCAACCATAAGCATAATTCTATCTCCTGGTTGAAAGAAATCTTCCGTTTGTTTGAATCTTTTTCTAATTCCTTCTAAGACATTTTTTAAGTCTTTATAATCATTTATGCACAAAATAATCCCTTCACGACTCATTTTAAAGTCTATCATTATTATTCACCCCTTTATAAAACCAGAGATTCTATTTCGTCTATCCAGTCGGAAATATCCAGAGGGGACAATCGTTTTATATACGACTTAAAATTAAAAAATGACCTTTTAAAAATAGCGGTGCGATTTCCCGAGGATATTTCTGCAGCACATTCTAAAAGTGCAGCTATATAATCTGCTACTCGAACGATCCTGCCGCTTTCTTTTTCAAAAGGGTTAACAGCGTGTTCTACATAATTTTTAAGGATGACAATATCTGGATTATTTTCAATCCAATCTATGAACATTTCTTTTTCCACCAGGGCAACCAATCTGTCTAATTCCGGGGTCTTTTTCTTGGTGGGGGTTATTACATCCCCGGTAAAGGCTTCCGGTAAATCATGTAGTAACGCTTTTATTATTACTTCTTTTCGTAAGTTTTTATCAAGTTTCATGAGGGTAGCTATCAAATAAGATATAGTAACTACTACGAAAGAATGTCCCGCAACTGTTGAACGTATGTTTCTATGTATTCTATTCCAGCGAATCATGGAAATTAAGTTCAATAACACAGAAAATATTATTCTGGAAATTCTGGAAAAAAGATCAGAATTTTCTAAGTTTAGAGAACTTAGTTTTTCAGAGAGTTCTAATATAGGCTTTTCATAATCAAACAACTTTCCGTTGATTTTAGCCTCATTAAGACTTATGGTTATATCGGCATATTTGTCAATAGTAGTTGGAATTGCGTCGGTAATTTTTTCGATGAACGTTTTATCCACAACCTTGTAGAGATCTTGAAAAGCTTTTTTTCTAACAATTTTCCATACGTCTGGAGAAAATCGTTCTACTCGTTCTTTCAATTCCAACGAAATGTCAGATAAGACTAATTTAGGTAATACCCTTGATAACCGCCATTTTAGGGAATTCTCCACATCATTTTCCGTTATTTCATTTAAAACAAACGATAGAAATATTGTAGAAAAAGCATTGTCTGCTTCTGAAAATTTGATAACTGAAGGTCTATTATTCCATCTTTGAATGGTAAAAAGGTTATTTAACATAAATAAAAATTTTCCGTATCCCAATGAAATCCCTCCCGGAACTTTATTTTAATTTTAACATAAGAAAGTGTTTATCGTGAAATAAATAGACGATGTTATTTACATTATGGCAAAAAATATTGTTGCCCTGAGGAACGGGAAGGCGAAGGATCTTTTTCCTTTTTTTGTCATCCCGAGGAACGAAGTGACGAGGGATCTTATTCTTTTCTAACTCTCGCTAACCCTCGCTAATCTTGCTAATCTTGCCAACTCTCGCCAATCTATTTATAGTTATGATATAATTTTAACAGGATTTTGCTGTGAATAATGTTGTAAGTAGCAGTAGAATTTGTCCTGGAGGTGGAGTATATAAACAATAAAAAGTTTGTGGCGATTTTGAATCTGGTAGCTGTTACTTTAATATGGGGATTAACGTTTCCAGTTCAAAAACTTGTACTTCCACAAATATCGCCGTTTGTATATAATGCCATTAGATTCTGGATTGCTGCTATTATTTCTTTATTTGTATTCGGGAAAGGTAACAAATATGGAATATTACTTGGGGTGGTACTTGGAATAGCTTATGCGACACAAACGTGGGGATTGAGTTTAACAACTTCTTCAAAGAGTGGCTTTATTACTGCTTTTTATATAGTTTTAATTCCGATTTTTTCATATTTTATTGAAAAAGAAAGGGTTACAAAGTTGCAGGTGATTGGTTTTGCAATAGCAATAATTGGTGAGTATTTCCTTTCTGGTGGGATAGATAATTTTAATTTTGGAGATTTTCTTACTTTCATTTGTGCGGTTTTTTATGCTTTGCACGTTGTGCTTATTACAAAGTTTTCGAAAGTTGTTCCCGAGAAAACTTTATTAACATCTCAATTTTTTACTGTTGCAGTTTTAAATAGTATTCTTGGGATAACCGCGCCATGGATTATAAATCTGGAAATTCTTGGTGTTGCATTATTTACAGCAGTTTTTGCAACTATTTATGCACTTATTGCTCAGACAAAGTATCAAAAAGTTGTGAGCAGTAACACTTCTGCTTTAATTTTTGTTGGAGAGCCAATTTTTGCCACAGTATTTTCTATGCTTATTCTTTCAGAGAAACTGTCCAGGGGGCAAATTTTCGGTATTGTTTTAACTTCAATTGCCATACTGTTATCTATTATTCAGATAAAAACTAAAAGATATGATATAATTTGACATGGTTTTTAGGATAAAGCCTTCGAGATGTAGAAATATTCTTTCGGAGGAGGGGAAAAATGTTCAACTCGAATTTTGTTACGCTTAAAGCAGCAATGGATGTGGCATTGGCAAGACAGGAGATACATTCACAGAATATAGCTAATGCAGAGACTCCTAATTATAAAAGGAAATATATAGAATTTGAAGAATATTTTCGTGAATCTACTATGAAGTTAACACTTAAAAGAACTTCAGAAAGGCATTTGCCTCTTGCGAATAAGAAAGTAGTTCCAAAAATAAAAGTACAAAAAGATACAACTCTTACAAATGATAAAAATAATGTGGATGTAGATATTGAAATGGTAGAAATGGTTAAAAATGCATTAAAATATCAGACATTATCAAGATTGATGACTTCCAACATCGATAGATACAACGCTGTTGTTCGAGGTGTAAGATAATAAGAAAAAAGGGATTTTATAAGTAAAAGGAGAGTGTTTTGAATGAACGAGTTTAACATAATGACAATTTCAGCTACGGGGATGTCCGCTCAAAGATTAAGAATTGATATAATATCGAATAATATTGCAAATTCAGAAACAACAAGAACAGAAAATGGAGAACCATATAGAAGGAAAGTTCCAGTGTTTCAAGAATTACTGAGAACTGTCAAAGGGAAAGTCGAAAATGGAGGAGTTATAGTTAAGGAGATATATGAAGACAGGTCTCCGTTTAGAATAGTATATGATCCCACTCATCCAGACGCGGATGAAAATGGGTATGTGAAGCTTCCAAATGTGAATGTCGTTCGAGAAATGGTGGATATGATAAACGCTCAAAGAGCGTATGAAGCAAATGTTACAGCATTTAATACTACAAAGGCTATGATAACCAGTGCGCTGCAAATTGGGAGGTGATTTTTATGATAGATAAGATAAATGGGGTAGGAAATTATAATAATTTAAAACCAAATATAACAAAAAATTCCAAAGCACCTGATTTTACCAGAGTTTTGAATGATGCTCTTAAAAATGTGAATGAGCAGCAAAAAAAGGCTGAAAAAATGGCTGATGATTTTGCAACAGGAAAAATAAGTAATATTCATGAAGTAATAATTGAAGCGGAAAAAGCCTCTATTTCTTTAAGACTTACTGTTGAAGTGAGAAACAGAATTGTGGACGCATATAGGGAAATTATGAGGATGCAGTTTTAATTTAATTGGGTAATGAAAATAAATCCCGCACAGATGGTGCGGGATTTTTACTTATTTACTTACTTGGCATATGCAACACTTCGTTTTTCTCTAATTACAACTACTTTCAAAACGCCAGGGTATTGAAGTTCTTCCTCTATTTTCATTGCAATATCATGTGACAACTTTTCTGCAAGAGTGTCATCAACTTTATCAGGTTGAACTATTACTCTTACTTCTCTACCAGCCTGTATTGCATACGCATTTTCAACGTATTTAAAGCTTTTCGCTATTTCTTCTAATTTTATTAATCTCTTTATGTAGTTTTCAACGTCTTCACGTCTTGCTCCCGGTCTTGCAGCTGAAAGAGCATCTGCTGCTGCAACTATAACTGCTTCAGGGCTCATTGGTTCTTCTTCACCATGATGTGCCATTACCATGTTAATAACATCTCTTGTTTCACCGTATCTTTTCAAGATTTCAGCGCCAATAACGGTATGTGAACCTTCAACTTCATGGTCAAGAGCCTTACCTATATCATGTAATAGTGCTCCTCTTTTTGCCTTTTCTACGTTTAATCCGAGTTCGGAGGCAATTAGTCCAGCTATTAAAGCTACTTCAATCGAGTGAGAAAGGACGTTCTGACCGTAACTTGTCCTGAATTTTAACCGTCCAAGAAGTTTTATAATTTCAGGGTGTAATCCTCCGACACCTGTTACAAAGGTTGCTTCCTGTCCCGCTTCTTTGATAAGTTTTTCAACTTCTGATTTAGATTTTTCATACATTTCTTCTATTCTTGTTGGATGAATTCTTCCATCGGCTACAAGCTTTTCAACAGTTCTTCTTGCAATTTCGCGCCTTAGAGGATTAAAACAGCTAACTGTTACCATTTCCGGAGTATCATCTATTATGAGATCTACTCCTGTTACTTTTTCAAATGCTCTAATATTTCTTCCTTCTCTTCCTATGAGTCGTCCTTTCATGTCGTCATTTGGTAGCATTATAGTACTAACGGTAATTTCGCCCGCATATTCCGGGGCATATCGTTGAATAGCATCGGCTATAACCTTTTTTGCATACTTTTCTGCATCTTCTTCGTATCTCATTTTTATTTGAGAATAAACTTTGGCAATTTCATGTTCGTACCGTTCTCTTGCTTCTTGAAGAACCATTTCTCTTGCCTGTTCCTGAGTTATACCAGCAAGCTTTTGAAATTTTTCCTCAAGAACACGTTCTTTTTCAGCTATTTCTTTCTGTCTTGTTTCCAATTCTACTCTGAGATTTTCTATGTAATTTTCCTTTTTATCAAGGAGTTCTTCTCTTTTTGCGAGCATTTCTTCTCTTTTTAATAGTCTTTCTTCATTATGTCTTAATTCCTCTTCGCGAATCCTTCTTTCTTTTTCCCATTCTTCTCTTAGTTTGTGTAGTTCTTCGCGGGATTCTATTACTGCTCTTTTCTTAATTTCATTAGCTTCTTTTTCAGCTTCTTTAATTATGTGTTCTGCATCTTTTCTTGAGATGAGCAACTCATGTTCTATTTTTCTCCTGGCAATAACATATCCGAATAATAAGCCAATAACAACCCCTAAAGCAGTTAGTATATATGTTAACATAATTATTCACCTCCAAATCCTTTTCTATATAGTAATTCTCTGGCTTTTTTTGGTTCTAAACCTTTTGTAAGTTCTCTTTTAATTTCCTCAATATCAACTTCTTCCAGTATTTTTGAGATAGTATCTTCTATAATATATTCATCTACGCCAAGTTTGCGTAATTCCCACTTTATTTTGAATGGGCCGTGTTTTTTTAGTGTGAGTGCGTCATATGCAAAAAGATACGCAAATTTCTCATCATCTAAATATCCTTTTTCTTTGAGAAAAGCTATGGTTTGTTCTATCTCTTCCCTGGAATAACCCTTCTGTTTCAATCTTGTCTTGATTTCATTTTCAGATCTTGCCCTAAATTTTAAAAGTCTTAAAGCGTCATTTATTGGATTTCTTTTCATTTTTTTCAACTTCAATTATCTTTTTCTCCATATTAATTCCATGTTTTTCTTTTATTCTTTCTTCTATTTCATCAATTAGTTCCGGGTGATTTGTTAGGTATTCTATAGAATTATTTTTTCCCTGACCTAAGGAGTGCTCGGTTCCCTTTGAATCTTTGTAAGAGAACCAGCTGCCTCTTCTTTGAATGAATCCTTCATCAATTGCCAGATTAAACAATTCATATTCTCTTACGATTCCTTTTCCATATATAACATCAACTATAGCTTCTTTGAAAGGAGGAGCAACTTTATTTTTAACAAATTTGACTTTGACTTCGTTCCCTATGTGAGTCTGACCCTCTGTAATTTTTCCAATAGTCCTTACTTCTAATCTCATGGTGGAATAGAACTTTAAAGCTACACCACCTGTCGTTGTTTCGGGATTTCCGTACATTACTCCTATTTTCATCCTTGTTTGATTTATGAAAATTATAACTGCCTTCGACTTATTTATGTTTCCAGCCAATTTTCTTAAAGCCTGGGACATTAACCTCGCCTGAAGACCTACCTGCATATCCCCCATGGCACCTTCAATTTCAGCCCTTGGTACAAGAGCAGCGACTGAATCTACGACTACAAGGTCAACGGCATTACTTCTAACAAGTTCATCCACTATTTCAAGAGCCTGTTCTCCATAATCTGGTTGAGCAATCAACAGGTTTGATGTATCCACACCTAAATTTTTTGCATAAGTTGGATCAAGGGCGTGCTCGGCATCTATGAATGCTGCGACTCCACCGTTTTTTTGAGCTGAAGCAATAGCGTGGAGAGCTATTGTAGTTTTACCACTGGATTCTGGACCGTATATTTCTATTATTCGACCTCTTGGGTATCCGCCTACCCCTGAAGCTACATCAATAGCCACAGATCCACTTGGTATTACGTCTACTTTCTGGATACTTGCACCTTCACCTAAGAGCATTATAGAACCTTTACCATAAGTTTTTTCGATTTTACTTATGGCCTTTTTCAAAACTTCAAACTTTTTATTATCGCTCATTCTTCATCAAACCTCCTTCAAATTTCGACCTGTAAATCCAATTGTAAATGGGGCCTCTTGGTGTTAACGTAGAAGAGTATATTGTGAAGCTGTCTACTGCTACTAAGATTTTTGGCACTGTTATTCCTTTTAGTAAGTTTTCCCATTTTTCTGGACTCTCTTTGACTCTTCCCAGAGTTATATGAGGTACAAAATTTCCCTGGTCATCAAATGGAATTTTTAATTTTTTCAACTCAGATCTCATCTCTAAATACAACGTCTGAAGTGCTTTACTGGGCACCACTTTCAAAAAAACTACCCGTGGCCGATTGCGGAACCTAAAGTAACCAAACCCGGAAATTTCGATGGAAAATGAAGGGAAACCTGCCAATCGTTTGTTAAGATGTTCAGCCATGTTATCAATTAAAGACTCCCTGACATCCCCCAGAAAGAACAATGTAAGATGCATGTTTTCTGGTTTTACCCATGAGGCTTTGAATCCCATTCGCATGAGTTTAGATATAGTATCATTAGCAGTTTGCTTTACATCATTGTTTATATCCAAAGCTATAAAAGTACGCATTTACTCACCCCTTTAATACACTTCTGTTTTGATACACATAAATAAAACCAGATAAAATGGTAAAAAATACTACAACATATTCTAAAATAGTGTTTAGCATGTAAAAGTCTCCCAGATTTCCCATTTGTAGGAATATCCCTATCACCAGTGCCATTTGAAAAACTGTTTTGATTTTACCAAAATAATTTGCTGCAATGACTTTCCCTGTGGTTGAAGCTGTCATTCTTACAGCGCTAACAATAGTATCTCTAAATACAATGGTAACAACTATCCATCCTGGCAGGAAAGATTTTTCCACCATAATAATCATAACACTTGTAATCAAAATCTTATCACTCATTTGGTCAAACACTTTTCCAAAAGTGGTCACCTGGTTGAGTTTTCGAGCAAAATAACCATCTGCGTAATCGCTCAATGCTGCTATTAAAAAAAGAATAAAAGCAGTTTGATATTTTTCAAAGATCATGAAGGTTACAATAATACCGGTTAGAAATATACGGCCCCACGTTATAGTATTTGGTACATTCAATATTAACCCTCCTCTACTAACTCTCCTTCCAGGTCATAGACATCTGCTGCGTTGATTTTTACTGTACAAAAACCTTCCCTGTAATTTCCTTTTACAAAAATATTTCCATCAATTTCAGGTGCATCCATATATGAACGGCCAAGAAGTACTCCATCATTTTCTTCATCAAAGAGGACTTTTATTTTTCTTCCTAAGTATTTTTGGTTTTTTTCAAAAGATATTCTGGCCTGAGCTTCCATGAGTATGTCAAGCCTTTCCTGGGCAATTTCGCGGCTTACTTTTTTGTCCAGCGTATAAGATGATGCCTCTTCTTCATCTGAGTAAATAAAAGTTCCAAGTCTGTCAAATTCCATCTCATTTACAAATTCCAGAAGTTTTTCAAAATCTTCATCTGTTTCTCCTGGAAAACCTACAATTATACTTGTTCTTACGATGGCCTGTGGATATATATTTCTTATTTTGTTGATAAGTTTTTTCAGATCCTCTGACTTTTTTGTTCTATTCATCATGGTTAATATTTGATCACTTCCGTGTTGAACAGGAACATCAAAATATTTTAAAACTTTTGAGAACTGAAAAGCATCTATAATTTCATCTGTAATATGGTCAGGATGCATATACATAACTCTTATCCAGAAATCTCCTTTTATATCGTTTAAAGTTTTTAATAATTCAGGCAGCGCCTGCTTTCCGTAAATGTCTACCCCATAGCCTGTAGTATCCTGAGCGACGAGAATTATTTCCTTTTTTCCACGTTTTACTAATATTTCCACTTCTTTTTTTATATCTTCAATATTTCTGCTTTTAAAAGGGCCTTTAAAGTATGGAATGGTACAAAATGAGCATGCTCTATCACAACCATCCGCTATTTTTACATAGGCATATTGAAAACTTTCATCTACTCTATCTTCAAAGTGATAAATAGGTTCAGGTGTGGTAGATATTAATTTTTTTTCCTTTCCTATTTTTTCAGCTATTGTTTTTGGAGGTAAAATTCCATACCATCCATCTACTTCGGGGATTTCTTTTTCAAGCTCTTTGCTATATCTCTGCACCAGGCATCCTGTGACAAATACTTTATAATTTTTATCTTTCTTTTTTCGTTCAACATTTAATAAAATTTCTTCTATGGATTCTTTTTTTGCCTCAAGTATAAAGCCACATGTATCAATGATTACTGCGTTTGCTTTATTAATATTATCAACTAATTCGTATCCTAATTTTTTTAGATATCCCTTTAAATTTGAACAGTCGGCTTCATTTTTAGGACAACCGAGCATTTCTATGTAAATTTTCACGTTCTTTCCCTCACTTTATAAATTTTTTCCTTTTTGTAAGATATAGCTTTCTTATCTTTTCCAGCTCTCTTTTATATTCATCTTCTTTATAATTTGGATAGGTAAAATCATAATCTTTCCATTTTCCATTTACATACATTAATGTTGTTTCAGCGTAAATTCCTTTTCCTATGTAAATTCTATGGGGCCACATTTTAGTAGTAGCCAGGACAAATTGCATGTGGTGAACATACCCGGGATCTATATTAAATCGACGGTTTCCATTCACGGCGAACTCCTGCTCTATTTTGTTGGTTTCTAATTTGATATCAGCCAGCTGATAGGGATGTATCAATCTTTCAAAACTTACCAGTATTCCTTTCACTCCATCGCCCATTTCTTTGTTGTAGTATAAGGTGTATTTTTCAAAATCTAAAATTTCTGATTTATAATCAATAGGTCCAAAAATTTTCACAAGTCTACTTTCAATTTCAGAAAACCAGTATTCAACCTGTGAAGAGAAGAAAAACATTACAAGATTTACCAGATCTGTATGTCTTACTTTACCCATCTAACCACCACCATGTACTTTTTCATAAGAATCTTTTTTGAAGAACCATCTGTTGTTTTTAATATAGCTGGACCTTCTACTAAATATTCTCCTATTCCTAAATTTATTGTGTTTTCATAGTATTTTCCATCTACTATAACTCGTTCATTTAAAGGTGTCAAAGTGACCAATCCCGTTTTCAAAATATTGCTGAACATCAAATAGGAATAAATAAGTATGAGAATTGCAAAAAACAATAACAAATAGAAGAATATTCTAATTCCTATCCTATGATTTGTTCGAAACTTTTTGTGAGTTTCCTCTTCTAAAGCTGTCTCTTCAGTTAGTCCCTGCTCGTAAAGTTCTAATAAATCCTCTTTTATCTGGAAGTATTCTTCCAGTTTTTTCAAATGGTGTTTTATATAAATTCCCGGGCCACTAAAGTCTCCTCTTAAATATCTTTCAAGAGTAAATTTATCTATGCCAGTTTTTATAGAAATCTGTAACAAACTATCTTTGGATGTTTCCATCCTTTCTTTGAGAATATTTGATATTTTGCTCCACATTTTATCTATCTCCTAACATCTAATTATACTACAAAATAATTCTTTTTTAAGAGAAACAAAGTATATGTTTATATATCAGGATAAATGTAATTTGAAAACTATTTTGAAACTTTTGCTTCTTTTTTTCTGTCGACATATCTTAAAAGTGTTGGAAGAAGTGTTAAGCTCATAAATGAACTTGAGAGCATTGACACCCAGATGATCTCTACAAGATATGTGTGAATGATAAATGGCGAAAGAATCATTACCGTGAATCCTATTGAAAGTCCAAGAGCATTGGCTAAAATAGGTTTTGAGGTGTGCATAAAAGAAATTTCTATTGCTTTTTTTATAGAAAGACCTTTATTTTTGTTATATTCGTAATTTTCTATGAAATGTATTGCATAATCTATTCCAACTCCTATGACAATACTTCCCATAGTTGCGGTTATTATACTCAATTTTATGCCGGTGTATCCCATAAAACCGAATAAAGTAATTAGCGTTAAAGATATAGGAATAATCGAGATAAATGCTTTTTTTAAATCTTTTACTCTAAGTAGAACTATTAGAAAGACCATTCCAACAGCGAACATGAGAGATTTGACCTGTTGAGGTACTATTTTTTCATTCATTTCTTTCATTATAAGTGGAGCTCCTGTGAGTTTGAATGGTTCAGAAATTTTACTTTCAATTTTATTAAGACTGTTCCTGGAAATTTTCGTTGGAAAAACTATTAATCTACCGGCTTTTTCTTTTCTGTTTAGAAAATTTTTGTATGTATCCGGCATTAATTTCATAAGCAGTAACACCTGTCCAAGATTTGAGGGATATCCTTTTTTGTTGAATATTTTTTCATTTACTCTACTCATAACGTCGTAGAAGGATATTACTTTTTTGATTTCAGGGAGCTTTAAAAGTTCATTTTCCAGTTTCAGAACCTGATTTGCAAATATTGGCGTAACTGGATCAACTTTTGACTTAAAGAAAATGAATATAGGAGTTGCAGTGCCAAATATTTCCTGAACTGTGTTGATATTTTTTCTGACATCTGTGTATTTTTTGTAAATGTCTGTCATATAAAAGTCAGAATTTATAAAGAAAATACCAGGTAAAAACAGCAATACCAATAGAAGAGAAATTAAAACTGCTTTTTTACCCATTAAATGTACGAAGAACGTTGAAATTTTACTTTCTTTATTTTTATCATCTGAGATTTTTGTTGTGTTAATCAAAATAGGTGGTAATACAAGCCATGTTGCTATTCCAGCAAGAGCAATTCCCACACTACCATAAAGCCCCATTTCTGCTATAGCATCAGAATTTATAAGTGTTAAAGATAAGAAACCTGCAACAGTTGTAATGGTTGTTAAAATTAAAGCAACTCCGGTACTTCTCAGTGCTTCTACTAAAGCATCTCTATTATTTTTTGTTTTTCTTTCGTCCATGAAATGAGAGACAAAATGTAAGCCGTCTGCGCTTCCCATAACTATGGTGAATATAGGTACTAAGACTGTAAGTATAGATACTTCTCCTTTTAACCAGCCCAGAAATCCTAATGTCCACAGAGCACCAATTCCCGCAGGAACAATTGATAGAAATGTTGCCCACATACTTCCTAATCGCCATTTAAAAACCAAAAATATGGTAATAACTGCTATTGGAGGGAGAGTAAGCACTATCCATAGTAAATAATTCGATATTTTTTCTTCAAGATACGTGGTTCCTCCAAAATAATGGGGTATATTATTTAATAATTTAGAAATTCTTTTAACAGTGCCACGCTTATCTGGCATTATGTAAAATTGTACATAAAACTTTCCATTTTTTTTGATTATGTTATCCATATTCATCTTTTTTATAAAATCTATTGCGACTTTTGCTGTTTTTTCATCAATTTGTGTGGTATCTATTTGAGTAAGACCAAAAGGAATTTTGTCGGGAACAGGCGAAATAACACTTGCCACTCCATCGATGTTTTCAAGTTTTTTCTGGATATCTTTTATTTTCCTTAGCCCGTTGATTGTTAATGGATCAGTTTTCATTTCTATAATCACACTCATTTGATCGCTTGATGAGAAATATTTTTCAATATCATTGAGTGTGGAAACATATTTAGAATCTCTTTCCATAAACACCTTAAAATCTGGATTTAACCGTAACTTTAATAATCCAAAAAACGCGAGAATGTTGAAAATCATTATGAGAGCAATAAAAAGTTTTCTTTTGCGTTCGACAACTGACACAAATTTTTCCATTTGTTATTCCTCCTCTGAGAAATTTTTGACAAAATCTATTAATTCGACTTCAGAAATTGCTCCTGTTTTTAGCAAGCGTTCCATCTTATAAAGTGAAATAATTGTTTCTCTTATCTTTTTGTAATCGTAAATTTTTAAATGATTTATAGGGGAAATCTTTTGTGTTTTAAACTTGAAGCCCAGAAATCTTGCGACTCTGGAAGGTTGTATCTTAAGATTTCTGGAAATGGAAGTTATTTCTTTCCATGAATATTTATCTTTCAGTTCCACATTTGAAATTATATGTAAAAGGTCAATAAAATGTCTTGCAAGCGCAGCGGTAACAACTAATGGTTCGTATTCATTCAATATACTTTTTATATATCTGTATATTTCATTATTTTTTTCAGTCAGTGCAAAACAAAATTCATCTAATCTTGTAGAAGCAAGTTTATGAACCAATTTTTCCACATCATCTACAGTTATTTTCTTGTTTATTATTGATAACTTTTCAATTTCGTTATGAAGAGACAATTCGTTTGGCCCAATATATTCCCAGAGGATTTTTGGTACGTTTTCATCGTAATTCAAATTCTTGTTTTTCATAAAAGATTCTATATATAAGATCCACTTTTCTATTTCCCATGGTTTTGGTAAATTAAAACTTTTGCATTCAAAGTTTTTTAGACAATTTGAACTTTGAAGAAATATGTATACATATTCCGGTACATTGTTTAATAACTCAAGTAACAATTTTTTATCACCGGACTTCCAATTATCGTAGTCGACTATATCAATTAACCATCGCTTTGAAAATAGTCCAACGTTTTTTATGCTGTTTTCTATTATTTTCAGTTTATCTGTATCATCTGAGTATATTTTTATATATTTTGAATCTGCACTTTTATACGAATCTATAAGTAACTTTTTTTGATAGAGAGAATCTCCGGATAAAACAATAATTGGCATCTATTCCACTCCCTATTAGATTTATTAAAAATGAAACATCTAAGTGATATTCTAACATATTTTGTCTTATTTTTCATGACCCCTACTCATGTTATTCCAAGGAGTGTAAAAGCGAATAATCTATCTCCCGTATCATTCCAAGGAGCGTAAAGGCGAGAAATCCACCTCCCATGTCATTCCGAGGAGTGAAGCGACGAGGAATCTTGATTTAGCAAGAGTTAGCGAGGTTGATAAAAAAATAAGATTCCTCGCTTCGCTCGGAATGACAATAGAAACAAGATTCCTCGTCATTGCATTCCTCGGGATGAGAGAAAATCAGCGAGGTTAATTTATAATAAAAAAAACTGTGCCTGGTTAAAACCAGGCACAGTTTTGATGTCTTTAATTTGGTGTTATTGTTGTTTTACCATGTTTAAAAAGTATTCGTGAACTCTTGTATCATTTGTTAATTCTGGATGGAATGAGGCAACAAGAATATTGTCCTGTTTGAGTAATACGGGAGAATTTTCAAAAGTTGCAAGAATTTCTATATTTTCGTCGTATGAAACAACTTTTGGTGCACGGATAAATATTGCCCGAAATTTTGAGTTAAACCCTTTGATTTCTATATCAGTTTCAAAACTTTCTACCTGTCGTCCGTAAGCGTTGCGTTCAATTTTAATATTTATTGCTTTTAAAGAATCCTGTTTAAAATTGGTAACTTCGTTTGATAGCAGGATCATACCTGCACAAGTACCAAAAACAGGGAACCCAGTTTCTATTTTGGCCTTTAAAGCATCGTAAAGGTTTACCATTTTCATTATTCTAATCATAGTAGTTGATTCGCCACCTGGTATGATTAACCCATCAACTTTATCAAGTTCTTCCGGGGTTCTAACTACCATTGTCTTTATTCCCATTTTTTCGAGCATCGTTTTGTGTTCTCTAAAATCTCCCTGTATTCCCGAAACTCCTATTACCACTTCACCAGCCCCTTTCCTGCATATGCACCTCAAGCTGTTCTATTTCGAGACCTTCCATGGGCTGGCCTATGTCTTCTGAAATTTTAAGTAGCATTTCTGGATCGTTCCAGTATGTTACTGCCATAACTATTGCTTTTGCCATTTTTGCAGGATCTTTGGATTTAAATATTCCACTGCCAACAAAAACACCGTCTGCCCCTAACATCATCATTAATGCAGCATCAGCTGGTGTAGCTACACCTCCTGCAGCGAAATTAACAACGGGAAGTCTTCCAAGTTTCTTAACCTCTGCAACTAAGTTTACAGGGGCGCCTATTTCTTTTGAATAAGTAACTAATTCTTCATCTGGCATGTTCTGGACTTTTCTAATTTCGTCCATGACTGTTCGCATGTGCTTAACTGCTTCTATAACGTTTCCAGTTCCCGCTTCACCTTTGGTTCTTATCATTGCGGCGCCTTCTGCTATTCTTCTTAAAGCTTCTCCAAGATTCCTTGCACCACACACAAATGGTACTTTGAAGTCCCATTTGTTTATGTGATATTTATCATCAGCAGGAGTTAATACTTCAGATTCGTCTATGAAATCTACTCCAAGTGTTTCCAGGATCCTTGCTTCAGCTATATGTCCGATTCTTACTTTAGCCATAACAGGTATTGAAACAGCATCCATTATTTCTTTAATTTTGCTTATGCTTGCCATACGTGCAACTCCACCAGCTTTTCTTATGTCAGCTGGTACACGTTCAAGGGCCATAACTGCTACGGCACCAGCTTCTTCTGCTATTTTTGCCTGTTCAGCTGTTGTTACGTCCATAATGACTCCACCTTTGAACATTTCAGCAAATCCTTCTTTTACAAGCCATGTTCCTCTTTCAGACATGTCAAACACCTCCCTGTTTAACCTTTTAAATTATTACTGTTTCAGTGTACTCTCCAAAGACTTCGCGTAATGCGTTGCTGATTTCACCTACTGTAGCGTAAGCTTTAACCGCTTCTATAATGTAAGGCATTAAGTTTTCGTTGGTCCCTGCAACCTCTTTTACTTTTTGAAGAGTCTTCTTCACTTTTTCGTTATCACGTTTTTCTCGAAGTTTTTTCAGTTTTTGTTTTTGTTTTTCTTCAAGCTCAGGGTCAACTTTTAAAACCTTTTTTTGGTCTATTGTTTCTTCTATCTGGAATTTGTTAACTCCAACTATTACTTCTTCACCATTTTCAACGGCGAGCTGGGCTTTATATGCACTTTCGTGGATTTCTTTTTGAATATAACCCATTTCTATAGCTTTTACCATACCGCCCATTTCATCGATTTTTTGTATGTATTCTTTTGCCCTTCTTTCAATTTCGTTTGTCATAGACTCTATGGCGAAAGAACCTGCAAGTGGATCAACTGTATTTGCTACACCTGATTCATACGCTATTATTTGCTGAGTTCTTAAAGCTATCATAACTGATTCTTCTGTTGGGAGCCCGAGGGCTTCGTCGTAACTGTTGGTGTGTAATGATTGAGTTCCTCCTAAAACAGCGGCAAGCGCTTGAATTGTTACTCTTATGATATTATTAAGTGGTTGCTGAGCTGTTAAAGTGGAACCGCCTGTTTGTGTGTGGAATCTTAATCTCATAGCTGATTCTTCGGTTACGTTGAATCTTTCTTTCATTATACGTGCCCACAACCTTCGAGCGGCTCTAAATTTCGCTATTTCTTCAAGGAAATTATTGTGAGCTGCAAAGAAAAAGGATAGACGTTTTCCAAAAACGTTTGGGTCAAGTCCAGCTTTTATTGCTGTTTCTACATAAGCAATGGCGTCTGCCAGCGTGAATGCCACTTCCTGGACAGCAGTTGATCCAGCTTCTCTAATATGATATCCGCTAATACTTATAGGATTCCATTTAGGCATATTTTTCGAACAATATTCAAATATGTTTGTTATTATTCTCATTGATGGCTGAGGTGGAAAAATGTATGTACCTCTTGCTATATATTCTTTTAATATGTCGTTTTGAATGGTTCCGCTAAGTTTTTCCTGGGGGACTCCCTGTTTTTCTGCAACTGCGATATACATTGCAAGTAATATAGCAGCGGTGCTATTAATGGTCATTGATGTGCTTACTTTATCAAGAGGAATTCCATCAAACAAAACTTCCATATCTTTTAAAGAATCTATCGCTACACCAACTTTTCCCACTTCTCCTTCTGCTATAGGATCATCGGAATCGTATCCTATCTGTGTAGGGAGATCAAAAGCTACAGATAAACCCATTTGTCCCTGAGAAAGCAAATATTTGTATCTTTTATTCGACTCTTCGGCGGTTCCAAAACCTGCGTATTGTCTCATTGTCCAGAATCTTCCACGGTACATTGTGGGCTGAACTCCCCGCGTGAAAGGATACATTCCTGGAAATCCGAGGTCTTTTTCATAATCCATATCAGAAAGATCGAGGGGAGAGTATAATCTTTTTATTTCATATTCAGAAGTTGATTTAAAAAGTTTCTTTCTTTCAGGATATTTTTGAGTCAGTTTTTCAACCTTTTTTTCATATTTCTCTTCAAGTTGCTTTATTTTCTCTAAACTTTCTTTTTCAAACACAGTATTACCCCCTCAGACTTTTTGATTTACAACTAAATTATCTTACATCGCGGTTAATTTGTCTATAAGCAGATAGATACTTATTCCTGAGAATAATGGCATCTTTCTCGTTAATAAGGTTAATTTTATCCATTTTTATAGAGTATAGAAATATTTCAGCTGTTTTTTCACAAACCAGGCTTGCTGTTAAAGCCTCCCTGAGGTCAGAACCTACTGTTATAAGTCCATGGTTTCTTAAAATGACTGCGTGATTGTCTTTTAGGGCTTTTACCACATTTTCCCCCAGTTCTTTGGTGCCAGGAAGTGCGTAATCAGATACGTATATTTTTGGACCTAAAATCATTACAGCGTCTTCAACAAGAGGAGGAATATATTCTGCGACTATTGATACGACAGTCGAAAACACAGGGTGTGTGTGGACAACTGCGTTAACATCTTCTCTATGCCTGTAGATTTCCAGATGTGCTGGTAATTCAGAAGAAGGTTTAACACCTTCTATGATTTTTCCATCCATTGTAACAACACATATATCTTTTTCTTTGAGGGTATCGTACGGAATGCCAGAAGGTGTTATATAGATTTTATCTCCATTTTTTATCGATATGTTACCCCAGCTACCTTTTACAAGGTTATTCTCCATAATAAATTTTGCCGCGTATAATATCTCTTTTTTCATCCCTGACCTTTAAACCTCCCACCTTCATTTTTTAATCCATAAACACTACCATAGCCTTTAAGCGCCTGTTTGCCACGTTCTAAATTTTTTACATTGTCTTTCAAAGATTTTAATTTCTGGGATATGATTTTCTCCCGCTCCCTATCTTTTTCATATATTTTTTTTGCCATTTCTTCAGGAATTCCAGCTTTTATAATTTCAAACCGGCGTTCAAGTAAAACGTTAAGTTTTTGAAAGTCTTCCTGGTCAATACATTCATCTATTTGCTTTTCAATACTTTCAAGTTCTTTAAGGTCCAATTTTTTACCTCCTGATCTTTTTTATCTAAGTTTTCATAATAATCTTTTATTGAAATATTTGTCACCGGATGCTTATATGATGGTGCTATTTCATTCATAGGGACTATAAAAAAGTTTCTATTTTCAAAGTCATAATGTGGAATTGTTAGATTATCCAGTTCAACTACCAGATTTCCGTAAAATAAGATATCTATATCTATATTTCTTGGTCCCCATTTTATTTCACGTTTTCTTCCCATCTTTTTTTCAATGCTTAAAACAGTTTTTAGCAACTGCATTGGGGATAAATGAGTTTCAACTTCAACTACAATATTAAAGAAGTTGTCCTGTTGAGTAAATCCATAAGGTTTTGTTTCGTAAATGTTTGAAACAGTTAATATTGTTATTCCTGCATCTTTTAGTAATTCGAGTGCTTTTGTAAGATTTTCTTCTTTATTCCCAATGTTACTTCCAAGTGCTAAAAAAATTTTTCCTTCAAGTTTTTCCAGAATAACAGTGGAAAATGCGTAATCATCGTGGGATAAACTAACATGACAAAAGTTGAAACCTTCAAAATCTTTGTGCAAAACTAAATATGGTTTCCCTTCTGAATTGTTTAAAAAAGAAATATCTTTGAATGAGTGAGAACCTATGCCTTTGCCAAGAGCTTTAAAAAAAGATTCTTTTAGTGAAAAACGCCCGGCTATATATTGGGCGTTGTTTTTTCTGGCTATTTTTTCTTTCTCTGTAAGTACTCTTTTCCCTATTCTAAAATTCACTCTTGAAATCCTGGTTATATCAGTACCAATCCCTGTTATCAAATGGGGTAGCCTCCTTCAAACTCTTCGGCGATTTCCATGTCAATAAGAAGCTTTTCTTCATAACGCTCTTTTAAAAATTTCTTTCCTGTTTCACCGAGTATAACGTATATTAAAAGGTCTTCATCTGAGCTGGCAAGCAGTCCTATTGATTTTTTCGCATTTTCAAGTTCAGGTTCTATTAAATCAGCTGGTCTTACATCTATTGGTTTTTCGTCTCCTAAAATCTTTTTTTGAAGTTCTGGATCAATTGGCGCAGGTGATTTTCCGTACATTCCTTTCACATAATTTTTAACTTCATTTGTGATTTTGCTGTACCTTTCACCTGTTAGAACATTTAAAACAGCTTGGACTCCTACTATCTGACTTGTTGGTGTTACAAGCGGTGGATACCCTAAGTCTTTTCTTACAACAGGAATTTCCCTAAGAACATCCGGTAATTTGTGTAAAAGTTTTTGCTCTGTTAGTTGTTTAACAAGATTAGAATACATCCCCCCTGGAACCTGAGAAACTAATATTCTGTGATCTATACTTGTCATATTCACATCAAATTCAGAATATTTTTTTCTTACAGTTTTAAAATGCTCTACAAGAAACTCTACTTTTTTCCAGTCTATTTCTGAGATTTTCCTGTACTCTTTAGCAGAATAGTAAAAAGATTCAAACGCAGGTTGAGATGTTCCCATTGCAAATGGGGATAAAGCTGTGTCAAAATAGTCTGCACCAGCTTCTAACGCTGCAAGATAGGATAAGTTTCCAAGACCTGCGGTACAGTGGGTATGAACTTCTACTGGAACATTGAACTTATCTTTTAAGGCTTTAACAAGTTTATAACTCATTTTTGGAGTAAGTAGCCCCGCCATGTCTTTAATACATAAAGAGTGCACTCCTCTATCTATCAGTTCTTCCGCATATTTCATATAATATTCTACTGTATGTACAGGACTTATTGTGTAAGATATTGCTCCCTGAACGTGTGCCTTGTGTTTTAGTGCAACTTCAATGCTTTTTTCGAGGTTTCTTATGTCATTGAGTGCATCGAAAATTCTTATTTTATCCACACCATTTTCAATAGCTTTCTGTACAAAAAGTTCCACTGTATCATCTGCATAATGTCTATATCCAACAAGATTTTGTCCTCGAAGCAACATCTGAGTATGAGTATTTTTTAAGTTTTCTTTTATAATTCTTATCCTTTCCCACGGATCTTCGTTCAAAAACCTGACACAAACGTCAAACGTTGCACCTCCCCATACTTCCATTGCAGAAAAAGACATTTCATCCATTGCAGGGAGTGCGGGAAGCATATCAGATATCCTCATTCTGGTTGCTATTAACGATTGATGTCCGTCTCTTAGCGTTGTGTCAACAAACATTCTTACCACCCTCATTTATTTTCTGATTCTTCTTTTTCGTATGTTAATTTTCTGCTGACCTTTTTTACTACAGCAAATTCTAATTCGTCACCTTCTTTTATATCATCGAACTTTTCAAGTTTTATTCCACATTCTTGTGGTGCATCTACCCTTTTTACATCCTGTTGATAATGCTTTAATGATTCTATCTTGCCTTCAAAAACCAGTGCTCCATTTCTGTAGACTCTTACAATCCCAGAGCGTTCCACAAACCCTTCATACATCTGTACACCGGCGATGGAGCCCACCTTTTTGATTTTGAATACTTTCTTTACTTCTCCACGGCCTGTTATTTCTTCAACCTCTTCTGGTTCGAGCATTCCTTCAAGAGCCGCTTTTAAATCATCTATCAATTTGTATATTATTGTGTAAGTTTTTATTTGAATTCCCTCCGCTTCTGCCATTTTTCGGGCTTGAGTGTCAGACTTTACTCTAAATCCAAGAATTATTGCATCAGATGCGGAAGCAAGCATAACATCACTTGTGGAAATGGCTCCCACTGCCGAGTGAATAATATTAATTTTTACTTCTTCAGTTTGTAGTTTGTTTATTGCGCCTGAAAGTGCTTTTACTGAACCCAGGGTATCTGCTTTAACTATAAGTTTTAATTCTTTTTTCTCGGATTCTTCCATCATTTTCAATATTTCTTCAAGTTTCATATGACGTTTTTTACGTAACTCTCTTTGTTCAATTTCTCTGATTTTCTCTGTAATTTCTCGGGCTTTGTTTAAACTTTCAACAGAATAAATCACACTATGCGAATCGGGTAGTTCTTCAAATCCGACTATCATAACAGGAGTTGCTGGGCCAGCTTCTTTAATCCTTTTTCCTTTATCATTTACAAGAGCTTTCACTTTTCCGAGCACCTTTCCAGCTATTATATAATCGCCTACATGAAGAATACCGTCTTTAATTATGGCATTTGCTACAGGTCCGTAACCTCTATCGAGTTTTGTTTCTATTGTGATAGCTCTCACAGGTCCATCAGGAATAGCCTTTATTTCCTGCATTTCGGCGACAAGAAGAATCATTTCCAGCAATGTATCAACATTTTCACCTTTTTTTGCTGAAATGGGAACAGTTATTGTGTCTCCACCCCAGTCTTCTGGAATTAAAGATAGCTTACTTACCAATGCTTGCTTTGTTAATTCAACATTTGCATTTGGTTTATCTATTTTATTTATGGCAACTATTATAGGAACGTTGGCAGACTTTGCGTGATTGTATGCTTCTATGGTTTGGGGCATAACGCCATCGTCCGCTGCTACTACCAGAACAACTATATCAGTTGCCTGAGCACCTCTTGCACGCATTTCCGTAAATACCTCATGACCAGGCGTGTCTATAAAGGTTATTTTTTTTCCGTTAATTTCAACCTGGTATGCACCAATACTCTGCGTTATTCCTCCTTCTTCCTTTTCCACCACGCGTGTTCGTCTTATGTAGTCAAGTAATGTAGTTTTTCCGTGGTCAACATGTCCCATAATAGTAACTATCGGTGGCCTTAAAACTAAATTCTGCGAATCTTTATGCTTTGTTTCAAAATATTTTTCTATCTCTGCAAGTGGATTTTCTATTGCTTCTTCTTCTGTTTCTTCTATATCAAAGGATATTTTAATTTCATATATTTTTGCTATTTTTTTCGCAAGTTGAAGGTTTAGCGATTGACCGGGTTTTAATATTTCCCCTTTCATGAAGAAATCTTGAATAATTCTGTTTTGCGGGACATTTATCTTTTGTGCAAATTTATCTAATTTCAAATCATCTTCTGTGATTTTGACAGTTGGTTTCTTCTTTTCTACCTTTTCTTTTTCTGGTTCTTTTTTTGATTTTGTTTTTTTCGTTTCTATTTCTTCATAAGTTTCGTAATCTTCGCTATACATTTCAAGAAGTATATTTACGGTCTCTTCATCAATGTAACTCATGTGACTTTTCACTTCTATGCCTAATTCTGCAAGTTCTTGCATTAATTCTTTCGTATCCATTTCAAGTTGTCTTGCAAGTTCATATACTCTTAATCGTGCCAATTGAATCACCTCCTGCGTACCTAAAAGATTATAACATAACATATTTTATCTATTTTTATTCTTATGTTTTAGTTTTTTCATTGTTTCGTGTTCTTTATCTATTTCATTTATAAGATCTTCAAGTTTCCAGGTGATATTTATAGGTGTGGTAGTTGCAAAAATTAATTCTTTTTCTGGAAAATTTTCGCGCATTAACTTTAATATTTTTAATACCTCATCTCTGGAAAAACCATGCATTATAATGTATCGCTTCTCTTTTTCCATTTTTACCACACTCCTCTATTTCACTGTTCGAATAAATTGTAACACACTTTCGAAAATTTGTTTAGAAAGCCGTGATGGAATTTGGCGAGATTGGCAAGATTAGCGAGGCTGGTAAAAAAAAATAAGATTCCTCGCTTCGCTCGGAATGACAATAAGGAAAAAAATCCCTTGCCTTCCTGCCTCTCAGGAAGACATCCCTTTTGTTGCTTTTGTTCCTCAAAGTGATATGGAAAAAAGCGCGTACCGACCCGGGTACGCGCTGTAAAAACCTGAATAGAGAAAAGTACTATATCTGGAAATGCTCTATTCTTTCATGAAGACTTCTCATATTTTCGGAAATTGTTTGTATGGATGCTACAAGTTCTTCTGTGGCACTATTTATTTCCTGGAGGGAAGCATTTGCATTCTGAGAAGACTTAGCAGCGATATTAAGTAGGTTATTTAGTCTATCAATAGCAGAGGTCATTTCCTCGAGACCTGCGCTTTGCTCCTGAGCACTTGCCGCAACTGTTTCTACACCATTTTGAATAATTGCAATCGCTTCTTTTATCCTATTAAACACTTTTTCAACATTTTCCACGGCTCCTAATGTTTTATTTATTGCATTAGCAGTTTTATCCACAGAATCAGATGAACTTGAAACCCCTTCTTTTATTGAGTTTAGAATTTCAACAATCTGTCCTGTGGCGTTTTTACTTTCTTCGGCAAGCTTTCTTATTTCCTCAGCGACAACTGCAAATCCTTTTCCTGCCTCACCAGCTCGCGCTGCTTCTATAGCGGCGTTTAAGGCTAAAAGATTAGTTTGCTCAGAAAGACTGTTAATAACATTTACTATGGTATTTATATTTTCGGTAAATTGCAAAAGTGAGTTAAGCATTTCTTTAGTGTGTTCACTTGATGCTTTAGACTCTTTTGCTAAGTCTATAACTTCGAGAACTTCATCTGTGCTTTTGTTGGTAAGCTCAAGAACTATATTTGTTTTTTCGAGGATTTCCTGGGCTGCTTTGGCATTCGTGTCTGCAGTTGAAGAGAACTCTTCAACAGTCGCAGTAATTTCCTGAAGTGTCGCTGAATTATCCTCAGCTTCTTTGCTTAACACGTTCACAGACTCGACGATGGTTGAGAGATTTGCAGATAGCTGTTCTGAAACAGCCGAGATCTCCTGAGTGCTGGAATTTATTTCCATTGAGGCATTGTTTATAGCTATAATAGTATCCTGTAGAATTTTTCGAAGCTTTTCTACAGATTTTGCCGCTTTGCCTATTTCATCTCTACTTTTAATTTGCTCTATCTCTATGTTTAACTTTCCATGGCTAAGATTTTCGACTAAAACAGCAAGTTTTTTAAGAGGCCGTGTAAAACTTAAAGTGGTTAAGTAACCTATCAATATTGTTATACTAATTGTGGTAAAAAATATAAAGTAAATACTTTTTTTCATCTTTTGAGTTACTTTCTGGTGATTGGTTTCAAGATTTATAGTTATTCTTTTTAACAATTTAATGATTTCATTATTATAGGAAAATATTTTATCAAGTGTTGATTGTTTAACATTACTTATTTTCAAAGATCTGGTTTCAAGTATTAGCTTTGAGATTATTGCGTTTAGCTTTTTCATACTGGCGAGGTTTTCGCCATCTAAAAATTTTTCGGTAGATTTTAATTTATCAGCTATGTTTTGGAACATGTTAACAGAGTTTTGTAAGACTTTTTTGTCTCGAGCGGAAAGTCCTTTAAAGAGCTTTGTAGTAGCATCTGCTAATTCATCTTTATATGTATTTAATAAGCTGGTGCTTTTGGCAATTTGTTCAACGTTTTTGATATTTAATAATGACAATATCTCGCTTAGAGTAAATCCAATTAACATTATACAAACTATGACTGTAAGTTTTGCAGCAATGCTTTTCATGGATATCACACTCCTTTGTCTCAATTTTTTAGTCTTATAATAATATAGGTTATATTCTGGAGACTCAATAGGTTTGGGAAATATCGAGAGTTTCAATTTTTAATTAGTAATTTGTTTTCCAAATTTTTCGGTCATGAACTTGATATCAACAGGTTTAGAAGATGGTTTTGCAAAATAAAATCCCTGGTAATATCTATAACCCATATCCAATAATAGTTTTAACTGATCTTCTGTTTCTATTCCCTCTATTATTACGGCTTTATTAGAGTTTTGCATGATTGGTAATAATTCGCGCAGGAAAAAAGTATTTGGTCTGGAAAATTCTATTGCTCTGGAAAGACTTCTATCTATTTTTACTATACTTACATTTTCAGATAATATAATCTTAAAAGTTGCACCGCCTGCTCCAAAATCATCCAATGCAACCATGTAACCTTCAGAATTAAGAAATTCTATAGCGTTGAAAAAAGCTGAAAAATCTTCTATAAATGTACTTTCAGATATTTCACAAATTACCTGGTCGCCTGATATTCCATTGTTTTTGAAGTCTTTTACAACTCTATCTGCAAAAAGAAGAGCTGATGGTCCAAGATTTATACTGAGTTTGGCTTTTTTATTTTCTTTAAGTATGGTTTTAAAATTGTAAAGGTGTATTTTTCTGGTTAAATTATCTAATTCAAACTCTAAATCGTTTAAAGATGCAATTTTAAATAAAAGTGATGGATTTCTTAGTTTTGATTCTTCTGGCCCTCTTACAAGTGCTTCGTAAGCATATATCTTTTTGTCCTTGATATCAACTATTGGTTGAAAATGACTTTCTAATTTGTTTCTGTTTAATATTTCAAAAAATTCCATTGTCAGTTTGTTTAATTTTAACTTTTTTCTAACTTCTGCATTTTTTATTGCTATTTTTAGGGCATTAATTACACTTTCGTCATTGGGGGAATTAACAACTGCGTACCCTACCGAGAAGCCAAAGAAATCTTCAAAAGGATTTCGAAAAGCTTTAAAATGTTGCTTTATTTGACCAAGATAATCGTCGCTCAAAAAGAAAGAGATTATTTTTTCTTCAAAGAGTTCTATTTGCCTTTCTATGCTTTTTTCATTGGAAATATCGTGTTGAAGGACAACTATGGAAATAAAGTCTAAGGAATCTGTGACTGTGGTAACAATGGGATAGAAATAGTTTGATAACTCTTTTTGAAATCTCTCTTTAATTTTGTAAGGATCAAGGGAATGAAGAAGATAATCTATCCACGTTTCATTGCGAAGAAAGCTTTTTATAACGAGCGCTAATATTGTTGATTTTTTAAAAATTGTGTTTATGACTTTAAGTTTTTCGATATTATCCTTATTGAATAGAACATTTGTTATATTTCTTAACGCTTGCTTTTCTTCTTTGTTCCATTTCCACATGTGATACTTCTCCTCGTTTTGATATATCTTTGATAATTTTTTGTATTTTATAATTTAGCATTTTTTTTTTTTTTTTTTTTTTTTTTTTTTTTTTTTTTTTTTTTTTTTTTTTTTTTTTTTTTTTTTTTTTTTTTTTTTTTTGTTTTTTTTTTTTTTTTTTTTTTTTTTTTTTTTTTTTTTGTTTTTTTTTTTTCAATTTTTTTTTTTTTTTTTTAAACTTTTTTTTTTTTTTTTTTTTTTTTTTTTTTTTTTTTTTTTTTTTTTTTTTTTTTTTTTTTTTTTTTTTTTTTTTTTTTTTTTTTTTTTTTTTTTTTTTTTTTTTTGTAAACGTTGTGTTAACTTACCCTGTGTTTTTATTTTTGCAATTTTATCTTCAGGTGATTAGAAGATGATTATAACTTCTAAGGGCTTTAATTGTACTACATATTTTTTTAAGGTTCAAGATTTTTATATCACGATTTCTTTAACTTATTTTTTGAGATGTTTATTTCTTTATAATAATGGCGTTGTAATATATAAAAAATGGATTCTCGTTTTTAATTATTTTTCGTTTTTTCATTAACTCTTATCAACTTTTGCTAATTATAAAATTCCTCACCCTACGGGTTCGAAATGACATAAATGGGGGAACAAATCTTGCCAATCTCGCTAACCACGTCAACTCTTGCTAACCTCGCTAATATTGTATTTACGGAAGTCTTTTAGAGAAAAACATAAAGTCAATTTAGAATCGTGTTATAATGTAAATTGATATTTTATTAATAATTGAGGTGATCATTTGTGTTTTTTGATTTGAAGAATTTTATACTCCTTTATAATGAAATAGGTTACAATGAATACAAAGATTTTATTTTACATTCATTTCATGTTGCAAAATTCTCCGCGCTGATTGCAAAGGAATTAGGTTTTCAAAATTACGGTGACATTTATGTAATAGGGTTGCTTCATGATGCAGGATTTCTTACAATTAATGAGCTGTTGAACGTTATAAATCAATTGAAGAAATATAATAATCTTTCAAGGGTGGATAATCTGGAAGAAATAGGATTTCATTCAACACTTTCTTGTTATCTTTTGAAAAATACAGGATTATTCGATGAATCCTTAGCTGAAAGTGTGAAATACCATCACAGTGAGTATTCAGATAATGGATTAGAAAGGATAGTAGGGAGTATTTTAAAATTAGCTGACACTATTTCCTGGTTTTTCTTTCAAATTAAAAGTTTTGAAGATTATGCGGCTATTATTCCAGATATATGGAAAAGACTTGAAAATGAAAAAATACCAGACAATCTTAAAAATACCGCTATAAGTTTGCTTAAAGATTATAAGATAATAGATAAGCTAATTGATAACAAGCCTCATATGGAAATGTTCGGAAATTTTAACAAAAATTTATCCGCAAATGATTGTGTAAATTTGTCGAAAATAATAGCTTTTATTCAAGAAATAAGAAGTCCAACAACGAAAGATCATGTTTTTCTTGTTTCGAAAGTTTCGCAAAAGCTGGGAGAATATATACTTGGAAAAGCTGATGGTACTTTACTTAAGGTAAGTGGATATTTACATGATCTTGGGAAACTGAAAACTCCTTTGAAAATTTTGCATAAAAGGGGTACATTAACAGAGGTGGAACGCATTTTGATTCAAAAGCATGTGTTTGATACCATAGATATGCTTTTGAATTCAGGCATGGACAATTTAGCCTTTCTGGCAGGATCACATCATGAGAAACTTGATGGTTCAGGATATCCATTTGGGCTTGACGAAGAAGAACTCGATATTTACAAGCGTATAATAGTTATTGCAGATTATTATTCTGCACTTATTGAGCCAAGACCTTATAGGGAACCTTTGCATTACAAAAAAGCCCTGTCTATTTTAAAAGAAGAAATAGACAGGGGCAAACTTGATAAAAAGATTTATAATGAACTTAAAAATATTGCAGAAAGCGATTCGACTTTGCAACAGGCGCGTCATGAAGATGCTTTAGAAGACATTTTTGGTTCAAGTTTAAGTGAAATCAATTCAGTTGCAGAAAAATTTTTGATAAATTAGTATTTTAAAGCGTTCGCAAATTTTACAATTCTATGTTTTTAAGAGACTGCTGGGCAGTTATTATAGCAGAAATTACTGCAGAAACAGTGTCGAATTTTTTGGATGTTTCACCCAAAATTTTCGTGGCTTCCGATATAAGAGTTACCTCGTTTTCTAATTCGTCTTTTGCTACGGAAAGTGTTTCCTGAGTTTCCGATAAAATTTTTACATTCTCTGCCATATAATTCATAGCCTTTTCTAAGGCACTTTGAACAACTACAAATAGTTCCATTACATCTTCTATAGCTTTCAAAGCTTCTCTTACAGATTCTGCTATTTGATTAACTTTTTCTGAGATAGTATTTGAAGTTTCACGTGACTCATCGGCAAGTTTTTGAATCTCTGAAGCAACCACAGCAAAACCTTTTCCGTATTCACCTGCTCGTGCTGCTTCAATTGAAGCATTTAAAGCTAATAAATTAGTTTGTTTGGCAATTCTCTGGATAGCACCCACAAGTTTTGTAATCTCTGAAAACTGTTTCAATGCATCCGAAGTTTTTTCTACAGTTTCTGAAAAGTCCTGACTGATACTGCTAATGCTCGAACCAGTTTTTGAAAGTTCTTCATTTATTTGAGCGTTTAAGCTTTGGGCACCTTCTATGTTTTTTACCAATCTATCACTGTTATGTGTAAATCTATTCATTATTTCATTAAGACTTATGCTAAGCTCTTTAAAATCTGAGCTTACCTGACTGACTTTACTTTTTATATTTTCAATCCTTGAAATCAATACTTCATCTAATTGTTCCATAAATGAGGTTAAAAGATTTTGAGCAAAAAACGCTGATGTTATTTTACCAAGGGTTTCTCTATCTATACTCATTACTCTCAACTCCCGTAAATTTCTCCGAGTATATCAATACCACATTTTAAATTTTTGAGCCATTCTAAGAAATTATTAGCTGCTATGCCTTTCATAACTGCTCCATGTTGAGGTGCAATCATGTCAATTGGTCTCTTTGAAACTATTTCAACCCATTTTTTACAAACAATGTTTGATACCATATACCTTTTATGAAATCCTTCCATGTATTTTAAATGCTCTTTAAAGTCGTCTTCTATTATTTGTTTTCTTTTTCCTTTTGGAAAAACTGCTGCGCCTATGTCACCGCTGAAAAGGATTCTGGATGTAGGATCGTATACACTGAAGTTTCCAGGAGAATGCATAAAATGAGCCGGGATTATTTCGAACGTTGCTCCAGAGTTCCCGCTTATCTTTTGCTCGTGCCCTTTTAATCCTATTATTCTTTTTAAGTCAAAGACTCCAAAATGCGGTAAAAATCTTATCCACAGCTCAGAAATATATATCTTTGCATTTTTGGCAATGGTGAGCCACATAGAAATTCCCGATGTAACATCTGGATCCTGGTGTGTGTAAAATATCAGTTCTATGTCTTTGGGAGAAATAACTTCTGAAACATTGGCAAGTACCCTGGGGAAAACATGTGCACCGCCGGGATCTAATAAGATTCCCTTTCCTTTATTAACTATCAAATATTGGTTGGTTTGAACAATACCTTCTTCTTCTTTTTCTTCCCAACCAAGTAAATAAAACTTGTATTCACCTTTTTCAAAAAGTGTTATTGTACTAACCTGTGACATTTTTAATATACCTCCTTAATTTTGGTTAACTATCATAACATTATAACACATATTAACTATGTCCCTGTGTTAAAATTGTTACGTTAGAGTTAGCGAGGTTAGCGAGTGTTGGCGAGGGTTATTAAAAAAAACAAGATTTCTCGCTTTGCTCGGAATAACAGAGAAAGAGGTTTTCATTTCGAAGAACAAGAAAGCGAGGAATTTTCTCTACTGCGTCATTCCGAGGAGCGTATGCGACGAGGGATCTTATAACTGGCAAGGTTGGCGAGGTTAGCGAGATTAGCGAGAGTTAGTAAAAAATAAGATTCCTCGCGTACGTTCGGAATGACAAAGAGGGAAAAATCCTTCGTCACTATGCTCCTCTGGATGACAAAGAAGGAAATTGGTGATGACAAGAAAAAAGGTGTCATTCCGAACCTGAGGGGTGAGGAATCTTATAATTAGCTATGTTAGTAAAACCTGTTCCAAGAAGTGGAACGTTGAAGGAGCTTACAGGGTTAGTGAAAGAAAGTGAAAAGAAAAAAATCAGGTGGGAGGGAAAGTATGCCAAAATTGAAAGATTTTTCGTGGGCACTTGTTACAGGTGCTTCTTCTGGTATAGGCGAGGAGTTTGCTTTTCAACTTGCTCAAAAAAAGATTAATCTGATTATACATGGAAGAAATGTTGAACGTTTGGAAAAAATAAAAGAAGAATTAAGTGCTCGTGGTATAATGGTAAGATATTTTTCAGCGGATTTTTCTTCAAAAGGAGGTGTTGAGAGTTTAATTGATTTTGTGGAAAGAGAAAATATAGATGTAGATCTTTTGATAAATAATGCGGGTTTTGGTCATTACGGTGAGTTTTTATCTCATGATATTTTATTTTACAAAAAAATGATTGAAACAAACATTGTTGCATTAACAGAATTAACTTACTATTTTGCAAGTAAATTTGTTGAGAAAAGGAGAGGCGGTATTATAAACGTTGCATCTGTTGCAGGATATTTACCTCTTCCACGGTTCTCTGTTTATGCTGCCACGAAAGCTTTTGTTTACAATTTTTCAATGGCACTATGGGCAGAGTTAAGTAAATACAACGTGCACGTTTTGTGTCTTTCTCCTGGAACAACGAAAACAAGGTTTTTCGAAAGAATCAATAAAACAAATGTAAATGGGATGCCTGTGGAAAAGGTTGTTAGAACAGCTCTTGAAGCTTTTGAAAAAGATAAACCTTCTGTTATTCCAGGTTTTTTAAATAAACTTTTTGTGTTTACCGAAAGTCTAATTCCTAAGAAACACCTTACAAAATTAGTACAAAAATATTTCTGAGAGGGGGATAAAAATGGTTAAAAAGCTTTTTATTATTTTTATAGCGGTAATTTCTGTAGTTAGTTTTGCAGGTATTTATTATGGCAATTTACATGCACATACTACGTATTCTGATGGGAGCAAAACACCTGAATATGCATACAATTATGCAAAAAACTTTGTTGATGTTCAGGCAATAACCGACCATGCTTATTACTTTACACAATTGATAGATGGTAAGACAAAACCTTATCTTACTAAACTTGCTGCTGCCAGTGCTACTGTTCCCGGGGAATTCGTTGCCTTACAGGGGTTTGAATGGACATCGGGAATTGGGCATATAAATGTCTATGAGTCTACAAAATGGCTAAGTAGAGCCCAGGACGATTCATTAGAGGGTTTTTATTCATGGCTTGCTAAAAACAGGAAATTAGCTCAATTCAATCATCCTATTAAAACGTTTGGAAATTTTAGAGATTTTGAATATTTTCCAGAAGCTGATAAATATGTGAATCTTATCGAAGTTGGAAATGGAAATTGGGCTCTGGGAGATGTAATATCTCCAGAGATGTTTAAAAACTATATTCTTGCGTTGAATAATGGCTGGCATCTTGGAGCTACAGTTGGTCAGGATAATCACAAGCCAAATTGGGGAAGTGCAAACGATAGTAGGGTGGGTATAATAGCAGACACGTTAAGTTATGATGATATAATGAATGCATTATGGAATCGGCACACGTTTGGTACAGAAGACAAAAATGTAAAAATAGATTTTTCTTATAAACATTACATAATGGGTGATATAGTTTATAACCCACCTAAAAAGGTAGTTTTAAGTTTCAATTACGAAGATGAGAATGATCCTATGAGTTATTTTGCTTTAATTTCTCAAAGTGGTACAGTAGTTGAGGATTATCCTGATGTTAGTAATTATGCAACACGCATAGAAGTTGAACTCCCAGACGGTTACGAGTGGTTTTTTGTATATGTCAGGCAAAATGATTCTCAGGAAATAATAACTGCTCCCATATGGTTTCAAAATGAAAGTTCTGTGTATGTAAACAATATACGTATTAACCAGCAGAAGCTATTTGTTGGGGATGATGCAGGAATATTTTTTGATGTATATAATGTAACAGATAAGCCTGTAAAAATAAATTTAGAAGTAGTTGATAATGAAACAATTATTTCAAATAAAACTTTATCATTTGGTCCATACGAAGTAAAAAAATCTTCTGTAAAACTTTATAATTTAAGTCAGGGAATGCATAAAATAAAATTCACTATTAACGGGGTTTCTGTACAATCAATAGTTTTACTTGTTAATGAAAAAGTAGGTAAAACTGTTATGATAGATACTTTGCATGAGAATGATTATATTGATGAGTTAAAGCAATTAGCGCCTCTTATGGAAAAGAGCGGATACAATGTTATTTACCCTAAGAAAATGCTTACAAAACTTTCTAAAGTGGATATACTTATTATACCCACTCCAAAAAAAGATGGATTTGATTTTGCAAAGGATTTATTACCCCCAGAACTTAATGCTTTGAATAGCTTCAAAGGCGAAATTATTTTAATTCCCGGGAGCGATGAGGTGTACAAAAAACTATACCTTGAAAAGATAAAAGGAAATGTGAATGTTATGGATTTCGCAGAATTACCAGAATATTTTAATCTGCCAGAGGTTAAAAAGACAGACACTGTGATAATAGACGTTGGGCATTTTAACGATTATACCCAAGATAAATTGACAAAACTTGAAAACTATTTGAAGAGTAAAGGATTAAAAGTGGTTTATGTTCAAAAGCTGGAAAATTTAAAAGCAGATGTTTTAATAATTTCTAATGGTAAGGATTTTTCTGAAGTAGAAATTCAAAATATTGTAAAATTTGTGCAAAACGGCGGAAAACTTATAATTAGTGGTAAAAGTGATTTCAGAAATGGAGGAAATACTAAGGATTTAAATGAGATTTTGTCCGCTTTAAAGGCTCCATTTAAATTCAATGATGACCAGGTGATAGATGCCACAAACAATTACGGAGCGCCTTACAAAGTATTAGCAAATGATGTAAGGTTTTACAGTCCGTGTTCAATAATAGTAAGTGGTGACGCCCAGATTTTAATAGAGTCATTTACAGCGAAATCTGAAGATAAGGATGGTAATGGCGATGCTGTGCCAGTTTCACGTATTATTCTGGCTGCAAAATCAAATATAGGTAATGGAGTTGTTATAGCACTTGGAAAAGCTGTGTTTTCAGATTATGACTTTGATTATAACAAAGAATTTATTGCAAATATTTTCGATTATTAATAATTCAGGTTGATAAATACTCTTTTATAAGATATAATAGAATTGCAGGTTTTTTGTTTGCGGACAGAAAGGGTGGTGGTAATATGTTTGATAAATTTTCTGAAAGGTCCGCACAGGTTTTTGTAACTGCTCAAGAAGAAGCAAAAGAATTGGGACATTCTTATGTTGGAACAGAACATATTCTTCTGGCTATATTAAAGCTTAAAGACAATAATATTCAACCTGTACTTGAGAAACATGGCATCACTTATTCCAGAATAAGAAGTGAGATCATTTCTATAGTAGGTATGGGTATGCGTGGGTTTATAATGTCACCCCAGATGACACCACGTGCAAAAAGAGTGACTGAGCTTGCTTATGAAGAAGCGAAAGTTTTGGGTGAAGATAAAATAGATCCAGAGCATTTGCTACTTGGGATATTGCGTGAAGGCGAAGGAATTGCTGTACATATTTTGAAAAAAATAGGAGTTGACATTTCTCAATTGAGGAAGGAGTTATCAGGAACCATGGCGGAAGAAGAAAATTATAACAGTTATAATAGTCCAGAAAGTGCTATTAGTACTCCTACACGGCAACTGGATGGTTTTGGAGTTAATTTAACGGAACTGGCATTCAGAGGAGAACTTGATCCCGTGATCGGGAGAGAAGCTGAAATAGAACGTGTAATGCAAATTCTTGTAAGGCGAAAGAAGAATAATCCAGTGCTTATTGGAGATCCTGGTGTTGGAAAATCTGCCATTGTTGAAGGCCTTGCGCAGCGTATAGTTGCAGGAGAGGTACCTGAGCCTTTAAAGGGAAAAATTATTTTTTCATTAGATGTGGCTTCTCTGGTGGCTGGTACAAAATATAGAGGTGAATTTGAAAAAAGGATGAAGAAATTGCTCCAGATACTGAAAAAAGAGAAAAATATAATATTATTTATAGACGAAATTCACATGATTGTTGGTGCCGGTTCTGCTGAGGGCGCAGTGGATGCCGCAAATATTTTGAAGCCGTCGCTTGCAAGGGGAGAGGTAAAATGTATAGGTTCAACTACTCCTGATGAATACAGGCAGTACATAGAAAAAGATGCGGCTCTTGAAAGACGGTTTCAAAAAATATATGTCCAGGAACCATCTCCAGATATGACACTCAATATATTGAAAGGTCTTAAACACAAATACGAGTCTCATCACAGGGTAAAGTATACGGAAGAAGCGCTGGAAGCTGCAGTTTACCTTTCACAAAGATATATAACAGATCATTTCTTACCTGACAAAGCTATAGATGTCATAGACGAGGCGGGTGCACGTGCGAGATTAAAAGCCTTTGTGATGCCATCTGATCTTCAGCTTTTTAAGATGGAAATAGAAAACGTAAAAATTGAAAAAGAGTTAGCAGCAGCAAGCCAGGATTATGAGAAGGCAGCTATGCTTAAAGAAAAAGAAAGTGAACTTAAGAGAAAGTTTAATGAACAATACAATGAATGGAGACATGCTGTAGAACGAAGTGTTATAGTGGTGGATGTTCCTGAAATAGAGGAAGTTGTTTCAAATTGGACAGGAATTCCTCTTAAAAAGCTTGAAGAGGGAGAAAGTGAAAAACTTCTAAATTTAGAAAATGCTCTCCACGAACGGATAGTGGGGCAGGAAGAAGCGGTTAATGCTGTAGCGAAGGCTATTCGCAGGGCAAGAAGTGGTTTAAAAGATCCAAAACGGCCGGTAGGAGTTTTTCTTTTCCTTGGGCCTACTGGTGTGGGTAAAACGGAACTTGCCAAAACACTCGCAGAGTATCTTTTCGGTGATGAAAAAGCGCTTGTCAGATTTGACATGAGTGAATATATGGAGAAATTTTCAGTTTCTCGATTGATTGGAGCACCTCCAGGATATGTTGGATACGAAGAGGGAGGAACATTAACTGAAAAAATCAGAAGAAGACCATTTTCTGTTATTTTATTTGATGAGATAGAAAAGGCACATCCAGATGTTTTTAATTTGTTACTTCAAATAATGGATGATGGTAGACTTACCGATTCCCAGGGGCATGTTGTTGATTTCAGAAATTCTATAATAATAATGACAAGTAATATTGGCGGAACCCAGATAGTTAGCGGGAAGAAAACTCTTGGTTTTGTGGAACAGGCAGATAAAAACATAGAATTTAAGGAAATGAAGGAAAAAGTTTTAAACGAAGTTAAAAAAACATTCAGACCAGAATTTTTAAACAGGATAGATGAGGTAGTAGTATTCCATAAACTTACTGAAAAGCATATAGAGGAGATAATAGAAATTCTTTTGAAAGACATAAGAAAACGTCTTGAAGAAAAGGGAATAGGTCTTGAGCTTACAAAAAAAGCTAAAGGCTTTTTAGTACAGGAAGGATATGATCCCGCATTTGGAGCGAGGCCACTTAAAAGAACAATCCAGCGTTACATAGAAGATGCCTTATCTGAAGAATTGTTGCGTGGAAAATTCAAAGAAGGTGACATAATAGTTTGTAACTATTCCAACGGAAAAATTACGTTCAAAAGAAAAAAAAGTGACAGGGTTAAGGTGAAAAATGAGTAAAACAAAAATTATTTATGTTTGTGATAATTGCGGGTATGAATCTCCCAAATGGTTTGGTAAGTGCCCTGTATGTAATGAATGGAACACTGCAAAAGAGCTAAAGTTATCCAATATAAATAAAGCGGGAGAGGAAAGCTCCCGCTTCTTCTTGTTAGAGGAAATATCAGAGGTCGAGATGTTTGAACGATTGATAACCAGATACTCCGAGATAAACAATCTTTTTGGTGGGGGTGTAGTCCCTGGTCAGGTAATATTGTTAGGCGGCGAGCCTGGTGTTGGTAAAAGTACTCTTGCCCTTCAATTGTGTTACGAGCTTTCCAGGTATGGAAAAGTGGCGTACATTACCGGGGAAGAAAGTGCTATGCAAATAGCCCTTCGTGCGAAAAGACTTAAAATTGAGAACAGTGGGATATATCTTTCCACGGAGAATAACATAGAATCTGTCCTGACAAATCTGAGGAAACAAGAGCTCACCTTTGTCGTTTTTGACTCTATTCAGACTCTTTATTCTAACAAAGTTGATTCTGCTTCAGGTGGTGTTTTACAGGTCAGAACAGTTGTAGATGAGGTTCGAAAATTTTCCAAGGATACCGGTATCGCTTCACTTTTAATAGCACATGTAACAAAAGGTGGAAATATAGCCGGTCCTAAATTGGTGGAGCATATAGTGGATACTGTGATTTATTTTGAAGGGGAAAAAAGCACTGATTTAAGGGTATTGAGAGTGTTGAAAAACAGATTTGGACCAAGTGGAGAAATAGCAATATTTTCAATGAGTGAAAGCGGCTTAAAAGAATTAAAAGAGAGAATTTTTATAGAAGAAAGTCCCATGCCAGGAAATACTATAACTTCTTTGTACGAAGGTTCAAGACCTTTTCTTGTTCAAATTCAAAGTTTAGTCTCGCGTGATAAAATAGCCACCGCTCGAAGAATTAGTCATGGAATAGATGTTAGAAAAATTATAATAATGTCGGCTGTTATTTCAAAGCATTTGAATTTGCCTGTTGAATCTCATGACGTGTATGCAAATGTTTCAGGTGGTTTGAAAATAACTGATTCAGCGTGTGATCTGGCAATAGCTGCATCTATTTTGTCTTCTTTTTTAAACAAATATATAGGCAAATTTGTTATAATAGGTGAAGTTGGACTTGATGGAAGTATAAGAAATGTGCATAACATAAAGAAAAGAATAGAAAACGCCATAAGATCTGGCTATGATAAGTTTATTATTCCAAAAAAGGCAAATGTTCCAGGTTCGGAGAGCGTTATCAAATTAGGAAATTTAAAAGAATTGCTCAATTATATGATTGATTTATAATATTGGTGAAATTAGCGAGGTTAGCGGGATTGGCGAGAGTTGGCGAGGTTGGTGAAAAGGAACAAGATTCCTCACGTTCGTTCGGAATGACAATAAGGAAAAAGATCCCTCGTCTGCGCTCGGGATGACAAAGAAGGAGAATAGGGATGACAGGAAAAAGGGTGTCATTCCGAACCCGAAGGGTGAGGAATCTTATTATTAGCGAGGTTGGCAAGATTAGCGAGGTTAGCGAGAGTTAGCGAGAGTTGGCGAGGCTGGCGAGGCCTGTCCTGAGGAGTGAAACGACGAAGGATTTTGCGAGATTGGTATAGTTTACAGAAGATGTTATGGAAAATTAATTAAAATAGAATAAAAACATAACAGAATGGGAGGGAATTTATTATGGCAAAAACAAAAATAATAGTTGACAGTACCTCAGATATTCCACCCTCATGGCTCGAGAAATACGATATTGATATGGTAGCTCTTCATGTTAATTGGCCTGATGGGACAAGCGAACCAGATGATACAAGAAAATCAGAAGAGTTGAAAGATTTCTATCAAAAGCTGTCTCTTGCAGAGAAACTTCCAAAAACTTCACAACCTTCTATAAAGCAGTTTCAGGATGTGTATATGAAGGCTTTAAATGATGGTTATGATAGCATCTTGGTTTTAACGATTTCTTCGAAAATGTCTGGAACGGTTAATTCTGCAAAATTAGCAGCCAGCGAGTTTGATATACCAATTGAAGTGGTGGATACAAAGATGGCCTCTTCAGTAGTGGCTCTAATGGCCAAATATGCCAGAGAATTATCGAATGAGGGTCTAAGTGTGAAAGAAATAGCAGAAAAAGTTATGGAAAAACGATTTGGAGGAGGATTTCACGCTATATTTTTTGTTTCGGATTTTAACTTTCTGGTAAAAGGCGGAAGGGTGAACAGATTTACAGGATTTGTTGGAAGCTTACTTAAAATAAGGGTGGGAATTTATATTAATAATGAAGGAGAAATGATACCATTTGAGAAGGCAAGAGGAGCAAAAAAAGCTTATGCTATGATACTTAACAAAATGGAGGAAGAGGGCATAAAAATTGGTCAGGATATAGGATTAATAGGTGTGCATTGTGACAACATGGAAGATATAAAAGAAATGGTAAAACTTCTTGAAGAAAGGTATAACGTAAAGTATATAGATTATGCTAATACAGGAAAAGTAATATCCACTCATGTTGGAATTGGAATGGCGGGGTTTGGAATAGAAGTGTTGTAAACACAGGAAAAAGGAGGTAGTTGTGTGAGCAACGAGTTTCTCTGGGTTGTTTTAATGGTTGTGAACTTTGTGGGAATTCTTATTTTTTACAGATATGCGGGCAAAACCGGCTTGTATGTCTGGACGGCCATTGCTACGATTACTGCAAATATCCAGGTTGTAAAAACTGTTCAGCTTTTTGGGTTTGTAGCGACACTTGGTAACATTGTATATGGTACTACTTTCCTTGTGACCGATATTCTTTCAGAGAACTATGGAAAAAAGGAAGCTCGAAAGGCTGTATACATTGGCTTTGGAAGTCTTATTAGTATGACCGTTATTATGCAAATAGCAATTTTATTTAAGCCAGATGCCTCAGATTTTGCACAGCCAGCTTTAAAAACCATATTTTCTATAATGCCAAGAATTGCCATAGCGTCATTGACTGCCTATTGGCTTTCTCAGCTTCATGATATCTGGGCATATCATCTATGGAAAAATAAATTTCCTCAAACGAAATTTTTGTGGATGAGGAATAATTTTTCAACAATGGTCTCCCAATTTATAGATAGTCTGGTTTTCTGTTTCATTGCTTTCTGGAAGGTATACCCTCAAAATATATTCTGGAGTATTTTCTGGACAACATATATATTTAAATGGATTGTTGCAGCAGCGGATACACCATTTCTATATTTTGCAAAAAAGCTTCACGATAGCGGAAAGATCAATGAGCTGGTAGTTGAGTAAATCATTTTACACAAAATTAACGTTGCTTACCCCTTGACACGAAGCTATCTTTATGGCACAATATATAACGGTTTGAGTGAGATGTTGAGTCGGGGACGTGGTGAAGCCTGGTTATCATGCCGGTCTGTCACACCGGTGGCCGCGGGTTCAAATCCCGTCGTCCCCGCCAGAATCAGGAAAGGACCCGAAAGGGTCCTTTTTTGTTTTTTTATAAATTTTGTTTTTCAGGAAATTATAATTTAGAACTATAGTTTGAATTTGTTGTGAATAATTTCATTTTCATTACTTAGGTGTAATTTTCCAAAAAATGCTATATCCAACCTCTTCGTAAAATAAAAGGAAATGAGCGTTGAATATTTCAAAAATTGTTTTCAAAGAAATAACAATCTATAAGTGAAAAATAGTACTAACTGTGTTATAATACCATTGGAATGGTATAAATGTCTGGGAGGTGGCCATATTGGCGGTTTGTGAAAAGCACACGGGACTATACAAGCAACTTGATGAATACATAGAAAGTGTAAAAGATAAAAAAGGTATGTTAATTAATGTGCTTCATAGAGCACAGGAGCTTTTTGGCTGGCTTCCTCAGGAAGTACAGGACCATATCGCCAAAAAATTGAATATACCAGTCTCTACAGTTTATGGAGTTGTGACATTTTATAACTTTTTCTCAACCAAACCAAAAGGTAAACATCAAATTAAAGTATGTCTTGGTACGGCATGCTATGTAAAGGGTGCTGACCGTGTTATGGAGAGATTCCTCAATGAGCTTGGTGTGGAAGAAAGCGAAGTTACACAAAATGGATTATTTTCTGTCCATGGAGTCAGATGTCTTGGCGCATGTAGTATGGCTCCCGTTGTATTGATTGGCGAAAAAGATTTTTATGGAAAAGTTACTCCTGACATGGTACCTGAAATTTTGAAGAAATATAATAAGGAGGGGGAATAATGGGTAAAATAAAAAGTTTGGAAGAACTTATGAAAATTAAGGAGGAAGCTTTAAAAAATGTCAAAATGAGGGAAGCGGGTAAAAGAGGAAAAATAGTTGTGGCCATGGGAACTTGTGGAATCGCAGCAGGTGCGAAAGATACACTCAAAGCCGTTGTAGAAACACTTGATGAATTAAATATAGATGATATAGCTGTGGTTCAGTCAGGGTGTATGGGGCTTTGTGAGGTTGAACCAACCATTGAGGTTGCTCTTGAAGGAGAGGAGCCAATTATTTATGGACGCGTTACTCCTGAAAATGCAAAAAGAATTATAAAATCACACATCGTTGATGGAGAATTAGTAAGTGACTTAATAGTAAAAAGAGGAGAAGTTTAAAGGAGGTTGAAAAATAATGCCCCTTACTACTAATACTATTTTAATTTGTGCAGGAGGCGCCTGTGTTTCTGCCGGGGAAGAAAGTGTGAAAGATGCCCTTGAAAGAAAATTAAAAGAATATAATCTTCAGGATATAGTTAAAATTGTTGAAACGGGATGTATGGGAGCATGTAGTTTGGGACCAATTATGGTTATCTATCCTGAGGGAGTTTATTATCAAAAGTTAACACCAGAGGTTGCTGAAAAAATTGTAGAAGAACATATTTTAAAGGGTCGAATTGTAAAGTCGCATCTTTACAAAGGTGAAAAGGGGGAAGTGATACCTCAACCACAGGAAGAGGTTGCTTTCTTTTCGAGGCAGGTAAAAATAGCTACGAGAAATGTTGGCGTTATTAATCCATTAGATATAGATGAGTATATAGCAAGGGACGGATACTTTGCACTTCATAAAGCTCTTAAAGAAATGACACCAGAAGAAGTTATTCAAGTAATAAAAGACAGTGGATTAAGAGGAAGAGGTGGTGCTGGATTTCCAACGGGCCTTAAGTGGGAATTCGCAAGAAAATCGCCAGGTGATAAGAAATATATGATTTGTAATGCCGATGAAGGAGATCCAGGTGCGTTTATGGATAGATCAATTCTTGAAGGAGATCCTCATTCAATTATCGAAGCTATGACTATAGCTGGTTATGCAATTGGTGCACAAAAAGGATTTGTTTATGTTAGAGCCGAATATCCAATAGCAATAGAGCGTTTAACAGAAGCTTTGAAACAGGCAAGGGAATACGGATTTTTGGGAGAAAATATTCTGGGAACAGATTTTTCATTTGATATAGAAATTAGAATAGGAGCAGGAGCATTTGTATGTGGTGAAGAAACTGCTCTTATGCATTCTATAGAGGGTAAAAGAGGACAGCCACGAGTTAAGCCACCATTTCCTGCCCAGAAAGGACTCTGGGGAAATCCGAGTAACATAAACAACGTGGAAACACTTTCGTGTGTTCCACCAATAATTTTTCACGGTCCTCAATGGTTTAAACAATGGGGAACGGAAAAGTCTCCTGGAACAAAGGTCTTTGCATTAGCAGGCAAGGTCAAAAACACCGGTCTTGTTGAAGTTCCCATGGGAATCACACTTAGAGAGTTGATTTATGAAATAGGTGGAGGTTCCCCAACAGGTAAAAAAATTAAGGCTGTGCAAACAGGTGGTCCAAGTGGAGGAGTTATTCCTGCTGAGTATTTTGACACCCCTGTTGATTTTGAATCACTGACGAGTTTAGGTGCGATTATTGGTTCTGGTGGAATGATAGTTCTTGATGAAGATGATTGTATGGTAGATGTTGCAAAATTTTTCCTGGAATTTACGGTAGATGAATCGTGTGGTAAATGTACACCCTGTAGAGAAGGTACAAAGAAAATGTATGAAATATTAGACAAAATAACAAATGGTGAAGGAACTGAAGAAGATCTTGAAACTCTGGAACAACTTGCATACATAATAAAAGACTCATCACTTTGTGGTCTTGGACAAACTGCTCCAAATCCGGTTTTATCTACATTGAAATATTACAGGGAAGAATACCTTGCACATGTGAGAGAAGGTAAGTGTCCAGCTAAAAAGTGTAAGGAATTAATAAGTTATGTTATAGATCCAGAAAAATGTGTGGGATGTACAGCTTGTGCAAGAGTTTGTCCTGTAAGTTGTATTTCTGGTGAGGTTAGAAAGGTGCATACCATTGATCAGGAAGCCTGTATAAGATGTGGTAGCTGTATAGAAGTATGTAGATTTGGAGCTATTAGTAAGGTAACTCCAGCAGTGAGTGTGGAAGTTGAAGAATGAAAGGGGGCCAGCTGCAGTATGCTTACAAAGGAAGATGTAAAGAAAATAGTTAATGAAGCAAAAACTGAGGCACTTGAGGAACAGGATTTATTAATATATACTTTGCATAAGATTCAGGACCATTACAATGAGAATTACATTCCTCCTGAAGTAGCTGAATGGGTAGGAGAAGAATTGAATGTAACACCAGCCAAAGTTTATGAGGTACTTACATTTTACACTATGTTTTCAACAAAGCCACGTGGAAAATATGTGATCAGGGTATGTACAAGTCTTCCGTGCCATGTTGCTGGTGGAAGAGAAATAATTAATGCTCTTAAAGATGAATTGAAAATTGATTGGAATCAAACGACGAAAGATGGTTTATTTACTCTTGAAGAAACGGGTTGTTTGGGACTCTGTGGAGTTGCTCCTGTAATAATGATAAATAAAGATTTTTATGGAGATCTTACCCCCGAAAAAGTTAGAGAAATCATAAGAGAGCTTAGAAGGGGGGATTCAGAATGAAGCCAACAACTGTCCTTGTTTCTGTTGATAGTAATAGTATTCTTATCGGTGCAAAACACTTTGCGAATGTTTTAAAAGATTTGACAAGAGAGCATAATTTAGGCAGTATAGTTGATGTTCTTGAAACTGGTTCTATGGGTAATTATAATGGAGTTATTATTGCTATTCTTCCAGATGATGTTTATTATCTTGTTAAAACTGAAGAAGAGGTAAGAAGAATATTTGAAGAACATATATTAAAGGGAAGAAAGGTACATAGTCTTGCGATAGATAAAGAGAAAATTCCAAATGCGTATATTTCAGAAAAGAAAGAAGAAACTAAAATAGTAACAAGAAATATTGGGGAAATTGATCCTAAGAACATAGAAGAGTATATAGCAAGAGATGGTTATTTCGCACTTGCTAAAGCACTTAAGATGAAACCAGAGGAAATAATAGAAGAAATAAAAGAAAGTGGCTTGAGAGGACGAGGTGGAGCAGGTTTTCCAACAGGTTTGAAATGGGAATTTACGGCAAAGTCAGAAGCATCTCAAAAATATGTTGTTTGTAATGCAGATGAGGGAGAACCTGGAACTTATAAAGATAGGTTGATAATGGAAGGTGATCCTCATTCTGTTGTTGAAGCAATGATTATAGCGGGGTACGCCATAGGAGCTACCAAAGGATACATTTATATAAGAGGAGAGTATTATGGATCAGTTGAAAATATTAGAAAAGCGATAAGCGATGCCTATGAATATGGATTTTTAGGTGACAATATCCTTGGAAGTGGATTTTCGTTTGATCTTTCAATTCGTTTAGGGGCAGGAGCATACGTTTGTGGAGAAGAAACAGCACTTCTTGAATCTATAGAAGGGCATGCAGGACGTCCCAGACTTAAACCTCCATACCCACCTCAGAGTGGTCTTTTTGGGAAGCCAACAGTAATAAATAATGTTGAAACTCTGGCAAATGTTCCACAAATAATTCTCAATGGTGCTAAATGGTTTAAATCATTTGGCACGGAAAGTTCACCTGGCACGAAAGTTTTCTGTTTTGCGGGTAATATTGCAAAAAGAGGAATAGTAGAACTTCCTATGGGTGTTACTGTGAAAGAACTTGTTTATAATTATGGCGGTGGCATTGCTGGTGGAAGAAAATTAAAAATGATTCAGACTGGAGGTCTTGCTGGAACGTTTATAAAACCAGAACAGGCAGATACTCCACTTGACTATGACTCTTATAAAAATTATGGTGTGAGTCTTGGCTCAGGAGTAATTTTAGGAATTGATGATCGTTCATGTGTTGTTGATATAGCATTGAACGTTATGAGATTTTTCAGGCACGAATCCTGCGGGAAATGTACAGCCTGTCGTGAAGGTACTCGAGCAGCTGTAACTATTCTTGAAAAAATGAGCAGATTTGAAGCAACATTAAAAGATTTAGATTTATTAAAAAATATAGCAAAATTAGCTGCTGATGCCTCTTTCTGTGGACTTGGACAAAGTTTTCCAATACCATTACTTTCTTTAATTGAAAATTTTGAAGAGGAATTTATAGCACATATAGAAGAGCATCGTTGCGCGGCAGGTTTGTGTAAGAAAGTGGAGAAAAAAAAGAAAAAAAGTACAAAGGTATTTTAAAAATTTATTGAGATAAAAAATATCCCCCCCAAAAGATGAATCGAAAAATAGTGGGGGGATTTTTTGTTTCAAAATGAAAAAACCAAGGTTCCAGCAAAACGCTGGAACCTTGGTTAGTCGAACTATTACTTTTTAATTTCGATAAATCTTTTTATTATTTTTGTTATCTTCGCTTCTTTCCTCTTTTTTTATCAAGTCTTTTTCTATATTCTGACATTTTTCTATCACTATCTCTCATAAATTTTGCAAGTTTCTTTTCAAAATCGGAGTTTGATTTTTTTTGTTCTCCCTTTCCCTCCTCTTGTGAATTTTCCTTTAATGAAAGCTCCCATTTTCCATCCCTGGTTTTTCCAAGAATTTTTCCCTCGATTTCCTGTCCTATAGAAAGGTGATCTTCGACTTTCTTAACATAAGTAGGTGCAATTTTTGAAATATGAATAAATGCTTTTTCTCCATCCTCGAGTTCTACGTTTGCTCCGAATTTTAGTATTTCCACTACTTTACCTTTAACAACTTGCCCAACTTCCATATACACTAAACCTCCCTGAATTTTTAAAAATATGCGGGAGCACAATGCTCCCTGCGTAATTACTGCTCAAGGTTATATTTCTTTCTGAACTTTTCAATCCTTCCTTCAGTATCTACAATAAGTCCAGCGCCACCGCTACCCTTATAGAATGGATGACAGCTCGAACATACATCAATTCTAATATTTTCTCTTGAACTGTAAAACTTGTGTTCCGCACCACAGGCGCATTTTACAGTGATAAGTTTAACTTCTGGGTGTATACCCTTTTTCAATTTCATCACCTCACGTTTTTCTTCTTTTTATCATTGTTATTATACCATACGCAATAAATATGTAAACGTTACATTTGTGAAACAACAGAGTTTGAAGATCCTTGATTTTTAAATAGCAAAGGTTACTTTCAATTGCATTGATCACTCTACGATGTATCTTTAAGTAATACTTTAAGTAGCATTTCTTCAACGGTCTTTAAAAGACTTTTTCTTGGCATTGAATCTACGCTTGCTATCATTTCAGTTGCAGCTTTTGGATCAATTTCTTCTCTAATATAAGCCTGTTTTTTCCCTTCTCTTATGAGCGTCTCTATTTTGTCGAGGAATTGAACATATCTCATTTTTGCGGTTTGCCAGTTTTCTTCATCAAAAACTTTTGTTTTTTCTTTTCTTATAAGTTCTGAGATTGCTTTTTTACTTGTTATAAAATCTATATATTTTTTTAGAAAGTTTTTTATTTTTCTGGAATATATATTTTCGTTTTCAGTTTCGGAAAACAATTCTTTTTCTAAACTATCTATGGATGTAACCCACACTTCTTCGAATAAAATTTCTTTACTGGGAAAATAATAGTATATCAAAGATTTTCGCACACCAGCAATCTGTGCTATCTCGTCCATACTAACCGCATCATATCCTTTTTGAGAAAAAGCGACACGAGCTGCCTCAAGGATTGTTTCTCGCGTTTTCGTTGATTTCTTTCTCACAAATCAACACCACCGAATTTTTTTGTTTATGGTGATACCGAAACCAGCCGATGTATGCTGGTTTCGGATGTTATGTTTAAACATTTAATTTTTTATCCACTTTTAAAGCTTCTTCTTTATTTGCATATCTCTTCATACGTGTTTCGTAATTGTATATACCTCTGTTAACAGGATATCTTTCAACATATCCGTGCTCGTACCAGAGTTTGTCTGCATACTGTTTCCACTCTTCAGCTAATTTGTCAAGTTCTGGAGCAAGTTCATTGATAACTCTTTCGGAACCTTCATGCTGTGGAATAGCATCAAAATGTTTCACCATAGCTCTGAACATTTTTGGATTATCTATAATTGGGCACGGTCTGAAGAGATTGTTTGAGAATGGTATAGCCTTTTTGTATGCTTCAAAGAAAGGAGATTTAAATATTTCCAGCAGGCTCTTTTCTCTGATACTATCTTTTGCAAACTGCTGGAATACGCATGGTTCAACGTAACCTTTGGCGTTCACATGGAAGTATTTAGCTCCTGAAGATAAACAACCGTGCGTTAAGAAACCATGATTCCAGAAATCTGCGACAAAAGCAAATCGTCCGCTAAGTCTCATTTCTTCTGTTTTGAAGAATCTTTCATATCTTTGTTGCGGTGTAGGTACGAGATCCATGGTTGGATTCATACCAACTGGCATGAATTGATAAATCCAGACATATCCAACACCCTGTTCTTCAAGGAAGTTCCAGAAGTCATCATTCATTATAGTATCATGATTCACTTTTGTAGCTGTAACACTCGCCCCAAAAGGCACACCATATTTTCTTAATCTTTCCCAGGCGTTTAATATTGCTTTAAAGACACCTTTTCCTCTTCTCCAATCGGTGGTTTCTTCAAATCCTTCTACAGATATTGAAATAGTGGCATTTCCAAGTTCTGCTAATCTTTTAGCTTTTTCTTCTGTAATAAGGATTCCATTGGAGTAAATCATGAAATAATGTTGATCAAATTCCTCCAGGATGTCAAAAAGGTATGGCCAATAGAATGGTTCTCCGCCTGTTATAACCCAGAAAAATAGTCCAAGTTCTTCTCCCTGTTTTAAAATGCTTCTAACTTCTTCTTTGGAAAGTTCGTATTTTCTACCGTAAAGTCCTGCATAACAACCAACACATTCAATATTACAGGCATATGTAGGACTTATAACTCCGAGTTTTGGAAGAACAACTTTTTCTTTTTCCATGATTTTTTGCCTCAAAGGTTCACCGATTGCAAATTCATTAACAATTAAATTATTAATTATTTTCTCAGTACATTTTGGGTTGGATTTCTGAAAGATTTCAATCCATTTTTTTATCATGGGATGTTCCTCATCTGCCATTAATCCAAGTTTCTTTAACCCGCTTTTTGCAGGTTCTTTGCTTAAAGCACCAACAGTATAAAGAAGCTTTGCAAATGATTTTGTATCTGCTTTTCTGATAAAACCATTTATCATTTTGCCAGCTTGTCTGTAAATCATGCCTTTAATACCACCAACTGCCATGAGAGACACCTCCTACGCTTTCATAATATTTACTGACCATTCAGTCAAATTTTACATCTGAAATGTTAATTAAACGTTTCATCCTGGTAACAATACAAATGTAATGTCATTTTGATTAAAAAAATGACTATAATTATAGTCAAGAGAGAAATTGCGCAGGTGAAAATTATGAGGCAAGAGCAAATATTTTTAAGTTTGGCAGAAACAAAGGCAAAGTTTTCTAAAATAGTTGAACAGGCAGAAGGAAATGATATTGTAGTAACAAAAAATGGGAAACCTGTGGTAGTGATAATGGATTATAAAAAATATCAAAAAATTCTAAATTTTCTGGATCAGATATGGGATTTGTATCTTCTGGAAATAGGAGATCCATCTAAATTTGGGGAAATTTCAGTGAAAGATATTTTTGAAAGTATAGATAATATTTCTGAAGAATAAACTGGGAGGTGAATTTCTAATGGCTCAGGTACATCTTGAACATGTATGGAAAATATACGATGGAAAGGTTGAAGCTGTTAAGGACGCTACTTTTACCATTGAAGATAAGGAATTCGTAGTGCTTCTTGGTCCTTCAGGTTGTGGAAAAACGACAACTTTAAGGATGATTGCTGGTCTTGAGGAAATAACACGTGGAACTTTAAAAATCGACGGAAAGGTGGTTAATGATGTAGAACCTAAGGATAGAGATATTGCCATGGTTTTTCAGAATTATGCTCTTTATCCTCACATGACAGTGTTTGATAATATGGCTTTTGGTTTGAAGCTTAGAAAAGTTCCAAAAGATGAAATTAATAGAAGAGTTAGAGAAGCTGCCAAAATTTTGGGAATAGAACAACTACTTGATAGAAAGCCAAGACAACTTTCAGGTGGTCAGAGGCAAAGGGTTGCAGTTGGTAGGGCTATTGTGAGAGATCCAAAAGTGTTTTTATTCGATGAACCTCTATCAAACCTTGATGCAAAATTAAGGGTTCAAATGAGATCAGAATTAAAAAAACTTCATCATAGACTCGAAGCAACTATTGTATACGTTACACACGACCAGATTGAAGCTATGACGATGGCCGATAAAATCATAGTTATGAAAGATGGAGTTATTCAGCAAATAGGTACTCCAAATGAAATTTACAATCATCCGGCGAATATATTTGTTGCAGGATTTATAGGTAGTCCTGCTATGAATTTTGTGGAATCAACGATTATTAAAGACAACGGAGGACTTTGGATTAAATCAAAGGGATTAAAACTTAAAATTCCTGCCAAGTTTGAGGAAAAACTTACAGATTACATTGATAAAGAGGTTATTTTTGGTATAAGGCCGGAAAATATTTATGATAAAATGTTTGCAATAGCACCAAAAGAAGGAGAAAATACGGCCACTGCGAAAGTTGACGTTGTGGAACCTCTTGGAAGTGAGACAATACTCCATCTTATGGTTGGTGAAGATAAAATAATTGCAGTGGTTGATCCAAAAACAGAAGCAAAAGAAGAGCAAACAATGGATATAGTATTTGATATGAACACAATGCATATTTTTGATAAAGAAACAGAAAAGTCTATTCTTTAATAATGCAGTGACTGGCAATGTTTGTTTAATGAAAGTGCGCCTTATTAAGGCGCACTTTTAGTTTTAAAAAATGTTTTTCCAATATTGTATCCCAGTATAGCTCCAGCAATTACATCAGAAGTCCAGTGATAATCTCCCAGAACTCGAGAGATTGAAAATATGGCCGGAATTACCAGCCAGATGTTACCGTATTTTTCGGCTATTGGTGTGAATATTGCCCATGCGAGAGAGCTATGGCCTGAAGGAAAAGAATGATACGAATTTTCAAAGTTAAACGGTCTGAAGTGGAAACTTCCTTTGTTTTCGTATGGTCGTGCTCTTCCCGTTAAAAATTTAAGTAGTTGTGTAACTCCTCCGGTAAATAACGTGCTTTCTATAATTGTAAATGATAGGTATGGATCATCTAAATATGTAATTAGTGCAGTGATACCAGAGAGCATCAAAAAGTCTTTTGTGTCCATGTTGTTTATGAAATTAACTATGAAAAAGTTAGTTTCTGATGGTAAGTTATTCCTGATGGGTTCATCAACCAAAGTAAATGGTATGAACAATGCATAATCCTCTGTTATGGTTATTGACGAAATATCGTTTTTAATTTCTTCTATACTAAATGAAAAAAGAATAGAGAAGATAAAGAAAATAAAGAAAACTATTAGGATTTGTTTCATACTAATCCTTTTCCTCCTTGCTTATACGTTGTTTGAAAAAGACTGTTAATAGAAACAGTACAAAATAATTTAGAACTATAGATGGTCCTGGAGGAATGTCAAAATAGTACGCGAAAGCCATTCCAGAAATTGACATTAAAACACTAAAGATTACCGAAGCAATTATAGCATTTTTATATGAATTTCCAAGTTTTTTCGAAATTAATCCAGGGATTACAATAAGCGCACTAATAAGTATAATTCCTGTTATTTTAACAGAACTAACAACTATTATAGAAATAAGTATGAGTAATAAGATTCTTATCATTTTTGTATTAACTCCATAGAATTCTGCCATATTTTCGTCTGAAAGAAAGTACAAAATTTCGTATCTGAAATAGAATATTACAAATAAGGTAATTGTAGTTACTATGAGTAGAAACCAGATGTCGGTTATTTCAATAAATAGTATGTTTCCAAATAGGTATCCCATCACATCTTGAGTGTATTTTGTGCTTAAAGAAAGTATAATTACCCCTATAGACATAAAAACCGGTAATAACATTCCTATTGCACTATTTTCTGCGATTTTAGTTTTATTTGTTAAATATCCTATAATGAATGAAAATAATACGGCACTTGCTATTGCTGCCCATCTATAATCGTATCCTAATAATACTCCGAGCGCCAGACCTGCAAAAGCCGCATGAGCTGTTCCGTCACCTATAAATTCCATTTTTTTATAAACAACTATTGGAGAAATTAGTGCAGCTAAAAAACCTACCAATAGACTTGCCAGTATTGAATATCTGAAGAATTCATATGTGATTAGATCTTCAAAAAGATTTGTCATAATTTATGCTCCCTTTCATAATGATTTTTTCCTCTTATCCATAAATCAAAATCGGGGAATAATTCTTTAAGTTCCTCTGGGGAAATTTTTTCTGAGGGGCCATGGCAATGAAGCGTCTTATTTAGGCACATAACTGTTGTGCACTTTTCAAATACCATTCCAATATCATGTGAAATCATGATTATTGTTATATTGTGTTCCTTTCTAATTTCGTCGATAAGTGTGTAAAATTGTGCTTTACCCATTTGATCAACGCCTGCTTCCGGTTCATCAAGTATTAAAATATCAGGCTCGGAAAGCAGAGCGCGTGCAAGTGAAAGTCTTTGGAGTTCTCCACCGGACATACTGCTTACCAGCTGATTAATGTGTGAATCAAGTCCTACTCTTTTCATTAATTCAGTAGCTTTTTTATACGAAAAACTTAATTTTCTTTTGTATTTTCTATAAGCGCCCATTTGAACTAATTCTATTGCCAGTATGGGAACTTCTCTGTTGATAGTTTGAATCTGGGGAAGGTAACCTATCGTGCCATTAACTTCTACATGTCCTTTGAAATTCTTTATCTGGCCAATAATTATTTTTGCAAGCGTAGATTTACCAGCACCATTTGGGCCAATAAGTCCAACAAATTCTCCTTTGTTTATGATGAAACTTACGTTTTTTAATATTTCAACGCCGTTTACTTTGTATGAAAGATTATCAGCTTTAATAACTATATTATTTTGCATAAGAAAACGCCTCTTTTATTATTTTAAGGTTGTTTAAGAATATATCGACATAATTCTTTGCATTGTTTCCAAGAGGGTCAAGAATGTAATATTTTTTTTGAAGTTCCTTGGATATTATTTTCAAAGAACGTGTGTTCTGCTGAGCTTCACCAAAAATAGCCACTAAATTTTCTCCCTTTTTTAAAATTTCTATTATGTTTTTTATTGAAACTTCTTTACCATGTCCAGATTCTAAAGGAATACTTCTTATTCCAAACTCATTGAAAAAGTAGTAAAAACTTGGATGTTCTACAAGTACTTTGCTATCCTGAAATTTTCCAAGGAACTCGTATAACTCTTTTATAATAGCGTCAAGGTTATTTATTATAGATTTTGCCCTGTTTAGATAATAAACTTTATTTTCAGGATCTATATCGATTAATTTTTTGGTTATTCCAGGTATTATATAGTATTTGGCAAAAAAAGGATTGAGCCATATATGAGGATTGTTGTCTATTATAAACATTTCTGGAATAAATTTTGAAACATAGAATACCTTATTATTATTTTTTATATAAGGTTCAAGCTCTAATCCATTTGCTATTATCAGGTCAGATGAGTTCATCTTTTTTACATCGCTGATTTTTGGAGAATACAAATGAGGATTTGCACCAGGTTTTATTAACAAAAATATTTCCATTTTGTTCCCGGCTAAATCTTTTAAAAGTAAGTAATATGGATTTATTGTAGCTGTGATTGTGTATCCCAGAATAATCATTGAGAAAGTTATAAAAAATATTACTAAAGTTTTTTTCACGAGAACTACCTCCTTTCAGAACAATTTTTGCAAAGTCCTTTAAAGTAAAATATATGATCAAAGATTTCAAACATAAAGTTTTTTTTCACTTTGTTTTCTAACTCTTGAGCCATACACAAATCAAAAGTTTCAATTTTTCCGCATTTTAAGCAGTATAAAAAATGACGATGCTCGTTATTTGAATAATAGTATTTTGGAGTATTTCCAAAAGAAATAGATTTAACAAATTCAGCCTTCTCTAAGTAATTTAAAGCCCTGTAGATTGTTGAAAAATTTGGTTTATGTTCTACTAACCTGTAAATATCTTCAGCGTTTAGAGGTTTATCGCTTTTTTGTATTATCTTTAATACTTCTTTCCTCCATTTAGTCATTCTTTTCATACACACTTCACCCTTGTCGATAAATAATTTGCAAATAATTTGCATATTTAATTTTAATGAAAAAATATCTTAAAGTCAAGTCCTCCCTGTTCTTCCATCTATTACAAACTTTGTAAGATTCTTCGCACTTCATGCTCAGGACAGTCCTTGCCAATTTTCCCAATCTCGCTAACCTCGCCAACCTCGCCAATCTTATATGACTCATGGTATAATTTTAATGGTATACCTGTTCAATCTATTGGGGAGGTGAAAAATGATGAAATTGACGTTTTTGGGTCATGCGACGTTTTTGATAACAGGTAAAAAAAATATCATAATTGATCCGTTTATAACAGGAAATCCTTCATTCCCACAAAATTTTAAGCTGCCAGATCTTGACTATATTCTTGTGTCTCATGGCCATGGAGATCATATAGGAGATGCTGTGGAATTGGCAGACAAACATAACGCTACTGTTATTTCAAATTTTGAGATATGTTTGTATTTACAAAAAAAAGGGGTCAAAAAAGTTCACCCTATGCATATAGGAGGTAAGGCCACTTTTGATTTTGGTACTTTAAAATTAACACCTGCTCTTCACGGTTCTGGAATAATCGATGGGGAAGATATTGTTTACGGAGGAACCCCCTCTGGATTTATCATTGATGTTGGGAAAAGATTTTATCATGCTGGCGATACCGGTCTTACAAAGGATATGGAATTAATTAACAATATTGATATAGCTTTACTTCCAATAGGAGGCAATTTTGTTATGGATGTGGAAGATGCATTGAAAGCTCTTGAAATGATAAAACCAGGGATGGTAATTCCTATGCATTACAACACATGGGATGTTATAAAAGCTGATGATAGGCTTTTCAAAGAAGAATCTGAAAAGCGTGGAATAAAATGTACAATTTTAAAACCTGGAGAGTATATTGAGGTTTGAAGGAGGCTTTCATGAAAAGGATACTTTTCTCGTTTTTTGTATTGGTATTTACAATAGGTTATTCTCTCAATATTCCACGTTATATAGGGCCAGAGGATGTTGAATTTGATTTTGAAGGATTAGTTGCGTTTTTTGATGGAACAATTATTACAGATAATACAATTAGTGGTCTTGATTATTTAGATGGTGCACATACACTAAGACTTGTTGGAGAATATCAGGAGTTTATTTTTAGAGTAATTGTAGATACAAAACCTCCTACGATTACAGAATTTGTTATTCGTGATCCAGATAGTGTTTTTTTTAAAAGACCTGCTATGTTATTATCGATAGACAGTCGTGAGAATCCTATAATCGGAGAAATATCCGGAAATTTTACTCGCGGTGATCGTTTTCCAACTGTTGTATTTTCTAAAGATGATGCAGGAAATCTTGGAGGATTTTCTTATATAAGGCCAAGTGTGAGCAAAGTGACTCCTCTTGAGTCCAAAACACCTATTGGAGGAATTAATGGAAAATACATTTTGTTAACATCGAAATCTCCGTATAAAATTATAGGTAAAGTTATAATTCCCGAAGATTCTGTTTTATTCATAGAACCAGGGGTAGAAATTAAAGCTATTTCTGGAGCGTCCTTTATAACAAAGGGTAATTTGAATATTCCAGAAGGAGTAGTATTTTCTGGAAATATCGATATTGATGTTCAGGCGAAGGGAACTCTCTATATAAGTAAAAAAGAGTTCTCTGGAAAAATTACCAGTAACGTGGGAAGGCTCATATTTTTAGAAAACACTAACGTAGGCGAAGTAAAATTAAACAAAACCAATGTGGTGATAGTAAAGGATTCGGTGATAGATGATCTTGAGATAAAATACTCCTCATTTGTGGTAATCCAGGATTCTACTGTAACAAATTTGAGCATCAGAAGTACGAGGAATGTTTTAATTCAAGCAAGTTATTTGAAAAGGATAACTGTAGAAACATTTTCCAATGTTTTAGGCTATGACTTACTTATAGGACAGGCGAACATGTATGACTTTTCGAAAGTTAGTTTTATAAGGTCAAATATTGATTTTTTGCATCTATCAAAAGCTTGCAATCTTTCAACTAAAAGCGCAACAATAAATAATCTTACTCTTTCAGATTATTCTACTGCAAAGCTTTATGATTCAAATGTTGGAACGCTTAAAATGGTTCATTCTGAGATTCGTAAAAGATTTTCTAAAATAGTTAATCTTCAGAAGGATAAAAACTCGAATATAGAGGATTATTGAGAGGAGGTTGAACTTGAAAACAGCTATTGTTGGATTGCAATGGGGTGATGAAGGGAAAGGGAAAATAGTCACCTACTTTTCAAAATTTTACGATTATGTTGTTAGATACAGCGGAGGAAGTAATGCTGGACATACAGTTGAGTATGATGACAATACAAAGTTTGTACACCATCTTTTTCCTTCTATACATAAAGATTTCAACACGAAAGCTATAATATCAGGTGGCGTTGTTGTCGATATTGGTGTATTGTTAGACGAGATACGCAATCTTTCGAATGTTACTTCTATAAAAGATAAACTGTTAATTTCTGAATTGTGCCATATTGTACTTCCTGTTCATAAAAAACTTGATGAGAAGCTTGAGAAGCTTAAAAAAGGAAATGCCATAGGTACAACAAAGCGTGGAATAGGCCCAGCTTATGCAGACAGAGTTGGTAGAATTGGGGTAAGACTGAAGGATTTTAAAGATAAATCACTTTTAATGGAAAGGTTGAACTTTATTTCGAAGCTTTATAAAGAACTTTATAACATAGAGTGGACGGAATTTCAGGATTTAATTAACAGTTATGAAGAAATAGCAGATTATGTAAAACCACATTTAAAAATAATAGAGTTAATAAAAAATTCAAAAGTGTTGTTTGAAGGAACTCAAGGAATACTTCTAGATGTCGATGCTGGAACTTACCCTTACGTTACAAGTACAAATTGTAATCTTACAAATATTCCAAATTCTGTGGGATTTCCGTTGTCGTTGGAAAAACGTATAGGAGTTTTTAAAGCTTACCTTACGAGAGTGGGAAATGGTCCTTTTCCAACTGAAGTTTTTGAGAAAGAGTTGGAGGATTTAAGAAAAAGAGGGCATGAATTTGGAGCGACAACAGGAAGACCGAGACGTTGTGGGTGGCTTGATCTTGTACTTCTAAAATATGCGGTGAATGTTTCGGGGTGTAATGAATTAATAATGACGAAAGCAGATATATTGAATGGTCTGGAGAAAATCCCGGTGTGTGTTGCATATAAAAATGGAACGAAGGTCATAGATGAACTTGAAACACTTGATTTGGAGAATGTTACACCTGTTTACGAGTATCTTCCTGGATGGCAGTCGCTTGAGGATAGTAATTTTGTAAACTTTGTAAGATTTGTGGAAAAACATGTTGGAATTAATATAACTCATATTTCCACTGGTCCAAAAGTGGATCAAATAATCAAAACATAATTAAGTTATGGAGGGAGAAAATATGGATTGCGTATTTTGCAAAATAATTGAACGTAAACTTCCTTCGGAAAGAGTTTATGAAGATGAAGATTTTATTGTAATAAAAGATATACGGCCCGTAGCACCAACGCATTTATTACTTATATACAAAAAGCATGTCCCAACGATCCACGAGCTTTCTGAGGATGATGCAAGGAGATTCTGGAAAGTTTTTGACATTATTAAGAAAATAACAAAGAACGAAAATATGGATTACTACAGAATAGTTGCAAATAATGGTGCACAGGCAGGACAGGAAATTCCTCATATACATTTTCATATAATTTCTGGAAGAAAACTCGGGAAAATTGGATGAGATCTGGGAGGAGAAAGTATTAAGGCTATTGTTTATTTACCTATAAAACCTGAAATTGCAAAATCACAAAATTTACCATTGAAACTTCCAGTATTAGTGGAAGATCTTCCGCTTATTACTGAAATGGATAAAATACCTCTCAACGTAATAATTCGAGGGTTAGAAGCCCAGTATTCTGTGAGTAAGTCAGAGTACTGGGCTTCGTATTTAGTATATTTTTATTACGAAGAATTCAAAAAGTATTTGAATGAAGAAAAGTTTGAGAAGGCGAGAGTTACTCTGGAAAAAGCAAAGGGAGTTTTGTATGATTATCGTTATCATTTTTACTATGGATTATTATTTTCAAAATTGGGAGATTATGAAAACGCAGAAGTTGAGTTAAAAAGGTCAATATCTATGAATGAAACTTTTTCACTGGGTTATTATGAGCTCGGGAACATTCTATATTTAAAAAAGGATTACGATGAAGCTGTTCAATCTTATCTTAAAGCTTTTGAATTAAATAAAGATTTTGCTCTTCCGCTTCTTAAATTAGGTGACACCTATTTTGAAAGTGGGCAGCTAACTGATGCAGAAATAGCATATAAGTCTGCTCTTAAAGTTGAAAAATTGCCGGAGATATACCTGCGCTTGGGAGTTTTATATAATGAAAAAAATCAGTTTAATAAGGCTGAAAAAATGTTTAGAGAAGGCCTTTCAATAGAATACAAACCAGAAATAGCATATAATCTATCTTATACGCTTTCAAAGTTAGGAAAACATTTTCAGGCAATGCAAATCTTGAAAGAATTAGTTAAAAATTTTCCAGCGCCAGAAGTTTTTAATGAACTTGGTATAATTCAGAAAAATCTTGGTTTGTACGAAGAGGCTATAGAAAGTCTCAAAAATGCTGGTGAGCAATTCGAAGAAAATTATATAAAAGCCAGACTTTTTATCGAAGGAATTACAGATAAATTATTGATGGATTTAAAAAAGTTTGATTCAGAATATGCACATTTTCTGGAAAACGCTGTTAAAAGCAAAGAGAGTATTGAGGATAAACTTACAAGAATAGAATATCCTTTTAAGGATGAAATTTCCTTGATTTTCAATATAACAGATGATATGGGAGAGATAAATATAGAGGAGTTTATGAACATTCTTGGGATAAAAAGAGTTGGAGATAAAAGAAAAGAATACATAACTTATTTGCCATATGTATTGTCTGGTATTTACATATCAGGAGGAGATCCTATACTTATCGAAAAAAATGCTACAAAGACTTCTGTAGCACTGTATGGAGACACAGAAGGATTGCTTTTAGCAAAAGCATTAACAATGACATACATCGGCTTTTTGTTTACAAGCGAACCCTTAGATAGCATTATACAAAAAATTCTTGAACAAGTAAGCTTTATACATTATCCGTTTTACCAGGAGGTAATAAAATATCTGGAGGAAAATAGAACTTCTATGGAGGATTTTATTGATACTTTTTCAGAACCATCAACTACTTATGAGTTTATTAAATATTTCCTGGAAATCCTTAGTTATGAGCCTATTGTTGACGATATTTCTCCTATTTCATCTCTTACCTTTGGAAAAATACTGCTCTTTCTCTTGAAAGTAAACGCAAAGACATGACGCGCCTAAAACCTTGAATTTTACATGCATAACGGCATATATCTAAATTAAACGCATTTAACTTTCTTGCTTGACACTAACTGTTTATTGTGGTATTATTTACCTTGAACTTTTTCAAGGAGGTGCGTATTATGTCAGTTGAGCAAAAAATTAAGGAAATTATAGCCGAGCAGTTAGGTATTGACGTTTCAGAAGTAACTGATGAGAAGAGTTTAACAGATGATCTTGGGGCTGATTCTCTGGATATGGTGGATCTTGTTATGGCATTTGAGGACGAGTTCAATATTAAGGTAGAGGATGAGGATCTGTCAAAAATTAAAACTGTTAAGGATGTGTTGGAACTTATTTCAGCACGGGTGTGAGCTTCATATATATTTTGCTTAAAAGGCGCAGATTATCTGCGCCTTTTTTATTTGTTCAAATAAAAAATAATAATCACCAATTATTCAATACAACTGTTTAAATATAATTACAATTGCTTAGAGCTAATTATTTTAAAATAATTGCATATAGACAATCTTTTTATAATTTCTCAAATTTAGTATATTTAAGATGCCAAATTTCAACCAGGGGGGGATAGTGAATGGCAATGAATCCTTTTGAAAATTATCTCAAACAACTTGAAGGAGCTATTGAGTATGTAGATGCACCAGAAGGGGCTTTTGAGATTCTTAGAAAACCTATGAGAATCATTGAAGTTTCCATTCCTGTGCGAATGGATGATGGGTCAATAAAGGTGTTTACCGGTTGGCGTTCCCAGCACAATTTTGCACCTGGACCTACAAAAGGAGGCATAAGGTATCATCCGGATGTAACAAAAGACGAGGTTATGGCATTATCTGCCTGGATGTCAATAAAAAATGCTGTGGTTGGTATACCATATGGCGGAGGAAAGGGAGGTATTAAAGTTAACCCCAAGGAACTTTCGCAAGGGGAATTAGAAAGATTGTCAAGAGGTTATATAGATGCAATTTATAAATACATTGGTCCTGATCAGGACATTCCCGCGCCTGATGTGTACACAAATTCACAAATTATGTCCTGGATGATGGACGAATACAGTAAACTTGTAGGTTCTTACCAACCGGGAGTTATTACGGGAAAATTAAAAGTTGTAGGTGGTTCTCAGGGAAGGGGAACTGCCACTGCGCGGGGAGGTTTTTTTGTTTTAAGAGAAGCACTGAAAGTTAGGGGGGAAGATTTTAAAGGATTAACTGCTGCAGTTCAGGGGTTTGGAAATGCGGGTTCATTTGCCGCACGATTTTTAAGTGAGGTTGGTGTTAAAGTTGTAGCTGTATCAGATTCAAGAGGAGGAATTTATACAGAACACGGATTATCATACGGTGCTGTATTGGAGCACAAAAATAAAACAGGAAGTGTTATTAATTTCAATGGTACAAAAAATATTACCAATGAAGAATTACTTGAATTAGATGTAGATATACTTGTTCCAGCTGCTATTGAGAATGTGATAACCGAAAATAATGCTGAGAATATAAAAGCAAGATATATTCTTGAACTTGCCAATGGTCCTGTGACACCAGAAGCAGACAATATACTCTTCAAAAAGGGAATATTTGTTATACCTGATGTTCTTGCAAATGCTGGAGGAGTTACTGTTTCTTATTTTGAGTGGATTCAAAATAGAATGGGATATTATTGGTCTGAGAGAGAAGTTCATCAAAAGTTAGATGAGATAATGACAAGAGCGTTCCATAAAGTCTATGAAACAATGAAGGAAAAGGGCATAGATAGCAGGAAAGCTGTGTATGTAGTGGCAGTGGAAAGACTCATGGAAGCAATGAAGGCTCGAGGCTGGATTTAATTAATAAATTTTCGGGTAACAAATTTAAGGGAGCATTGTCAAAATGCTCCCTGTTTTGTAATGTTGTAATATTATTTACCGACAATTTCAACGCCGTTTGAACTTGTTATATTGAGTAGTGAAATTTTGTAAGGATATCTTGTTTCATAAACCGTTTTTAGTTTGCTAAATATTTTCGGGAAATTCTCACCTGCTAATACAAGTACGCTGCCTCCAAATCCTCCACCAATTATTCTTGCACCGGGTATTTTTTCCTGTTTTAAATATTCCACTATAAAGTCTATTTCCTCGCATGAAACTTCATAAAGTTCTTTTAGACTTTTGTGAGAATCATATAAATATTTTCCTATTTCAAGAGATTTTCCTGCTTTTAAAGCATTTATTGTTTTTAAAACTCTATCGTTTTCTTCTAATACATGTTGAACTCTTTTTTTATAGATTCCCTGCAACTTTTTAAGGTCATTAAATGTTATTTCTCTGAAATTTGCTTTTTTCAATATTTTCAGCGCTGTTTCACATTCTTCTCTTCTGCGATTATATTCGGAATTGCTGAGCTTGTGTTTAATTCCCGAGTTTATTATGTAAAATCTATATGGATTAATTTGAAGAGGTATGTATTTATAATTTTTGATCTGGGTATCTATAAATAACGCGTGGTCTTTTTTTGAAAGAGCCACAGTATATTGATCCATTATTCCACATTTTGTCCCAACAAATTCATTTTCAGCCCTATAAGCAATAAGTGCTATTTCTTTTTTTGTTAGATTTAAAGAAAATAGTTTTGAAATAGCATACGCAGTTGCTACTTCCAGAGCCGCAGAACTTGAAAGCCCTGCGCCTGCAGGTAGATCTGAAGATATAACAAATTCAACAAAATCAATTTTATACGTTTCAGATATGATGTTTAAAATACCAATTATATAATCTGCCCAGGTATTTGTGCGTGTTAATTTTTTGGTTTCAACTGTGGGTTCCATGTTTTTGGAAATAAATCTATACAAATTACTCGCCTTTACTTCAACATTTACGTACTTATTAATTGCAAATGGTAATACAAATCCTCCATTATAGTCTGTATGTTCTCCTATTATATTTACTCGTCCAGGGGCTCTAACTTTGATCATTTATTTCACCTCAACTTTAATATTCCTGAGTTCTTGTGCAGCTTCTTCTGGAATTTTGGGATTTATGAATGTCCACGTTCCAGTTTCAACACTTGCCATCCATTTAATTTTGTTTTTATCCCTTTTGGGCGGATTAAATTCTACATGAAAATGGAAGATCCGGGAAAAATCTTTTGTATTTACAGGGCTCTGGAAAAACATCATCATGTATGGAAAGGGTATGTTAAATAACCTATCATACTTCATAGTAATTATTTTCAAGGCTTTTGCTAAATCTTTTTTTTCCTGGCCAGAAAGGTACAGGAAGGAATCAACATGTCTTTTAGGATAAATATGTACTTCATATGGAAAGCGAGCATAAAATGGTACGATTGTTATCATTGTTTCATTTTCATACACTATTCTCTCTTTTTTTGATAATTCCTCTTCCAGGATTTTACATATTACGCACTTTTTGTGTTCTTCGTAACCTTTTTCAAAAGCATCTAATTTTCTGGAAATTCTGATTGGTATAAAAGGAAACGCGTAAAGTTGACCATGAGGATGTTCAAGTGATGCACCAACTTCCTGGCCTCTATTTTCAAATATAAAAATATATTTTACAAAGTTATATTGCATCAAGTCGCGAGTTCGATCTACCCACATTTCTATGAGTTTTTCTATTTGAAGTAAAGGCATTTCTGAAAGTGATGATTGGTGATTCGATGTATAAACAATTACCTCACAATTCCCTTTTGCAGGTTTCCTTTTTAAAATGGGAGATTCGGAAACTACGTTAGGTGGATTTAATTGTAATGAAGGATACTTATTGTCAAAAGATACAAGATCATAAGTACCAGGAAATTCTACCCCTCCTGGGCAAATAGGGCATTCAGTCGTTTTTGGCCTGGTAGGTCTTTTTTGAGTAAAAGCAGAAACAATAATCCATTCGTCAGTTAAAGGATTATACCTCAATTCAAGCATCTTTATCATCACCTTTTTGCTGATAATAATTGAATTTTCTTCCATCACCCTTTGTTTTTACTTGCTTTAAGAGTTTTATAGATTTTTCATCAACTGATAACTCTGATCTTTCTTTTTTAAGGTTAATTCTCAATTTAACATTTCCAATACCTGTGCCTTCTGCAAATATTTCATAAACTTCTTCCATTAATCCTTTAACAAACGCCCGGCCTCCTCTAAGCTTTAATGCGCTATCTAATAGATATCTTTCTATGGACAATGATAAATCGTCGCTTTGAATAATCATGTTGTTAAGCATACCAGAAACAAAAGCGTACGCTTTCTTTTCCCATAGATTTAATTCTGTATCTATATTTCTTAAGAGGAGACAATCTGGATCATTCCACCACCACTTACCATTCATATAATATCTTGTAATAGTGTTTCTAAGAGCATAGAAAGCGTTGGGAATAAAGGCGCCAGGGGTTTCCGGATTGTAATAAGGTGCAGTGTCTGGCCCTATCCTCATTCCATCTACCAACCCTACAGATGGAAGTAAAGGAGCGCCACATCCAAGAATAAAAGAATCTTCAACAACCTCTCTAATAAACTTGAGTCCTAAGCGATAAGCTTCTATTGGGGAAATGTTCAGGTGCCTTTTTCCAGGAATTGCTCCTGCAAAGAGAAAGTCTATTTTAAAGTATTCAAATCCTGCATCTTTTAGTCTTTTAAATATGTTTTTAAGCCACTTTGCTGCTTCTTCATTTGTTATATCAAGAGCGTATATATTTTTATTCCAGTTTCTATAAGCGAGTAATGGGCTATCATTTTCGTCTTTCACAAGCCAATCTTTATGGTTTTTAGCTAACAAAGATGTTTCAGAAACACTAAAAGGAGCGATCCAGATTCCCGGGATAAATCCATGCTTTCTAATGGTTTTTGCCATTTCTTCCAGCGGAGGGAATTTTTCGTTAGGCTGCCAGTCACCTATGTCTATTTCCCAGGAATCATCTATCTGAAAGACTTCATAAAGATATTCCTTTGCAAGTCCAAGATTTTTAAGGATATCTTCCCAAGTTAATTTTGAAAAGTACTGATACCAGCTTGACCAGCCAACAGGATTTCTTTTTGTTATTTGAAGATTGTTTTTCAGTTTCACATATTCTGCGTATACAGGTAAAAGATCATCTAAATTGCCATGGAGAATTATTAACGGTTCTAAAGGTATGAAATCTTCATAGGTTGCTTCAAAATAATCAAGATATCCAACAACTTCATGACCATCGAATAGAAAAAACGGATGTGCATATTTAGAACTTAAAAAGCCAACTACAAGTTTTTTTTCTCCGTAAAAGTAGTCACTGACAACGTTTTGTTCAAAAAGATGAGGGTTTGGATTAAATCCATAACCAAAGTTTTCTAAAATTTTTTCTGGAATTTTAAGTTTTTCACCTCTTTTCATTTTTTTTGCAGGTCCCCAGGATTGCCAGTTGTTTATGAAAAAAATTTCAGGCATTTCTGTGCGAAATATTTCAACTCTTTTAGGCTTTCCCTTTATCTCACCGCTTATAATGTAACCTTCCGGTATTTTTTTTACTTTTAATCTAATCACAAAATTTTCTGCTTCAAAAGTAATTTTTCCATCTTCAAAAGAATGTCCAAGAATTTTCATTTAATTTTCTCTCCTTTTGAAAAAGTACTTTTCGCTCTTTTTTAATTATATCATTTTGTGAATTTTAGAGATAATAATTGGCGAGATTGGCGAGAGTTAGCGAGATTAGTAAAATAAGATCCTTTGTCACTTCGTTCCTCAGGATGACATCCTCCTCACATTTGTTTGGAATGACACACTATTTTCATGTCATTCCGAGAAGCGAGAAGGCGAGGAATCTTATCCTTATAATTTTTACAAAAATAGCCCGCAACGCGGGCTATTTAATGATTAAGCCAACGTTCTTTATAGATTGTATATCATTGTGAATTTTTTAGTTATATAATTTGCGTAATATTCAGGATTTAAATCTTCACCTGTAACATTTTTAAGAAGTTCGAGAGGTTCATAGATTTTCCCTTTTGAATGAATTTTCTCGCGCAACCAGTTTAAAATGCTTTTAAAATCTCCCTGTAGTATCCTTTCGTCGAAATCGGAAATGTCTTTTGTCATAGTATGATAAAACTGTGCTGCGTATAGATTTCCCAACATATATGAAGGGAAGTAACCAAATGAACCGTGAGACCAATGAACGTCCTGTAGTACCCCATCGCTTTCTTTTTCAGGTATAACACCTATGTATTCTTTCATTTTTTCATTCCAGATAACGGGTAAATCTTTTACGGATATTTTATTGTTTATTAAAGCCTCTTCAATTTCGAATCTTAGCATTATATGAAGATTATATGTAACTTCATCAGCTTCGGTGCGAATGAACGAACGTTCAACTTTATTAATAGCTTTCCAGAATTTTTCTACGGGAACATTTTCAAATTCGGAGAAAATTTCGCAGAATGTTGGATATACAAATTTCCAGAAATTTAAGCTTCTACCAACAATATTTTCCCAGAACCTGGATTGGCTTTCGTGGATGGCCATTGATGCGCCTTCGCCAATTGGTAACTCTCTAAAATCTTCAGGAATACCCTGTTCGTAAAGTGCGTGGCCACATTCGTGTATGGTACTAAATATAGAGTTTTTCAAATCAGATCTGGAATATCTTGTTGTAATTCTCACATCAAATGCGCCAATTGTTATTGTAAAAGGATGTGCAGATACGTCTAACCTCCCAGCATTTTTATCGTAGTTTAAGAAATCAAGAATTTTTTCTGAAAACTTTTTTTGCTTTTCAATTGAAAAATCACCAGTTAAAATTTTATCGTCAGGTTTTGTTCCGTTTTCAATTTTGTCGAGAAAATTTACAAGGAATGGTTTTACATAAGATATAATCTTTTTTAATTGAGATGTTTTCAATCCAGGTTCGTATTGGTCAAGAAGTGTATCATATTTATTTTCTTTGTACCCCAGGCAATCAACTATTTTTCCTGTTAGTTCAACGATTTTTTCAAGATGTGGTTGAAAAATCGCGAAGTTGTTCTCGTTTTTTGCGATTTCCCAGAAATGCTGTGCTTTTGAAGTGGTTATTTGAAATTCTTTAAAAAGTTCAGGGGGAATTTTTTTTGCTTTTTCGTATTCTTTTTTCGCCACTCTAATGACAGCTTTATCTATGTCGCTTGATGCTTCACTTTCAGCTTTTTCAATTAAAAGGCCAGTTTTGTCTGAGGTGAAAAGTTTAAAAGCATGTCCGGCTATTTCCCCTATGATTTCTGCGCGTTTTTGAGCAGCTTTTGGTGGCATATATGTTTCAAAATCCCAGCTTAGGAGAGATACGGCGCTTTCAAATTTTGAAATTGTTTTCAGATGATTTTTTAGATTTTGCAGGTTTTTTCCCATATTTTTCCCTCCAGAGTTGTTATTGTAGTTGTTTTAACATTTCACATTGTGTTAAAACTACTTTAAATCCATTATTTAAAAGAGAATTATACAGTGGATCGTTCTCAGGGACAGCAGTTACAGAAATTAAATTACAGTTTGTACTCTTTTTCAAATATTGCACTGAAACCTTAACCATATCGTCCCAATTTTCTTTTGTCCCAATATCAACTATAAAAACGTTGCCTTCACTATTTTTGCCCCATACAAGGTATCCGTTAATTTTATTAGTGGTCAATCTAACAAAGTTATAACGTCCGTTGGATAATAATAATGTTATAGGTTCTCGTTGCCAGTTTGGTTTTCTACCGGAAAACTCCAATTCTAATGCCTGGGAATAGACGTATCTTGGTTCTACTTTGAAATAGTTGTAATCGAGTTTTTCTTCGAGAACTGGTTGGAGTACCATAAGGTGTAGATTTCGTGTTATTCTGAAACCATTTTTTTCGTAAAATCGAAAGGCCCGTTTGTCTTCCTTAATAACTTCAAGTGATAGATTTTTTATTCCGCGCCATTTCAGATGATTTATTGTATGGGCGAGAATATGAACAGCAAGTCCTGTTCCCCGTTCTTTCTCAACTACACCCATTGCATCTATTCTCCCGCGTTCTCTTCTTATGCTATTTACTATGAAACCTACGGGAGTGTCTTTTTTAAGAAAGACAAAACTGTCTTTTAAAGAGATAGAATTTTCTCTGGCATCCATCTGGAAAGATATTACATTCCAATTTACTGGTACTGTATAATCCTGGAATATCCTGTTTACAAGGTTAACAAAATCAACTATTGGAAATTCATTTAATGTTAAGATTTTTTCTTCCACGCTATCCCCCCTTTCTCTTACTGCTATTGGTTTTTTTCACGAAAAATGTTTATAATACTTGCAACCATATTTTCATCTTTTATTCCTAAGACTGCTATGTTAAGCATTCCCGTAGCTTGTGATAATCTTTCTTTTGTTGAAAGTTCAATGATTGGAACGTTGGAAATCTCGCATCTTATTTTTATATCTTTTTTAACCCTTTCACCGGCGTCGCTGGCTATTATTATCACTTTCCTTTTTAACCGCTTGTTTTTTATATAGTCCCTGATATTGTCTTTCCCGTAAACAAGCTTTTTTGCTTTTGAGGCAAAACCAAGAAGGCTTAAAATTTTTGCTTCATTCATAATGCTCCCCCTCCAGATATTTTGAATCTACACATGCGTATGCGTTATGAGCGTGAATTGATTCATAACTTTCCACTTCTATTCTAAACCACTTTATTCTTTCATCGCTTGAAAGTTTTAAAGCAATATCTCTGGCTACATCTTCGACGAATTTTGGGTTGTTGTAAGCGGTTTCGGTGATGTACTTTTCATCAGGTCTTTTTAATAAAGTAAATAACGGTACGCTTGCAGAACTTTCGCCAATTTCTATGAGATCTTCGAACCATATCAATTCTGAACTTTCTATTTCTATTTTGATTTTTGCACGTTGGTTGTGTGCATTGTACTCACTTATTTCTTTAGAACAGGGACATAACGTTTGAATAGGAATTTCAACGGAGATGAAAAAGTTACAGTTTGACTTTTCAGCAATACCTGTGAATTTACATACGTATTCCATGTAACTTTCAATTTTTGTGACAGGGGCAGCTTTTTTTAGAAAGTATGGAAATTCAATCTCGAGTTTTGCCCTCTCAGCGTTTAAAGAACTCTTTAAATCTTCCAAAATCTTTTCCACAATTTTAGGTTCCAGTTTTAAATGATATTTGTTTAAAACTTCTAAAAATCTACTCATGTGTGTTCCTCGAAAATGTTTTGGAAGATCCACAAACATATTTATTGTTCCAATTGTGTGTTGTTTTCCATTCTTTTTATCCAGGACAGTAATTGGATATCTTAGCTTTTTAATTCCCACATGTTTAAGGTTGATATTTCTTGAATCAGGTTCGTTTTGTACATCGCGCAACACACTACTTGCCTCCTATTTCCTGTTATTATTATTTAAAAGGTATTCGAGTTCTTTAATGTTGTTTTCTTTAACAAATGATTCAAAATTTGCGTTTTTATTTATATACATTTCATAAGCTTTAACAAGAACCTGGTATTGTTGTATCTGTTTTTTGGCTGCTGTCATATTGTAGAAGGTTATAAGGAAAAGAAAAGCGAAAATGGTTAAAAGCACAAGATAGAATTTTTTCATAATTTTATATCACCTCAGCTGATTTGCGAAAAAGTCTGGAATAAATGGCGTTTCAGATTCTCCGTGAATATGTTTTTCAATAGCTCTAAGATACTCTTCTGCTGTAATTTCCCACGTATACTTTTCAGAAACTCTTTTTAATCCCAATTTTTTGTATGTATCATAATTATCTAAAACGTTAAACAGTCCTTTTGAAATATCATGTGGATCATCGGGATTTATAAGCGCTCCATATGTTCCCCCATCCAATATTTCCGCGGGTCCTCCAAATCTGGTTGCGACAACTGGTAAGCCGCAGGCCATAGCTTCTATGATGGCTAATCCAAAGGGTTCATAAAGCGCAGTTAGAGCGAATATTGAATTTTGTCGTGTGGAAATCCTGTAAAGTGCGGCAAGTTCTTTTTGCGTTTTAATATTTAAAAACAATATCTGATCAAGAAAATTGTTTTTCTTTGCAAGTGTTGTTATTTCTTCAAGAATGTGTTTCTCTTCAGAGTCAACATTAATGTTTGTTATTAATGAAAAAACATCATCTATTCCACGTGTTACTATTACAATGTTGAATTTTTCTCTGAGTTTTTCAGATTCAGCAAAGGCTCTGATTAAAGCTACGTGATACTTTTTTCTATCCAACCTGCTTGACAAAATAACAAAAGGGTTGTTTCTTTTTTCAGCTGGTAATTTTGTTATTTTTGTATTTAAATATTCTTCAATTTTTTTATCTTCAGGTAATGGAGTTGTGTGAAATATACTGGTGTTAACTCCCGGGGGAATAATTTCAAACTTTTTTTCATGTTTTGTTGTGGTTTTTTTATAGGCTTTGTGCATATATTGCTCTATTTTTTCCTGGAAGGTACTCGTTACAATAAAAGACGCATATTGCATAGCTATATTTTCTGCGAGGATTCTCAGGGAAAATCTGAATTTTTTTTCTGCCTCGTCTTTGTCCATATTTAATCTGTCTCTTTTTTGTGCACCAAGCGAATGAGCAGTGAAAGAATATTTTATTCCTGTTTTAGTAAGAAACATTGTTCCGGAAATTCCGCCGTCTCCATAATGTGTGGTGACAAAATCCGGGAATGCCTTTTCTTGAGTGTAGAGTTTTATAATGCCTTTTACGTATTCTCCCAGATGATCCCATAAAAGTTCTTTATTCAGAAATTTTTTTCCTCCAAAAGGAATTCTCACAATTCTTACGTTTTCAGTTTCCGGATAGTAATCGAAATCACCTGAAAACTCAGGCCATTCTGGATCTATAATTTTTCTGGTAATAATATCGACTTTTATGTTGTGTTTTGCAATAGCTTTAGCTAATTCTTTTACATAAACAAGTTGTCCACCAAAATCTGGATGTTCGGTTAAATGACTATCTTTTGGATCAAAGTTTCCCTGTGGATTGAAAAAGGCTATTTTGTTAAGTTTCACAATACACACTCCTCATTTTTGAAATGTAATAATCAATTGATTGTAGTTTTACGTCAGAACCAACGTTTTCAAGGACATGTGCCGCTATAACACTTCCAAGCTTTGAAGAATCAAATATATTCCAGCCATTCAATAATCCGTAATAAATCCCACTCCAGAAAGCATCACCTGCACCTGTAGCATCAACAACTTTCGTTGCGGCTGACGGAATATGCCTCAATGTTTTCCCGTCGGAGACAAGAGCACCATCTTTACCAAGAGTAAGAATAACATACTTTAGGCCCAATGAGTGTAAAATTTCTATATATCTTTCATCTGGCATGGGCCCAAAAATTTCTTTCATATCATCCAGTGATGGTTTTGTAACAAATGATTTTTTAAAAATCTCGATTATTGGTTCTAAATCGATTTTTTTATCGCAGAACAGCTTTTTTCGGCAGTTTGGATCAAACCCTATTTTTATACTGGTTTCAGAAGCTTTTCTTAAAATTTTTAGAATAGTATCACAGGATTCTTTTTTTGTGAGTGGCCAACAGCTTACGTGGATCCAGGAGATATTTTCGAATAGCTTTTCATCTGGAATTTGAAGATTTGTGTCTGCCCCACGTATTGGTAAGAAGTCTGGTGTTTGACTTGTTTTAGAAACAAATACTACGGTAGTTGGTAAAACTTCATCAATCTGGATGTAAGAAGCATTGACATTGTTTTCTCTAAGTTTTTTTAGAATAAACCTGCCAAATTGGTCGTTGCCAATTCGTGAAACTAAATATGCGTTTATACCAAGTTGAATAAGATTTCTGGTTATATTTGCTGGAGAGCCACCAACATTTTTTGTGAATGTTGAAGCGTTTATAAGATTATCCACGGAATCTTTTGAGATAAAGTCAATCAGTAATTCTCCAAATAAAGCTATACTCATAAAAAACCTCCTGGAAAATCAAATTGCTTTGAACTTTTATTAACTCTTCCCAGTAATATTTTAGCACACAAAATATATTTAGCTTGAAATGTGTTAAAATATATACATAAGAAGTAAAAACATTAAGGAGGGGGATTTGATGTTAAAATTTATTGTTAAAAGATCTGATTTTGCAAAAAAATTATCTATAGCAGCCCAGGCGGTTGGGGCTAAAACAATAGATCCTATACTTCAATGCTTGTTATTTAAACCGGAAAATGGTGGGATAAATATGTATTCAACAGATATGCAAACTTTTGTAATAGCACGTGTTGAAACTGGTGAATACGAAGGTAATGATATGTTTGCTGTTGATGCGAAACTTTTAGAAGAAATTGTGAAAAATGTGGATGAAGAAGAAATTCTTTTGAATTATGATGGCGGGAAACTGCGTGTAAAGAGTGGAAAAAGTGCGTTTAGTTTAACCACTTATGCAAGCCCGGAGAAATTCCCGCCGATAGATATCGAAGAAAGTGGAGTTAATTTTGAAATAGAAACAAGTATTTTGCATGAAATGATCGATAGAGTTATTTTTTGTGCATCAACAGAAACAGCAATGCGTGCTTTGAACGGAGTGTACTGGGAAATAAAAAATGGTTATTTGAGGCTGGTTGCAAGTGATGGTTATAGACTTGCACTCTCAGAGCAAAAAATAGATATAAACGCGGAGCTGGACTTTATAATCTCTTTAAAAAGTATGAAAGAACTTGAAGGGTTGGTTTCAGGAGCTTCTGAACCAGTTTTAAAAATATCATGTGATCATAAGAAAGTTTCAGTTAAAGCAGGAGATATAACCACTATTATGAGGGTAGTAGAAGAATCTTTCCCAGATTATAAACGCGTTTTGCCACAGGCGTTTAAAACAAGGATAACATTTAATAAAAATGAATTCCTGGAAGCATTGAAGCGTACAATGATAATTTCAAAGCGAGGTAACGATAAAGTACAACTTGAAATGATAGACAACATACTTAAACTTTCCAGTATTAGCTCAGAATATGGGGAGGTAAGTGAAGAAGTTTTAATAGAAAAAGAAGGAGAAGATATGACAATCAATTTTAATCCAAGGTTCTTAAATGAAGCTGTGAAAAAGGTTGACGAAGAAGAGGTTGTTTTTAACTTTGTAGATGACCTCAGTCCTATGCAGATTAACTCAAGAGATATGGGAGGATATATGTTTATTGTTCTGCCTGTTAGGGCTTGATGTGAGATAGGAGGATATTATTATGAAAAAAGGGTTTACTTTGATAGAGTTGCTGATAGTTCTTGCTATAATCTCCGCCCTTTTAGCGGTTGCGACACCGACAGCTATGAATGCTGTGAAGAAAGCGAAAGCTACACAGGTAGCAGCGAATCTTAGAAACCTTTCGGTAGCAATTAATGAAGCCGCTTTACTTTATGCAGATACTCTGGATGCCTCTGGCAATATAGTAGAACAGCTTTATGATTTAAATTTCATAGATGTTGACCTGTCAAAAAGAGGATACGAGATAGTTGTTGTAAATGATGCGGGAAATGAGTATTATGAGATACGTTATAAGAATCAGGATGTGGAGATTACTTATGTAAAGAATATACTTCCAGATGTCAAGGAAGACTCAGGAGGGAATTATATTTATTTGAGGGTGCCGAGAATATGATTGTTTTGAAAGAGGTAGGGAAAAAATATAAAAATAACTGGGCATTAAAAAATGTTAATTTAAAAGTTAATAGCGGGGAAGTTCTGGGCATAATCGGAAAAAATGGTTGTGGAAAAACCACATTATTAAAAATTATTGCCGGTTTATTGAAGCCATCAACTGGAGTAATCAAAGGAATTACAGATGGAATATCGTACATACCTGAAAAACCTGTACTTATTCCTGAACTTTCGTTAATGGACAATATGAGATATTTTGCAAGTTTAAGAAATTCGAAAAAGGAAAGAATTTATGAAGAGCTGGAATATTTTCAGCTAACAGAACATCTTTCTAAAAGACCCACAGAACTTTCTAAAGGATTGCAACAAAGATTGTCTATGGCTATAGCATTGCTTTCAGAGCCAGATGTGTTACTTATGGATGAGCCTACGAGCGGCCTTGATGCAGAGTCAAAAAATCTTATAATGGAGAAAATAAAAAAATTAAAAAGAGAAAAGAAAACGATTTTTTATGTTACACATGATGATGAGGAAGTTGAAGCAATTTGTACCTCTATTTTGATACTTGAAAATGGGACGGTATATTTTCATGGATCAGTTGAAGAATTCTGGAAAGAGTACGAAAGATATGTTTTTGCCACTGTTAAATTGGATAACGTTAATATAACTCGTAAAGTTTCGTTAGAGGAATTGAAAGAAATTGGAGACGTAATTCATGTGCGCAGTGTTGGTATAAGAGAATTTTTAGCCGGGAGGGAAGGGGATGAGATTAGAAGGTAAAAAAATAGTTTTAAGGCCACTTGAGATCGAAGATGCTAAAAGAATTGTTGATATAATAAATGATGAAGAGGTGCGTGAGTATTTGTTTATTACGTTTCCTATAAGTAGATTTTCTGAAGAAGACTGGATAAGGAAGAATGCTTTAAGTCAGCAAAATATAACCTTTGCTATAGATGTAGAAGATATCCTCGTAGGCGTTACCGGGCTCATGAACATAAATTGGGTGCATAGATCAGCAGAATTTGGAATAGGAATATTTGATAAAAGGTATTGGAACAAAGGGTTTGGAACGGAAGCAACGAAATTGATGTTAAAATATACTTTTGAATATCTAAATTTAAATAGACTTTGTTTGAGAGTATTTGATAACAACAAAAGGGCAATAAGAGTGTATGAAAAATGTGGGTTTATACACGAGGGAAGAGAAAGGCAGGCAAGGTATTTTAAAGGGAAATATTGGGATATTTTAAGGATGAGTATACTTGCTGAAGAGTATTGGAGAACAAAAGAAAATCAAAATGGTTAGAAATCATTATTTTTGATATGGCCCTGTTTCAAAAATCGCATAAGAAAGAGAAAAATGATATACTGCTCCCCATGAAAGTTGAACAAAAAAAGAGTAGAATGTTAGAATAAAGACAAAGGGGGCGGGATATATGGCAAAGAAACTTTCAACAGAAGAAAAGATGGCAATAATTCTTGAAGGACTTCGTCGTGAAAAGAGTGTTTCACAAATCTGTAGAGAACATGGTATTTCTCAAGCTCAATATTACAAATGGCGAGATAAGTTTTTAGAAGGAGCCAAAGAAGGATTGGAAAACGGGAAAAAATCTAAAGTAAAACAGCTTGAAGAAAAAATCGAAGAACTTGAAAAAGTAATTGGAAAACAAACCATCGTCATTGAGACATTAAAAAAAACAGTAGTATATCCAGGAGGCGGGAAATAGTAACACTTCTTCTTGAAGAAGGATTTAATGTATCAGAAGCTTTAAGGTATTTGAAAATCAATAGAAGTACATATTATTACAAACCAAAGGGATACAGCCAAAGAAAGAGCAGACGAAAAGAAGAAGATGAAAAAATACTTAAAGAAATAAACAAGCTCAAAAAAGAACATCCATACTGGGGATATCGACGAATTTGGGCGATGTTAAGAAAAAATGGGAACAAGCTCAACCAAAAGAAGGTATATAGAATAATGAAAGAAAATGGATTACTTTACAAAGTTAAACACAAAAAAGCTTGTAGAACCAAACAAAAAAAGATAAAGCCAACAAGACCAAGGGAAGTATTAGGAATAGACATGACGAAGGTATACACAAGAGATGGAGGATGGGAGTATTATATAGACTACAACAATCCAAAAGGTAATGCCAATATGGAAAAGTATTTTAGAACATACAAAGAAGAAGTAGCATGGGTATTAGATAATCCAGGTTACGAAGAACTCTGTGAAAAAACCAGGGCGTTTGAAAAGTTCTATAACGAAGAATATCCTCACAGCGTAATAGGATACAAAAGTCCAAAGGAGGAATTCGAAGAAAGTATGAGTCTATACAAATCTGCTTGATTTTTTGTCCAATTTTTCGGGGAGTATTACAATATAAATTATCCGCTTTTTTGTGCGTGAAATATCAAGACTGTACGTTATATTCGCAGAATTAACTGCGCTTGCGTAAAAACTGTTACTTTTGTTCTCCACGCAATGCTAAAAAAAACGACATTACCTCCACATCCTTCAAATACTGTTTTTATTACACCCTTCATTTTTTGTAAAATTTCTTGCATATGATGTATATGTAATATCTTTTTTTACCCAGTCTTGTATTGTATTACATTACATATTTTAAACTTGTTTTTCTTCCATAATATTTTTGAAACAGGGCCTGGTTTCACTTGATTTCCAAAATATTGCTTTCTACAATTCTGCTCCATTGGTTTGCAATGATTTTTACATATTTATCCGTTTCTTTTATTCCAAGTTCGTCGAAGGATTTCTCGAAAATTTGATTTTTCATGGATGCGTAGTCTTCATATGCAAAGTAAGTTAATCTCATCTTATCAGGGCTCTTACCTGTATAGATATCAAATGACACTATTCCTCTATCGTAAGGTTTATGAAACTGGATCTTCCATTTCAAAATACCACTTTCTGCTTCTAATATTTTTACTTCTGAAAGTTTTGGATAGTCAACTCCTTTTTCATCCAAAATCTTTCCATAAGATTTTATATAGCTATAAAAATTTGTGTATACAAGAACAGAATCTTCTTGTTTTAATCTCAAAAAAATTCTCTCATCGTCTGTTCTTGTTAAGTCAACCTGAAAATTCACACTGGTTCCATCTTGCCGTTTTACAGTTAAATTACCGTTTTCCAAACTCCATTCATTAATTTCATTTGGGCTTAATCTTGACCATAAAATCCATTCCCAGCTATTAAATACATATAATTCTCCATCTGGTTGGAAAACAAGCACTGCAGGTTTTTGCGAATCATCCATGAAAGAATGGTTGTACCATATTCCAACAATATTCGCATCATTGATTGGAACACTCCAATCGAGATTGTTACCGTACTCGAAAGGAAATGTAAGATATTTTATTCTCATTCTAAATGGAAAGTCGTTGTTTCCTATATCAACAAAATCACTCCGGAATAATTTAAAAAAGTAAGTTCTTAAAACGCGCATTTTTCCATCAAAATCTACATGAATAGTCTTGTTATCTTCTGAATAATTTTTTAGCGATTTTATCAAGTAAACTTCACCTGCTCTTATGTCTTCCCAAGTATATATAGGTATATACGAATCTTTTTTGCGAATCATATTAACAAGATCTAGATCCACCTGCTCGACACTTTCTTTGTCTTTAACTCTGTACCACTTTCCGTAAAAAGATTTTGCCACACCATCTGAGTACGCAACAAGCTTTGTTACAGGAAATATCATACCTTTCAGATTATCAGCGTAGTTGAAAAAAAACCAGTTAAATTTCAATGTTATGTCTCTTTTCTCTGTTAGATCCTTTAATGTAATTTTGTATTCACCAGATTCGAAAAAAGACACTTCTTCTCCAAGGTATGATGGATTGAAATAAAAATAATAGGAATAGTCGTCTATTTTCCCACTGTTAGTTGAATTTATTTTTTTTCCATTTGGCAGTACGAGAGTTGCACAAGGAGATGTAGTATATAGATCTGTTTTTAGCTCATGATTTTTGTAGTTTATCCAGAATAAAACAACAGAGGCAACCTGTTTATCAAAAGGATTGTTTGGATTCTCATAATAATCAAGATCATCAATGTTGAAATCATAAGAGGTTCTTTCCATCCAATAAATCCCTTCCTCATCATCGAAAACGCTATTTCTGTTTACATCAGGATTCAAAAAATTTTTAAGCGTCACATCGTATCCAGCAAATTGTTTCAATTCTTCTACATTTATGTTTCCAAGGAGCTTTGCAAAATCTTCCAATGGTATAACTGAACTCAAAATCTCTCCAGAAGCAACAAGTGTTCCAAGATTTATAACAGAAGTTGCACTTTTTGTAATTGGAAAAGATGTAAGATTGCCGGACTTGTCTGCTATTATTCCAATTGGGAGGATACCCTCAGATGTTTTCTCAAATATACCCATAATATAAATGTGTCCTTTCTCAAGTGTGAACTCAAAATCAGTGGAATCTATGGTTTTGTGCCTTATCATTCTATCTCCTGAAAGGTTCACGTACACGAAATAATACTTCCCATTGAGCTCCGTTCTTTGCAAAGTAACCACATTAGACAAATCCATTTTGACAATGATTTTACCATCAAATATGGTCTCATTTTCAACACTATTTTCACCATCTTCTTCTTTTTCGAATTGTGGGGTACTACAGGATATGAGCAACCAGATAATAAACACAATACTCACGAAAAATATTATAGTTTTTCGCCCCTTCATTTTCCCACCCCTTTGTGTTTTATTTTTAACTAAATTCAAGCGGAAGTTATTACTTATTTCCTATATTCAGGGATAACACTGGCGTTTCAATAACTTCATCTCTGGTGTCAAAGAGCATGAACTTATAATAGTAGTTTCCGTCTGAATCTGGTAAACCTTGGACAAATCTACTTCTACAAAATTGCTCTTTAAGTTTGTTTCTATAGAATATGAATTTTTATTTCTCACGTTTTCTTTACTTCCCACAAAAATTACTATTTTTTTTACGAATTTTTCCCACAAATTTCTTTCGAAAATTTTCCATGAGAGTTTTATAACTTTATTCGACTCGTAAGAAATCTGTATATCATCCGGAAGAGGAAGATATGGATTATAACGAGAATAAATTAAATAACCTTCAGAGTTTGGGGATATCTTTTTTAGATAACTGTCTCTGGACAACTGAAGTTCTATGTAAGTTCTTTTAAGATTTACAAGTCCGTAATATTCTATACCATCGATTGATATTTTTATCTTGCCCGGAGCGTTTATAGTATAAATACCTATCTCTCTTTTACTATTGGGGGCTAGTTCAGAAAACGTGTAGATTGTGCCATTTTCAAAGACAAATGCTTTTCTATCCCCAGGATAGCTCAAGTTATACCATATGCCATTTATTAATTTTTCATCGTCTGGCAAATATGCAAGTAAGTTTTCATTGTAATCATGTGGAAATTTTTCTATATTGTATGGAATACTCACTGAAACGTTTAAATTTCCAATTAACCAAACTGACCAATTACATCTGTACCCCAGAACCCACACATCTTTATCCACTTTTATAAAATCTTCACCATCATCTGTTATGTCTCCGCTGTTGATGAGAACTTTAGCAGGAACAACCCCCCATGGTCTTTCATTAGGTGAATTAAGTTTGTGGAATCCCTTATTTGTGTTAATGTAAAAATAAACTCCAGGCTCTTTAATTACGAGTTTTAGGAAATCCTTTGTAGGCTTATGTCTTGATTTAACGTTATCATATGCCCACCATTCCCATTTTACTTTATCCACTCTTCCATTGCTATAAGCATATTGTTCTGCGTGAACGAGTGGTAAAGCAGAAAGATCTTTTGGATTCAAAAAAAACAAATACTGAAAATAGAAATACCTTGTTTTTCCAGTGGTGTCCACGGCTTCCAGAACGTAATCACCTTCTACACTTTCGTAGGGATTATATAAAAAGTACCATTGGAAGAATGAATAATCACTTCCGGCTTTTACCAGGCGACCAAAAATTTCTTTCTTTCCATCTTTTTTCAGTACATACAGCGTTGCTGGGGGAGTTTCATTTCGAAGAGAATTTTCATCAAAGTTACTTTCATCGTAAACCTTAAAATCTATGTTAGTATACTTCACGTTAAAAACTATTGAAGCCGACTCCACGTGTATCAACTCTTCTAAATCTTTTCTGAAAACTTCCTGATAATATTGCTTTTCAAAAAACAAGTATCCTGTTCCAACCCACCATCCGATAAAGTTAGTTTGATTGCTGTCGATTACCCCGTCATGATCGATATCAACATTTGCCAACTGTTTAAGAAACTTGCTGTAACCCTTAATAAACAATAGTGTATTTTTATCATATCCAATATTTGTTAAGTCAACTAAGTCTTTCTCGGGAACTAACTTTCCATTGTTATATTTAAGCTTACCAAGATTTATCACTTCATTTGCAGTATCCCCTATAGGAACCGAATTGAAATCTTCTCCGATTCCGATTATTCCCAGCGTTTCAATATAACCTTCTTTTTGTTTTGCAGCCAGTGCAAGCATATAAATATCATTTTTGTCGACAATAAAAGATACTTTCGATGGAGCTTCAATTTCTATAACGCCGTTTCTGTCGGATCTTACTGCTCTCCAAAACAGATAATATTTTTTTTTGTTAGATCTCATAGTTTTGATGACGTTGCTTAAATCCATCTTGATAAAACTTTTTCCTTCTGGAACATATACTTTGTTGTGTTTATCTGAAACGGTGGAATTTTTGTCAGATGTGCTGGGAAGTTTGGTGGTACCACAGGAATTTGATATTAGCAATGACACCATTAATACAACAATCCAAAAAATTTTGCAGGCTTTTCTCATGTTATCCCCCCGTCCTACTTTTTTCACCTATTGTTATTCCAAATATGCCTGTTGTGTATATAGAAGTTACTTGTTATTACTGTTATAAACAGTTCTTTCGTCTTTCGTTTTTCAACTCTTTAGTACTAATAGTTTGCATTCTTTGTGAGAAAATGATTAACCTTTTTATCTAATTCTTTTACTTTCTTTTAATGTTAAATGTTACTTTGCTATGAATTGCTCCATCTTGCTTTTTTATCTTTGGAGTGCAGTATAGATTTTATCTAGTACTTTATTCATTTGCTAACTTTTGCAACGAGAATGTTGTCTTACTATTATCCCTAAGATATGTCAATTTATTATCATAGTATTCCAGTTGATAGTGATATAAAGATGTTATATAAATTCTGTTGAACCTGAATCCAAAAAACGGTTTTGAATTTCAAACGCACATCTAAGCAAATCAATTGATTAACCTTTAATGTATAATACGTTTTACTACATTTTTGTTTTCTATTTTTTATACATTTTTATCTTGACTTATACATTTTTAAAAGACAATCATAAAATCTACATGAAGATCTTCCGGAACTTTAATAAGTTTTGTGTACGACTTGTTGCTCCAGATAAGTCTTAAAGTATACGAACCTTCTGTGAGATTTTCGAACACAACTTCTGTTGATTCAGTACCAGAGAGTTTACCCAAATAAACTTTTTTCTCTATGCCCATGCCACTTAATATGAGATATGTGTCTTTTGGTATTATATTGAACACCTGAGAAATGGGGGTAGTCACAGCGACAATAAGAGTATACTTTTTTGAGGTTTTTTCTTCTTTCTTCTGATGAGAAGATGGTGGGTTCTTTTTTCTCGGCTTTTCCTTTTCTTCTAAATATTCTATCAGTTTTTTCTTTATTTTTTTTGGTTTCTTGGTATCTATTGAGGTAAAAGCAGTTGGATAATCCTGTGTGAAGCAGTTTATAGCATAGGTGTAGTTTCTTGACGATTTCTCTGTGTTCATGATTAAATTAACCAAATGTTCAGTGTTAAATATAAGCTTGAAATTACTTGTTAAATAAAATTCTGTTCTTTTCGCGAATAACATATTGATTTTTTTATAGTAAAGTGTGTGAACCAGAGTAAAAAAGTTATTAGACGAGAGATAAAACTTACTTAACTTTATATCTTTAATATCAGGCTTTACATAAGTTATTGGTAAATTTCCGTATATTTCCGAACCTTCAACGAAAAGTGAGGTCAAAGATGCTTTAAAAGTATCAAGCATCGGAAAATTCAAAAACAAGTCCCCTGCGATAAGTACGGGTGCAGATACAACAAAAGTTTCCCCTATGTATTTTTCTGTCTCTTCACCTTTACCAAACAATAAAGTATTAAAGAGTAAGGGTATTAGGAACAACAAAAAAATTTCTTTTATTCTTTTCATACTCCCTACCTTCTTTTTTACTTTTTATAAACTATAACTATCGCTATTGCAAGATGAATGGGATAAGTTTCTGCATCGAATTCATAATTTGACCAATATTGACAAACAAGAGTGTACGTGTGAGGTTTTAATGGATCAAAAGAAATCGTCATGCGTTTTAAACGCCATTCGTCAAGCTTTTTTAACAAAATTCTTTCATCTTTGCCTTCTCGGTAGTAAATATAAAAAGGTATTTGTTTTGACATGAATGTGTAATTTTCCAAGGACTTTGAATTCTCTGAGACATTATCCTCAATCATTTTTAGTACATTGTTTCCGTCCAAATTCAAAAACATTCTTTGATAAAGCCTATCATATCTGTATACTCCATAATATCCAAATGTATAAGAATAAGAATACACTACTGATTTTTCGTTTACCGCTATGTGCATTGTTGTTTTTTCTTCGTACCATTTTCTATCACCTGGTAATGTGGTTACAGGTTTTGTCCTTGTCAAAGCTACCAAAAACGAGTTTGCTTCTGGATGCTGAAAGTCGGCAAATTTTATGTCGCTCAAAAGTGATACGTAGTCGTACCCAAGATCTGTTAAAATGTTTTCCATGACATTCAAAATGGAAAAAGTTTTTACATGTCTCTTCTCGAAATTTACATACCTGAAGTCTATTATCGCAGCTGGTGGAGTATCTTTGTGAAGAAATATTACCAGGTATCCTTTCACATCCGCATAGATGTAAACTTTCGTTTCATTTAATATACCTACGCTTTTCCAGCCAAGAATATGGTTGTCGCTGACTTCTAATATCTGTTCAACGTGCTTGCCAACTATTTCAAAGTCCGGTACTTCTTTTAGCTCTATCCATATTGCAAATCCTGCATAGTCATAAGGAAAGGCGAGCTTTTCTTTTGGAAGTGAAAGAATTCCCTGGGAAAACAGAGATATTGATAAAGTAAAAACAATCGATACAATCAAGAGTATCCTCATCATTTTCCCAACCTCCCGAAAACAGTGTGAATTAACTTAAATACTGAACACCTGACAAATTTAACCGTATTATGATAAAAATGTAGATTAAAGGGATGCAGTTGTTTAACATATTGTTGTAGCAAATATATCATCATTGTACAACAATTGTTATCATTTGTTAATAATTACAACTTAATATTATAACACTTTTAGGGTTACTTTATGAAATTACGGTTCTGTTTCAAAAATATTATGGAAGAAAAACAAGTTTAAAATATGTAATGTAATACAATACAAGACTGGGTAAAAAAAGATATTACATATACATCATATGCAAGAAATTTTACAAAAAATGAAGGGTGTAATAAAAACAGTATTTGAAGGATGTGGAGGTAATGTCGTTTTTTTTAGCATTGCGTGGAGAACAAAAGTAACAGTTTTTACGCAAGCGCAGTTAATTCTGCGAATATAACGTACAGTCTTGATATTTCACGCACAAAAAAGCGGATAATTTATATTATCTGTTCTATCTGAACGATGAGAACAGAATACAACCGAACACACACAATTTGTTATGGCATTAGTTTTAAATGGATATTCCTCTACACAAATCATGGATGTACTTGAAATATTAAAGTTTCTGCACACAAAGGAAAAACTAACAAGTATAAAAAAAACAATACGGTTTAAGATGGAACAAAAACAAATAAAGATACAGTCTATTTACGGAACAGGATTTTAACAGTTCGGGAAACAAGCTAAAGTTGCAAAAAATATCAGGGATTCATGAAAAACTTTTGGATTATGTAAAAAAAGTATGTAGCATTTCTGAAATATTTGAATGAAATGAGGAGTTATATACAACAAATGTTGTGAAGAGTATAAATAGCATGCTAAAAAATGAAAGATACAGAAAAAGACAATATTTTCAACTTATTGAAATGCTGAAGTTGAAAATGTTTTTGATACAGGAATTGTTAAAAAATGAAAAAATCTTATACCAAAAGTCAAAGGTATGTAATACGAAATTTTACGGTTTTTTTAATCTCAGGTATGTTAACAAGACACAATTTTTTTGACAAGCCTCGCTTGTCTGCTATGAATTTCTTTCTCTTGAGTTCTATCTTTTTCAATAGTTTTTTTAGAAGTTTTATTTCACTTGAATAAGCTTTTCCCACTTCCACATACTGAAAAAGTTTGTATTTTCCTTTTGTTAACACTACTTCACATCTAACGTGGTTCTTTATCTGTCGTACATATGTGCCTCTCATCCAGTTCAAGGTAGTATGTTTTGTAAACCCTATTCCTGTACCGTCTACTATAATACTCTCTATCTCACACTGAAGTGTGTTGTGTATGAAGTTTATAAGATGTTTTATAATCTCTTCTAACTGAAGAACTCTGTAATGAAAGTCCCTGAGTGATGGAACTTTGTTAAAGTAAATTGTACCTATTTCTAATGTCTCTCTGAATGAAAGTCCCAACAGTTCTTTAAGAACTGCTAATGAAAGTATTAATACATCTGAATATTTCCTAGGCCTCCCCCTATTGGTAGATTTTTGGGGAAGTTGTGGTAAAATATTTTTGTAGAATTTTTGGATAAGTTTGAATATCTTCTTTATGTTTCTTCTTCTCATAGCAAGGGAGATTATAACATCTCCCTTGCTTTTTTTCTATACCTTTCCTTCCTATTTTTGAAACAGACCCGCCTTTTGATATTGACCAGACAAAGAGTTTATGATAAAATCGTTTATGGTACGCCGGGGTGGCGGAATTGGGAGACGCAGCGGACTTAAAATCCGCTGGGGGTTACACCCCCGTGTCGGTTCGAGTCCGATCCCCGGCACCACTTGAAAAAGAATAGAGATGTGATATAATATATATTAGACGTTGCGGGGTGGAGCAGTCTGGTAGCTCGTTGGGCTCATAACCCAAAGGCCGCAGGTTCAAATCCTGCCCCCGCTACCAGAAGTGGCGGAGTAGTATATAAAAACTACTCCGCTTTTTATTTTGATTTCACTATTTTTCTCATAAGTTCATATCTTTTCCTGTCCTGAAAATTTGCAACAAAAACACTTTCATTTGAATGATGATTAAAAACAAAAAGCGGCTGGATGAACCAGCGATTTGGCTGTCATATCTCCTATTATAGGTAACGAATAAAAGCTAACAGAGGAATGATAATTTTTGGTGGTTTTCCGTATTTAGGGTGTCGCATAGGAAGTTCGTGGGCAATCCGAAGTGATACTTTATTTATTTGTTTGTTTGTTTTCCATCTACATTATCAACGGCATCCCATATCCATACTCCTTGTTCATCTTTTTTTACAAACAATGCTACATGGTCTATTACTCCATCATTTTCTAAATCGTAAAATATCAGATCACCAGGTTCAAGTTCTTGGAACGTTGTTTCTTTCGTATTATACTTAAACAAAACGTCTGCTGAGACATCAAAGGTCATTTTTTTAATTAAGGTCATTTTTTTAATTTAGGTAATTATTTATGGAACACTTTCCATAAAAGAGATAAAATGGGATTGAAAAGAGTTAAAATATAAAAACGATATTTTTTTAAAATAACAGGTGGGGATTTGTATGTCGAAGACAAAATATCTTTTTTATTTCATAATATTCTTTTTTTTATTTTTACTGCCAGGTTGTGTTTTGAATTTTGCATTTGAAAGTAATACTTCAAATGTTATTTATGAAATTTTCGTGCGTTCTTTTTATGATTCTAATGGGGATGGTATAGGCGACTTTTCAGGAATTGCAAGGAAAGTTGATTATCTTGTGGAACTTGGAATTGATGCAGTGTGGTTGATGCCTTTTAATGAAGCAATTTCTTATCATGGTTATGATGTGGTGGATTATTATACAGTTGAAAAAGATTATGGAACAATGGAAGATTTTGAAAAAATGATCGGAATTTTACATGAAAACGGAATAAAGATCATAATGGATTTAGTAATAAATCATACATCTGATAAACATCCCTGGTTTTTAGATGCTATAGAAAATTTAGATTCTTCTCCGTACTGGAATTGGTATTTTATGAGCCTTGAAGATCATTCCGGGAAAGCCAATTGGCATTACAAGTTTAACAGCAAAGGGCAAAAGGTATGGTATTTTGGTTTATTTGGACCTTCGATGCCCGATTTAAATCATGATAACCCCTATTTGAGAAACGAGATTAAAAAGATAGTTAAATTCTGGTTGAATAAAGGAATTGATGGATTTAGATTGGATGCTGCCAAGCATATTTACGGATGGACCTGGGATGATGGAATAGAGCAGAGTGCAGAATATTGGAAATGGTTCAGGAATTACGTTTTTTCCATAAAAAAAGATGCAGGTTTAGTTGGTGAAGTTTTTTCAGGGGATGCTCTACAGCTTGAAAAATTTCCAATCCCTGTGTTTAATTTTGTTTTTAGAAATATGGTTGTTTCCAATTATGAGGGTGCGGATAGTTTATTGAAAATGAGTTTAAGCTGGACAAATGGAAGAAATAATGTACCTTTCCTTGGAAATCATGACTTAAATAGGATATTAAGCGTATTCCAGGAGTATTATAAAGATTTTGATAAACCAGATGATTCTTTGAAACAATCTGCATTGTGGCATACACTCCTTTTGACAATAAGTGGAACTCCGGTTTTATATTACGGCGATGAACTTGGCACACCAGGTTTCAAATGGTTTGGCCCTGTGTATGATGAACCATTACGAGAACCTTTTCAATGGTATGCGTCTGGCACAGGCAAAGGTCAAACAAAGTGGACAAAGTGGCTGTATTCTGATAAAAAAATTTCATTTGGAAATGCAAATGTAGATGGCTGTATTTATGATGATCCATATGATGGAGTTTCTGTTGAGGAGCAAGAAAGTGAAACTTATAGTATGTTGAATTATATAAAAACTTTAATCAATTTGCGAAAAAGGTATAAGGCTTTTTCAATAGGTGATATGGAAATAATAGCTGATAAGAAAAATTTGATCGTATATAGGAGAATTTTTGAAAATGAAAAATTTCTGGTTGTTATAAATCCTTCCAGTACAAGTGCTGAATATTTTGAATTTCCAGTAGGTTCATCCCTCGTTTTTAAAGCAACCTTGCAGAATTTCACCTGGGAAGAATTACGTGAAGAAATTAGTGGAATCAAACTGGTTAATCCACGAGAAGTTATAATCATACGTTTGAAATGAAGAGTGAATTGGAACGTTCCATAATGGATTTAAAAATAATTTATTTGTTTTTGATAAAATTGCTAAGTGGAAGTAATTCCAATAGGTTTGTAATTAATTAAAATTAATTTTTCATTACTGAGGAGGGAGGTAGGTATTATGAAAAAAGGTTTACTTATTACTTTTGCGCTTTTAGCTCTTGTTTTTGTTCTTTTTGGATGTTTTAATGTTGTACCACCAGTAACACCGGGTATAGCTTTTGAGGTGCTTTTACCAGATACAACTGAAGCTACGCAAATATTTGTTGTTGGTAGTATGAATGGATGGAATAAGGCAAATCCATGGATAACTCTTAACGTTGTGGAAAAAGATGGGAAAAAGTATGCAGTTGGAGAAGTTCCGGTAGGCTCAGATATTCTTCCCGCTGCATCGGTCACAGGTGGGGCAGAATTTGAATACAAATATTTAGCGGGAAAAGATTGGGCTTATGTTGAAAAACAAGCAGATGGTTCGAATGATATTGCCAATCGTTTTATGTATGTGGACGAATTTTCAAAGATATTTATAAAGGATGCTGTATTGAACTGGGCTGGAGCAGCACCTACAGCACCTGCAACTTCAGCAATAACAGTAAAGTTTGTTGCATACGTTCCTTCAACTACGCCAGATGGTTCTATAGTACAGTTGGCTGGAAGTATGAACGGATGGAATGGGGAAGATATGACAAAAGAAGGAGATGTGTGGACTATAACAAAGCAACTGGAAGCAAATACTTATTATGAATTTAAACTCAGATTGGGGAGCGACTGGAGCTATCCTGAAGGAAATAAAGATGGAGGATACAGAGGAAACAGAGGATTGATTTTGAGTAATGATGCTACAGTTACTATAAAAGTGTTGTCCTGGGAAAATATGTGAGAAGTTTTTTGGTTTTATAAACAGGGGGACCATAATGGTCCCCTTGTTGTTGGAATTTTCTGGAGGTGATAGTTTTGAAACGGTTTTGGTTGATCTTTGTCTTATTGCCTGTATTAATTGTGTTATTTGCCGGTTGTATGAATATTTTAAATCTTACTCTTCCAGAGGGAATTTATCTTGCGGGAGACTGGAATAATTGGACTCCTACCGAGAATGATAAAATGACCTATAAAGATAATTATTATACTTTTGAACTTCCTGTAGCCTCATTAACATTTGAGCCTGGATCTTCGGGAAACATAGGGTGGTATAAACTTATTTACAAAGATTCTTCAGGTTCAAAAATATCGTCTGGAATTCCAATCTGGAAAGAAAATCTTGGAACAGCGACAAAAGTTACAATCTATGCAAGTCCTATTCTTATGAGAGATGGACTTGCAATAGGTGTTGGTGATACAGAAAAAGCATCAGGAACGTGGTATATTGCAGGGGATTTTAATGATTGGGCTCATGAAGCAATGACATTTCAGGCTGGGAAATTTGTTTACACGGTGGAATATTACATTTCAGAAAGTAAAGACCCTATAAAGTATAAAATAGCAAGAGGTACAAACTGGTTACCATATGAAGAACAGTTTGACGGGAAAAATTATAATGCAAGAGAAAAACAGGATGGAGTATTTTTACCAACTGTTTCTGGTACAGTAACCCTTGTATTTGAATATGATCCAGAGTTTAGTATTTTAACCGTTAAAAGCGAGTGAGGTGGTAATGTGAAAAAGTTTTTGCTTTTTTCGATTTTTTTGGTCTCTTTAACTGTTATGGCATCGTTTTCGCCGAGCTTTTCGTTGAAAGTTACTTTTACACTGGATTATACCAATGATTATCCGGTGATTACACCTGTTTATTATTGGACGAATGAATTCTGGATTAGTGGAAACATATTCGAAAAAGATTATGATCTATCTTTTTCTTTAAAAGACAACCAAATAAATTCTGCAAAAATAGCAATAAGTCAGTACGACTCAAAAATAACAATTTTTAAAAACCAAAAGGAGGGTTCAACTGGTGATTGGTTGTCTTTATATATTATAGATTATCCTTATGTAGATTCTGGACAGGATGGAGTGTATTTTAATTATTCGGGTTTAAATGTTGTTCTTTTTAATACGCTGGATTTACGTTATTTGCAGTTTAGAGGTTCATCTTTTAGCACTTTTTTTGGTAAAAGAGGAAGTCTCTGGGACTTTTATCTGGACTATTATTTAAAATTTTCAAATTTTAATGTTATTGGCGAAGTGGTTCAGACAGGGATTTTAAGCGATTTTTCAAATCTTTCTATTGAAAAAATGGTATTTCTTGGAGGCATTGTGGAGAAAAATTGGAATAGTGGAATAAAATATGTGTTTTTTGGGAATAATGTTGAAATGCCATATTCCCCTACAAGTTTTGAAAGTTCTCATAACCTTGATATATGGTCAAAGATGGGAAATTTTACTGTAGCTTTGAAACCACATTTTGATATAGACACAATTGTGGATGATTTTATAAAAAGAACAGAAATATTTGTTGATTTTTCTAATGACAGCATTTTTATAAATTTGTTTAAAAAGGGAATAGAATTTGACGACATTGCGAATCCAACTACATGGGGCGAATTTTCAGTAACTTTTGGAACCAATTATTCTCTTTTTGGGTTTAATGGCAAACTTTCATATACTTTTGGAAACCCTGCACATAACACTGTAAGAACAATAGGAGATGTGTATTATTTAGAGCTTTCAAAGTCAATAGGAAATATTACATTATTTACAAAGTTTCAACGTATAGTGGGTTATTATGAAACAAGAAATACGTTTTATGGAGAGTTGAAGTTTACAGGATTTTCCAGTGGAGAGTTGATAGTTAAAGTGGGGAATGACGATTTTTATAATGTCAATAATTTCAAGAAGGTAGTAAATATTGAGTTTAATACCTGGTGGTAATAGGAGGTGCTTGTGAATGAGAAAAATTATAGTGCTTTTTTCTTTATTATTTGTGCTTTTAATAAATGGTTTTTCGGCAGTTACCTATGAAAATGGATTTGTTGTATTTACGTTTCAATCTGACGGTGATGTGGTATATCTTGCAGGGAATTTTAATAATTGGAACTCCAGTGCACTTCCCATGGAAAAAATTAATGGAATCTGGACTGTAAAGTTACAATTGGAGCCGGGAACTTACCAGTACAAGTACGTTATTAATGGAACTGATTGGAAAGAAGATCCTAAAGCTCCTTCTTACGTAGATGATGGTTTTGGTGGGAAGAACGGTGCATTTATTTTAACAGAAGATGGGAAAATACTACCAGTTGAAAACGGTGTTATAGATGAATCGTCACAGAAAAAGGCGACATATGAAGTTAACAAAAATCGGGAAGACACAATATTTGTCGATGAGGAAGGGTTTGTAGTTCTTCGATACTACAACCCTGAGGCGGAATATGTAACTATAGCCGGGGATTTCAATGGTTGGGATTCTGAAGCGGCAGAGCTTTATGATATGGGAGATGGCTGGTGGGAAGCTATTCTTGAACTTGAACCGGGTATTTATGAGTATAAATTCGTTGTAAACGGGGAAGAATGGATTACAGATCCAAATGCCTTTGCATTTGTTGATGACGGATTCGGTGGGAAAAACGGAGTATTTGAAGTTGTAGAACAAGATGGAAAACTTTATGTAACTGTGCCGGGAACTTCAGGAAAAGAAGAAAAGAAAAAAGAATTGTCATTAAGCCCTGGACTTAACGTAGTTGATGGCAAAGTGTATTTTGTAGTAAAAAAGGAAGGGGTAGAAGCAGCGTATCTTGCCGGAAGTTTTAACAGCTGGAACCCAACTGATATTAAAATGAGTCTTGAAAATGGATATTGGGTAGCCTCTTTGAATTTATCGCCTGGAACATACGAGTATAAATACGTGTTCATTGTCGCGGGAAATCAGGTCTGGCAGGAAGATCCGAACGCCCCAGGATATAAACCAGACGGTTTTGGTGGCAAAAATGGGGTTTTTAAGCTGGTTAACGAGGATGGAAAACTTTCTATAGAAGAAGTTCAGGAAACATCTGGGGGGTTGCCTGTAAAAGGTGAATACACATTCGAGCATAGCTTTAAATATGACTCAAACAAAATTCTTACAGGTTCTTCTGTTTCACACGCGTTATATCTTGAATTTGTTCCTAACGAGGAAGTGGATGTAAGCATTAAATATAGTGGAGCGAATATAAATTACGGTATAGTGGATTTTAAAGGGCAAATGTATGAGTTTCTGGCACATTATAACAAGTCTGTAGATTTGCCGATGGATGGTTCAAAGTCTGGAATAATTTTAAAAGTACCTTTATCAGATTTCAATATTTACGTTGGTGCTGGCTATTCTTCAGCTTATTTACCGTATTTTGTCGGTTTTGGGTACAAAAATTTTGCAGTTTATTATGCGGATAAGTATTTCGATGTATTGAGTAAAAGTATTGTTGGTAAAATAGACTTTGAAATAGGAATTGATTTACAGACTGTCTTTGGTTATCACATTGATTCTGGAAAATACTATGCAAGCATTCAGGCTTCATCAACTAATTGGTCAATAAATTCATCTTATAATGGGGAAGATATGGAATTGAATTTTACATATAGTGGTGTGAGTCTTCACACAGAATATAATTTGCAATACCTGACATATGTTTTTGGTGGAGAGTTAGTTATTGGTGATTATTATGGGGTTGGTGTTGAATATTCAAAAACAACGCTGCTTGATAAAGTGGCATTTTATGGAAAATATTATGGAGACGATGTGGAATTTACCCTGAAAACTCGAATTGAAAATATTTCAGATATTCAAAACAATCTCTATTTTGATATTATAGGAACAGTGCGATTTTAATAAAAAGGGCACCTTGTGTGCCCTTTACTTATGAAAATTATTTTTTTATCTGTAATATTTGAGCTTGTTGAAATAATTTAATGTCTTCTGCATTTTCATTTAAAAAGTATTGATATTTTCCTTTCGACTTTACACGAGTTATTGAAGGGATTTTTTTCAAGATATTGGAAAGTTTTTGAGGGGTTATTGAATAGTTATATTTTTTAAGATTTTCTGCTATTTCAAACGCGTAAAGTTGTCTGTTTGCATTCTTAAGTATTTCAACGATAACATTTTCAATGGACTCTAACTCTGTTGATTCTTTGTCTTTTCTCCTGGAAAGTAATTCTTCTGAAACTTCTACAATGTTTCCTGTGATGTCTACCGCGGGAACTCCGGCTTTTATTAATTCTAAATTTTCATTATTTTCATCTGGTCCTGGTAATCTAACGTATATTTGATATTCGTTGTTCATTAAAATATTTAAAATACTTTCTTTTATCCCATCGTTTTTTGCAGAGTCTACTATGTAAGTTTTTTCTGCAAGGGAATGTATATATTCATTTCGTTTCACTATATCATAAACATTGTTTGCTGAATGTTTTTTAGAGAAGGCGCTTAAAATCAAAACTTTTCCTTCTTTATATTTTTTAAGATATTCTATTGGAAAGGTAAAAAAGGTAATTTCTTGATGAGGAATTACAACAACGCTTCCACCTAACTCAAGAGCACTTTCAAAGGCAAAATTATCCATAATTCCTGAGAATCCTAATACTATTGAATAGCCATTTTTTACATATTTTTTTACAATATTCCAGGTAAATTCCATGGATTCTTTACTTGCTTTTTTACTGCTCAGAATTGCCACTGCTTTTTTATTAAGTAAATCTGGATTTCCGCTGTAATATAAAATGGGAGGAAGATTTTCAAACTTTATTTTTTGCTTGAAGTTTTCGGGATAGTGTGTATCAACAACACTTAGTAAAAAAATTTCTCTGCTGTTAAATTCTTTAATTTCGATTGTAGAATCGTGAATTAGTTTTTGGGCTAATACTATTTGTTCAAAATCATTTTCACTAAAGGAGAGTTTTTCACATATGTTTTTTAATTCATGATTTTTCAGGGTTAATATCTGACTTATGCTGATTCCATTACCGAAAGCAAAGAGAATAATTTTATTAATTTTTTCATTGGTTAGTTTAGTCCGGGTTAAGGCAAATATCGCTGCAGTTTCTTTTTTCATACTTATTTCAACTCCTGCATAATATGATTTTTTCATATATTTTTAAAGGAAGTAAAGGAATTTGAAATTTGTTTTATATCTTCTTAATTATATCACTATAAAGTGAATTTTTGCAACAAATTTTTAAGAATGTATTTCAGAAGTTGGCGAGGTTAGCCCCCGCCCATGTCATTCCGAGGAGCGGGCAGGTGAGGAATCTTATAATTAGCAAGGTTGGCGAGTGTTAGCGAGATTGGCGAGAGTTAGTAAAAAAATAAGATCCTTCGTCACTTCGTTCCTCAGGATGACTTCCTTTTTTGTCATTCCGAATCCGAAGGGTGAGGAATCTTGAATTTAGCGAATGTTGGCGAGGTTGGCGAAAAAGAATAAGATTCCTTGCTTCGCTCGGAATGACAGGGATAAAAATCCTTCGCCTTCCCCTCCTCAGGATGACGTCCCCTTTGTCATTGCATTCCTCAGGATGCATCCCTTTTTGTCATTCCGAACCCGAAGGGTGAGGAATCTTAATTTAGCGAGGTTGGCAAGGTTTGTCCTGAGCACGGAGTGCGAAGGATCTTGCGAGGTTAGCGAGAGTTAGTATTTCTTTTTTGTCATTCCGAGGAGCGGGCAGGTGAGGAATCTTATAATGGTGAGAGTTGGGGTGGTTAGTAAAAAAGTTATAAAAAAGTGGATTTTTCGTGATATAATGTTAATGGAACTATTAATATAAATTAAAGGGGAAATGTGGCTATGATACCTCAAGAATTGATTTCAAAAATAAAGTTGCTTGCACCAGGAACGAAATTAAGAAAAGCTGTTGATGATATTGTACTTGCTAACTTTGGGGCGCTGATAGTATTTATTTCTGAGGAAAAAATGAAAGAATACTCCGACATAATTCAGGCAGGTTTTACACTTGATATGCAGTTTTCTCCGGAAAAACTTTATGAACTTGCAAAAATGGATGGAGCCATAATAATTAGCGATGATATTTCCAGAATACTTGGAGCGAATGTTCATCTTGTACCAGATCCAGGAATCCCAACCAGTGAAACGGGAACCCGTCATAGAACGGCTGAAAGATTCGCAAAGCAAACTGGGCAGCTGGTAATAGCGGTTTCTAAACGGCGAAATGTCATAACTCTTTACTATAAGAACTACAAATATATAATCAACGATATAAATTTCCTGATAACCAGAGTGAACCAGGCGTTGAATACTCTTGAAAAATATCGCCAGAATTTTGACAAGATGTTAATACAACTGGACATTCTTGAAATAGAAAACCGTGTAAATCTTGTGGATGTTGTTGATATTCTAAACAAAGGTATAGAGATCCTGAAAATCCAGGATGAGATAGAACCATATGTTATTGAACTTGGTGTTGAAGGAAGGCTCGCATCAATGCAACTTTCTGAAATAATAGTGGATATTGAAGATATATTAACTAATCTTGTTTTAGATTATGCAGCGGAAGAGTTTGAGGATGACAAAAGTGCTGATCGTATTATTGAAACTCTTAAAAATTATAAAGAAAGGCGCCCGATTTCAACAGCAAGATTACTTGGCTATGAAGATATAGCCAATATAAATCAGTTGAATGATTACCATGTTCAATCAAGAGGATATAGGGTATTAAGAAGCATAGCCAAAATACCTATGACCATTTCTCACAACGTGGTTAAGGCTTTTGGTAATATCTTTTCAATAAGTAACGCCGATTTTTCTGCGCTTAAAGAAGTAGAAGGAATAGGTGAAAAAAGAGCTGCAGCAATTATAGATAGTATAAATTCCATGAAATCGAGGGTTACCCAGAAGTAGTGTGATTATTAAATTTCAAACGAAAGGAGGTAGTTAAAATGCTTAACGAGAGAATTGAAAAAGCGCTTAACGAGCAAATTAAAAAAGAGTTAGCTTCATCTTATCTTTACCTTTCTATGGCTGCGTATTTTGATAGTGAAAATCTCTCTGGTTTTGCGCATTGGATGAAATTACAGGCAAAAGAAGAATTAAATCATGCGATGAAACTTTATAATTATGTTTATGAAAGAGGGGGCAAAGTTGAACTTCCAGCTCTGGAAAAACCTAAGAGTGAGTGGGCTTCTCCTCTTGCGGCTTTCGAAGATGCGTATAAGCATGAAAGGTTCATTACTGATTCAATAAACAAATTGTATGAATTATCTCTGGAAGAAAAAGATTATGCAACAGCGAGTATGTTAAAGTGGTTTATAGATGAACAGGTAGAAGAAGAAGCAAATGCAGAAAATATAGTAATAAAACTTAAAAAACTTTCGGGAATTCCACACGGTCTTTATATGCTCGACAAAGAGCTCGGTATGCGAGAATAAAAAATGATGATTTAAAAAGGGCGACTTGTTTCAGTCGCCCTTTTTGTTGTAAAGTTCAAATAAAAATTTAAGGAAGTCTTCTTCGTTGCAATATATAATATATTCTTCAGTTTTTTCATTGTATATATAAGGTAAATTAGGTTCAATTTTGGTTTTTGTTTTCAAAATAATAGCACCTTCTTTTATATTAATTTTTTCTATGTTAACTTTTGAAGCAAGAATTCTCATCCTGGTATATTTTAGCAGGTTTTCTACACTTTGAGGGAGTTCTCCAAAACGATCTTTAAGCTCTTTAGCAAGGTCGTTAATCTCTTCTATAGTTGCTGCAGATGCGATTCTTCTGTAAAGATGCATTCTTTCAACGGGGTCATAAACATAGTTATCAGGAATAACAATACTTCCTTGCATTCCTTCAAGTTCTGTATCTATTTTACTTTTTATAACTCCTCTTCTTTCATTTAACACTTCTTCAAGAATTTCAAAGTAATAATGAAAACCAATGTCGTTTATGAAACCGTGTTGTTCTAAACCGAGAATATTTCCTATACCACGTATTTCCATATCTCTTAACGCAATTTGAAAGCCACTGCCCGGCCCCATAATTTCTTTAATAGCTTTAAGACGCTCAAATGCAACCTGTGAAAGTCTTGGAGAAGGATAAAAGAAATAAGCGAAAGCCCTTTTATTGCTTCTGCCAACTCTTCCCCTTAATTGATACAGCTGAGACAATCCGTATCTATGAGCATCATCTACTATAATCGTATTTGCGTTTGGGATGTCTATTCCATTTTCTATTATAGATGTGCACACAAGAACATCAATTTTTCCGTTATAAAAATTTTCTACGGTTTTCTCCATAGTTCTTTTTGACATTTGTCCGTGTGCAATTCCTATTGAAACTTCCGGCACGATTTTAGAAAGATTTGTGGCAACGCTATCTATATCGTAAACTCTGTTATGAACATAAAGTATTTGCCCTCCTCTATTATGTTCCCTTAATATCGCCTGTCTTACAATTCTTTCATCAAAATTACTTATAAAAACTTGTATTTTTTTCCTTCCAAAAGGTGGAGTTTTTATAACCGACATGTCTTTCAGACCACTCAGTGCCATGTGTAAGGTCCGTGGAATGGGAGTAGCGCTCATTGACAGTACGTTTACGTTTATTCTTGCCTTTTTTAGCGTTTCTTTTTGTTCTACGCCAAATTTTTGTTCCTCATCAATAATAATAAGTCCTAAATCGGCGAATTTCATACTTTTTATTATCCCGTGGGTTCCTATTACAACATCAACTAATCCTCTTTCAGTATCTGTTAATACTTTTTTTCTCTGTTTTGGAGTAAGGGAACTGTCAAATAGTTCAACCCGTAATCCAAACTGACTGAATCTTTTTTTGAAATTTTCATAATGTTGTCTTGCAAGTACAGTTGTGGGCACAAGCATGACCACCTGTTTTCCGCCAATTGTTACCCTGAAAGCGGCTCTCATAGCGACTTCTGTTTTCCCATATCCAGCATCACCTGCTAATAACCTATCCATATTTTTTTCAGAAGATATGTCTTCAAGTACTTCTTCTATAGCTTTTAATTGATCTTCTGTTTCTATATGAGGGAATGTTTTTGCAAATTCTTCTTCAAGTTCAGGATCACCCAGGATTGATAATCCTTTCGTTTTATTTCTTAGCGCGTTAAGCCTTAACAGCTCCTTTACAGTTTTTTCAATCTCTTTTCTTGCTTTTCTAACCCGTTTTTTCCACGTGCTTTTCCTTAGTTTATCTAAAGTAACACTTTCTTTAGTGCCTATATATTTTTGAACCAGATCCAATCTTTCAACTGGCACATATAGAGTGGAATCTTTAAAACTTAAAATTAAATACTCTCGTTCAATATTATTTTTTGAAACTTTTCTTGTCCCGTTGAATTTTGCAATCCCATAATGTTTATGGACAACAATATCTCCAATTTTGAACTCCTCTTCAGATATAACAGGTACAGCGATTTGTTCCTCCCTTTTTGCTTTACTAACTTTTTTTGGAGCTTTTTCTGGTAATTTAAAAGAACCATCAATATGTTTCAGAATATAATGGTATTCAATGCCAGAATTGTTTACGTATTCACGTTTTAACTCCGGCGAAACAATTAGTTCCCTTATTTCTCTCTCTTTTTTTACATATTCTTTTATGACATCTTCTTTATTTGTTATAAGTAGTTTTATATCGTAATCTAATATTGTACCCCGATACTTTTTACCAATCATTGTTTCATGAACAGGTTCTCCAACGTACTCTTTTGCAGGAAGCAACAAAGCCTGTTCAAGTTTTCCCACGCTTTTCTGAGTAAAGGGATCAAATTTTCTGATTTCTTCTATTTCTTCTCCAAACAATTCAAATCTTGTTGGGACTTCATCAGGGCCTATAAAATCAATTATAGAACCCCTGATTGAAAACTGCCCGCCTTCCCTTACATTAAACACACGCTCATATCCTAAAAATGTAAAAAGTTTCTCTGGATTTTTAATATTATCCCCTGGTTTAAAGAAATATATATGTTTTTTAAACTCTTCAGGAGGCATGATATAGCGAGTTAATGCATGAAGGGTTGCTATACCTTTTAGTTTCTTTTGCAGTGCAAGGTATAAAGAATAAATTCTGTGTGATCTCACATACCATGAATTTTCCATCTCTTCGAAGGGGAAAATATCATGTGAAGGAATGTGATAATAATTTTCGAGCTGGCAGTCTTTTTCAGAAGGGACAATTATGATTGTGTTTTCCATTATTTCAACCTTCTATTATAGGTTTCCTGAAATCCATACCACTTTTACGTTGATCTTCTGATTTATAAAAGTAAGTATATATGTCACTTGACAATATGTCAAGTTCAAGCTGTCTGGTGTAAAGTTCAGGGACTATATCCCAATTTCGTTTATTTTTTTCCATATCATTTCGGACCTTTTGTAAAACCTTTTCTTTTAGTGATACTGTAGTGATTATTGGTATAAAGGTCCGTTTTTTTATTTTTGAAAGCAACACCTGTCCTTTTTTTGTAAAGCCAAGGACTCTGAGGTATTGAGGGCCATATTTATTTGAAAGCTCTGCAAATTCTTTTTCAATGTTAAGCATGGTCATCAAAATTAATCTTCTTATGCGTGAGTATGTAAATCTTTTTGCTTTTATACTTTCGATTAGACTTTGTAATGTCCCGCACTCTCTTGAGTATTTAAAGAACCTTAAATCCAACCCTTCGTTAAAGCCGTATATTTTTTCAAAATCTTCTCTTCTCATTTTTCTAAACAATGGTATAACAAAACAGGTAAGGTCTTCCAGAAACACAGGTCCACGTCCATTTGCTATTTCATTTTCTAAAATTTTTAAATTCTTTTCTGGAAGCGTCTGAGATATATCTTTCTTTTCTTTTATTAACCTTCTAATGGCTGTAGCTGATGAGAATTTTCCTTTAAAGGCTGGATCGTTGTAATTTGATCCGATTCTTTTTATAACGTGGTATTTAATTTTGCTTTTATATTTGAATATGGCTCTAATATATTCTATTCCAAGTATATCATTTGATTTTTCCAGTTTTTTGATTTCATCGCTGGAACTGGTTAGGAAATTTTTTAAGGCATATTTTCGCGCATTTGGATACGATAGTCCTTTTTTTAGTTCTTTTTTTAACAACTGTCCAAAACCTTCAGGTTGATTATGAAGAAGGAGTGCTACTTTCTCTAAGAAATTAATATCAGCACTTTCACTTCCAAAAACAATGTCTGTGACGGTGTTTGTTTTGTGTAGCACACCTATAGCACCGTAGGCAAATCCTCCCGCATCCTGTATAGCATAAATTGTTGGAAGTTCAAAGACTATATCAATTCCATGTTTTAGTGCCATTCTTGCACGTGCAAATTTGTTAATTATAGCAGGCTCACCGCGTTGACAAAAATTTCCGCTCATTACTGCAATAGTATAGTCTGGATCTATTAACTCTTTTGCTTTCTGCAAATGATATAAATGGCCATTATGCATGGGATTATATTCAACAATTATTCCTAAAACTTTCATTACTTCTCTCCACCCTTGATTTCATACCATAAAAATGTTGCGTTTATCATCTCTAATAGAAAGTTGTACAAAAACAACGCCCCAACAATATACATTGTCTCTATTCTGTTGCCAAGTTCTCCAAAAAGCTCCAATCCAAGCCAGGTTGGCCCCCTTACAGCCATCTCATACAGTTGTATTCCAAGAGAAATAGAGCTGAATATAAAAGATATCAATATCCACATAAGATAATATTCAGAATGTGTGCGAGAAATAGAATAAATTCCTATCATAATTCCTGATAAAGTTAGTGAAACAGCGGTAAATAAAAAAGTCATAGAAAAATTCATTGTTATTCCTAATAAATCTTCTATGGCAGAAGAAAAGTAAAAAAGAGATACGTATATTGATAAAGTAATTAAACCAAAAACAGTTGTGATTATTCCAAATATGAACATAAGATAAATAGTGGAATTTTTCATTATAATGCCCCCTGACGATTTTTTATGCCTAACCTTTATTTTAACATAAAAAAACAGGGCTGTTTTAGCCCTGTCTGGTGGGTGCGGCAGGGATCGAACCTGCGACCTCTTCCTCGTGAGGGAAGCGCTCTCCCACTGAGCTACGCACCCATAACCACACATAATCATATCACAAAATACGTTTCAAATCAAGGGGAATCGACTAATTAGCGAATGTTGGCGAGGTTAGCGAGATTAGTAAAATAAGATCCTTCGTCACTTCATTCCTCAGGATGACATCCCTCTTGTCATTGCATTCCTCATGATGCCCCCTTTTTTGTCATTCCGAACCCGAAGGGTGAGGAATCTTGAATTTAGCGAGGTTGACCTTCCACCTGTGTCATTCCGAGGAGCAGGCAGGCGAGGAATCTTATAACTGGCGAGATTGGCGAGAGTTGGCGAGGTTAGCGAAGTTGGCAAGATTGGTGAGAGTAGGTTTGGAAAAAAAGACTAATTAGTGTATACTAATTATGTAAAGCAAATTTAAGTGGAGGTGGAATAATGAAAATATCCATATTTGGAGCAGGTCGTGTTGGAACAAGTGTAGCTTTTTCCATATTACACAAGGCTGTAGCGGATGAAATTGTTATAGTTGATATAAATTTAGAAAAGGCTGAAGGAGAAGCCCTTGACTTGTATCATGGTACGCCGTTTTTCAAAAGATGTGATGTAAAAGCGGGAACATCGAGGGATATTAAAAATAGTGATATAGTGATAATAACAGCAGGAGCTGCGCAAAAACCTGGAGAAACAAGATTAGATTTGACGGTCAGAAATGCAAAGATTATGAAGGATATAGCTTCGCAGATTAAAGAATACGCTCCTGATTCGTTAATAATAAATATCACAAATCCCGTTGATGTTTTAACTTATCTTTTGTGGAAAGAAACAGGCTTTGAAAGTGGTAGAGTAATCGGGACCGGTACAATACTTGATACAGCAAGATTTAGATCCCTTGTTGCCAGAAATTGCGACGTATCACCTACCAGTGTTCATGCATATATAATTGGTGAGCATGGAGATTCTGAATTTGTTGTGTGGAGCAACGCGATGATAGGAGGGGTTCAACTTTCAAAGTTTTGTTCTTTTTGTGAAAAGGAAAGTTGTACATCTCTTGAAATTTTGTTTGAAGAAACAAAAAATGCAGCATATAAAATCATTCAGAAAAAGGGAGCAACTAATTACGCAATTGGTGCTGTAACCAGTACATTGGTTGAAAGCATTGTGAAAGATGAAAAACGGGTGTGGACGCCTTCTGTACTTATCGATGATATTTATATAGGATATCCCGCTGTTATAGGAAGAGATGGTGTAAAGAGGATAGTAAAAATAGATTTAGATGAAGAAGAGCAAGGATTATTTGAGCGTTCAAAAAATATTGTCAGAGAATTTGTTTCAAAAATAATATAGTAGTATAATATTAATTATGAAAGGGGTGATGAAAATGAAGAGAGTGATTTTAAGTATCATTTTTGTTGTTTTAACGGTAATGGTGTATGGAATAAAAACAGATATAATTCCTCCACATCCAGAGGGGTTTTTTATTCAGATTAATAGTTTAGGATACTCATTTGGTGAAGCAGAGATTTCAACAATACCATTGGGATGGCCTTTGGGGCTTTATAATGCAACATTCAGGTTGTTTATGGGAAATACCAATGTTATTAACCTGTACGGAATAGTATTTGATCCAGGTCTTATGTCAACTTATGCGGGCGAACCACGATACGGTTGGTTACTGCCATTCAACATAGGTGGGTATCTTCATACAAATATGAATCTTGGCAGGTTAAGTTTAAAATTACATGGAGAAGTTAATGATACAGGTATTTACGTTGCACCTGAACTTTTCTCTGCCAATTATTTTGTTATTCATGGGATCTGGCTAAAAGGCTTTGGAAGTGTAGGTTTTTATGTAAGAGATAATGTTGAGGTATTTGGTGGAGCAGAATCTGGTATTTTATTCAATATATACGTTCAACCGGAATCAACAAGTACGGACTTTCAAACTTATATCGACCAGTTGAGAAATGAGAGTTTATATTCAATGGGCAGGGTTGGATTAAGATGGTATTACGACAATTATTCGGCTGTTGAAATTGGTTATAGGTATAAATTCAAAGAAAGTCCTTTGATGTATCTGCAAGGTTTTACCCCTACTGACTGGATATATAATTTGTTTGGCTTTTTAAACTGGACGTCAGAAGGTGCTGCGACAGATATAAAGATTCCTTTTATAACAACAGACTATTATTTAACGTTTTCCGCGAGGTTTTAATAACTATGAATTATCAGGAGGCGTGGTTTTTAACACGCCTCTTTTTATTATTTCAAGGTATAATTCCCATTCTTTTAATATTTCATCTTTGTTTTTAATAAAGTCATTACTTTTTTTGAAATACTGTTTGGTGTAAGCATCGCCTAAGGCTTGTATCATGAAAATTATCAGTTGAAATAGTTTTTCTTTTGGGAGGTTGTCCTGCAAAGAGAGTTTAGAGAATCTGTGGTACAAATCAGGGATAATTTCCTGAAAAATTTCTGATGATATTTCTTGAATTTTTTGAGAGATTTTTTCAGGAAGTTCCAGGCTTGTTAGTAAAAACTTTGAAAGTATAGGTTTTTTGTAAAGTAATTCTAATTTTTTCAATCCCCACTTGTTTAAAAATTCAAAAAAATCGTAGCTGGATTTTTCCTTTGAAAATTTTTCGTATTCATTTTTTAATTCTTTTATTGCATATTTATACGTTTCAATATAGAGGTTTTCTTTATTTTTGAAATATTTGAAAATCAATCCTTTAGAAACTTTTGCATCTTTTGCAATTACATTAGTAGAAGCCAGTTCATACCCTTTTTTTGCAAATTCTTTTATTGATACGTCTAATATATTTTTAATTTTTTCACTTTTTCCACTCACAGAATTCCTCCTAAAGATAAATATCTTTTTTTCTGAAGATAACATATGAAATAGAGATTAAAATTGAGCATTCTACTATATACAAAAGTAATAATGAAAAATTTAATGAGGTCGTTTTTACTATTTTAGTTGGATCAAAATATGAGTATGGAGTGAAAAATGTTAAGAAATTTAATTTTTCTGTTAGTTTTCCAAGGACTGAGATAGAATACAAAGTAAAAGTTATACCAAGTGCAATGGCGTCTGCCCTTTGCAATTTTCGTTCAATAGTTGATATTAGAAAACTTATCAACCCTATTATAAGGTGTATAAGAAGCGGGGCCAGAGAAAGAAGCCAGAAAAGCTTAAAATCAAAAATTTCGGAAGTATTGAATATGTTGAAGAATATTAAATTTGCAATTATTATAAGACCATCGAATGTTATAATACTTAGAATCAATGTTAAGATTTTTGCTGTAATAATTTTTTCTCTTGTGACAGGTTTTGAAAGAAGAAATTCAGCAGTTTTTTCACTTTCTTCTTTAACAACAATACCTGCCCCAATTTTTGCTCCAAAAACACTGCCTATTAATATAATAATAAATTGTCCCTGGAGAGCGTAATAATGCAAAATATTGGTTATGTCAAGATTTTCCATACCAAACATTTTTAGAAAGAATTTAGGAAGAAATTTTAGTTTTGCCGCAAGAAAACTTCCTTCTTCAGAAGTCATCGATGGAAAAAATGAAGAGTACATTAATTGTAATAATACGAATGCTATTGTCCATAAAATGATGGAAGTTTTAATCTTTTTAAATTCCCATTTTAACATATTCATAATTAGTTACTCTCCTTTCGTATAGTATTTCATAAAAATTTCTTCAAGAGAGGGGTCGTTTATAGAAACATCTTTAACATCTTTTTTGGATAAAAAATTTATGAGATGGTTTATATTTCCAGAATAAATAAAAGAAACACTGTTATTTTCACGCTTTATGTTACTTACTCCAGAAAGGGATGTTATGTCAACATCTCCAGATAGTTTTACCTTTTTGTACTGTCTGGTTGTTAAATCGTCTATATTTTCCACACTGACAATCTGTCCATCTCTTATAACTGCTACTTTGAAGCATAGTTTTTGGACTTCAGAAAGTATATGTGAAGAAAAAAATACGGTAACACCATCTTTATTTTCTTCTTTTATTAAGTCGAAGAAGATATTTTGTATAAGTGGATCTAAACCGTTTGTGGGTTCGTCGTAGATTAATAGCTTTGGTTTGTGTATGAGGGATTGTATTATTGCAACTTTTTTCTTATTTCCAAGGGAGAGTTCATCGATTTTTTGCTCTAAATTTAGTGAAAATCTTTCTGCAAGCTCAATCATGCGTTTTTTAAACTGTAGTTTCGAACCTTTATAGAATGTCATTGAGTATTCAAGAAGCTCCTTAACTCTGACATTTCCATAATAGTTAACCTCTCCTGGAATATAACCTATCGTCTTTTTAATTTCAGAAGAGTCTTTGAAGCAATCTTTTCCAAATATAGTTGCTTTTCCTGAATCCGGGTACAAAAAATTTAATAAAAGTCTTATAGTTGTGGACTTTCCGGCACCGTTTGGCCCAATAAACCCAAAAATCTCTCCTTCTTCCACTGAAAAACTTAAGTTTTCTACCCCACGATTTTTCCCATAATATTTTGTAAGTTTCTTTACTTCAATAACTTTCACTGTTTTCATCTCCCTGATAGATGTTGGTGACCATGCGGTTACCTAAAATTGTAGCATAATACATTTTTAAAGTCAAATTTTATGATCAGAAAAACGAAATTAATTACTATAAAGTTTTTTGTCTCTTCCATTTATGTGTTTGTAAAATTGTAGAGTTACTAAGGCATTTGCAAGGTAGAATATGGAACTTATGAGGAAAATTACCCAGTAACCATTCAATGTACGAGTAATATTTGCAAATAGTATAGCGGCTACACCTCGCATAGCGTTGTTAACAAAGTTATTTAATCCAGAAGTGGAAGCCAGAATATTTGAGGGAAGGAAGGAAAGTATAAGTGTACTGAATATAGGATTTACCATATTCATTATTGTAAATCTTGCTATATAAATTGATGTGAAAGAAACGGGTTCTCTTATAAACGCCATTAAGAGGATTAAAATCGGAACGGAAAAATGAGAAATCAAAAGTAATTTTGCAGCCCCGAATTTTTTCCCGAGTTTATGAGAAAATGTTGCACCAAGACTTGTTCCAAATTGAGCCAGTGCAAGTACAAATCCTATAAGTGTGGCGCTCATGGAAAAGAGGTCATAGAATATAACATTCCCAAAATGAATAAACAATCCTGCGCCAAATCCTACGCTCATTGTTGAGAACAAATAATATGCGAAAACTTTCTTTTGATAACCAGTCAATTTTATTTTTATATTGCTTCTACGGGTATTTTCTTTAAGGGACCAGATGGGAACCAATGCAAAAATTCGTAATAACATAGCAAGAATCATAATACTTTTAAATCCGAATAAATCTCCCAGCATTCCTCCCAGGGCGTTACCTATTACTCCAGTAAACATTACTGTTCCGAAATTAAGGCCAAAAAATTTCGCACGATTACCATAGTGAGTATAATCAACAAGAAACACATTCGATAGGATTCTCGAGGTAACATTAAAGCCACCGTAAAGAAATGAAGTTATATACAGAGATAAAAATGAGGTGGGGAAAAGTCGCCAGATACCAAAGATAACAATAAAAATCTGGGTGAAAAGTATTACTTTTTTTCTTCCAAATTTATCTGCTAAAAAACCTATTAAAAGCCCAAGAATGGCTCCACCCCAGAGATTATACGACATTATTGTTCCAACAATTTCATTATTATATCCAAGATTTTTTAAATACAGGTTGAAAAGCACCTGGTAAATATTTCTTGTTAAGCCATTTATAAGGGTATAAAGTGTTATCATCAAAGGAGCACTCAATTTTCACACTCCCATCACGCAACATAATGGTTCGTTTAACGAAATATATTATATCATATATTTAGAAAAATTGGCAAAACCTGTTCTAAAAAACGTTAGTGAGAGAAAATTTTGAAAATTGTGTCAACTATACTTGACATTATGTCAAATATGTTTTACAATTATTTCGGAGGGGAGAAAATGAGAAATAAAATTCGGGTTTTTCGTGCAATGAAAAATATTACCCAGGAAGAGCTTGCTAAAAAAGTCGGAGTCTCAAGACAAACTATTAATTATATTGAAAAAGGAAAGTACACACCTTCTGTACTACTTGCTTTAAAAATAGCACGAGTTTTTGGGTGTAAAGTTGAAGAGTTATTTATTCTGGAGGAGGGTGATTAACATGGTGACGAATAAATTTCTATCTGTTTTTGAAATAGTTTTGATTGTAGGAGTTACCATAGTTATTTCATTAAACAGGTGGTTTTCTATTCTTTATTTTGTTCCTATATTTATAGAGGTATACAAAGATATGTTTTCAAAACGTACAGACGAGTTTGAAAGATTATTGAAGTATAAGACATCGAATATTACTTTATATGTTATGATAATGATTTCCGCATTATTTTTATTATTTAGCCTGAAAGCTACCAACGATATTTTCTATTTTTATATTTTGTTTCCTTTACTTTTAAAAAATTTGCTGTATATAGGATATATTTATCAGAGAAATAAAGTAATAAAAGTTACAGGGTATACATTGTTTGCCATTCTATCTGCGTTTACACTGTTATCTCATGGTTTTACGTTGGAAGGGCTAATGGAATTTATCTTTCTGCCTTTATTACTATTAATTTCTACATGGATTGCACTACGATTTAGATGGATCGGGAGTATATTGTTTTCTGGATGGTTTTTAGTTCTTAGCTTTTTTATTTTTAGAAATGAGTTTAATGTTGTAAAGATACTTGTTTATTCTCTGTTGGGAACACCGCTGTTGTTTCTTGGAATACAATCTTTTAGAAAGGAGGGGGAGTTATGAAAAACTTTCGACTTTTTGTCGTTGTAGTAATATTAGTATTATGTAGTGTGATTTTTGCAAATAATATCAGTTATTCTGTAGGCGTCGTAATAACGGGTACTTTTTTTCCATATGTTGAAATAGCTTATGATATCGATAATGTTCGAATCGGGATTTCACTTGGCATGTTTATGGTGAAAGATTCGGAAACAGGAGATAATGATTTCTTAGTTTCACCTGAGGTGAGTCTTTCCACGAATCTGTTTGAAAATATTTTCGCCGGTATAAATTTTCGTTCGATAGTGGTTTTTCCTCATCAAGAAAGGCAATTATATTTGATAGGAGGAGAAATAGGTTATTCCATCCCTTTGGATGGTGGAAAAATTAACTTTTCAGTATCTGGAGACATGTCGTTACCTGTAAGCGCTGCAAGTAAAACTGTTTGGCCTATTCCTTTTTTCGAGCTTGCTTACGAGTTTTAGATACATAACTCCAAAAAAGGGGAGAGGCTTACCCTCTCCCCAATGTATACAATGTTATTTTACCTTTCAAATGGATAAAAACCAAGATCCAAACTCTTTCTGGTGTATATTTCTTTTATAAGATTTTCAATAAGATTTGCATGTCCTTCTTCCCAGTTTCTTAGATGAATTAATATTTCTCTTAGTTCAAGCTGATTTATCTTTTCGGCGCTTTCAGCTGCTTTGTTGTAATATGAAACAAAATCTTTTTCTATTAGAAAAGCCATTCTGAGTATTGAAAGGTCTTTAATATCGTCTTCATAAGGTACATTGTCAAGTTTTTGACTTTTAAATCTATTCAGGAAAAAGTTTTCGTCTGTGTTTTCGAAAATATTTGTGGGAAGTTTTTCTGAACTTTCAAAAGTTTTTAGAAGCTTTCTTATGTATTCTGTGTGTTCTTTTTCCATTTCCTGTAAGTAGGAAAATACATCTTTTATTAATTTGCTTTTTAACTCTTCTTTTTTACTTCTGTAGAATTTGTAGCCTTCTATTTCAAAAAATTCAGCGAGCTTTAATATATCTTTTACGGACATATTATCCCTCCTTTTTTTGTGAGAGGTATTCATCTATTCCTCTTGCTGCCCAATATCCGTCTGCTACTCCATGAATAATATCTGGTCCATTTACAATATCGCCACCAGCAAATAACCATTTTATCGAAGTTTGCCGATACTCGTTTGTTAACAGTCTTCCCCGGATAAACTCTATTTTATTTTTAATATCTTCAGGTAAATAGGAATAGTCTGGTGCCTGACCAATTGCTTCTACTACCATTTCTCCATTTAAAAATGTTTTTTCGTTTTCATTGAATTGTGGACTGAATTTACCATTTTCATCGAATACCTGCACACATTTTTTTAATTCTACACCAATAACTTTGTCATTTTCGACCTTAACTTTAATAGGACCCCAACCGGGATAGAATTTTACTCCTTCTTCAAGACCCTCCTCTATTTCTTCCATATCCGCAGGCATTTCTTCGTAATTTCTTTCCAGCGATGTTACTTTAACATCAACTTTTCCGTATTCCTGCATCTGAAGTCTTGCAATTGATCTTGCAACGTCCATTGCGACATTTCCACCACCTATTACAACAAGACTCTTAGGGACTTTTGGTTTTGCGCCTCCGTTTCTTAAATAATCTCTAATTTCTCTTAATAATGGAAGTGCCTGAACAACATCTGGATGTTCTGTTCCAGGAATACCTGTACTTCTTCCTAAACTGAATCCTGTGGAAACAAAGACCGCATCGTACTTTTCTTTAAGCTCTTCAAATTTTATGTCTTTCCCCACAGCCACCCCAACGAAAATTTTTACACCGAGCGCCTGGATAAAAGCGATGTCTTTGTCGAGAATTTCATCTGGCAATCTGTAGGATGGAATACCATAACGCATTACTCCACCTGGTTTTCCGAGAGACTCGTAAACATCTACCTCATAGCCCATTGTTGCAAGAAAATATGCGGCAGATAATCCTGCTGGACCTGAGCCCACTATAGCGACTTTTTTATTTTTAGGAGATGGTTTGATATCGAGGATTTTTCCGTAATCTTCTTCTGGAATATTATCTACGATATATCTTTTTAACCATCTTATAGCAATTGCTTCTCCTCTGTTGTTCAGAGAACAGGCTTCTTCACATTTGTGAGTACAAACTCTTCCACAAACTCCGGAAAATGGATTTGCTCCGAAATAATTCTCTGACTCCTTACCTTTCATTAGCCACCTTAGCGCTTCGTTCAGATCATCCTTCCATATAGACTTTATATATTCAGGTATTTGCATATGTTCTGGACATCTGTCTGTACAAATGGCACACTCAACACATCTTGCAGCTTCATGCATGGCCTGTTCTTTGCTGTATCCTTTTACGTATTCTATAAACGATTTAACTCTTTCACTGCCCTGAAGCATTTCCATTTCTACTCTTTCAAGTTCTAATAAATCAGAATTTTCATCTCGAGTCCACCCTATAGGTACATTTTCTATACCGTGAATACCTTTTTCTGTTGGGATGAATATAAAATCTTCAGGATCTTTGGAAATGTGTACATATTCACGGGTCATTTTCAAAGAGCCTGTGGTACAAATATCAACACACATGGCGCAGAAAGAACAACGCCCATAATCGATTACAGGTCTCTGCGGTTTTTCTCCATACTTTTGTGGTATTTCACGGATCTCTTCCATTTTTATAGCATCAGTTGGACAGATTTTTGCGCATGTTCCACACCCTATACATTTTTCCCAATCGTTTATGTGAAATCCTCTATATCGTTCAGCTGCTTCTCTTTTTACATAAGGAACTTTTATAGTGACAGGTTTTTTAAACAAAAATTTCCACGCTTTTATGGGAGCGAAAAAATCTTTTTCAGCGGTTGTATTCTTTTTCATTAGAGTCACCTCCTCATCTATCTACTTCTGGGGAGCAAATTCCCATTGTATCAAGCCATATAGGTACATCTTCTATTCGAGTTCCTGGAAGATACTTTTCTATACCATAGAGTGTTTGTGGATATGAAGCTCCTCTGATAGTCACTCTATATGGTTTTTCGCCACCATCTGATACTATAAAGTATCCATATTCGCCCCGCGTAGCTTCAACGTGCACGTATACCTGCCCTTTTGGCACGCGAAATCTTAAAGCGTTACCTTCGCTTATAGGAACATTTACCTTGCCTTCTGGCATTTTTTCAAGTGCTTGCTTGATAATTTTTATGCTTTGAGGTATTTCAAGGAATTTTAATCTAAGCCGTGAATACGCATCACCCTCAGTAGCAACAGGAACTTCAAATTCAACTTTGTCATAGAATAGGTATGGATCTATTTTTCTTATATCATAAGGTACTCCTGTAGCTCTTATTCCTATTCCAGTTACTCCCATTTCAAGTGCAGTGTTTCTATCTAAAAGAGCAATCCCTTTTAACCTTGTATGAACTATTCTGTTTTTAAAGATGATGTTATCGTAATCGTCCAATCTTGATTCTATATATTCAAGTGTCTTAAGAATCATGTCCTGAATTTTTGGAGGCATATCTTTTCTAACTCCGCCAGGGACTATGTACATGTGATATATCCTGGCACCTGTTAAACTTTCAAAAATATCAAGAATTTTGTCTCTGTCAGCGACTCCCCAGAAAGGTCCTGTATAAAGTCCAAGGGGGCCACCAATTCCTGCAAAACTCATAAAATGATTGGCTATTCTTGCAAGTTCAAGTATAATCATTCTTATCCATTGCGCTCTTTCAGGTACCTCAACACCTGCTAATTTTTCAATTCCCATAGCATAACACATTTCGTTAATATCAGGCTCAGGAACACATATTCTTGGGACAAGTGCAAGATTTTGATACCATAATCTTCTCTCCATAAGCTTTTCAAAACCTCTGTGGAGGAAGCCTGGTACTGGTTTTGCACGAACCACAGTGTCACCTTCTACATACATATGCACACTGAAATTCCCATGCATTCCTGGATGATTTGGGCCAAAAAAGAATTTTACTTCACCCATTTATATCACCTCTTATTATCTTAGCTTCATGAATAATATCTTTCTGATACTCCCTTTCCGGGAATTTTTTCTTTGAATATTCAAGTGGATCAAAATCTTTCCTTAGCGGTGGTATATCGTCCCAATTTTCAAGAAATAAAGGTTTCATATCGTTGTTTCCGGCAAACTTAATCCCAAAAAACTCGTGAAGTTCTCTTTCATAAAATCTTGCAACAGGCCACATATGCATCACTGTAACAAATTCAGCTTTCTCTCTATCAATTTTTGTAGATACTATAAATTTTCCACCGTCATTCCACGAATATAAGATGTATATTAATTCAAATTCGTTTTTTTCCATCCAGTCTACGGCAGTTAGTAAAGAAAGGTGAAAGTACCCTTCACCTTTTAAAATAGATAAAACTGGAAGAGTATTTTCAGATTCAACTTCTATTTTTGCTTCTCGTTCATCTATTTCAATAATTTTCACGTTTTTTATTGCATTTTTCACCTTTTCCAGAGCGTTATTCATGGAACTCGTCATGTATGTCCACCTCCCCAAGTGAACGCAATTGATTTTTCTTGTACCATTCATAATTTTCTTTGTATCGTTTCCAGCCGTTTGCTTCGCCTTTTCTTATCATTTCCATTAATGTGTTGAATGCTTCGATAACCGCTTCAGGGCGTGGCATACATCCGGCAATGTAAAGATCAACTGGAATATAATAGTCTAACCTGTTTATAGTGGCGTAAGAGTCAAAATATATTCCACCGTTCAGTGTGCAGGAGCCAAAACCAATTACGTATTTTGGGTCAGGCATCTGTTCGTAAGTTTTAATAACTCTTCTTAAGGTTTTTGTACTTAAATAACCTGTTATTAGGAACAGATCTGCCTGTCGTGGTGTAGCCATAGGTCCCATTCCAAATCGTTCCATATCAAATCTTGAAGTCATTGACGGTGGAAGTTCGATTGCGCCACAACCTGTACAATAATGTAACATCCACATTGATCTACTTCTAAGCTGATCGGCTATTTTTTCCCATATGTTTCTTTCAGATGCAGACATGTTTTCACCTCCACGTTGTTAAAATACAAGGCCCAGAAGTACAAATAATACCTGAACAAATGCAAGGCCTAAAGGAACTGTCCAGTAGAATTTAACAACCTGTTCTATTCTGAATCTCGGCAGAACAGCGGAAATCATTGTTGCCAGAATCCAGACGATAGCAAATTTTAAAAGAAATGTGAAATAGTTACTCTGACCGAGGAATATATCAACGAATAATGCAACTTCTACAAATATAGAGAAGGTATGCATGAGCATTAAAAGTCCCATATATTTCGCAGAGAGCTCAACCATTGGTCCCGAGGCTATTTCAGATGGGGCAATTGGAGTATCAAAAGGTTTCTTGCCCAGCATTCCAAGCAAAGAAATAAACGCTACCAGCGTACCTATAGGCATTTTTACAAGATTCCAGGTATCTCCCTGAGCAGTCATCAATCCACTTACAGATGATGTTTTGTAGTAATACATAACTCCAGAAATTACCACAAGATATGGAATCTCATATCCCAGCATTTGAGTAAGTGCTCTTGCAACTCCAACACTTGCGTTTGGATTTCCAGAACCAACCATTCCCATAGCCATACCAAGGGCACCTACGGCGAATAAATAGGTAATAACGAATATATTGTCCAGCCCGGGAAAAGCAACAAGATTACCAATAGGGATAAATGCAAGGGTAGCTATTGTTCCGCCAAGGGCCATTAAAATTCCAAAATCAAAAATCCATCCGTGAGAAATTCCATGTTTTGAAAGTGCTTTAAAAACGTCTATAAAATTCTGATACCATGGTGGACCATATCTTCTTTGAATCCTTGCGATAACTTTTCTAGCTATACCTTCAAATGTTAATCCGAAAAAAAAGCCAGTTGCCAGGACGGCAATAACTTTAAGTACAGTCATCATTTACCACCTCACCCAGAAAAGTATGAGGATTACAACGGAAACCCAGAATACATAAGCGCCGGGGCTTGTTTTATACACCCATGCATTTACAAACTCTCCAACATTTTTAAAGAAATTTGCAAGCATTCCATACAATTTTTCAAACGATGGATGTTTATCGTAAAGTCTTTCAATGAATCTATAAAATCCTGTCGCATAATGATATAAATCGTAATTGTGTAAAAATTCTGCGCCAGTGTACTGATCGGTTAACTCTACTTTTTTCCCTTTTGGGAATATCACAAATAATATAAACGCAATAATAAATCCTGTTGTGAACATTGTAAAAACAGTCAATGTATCCCACTGACCAAGAGGTGTTTTAATAATAGTGGCGGTGTGTTCTATAGGAGTTATCCCAAGTTCTGTTTCAATAGCAGAAATCTTATCAAGGATAGGACCTGGGATGATTCCTGCAAATAATGTTAAAAAAACAAGCAATATCATCGGAATAAGCATTACCACTGGAACTTCCTTTACATCATAATGTTTTTTCTTTAGTTGCCCAAGAAATACACCTGCAAGTGGTCTGAAAACGTAAAGGAACGAACCTACACTTCCTATAAATGCTATGGCTGCAGTTACAAACATTCCTTTTCTAACAAGAACATTGAAAATCATCCATTTTGAAATGAATCCGCTTGTTGGTGGTATACCAGCAAGCGAAATAATTCCAACAAGGTATGTTACAAAAGTTAAAGGCATTCTCCAGATTAGTCCGCCCATTTCATCAATTTTCGATGTATTTGTTCTGTATATAACAGCTGCAAAGGAAAGGAAAATCATAGCGGAGGCGATTGCGTGGTTAAAAACGTGGAAAAGTCCTCCGGAAAATCCAATGGTATCTATTGTTGCAATTCCCACTAAAATATAACCACCATTGGCTATGGACGAATATGCCATCAGCATTTTCATATCATTTTGTCTTATAGCCATAAACGTTCCAAGTATTATGGAAATATTGCCAAGAATTATTAGCAAATAATTGATTGAAGGAACAGAACTATATATTGGTCTGAACAATTGCAAACTTGGGATTACCGCAAGGGCAAATACTATAATATAAGCTCCCAATTTCTCTAATTGACCAGACATAACCGCACTAAATGTGTCAGGGGCTTTTCCGAGGGTTGTTCGAAGCCATGTATGCAGTGGGAATATACCACTTTTTGCTATTCCAGCGGCTACTATAAAGGAAATTATCAGCCATTTGTATGTAACAGATGATTCGTTGATCAGATGATATGCGATTTTGTCGAATGTTAAGGTGCCATATTTATTCCAGAGAGATAAAGCGGCGTAAAGATATAAGTAACTTCCTGTTGAACTGATAGCCAGATAAGTAATGGCAGCTTTTTTTGCATCTTCTCTGCCCATAGGAACAATTAAAAGTGATCCAAGGACAGCCATTTCCCAGAAAATGTATAATGTAAGCATATCTTTTGCGAAAAAAACTCCAAGAGAACCAGCGCTTGTAAATAGATAAAAAGCGTTGAATGCAGCTGAGAAATTAACTTTTTTGTTTATCCAGGTTATGTTAAAAAATGCTACCATAGAAAGCACAATAAAACTTATTATTGCGAAATATTTTCCAAGTTCTGTAACAATTAATGTGTTTTCAAGCCCTGGAGTTATTGAAAATAGTTTAATTTGTATTCCCGTTTTTAAATTGCTGACAATGTAAAGCGAGTATGAGATTAATGCAAAGTTAAAAATTGTTCCTATTTTTTTGTTGATTCTGGTTAGAAAGTAAGAGATGATGGTACTAAAAAGTAGAGTAATTATTAAGGTAGTTAAAGATATCATTTACATCCCTCCCAACACACTGGATACATAATTGGCTGTATTTACAATTGAATCTGCGATACTTCGAGCAATATTGATATATATCTCCGGGAACAATCCAATATAAATCAGCGCAAGTGCCAGAATTAAAGTAATAAGTTTTACATTCCATGGAATAGTGACGTTACTGACGTCGTTGTTATGCCAGAGATTTATATTCCATCTAATAATGTAAACTGCTTCTATAACACCTGCAAAAAGAAAGATTGCCGGAAATAAATAATCTCCGGAAGAAAAAGAAGAAAACAGTATCATCATTTTGCTTCTAAATCCAGCAAATAGCGGGAAGCCTATAAGTGAAAAAGATGCGATACTGAATGCGATTCCTGATGTTTTATTTCTGGAAAAACCTTTTGCGGTATACGCTGCTATCAAGAAAAGTACAATTTTTGCTGTTGCATCATTTAATGCATGGAAATATGTCGCAACTAATGAATCAAAACTATTAATACTCAGAGCTGTGAGCATAATGCCGGTTTGTGCTATGGAGGAATATGCAAGAGCTCTTAGTAACTTTTTTTCTCTAAAGGCAGCAAGCTCTCCAAAAACGATTGTTAATAAACCAAGTATGTATAATATCCCCATAAATTTACCGTGTAACATTGTAATAAAAATTCGCCCTATCATATATATAAAGGTAAATGTTACACCTGTTCCAAGAATAGTTGGTGTTAATGCAGAACCAGAGGAGTAAACATCAGGTACCCAGCCGGAAAGTGGGAATAATTTTGCTTCTACACCCAATCCGATTAGCAGAAGAAGTGACACCGCTGGCAGGAAATTTTCTTTCAAATTTACTGAAATATCGGCTATATTTAGAGAACCGGTGCCGAGATACGCAAAGATTGCCCCAAGCAGGTAAAATCCACCAGCCAGACTACCTAATATTAGATACTTGTAAGCCCCATAAAAATTCTGTTTGTTTGAACCAAGTATATACGCAGCGGCAGCAGTAATTTCAAGAAACACGAATGAATTGAAAATATCTCCTGTTAATATAAGACCGCTGGTTGAAGTAAGGAGTAATAGTAACACTGTTCCAAAACCTTTATCTATGATTTGTGGTAATAATGATATTATTAAAAATATTGTGTTCAACACTATGAGTGAAAAATAACTGGCTCCATCGAGTATTAAGGTAATTCCAAAAGGAGCTTTCCAGCCTCCCATGTTACTGATGATTACAGGATTAAGTGATGTCAGGATTATTAAATTGATTATAGTTACAGGTAAAAGCAAATATTTTCCCAGACCTTTAAAAGGCACAGTAAGAAAAGCTGCTATTAGTGGGATACTTATAAGTAATGCAATCATTCTTTCGCCTCCTTTGCGGCGATTTCTTCTATATCCAGGGTTCCATATTTTTCATATGTTTTCACAAGTAAAGAAGCACCAAGTGCCAGTGTTCCTACTCCTATTACAATTGCTGTTAATACAAGAGCCTGAGGTAGTGGATCAACAAAATTTGCGGTGGGAGAGAAAGCAGAATAAATTGGAGCTTCTTTTCCTCTGATGTACCCGGTAGCTATTATGAATAGATTTATTCCTGTATCAATAATTGTTAAAGATACCAGGTATTTAAATAAATTTTTTTGTGAAAGAATACCATATATCCCTATTCCTATTAGTATCATAGAAAAGTAATATACCATTTTCATCCCTCCCTGTGCAGATCAGCAATAAGTCCTGATAACTCGGCTCCGACTTTAAAGCCAATTATTGTGTAAACTATAGGTACTATTCCTGAACTGAAAAGATTTCCCAGGGTTCCCGTTGGGAGGAAATTTATTAAGAATATCCCTGCTATAGCAATTCCAGTAAGCCCAATTATTATATAAAGACTTCCTGCGATGCTTTCAACAAACTTAGAAGTTTTTGAAAGGTCAAATTCTTCATTGGAGAGGTAAAGGAGTAAAATACCTGCTGCAATTATCGTTCCTCCTGGAAAACCACCACCCGGGGTGAGATGCCCATGGATAAATACATAAGAACCAAAGAGAAATATTATCGGGAGTAAAATACCCACAGAAACTCTCAATATGAAATTGGGTTTTTGGTTATATTTATACCTTTTTTTGCCGTGAATAATAAGGCCTATACCAAAAGCGGAAGTAAACAGTACAGTAACTTCTCCTAAGGTGTCGAAAGATCTATAATTAACAACAATAGATGTCACTACGTTAGCTGAACCGTCTTCAAGATTTGTGGATTCTTTGAACTTTACATTATCTGGTGAATCGGTTACCTTTTTGCCTATGAAAGCCTGTGAAACTCTGGAAAGTTGAGCGTTTCCGTAATCTGGTAATATAGATATGATGTTAATAAAGAATAATACTATTCCTAAAGCAATAAGTGCTGATAAAAATCTTCTCATTTTTCATCACCACCTATTCTTTTCAGTGCAAGAACTAAAACTGCGGTTGTCAAACCAGCTCCCACTGCTGCCTCTGTTATAGCTACATCCGGAGCTTTCATAGTTACAAATAGAAAAACTGATAATAGGCTCATTATAGAGAGCAGTATAAATGAATCGATAACTTTTTTTGCTTCAATAGCGAATATTCCTGCAATAACCATTAAAATACCAATGAAAATATTTACTATTGTCATTGGGTATCACCACCTTGATACTCGTCAGTTTTAGTTTTTTCACATGGTTTTACTCCTTTTAAATATGCTGCTCGCGCGAGCACAGAACTTCCAACAGGATTTGTAAGGGCAATAAATGCGATTATTATCAGCGCTTTTCCTAAGAAGCCTGGTTCTACTAATCCCACACCAAAAATAACAGAAAATGATCCAAGAGTTGTGGCTTTTGTTCCAGCCTGGAGCCTGTTATAAACATCAGGCATTCTCAGCATACCGAGACCTCCCAGAAAATAAAAGAAAGAGCCAATTCCAATTAAAATATAGCCCAATACACTCATTTTTTCCCCTCCAGATAGCGTGCAATCACTACAGTTTCCACAAAAGATAAAAGCCCATATACCAGAGCAATATCTAAGTACAATCCATTTCTAAAAACAAGCGCGAGAAAAACAATACTTCCAGTGAGCATGATATTTAATGTGTCAAGCGCCGCAACACGATCAGCACTTGAAGGTCCAATGAGGATTCTCAGAAATGAAAATAAAACGCCAAATCCTACCAGACCAAAGTATATATAATTAATCAGAGTCATTCGTATACCCCCTTCAATATGCGTTCAAACTTTCCGGCAATAAGTTCTTTTTTTTCATCTGGATCAGTTGTCTTGACATCAATCCAGTGAATGTATAAACTGTCTTTTTCCACATCAAGTGTTAATGTTCCAGGAGTTAATGTTATAGAATTGGCCAGTGCAAGCTTGGAGATATCTTTATGCAGGTTTGTTTTTATTCGTACAAATCCGGGATTGATGGGCAAAGAAGGAGATAATACTCTTCTTGCAACGTCTATATTTGCTCTGATCATCTCCAGTATGAATACCGGCAGGTAAATGAAGACGAATTTTATGATCCTTGAAATAAATTTTCCGTCAAATTTTATGGAGTAATATCGTTTCAAAATTCCTGCAATTACAAGTGACACAGCAAAACCAACTAATAGCTCAGCAAGATCAAATGAACCAGTTAGTAAGATCCAAGTGAAAAATATCACAATAAACGCTGAAAAATACATAATCTCCCTCCTTTAAAGGAATTGTGGATTAAAAATATCAAGAGTAAACTTATCGGTATTAACGCAGCAATATTATAGCATATCTTATTTGTTTTACAAATTACGATTTTGTTTCGAGAGGCGCGAAAATATTTCATGAGAAAGGTAAAATTGAATTATTTTTGTAAAAATAAAAATTCAAATCACTATTTTTATGATTAATACCTTTAAGAAAACTTATTTACTGTGCGAAATTTTTTATAAATTGAATGGTAAAAGTTGACAAAAATTGTTGTATAATATTTGTGAACAACATCACAATAAACAAAGGGAAGGGAGGAGAGTACGCGAAAGCGTACCGGAAGATATGGACAAAATTCCAAGACCGGTTATCAGAAGGTTAGGGCTTTATTATCGTTGTCTATCTAAATTGTACGAAGAAGGGGTGGATTATGTAGCATCTAGAGATATAGCTGAAAGGTTGGGTATCAAATCAAGTCAAGTTAGAAAAGATTTGTCGTATTTTGGGGAATTTGGAAAACGTGGAGTTGGGTATAATGTGGCTATGCTTATGGAAAAACTCGAGAGTATTATAGGGGTTGATAAGTATTGGAACGTTATTGTTATAGGTGCAGGTAACATAGGAAGTGCACTGGTAAATTATGAAGGATTGAAAAAAGAAAAATTTAATATAATAGGAATTTTCGATGCTGATCGGGCTAAAGTTGGAAGAAAAATAGGTAATTTAATAGTCAGGCATATTTCTGAACTAAAAGAATTTGTTAAAAAGAATATTGTAGAGATAGCTGTAATAGCTGTTCCAGAAACAGCTGCTCAGTATGTTGTTGAACAACTTGAGCAACTTGGGATAAAAGGTGTGGTAAACTTTGCACCTATTAAATTGAGAACTCATTTGTTGGTTGAGGAAGTGGACATTACTCTTACATTTAAATCCCTTGTGTTTCAAGTGGAACGTAAAATTTAAATCGAGGTGAGAAGGTATGAGAAAAGAGCTGTTTCAATGGAAATATCAAGCTCTTGCGAGTAGAGTGGCAGATAGCTTATCCAAAAAAGGTCATGAGGTGTTTATTGTACAAAGCGCCAGGGAAGCTCTGAAAAAAGTAGACGAAATAATTCCTGAAGGTGCAAGTGTAGCTGTTGGTGGTTCGTTAACCATCGGGGAAAGCGGGATATTAGAACATTTAAGGAGCGGTAAATACAAGTTTATAGATAGGTATGCAGCAAAAACCAGAGAAGAAAAAGAGAAACTTGAAAAAGAGGCGTTTTTTGCAGATTATTATCTTTGTAGTGCCAATGCAATAACAGAAGATGGGGAAATTGCTCTTTTAGATGGTAACGGTAATAGGGTTGCTGCAGTAATTTACGGACCTAAAAATGTCATATTAGTTGTTAGTGTCAATAAAATAGTAAGAAATTTGCCCGAAGCAAGAGAAAGAATACGTTATATTTCACCAATGAACTCTAAAAGACTTAACTTGAGTACTCCATGTGTTCAAACGGGAATGTGTATTGATTGCGCGTCTTATCAGCGAATTTGTAACTATTACGTTATAATAGAATCTGGCCATCGCTCGCCAGGGAGAATAAAAATTATTCTGATTCTTGAAGAATTGGGCTTGTAAAGTTAAGTGAACGAGGAAAAACAAAAGGGAGCGTTAACGCTCCCTTTTACTTAATTAAAATCCAATTGCCTCTTTTATTGGTGGAATTGTATCGATATAGTTTTTGAAATAAACAAGCCTCATACCGGTTTTTATTATGTCTGGATTTTTAATTTTATTCCATCTTGCAAGGTCTTTAATTGACACACCCAATTTTTGGGCAATTTCTCCAAGAGTTTCACCGGAGCTTACTGTATAGTAAAATTCAACAACAGTTTCCCAGTTGTTGTCAACAGTTGCTTTAACAGTTTTTCTTGACATAATGTAATCTGCCATGAGTTCAGATACTTCCATCATAACTTCTCTAACAACTGGTTTACCTTTAAACATGGTGTAACCACCGCCACCGCCGGCTCTATAGTTGTTGAGAACTATTTCATATTCCGCGTTTAAATCTATAGGTTTACCATCTATCATCAAATCAACTATTCTATTTCCCGAAGGTCTATTAAGAACTATTTTATAGGAAATTCCTTCCCACATGTCATAATTGTAATGTCTTGGTTTTGGATCAACCCAGGATTTATTTACTTTTGCGTAGTAATTTTCGTAAACAAAATAGTCTGCACTTTTTTCAAGAGCCGCTTTAATATCAGAACCTTTAACCTTAATAACTTTAAGGGTGTTTGGATAAATGTAAACAGCGTTAATATCTCTTAAAGTAATTGGACCGTCTTTCCATCCCTTTATGCTATTATTGAAAAGAGCAGTGGATGAAATCTTTGCTTTACTATAATACATTTGTACTTTGTTGACAAATTCTATAAGAGGATTGTCCTGCAGTCTTGCAAACAAGGGATCTTCTATCCAGAAATTGCCTTTTGCAAAACCAACAGGCTGATCCAGCCATACCTGAACTTTATCTTCGTAATCCTGGGCCATAGCAAGAATTTCTTTATCAGCTTCTACTCCTTTCACAGAGAGCTGTTCAACATTACTATCAGTTACAATCCATTTTCCATCTTTTTTCTCGAGTTTCAGCACAATCTTTCCAAGGTATTTCCCCCATTTGGATGGCATTGAAACTGGAACACCATTTATTTTCACAGCTATAGTCCTATGTTGATGTCCAAGTAAAAGGGCATCTATTCCAGGAACTTCCTGGAGTAGTTGATAAGCTTCATTTTCTCCTGTCAATTCTTCTGTAGGCTGACCGGTTTTCGGATCTCTTTCCAATCCCCCATGATATACAACAACGACAACGTCAACTTTTTCTTCGTTTCTTAATTTTGGTACGTATTTTTTTGCAACTTCCACAGGGTCTAAGAACTCAAGCTCTGCGATATTTTTTGGATCTTCCCAATTGGGTACAAACTTTGTTATAAGTCCTAAAATTCCAACTTTTATACCATTGTCAAGTGTAACGATATGGTAAGGTTTAAAATAAGGTTCCTGAGTTCCTTTTTTAACAATATTGGCACTTAAAACAGGAAATTGAGCTTCAGAGATAGCCTTTTTTAACACTTTCATTCCGTAATTAAATTCGTGGTTTCCAAGAGCCATTGCTGAATATCCAATTTTGTTCATTACCAACATCATGGGATCTACAGGTTTGTTGTCGATTCTTGCGTGGTAATATTCAAGGGGAGTGCCCTGAATCAAATCTCCTGAATCAAGAATAATAACATTTGAATACTGTTCTTTAATTTGCTTTACAATAGTTGCAATTTTACCAATTCCCACATCGTAAGGTTTGTTTGTAGCGTAGTTAATAGGGAATATATTCCCGTGCAAATCGGAAGTATGAAGCAATACTAATTCAATTGATTGAGCCAGAGAGATAGAAATAATAAAAATCAACAGAATAACACTGAGAACCCTTTTCATTTTTACACCTCCCAATAAATTATGTAGATTTAAGTTGTTTCAAACAGTCTCGGCAAATTGCGATGTATTTATCTTTACCTCCAACATCAATCTCCCCGCCGTCTGGAACGATTTTGTAAGAATAAGTTGCCCTATGTTCTCCGCATTTTTCGCAAACTGCTTTCTTTTTTATAACAACATCTGCTATTGCTAAGAGTCGAGCTGTAGTTTCAAATGGTTTTTCAAGATAAGACATATCAAGACCAGCGCAGTAAACATCTATTCCTTGAAAAGCAAGTTTTTTAGCAATTTCAACCAACTCTGTATCAAGAAATTGTACCTCATCAATGAAAATTGCATCAAATTCTGGTGTTATTTTTTTCATTATTTCTGAAGCTCTTGCTATTATTTCAGCTTTTACGCTAAAACCAGTATGAGTCGAAACAATGTCATGACCATATCGATTGTCAACAGCAGGTTTGAAAACCAGTGTTTTTTTCTTTCCAATATTATAGATTTCAACAAACGATAAAAGTTCTGTCGTTTTTCCAGAATACATGGGTCCGGTTATTACTGTAATTTTTCCAGTCACTAAAAAAACCCCCTTTTTATAGCGTGGTGCATGTTATATTTTATCATAAATGTGGAAAAGATTTTAAATTTGGCAAGGTCGGCAAGATTGGCGAGAGTTAGCGAGAGTTGGCTCCCTTCTGTGTCATTCCGAACCCGAAGGGTGAGGAATCTTATTTTGGCGAGGTTAGCGAGAGTTAGCAAGATTAGCAAGGTTAGTGAAGTGCCTTCTTTTGAGAATCATTTCTTAAACTGTTGTCTTATTCCTCTGCCAATACCCCTGAGTAAAGGGTTTTCATAGTTAGGGCGAATAGCATTTTGCGGACATTTTCTCATACATATCCCACATCTTGTACAAATATTATTATTAATAAATGGATAGCCATCTTCTTCAAAGTATATTGCATTTTCGACAGAACAAACATTTACACAAATCTGGCATTTTATACAATTTTCTTTTTTAATCCATGGCATAGTATTACCTCCGCGATTTTTCATTTGAAAATGTTTTTATAAGTTCAATTTCATTGAATCCGTATGCCACATAAATTTTAGAATAGCTAAAATACTATTGGCTGATTTTTGTTCTTTTGATGTTCTTGTAATAATTAACTTTATTTAGTCTTAGTTTGTCGGATTTTCTATTTTTTCAAGGGTACCGTCTTTGAGTTTTTGAATAGCATTTTTTATAGTATCTTTTTTTGATAAGTAAACTTCTATATTTGCTGCTTTGAGAACTTCGAGTGCGTTTTTTCCGACATTTTGAGTTATTAATATTTTAACTCCCTTGTTTGTAAGCAATTGGGAAACTTTTGAGCCTTTACCATGAGCCTCTGAGGAATCATTTTCAATAACTTCGATAATTTCTTCTCTATCAATATCATAGATAATAATGTACTCAGCTCTTGCGTATCTATCGTTTATCATGGAATCAAGAGTTTTACCCTCAGATGGAATCGCTATTTTCATAATTTACACCTCCTTTTTAATGACTTTTAATAGTTTTTTATAAATCTCTATTATTGCTCTTGCCGCTTTACTATTTTCATACGTAACAACGGGTCTGGTTTCAAGAATTGCTTTTTCTACTGTTTCATCAAAAGGAATTTTTCCAAGTATTTCGATTTTTTCATCTTTACAAAAGTCTTCAATTTTACCGGTTATTTCTTCGTTAATATCGTATTTATTTATCACTATTGCAAAATTTCTCTTGAAATGGTTAACAGTATCAATAATTCTTTTTAAATCGTGTATTCCTGAAGAAGTAGGTTCAGTAACAATAATTACAAAATAAGTAGCTGCAATTGACGATGTAGCTGGACATCCAACGCCTGGTGCTCCATCGATCAATATTATTTCTTTTTTTAAATTTTTCCCCTTTTCAATTGAAAGTTTTCTAACTTCAGCAACAAGTCCACCAGATGTTTCTTCACCGGGATTAAGATTTGCATGTATAATATTTTTGTTTTCAGAAACTGAATAATAAAATTCACCCGATAATGATTCAACTAATTTGATAGCCCTTTGAGGACAGGAAATGACACATGCATTACAACCTTCACAGGCATATTGATCAACTTTATAGATATTGCTAACAGTTATAATAGCCTCAAATCTACACACTTTTTTACATATTCCACATCCATCACACTTTTCAGGAACAATTATTGCTTTTTTACCTCCATAATATTCATGTTTTTCAATCACTTTTGAATTGAACATAAGATTTAGATTAGCCGCATCAACATCGCAATCGGCTAAAATTGAATTTTCAAATAGGATTCCAAGAGAAGAACTCAGGGTGGTTTTGCCTGTTCCGCCTTTTCCACTGACTATTGCTATTTGTTTCATTTAATCAACTCCTTTATGGTTTCATAAACCGAAAGGAATTTTTCCTGGAATTCTGGTAAAAACTCTGAGAATAAATTTCCTTCAGAATAGATTCTTGCAATTTGCTTTTTAAAAGGTATCTTCATTAAAATAGGTATTTTTTCTTTTTTTGCAAAGTTATCTATGATGTTTGTTCTGAAATTGTCTCTGTTGATAATAATTCCAGAAGGGATTTTCATATCTTTAATAAGTTCTACAGCTAAAGATAAATCATGTAGACCAAAAGTGGTTGGTTCGGTGACGAGAATTGCGAAATCAACATTTCTCAGCGTTTCTACGACAGGACAGGAAGTCCCTGGTTGAGAATCAATAATAACGACTTCAACTTTATTGTCGATATGTTTTTTGAGTTGTCTGATGATCTTTACCCCTGAAGGTTCACCGATCTTTAAGATTCCCATTCCAAATTTAAGGTTTTTATTTATGGTACCAATCATTACTTTACCTATATTTTTTGGTCTTTCAGTGATCGCGTTAACAGGACAAACCATTTCACATACACCGCATCCGTGGCATAAATTTTCAAATACAAGAGTTCCAGAGTTGAAGACTGAGATGGCACCAAATTGACAGTTGTTTGAACATTTTCCACATTTTATACATATTTCATTGTTAACTAATGGAAGTAGGAGTTCTACATTTTCTTCATAATCAAATGATACGTTGAAGAAGATATGGTCATTTGGTTCTTCAACATCAGCATCAAGTAATTGAACAGAAATTGTTTTAGATAGAACCCAGGCGAAATTTGTTGAAACAGTAGTTTTGCCTGTGCCTCCTTTTCCGCTTAAAATCGCTATCTTCACGTACAAACCTCCTATATGTAATTTACATATATCTGTTTTTATTATATTCTACAATTGAAAGACTGTCAAATTAAATTAGTTTTTATTCTTTAAAAATAAGCCCGCTTACAAGATTATAAAAGCGGGCTTGTTTGAAACTTTACTATTTGAATCCTATTTTGATATAAAAACGTTTTGTGCAGCTTTAATTAATGGATAAGCAGTTGGTGCTGAAGTGAGGAGAGGATGAGTTCCAATTTGAGAGATAAATAATTCTGTTATACTAACGTTATTCTGAATCGCCATTCCGACAACGTTAATAAGTTCTCCAACAGTATCTCCTCCAACAATTTCACCGCCTATTATTACGTCTGATTCTTTTGAAACAATTAATTTAACTATTTGTTTATTTGCGTTGGGAAGTGAACCGGGATGCTTATCAATTCCTTCGAAATAACCTGTTTTAACATCAAAATTATTTTTTTGCGCTTCTTCTTCGGTCAAACCAGCAGAGGCAAAGACTTTACCTCCTATTTTAGTTGAGAATATTGCAATTGTTCCCAGAAAGCTCCTAACAGTTGAGAGTCTATATAAATTTGTTCCAGCGATTCTCGCCTCAGAAGTTGCAGTTGAAGCCAGCATTATTGGAACGCTTTTTCGTGTAATGAAATCAACCTTCTGGGCACAATCTCCGATTGCAAAAATATCTGGATCATTTGTTCTCATATAACTATCTACTCTTATTGCATTGTATTTATTTAATTCTAATCCCGCACTTTTTGCTAATTCTGAGTTGGGTTGATATCCGGTAGCAAAGATTACTGCATCAGTTGATAAAATTTTGCCGTTTTCTAATACTATACCATCGACTTTTTTGTTCCCAGTTATTTCTAACACTTTTGTATTTGTTAGAACTTTTATACCTAATTTTTCAAGTTCTTTCTGAGCTAAGCTGGCTATATTACTATCAAAAGCTTTTCCTAAAATATGGGGTAATATTTCAATTATGGTGATTTCTTTACCTATATGAGCTAATTGTTCGGAAACTTCAACACCTATAAAACCAGCTCCTATTACTACTATTTTGTTTAGATTTTTAAGTTTTTCAAGCATATTATCTAAATATTCTTTATTTTTTGGAACAGTAAATACATTTTCCAGATCGTTACCTTTTATGTCTGGAACATAAGGTTTTGAACCAGTTGCCAATATTAACTTCTCGTACCGAAATTCCTTTTCAGATTTTGTGAAGATTATTTTGTTTTTCCTGTCAATTTTTGTTACTTCATCTTGTAGAAAGTCAATACCAGCTTTTTTAATAGGTTCTAATGGTATTATATTTTTTTCGGTTGTTCCTAAAAAACCAAACACATATGGTATACCACACGGAACCAGCGCATCCTTTTCTTTTCTAATCATTAAAAAACTTTTGTCAGGATAACAGCATTTTCCAGTCGTGGCTGCAACAATGCCAGCAGCACTTCCGCCAATAATAACTACATCATATATATTATTCATTTTAATCCCTCCCTTCAAGTTCTTGGCTAAATAAGAATTTCACAATTGCCAATAATCAATTTTTATTTTTATTATTGCTTTGAACCCTATTCTCAGAAAACATAGATATTTTTTTTCACAAATTAATGAATTAAAAGAGAATTATATTCAATTGGCATATATCTTCAATTTAATTATAGTATTTTTACATATAGTTGTCAAGAAAAAATCCTCATTCAAATTTCGAGACTTTTGAAACGAATTCTTCTATGATTTTTTTAACTTTTAATAATTCTTTCTTGCTGTTTTTCAATTGTTCAATACCTTTTGGGGTGATAGAATAAACTTTTTTAGATGGCCCTCGGGCATTTGAATCCCATTGTGAAGTGATGTATTTTTCATCTTCAAGTCTCGATAAAATTCTATATAAATTTCCCATTTGACCTAATCCTGTAAGTTCTATTCCATATCTGGAAAGTTTGTTTGCAATTTCATAACCATGAAGAGGAGTTTCTGCTATAATCAATAAAATAAATGGTTCAATAAACGTTTTTCTATATCTTCCTGACCCTCTTCTCATATTAACCTCCATTCATCACCAGCTTTTAATTCTATACATTTTTCATTTAATTCCTCTTTTAAAAGTTTAATTACATCACTTCCTGTGCAATGCAGTGGAAAAATTTCGAGATTGTAACTTTTAAAAAGAGCTATTATCTTTTTTATTCTTTTGCTTGAAGCACCTGACAAATGAAATCCACCAACCACAGCTTTTATTTTATAATTTTTCATGGTATATTTCAAAATATTTTCAATACCTTTGTGAGCACAGCCAGTAAAAAGAACATTATTAATAATCAAGTTTATTTCATCGTCAAATAGATCCTGTTTCCCGTTTACATTAAATTTTTTGTTGATTATTTCTTTATCGGTTGGAATAGAGTTTATGATATGAATATTGTCAATAACTGTATCCTTGTCAGTATAAACCACCTTAAAAGGAATTTTATTCCAATCGTAAGGAATTCCCGCGAATTTTTTAGCACTAAATTTTGGAATTAACGCTTTTTTGTGGATGAAGACAGTGGCATTTGTTTTATTCTGGAGGTGAAATAATCCTCCTACGTGATCATAATGACCATGAGAAATAAAAATTTTCTCAATTTTTTGAAAGTCAACGTGCAATTTCTCGCCATTTTTTATAAAAATGTCTGTTTGGCCTGTATCAAATAGAATTGTATCATTAATTAGAATTGAAAGGCCATGTTCATAAAAGAAATTTTTTCTTGAGGAATCATTGCACAAAATTTTAATTTTCAAGTTTCTATACTCCTAACGGTGATCTTTGTTGAGAAATGACACTATTCGAGGTTCAACGAAATTATACCATATTTTTTCAGGCTCTGGGCGAATAAGATTTAGTATGACTTTGCTTGGTAATAAGGTACAAATTTGGCGAGGTTAGCAAAATTAGCAAGGTTAGCGAGAGTTAGCGAGAGTTGGCTCCCTCCTGTGTCATTCCGAACCCGAAGGGTGAGGAATCTTATAATTAGCGGGGTTGGCGAGGTTAGCGAGAGTTGGATCCCTTCTGTGTCATTCCGAGCCCGAAAGGTGAGGAATCTTATAATTGGCGAGAGTTGGTGAGGTTGGTAAAAGAATAAGATCCTTCGTCACTTCGTTCCTCAGGATGACAAAAAACAGTAAGGATTGGCATCCCTGAAATATGTCATTCCGAGGAGCGTGGAGGCGAGGAATCTCGTGATATATAATTTTTGTTTCTGTTTTGGAAATTATTTAAATAAAATTTTACATCTATTTGTTTTTTTAGATTAATTTGTGGTATAATTTTTAGCGCCCTACTGTCGGGAGGGGGATTGTGAAATTTATAAAATATTTAACAGCAATAATGCCTTTCTCTTTTGTCGCCTCCATTGTTTCAGCAACAGTCGGTTTTTAAGTCTTTTCCCCAGGAGATTTTGCTTTGTACATGATTAATAGTTAACATTCTAATTTATGCGTGAGTTAATATTATAAATACCTAACTTTTCGAGCACAAAAATGGTGTCGATAGTGATTGTTCTCCTGAATCAGGTTGATAAATCCATTGAATTTTTAAGGTCAGAGAAAATCAGAGAATGTCATTATTGAAATCTTTTTTGCTACATGTATTGTATCAAAATTGTTGAGGTGATAATGTGCATAAGAAAATTCGTATCCCTGGATTCCTATCGTTATTAATTCTGGCGTATATACTCTGGTACAACGTGTTTAAATTTTCAGATTTCCTTTATGTTATGTTGATTTCTTCATTTGTGTTAGCAGTGCTTGGAGTGATTTTTGGTGCGGACATAGGGTTGAAAGTTAACAAATTAGAAGCGGTTTTGATTATTCTGGAGACTGCGCTAATGTACTTTCTTTTCTGGATACTTAGATTTATAGCTAATTTTTTCGAACCGTTGCGTGAAGGTATAGAGGATATTTATAGACTAATGGATAGATATGACTTTGTGCTTTTGATAATAGTACTTATGTTGATTGGAATTTTTGAAGAAATTTTTTGGCGAGGTTTTGTAACAAAAGCGTTAGTTGATAGTATAGACAATCCTGTTATTGCTTTAACAATTTCTTCTGCGATATATTCGTTGATTTACTTATATACTATGAATATAGTCTTAGTTATTTCTGCGTTTATAATAGGTTTAATTTTTTCTGTGACCTATTTTATTACAGGGAAAGTGACAACAACTATGTATATTCATATGCTTTGGACACCACTTATCTTTGCTATATTACCTTTAAACTGAGGTGGGATCGTGAAAGTTGTTGTTGACTTTTTTAAATTGCTTTTTGAGGTTGTAGTAGCTGGTTTCAATTTAATATTGTTGTTTTTTGATTTTGTGAGAAGACATGTCCATCTTTCTGAAAAGATTGCGATTATCTTGTTAGGTGTATTTATTTTGGGTGGAATAGGATTGGTTATTGCAATAGAGGCAACTTCAACTAATAGTTTTTGTTTGACCTGCCATCCATACTTTGAAAAGGAGTTTTATGAAACCAGTCATGGAGAGGCTGGAGTTGATTGTGCAGATTGCCATATTCCCTCCGATATTGCTGGGTTTACAAGGGCAAAGTTAGGAGGATTAAGAGAGGCGTGGATCTATTTTACTCAGGACCATCCTGAAAACAGAGAAGATTGGTATAACAATTATAAAGAGCACTGGGAAAAGATAGCCTATGAAAAAAATTTGACGGAAGAAACATGTCTGGAATGTCATGGGGAAAGTGAAGAAATACCATATATGGAAGTAGAGGCTTATGGTATAAATATACATCAACAACTAAAAGTGAAAGAAAAGGGTCTTTCTTGCTTTGATTGTCACTATAATTTTGTTCATGGAGTGCTGGAATGGGAGGATAAAAAATGAAAAAGGTTATAGAGCTTTTTAAATCATTAAAATTTGCTTTAGTGTTAATGATATCAATTTCAATCTTTGCCGCTTTAGGGACATTTATCCCACAATATCATGTATCAGAGTATTATATTTCAAAATATGGTATTACAGGATATATCATTTTATTTTTGCAGCTTGATCATTATAGTAATTCTATAATTTTTGGATTTCTTTTAACGCTTTTTTTCCTGAATACCCTGGTATGTACTTTTGTTCGAATTGTAAAAGTTTACCCTTCGTTGTTTAGAAAAAGGTTTAAAAGTGATAGTGTTGAAGAATTTGAAGGAAGTATGAAGGAATTAAAAATCAAGCTAAAAGAACAGGGGTTTAAAGCAAAGATTAAAGGAAATGAAATGTATGGAAGTAAAGCACTTCTGGGAAAGATAGGTCCAGATATAATCCATGTTGGTATTTTAATCGCTATTGTTAGTGGTTTAGTTATAGGTCTTACAACTAAAATGGAGAAATTTTATTTGAGTCCTGGTGATGAGTTTAACGTTGATGGAAAAGTGTTGGAATTAGCAGATTTTAAATTCTATACTTACGAAAATGGAATGCCAAAAGATTGGATCTCAATAGTAAGATATGATGGTAAAACTTATAGTATAGAGGTTAATAAACCTATGAATATTCAAAAAGGGAAATTATATCAATGGTCTCATAAGGTTGATTGGAATGTTAAGTTGAGATTTGAAGGGTTGGATTATGTTTATGAGGGACCAGATGATAGTAGTTTTAAAGCGGGAAATTATAGGATAAAAATAAGTAGATTTATCCCACACTTGAGAGTTTCCAATGGAAAAGTTTATAACATGAGTAATGAACCGGTAAATCCTGCTATTTTAGTTGAATATTACAATTTACTTGGAGTAAGAATTGGCAGACAGTGGGTTTTCGAAAACTTTGATTATCCCACTGATCCGAAAGACTTTCCGGTAAAAGCGTATTTGGCTGGATATAAAAAATATGAACAAACAGGTCTTTTGTATGTTAAATCACAGGGAGATTTACTAATGTTTATAGCGTTAATATTCATAGGAATAGGGTCCATGCTTTCAATAAGAAGAGATTATAATAAAGTTTATGCGGTGAGAGACAAGGACAAAATAAGAGTTTACTTTTATCAAAAAGAAAAATTGTAAGGGGGAGTTTTTGTGAAAGATACTATATTTTATTCTCTGGCTTTTGGACTGTATCTGGTTGCTTTGCTTATGGAAATAATTTCTTTGTTTTTAAAAAAGGAGAAAATTCATGCTTTGGCAATGTACACGCTTCTTTTGGCCGGTATTTTAGAAACACCGGGTTTGATTTTGCGGGGAATTCAAATGAAATTTATACCAATCACATCAACTTTTGAAGCTGTCACTTTTATTGCCTGGGTTGGAGCTTTTGTGGTTTTTTATTTTTATAAGAAATACAAAATAGATTCTCAGACGGCTTTCATATCAATCGCTGTGTTAACAACTTTCTTTGCCATATCTTCTTCTCCATTGGTTTCATCAGAAATTAACCCCCCGATACCTGCACTTCAAAGTTACTGGCTTGTTTTGCATGTTTCTTTTGCTTTTATAGGGGAAGTATTTTTCGTAGTATCTTTTGCCACAGCGTTGATATATTTATGGTCTAAAAAAGAGAAGGTCAAAAAGAAAATGGACGAGTTAACATACAAAAGCATACTCATAGGTTTTCCATTTTTTACGCTGGGAGCTTTAATTTTTGGAGCTATATGGGCTAAGTATGCGTGGGGAAGATTTTGGTCGTGGGATCCGAAAGAAACCTGGAGTCTGATCACCTGGCTTTTCTATGCCGGTTATTTGCATTCAAGATATCTTTTGAAATGGAAGGGTAAACGAAGCAGTATTATAGCTATAATTGCGTTTATGCTAATGATTTTTACATTTTTCGGAGTAAATTACATACTTTCTGGGCTACATAGTTATTCTTAGGAGGGAAAATCATGAATGTATTAGTTTGTATTAAACAAATTCCAGATACCACAAATGTTAGGATTGACAGAAAAACGAACAATCTTATTAGGGAAGGTGTTCCTGCTGTTATAAATCCAGATGATTTACACGCTCTGGAGTTAGCAGCTCATTTGAAAGAAGAAATGGGAGCTAAAACATGTGTTTTAACAATGGGACCACCTCAAGCTATCAACGCGTTAAAAGATGCGTTAATGTTTGGGATTGATGAAGCTTACTTACTTAGCGATAGAACATTTGCTGGAGCTGATACCTTAGCCACAACTTATGCTCTAAACCTGGGAATAAACAAAATCGAAGAAGATTTTGGAAGGTTTGACATCATTTTAACTGGAAAGCAGGCAGCTGATGGTGATACCGGGCAAGTAGGCCCGGGAATAGCTACAAGACGCGGTTATTCGCTGGGGGCTTACATTGAAAAAATAGAAAAAGTAACCGATGAGTATGTTATTGCTGTTAGGAGGATAGATCGAGGATATGAGAAAATCAGGATTAAATTACCGGCAGTGTTGACTATAACTCATGAATTTGCAAAACCAAGGTATGGATCACTTCCGGATTTAATTAGAGCGATTAAGTATGAGCCAAAGGTTTTGAATGCAAAAGATATAGGAGCTGATCCAAAGCTTTGTGGATTTTTTGGTTCCCCTACGCGTGTTGTAAGAACTAATGTCCCACCTGCAAGAAAAGGTGGTGATATTATTTCTAAAAATGATGAACCAAAAAAGGCAGCGGAAAGGTTACTTTTGGAATTAAAAAAATTCTCAGCAATTAGACTTGTAGAAATTTTTAATACTATTTTGGAGAGTGATGAAAAATGAAACACTCGAATATATTCGTTTTCATAGAAACTGTTAATCAAAAAGCAAAACCTGTCTCCTGGGAACTTATGGCAAAAGCCAGAGAACTTTCTGAAAAACTGGAAGGTAGCGAAGTCTGGGGAGTTCTCCTTGGGAATGAGTTAGATGAAGTTTGTAAAGAGGCTATAGCAAGGGGTGCTGACAAGGTATTGTATGTGAAAAATTCTGAACTAAACGAGTATATAAATTATAAATACCAGAAGGTATTGGTTGATATGGTTAAAAAATATAAACCAGAGATATTTTTGATAGGAGCTACGTTAGAAGGCAGAGAATTAGCAGGGATGATTGCAACAGAGTTAAAAACGGGACTTACAGCAGACTGTACCGGGTTGGACATTATCCCGGAGAAAGAACTTTTAGCTATGACAAGGCCGACATTTGGTGGTAATTTAATGGCTACTATTTTTTGCCCTGAGCATGTTCCGCAGATGGCCACTGTAAGACCTGGGGTTATGAAAGAATTGCCACCAGATTTTAAAAGGGCCGGGGAAATTATAGTTGAAGAATATCAAATGCCTGAAGTGGAAAAATTAATAGAAGTTCTGGAATCAATACCTGTAAAAAGTGGTTCGAATTTACAATATGCTCCTGTAGTTATATCAGGAGGGAATGGTGTAGGAGGGCCTGAGGGATTTAAAATGCTGAGAAAACTTGCAGATTTACTTGGAGGTGAAGTTGGAGCATCAAGAGCAGCGGTGAAAAAAGGGTGGGTACCTTATGAATATCAAGTCGGGCAAACAGGAAAAACAATAAGGCCAGTATTATACATAGCCTGTGGAATCTCTGGAGCAATCCAGCACATAGTGGGGATTAAAGAATCTGATATTATTGTAGCAATTAATAAAGATGAGAATGCACCGATATTTGAGGTTGCAGATATGGGAATTGTAGGAGATTTACACAAAGTTGTTCCAGCTTTAATTGAAATAATTGAGAATAAATTAAAGAGCGGGGCGAGAAAATGATAAGATTTGACGTTGTGGTGATTGGTGCAGGACCAGCGGGGTTGTCAGCCGCGTACAAATTGGCAAGTTCTGGAATAAAAGTTGCAGTTGTTGAAAAAGGTGAGTATCCTGGTTCGAAAAATGTAATGGGAGGAGTTTTATACTTATCTCCGCTTAAGAAGTTAATATCTGAAACAATAGTTGATGAGATGCTACAGGCTAATGTTGTAGAAAGAAACGTGATAGAACAAAACATGTGGTTTTTAAGTGATGATGGTGTGATAAAAGCGGGTCACAGAAATGAGAAGTGGAAAACCTCTCCAAATGCTTTTACGGTATTAAGAGCAAAATTTGATAACTGGTTTGCAAAAAAAGTTGAAAAAACCGGGGCTTTGATAATATCAAAAACTAAGGTGGAAGACTTTATCTGGGAGAACGACGAAATAATAGGTGTTAAAACTTCAAGACCTAAAGGGGAAATCTATTGTAAAGCTGTGGTTATTGCTGAAGGGGTAAATCCAATATTAACTCTCAAAGCTGGATTAAGGAAACGTGATATTACACCGAAAATGGCGGCAATTGCTGTGAAAGAAATAATTCCTATGTCAACAGAAAGAATCAATGACATTTTTGGTGTTGGTAATGAAAATGAAGGTGCAACAATAGAAATAATTGGTAGCTGGTCAAAGGGTATGATGGGAATAGGATTTTTATATTCAAATAAAGACTCCATATCATTAGGAGCAGGAGTTTTAATAGAAGATTTGAAGCAGAATAATAAATTTACACCTTATGAACTTTTGCAAAATTTAAAAGAACACCCGGCAATTAGTGAATTATTAGGTGAAAATAAAAATTCCGCAAACGAATATATGGCTCATTTAATTCCTGAGGGTGGTTATTATTCCATGCCAAGGCTTTATGATAATAGAATTTTGGTAGTAGGTGATGCTGGTATGATGGTAAATTCTATCCATAGAGAAGGTTCCAACCATGCTATAACTTCAGGAATGCTTGCAGGAGAAACACTTGTAGATGCGTTTGAAAAAGGTGATTTTTCACGAAAGTTTCTAAAGAAGTATTATTTAAAGCTACGTGACTCTTTCATAATTAAAGATTTGAAGAAATATAAAGATTTAACTTCAATAATGGAGAAAAATCACCAGTTTTTTGAAATTTATCCTTCACTACTTAATGATGCAGCGTATAGGTTTTTGAATGTGGATGGAACACCCAAATGGGAAATGCAAAAGGAAATATTTGAAATGTTTAGAAAGAGAAGAGGATTAATAGGTATGACAATTGATGCGCTTAAAATGTGGAAAGGTGTGAGAGGATGAGGATAGAGGATAAGTTATTTCTAAATAGATATAGGACTGATGAAGAAAATCCTCATTTGAAAATTATAAATATGGAGATATGTAAAAAATGTAAAAATAGACCGTGTATTAATTGTTGTCCGGCAGGTGTTTATGAATGGGATGGCGAAAGTATGGAAGTAAAATTCGAAGGTTGTTTGGAATGTGGTACATGTAGAATAGTTTGTCCATATCAGAATATAGAATGGAAATACCCAAAAGGGAATTATGGTATTTTGTATAAATTCGGGTGAGGTGAGATTATGAATAAAATTGACAGGAAACTTATTCCATTTGTGGAAACAGAGGGAACAATTTTGTGTTCTCACTGTAATAAAAGTTACGAAATTCCAAAAGTTCAGAAACTACATACGATTCTTGTTACAGATTGTCCGTATTGCGGAAGGCAAAATATAAATCTTATTACAAACAGTATAAACTATATAGACGAAATTCTTGAAAAAATAAAGAAATTTGAGAAAGATTTAAAAGAATTAAAGAAATCCCTTGAAATAGAAATGCAGGAATCAGGATGTATAGATAATTATCCAGAAGCCTTTTTTGAAAAGAGCAAAGGCAAGATAAAAATTGTATAAAAGGGCAATTAAACCTTGAAATATATGTTGGGATAGTCATTCATACTTGCCAGTGATCAATTTCCAGGAGACTTCAAAGGAGCATCCTGGCAGTTTTTTTAAATTATTATTGGAAAGGAGGTGTGTAAGATGAGAAAAAGGATAGGGCTTATTATTCTTTTAAGTGTTGTGCTTGCATTATTTATACCTGTGTTTGTTCAGGCAGGAGAGGATGAAAATTTTGAAGAAGAAATTCTTCATTTAGACGAGAGGGGATGTACCAGTTGTCATAAAGTAGTCGAAAGAGATGGTAAAGTGTTTGACTATACGTTGTATGCGGAGGTGCAGCGGATTGAGGATCACCCGGCTATAAAAAAGGAAAAAGTAGAAGAAGAAGGAGTGCTTTATTGTCTGGTGTGTCACGAAGATATGGGAGAGAAATCCTTTAAAAAGATTATTCATCCAATTCATTACTTCAGCGAGCATTTTGAAGGTAATTGTTTTAGCTGTCACGATATTTCAGAAAAAGGAGAATTTGTATTATTTGATGAAGTCCAGGCAGGTAAAGAATAGCATTAAAGCCCCCGAAAGGGGGCTTTAATAATTAAAAATGAAAAATGTAAGTGTTGCAAACATTTGTGAAAGTGTTATAATTTAGTTGAAAAGCATCGGGAGGTAATAAAATTAATGTTGATTATAGTTTTAACAGTGGTTACGTATTCAGTTTTTGCAACGTATCTGGCAGTAAAATTTTTTATTAAAGCAAAGACAGTTAATTTGTTTGATGATAAAATATCTCTTCTTAAAGATATGACTTCCTACCTGAGATATCTTCCTGCCAGAAATGAAGTAGCCTATTTTAGAAAACTTTTAGATGTTTCTCTGGAAATAGTCCCCTCTGCAAAAAAAGGAATTATTCTTATAAACAAGGCCGGTAAATTAAAACCTGTTGTGTCTAAGGAACTTGAATTTGATGAAATTAAAGATGTGATCGAATTAAATAAGAGTGATAGCTTTCGGGAAAGTCGAATGTTTTCAAAAGATGATTTAGGACAATTTTTAACGATTAATATAGGATTTACTGAAAATGAAAGAGGCAAGATTATTCTTTATTCACCAAAAGGAACATTTTCAAATAGAGATATAGAGGTTATGAGTATTTTTTCAAATCTTGCGGCGTCTTATATAGCGTTGAGGGAATATTTAATATCCCAGGGAAAATTTCAAAAGGATTTGTTGCTTTCAATGATAAAAATTCTTGAATATTATGATAAACATACTAAGGGTCACTCTGTGAGGGTTGCAGAGTTATCCGCAAATATAGCAGAGAAAATGGGGTTAAGCGATCAGGATATAAAAGATGCATATTGGGCAGGGCTGGTTCACGACATAGGAAAAATAGCAATACCTATAAACATTCTTAATAAAGAAGGCAGGTTAACTCAAGAAGAGTATGAAATAGTAAAAAAACATCCGATTTATGGGTTTGATTTTCTAACAACGTCATCAAATTTAAGAAAGATTGCAGAGTATGTCTATCACCACCACGAAAGATGGGATGGCAAAGGTTATCCTGCGGGACTGGAGAAAAAGATGATACCCCTAATATCTAGAATTATTGCTGTAGCAGATTCCTGGGATGCAATGACAAGCCCGAGATCATATAGAAATCCACTTCCATATAATATAGCATTGCAGGAATTAGTTTATAATATGGGCAAGCAGTTTGATCCAGCTGTGGTTAAAGCTTTTTTGAATGTTTTAGAAGAAGAAAAAGAGTTGTTTATAACAAATCAAGAACTCACGAGTTAGAATTGGAAAGAAATTGATAATTGTGAATTAGTTAATTTTTCAACAATTTTTTCATCTTCACAAATTCTTCTTCAGATATTTCTCCTCTGGCAAACCTTGATTTTAAAATTTTAAGGGCGTTATCTGAGTTACTGAAAGAAGTTTTACTAAACAGCTTGACTATAATAAGTATAGTTCCTACTATTACAACTATCCACAGCAATGCCCACAGGAGTCCAAACCACCATGTACCGTTACCAAATCCCCATGACCAGAGTCCGCATCCAGCTCCAGGCCAGTGCCACCACATAAATTCACCTCCTTCAAATATACCCCCTTATACAGGGGGCATCATAAATCATTATATCATTCTCTACAAGTTTTGTCAAAATTTAGTTGTTGAATTATTTGTATAAATGACAGGCAACTAATCGTTCGTTTACTTTCTTTAATTTTGGTTCCTCTTTTTTGCATATATCCATTACAAAAGGACACCTTGGGTGGAATCTACAGCCAGGAGGTGGGTTGATAGGATTTGGTACCTCTCCTCTGGGGATTAACTTTTCTTTTTTCTTTTTTGGATCTGGTTCAGGAACAGCGGAAATAAGGGCTTTGGTGTACGGATGAAGAGAATTTTCGTATATATCCTTGAAATTACCTATTTCTACGATTTTACCTAAATACATCACTCCAATACGGTTACATATGTATTTTGTAGTTGCAAGGTCATGTGTAATAAATAAAAAGGTGAGATTGAACTCTTTCTTTAAATCTATGAGAAGTTTTAAAAGCTGAGAACGCACTGATACGTCAAGCATGGCTATAGCTTCATCCGCAACGATGAATTTAGGGTTTAAAATTAGCGCCCTTGCTATTACTATCCTTTGTCGTTGACCGCCTGAGAGTTCGTGAGGATATCTATTGTAAAATTGTTCTGCTGGAGAAAGATTTACTCTTTCAAGCATTTCATAAACCATTTTTTTTCGCTCAAGACGTGTATTTCCAATGTTGTGTATTTCCAGGCCGTGTTTAATAGCTTCACCAACTTTCATGTAAGGATTCAAGGCGGCGAGGGGATCCTGAAAGATTATCTGGATGTTCTTTCTGAATTTTCGTAATTTTTCTTTTGAAAATTTTGTGATATCCTCACCTTCAAATAATATCTGACCGTCTGTAGGTTCTATCAGGCGAAGGATTAATCTTCCAGTTGTAGTTTTTCCACTACCAGATTCTCCCACAAGCCCAAAAGTTTCTCCCTTAAAAATGTTAAAACTTATACCATCAACTGCTTTTACATACCTTTGAGGTATTCTTAGCAAAACTTCTCCGATTGTTCTTTTTACAGGAAAATGTTTTTTCAAATTCCTGATTTCTATCATTTTTTCACCTCGCTGTATAGCCAGCATTTTACATGTGTATTGTCTACAGCAAATGTTTTTGGCTCCTGAGTCTCACATATTTCCATTTTGTATGGACATCGTGGTGCAAATCTGCAACCTCTGGGCGGTTTCAATAAGTCTGGAGGGGAACCTGGAATATAATTTAATTCAAGATCATCTATGTTGGTGTTTGGAATACTCTTCAGCAAAAGTTTTGTGTACGGATGTTTTGGTTCATAATAAATTTTTTCGTTTATTGCTTCTTCAACTATTTGACCAGCGTACATTACACAAATTTTATCAGCCATTTCAGCTACTACTCCAAGGTCGTGGGTTATCAATATCATTGACATTTCGTATTCCTGGCGTAATTCATTTAATAATTCCATAATTTGTGCCTGGACTATTACATCAAGCGATGTTGTTGGCTCATCAGCAATAACAAGAATTGGATTTAATACAAGGGCTAATGCTATCATGACTCTTTGGCGCATTCCACCACTAAATTGAAAGGAATATTCCTGCATTCTTTCTGGTTCAATACCAACTTTTTCTAAAACTTTTGCAGTTCTTTCCCTTGCTTCTTCTTCAGTTATTTCTGGTTCATGAGTTTTAAGTGTTTCATAGAATAATTTTTCTATTCGCATTATAGGGTTTAACGATGTCATAGGATCTTGAAAAATCATTCCAATCTTTTTTCCCCGGATTTCTCTCATTTTGTTTTCCGAAAAAGATATCAATTCCTCTCCTTCTATTTTCATACTTCCTCCATAAAATGTTTTTGGAGGAAGAATTTTAAGCAACCCCTGACCAAGCGTTGATTTTCCACAACCGGATTCTCCAACAAGCCCTACAGTTTCACCTTTTTTAACAGTTAGACTTATTCTGTCTACTGCTTTTACAAATCCTTTTTTGGTTCTGTAATAAATTTTCAGATCTTTTGCTTCAAAAATCATATTTTCACCTTCTCTCCCTAATCGTAGGATTCAGCAGTTCGTTTAAGCCTTCACTAAACATGGAAAAACCAAGAACAACAGTTATAATGGCAAGTCCAGGATATAGTAATCCCCACCAGGCTCTACTGAGAACAAATCTTTGACCGTTACTAAGGTCAAATCCCCAATCAGGTGTTGGAGGTGCTATTCCAAGTCCTAAGAAAGATAGTCCTGCTTCCGTCATAATAGCGTCTGCGAGGTTCATGGAAAGTACCACTACTATAGAAGGTAAAACATTTGGGAAAATATATTTTAATAAAATCTCGCGATTTTTTGCGCCCAGAGCTCTTGCGGCTTCAACATAAAGTTCACTTTTTACAGATGACACCTGGTTCCTGATGACTCTGAAATATGTTGGTGTGTAAACAACGGCTATTGATATAGAAATGTTAACGATTCCTGGCCCCAGGACCGCTGCTATTGCTATAGCAAGGATAAGTCCAGGAAAAGAATATATTGCATCCATTATTAATGTTAAAACTCTATCTAACCATCCGCCAATGTATCCAGAAATTAGTCCAAGTGGGACGCCTATACCTGCGGCGATTGCTACTGCAAGAAAAGCAATCATTAAGGCGATTCTCGCACCATAAATTACTCTACTCAAAACATCTCTTCCGAGATTGTCTGTACCAAATATAAACTGATCATTTGGGGCGCTTAAAGATCTTCCCACTCGTTGTATGGGATTGTAAGGGGCAATTTGCGGTGCAAATATTGCAAGAATTATGTAAAAGATTAATATTGTTGCACCGACAAACGTGAGCCATCCGGTACCTGTTTTGAACAGGTCACTTAGAAATTCACCTAATCTTTCACTCATAAATTTTTTTCGCACAGAATCACCCCTCTTTTAATATCTGACTCTTGGGTCCACAAGAGCATTTACAATGTCAATTATGATACTTATAATAACAACGAATAAGGCAAAGAATACGATTGTACCCTGTATTGCAGGGAAATCTCTGTATTTTATTTTTAGTACAAGATAACTACCAACCCCGGGCCACGAAAAAGTTGTTTCTGTCAGAATAGCCCCTGCTAAAAGAAGAGCAAACTGCATTCCCATTATTGTAAAAATTGGAACAAATGCGTTTCTAACAGCATGGCCATAAAGTATTACTCGTGATTTTAATCCACGAGCACGTGCTGCTTTTATAAAATCTTTTGAAAGAGTTAACACAGTATTGTTTCTTACCATACGTAAAAATATACTTGATATTACAAGTCCAAGTGTTATACCTGGAAGTAATAAATGTTCAAGAACATCTATAAATCCTTCCCAATTTCCGGTAATTAATGTGTCGAAAAGATACAAGCCTGTTTTGACGTCTATACTAACCCGCGGGGAAATTCTTCCCCCTACAGGTAACCACCTTAGATAAATGCCAAAAAGAAGCTGGAGCATTAGTCCTAACCAGAAAACCGGGACGGCATATATGAATATGGAATATACCCTTGCGCTAATATCTATGGGTCCGTCTTTCCTCCATGCAGCTTCCGCTCCCCAGAAAATACCTATTAGCAATGCAACTATAAATGAAAAGATGGTTAATTCTAAGGTTGCAGGGAATCTGTCCTTGATTTCATTCCAGACAGGTCTATTTGTAAGAGTCGAAGTTCCAAGATCTCCTTTAATTACGTTACCAAGATAATCAAAAAATTGTACTATAACAGGTTTATCCAGGCCAAGCTCATGTCTTTTGGCTTCTATCACTTCAACAGGAGCTTTCCCACCTAAAATTGCAAGTACTGGATCACCTGGAATTATACGAAGAATAAAAAAGATCATGACAAGAAGAACTAATATCATAGGAAGGGCCAGTATTATTCGGGTTATAATATAGCTTTTCAGGGACACATTATCTCCTCCTCTTTTAAAAAATCCCGCCCGCATTAACGGGCGGGACTTTATTAATAACCAGGTGAAATGTTATTTCTTTTCAAGAATGTAATATCTGAATATTTGAGTTGGTTCAAGAACGATTCCTTTGATATAATCCCATGCCTCACAGTCGGCGATTCCCTGCCATAGTGGTATGTAAGGAACATCTGAAGCGTGGAAATTTTGAACCTGTTTGTAAATCATTTCCCTTGAGAACTGATTCGTTGCTGCACGACCGGCTATCATTAGATTTTCAACAGTCTTATTTTCATAGAAACTTCCAAGTGATTTTGCACCATTTACACTCAGGAACGGCCATAAATAGTCATCTGGATCAAGATAATCAGGATACCAACCAAGCAGGAAGAGTCCCATTGTACCATTCAAGAAATATTCAACATATGTTGACCATTCTGCGTATTTAATGTTAACTTTTATCATGCCTGTTTCTTCTAAAGCTTCTTTCAGTACTTGAGCTACGTCTGCCTCAGTTGTTCCATAGTGCGATGGAGTGTACCATAAATCTATGACAAGAGGATTTGCTTTGCTGTAACCAGCTAATTTGAGAACTTCTTTTGCAGCGGCGATATCCCTTTCGGGGAAGACGTTTACATGACTCCACATTCCAGCTGGTACCATGGAATAAAGAGGTTTTGTAAGTCCTACAAAGATATCTTCCGTTATTGTTTTTCTATTAACGGCAAGGGCTATCGCCTGTCTTACAAGAGGATCATTGAACGGTTTTTGCTGCACATTAACGACAAGATATCTTATCTGAGGGCTTGGGCCAAGATAAACTTTTATTCCTGGAACGTTTTGCAAATCTAAAATATCTCTTGGATCAAGATGTCTGTAAGCGACATCAATTTCACCTGTTTCAAGAGCCAATCTAAGTTGCTGGGAATTTTCATAAAATTGGATAATAATCTTTTTGGTTTTTGGTTTTGGGCCAAAATATCTTGGATTTTCCTCAAGTACAATTCTGACGTCTCTGATCCATTCAGTAATTTTGTAGGGACCAGATGCTGAAGGAGCGAAGTCATAAAATGCATTTTCTGGAACAACTTTTGGATTCACGGGAAATGCCACAGTGTATCCAAGAACGGAAACAAACGCAGAGAATTTGTACTTTAAAGTTACTTTAAAAGTGAACTTATCAACTACTTCTGTCTTTTTTACAACGTCTGTAAGTAAAAATGCAGGATCTCCATTTAATTTCATAACTCTGTCAAAAGAAAATTTAAAAACATTTGCATCAATTTGTGTGCCATCTTCAAAGTAAGCGTCTTTTCGAATGTGGAATGTGTAAATCAGTCCATCCTCTGATACTTCCCATTTTTCAAAAAGCCATGGTTTGATATTTGCGGTTCCAATTTCATAATCTACCGGTCCTGCTAAAACATTTTGCAAAATATTACTCGAGAAGTAGTCGTAACAGTTGGCTGGATCAAGAGTCCTGATTTTGTCAGTTGTTCCTATTACAATAGCACTGCTTGCAGCGTAAGATATCACAACAAGCAAAAATAACCAGATAATAACAAATTTTTTCACAGCAACCCCTCCTTTTCCGGTTTGGTAACATTATTTTACCATAAAGTAACTCTTATATGCAATACTTAATATTAGTAACAACTATTTAGTAGAAATGCGTGTGTATAAAACGAGTGTTTTGTTTTTGTAAAGGAAATTATAACGAATAAAATTGTGTTAAAATAATTTTAGAGTAATCAAGGAGGTATGGTTTATGAAAAAAAATTTGCTAAATTTTTCATACGAGGAACTTGTAGAAGAGTTCTCAATAATGAAATTAGAAAAATATCGTGTTGATCAGGTGTTAGATTGGGTTTATAAGAAAAAAGTATTTGATTTTGACAAAATGACGAATCTTTCGAAAGAGCACAGAAAAAAGTTAGCTGAGCATTTTGTTATAGAGATTCCAGAACTTGTTGAGATGCAAATTTCAAGAATTGATAAAACTACAAAATTTTTATGGAGATTAAGTGATGGAAACACTATAGAATCTGTGGCTCTTTTTCATTCGGGAAGAGTTACTGCGTGTATATCTACTCAGGTAGGTTGTCCTGTAAAATGCTCTTTTTGTGCTACTGGACAGAGTGGATATGTTAGAAATCTTACAGCAGGAGAAATTGTAGCCCAGATTTTAGCGATAGAGTTTCATAGAAAGGTAAATGTTGGGAATGTGGTTTATATGGGAATGGGCGAACCTCTTTTGAATTTTGATGCAACTTTAAAAAGCTTAAAAATGTTGAATCATAGAAAGATGTCAGGTATAGGTATTCGAAGAATCACCGTTTCAACAGTTGGTATACCCGAAAAGATTGTGGAATTGGCAAAGTCAGGTTTGGATTTTAAATTAGCGGTATCTTTGCATGCGCCTACAGATTTCAAGCGAGATAAAATTGTACCTCTTAATAAGAAGTATAGTGTGGAAGAAATAATTTATGCGTTGAAAAAGTATCAGGAAATTACTGGTAATAGGGTTACAATAGAATATATTTTGATAAAGGAATTTAATGATTATCTGGACGACGCTGAGAAACTTTCGCAGCTTTTGAAGGGAATGTCTGTTTTTGTAAATCTTATACCGGTAAATCCAGTAAATCCAGAATTTCATCGTCCAAGTAAATGGGTGTTAGAAAGGTTTAAAAGTGTGCTTGAAAGATATAATATTGAAGCTGAGATCAGGCAAGAAAAAGGGACAGATATAAGCGCTGCCTGTGGACAATTGAGAAGGAGAATGTTGAAGAAAAGATGATAAGAATTGTTTTTTTATTTCTTGTTGGGGTTATGTTTGGGATACTGGCGTTTTTGGGTATTATATATCTTGGTGAAAAGACCGGTGATGTTTTTGTGCCGGATGTTATAGGGTTAAATATCGCTGAAGCCAAAAATAAGCTGGAAATGTATGGTTTTGTAGCGGAAATTGTTGGAAATGGAAAAGTGGTAAACACTGATCCTGGAGCAGGAGAAGTCGTGAAAAGGGGAAGAAAGATAAGAGTGTTTGGGAGTAGCCTTATAGAGAGACAATTCAAATTGCCAGATTTTTATGGTACAAATGCCCATACAGTTGTAGAAATCCTTAAATCATGGGGATTGAATGTTGAAATTGTAAAAATTAAATATCCTGGTCCAGATGGTCGTGTTCTTGCTACATATCCAGAAAAAGGTTCGGTGGTTAAAACAGGCGATAGTATTAAGCTTTTAATAGATGATGGCGACATTGACTCCGGGAGGTAAGATATGAGAAAAAAAGGAGTTGTGGTAAAGTTTCTTTCAAATATGGCACAGGTTCAGGATTATGAAACAGCAGAAATCTTTTTATGTAAACTAAGAGGGAAATTTAAGGAGCAGAAAATAAGACCAATTGTAGGAGATATCGTTGAATACAGAGTTGTGCATGGTAAAGATGGGGTTATCGAAAACATTATAAATAGACGCAATGAATTAAAAAGACCAAGGATTGCCAATGTGGATCAGGTTATAGTGGTAGTTACATTAAAAAAGCCCCAGACACCATTGAAGATTATTGATAGATATTTAGTTCTTGTGGAAAACGCCAAATTACCGCTGGTTATCGTTTTAAACAAGACGGATCTTTTAAGCGATGAAGAAATTGAATTTTTTGAATCGATATATTCCAGAATATATAAAGTATTGAAAACGAGTGCTCTCAAAGGAGACGGCTTGGACGAATTGAAAATGGTGCTAAAAGGGAAAATTTCTACAATGGCTGGAATGTCCGGGGTTGGCAAAAGTAGTCTTTTGAATGCGATAAGTCCGGGTTTGTCATTAAAGGTTAATGAGATTTCGGAAAAGTTAGAACGTGGAAAACACACAACGACAGTCATAGAATTGTTACATCTGGAATTTGGGGGATGGATAGCAGATACTCCAGGATTTGCCAGTCTCGATATTTCTGGTATAAATCCGGAAGATTTGAAAAAGCTTTTTCCTGAATTTCTTGCATATGATTCTCAATGCATGTTTGGAGATTGTGAGCATATTAACGAACCAAATTGTGCTATAAAACTTGCTGTGGAAAAAGGGACAATAACTGAAACAAGATATCAAAGTTATGTAGAGATGTTTAAAGAGCTCACGGAGGGAAAATGATTGTTTTTACCAACGACGCTTGAAGAAGTGAGAAAATTAGGCTGGAAAGGTTTAGATATTATTCTTGTAACAGGGGATGCATATGTAGATCATCCGGCTTTTGGTGTAGCGTTAATAGGACATTTTTTGGTTTCAAATGGTTATAAAGTAGGAGTAATTGCTCAACCTGATTGGAAATCTGAAAAGGATATAACAAGACTTGGCCGTCCGAGACTTTTTTTTGGAGTAACAGGTGGCAATGTTGATTCAATGGTGGCAAATTACACTGCTTCTGGTAAAAAAAGAAGAAGTGATGATTACACACCTGGTGGTATTGGGGGAAAGAGGCCTGATAGGGCTGTTATAGTTTATTCAAATCTTATTAGAAAATTTTTTAAAGGTGTTCCGATAATAATCGGAGGAATAGAAGCAAGTTTAAGAAGATTTGCTCACTATGATTGGTGGTCTAATAAGGTTAGAAAATCTATTTTACTTGATTCAAAAGCTGACTTGTTGATATATGGAATGGGAGAACTAAGTATACTGGAAGTGGCTAAAACTCTTGAAAAGTATGGAGCTGTTGAAAAATGTAGAGATATTCCAGGAGTAATGTGGTGGACTTCTTCAAAGCCCGATGGAGTAGAACTTCCTTCATTTGAAGAAGTTGCTGATGATAAAAACAAATATATTGAAATGTTTGTAAAGCAAAGTTTGTTTACAGATCCATTCAAAAATACAAAAAATTTTCCAGAAACATGATACAAGATATGTTGTACAAAATCCTCCTCAAACTCCAATTCCTCAAGATGTTTTAGACAGGCTTTATTTATTACCTTACGAACGTGAAGTTCATCCTTATTATAGCTTGCAGGGTAAAGTAAAAGCAATAGAAACTGTTAGATTTTCTGTAACAGCTGTTCGTGGCTGTTACGGTATGTGTTCATTTTGTGCTTTGACTCAACATCAAACCACGCATGTAGTATCAAGAAGTATTGAGTCAATAATTGAGGAAATCAAAATCATATCAAAACATAGAAAATTCAAGGGTACAATTTTTGATGTTGGTGGTCCAACGGCAAATATGTATGGGTCGACCTGTAAGGTGAGAAATACATATGGGCAATGTTCAAAATTCTGTTTACATCCTGGTGTTTGCAAAGGTGTAGAAGCGCATCACGAAAAATATCTCAAGCTTCTTTATGAGATAAGGAAATTACCATATGTAAAAAACGTGTTTATAGCGTCCGGCATAAGGCATGATATGATCGTTGAAGATAAAAAGTATGGGGAGCTTTTTGTAAAAGAGTTACCAAAATTTACACCAGGACAGTTGAAGTTAGCACCTGAACATTCGGATCCTAAGGTCCTTAGAATAATGAGGAAACCGTCTATAAATAAATTTTTAGAATTTAAGAGAAAATTTGAGAAAGTTGCAAATAGAAAGTATGTTGTGGCTTATTTCATAGTTGGACACCCTGGAGAAGGCTGGAAAGAGAATAATCATCTCAGAAAATTTATTAGAAAAGAGTTAGGGTATAAACCTCAACAGATTCAAATATTTACTCCAACCCCAGGAACTTTAAGTACTACCATGTTTTATACCGGGATTGACCCTTTTACAAAAGAAAAAGTATACGTTGAAAAATCTGTTAAAGTTCGTAATCAAATGAAGAGGAATGTTATGGTATAATCTAAAGTGGAGGTGGTATTTTAATGGATGATCCTTCGAGTTATTTATGGAACATCCTTTTTCTGGCGATATTGTTATATTTTTCGGCTCTTTTTTCAGCATCTGAAACAGCGTTAACTTCAGTAAGTAAGATAAAACTCAGGGAATCTTTGAGACGTGGAAATAAAAAGGAAGAGGAATCAGAAATACACCTCTTTAACAAGTTTCTAACAGTTATTCTTATAATGAACAATCTGGTTAACATTCTCGCTTCATCTATCGCAACCCTTTTGTTTGTCTCACTATTTAAGAGTGTTATTCCCGAGGGATTATCTGCTCTTGTATCTACACTTACTCTGACCTTTTTTATATTGGTTTTCGGAGAGATTACTCCTAAAATATACGCAAGACAAAATCACGAAAAGATTTTTAATCGAATGCTTCCAGTATTGTTATTTTTATCCAGGATTTTTTCACCAATTATAAGATTTTTAGTAGCTTTTTCAAATGTGGTAATTGGTTTAACTGGCGGTAAAGCTGTTAGCGAAACTCCTTTCATAACCACTGATGACATATTGATGTATGTGGAAGCTGGTAGAGAAGAAGGAACTATAAAACATGAAGAGAGTTTTATGCTTAAAAGAACTATTGAGATGGAAGTTTCTCAGGTTAAGGAAATAATGATTCCAAGAATAGATATTGTAGCAGTTGATGAATCTTCCACACTCGAAGAGATAATGGAACTTATAAAAGAAGAAGAATATTCAAGGATTCCCGTGTATAAAGATACTATTGATAACATAGTTGGTATATGTTATGCAAAGGATGTGTTGGTATTCGTAAGTGAACGAGGGACTGAAATAAAGCAGAAAGTAAAAGTGAAGGACCTTATGAGAGAACCACTTTTTGTACCGGAAACCATGAAAATATCGGATTTGTTGAAAATTTTTAAAGAGCAGAAAATTCACATGGCAATTGTTGTTGATGAATACGGAGGAACTGCGGGTCTCGTTACACTGGAGGATATTCTTGAAGAAATATTCGGTGAAATAATGGACGAATATGATCAAAACGAAGTGATTGGAATAAAGAAAATGGAAGATGGTTCTTATGTGGTTGATGCAACTGTTCCAATAAATGACCTTGAAAGAGAGCTGAACATTACATTTCCAGAGAGTGATTACGAAACACTTGCCGGGTATCTGTTAGAACTGTTACAAAGAATTCCAAGGGTAGGAGAAACTGTAAGAATAAATGGGTTTATTTTTAAAATAGTAGCAGCTTCAAAAAACAGGATAGAAAAAGTCCTTATTAAGGTGGTGAGCGATGTTGAACAAGCTGATACAGATGGCGATTGAAGCTCAGAAAAACGCATACGCGCCATATTCTAATTTTAAAGTGGGGGCAGTGTTATTGGCCAGATCCGGGAAGGTTTATACTGGCAGTAACATTGAGAATGCCTCTTATGGATTGTCTTGCTGTGCAGAGAGAATAGCTATTTTTAAAGCAGTGTCTGAAGGAGAAAAAGAATTTGATACATTGGTCATAGTAGGCAATACAGACGAGCCTATATCTCCTTGTGGAGCGTGTAGACAGGTGATGGCTGAATTTGGTGATTTCAAAGTTGTTATGGCAAACAATACTGGTAAAGTCAAGGAGACAAGAGTGAAAGAACTGTTGCCATATGCTTTTGAGAAGGAGCACCTTGGAAAATGAAAACAGCTGAAATATTTTCCTTGCATCTTCATGATTATTTATATTTTAAAGATGTAGATGTGTATTTTTCATCAGGGTTAAACGTTTTTACTGGAGAAACAGGTGCAGGGAAAAGTTTACTGCTGGATGTCATAGGTATATTACTTGGATATGGAAATACTAAAATAGATAATTACAGCGCTGAGATTGTAATACATCTCCCTGAAAGCTATCCAGATTATGAAATTGTTGAAGGGGAAAATGTGTTTTCTGTGCTGAGGAAAAATGGAAGGACTACGTTTAAAATTAACGGAAAAGTTTTTCCAAAAAATATTGTGTCAAAAGTTTTGGGGAATCACATATCTATTCACAGACAGAATTCTCACATCAAATTTTTAGAACCAAATTTTTTGCTGGGAGTACTTGATCAAATAGGTGATAACAAAACGCTTTTAAGGGATTTTAGAAAAAGATACGAGGAGTACAAAAAGATTCAGGAAATTTTAAACTCTGAAAACTTAGAAATTCTTGAAAAACGTAAAGAAGACCTTGAATATCAGATAAACGAGATAGAAGCGGTTAAACCCGACCTTCAGGAAGAATATGAATTAAACGAAAAATATCAGTCGGCATTAAATTTTCAGCAGCTTCTTGCCAATTTTAACGAAGCTTTGGAAACAGGGCAAAAAATTAATGAATACCTGTGGAATTTGAAAAAGATACTTCCAGAAAAATACACATCTTTTTTGGATACAGCACTTGATGTTGTTGTTACTCTGAATCTTGAAATTGAAAAAGAGTTAAGCGATATAGAAGAACTTGATATTACTCAAATAGAAGAAAGAATATGGGCTTATAATAACCTGAAAAGGAAATATGGCCCTACTCTTGAAGATGTTCTGGAAAACTATTCAAATATGAAAAAAGAATATGAGAATATAATGGAAAGAATCGAAGTACTTAGAAATTCAGAAAGTAAGTTAATGTCACTCGAGAAAGAATTAAAAGATCTTGGAAAAAAACTTACTGAAAAAAGAAAAAAAGCTTCCGAAAAGATCTTGAAAAAGTTCAGGAACCATTTGAAGGATTTGAGTATGACAGCAAAGGTTGATTTTATTTTCAAAAGTATAGAAATGACTGGCCATGGATTTGATAAAGTAGAATTAGTTGGACAAACAGTTAAATCACAAAAAATGCAACCCCTCAGGTCTATTGCTTCCGGTGGGGAACTTTCAAGAATCATGCTTGCACTGGAGCTATCAATCGCATCAGGAGGAGTTTTAATATTTGACGAAGTGGATACAGGTATTGGAGGAGAAACAGGGAATAAACTTGCGGAAAAATTAAAAGAAGTCTCTGAAAATTATCAGGTTATTGTTGTAACACATTTGCCTCAAGTAGCAGTTAGAGCGAACAAACATTTTGCGGTGATAAGAAATGAAGATTCGGGTGAAATTAAAGAACTTGACGAAAAAGAAAGAAAAACAGAGATAAAAAGAATGCTCGGTTCTGAGGATGTTCTTAACCACATTTAAAGGGAGAATTTATTATGAAAAAAAGAATCTGGAAAAATGTGGTAATTTTTATGTTTATCTTAACAGGTTTCTTTTTAATAGCGTGTGAAAATAAAAGCGATTATGTGCTTATAGGCAAAGAGAAATTGTATCTTCGCGCTGAAGATGAAATAATTAGCATAAACGTTTCATATTTACCGGTGCTTAGTGATATGGATACGATATATTATTTTGAGGGAATAGCTCAGACTGGTGGTGTTAATGTAGAGCATGCTTTGCTAAAAGCAAGGGTTGATGCAGCAAGGAAAATAATCGATTTTCTGGGAATTGATATTTCTACAAAAAGCGGGGAAGTAATAGCAGATTATGGTTCTGAAAGCGATATAGGAATTGAACTTGCGGCTATATTAAACCATACGCTGGAATATATTGTATGGAGAAGACCAAGGGGAACTTTTTATGAAATTCATACTATTTTAGTGCTCATGCCGAAGATCAAAAAATTTATACCTATTGCCGAGGATGAGTTTAGCAGAAAATTGTGGAAATTTTCTGGGGAATATAACATTGATTTTGAGAAAATACTGGAGAACTCATATAACCGGGATAGTGATTAAGAAAGGTGTTTTTTTATGATTAAATATTTTTTTGTTTTGTGTACTTTAACATTTCTTTCGCTTGCATTTGCATGGAGTGGTCACGAAGCGCTTACTTATTTAATTGTTCAGGATTTACCAATAAAGAATAGAATGGTAAAAATAACGGACTATTCCTATGAAGAAAATAGAATTTACAATCAAGACTATCTTGTGGTTAAGGACGTAAGTGGGGAGAGAGCTTTTTTTGACCCTTTAGGTGATGGAAAATTTCCTCCTGATCCCTCTCCAATAGATGGATTTATGCTTCCTGTATGGCAGATACTTACAATCTATTCTCCCGAACCTGACAATGGCATGGACGAAGGATTGCAGCTTGATTTTCTTCAGGGATTGATCGGTAACAGCCAGGGTGTCAGGCATATGAAGTATAATCTGGGATTTATAAATGCTTTTCAGGGAGATACATCTTTTATATATTTTGTGGAAATGTCTCGACAGGCTTTTAAGCAAGGAGATAGATACTGGGGTTATCGTTTCCTTGCAAGGGCGCTCCATTATGCAGAAGATCTATCCCAACCTTATCATAATGCTCCTGGGGAAACAGGTGAGGTTTTATGGGGTATTGTTGATGGAAACACCAGGAAAATTCTGAAGAATTTACATTTTCTTTATGATAATTATCTGGTTTATTTGATTTATTATTCAGACGATGCTGCAAGAGAAACTATACTCGGATCTAAGCCTGCATTTTTGGGAGATGAAAGACAGGTGATAAATAGTATAATGAATTTTGCCCGCTCAAAATTTGAAGTGGTTCATTTCGAGTTGAAAAAAGCATTTGGTGATTTGTTGAAAACAAATGTTGAAATGAAAGAAATTTCACAGATAGATAATAAAGGTGAACTATATATATTAAAAGGAGAAACGTTGAGTATTTTGTCTTACACAGCATCTGTTATAAAAGGATTTCTTCTTCATTTTCTAAAAGAGGTTGGTGAAATTAACTAGGTTTTCATAATTTTCATAAATTCTTCTTCGGTAAGTATTTTAACGCCAAGTTGTTTGGCTTTTTGATATTTTGAACCAGGTTTTTCACCTACAACTAAATAAGTTGTTTTTGATGATACAGATTCAGAGACCTTTCCACCAAGACTTTCAATAAGTTCTTTAATCTGGTTTCTCGTATAATTTTTCAGCGTTCCTGTAATAACAAAGGTCATACCAGAAAATTTTTCATTTTTAGTTTTAGCTATATTTTTCATTTCTACTCCTGCATTTTTCAATTTTTCAATGATTTCTCTGGTTTTTTCATTTCTAAAATAATCTACGATACTTTTAGCCAGTTCCGGACCTATTCCATCAATACTGGTAAGTTCTTCATATGAAGCATTTGAAAGTTTGTCAATATTTTCGAACTTTTCAGCGAGAATCTTAGCTGTTTTTTCGCCAACTAAAGGAATTCCTAAGCCTACGATTACTTTATGCAAGGGAGTTTTTTTAGCTTTTTCAATTTGTTTTAAAACGTTTGCAATTGTTTTTTGCCCAACCCCGCTTAGTTGTGCAAGGTCAAATGGTGTTAAGTAAAATATATCAGAGACATCATTTATCAATTTTGCATCAACGATCTTTTCTGCCATTTTTTCGCCAATCCCGGAAATATCAAACGCGGATCTTGAAACAAATATTTCAAGATGCCGTTTAAGCTTTTGCGGACAATGTGGATTCATACATCTTAAAGCAACTTCATTTTCTGTGAGTTTTCCCACATTACCTCCGCACACGGGACAGGATGTTGGTGGAATTACTTCTTTTTCTGAGCCAGTTCGTAATTCTTTGATTACACTTACAACTTGTGGTATTATTCCACCAGCTTTTTCAACAAAGACATGGTCTCCTACTTTTATGTCTTTTTCTTTTATATAATCAAAGTTGTGAAGGGAAGCTCTTTTTACTATAGTTCCTTCCAGAGTTACTGGTTCAAGTTCGGCAACAGGTGTGATAACTCCAGTGCGCCCAACCTGGTAGGTTATTGAAATAATTCGTGTTCTGGCTTGAATTGCCGGAAATTTAAATGCAATAGCCCACTTTGGAGATTTTGCGGTTGTTCCCAGACTATTTTGTTCTGCAAAGTTGTTTACTTTTACAACAACACCATCAACCCAATATCCCAGAGAATGTCGTTTTTCTGTCCATTCTTTCCAGAAGTTAATAACATCGTTGATAGTTTTGCATAGTTTTGAATGCGGATTAACTTTTAGTCCAATTTGTTTTAAAAAATTTAGTGCTTCCCATTGTGAATCTAAATTATAGTATTCTGGATGAACAATATAATATATAAAAGAATCAAGGTTTCGATTTGCTACTACTGAGGAATCCAGCTGTCTTAAAGTTCCTGCAGCGGCATTTCTTGGATTTGCAAAAGGGGGAAGTCCCTCATCTTCACGTTGCTTGTTATATCGAACAAATTCTGAGACTGGCATATAAATTTCTCCTCGTACTTCAATTGTAAGAGGTTTAAACAATCTAAGAGGAATTGACTTTATTTTCTTAACATTTTCTGTTATATCATCACCTTCTGTACCATTCCCTCTGCTTATTGCCTGCACAAGACTTCCATTTTCATATCTAAGAGCGATAGAAACTCCGTCTATCTTTAACTCACAGACGTATTCAACTTCCTTTTTTAGAAGCTTTTTTATTCTGTTATCAAAATTTACTACTTCCTCTGCGGTGTAGGTGTTGTCGAGACTTAACATAGGTATGGAGTGTGTCACTGTTTTGAATCCATCTATAACTCTTCCCCCAACTTTTTGAGTGGGAGAATCTGGGGAAGAAAATTCTGGATATTTTTTTTCTAATTTTATCAACTTTTTCATAAGTTTATCATATTCCTCATCACTTATTATTGGGTCAGCCAATACATAGTATCTATAATTATGATATTCGATTTCTTTTCTTAACTTTTCTATTTCTTCTCTTATTTTTTGTTTCTCCATAAAATCACCTCGGTAGTTTTGTTTTACTTCTAAGAAAATTATACAACATTTGACAAAATTGACGAAAGTTGGCTCCCATCACCTATGTCATTCCGAACCCGAAGGGTGAGGAATCTTGAATTTAGCGAGGTTAGCAAGGTTTGTCCTGAGCACGGAGCGCGAAAGATCTTGCGAGAGTTAGCGATATCAGTATTTTTGCCAGTATTGTTATCTATGCTAAAACATACAAAAAATCATATTAAGAAAAATTCAATCTTTAAGAACAAACAATGATCAAATAATATTGTATAGCAAAATTCTGCTTCAAAATTAGTATCCGAGTGGTTTCTGTCAAAAAAATGTAACCATTAATGAACACAAAAGCAAATATATAATATTTTTCAAAAAAGAAAGATAATTATTTATAATCCAGATAAATAAAGTTTGTAGATATTTTAAAAATATTTTAAAATTCAGTCGTATAAGAAAAATAAAAAAAGTGAGTGAAAAAAGTTAAGTATTTTATTTTACAAGTGAAATTTTACACATAGCCGGTGAAATAGCTTTGAAATTATTTTAAAAATGTTTGTGTATTAAATGATGGGAGAGGGGGAATAACAGAATCCTCTATTATTTTATACTCATATCTTCCTGAAAAGTTGAAAGAAACTTTAATAGTAAAAAGGAGAAGAAGCACATGAAAAAGAAAATACTTGTATTTTTCTTAACATTTCTATCGATACTTACGTTTTCTCAAAAGTTATTCTCAGCAGAAGAGCTCCAAACAGACTTTGATGTTTTCATAAACTATATCTTAAAGGCGGGAATTGATCCTTTTAAATTTGTTTCAGAAGAAACATTCTACTCAAAAGTAGATGAAATAAAAACCAAACTCAACAAACCTATGACAAAAGGGGAGTTTTTTAAAACCATAGCACCTATGATACATCTTTTTAGTGATGTACATTATGGTATAGTTTTCAACATAACCACAGACACACTGGTAATGCCATTTGAACCTGTTGTGGTGGGAAATAGATTGTTTGTTAAAAATTCACTGGTTGAAGATTTAAATAATAATTCAGAGGTTTTAGAAATCGATGGTAGAAAAGTTCAGGATATGATAGAAGAATTTAGAAAGTATATTCCAAGAATTATTTCGAAAAGGATAGATTTAGTATTAGGGCATATGGTTTTATTGTTGCCAGAAATTGAAGGAAAAGATACTTTTGATCTATTAATTAAAAATGGAAATATCGAAAAGCAGATACAAATAAGTGCTTTTACAAAAGTTGGAATAATAAACAAGATAAAAAAATTAAATTTAAAAATAGACAAACCTATTTCATTTGAAAGGAAAGGAAAAATAGGAATACTAAACATAAAGTCATTTTCGTTTAAATACGAGCGGCTTGAATATTACAAAGATTTTTTAAAAGAGGTGTTTAAAAATAGCAAAGATATGACAGACTTAATAATTGATTTGCGAAAAAACCCCGGGGGATATCTGGAAAATATTTATGAACTTTTTAAATATCTTACAGATAAAAAGTTAGTAACATGGGGAATTGAATACGTATATACTAACTTACCTGGAAATAAGGAAATAAAAAGAATCAGAAAAAATCATGATTTAAAGATAGAGATAATACCAGTGAAAGATAATTTTAAAGGTAAGGTATGGCTTCTGGTAGACGACACTATGGCTTCGATAGCAGTAGTTGCCACTTATTTATTTCAAAAGTTTGAACTTGGAAAAATAATAGGAGAAAAACCAAAGGAACCAGTAAATACACTTTCTGTACGTTTTAGTACTAACTATATTCTTCCCAATACAGAACTCTCATTACTGATTCCAAATGGAAAATATTATTTTGAAGAGGAACCAAAAATAGTAATAGATTATGAAAGAAAAATGACGGAAAAGGAAGAAATTGATTATCTGCTTGGAGAGAGAGACGTAGTGTTAGATTATGCTTTTGAGATCATAAGTAAAAGTTAGTAAAAAACAAACAGAAAGGGGGGAGAATGATGAAAATAAAAGTATTAAATCCCATAATTTCACCAGAAGAACTAGAATCAACAAGTGGCTGTGAAATGATCGCTCAATTGTGTGATGGAGGAAGTTGTGATGGTTTATGTGCTATGGTATGTTTTGCTTTTGATTTTCCTTTTGTATGCCCTCAAGATATTCCAGATATTTAGTTTAACCTTTAAAGTTCAAGATTGACATTAATAAAAGGAAGGTGAAACAACATATGAAAAAGAAGATAATTATACTTTTCTTAATGTTTTTATCTGTATTGACAATTTCCCAGGAATTATTTCAACCGGAAGAACTCCAGAAAGACTTTGATGTTTTCATAAACTATATCTTAAAGGCGGGAATTGATCCTTTTAAATTTGTTTCAGAAGAAACATTCTACTCAAAAGTAGATGAAATAAAAACCAAGCTCAACAAACCTATGACAAAAGGGGAGTTTTTTAAAACCATAGCACCTATGATACATCTTTTTAGTGATGTGCATTATGGTATAGTTTTCAACATAACCACAGACACACTGGTAATGCCATTTGAACCTGTTGTGGTAGGAAATAGATTGTTTGTTAAAAATTCACTGGTGAAAGAATTAGAAAACAAAGCAGAGATTTTGAAAATAGAAGGTAAAGATGTAAAAGAAATAATTAACGAACTGAAGCAATACTTACCAAAAGTTCGTTCGGATGTGATTCATGCTCAGGTATCTTTTTTATTTTCGTATTTTCCAGAGATAGAAGATAAAAATACATTTGAATTATTGCTAAAAATTAACGGCACAAAAAAATCAGTAGAAATAAATGCTATTAAATATGGGGAAAAACTAAAACAAACAAAACAACTATACCCGGATGAATGGGAAAAAAGGAAGTTTTCATTTGAAAGAAAAGGAAGCATTGGGATATTGAAAATAAGGACGTTTTCATATAGTTATAGGTCATCAGGGTATTACAAAGAGTTTTTAGAAAAAACATTCAAAGAGAATAAAGATATGTCAGATTTAATAATCGATTTGAGAGGAAATAGTGGGGGACCTTTATACAATGTTTGGGAACTTTTTAAATATTTAACATTTCACCCTTTGAAGGTACACTTAGTTGGTTACAACTGCAAAAATATACCACTAACCGACGGAAGGATAAAAAGAACTTTGGAAAAATACGAATTAAACCCCAAAATAATACCAGCAAAAGATAATTTCAAAGGAAAAATATGGCTTCTTATAAATAATAGAATAGCTTCTGGAGCTGTTATAACAACTTATTTGTTTAAAAAATTTAGTTTTGGAAAAATAATAGGAGAAAAAACTACAGAACCTGTAAACTCGCTTGGGGCATCATTAGGTAAATATATCCTTCCAAATACAAAAATATTAGTATCTATATCAGGTGGGTACTACTGGATTGAAGATAACCCGGAAATAGAAATAGATTATGGAAAAAATCTAACAGAAGAGGAAAAAATTGATTATCTGCTTGGAGAGGGAGATGTAATGTTAGACTATGCTTTTGAGATCATAAGTAAAAATTAGTGAAAAACAAACAGAAAGGGTGGAGAATGATGGAGATAAAAGTATTAAACCCTGTAATACCTCCAGATGAACCATCTCCAACTGGTGGTTGTGATATTGCTGCACAATTGTGTGATGGGGGAAGTGGACCATGTGGACCAGTTCCTCCAATATGGTGTGTTTTTGATTTACCTATTGATTGTACTCTGGACAATCCAAACGCTTCTTAATCAAAAAAGGGGTGAAAGGGTGGAATTTTTAAACGAACCAATTGTGAAAGAAAAAGTGTATCTTTCATTCTGTGATGGAGAAAAAGGACTATGCACAGGTGATGTAAAAAACTGTGATAGCTGCGTAAATGAAAGTGAGTGTAATGCTCTGTGTAGCGAAAACCATAAAAAAAGGCACTGGTGGGAATGGCTATTTCCATGGCTTTGTGAAGAGGGTAATTAGTGAGGTTGGCGAGATTGGCGAGGTTAGCGAGGGTTAGCGAGGTTGGGGAAAATAAGATCCCTCGTCATTTCATTCCTCGGGATGACATCCCCTTCGTCGCTGCGCTCCTCAGGATGACAAAAAACAGCGAGGGTTAGCGAGAGTTAGCAAGCGTTGGCGAGGTTGGCATTCTCAAAACATGTCATTCCAAGGGGGAAGACGGCGAGGAATCCGTCGCACCTGTCATTCCGAACCCGAAGGGTGAGGAATCTTATAATTAGCAAGGCTTGTCCTGATGAGTGAAACGATAAAGGGGCTTACGAGGTTAGCGAGAGTTGGTAAAAGATAAGAAGCATTGTCATTTACATTCTTTGCAATGTCTTGTCGGGGATGACGTTTCCTTCACATATGTTTGGAACGAAAAAAGAGAAGCAAAATAGAATGATGTTTTGAAGTGCCTGGATTAGATAATACATGAATATAATTATTTTAATCTCAAAAATTTTATTAATATTACTTAAAAGTAATCGAACTATACAACAGAACTTATAAGATGTTATCCTGACACGTTTTAAACTAATTTTTTTGTTGTTATTTTGGATAAGGTACATTTAAAATTTAAAAACGAAATACAAATTATAATTATAGAAATAAATAGGTTATAAATTCGTAATCATGCAAAAAGAAAAGAATGAACATTATAATTGCTGTTAAAAAAAAAAGAAACATAACAGAATTTTTTGATGTTTGCAAAATTAACTGTTAGGTTTATATAATGTATATAATTATGTTGAGTTACTAATTACAACAATAAGGGAGGTAAAGATGATAGAATACAAAGAATCAAAATACAATGTGTGGTTTGAAGAAGGTGAAAAGGTTGTATTTGTGAATTATTTAACACGCGCAATTGCGACTGTAAACAAAGACCGGGCAAAAATGATAAAAGAGATACTGGAAAATCCAAATAAAAATTGGAATGGCGAATATAAAAAGTTAAAAGAAGATTTAATCTATGGAGGATACCTTGTTAATAAGTATTTCGATGAGCTTCAACATCTAAAAATGATGAATTATATTTCAAGATATGATACAAGTTCTCCAATATTTACTATAATGCCGACACTTCAATGTAATTTTGATTGTGTCTATTGCTATGAATCAAAAGAAGGTCCATCTATGAGATATGAAATAGCAGAAAGGATAGTAGATTATTTGTGTGAAATTGCCAGGAAAAAGAGAAAAATAAGTATAGGCTGGTTTGGGGGAGAACCATTAATAAGTTTTGAAATCATAAGATATATAAACGAAAGAGTGGCAAAAGTATGTGAAGAATATAATTCTGAATTTCATTCTTCGATGTCTACAAATGGATTTTTACTTTCAGAGGATAAAGCCAGATATTTTGATGAGCTTAAAATAAGAAATGTTCAGATTACACTTGATGGTCCGCCAGAGTACCACAATAAGTACAGACCATTAAAAGGTGGAGCAGAAACATTTGATAAGATATACAACAACATGAAAAAATTATTGGAAGTAACAGAGACAACACAGATCTCTTTAAGGGTAAATGTGGGAGTTGAAAATTATGATCATATTCCACAGCTTCTTGATATGTTTGACGAGTTTCCGAAAGAAAGGATGAGAATTTATTTCAGGTGGATATTCCAGGGGGGAGAAGATAAAAATGGGTTTTATAAAAAATTGCATGAATTTAAGGGATTAAATTCTTTCAAGAAGATTTCTAAATTTTACGTTAAAGCTGCCGAAAAAGGATTTAAAGTATTTTTTCCTATACTTACGCAAAGCAGATATTGTGAATATGATAGCGTAGCAGCGACTGTGATAGGACCTGAAGGAGAAGTATATCCATGTACTGTTGCAGTAATGAAAGGCTCTGAGTTTGGAAAAGTGACAGAAAATGGGATAGAGTATGAAAAAGAAAAATACCTGTACTGGTATAAACCGGATGCTTTTGAAGATGAAGAATGTAAAAGTTGTAAAATTCTTCCTATTTGTATGGGCGGGTGCAGAAATGCAAAGATGGGTGGAAATAAGGGATGTCCTGAAGAAAAAAGAGATATGGAACATTTTGCAAAGGTCTGGTATTTTACAAAGAAGTTGGAAAAAAGCTGTGGGGTGGAAAAATGAAACTTTCAAAATATAATTTATTGATAGAAAAAGAAGATTACATAATCCTTTTTAATGTGCTTTCATATGCAATGCTTTACGTTGAACCTTCAAAAAAAGATAAAATAAAAAAGATGTTTGATAGACAAAAGGTTGATTCAGGCGATTTTGATGAAAGCGAAATAAAAACTTTAAAAAAAGGATTTTTTATTTTGGAAAATGATTTTGATGAAATTGAATATCTGAAATTTAGATTCAATGCATACAAATATAGTGATAGATATCTGAGATATACAGTAGTTATGACTGAAAAATGTAATTTTAATTGTATATATTGCTACCAGCAACAACTCCAGACAGTTATAGAAAACTCTCCTTTAGATTTAAAAGAGAAGCAATTAAAATTATTGATAGATGAAACAAAAAGAAGGTTTGAAAAGCAACGCCCAAATGTTTTAAGTGTTACTTTTTATGGTGGTGAACCATTGCTTACATTGAAAAACTTATTATTTTTAAGTGAAAATTTCAAGAAACTCTGCGAAAAATATTCCGTTGAGTATAAGCCGTTTATAGTGACAAACGGATATTTACTTACCTCAGAAATCGCGGATAGGTTACTAAATGTTGGTATAAACAGAGTTATTATAACCATAGATGGTACTGAAGAAATTCATGACAGATATAGAAAACTACTCGACGGAAAACCAACATTTTCAAAATTAATTGATAATATAGAGAAAATTCACAAAAAGATGTTTGTTCAAATAAGAATAAACATTTCAAAAGAAAGTATAAATTCAGTAAAAAAACTTATAAAGCTAATCGGGGAAAAAGGTTTAATGATAGAATTTGACTTTCAGATGGTAGAAATAGCCAGAGAAATCCCCATCCAGTTTAACGATACCCCATTAACATTAAAAGAATTTGCAAAATTAGAAGTGGAATTGTATAAAGAAATTTTAAAATATATACCTCAGTATCCATTTAATCCATTCAGACATTTAAAAATAGCAAGATGCGATGCGTTGTGCCAGAACAGTTTCGTAATTGATACCGATGGAAGTATACACAAATGCTGGGGAGAAGTTGGTAATCCAATAACTGTAGTTGGGCAATTGTCAGAAGAAGGAATAGAGCTGAATCAGAAATATGCAAAGTGGCTAACATATGAACCGTACACAGATGAAGAATGTAAAAATTGTATAGTGTTTCCTGTTTGTATGGGGGGATGCACTTTCAATGCTGTTGTAGTGGACAAACTACATGGTTCACCTATCAAAAAACCATATAGATGTATACCATTAAAATACAACTTAAAAGAAATGGTAGAACTTACCTCAGAGAAGTTAAAAACTGTCAGAGTTTAAACAAAAAGGGGTGAAAGGGTGGAATTTTTAAACGAACCAATTGTGAAAGAAAAAGTGTATCTTTCATTCTGTGATGGAGAAAAAGGACTATGCACAGGTGATGTAAAAAACTGTGATAGCTGCGTAAATGAAAGTGAGTGTAATGCTCTGTGTAGCGAAAACCATAAAAAAAGGCACTGGTGGGAATGGCTATTTCCATGGCTTTGTGAAGAGGGTAATTAGCGAGGTTGGCGAGATTGGCGAGGTTAGCGAGGGTTAGCGAGGTTGGGGAAAATAAGATCCCTCGTCATTTCATTCCTCGGGATGACATCCCCTTCGTCGCTGCGCTCCTCAGGATGACAAAAAACAGCGAGGGTTAGCGAGAGTTAGCAAGCGTTGGCGAGGTTGGCATTCTCAAAACATGTCATTCCAAGGGGGAAGACGGCGAGGAATCCGCCGCACCTGTTATTCCGAACCCGAAGGGTGAGGAATCTTATATTTAGCGGTGTTGGCGAGATTGGCGAGAGTTGGTGAGATTAGCAAGGTTAGGGAAAGGAATAAGATCCTTCGTCACCGTGTTCTTCAGGATGACATCCCAAGGAGGAAAAGAACGGCTTTGCTGGTGTTTTACCCAGGATGACATATTCTTTATTGTCATTCTGTGGAACAAAGCGACGAAGAATCTTGTAATTAGTAATGTTGGTAAGGTAAGTATTTTTTCTCATTCCGAGCGTATAATGCAAAGTATTAAAAGGGGAGAATTCTATGAAAAAGCATAAAAAAGTGCTGCTATTTGTATTTTTTTAACAAGTATTATTTTCTCATCCATAACATTTGCAGGTAAAGTTGAAGTGGCAAAGTTGCAAAGAGATTTTGATTTCTTAATTACTCTCCTAAAAGAGGCATATATCGATCCATATGGATTGGTTAAAAAACCAGAGTTTACAGAGATTGTTGAGGAGATAAGAAAAGAACTTGACAAACCTATGGATAAATTAGAGTTTTTCAAAACAGTTGCACCACTTTTCCATTATTTAAATGATTACCACTGTAGTATAGCATTTCCTTTTTCATATAATAATTTAGTTTTTCCTTTTTCACCCTATGTTATAGATGGTGATATCTATGTTGTTTTCTCTTTAGTTGATAATATACCGGTAAAAGCAAAGATTTTAAAAATAGACGGTATTCCTTCAAAAGAAATTATAAAAGAATTTGAACAATACACTTATATAAGAGAAAATACAGAGCTCAAAGAACGCTTTTTGACCAGATATCTTATTTCAATACCAACTTTCTGGAACAAAAAAAGTGTAAAAATAGAATTTGAATATAACAATTTAAGAAAAAAATAAAGGTAGATGCTATAACAAAAAGAGAAGCTTTAAAGAAAGTTCAAGAAGATAAAAGAATCTCAAGAACACTTTATGAATTTGAAAGAAGAGGAAATATAGGGATATTAAGGATATATAGTTTTAAACTTAGAGGATATCTGTTTAATGATTTCAGAGAATTTTTAAAAGAAATTTTTGAAAAAAACAAGGATATAACAGACCTAATAATAGATATAAGAGGAAATCCCGGAGGAACATTGGATAGTGTATCAGAAGTACTGGGACATTTAGTGAAAGAAAAGCTTTATGTGAAATACAAAGAACGTATAAAAAATTCTAAATACAATATAAAGGCTTTAGAAATGGCAGGGATTCGTTATGATGAAAGTACAAAAGGGAAAATTATTCAAATAAGTAGATCTTTGATAGTAAGTCCAATACCTCCTGCTTTTGAAGGAAAAGTATGGGTGCTTGTAGATAGTAGTATAGCATCTGCGGCGTTAGTTTTCACAGCTATTGTTCAAAACAATAAATTTGGAAAGGTAATAGGTGAAAAGCCTGTTTACTCAATAAATACTACCCGTGGTGGTATTATGCACTATTTACCAGCAGTAAAACTTTATGCTTATATTCCTGGTTCATATATGTATTTTCCAGAATATTATGAAATAACACCAGATTATGAAATCACAATGACAACATAAGAAAAGTTGGAATGGATAGCTGGTATTTCTGATCCAATGCTTGAAAAGGCAATAGAGTTTATTGATAATAAATAAAATTTCAATTGTTTGTTGAATTGATATTTTTCAACAGAGATTTAAATAGAGGAGGATAAAAGTTGATAAAGTTTTTCCTGAAGCTGTTTAGCTTTATAAAGCGAGACATAATTATCTGGTTTTCGTATAGAACACAGTTTATATTGGGCTTTTTAAGTGGTTTTGTGGGAATAATCCAGTTTGGTCTTATAGGTAAATTTATAGCTGGTGGAAATTATTTCCCTTTGATAGAAAAATACGGCGGGGATATTCTCGCATATTTTATTACAGGTTCTGTATTTATGTCTTATACAAATCTTGCTTTATCTACTTTTAAAACTTCAATTCAGAGAGAGCAAAATATGGGTACACTTGAGTATTTTTTGCTTTCTGAAACTCCATTCTGGCAGCTTTTCATTTTTAATTTTTTGAGCAAATTTTTATTTACAACAATAAATATAATAATTATGTTCTTTGCACTTGTGTGGTTTTTTTCTGTAGAAATAAACCCCAATATATTTTCAGCGCTTTTGGTGTTGATAGTAGTAATGCTTCCACTTTCCGGGATAGGATTACTTTCAGCTGCAATGATACTTATAACAAAAAGGGGCGATCCGATAGGCTGGATATATTTCACTCTATCAGGACTTTTCTCTGGCATATACTATCCCATAGAAATTATGCCTTTCCCTTTGAGGGGAGTATCGTATCTTCTTCCTACAACATATGGTATGGACCTTTTAAGAAAGACATTGCTAAAAGGATACGATATTATCAAAATAAAAGAAGGTTTGTTAATTATACTAACAATGGGACTAATCATTGCTCCATTAGGAATATGGTTGTTTAATACAAATTTCAACAAAGCAAGAAAAGATGGAACACTTACCTGGTATTGAGGTGGATAGTGTGCTTGTAATAAGGCAAATAAGAAAGAAGTACAAAAATGGAATAGAAGCATTAAAAGGAATAGATATAAAAATAAAAAGAGGCGAAAAGATAGCACTATTTGGTGAAAACGGTGCTGGAAAAACAACTTTATTAAAAATAATAGCGACATTTTTGATACCAGATGATGGAAAGGTTACATTAGATGGAATTGATTTATTCAAGAATCAAAAGTATGCTAAAAAAATGATAAGTATATCAACAGGCATAGAAAGAAGTTTTTACTATAGGCTGACTGTAAAACAAAACCTGGAATTTTTTGGAATACTCAATGGCTTGCTTGGAAAAGATTTGAGGCTGACTGTAGAAAAAGTGATTACGGAAACTGGATTAACAGAATATAAAAACATAAAATATATGGAATTATCAAAAGGATTGAAAAGAAGGCTGGATATAGCAAGGGCATTGATGAAAGAAGCAGAAGTATACATATTTGACGAACCAACAAGTGGTGTGGATATAAAAACAAGAAATGAAATACACAATCTTGTTGAAAAACTTGTTCAAAGAAAAAAAATAATTCTTTTTGCAACACACGAAATAGAAGAATTAAAAAAAATGGATAGAATAATAATTCTAAAAAGAGGCGAAAAGCTCGGAGAATTAAATGTTAAAGAATATACTCACCTGGAAATGGAAAATACACTTTTGAGTTATATCTAAGCAAAGTGTCAACGTGTTTTTTTCTCCAGGTGTATATAGGGTGGCATCATGAATAGCAAAAGATGAACAAATAAAGTAAGATTATTTTTTTCGTGATATAATAATTTATAAATAGTTACCTGGAGATGAGAACGTGAAGAAGTTGCCGATAGGTGTTCAAAATTTTGAAGAGTTGATAATGGAAGACTATGTTTATGTAGACAAGACAATGTATATATACAACCTGATTCAAAATGGCAAATTTTATTTTTTATCCCGTCCAAGGAGATTTGGAAAAAGTCTAACTATATCAACACTTTATTGCTTGTTTGAAGGAAAGAAAGAATTGTTTAGAAATACTTATATATATAACAAATGGAGTTTTAAGCAATTTCCAGTAATAAAAATAAGTATGCTGGATGTAATAAGTGATAGTGAAGAAGAATTAAAAGAAGGGATATTAAATATAGTGATGAATGAAGCAACAAAACATAATATAGATATAAAGTCTAAGCATTATAAATATGCATTTGACGAATTGATAGTGAAATTATCGAAAAAAGGTAAAGTAGTGATTCTTATAGATGAGTATGAAAAGCCTATACTTGACAACATAAACAATAAAGAAAAAGCAGAAAGATATAGGGAGATCCTAAGAAATTTTTATGTAACTATAAAATCAAAAGATGAATATATAAAATTTGTATTTATAACAGGAATAACGAAATTTACAAAAACAGGTGTATTTTCTGCTTTAAATAATTTAAACGATGTATCGTTAAACAAGAAATATGCGCAGATGCTAGGATATACCCAGGAAGAGTTAGAGTATTATTTCAAAGAACATATATATGAAACAGCCAGAGAACTGGGAATAAGTAAAGATGAGCTTTTGGAAAATATAAAGTCATATTATAATGGCTTTTCATTTGACGGCAAGCAATTTGTATATAATCCGTTTTCTGTTCTAAAGTTTTTTGACGAAAGAAAATTTCAAAACTATTGGTTCGAAAGTGGTTCTCCATCATTTTTGTATGAATATATAAAAGAAAAGGAGATAACGTATGAGGAACTGGTAAAATATCCTGTGAGTGAATTGGACTTTTCTTCCCGAGAAATAGAAGCTGCAAGCGCGAACATATTTTTTACCCAGGCTGGATATTTAACATTTAAAAGAACTAAAAAAATTGGATTAAAAGAAAAATATATATTGGACTATCCAAATCTTGAAGTAAAAAACAGTTTTTCAAAAATTATATTAGAAGCAAATTACCATTTAAAAAATGTAGAATTAATGGAAAATATAATATATGAGAAAATATGCAAAAATGATATAAAAGGAATAATTGAAGAAATAAAAAAAATAATTAGTTCGATACCATATAATTTGCATAAAAGAGAAGAAAGTTATTATCATTCGTTAATATACACGATAATGGCAGCTTCAGGTTTAGACGTAGTGGCAGAAGAATTAACAAATCTGGGAAGAAGTGATCTTGTTGTAAAATATGCAAATAAAGTATATATATTTGAGATAAAAATAGATAAAAATTCAAATGAAGCATTAGAGCAAATAAAAACAAAAAAATATTATGAAAAATATTCTGGAAGAGAGATTTACCTTATTGGTATTAACATTTCATCTGAATTAAGAAATATTGTGGAGTATAAAATAGAAAAGATATAAAAATAGTTGCGTGGGATGTTTGGTTTACCAATTCTTTCCTGCTTTCGTCAATTTCGCTAAATTAAGATTCCTCACCCTTCGGGTTCGGAATGACATGGGTGGTGGATTCCTCGCCGTCTTCCCCCTTGGAATGACATGTTTTGAGAATGCCAACCTCGCTAACTCTCGCTAACCATCGCTGTTTTCTGTCATCCTGAGGAAGGAAGTGACGAAGAATCTTACACTGAATAGAAGTTACTCTTTTTCAGAATTTCTATTAACATTTTTGCATCTTTTAAAGCGTAACCATTAAAATCGTTGTTGAAATAGATATAAGTTTTGCAATTAAACTCTCGAATTTTTCTTGCAAAGTCTTTTAAAAGTGTTTCACCGTATTCTGATGCGTATAATTTTGCGGGACCGTGGAGCCTTACATAGACAAAATCAGTAGTTTTTATCCATAATCCTTTATATCTTGAAGAATCGGTAATACAAAAACTTACATTGTTTTCTTTTAATAGATTGAATATGTTATCAGTAAACCAGGAAGGATGTCTAAATTCAATAGTGTGTTTTACATGTTTTGGAAGAAGGCCAATAAACTCATTTAAAAGTAACTCGTCTGCTTTTAAAGATGGGGGTAATTGCCATAATATAACTTTTAACTTTTCATTTAGAAAGTTAACTCTTTTAATGAATTTTTCTAAATGGCCTGAAATGTTTTTTAATTTTTGCTTGTGAGTAATAAATCGTGGACCCTTTATTGAAAAAGAAAAACTTTTTGGTGTTTTTCTGTACCAGCTTTTAACTATATTTTCAAAGGGAAGTCTATAAAATGTTGCGTTAACTTCCACTGTATTAAAATGGTTAGAATAGTACTTCAACCATTCACTTTTTTCGAGATTTTCCGGGTAAAAAATATTTTTCCAGTGCTCATAACTCCACCCTGATGTTCCAATATAAAGCATATAAATCACTGCTTTTTGAACTTTTCAGTTTTGGGAGTATACCAGCTTAGAAATCTTTTTCCCTGATATGTATTTTTTTCCTCAAGAGCTTTTTCTATCAAGTTTATAATCTGGATCTTCGGTTTATTCCAGTTTCCAAATATTGTGCCTTCTTTTGGTGGATCAGCAACTAATCTATGTATTACAATTTCTGGAGATAAATATTCTAAAAATCTAACAGTCCTTTCTATGTAATCTTCAAGTGTACCTATTTTGATTTTCTCTTTTTTATACATTTTTCCCAGGATTGTGTTTTCTACTATATAAAGAGAATGGATTTTTACTCCATCAACACCAAGGACAGATAAGATTTTTGCAGTTTCAATGACATCTAACATATTATCCTCTGGAAGATTCAGAATTACATGAGAAACAAGTTCAAAATCTCTGTTTTTAATTTTCATGGCAGCATTTATGTATTCAGCGAGTGTATGACCTCTGTTCATTTTCACTAATGTGTGATAATTGGCAGTTTGCAGACCCATTTCTATTGAAACTTCAATTTTATTTCTAAGCTGCTCAAGCAAATCAAGTATCTCGTCTGATACACAGTCAGGGCGTGTTGAAATGGAAATTTGAACGATATCCTTGTCTATAGCTTGATAATAAATCTCTTTGAGTACTTCTGGTGATGCGTATGTATTTGAATAATTCTGAAAATATGCTATGAATTTTTTGATTCCTCTTTTGAAATATCTTTCTTTCATTTCCGCAATTTGAGATTTAATATCAATACCTTTTATAGTAGTAAACCCACTTCCTGTTTCATCACAAAATAAACATCCAGGTTTTCCATCCTCACGATTTGGACAGGAAAACCCTGCATTTATTGGGAGTCTGTAAACTTTTTCACCGTACTTTTTTTTTAGTTCTACACTTAATTTTCTGTACCTATAACCTTCCTGTAAAAAGTCGTAAATTTTTTATAAACCTCCTCTGCGTTTACAGTTGGAAACTTACCATTTATGTATAAAAATTTTCCTTTTACCATAGTTGCATAAACTTTTGGTGTGGAATGAATTATGTGATTGATTACATTTTCTTTTGGATAAAAAGAAGGAGTGTTTAAATCCAGAACGACCAGATCAGCGTCTGCTCCCACCTTTATTTTTCCTCCAGTCAGTCCAAGAGCATTGTATCCATTTGTTGTTAGCATATTTAAAACATCTGTCACTTTCATATTTTCAGGATTATCCTTTTTCTGAAGCAGTGAGGCAAGTCTTGCCTCAAATAGTACATTCAAGCTATTATTGCTTGCTGCACCATCGGTACCGAACGTTATTTTCAGACCTTTTTCAAACATCTTTTGAATAGGAGCTATACCATTGCCAAGTTTCAAATTACTGGAAGGATTATGGGAAATATAGGTGTTAGTATTTGCAAGCAGATTTATATCGTTGTCATCAAGGTGCACGCAGTGTACGGCTAAAAAGTGGATATCAGCTAACCCTGCTTTTAGAAGTTGGTTTATAGAAAATTTTTCTTTTTCCCAGGAATTTTCCATCAAGTGCATTGTGACAACCATATTTTCCTTTTTTGCAATATCGCAAACTTTTTTTAGATATTCAATGGAGCAGGTGTATGGAGCGTGTGGACCCAGGCCTACGTAAATCCTTTCATTGTATCCATGCCATTTTTCATAAAGCTTTAAATTTTCAGCAAGTCTTCCACCATCATCTCCATTATCATCTACAAGGCCTCTGGTTAAAAGTGCTTTCATACCAAAATCTGCAACAGCTTTGGCGGTTTCTTCTTCGTACATATACATATCACAAAATGCAACTATACCATTTGCTGCCATCTCCATTTGAGATAGGAGCGTTGCCCAATATATTATTTCAGATGTGAGTTTACTCTCAAGCGGAATGATATTTTTAAAAAGCCAGTCATCGAACGATTTATCCTCAACAATGCCTCTAAATATGACCATTGCTGCGTGTGTATGCGTGTTTATAAATCCAGGCAATATTAGTTTGTCATTTAAATCGTAAAGTTCTTCATATTTGCTGGCAATAAGGTTATTTCCTATTTCTTTTATTTTTCCGTTCTCTATCCTCAGATCTAACTTTTCAAGGGTATTTTCATCGCTTTTAAAAACCAGACCATTTTTTAATATCATTTCTCAAGCACCCTTATCCTTTCAGCGTCTATCCATAGCCCTTCAAGATCATAAAATTCCCTGGCATCTTGCGTGAAAATATGGATTACTATGTCTGCCGCATCAATTAAAAGCCAATCGTACTCATCGCCTTTGTCCCAATATATAACTTCTTTTCCTATCTCTTCAAGTAATTCCAGTATAGATTCTCTTAAACTTTTCATATGAATATTACTATTAGCAGTCATTATTACAAAATAGTCTGTGGGAATGTTTGTACGGGACATATCAAGCACAATGGGATCTATTGCCTCTTTTTCAACAAGTTTTGCCCATATTTTTTCGATAATTTCTATAGTTTTCAACCAATCACCTCCGCATAACATCCCATTCTTTATCAACAAATCCTTTCTCAAGATAACTTCTTATATATCCCACTAAATAGAAGGAACCAACAATTATTTTTAAATCGCCTTCCATGGTTTTTAGCCTCTCGAAAGCGTTTATTGGATCTTCTATGTAAGATACTTTGTCATGTAATTGACGGGCTATTTCATAAGTTTCGTAAGAGTTCACCGCTCTATGGGAAGGTGGTTTTGTTATTATAATTTTATCAAATGCCGGACATAGGGTAGACAAAACAGAATTTTTATCTTTGTCGTCGAGTATTCCAATAATAGCAGTTTTCGTTTTGTCTGGAAAATAAAGTGAGAGATTTTCAACAAACTTTTCTGCAGCCTGTGGATTGTGTGAACCATCAAAAAGAAACCCTTTATACATTTCAAATCGTCCTGGTAAAAAAGCATTTTTAAAAGCGCGGGTTACAGCATCTTTGTCAAGTTTCCCATGGAAAATCTCAAACACTTTCAAAGCTATAGAAGCATTTATTGGCTGATGAGTACCATTCATTTTCACTGGAATATTTTTGATAGTTGTATCTCCGAAATAGTCGAAAGTGTTCATATTGAATTTGTAATCTTTTACTTCAAAATCAAAGTCTTTTTTGTATTCAAATATCGGGGCCTGTCTTTTTTGAGCTTCATGGTGTACAATATCTCTTGCAACAGGTGGGAGATTTCCCAGTACCACAGGAACTTTTTCTTTTATTATTCCTGCTTTTTCAAAAGCAATCTTTGCTATAGTGTTTCCCAGTATTTTAGTGTGCTCCAGTGAAACTGTAACTATTACTGAAACTTTTGGAATTATAACATTTGTAGCATCGTATCGCCCTCCCAAACCTACTTCTATGGAAGCAGCATCGACGTCCTCATCAGCGCAAATTTGGAATGAAAGTGCTGTGGTAAATTCAAAAAAACTGGGGGCATATTCTTCGCCTTTTTTATCCATTTCCTCGCAAGAAGTTTTAACTTTAAGAAAACTTTCCAGAAACCTATCTTTTGAAATGTATCCACCATTTAACGGGAACCTTTCAAAAATAGTCGATAAGTGGGGAGAAATATATCCCCCCACTTTGTATCCATGTTCTTTCATTAAATAATGTACGAAGGTTGTTACACTGCCTTTTCCATTAGACCCTGTTATATGAACGCTTTTAAATTTTTTTTCCGGGTGTCCGAGTTTTTCGACAAGTTCTTCTATTCTATACAACCCGAGTTTTATTTTGCCATACGGACGTTGCCGGTATAAATATTCGAGAGCATCTATGAAATCCATGTAAATCCCTCTTTTTTATCTGAGATTCTCTATGATTTCACTTATTTTAGTAATTTGATTTTCTATATTTTGAAGTTTTTCCCGGGCTTCTTCTATGATTTCCTCAGGGGCACCGTTCAAGAATTTTTGATTAGAGAGTTTTTTTCTAAACTTTTCAGCATCCTGTTCCAGTTTTTTTACTTTTTTGCTCAACCTTTCTATCTCAGATTGGATATTTATTAATTCGCCTAACTTTACGTAAACTTCCATTTTTTCATCTACATAAGCGCTGGCACTTTGGGCTGGTTTTTCTGCAGAGTACTCGATTTTTGAAACATTTCCCAAATGATGCAAATACGCTTCTTCTTCCTTACTAATTTCTCCCTTAATTGTTATTTCAACTTTTGTAGTCTGTGGTATGTTCATTTCAGCTCGAACATTTCGGATTCCTTTAATTATTTTCATTAATGTGTCAAATTTTCTTTCACTCACTTCATCTATGAAATTTTCATTGTATTCAGGCCAGCTGACTGTCATTACCGATTCACCCTTAACAGGTAATTTCTGCCATAATTCTTCGGTTATAAATGGCATGAATGGGTGCAATAATCTTAAACTTGTATCGAGTACTTTTACCAGCACTGTTTGCACAAGATTTTTTTCTTCACTTCTAAGTCTCTTCTTCACAGATTCTATATACCAGTCACACAATTCATCCCAGAAGAAATTATATATTTCACGAGAAGCTATGTTAAATTCATAAGATTCAAGTGCTTCTGTTACTCTTTTAATCGCTTTTTGGGTTCTTGAAAGTATCCACTTATCGGATAGTTTTAAGTTTTCTAAAGGTACTTCTTCGTAATCTTCAAGGTTCATAAGTACAAATCTTGTAGCATTCCAGATCTTGTTGGCAAATTTTTTGTAAACTTCAAAGTATTTTACATCAAGATTGATGTCTCTTCCCTGAGCTGCAAGTATGGCAAGTGTAAATCTCATTGGATCAGCACCGTATTTTTCTATAACTTCTACAGGGTCTATTCCATTTCCAAGGGACTTACTCATTTTTCGTCCATATTTATCCCGAACCAGCTGATGAATATAGACATCACTAAATGGCTTTTCATCCATGAATTCATAGCCCATCATTATCATTCTTGCGACCCAGAAGAATATAATATCAAAACCTGTAACCAGCACATTTGTGGGATAAAATCTTTTCAAATCTTCAGTTATTTCAGGCCATCCAAGAGTACTTATTGGCCATAATGCCGAAGAGAACCATGTATCAAGGACATCTTCATCTTGCTTTATATTTGTACTTCCGCACTTTTCACATTTTTCCACATTTTCTTCCACATTTATGTGTCCACAATCCTGACAGTACCACACAGGAATTCTATGTCCCCACCATAATTGTCTGCTTATACACCAATCTCTTATTTCGTACATCCAGTTTAGATATACTTTTTTCCAGCGTTCTGGATAAAACTTTATTTCATCATTTTCAACTGCTTTTATTGCTTTTTCTGCAAGGGGTTTCATACTAACGAACCATTGATCCATTAACATTGGTTCAATTACTGTGTTGCATCTATAACAATGGCCTACTGAGTGTTTTATGTTTTCTATCTTTACCAGATAACCTTCTTTTTCAAGGTCTTCCACTATCATTTCTCGAGCTTTATATCTATCAAGTCCTATGTATTTCCCACCATTTTCGTTGATTGTCATGTCTTCGTTAAATATGTTTACATATTCCAGATTATGTCTCTGGCCTATCAAATAATCATTGGGATCATGTGCCGGAGTCACTTTAAGGGCACCTGTACCAAATTTTGGATCTACGTGAACATCGCCTATTATTTTTAATTTTCTTCCTATTAACGGTAGTATTACTGTTTTACCAATATACGCTCTGTATCGTTCATCTGATGGATGAACCGCTACAGCAGTATCACCGAGCATTGTTTCGGGGCGTGTCGTTGCAATTATTATTTCTCCATTTTCTCCTTCAAATGGGTATTTTATGTAATAAAGTTTTCCGTCATGTTCTGAATACTCCACTTCTTCATCGGAAAGTACTGTTTTACACCGCGGACACCAATTGACTATATATTTTCCTTTATAAATCAGTCCTTTTTTGTAAAGTGATACAAATACTTTTCTCACAGCTTTTGAAAGTCCCTCGTCCAGAGTAAATCTTTCTCTACTCCAGTCAACGGAAGCTCCTATTAACATTATCTGATCTTTTATTGTTTTTCTGTAGGTGTTAGCCCAATCCCAGACGATCTCAACAAACTTTTCTCTGCCAAGATCTTCTCTGTGTTGCCCTTTGGCTGCAAGGAATTTTTCCACTGCTGTCTGTGTGGCTATTCCCGCATGATCTTCTCCAGGAATCCACAAAACAGAGTATCCCTGCATTCTTTTAAATCTTATGAGGATGTCCTGCAGAGTGATGTTTAAGGCATGTCCAAGGTGTAGCTTGCTGGTTATGTTTGGAGGCGGAATGACTATGGTATAAGTGTCTTCACCTTCTTTTGGAGAAAAGTAACCTTTTTCAAGCCAGAAACTGTACCATTTCGTTTCTATGTTTTTCGGGTCATATCTTATTCCTATTTCATTGAGACTCATCTGGTGCACCTCCTAACTTTTCTATTTTTATGTCAGTATTTATTTTTATCTGTTTGTTGCCAAATGATACCAATAAATAATCTAAAGATTCTTTTATTCTTGTGGCAATTTGCTCTGCCACATTTTTATTTACCCCATGTAATAATATCCAGAACTCGTTTTCGCTAACCCTGCAAACAAAATCTTTGGGAAGCCTTACACTGTGTTTTATAACAGAAGCTGCTCTTGCTATAACAAAATTGCTTTCGTTTACCTTTTCCGCCGGAAAATTAAGCACTATTTTTATAATGAAAAATTCTTCCCTGGAATCTTTGATTACATTCAGAATTTCTTTTGCAAATTCCCCGTTTGGTAACCTTGTAACGTCATCTATCCAGCTTCCGTTTAATAATTTAAGTAAATATTCCATAAAATCTCCTCCAGACCGATTTTTTTAAATTATAACATACATATAGATACATAAAAATGGCAAAGATATTGTTAATTTAAAGGCTGTCTATTAATGTTACAGTGTCTAAAAGAAGTATACCACGTTTATTGCATTTTTGGAGTATATGCTATAATTTTAGCAGTTTATGTGATATTGAAAGGAGGTGTGGTATTCTTGAAACTTGCTACTTTCAAGGGTGGAGTGCATCCACCGTATAGAAAGGAGTTGTCTAAAACTTCTGCTATAAAAGTTGCACCGTTGCCTGAAAAAGTAGTGATTTTTATGCAACAACACGCGGGGGCACCGGCAAAAGTGGTAGTAGAAGTTGGTCAGAAAGTAAAAACTGGTCAGGTTATTGGAGAACCAAATGGATTTATATCCGGATATGTTCATTCACCTGTAACGGGTACAGTAACAGATGTTAAAAAGGTATCAAATGTAATATATGGAGTTGCTGTAGAGGCTGTAACAATAGAAAGAACAGGTGAAGATGAGTGGGAACTCTTGCCACACGGAGATCCAGAGAAATTTTCTAAAGAGGAACTGCTTGATATCATAAAACAGGCTGGTATAGTTGGACTTGGTGGCGCTATGTTTCCCACGCATGTAAAACTTAACCCTCCTAAAGACAAGAAAATTGACACATTAATAATCAACGGCGCTGAGTGTGAACCTTATCTTACCATTGATCACAGAGTGATGTTGGAAAAAGCAGAAGATATTTTTGCAGGTATAGAAATTGTTAAGAAAATCCTTGAAGTGGAAAAGGTTTATATAGGAATAGAGGATAACAAGCTTGATGCTATAGAACACCTTAAAAAGATCTGGAGTGGAAAAGTGGAAGTTGTGCCTCTTAAAACAAAGTATCCACAGGGGGCTGAAAAGCAGTTAATTTATGCCATAACAAATAGAAAAGTTCCACGTGGTGGATTACCAATGGACGTTGGAGTTGTTGTGCAAAATGTCAGCACAATGATTGCTATTAAAGAAGCAGTAGTGGATGGTAAACCATTAATTGAAAGAGGTTTGACGTTGACAGGTGAAGCTATCAACACTCCAGGAAATTGGTGGGTTCGCATTGGGACTCCTATTTCGTGGTTAATTGATAATCTTGCCGGAGGTTTTAAAGAAAATATTGAAAATGTAAAAGTGTTGATGGGTGGGCCAATGATGGGAATACCTATCAATAACTTAGATACTCCAATAGTAAAAGGCAACAACGGAATTACTACACTCATTCCAAAAAAAGAGAAGAGTACTTTTTGTATCAGGTGTTCTTATTGTGTAACAGTATGTCCAATGGGATTACAACCCTACCTTCTGGACCTTCTGTCAAAGAAAAGAAAATTTGACGATGCTGTGGAGATAGGTCTTCTTGATTGTATTGAATGTGGATCCTGCTCTTATATCTGTCCTGCTAAGATAGAACATGTAAAATCTATTAAACTTGCCAAGAAAGTATACAGAGCCCTGAGAGGGGGTAGGAAAAAATGAAGCTGGTTACAGGAGCATCGCCACATTTAAGAAATGATGACACCACAACAAAGGTTATGCTGGATGTAATTATTGCTTTAATACCTGCCTTAATTGGCGCATGGTACTTTTTTGGTTTTTATGCGTTTTTCTTGAGTATTCTCGGTGCTGTTGCCGGAGAGTTAATTGAGCTTTTCATAATGAGGGGTTTGAGGAAAGATAAAACTTTTACACCAAATGGCAGTGCCGCAATTACTGGATTATTACTTGTGATGAACCTGAGTCCTGATGTTCCCTGGTGGATAATGATTATAGGTCTTGTCTTTGCTCTTGGCGTGGCGAAACATGCGTTTGGCGGACTTGGAATGAATATATTTAATCCAGCACTTGCCGGTAGGGCCTTTCTTCTGATTTCTTTTCCTGTTTACATGACTACATGGTATTCACCAACACTTAGTTTTTCAAAATGGATTGACACTCAGACAACAGCTACACCTCTTGCTTTGTTAAAAGAAGGTGGAATTTCAAATGTGAATGTCAGTTATTTTGACCTTTTTATTGGGAACAGAGCAGGTTCAATAGGGGAAACAAGTGTGTTGCTTCTTTTAATCGGCTTCATTTATCTGGTGGTTAGAAAGCGAATTAAGTTGATGATTCCTTTAACCTATATAGGTACGGTATTTCTCATGTCAAGTCTTTTCTATTTGATAAATCCTGAAAAATTTGGCTCACCTATTTTACATATTTTAGCGGGAGGATTAATCCTCGGTGCTCTGTTCATGGCAACTGATATGGTAACCAGTCCTATGACTCCAAAAGGTCAGGCTATATTTGGAGTTGGTTGTGGTGTGATGACTCTTATGATCAGGTATTTCGCAGGTTATCCTGAAGGCGTTTCTTTATCTATATTATTGATGAATTCTTTTGTACCTCTTATTGACAGGTACACTCAACCTCGCATATTTGGTGAGGTGAAACCATGAAGAACATTATAAAAACAGGTGTAACATTAATGTTATTTACATTAGTTGCAGGTGTGATTCTTGGTTTAATTTACAACCTTGCAAAACCAGCAATAGATCAGGCTGAGCTCAACAATACGTTAAAAGCCCTGGAATTTGTTTTAACACACGATGGGAAATTGCTGATAGATAAAAATATCCTGGTAAAGCAGGCCACAGAGAAGGCTAAGGAACCTGAGAAGGTTTTGTATACCTACGAGGGTGGTACAGTTATCTCTCCAGTGTTCAAGTTTGAAACTTCACAGGGAACTGTTTACGTATTAAAAGGTTATGGGATTGGATATGGTGGAAAAGTAATAACAGTTGCCTCGTTCTACAAAAACGGTGACAGGATAGATCTTCACGCAATAAAGGTTATTGAATATTCTCAAGAAACTCCTGGACTTGGTGCGAAGATTTCCGAAAACGAGTCTCAGGAAAGGTTTTACCCAATGCCTTATGAAGGTCTAAAAAATGGTGTTTTGGTAGACAAAGACGCTCGAAAAAGTTTTTTAAAACCAGAAGAAGCTAAAAAACTTGGAATAGTAAAAATAAGTGATGTAATGACAGGAGCTACTATTACTCCACGAGCGGTCGCAAGTACACTTACAGCTATGTTCAAGTACCTCTCTTCAGGGGGTGTAAAATAATGAGTAGATCGTGGAAGGAATTTTCAAAGGGTTTTGTGGCTGAAAATCCCACTTTTGTTCAGGCGCTGGGCATGTGTCCAACTCTTGCTACCACTACAAGTGCTATAAATGGTCTTGGTATGGGACTTGCCACTACTGCTGTGCTTGTTATGTCAAACCTTGTTATTTCAATATTAAGAAAGGCTGTGCCGGAAAAAATAAGAATTCCTATTTTCATAACCATTATTGCCTCTTTTGTTACAATAGTGGATCTTGTTATGCACGCTTACACATACGATTTGTGGAAAACTCTGGGATTGTTTATACCATTAATTGTTGTTAACTGTGTGATAATGGGGAGAGCAGAGGCATTTGCTTCAAAAAACAATGTCTGGTATTCGTTGCTTGATGGTCTGGGAATGGGACTTGGATTTACTGCAAGTTTAACTTTTCTTGGAAGCATTAGAGAACTTTTTGGAAATGGTTCGTTATTTGATATAACCCTCTGGGGAAAGGCTTTTAATGTATTTTTAATGATTCTTCCCCCGGGAGCGTACCTGACTCTTGGACTTCTTGCAGCGCTCTTTGCCTATATTGGAATGAAAAGAAAAGAAAGGGGGAAGGCTAAATGAACGTGTTTTTAATTCTCCTTTCTACAATGCTTGTGAATAACTATGTTTTCATGAGGTTTCTTGGGATTTGTCCATTTTTGGGTGTTTCCAAAAAAATGGACACGGCAATTGGAATGGGGCTTGCTGCCACTTTTGTTCTGGTGATGTCTTCAACGATTGCATGGTTTGTGGATCTTCTTTTAACAGCTTTAGGTCTTGGGTTCTTGCGTACAATTGCTTTCATATTGGTTATTGCCTCTTTTGTTCAATTTGTAGAGTTGTTTATGAAAAAGAACAATCCAAATCTTTACGAAGAACTTGGAATATTTCTACCGTTGATAACTACAAACTGTATAATCCTTGGTGTTGCAATAATAAATAGTATGAATACTTACACATTACTTGAAACAATTTTTAACGCGTTGGGTGCTGGGCTTGGATTTTTACTTGCGCTGATAATATTTAGTGCTATTCGAGAAAAACTTGAATTATATGATTTACCAAAATCGTTTGAAGGATTACCTATTGCCTTGATCACTGCTTCTCTTCTTTCACTTGCATTTATGGGATTCCAGGGTATGATTAAAATGTAAGAAAAAAGGAGCCTGAGCGGCTCCTTTTGTTTTTTTAAACTTTCCTGGAATTATTAGTAGTTTACATTTTCAAGTTTTGCATAACCTTTTTGTAAATCCTGTTCTATGAATACTTCTATAGTATGGGTTGCAGCTGGAGAGTCACTTTCAAATGCCACTATCCAGCTTGATGCGATATATTCGGCGATTCCAAGTGCAGTAAGATCAACATTACCGATGCTATCTGTGTATTGTAAAATTCCACCTGTTTCTACAACGATTTCCCTTGGATCATCCGGTGCACTGAAATCTGTGTTTGTGTCGGAATAAGGCCATTTTGGAACAAAAGCTCCATGTACTGTTCCATAACCTCTTATTGTATCTATTACATCTTCTTTGTCATACAGGTCTTCACCATAAGCATCCCCTGGATCAGGTTCAGATGCATAATGTGCAGTTGCGTCTGTGATCAATATCAGGATTCTTTGAGCTCCTGTACGCCATGAAGCATTCTCCCATGCATACATAAGAGCGGCGTATGGATTTTCTGGCCAATCCCCACCTCCATCTGCATAAAGTTTATCAGCGAAAGTTTTAGCTGTATCAGGATCTGTTAAATCCTGCCATACTCTGCTCACACCATCTATATAAATGTCCCTTGCAGGTGCTGCATCATCAAATGGTATTATACCAACTCTTGCATCAAGTCCTTCTCCCTTTATAGAATCTATAAATGCTATTATACTTGCCTTTACCCCTTCAATTGCATTATACATACTTCCAGTGGTATCTATTACAATTATTATATCCACAGCACTTCTTCTCTCTGATTCTTTAAAAAGAACGAAGCCTTGCGCTTTATTATCTTCAAAGAGCAGAATATCATCTTCTGTAAGCTCGGTAAGTTCTGGAACACTTATTCTTATTCTAATATAATCTGGCACTGCCAGGGGTACAAGAAATGGCATTTTATCTGTAGATAGATATATTTCAAGTCCTGCAAAATTTGCAGGATCTGGTTTTACAACCCCTGTAGGATCAGGCGGTATAATTTTCGGAAGTGTAGGAATATTTGTACAACTGAAAAGCAGGAAAACTACAATTGCAATTGATGAAGTCAAAACAATTAACTTTTTCATAAACATCCCTCCCTTCTTTACAAAAGTTTAAAAGCTTAAACCCAAACCAGCGGTTACTGCATATATTCCTGTACTCATAAAATCAAGAGTCATTGTTGTTAATACTTCCAGGGTAAACGCTATACCACTTCCTATTTTTACACCCGCTTTTACATGAAAAACTTCGTCTGAATAAAGTCCCAGTCCTCCTTCTTCTAAATCAAGTAAAAGTATCGGAGCTGCACCTGCATATATTTTCAAGTCTCTGAGTGGAATAACGAGAAGGAGATACGGGTCAAATTCAACAAGAGTTATGTCTTCAAATTCTATTTCTTCTAACTCCTCAAACGATATTGGATAGTAGACATCCAGGGAAAGTCCTATCAAACTTGCAGTAGTCCCAAATTGAACTCCTATGTAGGTTCTCTGCCTTCCACCAATTTCGGTGCCAGCCAACACTCCTAAATCTACAGCGAACATCAGTGTAGTGACTATCAATAAAATTAACAATAATAGCTTTTTCATAACTTCACCTCCCTTCCAGTGTGCTAAGATTATATCATAAATTTGAAAAATTAGATTAATTTTTTTGGATTTTTATTATTTATTATTTTCATAGTTTTAAATGAGTTAGATATAAAGACTTATTTTACCAACCTCGCCAACACCGCTATTTTTTGTCATTCCGAACGCATGTGAGGAATCTTATTTTTTACTAACTCTCGCTAATCTCGCTAATTACAAGGTTCCTCACCCTTCGGGTTCGGAATGACATGGGGGTGGATTCCTCGCCTTCTATGCTCCTCGGAATGACAATCCTTTCCTGTCATCCCGAGGAACGAAGTGACGAGAGGGATGTTATCCTGAGGAGCGCGAAGGCGATGGATCTTATTTTCACCAACACTCGCCCTTATATGTGTTCATTTTAGATCTGAAAAATGTGGTAAAATATTATAAGTAAATGGATTGTAAGAATTATTTTGATGGGAGGTAGGGATGTGGAGAAAGTTATACTTGTTAGATATTCAGAGATTGGACTGAAAGGAAAAAATCGGAGTTTTTTTGAGAAGAGGCTTATTGACAATATAATAAAGATAGCAGAAGCACCAAGAGTGAATAAACGTTATGGAAGGTTGGTTATCCGCCTTGAAAATAAAAATGAAAATGATATTCTTCCAAAGTTAAATTATGTTTTTGGAATTCAGAACGTCAGTGTAGCATATTCCGTTCCCCATGATTTTGAACAGATTAAAGAAATTTCGCTGGAGTTAGCAAGAGAAATGTTCGAAAATGGTGCCAGAACTTTTAAAGTTGAAACAAAAAAATCTTTTAAAAAATTCCCAATGGGCAGCTATAAGATTAGTGCCGAAGTTGGTTCATATATATTAAAAAATATTCCCGGGATTTCGGTGGATGTGCATAATCCTGAGTTTAAAATTGGGATTGAAATAAAGGAAGTGGAAACATTTATATTCAGTAATAAGATATCGATGTCAGGAGGATTACCTGTTGGAGTTGCCGGTAAAGGATTATTGCTTTTAAGTGGCGGAATAGATAGTCCTGTAGCCGGGTGGTATATGTTAAAGCGGGGCGTTGATGTGAATAGCATTACTTTTTTAAGTCCTCCTTACACTTCCGAAAAATCTGTAAGAAAAATATTAGATCTTGCCCAAAAACTCTCAATGTACAGCCCGGATATTTTTAAATGCTGGATAGTTCCTTTTACAGAGGTTCAAACATATATAAAAAACAATGCGCCAGATGAATATTCTCTTATTTTACAGCGACGAAGTATGATGAGAATAGCAAATAAATTAGCAAGAAAAATTAAGGCGAAAGCGTTAATAACAGGAGAAAATCTTGGCCAGGTTGCGAGTCAAACTCTTACTAATTTACACAGCATTGAAGATGCATCAAAATTACCAGTTTTAAGACCATTAATTGGTTTTGACAAAATTGAAATTATTGATAAAGCAAAGGAAATAGGTACTTATGATATTTCTATCCTCCCATACATTGATAGCTGTGTTGCGTTTGCTCCAAAAAGACCGGCAACAAAGTCTTCGTTAAAGGAGATTGAAAAAATCGAACAAAGCCTTTTAGAATTAGAGGAACTGGAAAGTATTGTTTATGAAAAAATAGAAAAATATACATTTATACATGGAATGCTTCAGAACAAAAGCGAGGGATAGTATTATGGGAACGAAAATAAAAAATTTTATAATGACTTTGTATTTTCTAATAGGTGCGGTAATCTATATTTTTATATACGGAGCAATTGTTCTGGTTGTAGGTTTTATAATCAGGTTATTCAGTAAAAAAGCAGCTAAAAGGTTTGTCATTAATCAGGTTGTAATTTTTGGGAGAATGGCGTTTAAGTTATTAGGAATTAAAGTTTACAAATTTGGAGACATTCCTCCTGTAGATGAGAATTTTCTTGTTGTAGCTAATCACCAGAGCGCACTGGATATTCCGATGATTTTGGGTTTTTGCGCACCTGTTGCTTTCATAGCAAAGAAAGAATTAGGGAAACTCCCTGGAATAAACTGGTATCTAAAATATCTGGGAAGTGTGTTAATAGACAGAGGGAATATCCGACAAACTGCGGTTGCTTTAAAAGAAGTGGTAAAAAAAATGAAGAGTGGTACTCATTTTGTTATTTTTCCAGAAGGAACACGTTCCAGAGATGGAAAAATGCTTCCTTTTAAACCAAGAAGTCTTGAACTTGCTTTTAGAAATGGGATAAAAGTGTTACCTGTTTCAATATGGGGAAATCACAAAATATTAAAAAAGAAAAGTCTGGTTGTTCATAGAACTCCGGCAGGTATAAAGATTCATGATTTAGTAGACCCCAAAGAATTTCAAAATGAGGAAGAATTTAGACTCTATGTGGAAAATGTTATAAAAAATGGGGTCAAGGAAATCGAGAGGAGGTTAGATAATGAAGAAAGCAAAGGTTAAAGCTTTGGTATTAGACAAACTCAATAATGCCCCTGTTGTACTTCTTGAAATTGAGGGGACGAGAAAAATACTTCCTATCTGGATAGGAGCGTGCGAAGCAAGTATAATTGCTATGATACTTGAACAAACAGAGTTTGCTCGACCACTCTCACATGATCTTATGTTGAATATAATTGAAACTCTGGAAGCTGTGCCGGAAAAAGTTATAATAAATAAAATAGAAGATAACACTTTTTACGCAAAGCTAATATTAAAAGATTTAACCATACCACCTGAGGAACATGCAAGTAGCTTTCTGGAATTTGATGCAAGACCATCTGACTGTATTATAATTGCATTGAAATCCAATATACCAATTTATGTAGCTTCTGAGATTGTTAACACTCAAACTATAGAACTTGAAGAATCGCATAGTAGTGACAAAGAAGACGAAGCGTTTAAAAGATTTGTTGAAAACCTTGATATAAATGAGTTTAGAAAAAGATTAAAGAAAGATTCCGAACAAGGTGAATAAAAAGAAAATACCAGTGAGGTGTCAAAATGCCTGAAGATAAGAAAGAAGAAACAACGCAGGAAAAAAAGAAAAAGATTAAAATTAGATTGGATTTTCTTAAATCATTAACAAAAATTGATTATGTTGGTGCATTTAAAAGTTTATGGAAAAGAAAATTACTTCTTATGTTTATAGTGGGATTAGTGGCACTTATAGTTTCTATTGCTTTGCTTATTTCAATTTTTACCAGGCCAAAAACAGTAGAAATTAAATCAGAGCAGGGAACAACGGTAGTTAAAAATCTCTATATTCAAATTCCTCAAGGGGCTTTTCCCTACAAAAAAGAATTTAACCTTATTCCTATAACTTCCCAGGATAATCCAGACCTTTTTGCAAGTTCTCCTTTTGTGGATACTATTTATGATGTTGTACCAACGGATGGAAAAAACGATATGGCTTATATACCTATACGTTATAGGTATTATTTTCCACAGGAATTTTATCAGGGAATTGAGTATAACAACATTGCTCTGGCATACATTCCAGAGAATAGTAACGTGTATAGAATATTCCCGGGTTCATATATAGGTCTGGATGATAAGGGATATTACGCAGAGGCTCAATCGTTCCATAGTTCTAAAATAGGAGTTGTTGTGCTTTCACCTAAAAAACAGGAGCTTGGAATCAAAGTACTTGCAGAGCAGGTATCGGAAAAACCTGTGGTGTTAATTGTCCCCGGGACAGATAAAAATTTTTCTGGTTACTTTAAATCTGAAATTAATCCGGATGTAAATTTGTGGTCTGTTATTTTCCCTGATAGAACCATTATGCTGTACAATTATCCGCTTTATCAGACGCGTTCAAAAATGTATCAGGATATGGCTAACGATTTTTTCAAAAGGACTGGTTTAAAGAGTTACATTGAATTTGAGGCAGAAAGATTAATAACTGAGTTGAAAAGATTTAAAAATTTTAAGTTCGATATTGTGGCACAAGATGTTGGTGGTTTAATAGTTTATTATGCTCTGGCACTACACCCTGAAATTCAAAACGTGAGGAAAGTAGCATACGTTTCTGTTCCTTTTTCAGGCACTAATATAGTTAATCCGGTTTACTTTTCCTCGCTTTTGTATGGAAAAAATCCAGAAGCTCTTTCCGCTGTTTATAATATTCAAAAAGATATAATTACTGCAATACAGAACCACATATTTACATTCATTGAAACTGTGAATACATATTGGAGTGATCTCATTCCCGGATCAGAATTTTTGAAAAAAATCAGTCAGTTAAATCCTCCTTCAGTAGAAAGTATTGCTTTTATGGGGACAAAACCTCCGCTCTCCATAGACGTTTCGGGTTCTTCGCTGGAAAAGTTTTATCCTGAACTTGCCAGAGGAAAAGGTGATGGTATAGTAGTAAATTCGTCTGCAAAAATAGGAAATATGCAGCTTGTTCCAATAAAAGGTTCTGTATATTCCTATTATTCAACCACAGAATTTGTTAATAAACTAAAAGAATTTTTCGCATACAAAACAACGTTGGTACCAGAATATAAAGATGATACTTATAGAGAATATATTTCAAAGACGGAAAAAGAACGTGAAGTTTATCTTTCCCGTTTAAGACCATATAGATTTGACGGAGCAAAAATTGGCAATTCTGTTGTTTTAACCCCTGATAAAACATTAGAATATCCTGGTAAGCAAATAGCTATTTTCAAATCCGTAATATATACAGCAGATAAAGATGGGTTATATGGAAATGGCACAAAATTACTTGATGGTCCTATAAATAATTTAAAGGCGTCATTTGGAGGAGTGTCATTTAGAACAACTGATAAAATCTATTTTTATAGTCCGGCTGTAAAAAAAGTCTACGATGTGGTATACGCAGGCGACTTTCTTGCAACAACAGAGGGGGTCTACACTGCTATATTTTCTGGAAACACAGTAAGTTTCTGGGATCCAAAAAATAATAAGATAAAAGAATTACGTGGGCAATATGGAAAGTTTAAGGTTGATAAAAACTATTTAATAATGTTTACTAACAAACAGATATTTATTCCAAAGCTTAATTTAACTCTTTCAGTACCGGAAACTGAAGGGAAAAGTCTTGATATAACTGACGTTATTGTCGTACGAAACGAAGTTTTTGCAATCACGAGAAATTATGGGCTTATTTTCTTTGATATTGGAACCGGGAACGGGATTTATATAGGAGAAGGCTGGATAGGAAATAAAGGAATTCATCAAATTGGAAATTATATCTTCACAATTGGTGAAAACTTTGTGACTATTGTCGACCTTGCGGAAAGAAGGGTGTTGAGAATTATAGAAAAAGTAGATGCGCAGGTTTTCAGTTCAGGTTCTGATACAGACTACCTTTATCTTGTAACAGACAGAGGAATTATAAGATATAAAATACTAAAAGATTAAAAAATGGAGGGATATAAATGTTGCATCTTTTTCTCGGGCATTTTGTTGCAGATCATGGCTTTACAAACAATAGTAAAATAAGAAATCTTCAGAATTTAAAACTCTTCCAGCATATGATCTGGTCAATTTTTGCAATTCTTGCTTTCACATTTGACACGCTGTTAAAAAGCTCCTTTACTATAACAGTTTTGGTAATTTTTATAGTCATACACCTGGTAATGGACTACGTTCGTGTAAAAGTTAAAAATAAGTTCTATTTGCATATTATAGAACTAACAGGGATTTTTACAGCTTTAATCTTTAATTTTTTGGTATCGAAATATTTTGAATTTTCTTATCTTTCAAAAGAATTTGTTTATTATCTGTTGGGAATGGCTGTTGTGTCAACGGCTGTATCTTATTTTTTTAGAAATTTTTACCCGGGAGATGAAGATTTTGAAGACCTTGAAGGTATTTCAGAAAGACTTGCGTTTTTTGTATTTTTTCTGGCTGGAAAGCCAGGACTGGCATTCCTTTCACTTGGGATAGGATTTTTATATAGAATCTGGAAAATAAAAAAATTCAGTCATGTGTGGTGGATAAGCCCCCTTTCAAGCATTATTATCACTGTATTGTGGAAACCACTTATTTTTTAATCCCTGACGGGAGGTGTTTAAATTGACTTTTTCTAAAAAAAGAAATTTAATATACTTAGTTTTTGTATTGATAACCTTTTTATCCGTTATTTTTGTTATGAAACTAACTGAAAAAACACCTCCCAGAGTTTATTTACTTTTCCCTGAAAATAATTCGTTTCTTTCGAAAAGAATGATAGAGTTTTCGTGGAACGTTGAGTCCAAAAAATCTGAAAATGTTATCTCAAAATTACTTTTTGGCGAGGCTACCCCAAATTCTATTGTTTACTCTGGAACAAATACTGTATATGAATTAAAAGGCTTAGAACCATCAAAAACATATTACTGGAAGGTAATGATAACCGATGGAAAGTCATCAAAAGAATCAGAAATTTACAAATTCACTGTAATAAACAGCCCTCCAAAAATAATTTCACAGGCAACGCCAGTAAATGAGGAAATATTGAATGAAAGAAAAGTAACTCTTGGCTGGAAAGCTGTAGATCCTGATGGCGATCAACTTTTTTTTGATTTATTTTTTGGTACTGAAACCAATCCTCAACTTTACGCGAAATCTCTCGATAAGAATAGAATTACAATAAAACTTCCAAAACCTGGAAATTATTATTGGAAAGTAATTGCCAGGGATAAGTATGGAGGAATTTCAGAGAGTCCTATCTGGAGTTTTGAAGTTGAAAATCATCCTCCTGCAAAACCTTCGGTTACCGTGATGAAAAAAGAAAACAATCTTATTATTTCCTGGAAAAAAGTAAAAGATTTAGATGGTGATCCTGTAAAATATGATCTTACGTTGTACAAAGACCAAACCAAAATTATGATTTTAAAAGATTTAAAAACAAATAGCTACACTTTAGAAAACGCATCACCTGGAGCTCTATATGGTGTAAAGTTAATTGCGAAAGATCCTTATGGGGCAAAAAATGAAAGTGATACTATTACCATTAAAATGCCAGATTTGAATCAACCACCTGAAGTTAGCCTTATATTTCCAGGGAATAGATCAATTAGTATGCCTGAGAAGGTTGTTTTGAAATGGTCCGGTGTAGATCCTGATAGTGAAGATATAAGTTATGATATTTACATCGGGAAATCTATTGATAAAATGAAACTAATTTCAAAGAACTACAAAAATAACATTTACGAACTTAGAAATTTAGAACCTTTTACAGTTTATTACTGGAAAATTGTTGCAAAGGATAATTCTGGAAACTCATCTGAGAGCAGTATAAATTCATTTTCAACAGGTCCTTATGTGAACATAAAAGTTATTTACGGACAAAAATTTTCTGATGTTGTAAATGATATGTATCTTCTGGAAGACGAAACGTTTCTGATATTAGGTACTTCTGAACAATTGAAAAAAAACAAAGTTGATGATGACTTGATTCTTTTGAAAACTGAAGGATTCCAGATTAGCTGGGTGAAAACTTTTATGCGGGATAGGAATCAGGAAGGTGTAAAAGTACTTTCTAATAAAGATTATATTTATATACTTGGAAACGATGAAATAAATAATGGTGATATGTTCGTTAAAAAGCTTGATAGAAGCGGCAATGAACTATGGACAAAATATTATGGAGGCAATGAAAAAGATACAGCTGTTGATATGATAAAAATCAGGGATGGTTTTATTGTATTGGGGAGTAGCTGGTCGGCAGATTTTATTAAAGGAGAACGCTCTGGATGGAACGATATTTTTATTATGAAAATAGATTTTGAAGGAGATGTTCAATGGATTAAAAGTTATGGCGGTAGTTCTCTTGATAATGCGGTTAAGATTCTGGATTTAAAAGATAGGTACGTAATAGTAGCTAATACAAGGTCTTCTGATTATCTTGTTCCAAAAAACTATGGAAAATTCGATGTGTGGATATTTTCTATTTCGAAAGATGGAAAATTGCTCTGGAGTAGAATTTTTGGAGGGAAAGATATAGATAAAGCTTCTGCAGCCATTGAATACAATCAGAATATAATAGTTGCGATGAAAACTTATTCCAGTGATAATGATATTGCAAAGAACTATGGAGGAAGTGATATTCTTTTAATTGAGCTCGACAAAGATGGAACTCTGGTAAAGAAATTAACAGTTGGTGGAAACGGAAATGATGTGTGTAATGAACTTCTTGCACTGGATGATGGTATAATATTAATTGGTTCCACTACATCAACCTCTGGCATTTTCTACAAAGATTTTTACAATAAAAAAGGTTTAAAAGATTATTTCGTTATGAAAATCACTAATGATAAACTCATCTGGAGTAGAGTATCTGGTGGTTTCGATAATGATACAGCTATTGTTGGAAAATTAGCCGGGAACAAATTGTATTTTACTGGTTACACATATTCAAGAGATGGAGATTTTAATTCAAATTCTGGAGAGAGTGATATATTCATGGGATACATCCTGCTTGAGAGGTGAAGGAATTGATAAAGGATTTTTTGAAAAGGCGTTGGCCTTTTTATTTAGCTGGAATAATAATGCTTATAATTGTAGATACCCTCCAGCTTCTTATCCCCAGATTTATATCAAAGGCTGTAGATACTCTCAACACAAGTACTCCTGACATTTCATTGATAGCCATTTTGTCGTGGTCTATAGTTGGCGTGGCTTTGGGTATGTTCCTTTCAAGGTTTTTTTGGAGATTTTTTATTATAGGAAGCTCACGAAAGTTTGTTTATGAAGCGAGAAATTATCTTTACAAGAAAATATTATCCCTGGATATGAGTTTTTTTGATAAAAATAGAAGTGGCGATTTAATGGCACATTTTACCAACGATATGAATAACGTTGAGCGGATGCTTGGACCCGGTATAGTTTTGATGGTAGATGCGCTCTTTATGTCCTCTATAACATTATTTTTTATGGCTACCACTGTTGGATGGCGCTTGACATTCATAGCTTTAATTCCTCTTCCATTTATAATAGTAATTTCAGCAAGCTTTGGAAAATTTATTTTTACGCGTTCCAAAACTGTTCAGGATACATTTTCTGATATGAGTGGGTTTATTGAAGAATCAATCGATGGTATTCGTATTGTAAAAACGTTTTCAATACTGCCGAAATTTGAAAAAATATTTTCAACTAAAGCTAATAACAATTTTAAGGCTAATATTTCTTTAATAAAATTGTGGGGAGTCATGTGGCCTTCTATTCATTTTATAAGCTCTCTTGCTTATTTTCTTGCCATAGTTTATGGAGGGCCAATGGTAATAAAGGGAACCGTTTCACTTGGTGCTTTCATTGCTTTTAATAGTTACATAGGTATGATTGTGTGGCCGTTAACTGCTTATGGGTGGGTAATAAACATGATACAACGAGGCCGCGCATCATATGCAAGAATTAGAAAGATATTAGAAACTCCTCCACTGGTTACTGAACCAGAAGAACCTGTAGAGATTAAAAGTATCGATTCTATTAAAATTGAAAATTTGAACTTTTCCTATCCTTTTACTGAAAGGCTTGTGCTCAAAGATGTCTCAATGGAAATAAAATCCGGTCAGCTTGTTGGCATTGTCGGCACGGTTGGAAGTGGAAAATCTACATTGGTAAAAATTATAAGTAAATTCTATCCTGTAGGCAAAGGTCATCTTTTTATAAATGGCATTGATATAAATTACATTCCATCTGATATAGTGAGAACAAAAATTTCTTATGTTCCACAAGAAACCTTTCTTTTTTCAACCAGTGTTGAAGAAAACATAGCTTTTGGTATGGAAGATTACAATGAAGAGTTAGTTGAAGCATACGCGTCGCTTTCAGCTGTTGATAAGGATATAAAACAATTTCCAGAAGGGTACAAAACAGTCGTTGGAGAAAGAGGAGTGTCACTTTCAGGTGGTCAGAAACAACGTGTGACAATAGCGCGGGCTTTAATGAGGAATGCGGATGTTTATATATTTGACGATTGTCTTTCAGCTGTTGATCCAGAAACAGAGGAAAAAATCATTTCCAGTCTGAGAAACACCATGAAAGATAAAACAATGATAATCATAACTCACAGGTTAAAAGTTTTACGCAATGCAAATATAATATACGTACTTGATGAAGGGAAAATTGTAGAAAAAGGTTCTCACGAGGAACTCCTATCAAAGGGTGGATTATATGCTCAAATGTATCGCAAACAAATGATCGAAGAGGAATTAGAAGAAACAAATTAATGTGTTCTGCTGTAAAGTCTTTATTTTATTATCTCATAATGGGGAGGTGTTTATTGTGAAAAAGGTTAAACTTTTAACTCTGGTTTTGTTGGTTATAGCTTTAACATTGTTTGGCACAAAAGTAACGATTTTTCATGTTAATGACACACATGGTCATGCATGGCCGTTTAGTGAATGGCGCAACCCTGGTATTGGTGGATATGCGGTAATAGCATCAATTATCGATGAAGAAAGAGCTTCAAACCCAAATGTCCTTTTCCTTCACGCTGGTGACTTAAATACAGGTGTTCCAGAATCTGACCTTCTCAACGCTTTTCCTGATATTTTCGCGTTTAACAGAATAGGACTTACAGCAATGGTTGTTGGTAACCACGAGTTTGATAAGCCACGTGAGGTACTCAACTATCAAATGAATATAGCAAAATTTCCATTTTTGTCAGCAAATATATACAAAAATGGAAAACCTTTCTTTACACCTTATATTATCAAAAATGTTGGAGGAGTTAAAGTCGCAATATTCGGCCTTACAACTGAAGAAACTGCTATTCTAGAACCACTTTACAGTGGAGATTTAGAATTTAAAAACGCAATTGAAGTTGCGAAAAAACTTGTTCCAGAATTGAAAAAGGAAGCAGATATCGTTGTTGCTCTTACTCATCTTGGGATGGGAATGGAACATTCTGGAAACTATACAACATCAGAGCAACTTGCAAAAGCTGTAAATGGGATCGATATTATAGTAGATGGTCATAGCCACACAAATTTAAAAGAGGCAAAAGTTGTAAACGGAACAATTATCGTACAGTCATGGGAATGGGGCAAAAAATTAGGGAAACTCGAGCTTGAAGTAGAAAATGGAAAAATTAACAACTGGTCATGGGAAGCTATTCCTGTGAATTTAAAGAACTATAAAGGTAAAGATGAAAATGGTAAATCCATTTACGAATACGTAGGCAAACCATATCCTGAAGCTGTATATGTTAAAACTCCACTTGATGTATTCAAAAAGATAGGTTCTGAAAAGCTCGATACTGTAATTGGAGAGACAAAGATTCTTCTTGATGGCGAACGCGCTCATGTACGTTCTGGAGATACCAACCTCGCACACATTATAGCAGATGCGATGATATGGAAAACAGGTGCAGATATTGCCTTCCAGAATGGAGGAGGTATTAGAGCATCAATACAGCCTGGAAAAATAACTATAAGAAATATACTTACAGTTCTTCCGTTTGGAAATACTGTGTATGTAATGAAACTCAAAGGATCAGAAATTATGAAAGTTCTTGAATATGCTGCTACAATTCCTGAAGGAAAAGGAGCTTTTCTACAGGTAGGAGGACTTACATGGAAAAGTGAAAATGGAAAAGTAACAGAAGTTTATGTAAACGGTCAACCACTGAACCTGGACAAAGTTTACGTAGTTGCTACAAATAATTATATGGCCGGTGGTGGAGATGGTTATTCTATGTTGAAAGCAAACAAATCTTCAGGTTATGATACAGGCTTTGTACTGGCAGATGTGGTTGTTGAATATATTCAAAAAGGACTTAAAGGATTAATAAAGGATTATGATGATAGTCCTCGATATGAGCGAAAATAATTGAAACAATAAAAAAAATTAAACCCCCGATGATCTCCATCGGGGGTTTTTTCTATTCTATTACTCACGTGGAAAAACGATAAATTTCAGCGCAGTTCTTGATTCATTTTCAATACTTACATCTGTAAACGCAGGTACGCATACAAGGTCAATTCCGCTTGGTGCCAGATAACCTCTCGCAATAGCAATAGCTTTAACTGCCTGGTTAACAGCACCGGCCCCTATTGCTTGAACCTCTGCCTTTCCTTTTTCTCTAATAACACCCGCAAGAGCCCCTGCAACTTTGTTTGGATTAGAGTTTGATGCAACCTTGAGTACTTCCATGGAAGATACCTCCTTTTCCCTTGTGATGAGAATAAGTTTGCTACAGCACAGTTTTGAATCTTCAAAATAGTAACAACTGGCGCGCCCGGCAGGACTTGAACCCGCAACCATCGGATCCGAAGTCCGACGCTCTATCCTGTTGAGCTACGGGCGCGTTTTTATAAAACAAATGGGGTGGCTAGTGGGATTTGAACCCACGACCACCTGATCCACAGTCAGGCGCTCTACCAACTGAGCTATAGCCACCACAAATAAAAAATATTTATATATTTCAAACTCCACTCTGGCGCGCCCGGCGGGAGTCGAACCCACAACCCTCGGATTAGAAGTCCGATGCTCTATCCTATTGAGCTACGGGCGCTTACCATTTCCTGGAGCGGGCGACGGGACTCGAACCCGCAACCCCCGGCTTGGAAGGCCGGTGCTCTACCAATTGAGCTACACCCGCCTGCTGGTCGGGGTGACTGGACTTGAACCAGCGACCTCCTGTTCCCAAGACAGGCGCGCTAGCCGACTGCGCTACACCCCGTCAACCAAAGCCGTGAATTATTATAGCACACGACTAAAAGAGTGTCAATAACCCGAAAACTAAAGAATCAAAAATTCACTTACATTTCAAAAAATATCAAAGTACCACGCAATATGACACTTTATTTTAAAAAATAACCTTGCAGCATGCAAATTAGATTTACTCTAACCAGATCAGAAAATAACAGGCAGTTATATTTAATATGTTATTTTAAATCCCGTATCAGTGTATTGTGTGTCTTCTATTTGAACGTTATCAACTCTTGCTGTTATAGGACCTTTTGAAATCTCTTTAATAAAACCACTCAAGTTTTCTTTGTCTCCACATGCAACAATTTCCACAGAACCATCTGGAAGATTTCTAACATATCCATTTATTTTTAAGCTTTTTGCTATATTATACGTCCAGTATCTAAAACCTACCCCTTGAACTATCCCGTAAACTAAAATTCGTTTGCACATATTATCCACCTTAGAGTTGTGTTAATTAAAAACCTCCCCTGTGAAAAGGGGAGGTAATATGTGTTAAAAATGAAGTCTCATAAAATCTGCTTTTACTCCGGATACTTCATTAAGTTTTTTGCAAAGCTCCTCATGCTTTTTCTCATCATCTACAAGTTCCAGAATAATAAGTCCTGAGTTTGAACAGTAGTTTGGAACACCTTCATGGAGCCCCAATCGTGTTTTGATGTAACATCCATACTCTGTTAAAAGCTCCTGAACTTTTGTTGCAGACACCTCACGATTGTCAATAAGAATGGCCATGACTGTTCTCACAGTGATATCTTTCATATCTCCCATGATCCCCCCTCCTTAAGTAAGCCTTTTATGCTTCTTTTTCATAAGGTATACCATCTGCTTTAGGCGGTCTTGATCTACCAACAAATCCCGCCACAACTATTATAGTCAGTATAAAAGGTATCATATCAAACAATGGCTTAACAGTAGCTGGAACGTGTATCAAGGAACTGCTTTGAAGTTGATTTGCAAATGCACTTGAGGCTCCAAACAGAATACTTACGAGCATTGCGCCTACAGGGTTCCATTTTCCAAGAATCATTGCAGCAAGTGCAATAAAACCTCTACCGCCTGTCATAAGTTCTCTGAAATGACCCACTTCACCTATACTAAGATATGCACCTGCTATTCCAGCAAAGACTCCACTCATTAACACCCCAAAGTATCTTATGCCATACACATTAACTCCCAGAGTATCTGCGGCTTCTGGATTTTCACCCACAGATCTCATTCTAAGTCCAAGTTTTGTCTTATAAATTAACCACCATGAAAAAACCACGCTTGCAAAAGCAATATATACCATTGGGCTCAATTCTCCTATAATTTTTCCAATGAAAGGGACCTTTGCTACACCCGGAATTTTAATTTCCTCTATTTTTCCAACAAAGTCTGTTTGTCCAGGTTTTCCAAATATTGGTTCCATCAAGAAGCCTGTAACACCCTGAGCAATGAGGATTATCGCAGTACCTAAAACCACCTGATCGCCTGCCCATTTTATACTTCCCCATGCGTGTAACCATGCCAATGCAACTCCTGATACAATGGCCATAAATACTCCGATCCACACATTTCCAGTTAACCATGTAAAAACTACAGAAGTAAATGCACCTATGAGCATTATTCCTTCAAGAGCGATATTTACTACTCCTGTTATTTCACTGTACACCCCTCCAAGAGCGGCGAATATTAACGGTGTTGATGCTGTTAAAGTTATTTTATAAAATAGGGGGTTTATAAAAACCAGAAAGATTGCTTCCAGAATTCTCATGCGTTCACCCTCTTTCTGATCATAATAGTACGTACAATTCTATCAGCGGCTACCAGGAAGATTACTATACCTTGAACGATCATTACCATGTGTTTTGGGACGCCTATAAATTGCATTTCATTACTTCCAGTTCTAAGGGCACCTATAAGAAGTGCTGCGAATATTATTCCTATTGGGTTGTTTTGACCTATCAATGCGATACTTATTCCATCAAATCCTTTACCTCCTGAAAGTTCTCCAAGGAATCTATGATGAACTCCCATTAGCTCCATTGCTCCTGCAAGTCCAGCCAGTGCACCACTTACAGCCATAGCAAGGACTACATTTTTTCCAACACTTATTCCACCGTACTCAGCAGCGTATGGATTGAATCCTACTCCTTTTATTTCATAACCAGTAACTGTTTTGTTTAAAAGTATATACATGAATATCGCTGCAACAATAGCTATAATTATTCCACTACTCATTTCTATAGCCCCTACTTTCATTAAAATCGGAAGTTGAGCAGAATCAGCTATTTCAGGACTTTTTGGTGTTCCAGAACCAACTGCAAGAGGTCCTGTAACCATGTAAGAAGCAAAATATGTTGCTATCCAGTTTAGCATTATTGTGGTAACAACTTCATGAGCACCTGTCTTTGCTTTAAGATACCCTGCAATTGCAGCGTATGCAGCACCTACACTCATTGCAATAAGCATTGTAAGTGGTATTGCAACAACCGGGGGTAATGAGCCAAAGTTTCCTGCAAACGCAGCGGCAATTAAAGCACCCATAACCATTTGACCTTCCGCACCAATGTTAAACACTCCTGCTCTGAAACCAAAACCTACCGCCAGTCCTGTCAAAATCAAAGGAGTGGTTTTTATAACAGTATCGGCTATTGCCTGCTTTGAACTAAAAGCTCCTCTCAAAAGGGCTGCGTAAGCTTCAAAAGGACTTTTACCGATAAGCACAATAATGACAGCAGAGAATAACAAAGCAATAATTACTGAAACAACAGGTACAAGAATCGACCATATCTTTTTGTTCATCTTATCCCCTCCGAACCTCTTCTAATCTATGTCCAGTCATCATCAAACCAACTTCTTCGATGGTTGTTTCTTCGGGTTTTACTTCTCCCATTATTTCTCCTTCATACATAACCAGAATTCTATCACTTAACGAGAAAATCTCCTCCAATTCCATTGAAATTAATAATACTCCAACATCCTGTGCTCTTAATCTCAAAATTTGCTTATGGATAAATTCTATAGCTCCTACATCCAGCCCTCTTGTAGGTTGTGCAACCACTATAAATTTAGGATTCATTTTTATCTCTCTACCAACTACCAGTTTTTGCTGATTTCCTCCGGAAAAGTTTCCACCTAAATGTTCGATTATCCTTGGCCTAACATCAAATTCTTCCATTAAAGCTTTTGTGTATTCAAACATTGCTTTGTGATTTAAAAATGTTCCATTGGAAAATGGTCGATTGTAATGTTGACCTAAAATGACATTATAGTAAGCTTCGAACTCTTTTATAAGTCCGTGCTTTAACCTATCTTCAGGAATATGTGCCATACCAAATTGCCTTAATTCCTTTACTGTAGCACCTGTCACATCTTCTCCATTAAAGATTATCTGCCCACTTTCAACTTTTCTAAGACCCGTTATGGCTTCCACAAGCTCTGTTTGACCATTACCGGCTACACCTGCTATACCTACTATTTCTCCTTTTCTTACAGCGAACGATATTCCTTTAACGGCTTCTAAATTTCTGTTGTCTCTAACCCTTAAATCTCTAATTTCAAATATAATATCTTTGGCTTTGTGTGGTTCTTTTTCAACCCTTAAAACAACGTCACGTCCAACCATATGACGTGCTATTTCTTTTGGATTAGTTTTGGAAGTTTCTAATTCTCCTGTAACTTTACCAAGTCTCATAACGGTTATTCTATCGCTTATTTCCATCACCTCATGCAATTTATGTGATATAAATAGAATTGTTTTACCATCAGCTTTGAGCTTTCTCATGATTTCAAAGAGTTCCTCAACTTCTTGCGGTGTTAAAACAGCCGTAGGCTCATCCAGAATTATTATATTTGCGCCTCTGTAAAGAGTTTTTATGATTTCTACACGTTGCTGCATTCCAACGGGTATATCCTCTATCTTTGCATCAACATCCACTAAGAGTCCATATTTTTCAGAAAGTTCTTTCACTTCATTTCTCGCTTTTTTCAGGTCAAAGTTTAATCCTTTTGTAGGTTCAGAGCCGAGAACTACGTTTTCAGCAACAGTTAATGTATCTACAAGCATAAAATGCTGGTGGACCATTCCTATTCCTTCACGTATTGCGTCTCTTGGACCTCGAATTTTCACTTTTTTTCCGTTTATGAAGATGTCTCCGGCGTCTGGGTGGTAAAGACCATATAATTGGTTCATAAGGGTACTTTTACCTGCTCCGTTTTCACCAACTATAGCGTGGATATCTCCTTTTTTCACTTTCAAAGTCACATGATCATTTGCTAAAACGCCAGGAAAGCGTTTGACTATGCCAACCATTTCCACCGCATACACAGTTTATTCTCCTCCTTTCCACGTTCCTCTTTGTCACTCAACTAAAGATTTCTCCTCAGTTGAATGACAAAGCAGAACGGGGGCAAATTGCCCCCTTAATATTTTTTAGAATGGGAATACTATATTTGGAACTCTGAAAGATTTAAGTGCTTCTTCTGTATTAGGAACTACAAGAATTCCCTGTTTGATTAAGTAAACAAGGTATTCAAGTTCTGCAACTGTTCTGTTGGAAATGAGCCCTTTTGTATATTTCATTGGACTGAGTCTGACACCGTTTTCTGCAAGACCGAGCGTATGAATACCTGGTGTCCATTCACCATTGTAGGCCCATATTACACCGTAATAAGATGCTGTGTCTACACCTTTCATGGCACTTGCGAGAACTACGCCAGGTGCCATGTAATCCTGATCAACATCAACGCCCATGGCAAAAAATCCGCCATTTTCAAATGCATATTCAATAATTTTTGCCATGTCTTCGCTTCCAACCAGAGATACCATCTTTTCTTTGGCTGCTTCTATAACACCGTTACCAACAGCTCCACTTGCATGGAATATAACGTCGGCTCCTTCTGCAAATTGAGCAAGAGCAAGGTCTTTACCTTTCTTTGGATCGCTGAAGCTGTTAGCGTACCCTTTGAGGATTGTGACATTTGTACCATGAAGTTCGTTGTAAACTTTTACACCAGCTTCAAAACCGTATCTAAACCTTTCCACTGGTGGAATTGGAATACCACCGATAAATCCTACTTTTCCAGTTCTTGTAGTGGCTGCAGCAACGTAACCAACCAGGAATGCTGATTCCTGTTCCTTAAAGAGGAATGATATGACATTTGGTGGAACTACATCTGTAGGTGGGGCAATGTCAATTCCAGCAAAATAAACATCCGGGAACTGTTGTGCAACTTCAAAGAGTGCGTCTGTCATCATGAATCCAACTGCATAAACTATTCCTCCATCAGGCTCTTTTTGAATTTCCTGTGCCGCTTTTGTAAGGTTTGAAATATAATCTGCCTGTTCGTAGGATTGTATAACTTTTGTTTCTATCCCTAATTCCTCTGCTGCTCTCTTTATACCAGCCCATGTACCATCATTGAAAGATTTGTCCCCAAGACCACCTGTATCAGTCACCATGATAGCTTTGAAAGCAAAAACAGAAACCATGAGTAAAGCCAATATCGCAAAAACAAACAGCTTTTTCATAAAAGCTCCCTCCTTTTCCAAAGTAATGTTTACACTCCCTTACGGGAAGGCTTTAAAATTCTAACTATTGTTAATACAACTACAGGAATTAATACGATTGGAATTGCAAAAGAGTAATTAACTTTCAATATTGGAACTCCATATTGTACCAAGAAATCCAGCGGGTTTATTAGCATTAAAATTCCTGAAATAATTGATGCCACGTACCATAAAACATCTTGTTTGAAGTTAACCGCGCTTAAAAACATAGCAATTGAAAGCGTCAAAAACGTAATTATTCCCCACTTTTCTTTTATGAAAGTAGCCGGAGCGCTTTTTGAGTCTTCAACATTTTTAATTGTTTCTTCAATTTTTGAAAGCGTGGGTTGAATTTCAGGGTAATATAATTTCTTTCCAAGTTCTTTCAAATAATCTGCTTCAAATTTTTCATCCACTATTCTTGATAATTTTTTTGAAAAACTTTTTAATGCTTTTTCTGAAGATTTATATTGCTTGTATCTTATTCCTTCCTCTATCTGATAATTTTCCAGCTCATCTTCTATGTTTTTTACATCAAATATTCTTTTTTCAAAACTAACAACGTTCATGTAATTTTCATCTTTTATTTTACCATCTAAAGCTTTGGTTCTTATTTTAAGTCTCTGAACAATATCTTCGGTTTCTCCTATGCTCGAGTTAACAATGGAAGTTAAGTTCTTTATAATATTGGAAAATTTTGAATATTGATCTTTAACAACATCTCCAAACAAAGTATCATAATAAACAGAATTATCGAAACCAGAGTTATTAGCCATAACAAGTTCTTTAATGAAAAAGGTTGGGACAAATAGAGAAATAAGAAGCAGTATTGCCATACTGAATTGCAGGTACCTGCGATTTTTAAAGAAAATATATATTGAGCTCAAAAAGGCAAAAAATGAAATTAGCCCATATAGTGCAGCGTTGCCTGTTGACAGAGAGTCGAATGCTATAAACAGATAAATTATTTCAGATATAGAAATTAACGTTAGTATCAATTCCCAGTTCTTTTTCATATAAAAGATTATCGCAAGTAATCCTCCATATACAAACCATCGTATCCACCAGAAATTTGCTGCTTTTGGGGTGATTTCCGCTATTTTTTCCGAATAATCATTTTTTAACCCCGCAATAACTTTTATTATATTTCTTTGCATTAATCCACCGTAACGTCCTATGCTTTTACCAATAATTTCTGGCTTTTTCTTTGAAAGGAGTTCAACATAACTGGAAAAAGCTTTTATAAGTTCTTCTGAACTTGTTAAGTATTTTATTTCATAATCATAGCCACCTTTATATCTTGGTTTGTAGTTAAATTCAAAATTATAATGTGGAGCATCGATGTCATAAGGAAGTTCAATATCTGCGCCAAGATGAGCAGCTAATAAATCTGTAAAATAACTTCTTGCTGCGAAAATCACTTTATTTTGATATGAATTAAAAAATTGATTAAAGTTTGGAGAGGCTTTTATAAAACTTGGTCCAAATTTTTTTCTTTCAAGGATTGCTTCCAGATAGGCAAAGAAAGCGGCTCTTGCAAATTGTTCTTCTTCGCTTGTTCCCTTAAATTTTCTGTAAATAACATTCAAATAATCTCCCACTTTTTTCGTGACGTCTGTTTTTTCAACGCTTCCAACTAATCTTATCTTGTAAAATCGATACAATGGTAACTCTCTTTCGATAATTGGTCTGATATCGTTAACGAAAGGTTCATCGAGTTTCTTTGAATAGGCTTCAAGGTAATTTAAGTAAATCGATTCGGCTTTTTGTAAATCAAGCCCAAAAATGGTTGTAACAAAAATTACCATAATGATAACACTGACAAAATGTTTCATTTAAGAAGCACCTCCGTTGTTTTTTGCTTTGTTTATTCAATCGTATTAGAAATTTTATCATAAGTTTTGAAAATTTATCACCTTGAATTATAGCACAATTTTACCTGAAAATTTGCGTTTTTTGTATTAATAGGAGTTAATGAATTGTTTTTCATTTATGACTGCAAAGTTATATAATATTTAACGGTTACTTCAACTTATTTAACTTACACTTTACCAATAAGGAGGGGGAAACTTTATGGAGGCAACAAACTTTATGATCCTAAAACCATTTGAAAATCTGAAAATTGCAGATTTTTCCAATTCTGAAACTGAATTTATGATGAAAAAAGCCCTGGAAAAAGTTGCTGTAGAATTTGGAAAGGAGTATGACATAGTTATTGGAGGGAAGGCATACAAAAGCGATAAAAAGATTAAATCGATCAACCCAAGCAAAACAGATGAAATTGTAGGATACACAAATTCAGCAACAGAAGAATTAGCTGAGTTAGCTGTGGAAAAGGCCTGGGAAGCATTTAAGACTTGGAGTAAAACACCTGCTTACAAAAGAGCTGAATTTTTGCTTAAGACGGCTGATATCCTTAGAAAAAAGAGATTTGAATTTGGTGCAACAATGATATATGAAGTTGGAAAAAACTGGGTGGAAGCAGATGCGGATTTTGCGGAAGCTGTCGATTTTCTGGAGTTTTATGCCCGTGAAATGCTCAGATACGCCTCTGAACAACCTTTAGTTCGCATACCAACAGAAAAAAATGAGTTAAGATATATACCTCTTGGAGTGGGAGCTATAATACCACCATGGAATTTTCCTCTTGCCATTCTTGTTGGAATGACCAGTGCCGCAATAGTCACCGGGAATACAGTTGTTTTGAAACCAGCAAGTGATAGCACTGTTATTGCAGCGAAATTTTTTGAAGCTTTGCAAGAAGCTGGACTACCCGATGGAGTTGTGAACTTTTTACCTGGAAGCGGTGCGCTTGCCGGAGAATATCTGGTAAAGCATCCTAAAATAAGGTTTATAAGTTTTACCGGTTCGAAAGACGTAGGGCTTAGAATAAATGAACTTGCTGCCAGGCCTCAACCAGGACAAATCTGGATCAAAAGAACCATCCTTGAAATGGGTGGGAAAGACGCGATAATTGTTGATGAAACAGCTGATCTTGATTCTGCTGCTGAGGGAATTGTGACAAGTGCGTTTGGATTTCAAGGGCAAAAATGTAGCGCCGGTAGTAGAGCCATTATAGTAAAAGATGTTTATGACAAATTAGTAGAGAAAGTTATAGAAAAAGCTGAAAAAATAAAAATGGGCGATGTGAGGTTCAGAGAAAACTGGTTAGGACCAGTCATTAATCATGGAGCTTTTGAAAAAATCAAGGCTTATATAGAGATTGGGAAAAATGAAGGCAACTTAATTTTTGGGGGTAATACAAGAGAAGAATTAGGAGGATTTTTCATAGAACCTACTATCTTTAAAGATGTGGATGGAAATGCAAGAATTGCTCAGGAAGAAATATTTGGTCCTGTTTTAGCTATTATAAAGGCTAACGATTTTGAAGAAGCGCTTCATATAGCAAATTCTACAGAATATGGACTAACAGGAGCTTTATATTCAAAGTCAAGAGATAGGATAGAAAAGGCAAAAGAGGAATTTCATGTGGGAAACCTTTATTTTAACAGAAAATGTACTGGTGCCCTGGTTGGAGTCCATCCATTTGGGGGCTTCAATATGTCAGGAACAGACAGTAAAGCGGGTGGAAGAGACTATCTTGGACTTTTCCTTCAAGCAAAAGCTATTTCGGAAAAAATTCTTTAAAAAAAGGTCGGCAGGCTGCCGACCTTTTATTTTTAAAATTATTCTTCAATAATAATTGCTGCTGTTGGACAACTATCTGCGGCGTCTTTTGCACAATCAAGATCTGTTTCTGGTTGAAGCACTTTTGCTTTCATGTTGTCATCCAATTTGAAAACATCTGGACAAAGGTTTTCACAAACACCGCAGCCAATACATGTTGCTTCATCAACTCTTACTTTCACCCTATTCACCTCCTGATATCATGATTCGTAATTCATTATATCACAGAGTCCCACCTTCTGCAAAACCTTTTATACTTTTATTAAGCCTTTTGAGATAACTTTTTATAGCTAAATTACCTTGTTTTAAAGACTCCTCTATTTGTCTTATATTCTGAACAACAGAAGAGTGGGTTTTGTTGAAAAGGCGGCCAATTTCCCGGGTTGACATACCTAAGTATTTATGAGCGTAATACATCCCTATTTTTCTTGCAAAAGATATGTTTTTCAATCGTTTTTTTGAAAGTATATCTTCTTTATTACAATCAAACATTTCTGAGACGATCTCAAGGAGTTTGTCGTTGTCTGTATTTTTAGAGCTTACTGACGGGAGCAAAGAACGAGCTATTTCCATATTAAGTTCACCAAAAAGGTTCTTATATGCGATTAGTTTTAGTATTGCTCCCTGAAGGAGTCTGGGACTATCAAATATGTCAACCACGTAGAGTAATATTTCGTCATTTATTTCTCCACCTTTAACCTCCATAATTTTTCTTGCTATTTTTATTAATGCGTCTTTAGAAGGTTTTTCTATTTTCACAACTATTCCCATTTGGAAGCGCGAGACCATTCTCGAATGAAAATCTTTCAATTCTTGAGGTGGACGATCAGAACATATTATTATTTGTTTTCCTGCTTCATGAACGGCATTAAAAGTATGGAAAAGTTCTATTTGTGCTCCAGGTTTTCCTATAAGAAACTGTATATCGTCTATTATCAATATATCGGCCTTTTTTCTATATTTCTCTCTAAACTCTTCAGTATTTCCTGCTTTTATAGCTGTTATCATTTCATTCATAAATTCTTCGCTTGTTAAATACGCTACTTTCATGTCGGGATCTGTTTCAAGAACATAATTTGCTAATGCCTGGGCAAGATGTGTTTTGCCTAATCCTACGTCGCTGTAAAGAAATATAGGATTATAAAATCCAGGTTTTTTACTGGCTTCCAAAAACACGTTGTAAGCGAATCTGTTGAAATCGCCGACTACCATGTTTTCAAAAGTGTATTTATTGTTAAGTGGTGTTAGTAAAAGTGGTCTTTTACGTATAAGAGCTCCTTCATCTTTAAAGCTATTCTGGTGCGATGTGTTAACTTCGGCATAAACTATTTCAAATGTTGAGTTTTTACCCAGTATTTCCCGAACAACCTTGGATATCACCTTTCCAAACTCTTTTTCAAGGTGATCTTTTACAAAGATATTTCCTACTTCGAACACAACATGGTTGCCGTCTATTTTTTTTACAGAAAAATCAGAAAACCAGTGTTCCCAACGCTGTCTGCTAATTTTTTCACGCAGGGCTTTTATTATCGCATCTTTCATAGGATTACACCTCATGTGGGTTTTTTCTCTACTGGGAGGGTGCAAAAGATATTATCTCATACCCTAATGTAAAAAATCAAGAAACAATTGTGTCAAAGTT